>NZ_UEGO01000002.1 GCF_900465345.1 Asaia bogorensis | reverse complement strand
TTAGCCACGGTCAGACGCCGTCGTCGCCGACTGCCAGGCATTTCGATCAGGACCTCATTGCGGGATTTGGCGACATCGATGGCGACGAGGACAGCAGTCATTGGTGTAGTATCGGATCTGGTCACGGCCGGTTGTCTCCTCTGTGTGGCTGGACACCATCACTATGGAGACATGTCGCCTGGTCATGGCCGCCGATCTGGCCTTAAGGCCAGATCGGCATTACCGATGCCGACGCTTCCTGATGTGCTATGGCAACCAGTCGATCTGGTTTTTGAACACAGCGGTTATGTTGCCGTGCCGTTCGGGGCTGCACCAGACCTGGCCTTCCGACCAGATCGACAGTTCCCGCAGTTCCTGCACTTTCGGATGCGTGGCAGGCACGGAATCCGCTATCGGCAGGCCGGTCGGGTCGAACACCCGTGTCTCGGCCCCCAGCACCTTCAGGATGCGTTCCGCCTCAAGCACCAGCAACCGACTGAAGGATCGGGGACGCAAAGAGCCGTAGAGCAGCAGGATACGCGGCGGATGGTCCACACGCGGTTGCGGTTCGAGCCGCGCGAGATCGACCCGTTCAAGATATTCGGGGTGCAGGGCTGGCAGGTCAGGAGCGGTCATATATATCGGTCCTTTCTTGTATTACGGGTGGCTGATCAGGGGCAGCCACAGGGCCAGCGCCGCGAGTGTTGCCAGCAGGACGGGCGGCGTAATCGCCAGTCCAACTTTCATATACTGCCCCCATGTGACCCGATGGTTCTTGGATGCCAGCACATGCAGCCACAGCAGTGTTGCGAGACTACCAATCGGCGTGAATTTTGGCCCGAGGTCGCAGCCGATGACGTTGGCATAGATCATCAGGTCGCGTGTCAGCGGCGTGATGTCGTGAGCCTGCTGGATCGCCAGCGCCCCGACCAGCACACTCGGCATATTGTTCATGATGGACGACAGAACAGCCGCCAGAAAGCCGGTGCCGATGGTGGCCGTGAACGTCCCTTGATGACCGAGCCAGACCAGTGCGGTCGCAAGGTAGTCAGTCAGCCCGGCATTGCGCAGCCCGTAGACCACCAGATACATGCCCAGGGAGAAGATCACGATCTGCCACGGGGCACCCCGCAGCACCTTGCGAACAGGGATCACCCGGCCATACCCGGCGACGAGCAACAGGGTTCCGGCGGCCAGGCAGGCTACGACACAGACCGGGATATGAAACGGCGCGGTCAGGAAATAGGCCGCCAGTACGAGGGCCAGTAGCGGAAATGCCGCCCGGAACACATGGGGGTCACGAATGGCCGTGGCAGGTGCGGGCAGTTCGGCGACGGGATAGGTCGCAGGCACCTGCCGCCGGTACCACAGCCACAAGACGGCCAGCGTTGCACCAAGTGCTACCAGATCGACAGGGACCATGATCGCGGCATAGCGATCGAACGCAATGCCAAAGAAATTGGCGCTGACGATGTTCACCAGGTTGGAGATGACGAGCGGCAGGCTGGTGGTATCCGCGACGAAGCCAGTGGCGATAATAAAGGCCAGCGCCGCAGCAGGACTGAGGCGAAGCTGCGTGAGGATGGCGATGACGATGGGCGTCAGCAGCAGGGCCGCGCCGTCATTGGCGAACACAGCCGCAATGGCCGCTCCCAGCACCACGATCAGCGGGAACAGCGTACGGCCTCGCCCTTTGCCCCAGCGCACGACGTGCAGGGCGGCCCAATGGAAGAATCCGGCCTCATCCAGCAACAGCGAGATGACGATCAGCGCGATGAAGGTGAAGGTCGCGTCCCAGACGATGTGCCACACGACAGGAATGTCGTGCCAGTGGATCACACCAGCCGCCAGGGCCACGGCGGCACCTGCCATTGCGCTCCAGCCGATACCCAGCCCCCGAGGCTGCCAGATGACAAAAACGAGCGTGACAACGAAAATCAGAAGCGCCAGCATCAGACGATCCGCTTGCCGGATTCATCGACGATCTTCTCGCCGTCTTCTTTGACGAAAGCGCCTCGCTGCGGGTTGGGCAGGATGTCCAGAACTGCCTCGGACGGACGGCAGAGTGCCGCACCCAGCGGGGTGACGACGATGGGCCGGTTGATCAGGATTGGATGCGCCATCATGGCGTCGATTAGGTCGTCATCGCTCAGGGCCGGATTATCGAGGCCAAGCTCATCATAGGGCGTGCCCTTGCGCCGCAGGAGATCGCGAACCGAGATCCCCATGCGCGTGATCAGACTGACCAGTTCGGCGCGCGATGGCGGTGTTTTGAGATATTCGATGATGGTTGGCTCGATCCCCGCATTTCGGATCAGGGCAAGCGTATTGCGCGATGTGCCGCAATTCGGGTTATGATAGATTGTGACGCCAGTTGGCTCGGTGCCAATGTCGCGCAATTTCGTCACCAAACTGGCAGTCTCAAGCTTGGCCAGCGGCAATGCGACAAGCAGGGAAATACGATTCTTCAGACCCTTGAACGCCGAGACGAACGCTCGCTCCCGGTCGGCATCGGTTCCCGAAACATTACTCGGATCGGGAATGCCCCAATGGGCCGTGATGGGTTTCCCCGGCCATACCGGACAGACTTCTCCAGCAGCGTCATCGCAGACGGTAAAAACGAAATCCATAACGGGAGCGTTCGCAACAGCAAACTCATCCCAGGGCTTGGAACGCAGTCCCTCGGTCGGGTAGTCGAAGCTCGCCAGCACTTTCAAGGCGAGAGGATTGACCTGCCCCTTGGGATGGCTACCGGCGGAGAAGACCCTGAAATGGCCAGCACCATCCTTGCGAAGGATGCTCTCGGCCAAAATCGAACGTGCGGAATTACCCGTACACAGAAACAACACATTGAAGACGCGATCGGTCATTGGGGGGTTCACTCGGATGGGCAGCAGGACGACAGTTCTGCAACCAGTGGCTCACAAAGTTCAGGGCTTTGCCCGCAGCAGTCCTTGACGAGAAACAGCATCAGTTCCCGCAGGCGCGGTAGGCAGGCACGATAGACAATCACACGGCTATGGCGCTGCGAGGTCAGCAGGCCGGCACGGGTCAGAGTGGCGAGGTGGGCCGAGATCGTGTTCTGCGGGACATCGAGATGCCGCGCGACGTCTCCGGCCGGCAGCCCGTTCGGTTCATGGCGCACCAGCAGGCGGAATATCTCCAACCGCGTGGATTGCGACAGTGCGCTCAGGGCCAACAGGGTCGATTCGGTATCCATATATCCTTACTCGTGGATATATAGAATATTGTCAATTCCCTTTCGCCCGATGGGCCGTTCCTGTCGCCGGATTGTGCAGTGTCATTGCCGATTTCCGATTGGCTGCTTTCCCGACATATTGGCCGTGTCGGTCGTTCATCATTCTCTATATCCACTGACGAACCGAGCGTCGGCAACTTCCTTTCCCTCGGCGGGTCTATCTTCAATCCAGGGGAATTTAACTGTCCTTATCGCCACGACGACTATAGCCCGAGCCCCCGGTTCCGGGTGAAGCTCCAGTCGATCCCGCCATCGTCGCGTGCGACGCCGGAGACGTGCTGGCCCCGCTGCTTCTCCAGCGACGGCGTCCATGGCACGAGCTGGAACTGGAGGCCGTCATCGATCATCGCATAGCGGCCGGAGGCCAGGGCCATGCGTTGCCGATACGTGCCGGTGACATACTCGCCCGATGCCGACTGACTGAACGTCCGGCCCGTCTCAGCGGCGAGCCGCTCTCCCACTTCGTGAAGCTCGCGGTCCCTGAGTTTCCCGATCAGGTTGCGCGCCAGGATCACCCCCTGCGTCCGGCGTTCGGCAAGACCCTGCTCAATCAGTTGCTCGGTCCGCCGCTCCATCGCCTCATGCACTTCGGCACCGAACCCCGCCTGCCCCAATGCAACAGGGTCGCGCGCCACTGCCTGCCGGTCGAGCCAGGTAGCCCCGCGCGCCGTCACCTGATCCTCGATCGACAGGTCGGAACGGACGGCCAGCGCCACGCGACGCTGCCCCTTCCTGTCATCGAAGGCGCGAAGCTCCACGACCGACCCCATGCTGCCATCACCGGTCGCGTCGAGATCGGGAAAACGGATATGATGCGTGCGGCCATCCACGCCGTCGATGACGGCGTAGGCCGTGCCTTTCAGCTCGTCGTCCAGCCCCCGATCGACCAGCCTGCCGACGACAGGAACGTCGAGGCTTTCACCCGCCAGGACGTAGCTCGATGTGCTCCGCTCGATCCCGCGCTCCGTCAGCGAGCGGTGGATACGCTTGATGATGTCGCCGCGCTCCCCGAACTCGCGGAGCGTCGCCTCGGCGGATTCATCCAGCATCCATTGTCCCTGACCGACCTGATGGGCGAGACCGAGCCCCTCCAGGTGGCGCAGGCGCCCGACCTTCAGGGCCTCGAACGGATCAGGCTGCCGATCCGGCGCTGGCGCCATGTCGATGATGCCGTTGCGGCCCGCATCGCGGGCGAGTTGCCGGTCGAGCTGGGTCCAGTGCTCGGCGCCGACCTGGCGTTCGAGGGCACGATGGATTTCGACGTCATTGCGTAGCCCGAGTTCCTGCGTCACCAGATCCTGGGCACGGGCGCGCAGGCCCTCCCGGATATAATCGCGGGAGATCACGAGGTCGCTGCCATCCTCGGCTACGCCCCGCACGAGGATGTGGACATGGGGATGCTGGGTGTTCCAGTGATCCACCCCCACCCAGTCCAGCTTCGTGCCGAGGTCTTTTTCCATCTGCCCGACCAGTTCGCGGGCATAGCCCTTGAGGTCGGCCATGTCGGGCGCGTCCTCGGGTGAGATGATGAAACGGAAATGGTGGCGATCATCCTCGCAGCGCTCGGCGAACGCCTTCGGGTCGGCATCGTCGATGCCAGGACCGAAGAGCCGCGCCTTCTCGCCGTCCTTCGTCACCCCTTCCCGGCGCAGGTAACGCAGATGGGCGGCGAGCGGCGCCTTGCGCCCGCTGTGGCGCACGACACGGGCCTTGACGGTCACGCGGCGGACACGGCTGGTCAGCAGACGATTGGCCCTGGCTGCTGCGACGCGGCCACGCCCGAAGGACGAGCGGGAACCGCCGCCGCTGCGGCCCGATCGGAAGCCACCGCCTCCGGCACGCTGGGCCGAGGCGAGGGCCTGGGCGACGAAGGGCTTGAGCCGCTGGGCGCGGGGCGAGCGGATGCGGCCCAGACGGGGCTGGAAATCATTCTCGCGGGCCATTGGCGCCCCCAATGTGCGAAAAAGACAGGTGCAACAAGGAAAAGTAGGGTCGGCAAACATTGGCGGAGAGGGAGAAACATTGTGTAGGAAAGGAAAAAACGCTGGAAAACCAACACCCCAACCGAGGCGCAATGTGCGCCCTTTTATCTCGCCTCTCCTTTGCCCAGACCCAGTGCGGTCCCTGATCCCTGCTACGATCCGTCATGAGAAACGCTGGACCACGCCGGACCACGATTATGCGCTGACCTGCGACCGGCTGCGAATGGGCGGTAAGGAGAGGCGGATTCGGCATGGTCATGGTGCCGACTCCCTGTCAGAAACCGTCACGAACAGGCCAGCGGAGTGCGGTGCAATAGGCAACAGATCGCGTGCGGTGATGTTGGCAGACGCATCGTTCGCGCGTGCGAAAAAGATCGGCGCGCGTCTCCAGGCCAGGGGATCGGGACGCGCCGCCGGAAGCGGTATTGCGTCACCGTTCTGGCCGAGAAGAGGCAGAAGACCGGCGACATAGGCGAGGGTTTCGGGCGGCAGCGGACGTTGCCGATCGCGGAAGTCCTCGTAGCGTCCCGGTCCGGCATTATAGGCTGCGAGAAACCCCGGTGATCCGTAGCGATCGTGCATCTCGCGCAGATACGCGGCACCCGCGAGAATGTTGTCATGCACATCGAATGGATCACTTCCCAGCCCATAGCGGACACGCAGGTCGGCCCAGGTCGCGGGCATGATCTGCATGAGGCCGAGCGCGCCTTTCGACGAAATCGCACTGGTATCACCGCCGCTTTCAGCACGCATCACCGCCCGTATCCAGGTGGTAGGAACGTCGAAACGGCGGACTGCCTCAGCGATTTGGGCAGCAAAAGAATCGGTGTCGGCGAGTGTCGAAACCGACGCCGCCCGTGTCTGGTCGGCAGCAGCTAATACGCCGATCGCGGTGATGCCGACAGCGAGGAAGAACGCGGGTCGCATCGTCTCAATCTCCTCTTTCGGCGCGCTTTGACGGGCGCGTCCAGTTCAGCACCCAGACCGCGCGGTCGTCGGCGGTGCGGAAGAGATTGGCCCGGATGGGCTGCGTGAAGGCGGGATCGTCGAGTGCTACGGCGACGTATTCACCGGCCCTCTCGCCGGTGCGTTTCCAGCCTGCGCCGACCTCCGGACCGTCGGCATCGGTGAGATGGATGCGATAATCCGGTGCATGTTCGGCGTCGGAAAAATCGGCCGGAATGAGGATAAGATCCTGCGTCACGGTAAGGGTGCGAATACGCCCGGCAAAGCCGGTTTTGGTGCGGGTGAAAAGACCGATCTGTGCCATCTTAGTGTCCTTTCGCGGATGGATTGGAGGATAAGGCGACGGCCTGGCCGCTCCCGGATGGAAGCCAGACCGGAGTGGCTCGGCCGATGACGGTGGAGAGGGGCAGCGCGCCAAAATATCGGCCATCGAGACTGCGTGGCTCGGCCGGATTCATGACGAAGACCTGGCCGGGATCGAGGTGTTGGCAACCCCGCCAGACGGGCAGCGGGCGACCACGATGATCGACGGATCGCGCGTCGCCAGCGAATTTTCCGTCGATGGTGATGCGTTGTCCGGTACGGCACACGAACTGCCCTGCGATGGCCGCTACAGGTTTGAGCAGGGGCACACCGAGAGGGAGGTAGCCGCGCGTCGCCAGCAGCATCGCCTCGCGCTCGGGCAGACGGACAGCGGCCAGATCGCCGACATGCGGCGCAGGGTCCGTGTGCAGCCGATAAAGCCCGACGGGCACGCTCGCCGTTTCGTTCCAGATCAGCCGGGGCATAGGATGCAGGGCCAGCGAAACGCCCACACCGAGCACCGCGAAATAGGTGGCGAAGAACCAGCCACGCCGGGTCATGACGTCACCTGCCGCCGCTTGAGCCAGGCTGCGTGCTGCTCGCGCGTGTAGCTGCGGGGCTCATGTCCGGCAGTGATGCGATGGTGGAGATGCCGCCAGTAATCGGGCGCGGCATCCGCCGGGTCGATGCCCAGCGCGTCAACAGCGTCGATCGCCCGAAGCACGCGCTCGACCCTCGGCCAGCTATCGACACGCAGGAGGATTTCGCCACCGGGACGCACAAATGGCAGAGTCTGGAATGGACTTCCTGCTTCCACCGCCCGCACGATGTCCACGCGGGAGACCGTGGCTCCCAGATCGTTCGACGCCCAGCGGACGAAGGCGAAGATGCTGCCCGGCGCGAAACTGGAAATGCGGCGGCGACCATCAAGGATCTGTTCGTCAACGCGGTGGCCGAAGCGCAACCAGTGCTCGATACGCTTCTCGATCCAGGTCAGTTCGACATGGGTCAGCGACGCCGCGCGGCGATGCGGCGGCGTAGAAAATCGTCCGTTCATGGCACGTCTCCGGGATTGTCAGGGAACTCACGGGCGAGCAGCGCGCGCAGCATGTCGGCGACGGTCATGCCGCGCTGGAACGCCGCGACCTTGATGCGGGCGCGCAGCGCCGGCGTGACGTCGATGGTCAGCCGGGCGGTGAAGTGGTTGGCAGCCGCAGGCTTGTCCGGCGCCTTGACCCAGCGTTCCGGGTCGGCGGGGCGCGACGCGAAGCCGGGTAGCGTGCGACGCTCTGTCATGGCGATATTCCCTCGCCGAGCGGCAGCACGGACGCGATACGGTCGCGCGCTTTCTGCGCCATGACAGGATCGATCTCGCAGCCGACATAGCGCCGACCGGCGAGCCGACAGGCGACGCCAGCAGCCCCCGAGCCGGCGAACCAGTCGCCCACCAGGCCACCCGGTGGGCAGCTCGTGCGGATCAGGATCTCCAGCAACGCCACCGGCTTCTCGGTCGGGTGGATGGCCCGGCCATGCGTATTACGGACCGGAATCACGGAGCGCATCAGGCGCGGGCCACCGTCCTCGCTGACGTAACGACCGGCATCGATCCGACCCATGTGGGGCGGCCGGTGTTTCCGTCGTACCGTGCGTGCCCGTGCGTCGGACGTGGTCGGAACCACGTTGTAGACGGCGCGCCAGGGCGTATCGTCGCGATAGAACTGGACGATCAGTTCATGCACGCGCCGGAACCGATCGGCATGGAAGCTGGAACCGTTCTGCTTCTCCCAGACCAGTTCCTGGGCATATTTCCAGCCCGCATTCCGAAATGCCGCGTTGGATGCAAGGAAACTCCGCAGGGAGCCGAAAACCCAGAGCGAGCCGCTGGGTTTCAGGGCAGCGAGCGCCTTGCCGGGCCAATCCGCTATGCGCCGGTCCCATGCGAGCGACGTATCGCCATAGGGGGGATCGACCAGGATCATGTCGTAGGGGCCGTGCCAGGGCATCAGGAGCGCGCTGTCGCCGGTCAGCAGGGTCATGACACCAGCCCCCCAATCTCGGCTGTCAGTGCGGCGATTTCGCGGGCGGCAATCCCCTGCGGGCGCAAGTCGCAGACCAAGCGGCCGGTGCGCGCCATGTCGGCGAACGCGACCCGCTGGCCGATCCGCGCTGCCAGCGCCGCCGGCTCATGCCCCACCAGCGCCAGCCGGGTTTCGCGGGCGATCACCGTGCGCGCGGCGCAGCGGTTCAGCACGAAACGGGCCAGCAGACCGGGACGGAAGAGCCGCGCTTCCGCCAGCAGCCGCAGCATTTCGGCCGAGGCCCAGCCGTCGAACGGCGAAGGCTGCACCGGGATCAGCACCAGATCGGCCGCCAGCAGGGCGGAGCGCAGCAGCGCCGCCACCCGAGGCGGACCGTCGATGACGACGTGATCCACCCCCTGAGCCAGTTCCGGCGCCTCGTGATGCAGCGTGTCGCGCGCCAGGCCGATCACGCCGAACAGGCGGGGCAGTCCCTCCCGTGCGCGCTGCGCCGACCAGTCCAGCGCCGAGCCCTGCGGGTCGGCATCGATGACCGTCACGCGCCGGCCTTCCCGAGCCCATTGGCCCGCGAGATGCAGCGCCAGCGTCGTCTTGCCGACGCCGCCCTTCTGGTTGAGGAGGGCCACGATCATGGCCCGTCTCCGCGTGCTTTTGGGCCGGAAACGGAGGGACCAGGGCCGTTATCCGCAAGGCGGCCCGCCCCATCAACATAAGAGTTAGATTCTAAGTTAGATAAGTTAAGGGCCGGAATCGCCGTTTCAGGCCAAAGACTTAGCTGCGATTCGTGCGTGCGAAGTCCCGATAGTCCTGCGTGTGATGTCCCGATAAGGGTTGCGTGTGAAATCCCGATACCATTCACATGGTTATCCACAGGAATTGTGGATAAGTCGGCCGGCAGGATGCGGAGCAATTCGCGCGCGCCGTCGCGCTCGATGCCCAGGCGATAGCCGGGCAACGACTGGCGGGCGGCGATATGCCGGATCTGGATGGCGAAATCCGAGACACGCACCAGGCTGCCGGATTTCGCATGCAGATGGGCGATCTCGAAGGTCCAGCCCGCACGCTGGCGGCCAGCATGCTTGCGGGCGATGCGATAGAGCCAGCGTTCGATGCCGCCGGTGAGGCGGAAATAGGCCGGGTCGATGGCAAGCACGAGCGAGCGGTCGATCACGCCGCGATAGAACCATTCGGGAATGACGATCTCGACACCAGCGGCGCGGCCCGTCTGGCTGGCACAGATCTCCCATTCGGTGATCCAGGAGAACTGCTGACGGCGCCAGTTCTGGCCGTTGCGGATCGTAGTGGCGACCACGGTGGACTGGAGCCGGGTCAGTGCCGCCTTGAGTAGCCCATAATCCCGCGCTCCCGTCTGACGCCCGATACTGCTCAGAAGCTGATAGGGCGTGAAGCGCAGGAAGCGCGATGTCGTAAGACCAAGATTTTCCGCCTCGACGATCTGGCTGGCGGCCCAGATCAGCACATCGGCGTCCCAGATCGTCGCCATGCCATGGTCGGGCATGCCGAAGACTTCGACACGGACGTCACCGGCTTCATAGAAGATCGGCACCGTGCGCTTTGTCTTCGCGAGCGAGAAGAACGGTCGCTCCATCAGGTCGCGCTGATCGCGCGGGCTGGCATCCCCGCCGGAGACCACGAACGGGTCGAGCCTGTTGCGTTCGCTTGCGCGCCTGGAACGCGGAATACCCGGCGCGGCATTCATCGTGGGTCATGCCCGGCGGCACGCGCCGCGTCATAATTCGGGTCGGAGGTGGATTTGCACGCACCGGCGGCTGCCCATACGTCGAGGTCATCGATCAGATAGACGACGCGACCACCAAGCTTGCGGAACGTCGGTCCTGTACCGTGGCAGCGATATTTTTCCAGTGTGCGCGGCGAAAGTCCGAGAATTTGCGCAGCCTCATGGGTGCGCAGATAGCGCGCCGGTGAGGGCGTGGGTCTGTTGAGCATGATATGCCTCCGTCCGGTTTTGAAGCGTCGCGGCGAAGTCGCGGCGGATCGGGATGACGGTGGCGAAGAAAGCAGGCGTTGGGGGTGGACGAAGATTTTTCAGACTCAGTGTCCACCTTCGGCGGACCATGACGCGCGCAAGAGTTACCGTGCGCAGCCGGGCGCAGGCCAGCGTCGAAAAAATGGAGGGAAACAGCGCAGGAGAGCGAAAAACGGCTGATGCTATTTGCCGTGTAAGAAATCCAGGTAACCGCCGTTTACCCGGTTCTCTGCGTCCTGAATCAGGCGATCCGCAAAGCGCCGCGCCGCAGTGTTCTTCCACTCGATGGAAGGTAAAATCGCCTGCCATGAACGGCCGGCGGCTATGGCGACCTCACGTGGGCCGCCACCAATTTCCTGAATGTCGAAGGCGATCAGAAGCTGAATCTGCCGCGCACGCTGGAGCGGCGTGAGCTGGAGCGCGCGTGGAAGCAGGGCAACGCGGCTGCCACGCAGATGCCGGAAAAAGCGCAACGCCACGTCGAGACGAAGCTCGCCGGCAGCGTCCAGCGGCAGCAGCACGGCGGGGCGTTGCAAGGCCGAAGGGTCCAGAAGCCGAAGAAAGAGATCGCCAACCGCGTCGCCGATCGTAAGCCACCCGCCATCCGCATCGTCGTGACGGGCCAGGATATTCCCCAGCATGGCGGGTTCGATCGGGGTCACCGTCGCGAAACCCGAGGGTGCCGGCGTGAGAATCAGCGTGGCCGGGGAGACCTCGGGCCTCCAGACCATGCGGCCGCGGCGGGCGGGTTCATCGGGAGCATGGACAAAAGCCCAACCCCCAGCGTTCGGCGAACGCCGCGCGCTCTGCGGCGGCGTCCGTTGCCCGGCGGGCGATGCGTCGTTGCAGGCGGGCATACTCGCGACGGTACGTCGCGTTGCGGCGCAGGAACTCGACGGCGAAACCGGAACGGTCCAGAGTGCTGATACGGTCGCGTATTTCCTGTGAACGCCAGAAGGATGTCGGCATGGTGACCTCCCTGTCTGGCCCCTCATACGGCAAGGGGGCAGCCTCAATTAGCCGGATCGGAACCGCGAGCGCATAGACCCTGATTTTCTATTGGGGAGAGTGCCGTGGGGGACCAGCGCGTGGGCCGGCGAAGCCCGGCTATTGCAGGCGCGGCTCCAGCAAATGCCGGTAGCCGGCTTTGGTCATCCAGCGCGCCCGTGCAAGATGGTTGTCGTAAACAGCCCTGGCGCGCACGGGTTCACAGACAGGATCGATTTTGAACAGCACCGCAACGACTTCGCGCCAGTCGGCACCTTCCTCGTCGGCGATCAGGAGGCGGAGATAAAGGTCGAGATGCTGCTCGTCATAGGCGTTCACACGCGCCGTCAGAGGCGGGTGATCCTGGAAGGATGGGTGGGTCATGACGATCCCTCGTGATAGCGCTGTTGGATCGGTTCGATAACAAATTCGTGGAATGACGACCGTTCGACGGTTCCGCGCTGACGCAAAAAACAACGCGGGGCCGAGTGGGAAGGCTGCGCGGCCAGGCCGATCAGGACGGCGCGCGTCTGCGACGGCCCGCATCCTGTCGCGTCTGTGGATCGGAAGTCTCGTGAAGAAACATGACACCACGCCCTTGCCCGGACTCGATGAACAGGATGCCCGCTGCTTCCAGCGCGCGGCGGACCTGGTCGATCGTGCCCTCATGGACACCAAGGCCACGCTCGGATTCAAGGCGCTTGAGCGCGGTCAATGCTACGAGGGCTTTTTCAGCGAGCCGTTCCTGTGTCCAGTTCAGGAGTGCCCGTGCCGCCCTTACCTGTCGGCCAGTGATCATCCATGATCACATCCGACATGCAGGGCATGCACACCAGAAATACGACTATAATAGTCGTATAATGGAGATTCAATATCGTTCTTTCAGTTGGATAGTGAGGAAACACCGGCGTCCTGCTTCTGATAGGACCGTCAGTGGGGTCCGCCGTCGGTACGGGCGACCAGACGAAAAGACCCCCGCTTACGCGGAGGCCTCCCCGTCGTGGCATTTTGCTGCGAATTGCGCGCATACCTGGTTCAGTTCACGCTCGATTTTGGCCCGCTCACGACGGCTGAGGTGAAAGCTGGTCAGTTCGGCGCGCAGCATCTGGATCTGGTCGTGTAGCGTGGTCATCGTCCTGCTCCTTTCGTTTTTCGAAGACAGGCCGTCGCCTCATGCGCGCGTGAATCGGGTCAAGGATCGCCGCAGGCGACCGCCCCAGCGGCGCGCGGGGGAGCCGATTTTGTCTGGTGTGCCCGTAGGGTGCGCCGGGCAAAATTGGGGGGACCGCGCGTCCTTGAGGCGGTTCACGCCGGGCATGGTACAATGGGAAGGCTGAGGGAAGCCCTGTTCCCCTTTCTTGCCCACACATTGGCAGATTGGGCGCGGCGCGACTGGTGCGCCCACCCGCCGGTTCGCGATCGGTCATGCGAAGGCCCCACCCGGACCGGCCGGGCGGGGGATCGCTGGCACCTCAGTCGCCGTTGCGGCGGCCGTTGGGGCGGGACCAGATCAGGCTGTAGCCCTCGCCGTCCTCGTCATCGAAGAGGTTGGCGAAGATCGGGGCGTTGAAGCTCGGATCGTCGAGCTTGAGGCTCAGATAGTCGCGCCCCTCGTTGGAGCGCCGGGACCAGGCCGCTCCGATCTCGACCCGGCCGACGAAGACGCGGTGGCTGGGGGCATTTTCGTTCAGGCGCGTGGTCTCGGGGGCGATGCGGACGTTGGGGGTCTGGAGCGAGAGGGTGACGATCTCGCCGTTATATCCGTTGCCGACTTTCTTGAAGGTGCCGATGGTAGCCATGATACTGCTCCGTGATCTCTGTTACCGAGCCCGCACCATTGCGGCCTCGATGGCGATCGGACAGACGGAGGCGAGCGGCGGCGCATCCCGTAGGGACCGAAGCGCAGCGGAGGACGGCGGGACGGAATTTTCTTGTTTCGCGAGGAATGACGGCGCAGCCGTCAGGGGAAGAAAATTATGGACCGCTGTTGCGCCATGGCCGATCGAGGCGCAGCCGACCTTCGGCTAGATCAGCCATCTTGAGAGGCGGCATGCGTGCGCGGCCCGACAGAGCACACATCACGGAGACTATGGCCACCCGCGCCCCACGCAAGTGTCGGCCAGGAAGGGGAAGGCATCGTCATGCCCTGCTTCCGACCCTGCACACGCCCCGTTCCGGGACTGCGTTTCGCACGGACACGCCCTGCCTTCCGGGATTCCACCGGCCGATGCTGACAGGAAGCGCTGGACGTCCACGCTCCAGGGAAAGAGCACCTTCAGCCAATATGCTGCAATCAGGGCCTCATCGATCGCTCCTGCCATACCCTCCTGACAGCGAGGCGGCCAGATGCGAAAGCCCCCGATCCTGTCCTGCCTCGCCGGTTGCCAGAGCGGTGTCAGACCCGCGCGATATTGCCGCCGGACGGTCCGGGTGGGGCCACGGTTGTAAAGCGGATGAAAGCGGTGACGCCCACCGCGATCGCGCCGATGATGGAGAAAAAGAGCTGCCACGCCGGAGACGGCATCAGCATCTGGGCGATCCCATGTGTCGTGCTGTAGCCCATGATAATGGCGGGCACCGTATAGAGCAGGACGATCAGCAGCTTGAGCCACATCCACGGCACCAAGGCGAAGGCGATTTGGCCAATAACGAAGGTTGCAGCGCCCGCGACGAAACCGACGATGATCCCGCCGACAACACCAGCACCCGCACCATACGCCCAGAACCCGGCCATCAGACCCATGGCGCAGGGCAGGGCGAAGACTGCCACGGTAAAGAACAACCAGCACAGGAAGCCAATGCCGGCGACGAGCAGGAAGGGAGCAAGGATGAACATGGCGGCGGTCTCCGTGCAACCGACAATGTCGGACGGTCGCGCCTGCCACCACCACCACGGCGCAACCCGCATTATAGCGCAGATGATACGGTGACCGGAACGAAAATCCGCGCGGCTTACGTCCCGCCGGTGACGATATCATCGAAATCTATCGCTGGTATGCGGACGTTGCGGTCAATCAGGTCGAGCGTTATTGCCTTCCCCCGTGATCCGGTGGCGTTGCGAAGAACCTTGCGATCCATAGCACCTGGTGCTACATAGGAGGTCATGACCAATGCCGAGCCATCCCAGCGGGCATTCAAGACCGCCTGGTTCGCCAGGGCGGCCCGGAAAGCTCGCATCAAAGACGATGAACTCTGCAAAGCGATCCGGGAGGTCATGAAGGGTCAGGCCGTCGATCTGGGTGGTGGTGTCTTCAAGAAGCGCCTGAACAAGAACCTGCATCGCAGCATTATTCTTGCGAAAGGCGGTCGATACTGGATCTACGCCTATCTGTTCGCGAAGAAGGACCGGGACAATATCGATAGCGATGAACTGGAAGACTTCCGGACCCTCGCCAAAGCCTATGCCGTGCTGACCGGGGAACAGGTCGAACGGCTTTTGAAGGATCGAGACCTGACGGAGATATGCCATGGCGATGAAGAGAAAAAATAGCTTCCGGAGCGACATTTCCGAGGCCATTCATTCCGGGGCGGTAATGCTGCACAAGGTCGGCGCGCTCGACAAGGCGACGATGCGTGATTTTGACACGCGCCATCTGGTGGTGCCCCCTGCGATCGAGCCGATCGAGATCAAGCGTCTCCGCGAGGCGAACAATGTCAGCCAGCCGGTCTTCGCGCGGTATCTGAACACGAGCGAAAGCACGGTCGAGAAGTGGGAGAGCGGCGCCAAACGGCCGAGCGGGATGGCGCTCAAGCTGTTGAGCGTCATTCAGAAGCACGGTCTTGAGGTTCTTGCCTGAGACGCTGGCTTGCGGGGAAGGAGAGAGCGCTCACGCGCCGCCTCCGAACCGCAGGACCGGGATACCGAGCCGCTTTGCCTTGTCGGCCAGATTTTCCTGGATGCCTGAACCGGGGAAGACGATGACGCCGATCGGCATAGTGTCGAGCAGCGCATCGTTACGACGGAAGGGCGCCGCCTTGGCATGCCTGGTCCAGTCCGGCTTGAAGGCGATCTGCACGATATCGCGGTGATCGGCCCAACGTGAGGCAATGAACTCAGCACCTTTGGGCGAGCCACCGTGGAGCAGCACCATGTCGGGATGCTTGGCCCGCACCTTATCCAGCCGGTCCCAGATCAGGATATGGTCGTCGAAGTCCAGGCCCCCGGTCACGACCACCTTGGGGCCGGGCGGGACCAGCAACTCGCCCTCGGCGCGGCGTCGGGCGTTGAGGAAATCGCGGCTGTCGATCATGGAGGCCGTCATGGTGCGACGTGACACCAGCGAGCCGGCCTTCGGACGCCACGCGCTCAGGGTCAGGCGCTCGAACTGCTCCTGCGCCTCGTCGCGGAAGATCTCGTAGGCGTTGCGGCGCTCGATCAGGGTCAGCCCTTCGGCGATCAGCCGCTCCAGTTCCACCGAGCGGATCTCGCTGCCATCCTGTTCCTGCTGGCTCCGTTTCTGCGCCTGCTCGTTGCGGTCAAGCTCACGCTCAACCTGGCCGACCATGCGGTGGAAGATGTTCACGGTGGACCAGAGCAATGCTTCGAGATCGGCTTCCAGCCGTGTGTCGGTCAGCGTCGCAGCGATGGCGTCGAAGATGTCGGCCACAGCACCCCCGATGCGCTGCGCTTCGGGTAGCGGCCTGGGGTCCGGCTCGTCCGCGAAGGGACGGTAGCCATACATCTGGAGTTCGGTCAGCACATGCGCGGTGGATGAAGCGGCGTGCGGCGGTTCGAAATCGTCGGTCATGCGGGTCATGAGGCTGTCCTCCCAGGTCTCCGGCTGCGCCCTTCGCGGCCTTTCCGGGGGCGGACAGCGGCAGACCAGGGACGGGCCGGAACCGCGCGCTGGCGCGCGGCCGCAGCACAGCGAAGGATGGCAGGGGGCCGGCTATTTTGCCTCGCGATGTAAAGCGCCCCCACAGGGCGCGACGGAAAATAGCCGGCTCACGCCATTGAAGGCCCGGCCCGGCTGACGCCCGCTCCCCACTTGAAAGGCCGGGGCGCGGACCTGCCGGACGGGAGGCAGGACAGGCCCGCCGACAGAAGACGGCCCCCCCACTCCTCTTTCCGGCCCGCTCAGGTATCGGCGGCCTCCAGAAAGCGTGCCACGTCCGCTGGCGCGAGTTGCGGATGCAGGATCGCCCGCAGCGCGCCGCGTCCCAGCGCACGGAGATCATCATTGAAATCGCCCAGCCGTGGCGACAGGCCGATCAGTTCGATCCCGGCGTCACCCGCGCGGGCGTGCAGCGTCGCCAGCGCCTGATCCCCGGCCGGATCGTCGTCGCGCAGGACGTAGAGACGGCGTAGCAGCGGCGGAAAGATCAGGGCAGCGAGATGTGCCGAAGACAGGCAGGCGGCCAATGGCAGATCGGGCAGAACCTGCCGCAGCGAAAGCACCGTCTCGATGCCTTCCCCGGCGGCGAGCACGTCGGATGCCACCCCGAAGCGCACGGCATGACCGAGCAGCCCGCCCAAGGCACGGCGCGGATGGTCGACCGGTGCCTTGCCACGGCCGTCCGCCGCCAGCCAGGTGCGATGCACACCGGTCAGAGTGCCGTCGAGGTCGGTGACAGCGGCGATCATGGCGGGCCAGGTCTCGGTCAGACCGTCCTCGTCCGGGCGGTAAAAGCAACGCGGATGGAAGCGCAGGGCTTCGGTTCCGTGCAAAAGCGTAATGTCGCGTCTACGGAGATACGCGTCTACGGATGTGCCTATGATCGGCCCGGACATGGCCCAGAGCCGTCGTGCCGCTTCGGAAGAACTGGCGGAAGCACGCTCACGGGCAGGTCGGTCCTGTGACGGCGGCACTGGGTCAGGATGCGGCAGGCTGAGGAAGGCGCGTGCCTCGTCGGCCACGTCGCGGAAATCCACCAGGCCGAGGCTTTCGCGGATCACGTCGAGCAGGTCGCCATGCTCACCCGACTGAGCGTCCGTCCATTTTCCCGCCCTGCCGTTGGCGGTGTCGTGGAGCCGGACGAACAGCGACCGGCCGGGCGTATTGCGCACGTCACCGACCAGCCAGTAATTGCCGTGACGGCGACCGGCGGACAGATACTGCCGGCACACCGCCTCCGCGTTCTCCGCCAGACGACGGGCGAGATCGCCTGCATCATGCAAGGTCATCGCCCTGCCCTCCTGTGTCGGGATTGCCTCCGTCCAGGGCGATCGCCAGCCAGCGATCGGTGGTCATCCATGAAATCGTTTTGCGCCTGCCAAGGTCAAGCAGATGCGCACCGCCGCTGAAGGCGCCGATCCGGGGACGTGAACAGCTATTGGCCCACTGGAATCCCCATCGGCCCCGAAGCCGGAAGGCCCGCGCACAGCGTAGCACGAATTCCACGACCTGATGCGGATCGCCAGTCACCTCATCGCGCATCCAAAGCTTGGTGCCACCATATTCCGGTTCTACAGAAAGCCGGAACCCATCAGATGGCGGGTCTTCCGCCGCCAGTTCGTCCATGAATTCATTGTAGAGATCGAGCGCCTTGGCAGCGTTTTCCACCGTACCCACATCGAGAACGCACGAGAAATGCGTGAAGAAATCAGCCATCGGAATGACTCCCGAAACGAAAAAGCCCGGCGCAGTGGCCGGGCTCGTAAAAACGTCTTTACGGAAAGACAGAAAAGCGGCTTTCAGGAAGCACGCTCCATCAGCCTGCGGGCCTTCTCTTCCAGATCCAGCCGCGTGTCCTGGTTGGCCTTTGTCCGCGCCAGCGCCGTAATCCCCTGCACGAAATCGAACACACTCTCGGGCTTGCGGCCTTCCTCGTGCAGCACGGTTTCGATGATCTTTGCGGTTTCCGGTTTCGAGAACCCGCGACGACGCAGGAAACTTTCGCGGTCTTCATCTGTTTTCGCGACCAGCGCCCGACGCGAGGCCTGAATGCCGGAGACGAACGAGGCCGGGCTGGCAGTGGCGAAATTCCGTAGTGCTGGTGTCGCCTGATGCACGAAGCGCGAGGCCGCGAACTTACTATGCCGGATGGTGATCTGTTCGAAATTTTCCACGCCCCACAACATCCTGTTTTGACACACCCCGCGCAGATAGAATGACGCAATGCCTAGGCTCTTGCTGCCGACTTCCGAATTCCAGGCGTAGAAACCCCGGAAATAGAGATCGGGATCGCCATTGGGCAGGCGTCCGGCCTCGATGGGATGCGTATCATCCACGAGGAACAGGAACACGTCCCTGTCTGACGCATACAGCGTCGTAGTTTCCTTGGTGATATCGACGTAGGGATTATGGGTCATGGTGGCCCAGTCGATGACGCCCGGCACCTTCCAGTTGGTATCGCCTGTGCCGTCACCCGCGATCTTGCGCACCGCCCCGACCAATTCGTGATCCCAGATGCGGCCATAATCCGGACCGGTCACGGCGCGCAGTTCTACCCGTCCGTCTTCGGTCTCCAGCGTTTTCACCAGTTCGGCGCGGTGCGACAGCAGCCCGTGCTGGAGATTGATCGCCGCCAGCGGTGCCGGCAGGTCGCGCAGATAGGAGGACGGCGCGCTGACCAGGCTGCACATCTGGCCGAAGGACCAATGCGTCGGCGCGATCGGCTCATGCTGTCCTGGCACGGTCAGGGTCAGACGCTCGACATTGTCGCGCGAGGCCTCGACGCGGATGGCGCGGCTTTCCACCGTGCGGGCCGTGGCCCGGTCTGCCCGCGCCAGCGTGGCAGCATGCAGGTCGGACAGCGACAGATAGCGTTCGTCATCGGGGCGCGAGAACCATTCGGACGATACGCGGGCGCTGCGTTCGCCACGGGAGGGATCAATCCGGAAGCCCGTGCGGGCGGAAGACAGAATGGAAGCGGACATGGGGACTCTCCTCTCTTGCCGGATATTCGGCATCAGA
The DNA here is from genome assembly GCF_900465345.1 of Asaia bogorensis. Classification (GTDB taxonomy): domain Bacteria; phylum Pseudomonadota; class Alphaproteobacteria; order Acetobacterales; family Acetobacteraceae; genus Asaia; species Asaia bogorensis_A. The sequence goes on along the minus strand of NZ_UEGO01000002.1, from coordinate 78,136 downwards.
GGCGAAGCCGCCCTCTCACTCCTTCCCGGCCGGACCGGCACGAAAAAAGCGGCTTCCGGATAACGGAAGCCGCTTTCTCGAAATCCCGCATCAGCTCATACTGTGCGGTGTTTCATGCTCTACATCGAGAGGCCTGGCGCGTCCCATCCATGGACAGGGTCGGATTTCCTTCACCCAGTCCGCAAAGCTCGGGATAAACCCGAAATCTTCCCGGACGTGCTGTTCGCCGATCAGCCGGGTCGGCACTGCCCGCCCGGTCGAAAGCGTGAGTGTGACACCGAACAGTTTTTCGGCAAGGAAGATGCCTTCCGCATGGTGTCGCAGCGCCCGGTGCCGGAAGTCCGCCGTGATCAGTTTCGATTCATCGAACCATGTATGCAACGGCAGGTAATCCTCTACCGTACCGCCCCATTTCCGCACAGAGGAGAGGGCATGATGATAACTATGCGCCATGGTGCCCTTCCTCCGTCCATTCATGGCCGTAGTTTTCGACGGCGGTGTAACGCTCGTTATACTCCAGGGCGATGGACCGTCCCGCGACGTCAAAGGTAAACTCGCCATACGCACCATCATTGTTTTCCCAACCACCGTGCGCTTCGGAAAGCAGGTCGTAGCAGACGTTCTCAATGACATCCTTGACGCTGCAATCATCAGTTTTCGACGTGGCACATTGCCAGTCGACAGAGATGTAAGGCATGCAGTTTTCCAGAACCGTATTATCGGTTTCCGGAGTGACCGCCATATCTTCGATCTGGCCGCTATCTCCGCAACCATCGAAGGTGACCACCGCTGTTTCGATCCCAGCAGCATCAAGGCAATCAAACAGTGCTTTGCGATTGACTGCTCCAAATTCCTGTTGCCGTTTCCGATAGGCCTCATAATGCTCGGAAAAGGCGGTGAAGGTATCGGCCCGTTCAGGCGTATTTCCTGGATTGGTCATGTCCTGTTTCCCCTGGATCAGCAGGACGGCCCTGACCGAAGCCAGGGCCGGTTAGGTTCGGAGTCATGAATTACGAGGCGCCCGTCATTCGGCCGCGATATTCGTGGCGGTTTCGATGGGGATAACAGCGACCTGTTTCTGATGACCGTCGGTCAAACCAGCAGTTCGCAATGCTTCGGGCAGCCAGCCGGAGCCGTCCAGCAACTGCTCGGCCTCACTGGCCATGTCCATTTTCTTGAGATGCGCAATGCGGGCCGCTGCCTCATCGCCGCGTGCTTCGCGTACGGCTTCGAGGATACGCGCCTTGGTGACACGGCCGAGATAGTTCTCCACCGTCGGCTGCCATCCCGCTTCGGCCGGATTGAGTTGGAGCACTGTCGCCAGCCGGCCGGCTCGCGCCAGGCGCTCCCTGACGCTACGTGCCAGAGACGGACCATGGGACGATTCATGCAGCGCGTTGACGCCAAAAGACAGGCAATGCGCCAGTAGGGCCAGGCGACTGGTATCATCCAACCCGTCGAGCCACTGCCAGAGTGCATCCTCGTCATCGGGAAGATCATGCTTCCAGCCCTCGTTGCGCTGGCGAAGTTCATGAGCGGGAACACTGCCCGGCATGTCTGGCGAATGCACCCGCAGCGGGATTTCCCGGACATAGGCTTCCAGGCAATCCGCGCCCGACACCTGCCAGTAGAGATCGCGCACCAGCGTGTGGAGCAGTTCGGTCAACGCGATGTGCGGATTGCCGGCGAACGCGTCACGCAGGGCCAGCGTGCGCCAGGCCGTCAACTCTGTCAGCAGGCGGTCGGGCAGCGGCTTCAGCCCATCTTCCTCTTCGGGCTCGGTGCCGGGGGCGCCTTCCGTCCCAGTTCCTTCGACGTCATCACCCGCGCCGTGATGGACGACCGCGTCATCATCACCCTCGGGTGTATCCGGGCCGTCCTCGGGCTCCGCCGGCACATCTTCAGGGCGGACGAAGCCCCGTTCGACCAGCAGCGTGGCATCAGTATCCAGGCTGATAAAGGCCCCTGCCCGGACCACCTCCGCCGGATCGAAGGACACAGGGCGTTCTTCCAGCGCCTCAATAGCCTGTTCGATCTCCCCCAGCCGGGTATCGACGTCGTCGGGGAACTCATCGGCCTGTGCGTATTCCGCCTCGATGGCTTCCTGCTCGCTGTGCAGAGCGGTTAGACGGGCGGCTTCTTCTTCCGAGAGCACAACCGGCGAGCCTTCAATCCTCGCGAAGCCCCGCGTGTGTCCCCACGGGAAGGACAGCGCCGTCTCGACCCACTTCCAGCCTTCGGCGCGGATGTCATCGGCCGCCCCAGCCAATTTGTCCATCACCAGCCGGTCGAGGAGGGTCGGATCCTGCAGCCAGCCGCCGTCATCGGCCTCGAACAGGTCACGCATGACATGGCCACCGGCAGCGAGATAGGCATCCAGCCCGACGAAGCGCACGCGGCGATCCGATGCGCGCACGGTTTTTTCCGTCAGCATGCGGCGGATCAGATAGGGCTCGCGGTTATGGCTCTGGGCGATAATCTCCCAGACCTGCTCCTGACGGGCATGGTCATCACTGATGGAAAACGCCATGAGCTGATCGAGCTTCATGCCGTCCTGCTCGTAAATCTCGAGCAGTTTGTCGGACACGGTCATCAGGCGCAGGCGCTGTTTGACCACGGTGGGCACGACGAAGAACGCGGCGGCGATCTCGTCCTCGGACATGCCCTTCTCCAGCATGTCCCGAAAGGCACGAAACTGGTCCAGCGGATGCAGCGCCACGCGCTGCACGTTCTCGGCCAGGGAATCATCCTCGGCGAGAATGGCCGATCCGGCCTCGCGCACGACACAGGGCACCGGGGCAGTCTTGGCCAGTTTCTTCTGCTTGACCAGCAGTTCGAGCGCGCGGAAGCGACGGCCGCCAGCCGGCACCTCGTAGGAACCTGTCTCCGTCCCATCATCGTTCAGAACAGGGCGTACGTTGAGGCTCTGGAGCAGCCCGCGACGTTCGATGTCGCGGGCCAGTTCCTCGATCGACAGGCCGGCCTTCACACGCCGCACATTGGACTGCGACAGCACCAGTTTGTTGAAAGGGATATCACGGGACGCATTGAGAGCGATTTTCTGGATGGCGCTCGCCATGGCGGAACACTCCGTGACGGACGGGCGGAAGCCTCTCTCCCACCCCTGAATCCGTCATGAAATCACTCCCACCCTCTGACTTTTCATGAAAAACCCGAGGCCGATTAAGTCGCTAACCGTCCTCTTGTCGGTCGTCCAGCCTGTGTTATCTGCTCCCCGAAACTGGACATGTGTACTCGCAGTATACATCACAAAAGATGCGATGTCCGATCTGTATCCGAGTCAGAACACCAACATGAACCGCACCGTCGACAGAATATGTTAGACCACCCGTAATCCACAGAAAAAGCTACCGAATGTCTCAAACAAAAACGACGCCTCACCATTCGGCGCTTCTGACTCAAGCCGGATCGCGACATCATGACACCTATTAATTATATAATGATATACACAAACGATGTTTCACAACATAATAAACGGCGTATTCAGGGCAATCTTGTGCAGTCCAGCGATGCATCGTGATGTTCGCCCCACCCCTTTTGCCGGGAAGTGGCACACCTTCTGGCATTTAAATCCGCCAGACAGTTCTTGAACTCAGCCGTTCCCGGAGTATGCCCCATGCTCCGGCAACTTTGTTCGTCCTCAGTGAGTCGACGATCTGTCGTCGTGCCACATGCAGAAAGCAAAGCGATCAAAGAGATACACGTCGTTATTTTAAACGAATTCCTCAAGTATGCGATCATAACGTTCCTCCGCCATCATCAATGGTAAGCATATAGTAAAGCCTGAACCCTTCTAGGAGTGTCCTAATAATTATAGATTTTTTTGAAGAAATGTCAATTTTTCTATCTAGCCGTAACCTGGAAATAACCCTATTCGGGCCAGAGTAAGCCAACTGCTTTCTTCAAAGGTTTACGACGTGCGAAATAATCATACGTAACGTTCGATATATTTTCTGATTTACAATATCTTTTTTGGGCAATGTCGCCGCTTCTAGTGATTTCATCATCACACACGCGCGTTAAATGGCGATATTCTGACGCAAATTTCGTAAGATTTAATGGTGCTTATACCATCCATACCCTCGAATATTGTTCCATGCATCGGTGGTATGGCAGGCATAGCAATGCTCCACCGGGGCATCCTGATGCGCGACGTGCTGCGAAATCATTTTGAAATGCATCATGTAATGGCTGGGCGGCGCCTTGTGACAGGCGTTGCAATCCGTCGATATCTGATCGGCGGGATGTTCGAACGCGGCGATCAGCCATGTCTTGGTGGAGTGACAACTCGCGCAATCAGGACCAAAGCGGGCGCGATGAGGATCCACGTTGGAGTGACAGCTTGCGCAATTCAGATGGAGAACGGCATCACGGTCAAGTCGATGATCAGTCGGAATAGCCGCAGCGCTTCCCGGAATCGGCGACGCTCCAACCAGCCCGGCCGAGCGAAGTTGCGCAACGGTGTCTGACCAGAAATCCGCCCTCGTCAATGCACTATGATCCATCACGGTCATATGTGGCCGCTCACCGTGCTCCACATGACAGGACGTACATTGCGTCGCCGCGACATGAAACCGGGTGGATTGCTTGTCGGCGAACGACGCCAGAGAATGACAGGTCACGCAGTTATTGGTCACCACACCTGTGAAAGGCCTGTGACATGTCTCGCACTGGCCCGCGATAAACTGGTGCGCTTTCGAGATCGGTCCGGGATTCACCAACCCTTCCCAACCAGGAACTGCGTTACTGCCGGAACGATGCACGGCAAGGGGCACAACCAGTCCGACGATCAGAGCCGCAAGCGCAAAGACCGTATAGAGTATGACAGCGGGCTTCATAGCCACCTCAGCCCGTAATACAGGCCTGACCAGATATGCAGAATCAGCAGAAAATAGAGGATGACCACAAGGATGACGTGAATCTTGCGCCAACGCCCGAACAGTGCGTTCGCCACCCTCTCCGACCTGACCGCATACTCAACATCGGCCAGCGCCGAGGCAATCGTGGCCTCGCGATCCGATGTACCCCGCGTACCGGGATAGGCCGAGGTCAGAAAAAGGCGCTGGACGATATTATGGGGCACATCCGGCGTCTCGGGCATCAGATGCGCCACCCCGGCATCTGCCAGAGACGTGCGCAGTTGGGCCAGTTCCTGGGTGCGACCGCGCAATCCGCGCCCGATCTGGATCAACATGTAGCGCCCGACATAGCCACTAATAGCGAGGACGAGCATGATGCCGGTTAGCGAGATCCCCATCGGGCTATCGAATTTATGGGCGGCGTGGATCAGGCCCAAAATGGGTGCAAGGACGCCAGCATAGATATGCACCGACAGAAGGGTTCGGCTCTCGACACGCGGCGCGAAATAACGATGCACGACGGGAATGCGTTTGCCCGCTACGTAAATCAGCGGCACCAGCATCAGGATGGCGGCGCAAATGCCAATCAGGCTGCCAGCCAGACTCCCAGGAAAGCGTGGCGCGACATGCACCAGAAAGCCCAGCGGGAACAGCACCAGCAGGACGACCAGGGCGCCGACAATGATTTCGCTGCGCTCCTGCATCACGCCTCCACGACCAGCGGACCACCCGTGGTCTTCGCCTGACAGGCCAGGATGAAACCCTTGGCCTTGTCAGCCGGATCGAGCCCATCCTCGACCGCCATCGTCACCTCACCTTGCTGCAGGTGAGTCGTACACATGCCGCAGATACCGGATCGACAGGAGGATGGAATATTGACACCTGCCGCATCAGCCGCGTCGAGAACCGTTTCATCCAGTTGCAACGGAGCCGATTTCCCTGAAGTGGAAAACGTAATGGTCGTTGCGGCAGGCGTAACGGCCGGGGATGAGGGGGCCGCCACAGGCCCGACCGCAGGTTCGGCCTTCATCGCGGCTGGTCCGAATGCCTCGCTATGAACATTGGCTTCCGGCACAGCGAGATCCGTCAATAACGCTCTCATGCTTGCCATCATCCCGGGTGGGCCGCAGACATGGATACGCCGGTTTGTGAGATCTGGCACCGATTGCTGAAGCAGTTCCTTCGTGATGCGCCCTTCCGGCCCCGACCACTCTGTCCCCGGCGACCGCCGCATGGTGGCAATAACGTGCAGTTTGTCATTGCGACGTTCCAGCCACTCGATTTCCTGGCGAAACACATAGTCGATGCTGGCATGAGCGGAATAGACGAAGTAGATCTCGCCAGGCCAGACGATATCGGTCAGGTATCTCAGGACCGCCATCATCGGTGTGATGCCTACGCCGCCGGACAGCAGGACGATCGAGTCTGCCTCGTCACCCGTAAAGGTGAACATACCCGATGGACCCGCGATCTTTAAAAGATCACCCTCTTTGACCGTGTCGTGCAGGTAGCGCGAGACCAACCCATGTTCCTCGCGTTTGATCGTTAGTTCGAGATGTTCGACCTGCCCCGGCGACGATGCGATCGTATAGGACCGGCTCGCGGGCTTGCCAGACGTCGGCTCGATGGTGAGTTGCACGAACTGGCCGGGTTTGAAGTCAAAGGGAATCCGCCCCCCATCGGCCGGAACTAGATAGAACGTCACGATCGCCGGTGTCTCCCGAATGATCCGGGCCACTTTCAGACCGCCACGCCAGAGGCCGTGTCGAGGTGCGCCGACGATCGGAGTGGCCGTTCCACCGCCTGGTCCCGGTACAGGGGGAGGCGGCGGAACAGGAGGTGTTGGACCGCCGCCGGTCGACGATGGTGGCGTGGGCGGGACCGTTGGTTTCGGTGCGAATGCCGTGGTGGTCCTGAGAATCTCTTGCACGCGATGCAACCGCAGGACCTGCAAGATCAGCAGAGCGATCGATACCAGGATCAGGATCGTCATGAACACCAGGTGGGCCGGCGTCAATCCGAAAAACAGGCCGTTCTGCTGGCTCGCCGCGACTGTCGGCAGACCCATCTGTGCCGTGAACCAGTTGAATGCCACCATTTGAGGATTCACGAGGCCGGTCGCGGCCGCGCGCGCGGCCATTCCGCTATCGAGCAACGCAACGCCTTCATGGAGATGCTGGCTGGATCGACGCATCGTCTCCCACGACAGGGACTGAGCGGCATCGACCGATGCGGCGCCGACTTCGCGAAGACCGTCCTGAAGCCTCTGTGCCGCAATATCGGCCAGCATCTGACGTTCGGCGTCGGTCAGCTTCGGATGCGTCATCATGAAAGTATAAAGCGGCGTGCGACCGCGCGCTCCGCAACAACCCGCGTCGGCCTTGTCTGCTCCGGGAACCGCACTCAATGCCTGCCCAGCCTGAGGCAGCATGCGGCTCATCATATCGCCCTGCACCGCCGGCCCGGATGGTGGCGCACCGGGGTTCCCCGCCGCGCCCATGCCAGGGTGATGGCTTGCATGCTCGTCACCACCCATCGACATCATGCCGTCCATGTCGGACATACTTGAGTCGGGTCGAGCGGTGGTCGTCTCCATTCCGCCGGACGACTCGGCGCCATGACCGGCATCCCGGGGCGCTGCCATCGGCCCATCGTCTTCCGGCTGATCCCGCCGCAGCGCCAGCGAAGGTGGCGGGCTGCCTGTCGTAGGCCCCGTCATAGTGCCGCTGGACATGGCCGGAACGGCGGGAGACTCACCCGGTGCCTGAGCGAATCCCTCGGACATGCTGACGAGCAGCGTCATGATCACGACACTCACGCTCAAAAAGACACGCCTCATGGTTTCTCCAACACGCCATCATCCTCGGCAAAGCCCATACCGGCCCGCTTTCCGGATGTCGTCAGGGCACGGGTTATTACCCTACAGGGGTATGGCATATTTTCCTTGATCTCGATCAATTATCCCAGCGGCATCTATTGTCGGGGCATCGGCATATCCATGTCGTGATGCATATGATGTCCGCCAGCTGCTCCTGCCTGGGCGACCAGCGCCTGGTAGTCGGAACTGTTCATTCCCGGAAGCTTTTTGAGAAACGCGACAATGTTCCAGAGATCATCATCACCATGATCCGCCCAGGACGGCATGCCCGACATCTTGATGCCATGCTTGAGGATCCAGAACAGTTCGCCTTGCGTATAGCGTTGCGCCACATCATTCAAAACCGGCGGCTTCGGATACATCCCCTCCGCCATATCCTCGGCCTCGACGCCCGGCGCGGAATGACAGGAGGCGCAATGCGTCGAAAAATGCGATGCACCGCCGACGAGCCGTGCCTGCGTCTCAAGATCGACAGGTGTGGTAATGCCCTCGGCGTGATGCCGGATTGAATGGAAGCGTGCCGTTTCCAGAACACGATAGGTCAGCCGCCAATGCGGCGAGGTGGCGCCTACATCATACAGACCACCGAAAACGACGGCCGTTCCCGCGCCGATCCCGACCAGCAGAATGCCGGCGAGACTCCAGGCTAATCTTTTCATGCGTGCCTCCCTGGGCATGTCCAGGGGCGACGCTTATGACGCCGCCCCGCTCCATCAGGAACCGATCAGCGCTGATGAACCGCGTCGGGCATGCTCTGCGGGCCCATCGGCATTTTCATGCCGTCGCCCATGTCGCCGCAGCCCATTTTCATCTTTTTATCCGATGGTGCCATTGCCTGACCGTTCGGCATGGCCATGCCCTTCATCTTCATACATCCCCCCATCTTTCCTTTCATTTTCATGCCTTTCTCTGCCCCCTTCATGCCGGATCCGGGCATGCCGTCCATTTTCATCTTGTCGTGGTCCATTCCTGACATGCCTGACATACCCTGCATTCCGGACATATCCTGGCCCTGCGGCTGGGCTGGTGCCGGAACCGGTGTCTGGGCATGCGCAACTGAGACCGTGGCCAGGAGTGCTACCAGAAGGGCCGATGATCTGAAATTAATGGTCAGCATTGGTCTTTTCCTCATCATTGGTTATCGGATGCGAAGGCGCACAATGCGCCCCGCGACGATTTCACATCGGGCAGGAATAGTCAGAACCACGTCCTGATCCCGAAGGTGAAATTCAGGTCATGGACACGCTCATTCCTTGAACGCGCCATGTCGGCGGCCTGACCGAACGTGCCGGAGTAACTCACGCCGATATAAGGCGCGAATTTCCGATGCCATTCGTAGCGAAGCCGCAATCCCGTATCGATATCGGACAGCCCGGTTCCGACCCCGCGCGCACGATCGGACGCGGAATAGAAGTTCATCTCTACCTGGGGTTGGAGGATCAGGCGATTGGTCAGCAGAATGTCGTAGGAACCTTGCAGACGCCCCGCAGCGCCTCGGTCACTGAAATAGGCCGTGGCCTCCACATTGAAGAAATATAGCGCCAGTCCCTCGACCCCGATCGCGCCCCAGGCCCGTGTGGGGCCGTTGTCAATATCGAGACGCACGCCAGTCTGGACATCGAAATACCGGGAGATGGCACGATCATAGAGGGCCTCATGATCTCCATCACCGAACTTGCCGTTTGTGCCGACCGTGCCTTCGGATTTCAGCCAGAGCTTGTCGTAGTCGGTGCCGAACCAAGCCTGCCCATCGTAACGGAACTGCCCGCCATCGGCACCAAAGCGCGCCTCGAACTGGTCGAGCAGCGCATGCACATAGATGTTATGGTCCATGACCGGCTGGATGCCGTTGACATAGACCACGGGCGCGGGAGCCGAGGCGGTCTGCGCTTCCTGGGTTCCTTCGCTCTGGCGTGCCGGGACTGACTGGGCGCGTCCCGTGCCAGGTACCGCGGTAGCCAGTCCAGCGGCAAGGACCGTGCCACCTATCAGACCCCGGATCACGACACCACCACCGTGCGGAACATGCCCACCTCCATGTGGTAGAGCAGGTGGCAGTGATACGCCCACAGCCCGGGTTCGTCCGCCGTGACCAGGTAACTCAGCCGCTCACCCGGCTTGACGGTAATCGTGTGCTTGTAGGGTCGGCAGTCACCCTGCCCATTTTCCAGTTCGCTCCACAATCCATGCAGATGGATTGGGTGCTCCATCATCGTGTCGTTGATCAGGACGAAGCGCACCCGCTCGCCCAAAGTCAGACGAATCGGTTCCGCTTCCGAGAACTTCTTGCCGTCAAATCCCCAGATGAAGCGTTCCATGCTGCCGGTCAGGTGCAGGGTGATCTCGCGCGACGGCGGGCGTGGGTCCGCGCCCGGGATCGTGGCCCGCAGATCGGCATAGGTCAGAACGCGGCGACCATTATTCTCCAGCCCGTCGCCCGGCTCCGCCAGCCGGTTGATCGGCATCATGGCGACACTCTGCACCGCGACGCCGGGCTTCAGCTCTGTTTTATGCCGCGGCGCAGCCGCCGTGCCCGGCATATCCATCGCGGCGGCTCCGGGCCTGTTGGCCTGCTTCATATCCATGTGATCCATGTCCATGCCGCCGCTGGCAGGGGCATCACCGGGCTTCCCCGGCGGACTCCCCATCTCCATGCCTGCCATGCCGCCCTTCATGTCCATATTCCCCATGCCCATGTCGGTCATGGTGCGCAGCGGGCGCGGGTCCATGGGGGGAACCGGCCCGGCAAGGCCCGGACGGGTGGCGAGTGTGCCGCGCGCGTATCCGGTGCGATCCTCGGCCTGCGCAAAGACCGTGTACGGTCCATCGGCGGTGGGCTCGACAATCACATCGTAGGTTTCTGCAGGTCCGATGCGGAATTCATCGACAGGGATGGGCTCCACGTCATTGCCGTCGGCCTGAACGACGGTCATCGTCAGGCCGGGAACCCGCACGTCGAACAGCGTCATCGCCGACGCATTGATGAAGCGCAGGCGTATGCGCTCGCCCGGTCGGAACAGGCCAGTCCAGTTTGCCCCGGGAGACTGGCCGTTGATCAGGTAGGTGTAGATGATGCCCGACACATCCAGAATGTCGGTCGGTGCCATGTTCATGGCACCCCATTGCAGGCGATCCCGGATCGTCGCACCCAGCCCTTGCCGATGCGCGTCACGGAAGAACGTGCCCACCGTACGCTGGCGGAAATTGTAGTAATCGCTCTGGAATTTGAGATTTGAGACGATGTCCTCGGGATCGACGTCGGTCCAGTCGGACAATACCATCACATAATCGCGGTCGAAATGCTGCGCGTAACCGTCTCTCGGGTCGATGATCAGAGCCCCATACAGGCCCGTCTGCTCCTGGAAGCCGGAATGGCTGTGATACCAGTAAGTGCCGCTCTGATGCAGCGGGAAGCGATAGGTGAACGTGTCACCCGGCGCGATCCCGCCAAAGCTCAGACCGGGCACGCCATCCATGTGGGCCGGCACCCGGAGGCCGTGCCAGTGGATCGAACTGGGCTCATCCAACCGGTTGGTGACGTTCAGTTCGACCGTGTCATCCTGACGCCAGCGCAGGATCGGCGCGGGCGTGGAGCCGTTCACACCCACCGCGTGCATGCGCGCACCGGTGATATTGATCGGTACAGAACCGATCGTAAGGTCGAAACGGGTACCAGGCAGCGGGTCGGGCCGCCCCGACGCCGGTGTATAGACCGAAGCGTAGGCGCTCGCGCTGCCCTGCGGGAGGGCCAGCGCCGCTCCCCACAGGCCCGTCCCGACGACGAAACGGCGGCGCGTGATCGCGCTCCGTCCCGCAAGGGATCGTATTGACATGAATAATAGTCCGCAAAAGAGAGAAGGCGGAGCCGGTCATAGGTCCATGACCAGCCCTGAGACTGTCAGAACAGAATCAGGCCATCTCTCTGGGCGGTGGCAGGGCCGGCGCGAACCCATGACCGACGATGCGATCCGAACGAGACAGGCCGAAAGGTGCCGTAACACCTGAGTAATCAAACGCCCTGGTCACGGAGGGCGGCATCAGCCAATTGGCGACGCAGGCACCCTGGGCGCAGCAATCGCCGCAATGATGACATGGATGATGGTCGTGGCACGGTTCATGATTGCAATGTGCGGTCGTCGCATCCGTATGGGATGGCATCTGCATCCCTGGCATGTCAACCATCGGTTGGGTAACCAAAGCAACTGTAGAAGACAACGTGGCGGCATGACCCGGCATGACGGACGCCAGCATCAGTCCCACCTGCAGAAGCAGGCAGGCCAGCAACCGTCCCAACCGTGTCGCGCCGATTTCTTGCACATCTACCCCGTCATCTTGCTGACCGTTTCGATCAGTTCCCCGATCTTTTCCTGACGTTCCACCGGATCGCCGGATTCGATCGCCTCCACGACGCAGCCCGCGATATGTTCGCGCAGAACAAGCCCCTCGAGCCGATGCAACGCCGCCTTGGCGGCCCGAAGCTGAAGCAGAACATCCACGCAATAGCGGTCTTCGTCCACCATTTTCTGGATGCCACGCACCTGACCTTCGACCCGTTTCAGGCCCTGCGAAATCTTTACCCGTGACTGCCTCATTGCACTATACCCTACAGGGGCATACCATGGAGCGCAAGCGATTATGGCATGTCTGGCGCCGCGTGGCGGCCACAAACAAGGGGACCTCATGACGAACGACAATACAGCAGCTTGCGCGTCCCATCTCCATGGAGAGGGTCCCACCCCGGCAGCGACCGGAGTTAAGACGCGCCCGGTCAAGGATCCCGTGTGTGGCATGACAGTCGACCCCGCGACGGCGACGCATCATGCCGACCATGATGGCCAGACCTGGTATTTCTGCAGCGCGCACTGTCAGACAAAGTTCGAAGCCGACCCCTGTCATTACCTGCACAAGGCGGACACGACGCCCATCAAGTCTCAGCCCAAACGGGTCGGGGTGATCTGGACCTGCCCGATGCACCCTCAGATCCGACAGGATCACCCCGGCTCCTGCCCCATCTGCGGCATGGCGCTGGAACCGGAGGAGCCATCCGACGCCGACACGCCTAACCCGGAACTCGTGGATTTCAGCAAGCGCCTGTGGGGGGCGAGCATATTGGCGGTCCCGCTCGTTATCATCGCCATGGCGGCGGATATGGGAGGGCTGGCATTTCTCGATGGCGGCCTGACGAACTGGATTCAGTTGGCGCTCACGGCGCCAATCGTGCTGTGGGCCGGCTGGCCGTTCCTCGAACGCGGCTGGATGTCGCTCCGCACCCGGCATCTGAACATGTTTACGTTGATTATGCTGGGCGTCGGCGCAGGCTTTCTCTATAGCATCGCCGCGACAGTGGCCCCTGGCCTGTTCCCTGCTGCCTTCCGCATGCATGACGGGTCGGTCCCGGTCTATTACGAAGCCGCCGGTGTTATCGTGGCCCTGGTGTTGGCCGGGCAAGTCCTGGAACTGCGCGCCCGCGCCCGTACCAGTCGCGCCATTCGCGCGCTGCTGGATCTCGCACCGAAAATCGCACACCGGGTCGGCGCGCTGGATCGGGAGGACGACGTACCGCTGGCCCAGATCGTGCCCGGCAATCGGCTCCGCATCCGGCCGGGGGAAAGCATCCCGGTGGACGGCACCGTCATGGACGGGCGCTCCAGCGTGGACGAAGCCATGCTGACAGGAGAGCCAGCACCTGTCGCCAAGGGACCGGGTGACAAGGTGACGGGTGGAACCATCAACGGCACCGGCAGCCTGCTGATGACAGCCGAGGCCGTTGGCTCGGACACGATGCTGGCCCGGATCGTCAGCATGGTGGCGGCTGCCCAGCGTACGCGCGCACCGATCCAGGCGGTGGCGGACCGGGTCTCCGGCTGGTTCGTGCCGCTGGTCGTGCTTGTGTCCCTTCTGACCTTCGTCGTCTGGCTTCTGGTCGGTCCGCAACCGCGCTTCGGACACGCACTGCTGAACGCCATTGCGGTCCTGGTGATCGCCTGCCCGTGCGCGCTGGGCCTGGCCACTCCGATGTCGATCATGGTGGGCATGGGGCGCGGGGCGCGGGCCGGCGTGCTGGTTCGCAACGCCGAAGCCCTGCAGGCGCTGGATACGGTCGATACGCTGGTGATCGACAAGACCGGCACCGTAACCGAAGGCAAGCCCCGGCTGATCGCGACCGAAACATCAGGTGCATGGGATTCCAACGTCGTCCTGCGGCTGGCGGCATCACTGGAAACACAATCTGAGCATCCGCTGGCCCAGGCACTGGTCGCCGCGATGACGGCGCAGGGCCTTCAGGCCGCGCCGGTCGGGGATTTCGCGTCTCAGACCGGCCTGGGCGTGACCGGCACCGTCGACGGCCATGCCGTCGTCGTCGGAAACCAAGCCCAGATGCGGCAGCAGGGCATCGATGCGTCGGCATTGATCCCTGTCGCGGATTCCCACCGGGCGGAGGGCGCGGGCGTCATGTTCGTCGGCGTCGACGGACAGGCCGCTGGGCTGCTGGTCGTGGCCGATCCGCTGAAGACCGACGCGAAGGAGACCATCGCGGCACTGCACGCAGCCGGCATGCGGATCGTGATGCTGACGGGCGACAATGCCCGGACTGCGGAAGTCGTCGCCCGGCAGGCGGGAATCGACGAGGTACATGCCGACCTCAAGCCTGAGGACAAGGCCGCGATCATTCGTGACATGCAACAGAAGGGAGCCCGTGTCGCCATGGCGGGCGACGGAGTCAACGACGCGCCGGCCCTGGCCACCGCCGATATCGGAATCGCCATGGGCACAGGCACCGATGTCGCAATCGAAAGCGCCGGGATGACACTGGCACAAGGCAGCCTCGCCGGATTGGTACGCGCCCGCCGCCTGGCACAGGCGACGATGCGCAACATCCGGCAGAATCTGGCATTTTCTTTCCTGTTCAATGGGATCGGCATCCCACTTGCCGCAGGCGTACTGTATCCTGTCTTTGGCCTTACGCTGTCGCCCATGTTCGCGGGAGGCGCGATGGCCCTGTCCTCCCTGGCCGTCGTGACAAACGCACTGCGGCTCAATGCCCTGAGACTTCGGTGAAAGCAGATTGCCTATTTCGTTCGGAAGGTATGCCTATCCGCGACAGGAACCCACACGAAGCGAAGACCCGTTCATTACAGGAGCATAGATTTTCATGCAGGAGTCGCCAGATGGGATATAGCTTGAATTGGTTTTATACCCTGCCCAAAGCGCTCAATGGCCTTACGATCCTTCTCAAGCGCCCGTAAGGCAGATACCGGACTTTCAGGTCAGCAATCCTACTGAAAGCCGGCCGCCACAGTTGTTCCCGTACATCGGCTTCCCGCTTATCCGGCGCGACAAGGAGCAGTCCCTCCAAAGCCTGCGCCTCTGACCCGCGAGCAAGATCCAGCATCCGCACGATGCCGGAATAGATGGTCGTTGAATGCTCAACCTCGAAGGCTGCGACAACCCTGTGGCTTTCCCGATCAAGCCACAGAACATCGATCAGACGCACGGATTCCGCTCCCTGCGTTTCCGTCGTGAACCCAGGCAACACCGACAGGCAGCCACCCAGATCATTGGAAAGCCGCGAACGATAGGTCGCATTCAGTTTCAGGATGCCCTGCCGCATGGCAAGATATTCCTCCCATCGCCCCAGCTTCACCTTTGATCCGGTCAGGGCATTATATGGATGTTCGCGACGGCGGCCATTGCGCTGAACAACTCGCTCCGTTTTTCCTCAAGACGAAAGCAGGGCAGCAGGTGCGCCACGATACGTTTGAGCTTTGCATTAACGGGGACGCGAATCATCGCCGGCCGGTGGCCGCGTGCAATCTCATTGGGGATGACAAGGCGTCGTCCGACAAGGAGAGCCACCCGTAAAGAAAGACATCGGGAGAGACTGTCTAATCACCATTCAATGACTGGTCTGCTTTCTATTCTTGTAAACTCAAAGCCGATGCAATCTGCAACAGCCATGAATACGATGTCGTGCAGGAAGCCGTCACAGGATGGATAGACGATCGCACAGAGTGCATCGTGAATGATCGAAGCCCACGACGTGCGAGCACATATCGCGACCAATATGACATTTATTGAATTTCACCTCCCGGTCCTAATCAGGGTAACCGTCGACAGACCGCGACGCTGAATCTCATTATTTGGGCGGATAAGCTCTCGAACAGTCTAATTCGCGCGTCAATTAATTAGTTCACCTAATGAGAGTATTCACATTATAGCATCTAATCAATGTCGAGACGCGTGATGTAGGCTCCCGGGAGCTTAAAATTCTGTTTCGGCGCGGTGCTCGGAAGCCTGGCCATACAAGTCGGCTGTTTTCAGGATGATGAGACGCCCCATTGCGGTGCGGACTTCGGCGATGTCGATATGAAAATAGCCGACCGGATAAGTCTTGAACTTCGAGCGCCTGGGCTTGTCGCCCTTGGTGTCGGGCAGACGGCTGATTCCATGGCGCTGAAGACAACGATGCAATGAAGAGCGCGTCAGATGCGGGATCGTCGCCTGTAGCGCGTAAAGGCAGTCGTCCAGGGGCAATAATGTATGGCGGCGGAACGCCACGACGATGCCCTCCTCCTCGATCGACAGGACCGTCGAAAGAGGAGCCTTCGGGCCAGTGCGTCGATCCGCTGTATCGGGCCGTCCCTTCGATTTGGCGACTGTCTTCGGGTTGACCCCGTGGCGTTCCGCCAGAGCTCTCAGGCTCTCTTGACTATGCTGTATCGCTCGACGGACTGCCGTTGTCGTCGTGGCGCATCCGTGGTGAACCTGGCCCATAGCGCATCCTTCCACTCTCGTGAAAATAATGCACCATCAAAACCCGGGACTAAACATCTAGGAAACCGCCTGCCCTGTTCCCCCATCCGTCGGCTGCGCGTATGCTGGGTGTGTCCGCCCCTACCGTGTTGAAAGCCTGACGCTCATGAGCGGCCCTCTCCCTTTTCCCTCGCGCCAACCTAGCCAGAAAGCTCACCCCACCCGCGCCCGCGCGGGCAGGAGATGGCAGGGCGCGCTGGGCAAGGGGCTGGCAGGGCTGCTGGCGTGCGCGGGGCTCCCTCCCCTTGCTGCCGCCTGGGGGGCGGAAAGCGCGCCCGCCATCAGCGCGCACAGCACGGCCAGCCTGATAAGCGCGTCCGATACCGCCAGCCCCGGCTCGTCCCTCCATGTGGCCCTGCGCCTGCGGCTCAAGCCCGGCTGGCACACATACTGGCTCAACCCCGGTGATGCGGGAGACCCCGCGACCCTGCGCATAACCGCAACGGGCGCGTTAAGGGGCGAGGCGCAAACCATTGTCTGGCCCACGCCGCAGCGGATCAGGGACGCCTCCCTGATGTCCTATGCCTATACGGGCGATGTGGTGCTGCCAGTGGTGCTCCCAATGGTGCGCCCTGTGGAACCTTCAGCGGGACGTCCACCGGCGGCCCAGCCGGGGCAAACGCCCGACGGCCTGGGCGCGCAAGGGCTGACAACCCTTAGCGCCCACGCCAACTGGCTGGTGTGCGCACAGAGCTGTATTCCCGAGGAAGGAACATTCACGCTTACCCTGCCCGTGGGCGCGCCTCGCCCGTCCGCGCAGGTGGGGCTGTTTACACAGGCGGAGCAGCATACGCCCGTGCCCTCGCCCTACCCGGTGAGCATCAGCCCCACAGGGGTACTTGGCGCTCAGGGCAGGGAGTTGAACCGCCAGTCCGTCGCGCAAGCCTGGTTCATGCCGCAAGAGCGCGGGCGGATTGGGGAAGCCGCACCGCAAGCCCTGCTCTTTGGCCCCGAGGGCCTTGCCCTGCGCCTTGACCCCACGGCTGACTTTACGCCTGCAAAGCCGTTGTCGGGTATTCTGGTGCTCAAGGCCCCCGATGGGACGGAGCGCGCGCTGAGCGTGCGGGCCACCCCGCTGCCCCCCCCAATGGCCAGTGAGCCCTCCATTGCGCCATCGGCCCGGCCTGCCACCGAGCCCAACACAGGAACCACCTCCGGGACCGCTGCCGAAGCCGCCGCTGGAACCGCCACAGGAGGGACCACAGCGGGGACCGCAACGGGAACCGCCATGGGGGCGACCAGCCCAGACCCGGCAGGGGACTATCCGGCAGGGGAGCAGCCGATGGCGGGCCATCTGGCAGCGCTCGGCAATGGCGTGCCGGGGCCGCCCCATGGCGGGGGGAAAGTGCGTCTGGCCTGTTCCGCCTTGTTGTACTGGGGTTCCTGGGTGGGCTGGTGCTGAACCTGATGCCCTGTGTTTTTCCCATTCTGGCCATGAAGGCGCTGGCCGTCGCCCGCATGGGCCAGAGTGAGCGCCTGCACCAAAAGCAAAGCGCCATCAGCTATGCCGCAGGGGTTATTCTGGGCTTTACCGCCCTTGGCGCGCTGGTCATGGCGCTGCGCCTGGGCGGGGCCGCCACTGGCTGGGGGTTCCAGTTCCAGTCCACGATGTTCGTGGGCATGATCACATGGCTGATCTTCGCCATGGCGCTTAACCTGCTGGGGGTGTTTGTCTTCCTGCCGCCCGCCTTCGCCCTATCCTCCTCCCCCCGGCACGGGCTGGTGCATGACCTGCTGACCGGGCTGCTGGCCGTGGCCGTGGCCTCGCCCTGCACCGCGCCGTTCATGGGGGTGGCCATTGCCGGGGCGCTGGCCGGTCCCCCGGCAACCGGACTGGTCATTTTCGCAGCACTTGGCATCGGGCTTGCCGCCCCTTACGTGCTGCTGGCCTTTTGCCCCGCGCTGGCCAAAAGCCTGCCCCGCCCCGGCGCATGGATGGACTACCTGCGCCAGTTTCTGGCTTTTCCGTTACTGGGCACCTGCGTGTGGCTGCTGTGGGTCGCAGCGGTGGAGGGTGGGGCCACAACGGTTTTGCTTGTATCATCGGGCATGGTGTTCCTGGCCTTTGCGGCATGGGTTTACGGCATTACCCAAAGGCGCCAGCTCCATGCGGGCCATGACCGGGACTGCACGGCCCTGTATGGCGTGGCCCTGCTGGGGCTTTTGGCGGCCATGGCGCTGCTGCCCGCCCTGCTAGAGCAGGCGCCGCAGGCTGGCGCCAACCCGCCCTCCGCCTCGGGTCCGGGCCTTTCAGCCCTCCCCTCCGGCACGGAGGCTTTTTCCGAGGAGCGACTGCGCGCCCTGCACAATGCGGGCAAACCCGTGTTTGTGGACATGACGGCGGCATGGTGCATCACCTGCCTTGTCAATGAGCGCATGGCGCTCAACACACAGGCGACACAGGCAGCCATGGCACGCTATGGCGTAATAACGCTCCGGGGGGACTGGACACAGCGCAACCCCGCCATAACCGCGTTTTTGCGCAAACATGGGCGCGATGGCGTGCCATTCTACCTGTTTGTGCCCGCACATGGCGCGGCAGTGGTGTTGCCACAGATACTGACGCCCGGACTGGTCATAGGCACCATAACGCCCCACGACAAATAACCGGGCGCTGGCTGTACCAGCCCCGGCTCGGCCCGGGCAGGGTGTAAACGGCCCCAAAAGCTCCGGGGCAGTTCAACCTGCTGCCCGTTAACGCGGATCAGCCCGTCCGGCTCGATCACGTCGAGCGGCGCAAATGCGGAGAGCGCGGGTCGGAATGGGAGGAGTGGATTTGCGTTCTGGCAAACAATTCGCGGCCCGGATAATCGGGGATGAAGGGCGCAGACCATGTGCCGGTGGCGCCGATGACCGCGCGGCTTAGGAAATCACCCACGCTGGTGCTGACATTCAGGAATTTCTGGTCAGTGCGTTCCACACGTCCGACCATTACGGGGCGGTGGATCGGCGGCGCATAGCGCGCCTCGTAGAGGCGCCATCAAGCAACCCCCGTGGGTGGAGCAATCGCTATTAGCGCTCCGTCCGGCAATGCCTGCTGCACCTGCAAGGCCTCAGGTGCCGGCGCTGTCATCCACAGATCCATATCTTCCTGCTGCGTCAGGATAACTGGCATGGCCCAAGGATGAATAGCACCGACCTCCCGGTTGGCTTCAGTGGTCAGGAATCCATACAGGTTATTTGTCGTCTCGCCGTCAGCCAGTTTCCTGACCGACGTCCACCGGCACCACAGACCGGCGAAGAAGGCCAGCGGCTCGCCATCCGCTCTGGCGAACCAGACCTGACGACTTCCACCTTCGGGCAGATGTTCGGGCTCGGCAAACGCCGTCAGCGGCACCAGGCAGCGATGTTCCACGCCTTCCCATCGCCGCCACCAGGACGATTCCATATGCCGGATATTGGTTATGCCCCGATCCACCTTCCTGCCCTTGAGCATGCCGGGTGGCGTCGGCATTCCCCAGCGGGCCATGACCAGTTCCCTGCCGCCCTCGGCATTGCGGATGATTGGGGCCATTGTATTCGGCCACACCTCGGGCAACGGTTGCAGGTTGCCGATATGATCGATCATGACCCTGGCGATCATCCTGATCGCCTCCTGGTTCGTCATTACGGAGTAGAGGTTGCACATCGGTGCCGTCCTTCCGTCGTCGGCCAGAAAAAATCCCTGAGACTCAAAGCTTTACAGATATCAGAGACATAGCTGGGCCTCAGCTATTCCCTGCACTGTGTCACACCTCCGGTAATCGTGCCTTGACTCTTATCGCGCGTTAGGAACAAACCATGAACATATAGCTACTGACGCCGCCAGCATCGGACGGATTCGAGATGACCACGAAAGGGAGCCCAGCCCGGAAGAAGCCCGCCCTGGAAGCGCTTCAGGCGACCATTGCCCGGCTCGAAGGACACAAAAGCCATAAACGCGCCGTCCTGCCATTCGGCGTGAAGGAGATCGACGCGAGGTTACCGGGTGGCGGCCTGGTCCTGGGCGCGCTTCATGAGGTGGCCGGTGGCGGGACTGACGCCCTCAACGCCACGGCTGCGGCCCTGTTCGCCGCAGGGATTGCCGGCCGGACCAGAGGCAAGGTGCTGTGGATCGTCACCCGGCAGGACATCTTCGCGCCGGCTCTCGATCAGGCCGGACTGGCCGCTCGCCGGGTCATCCACGTTGAAGCATCCTCGGACAACGACGCCCTGGCCTGCTTCGAGGAAGGTCTGCGACATGGCGGGCTGGGGTCCGTGGTCGCCGAGGTCGGGCGACTGACGATGACGGCCTCGCGGCGCTTGCAGATCGCGGCCGAGGGAACCGGGACCATCGGCCTGGCTGTCCGGAGATGGCGCCGCCAGACGGAAGCCGCCGATTTCGGACAGCCGACAGCCAGCACCACACGCTGGCGGGTCTCTGTCCTGCCATCCGCGCCGCTTCCCGTGCCCGGCGTGGAGCGGCCCCGGTGGATGCTGGAATTGCTGCGCGCGCGATCGGGGGAATGCGCGGATTTCGAGGTGGAGGGGTGCGATGCCAACGGGAGGATCGAATCGTGTGGTGTCGCTCTACCTGCCTCTGTGGCCGACGGAGCGCATCAGGAAGAAGCTGGGCAACGCCGCGCCTGAGACACCGCTGGCCCTGGCCGGCCGGGAAGGCAGCCGTCGCGTCGTCATGTCCGCCGACCTTGCCGCCCGCAAGATCGGGGTGACGCCCGGCATTCCGGTTGCCAAGGCCCAGGCGCTCTATCCCGATCTGACCATCATGGATGCCGACCCCGACGGCGACCGAGCCGGGCTGGAGGCTCTGGCTCTCTGGTTCCAGCGGCGGATCGCGCCGATCGTGGCCGTGGACGCATCCGGCGGACTGCCTGATGGCATCGTAATGGACACGACCGGCACGGATCATCTCCATGGTGGCGAGCCGGCGATGCTGGACGCCGTGGTCCGTCGCCTGGCTGACTCAGGCTTTACCGCCAAGGTCACGATCGCCGGAACCTGGGGTGCCGCTCATGCCCTGGCCAGATATGGACGTGGCCGGATCATCATCGTGCCCGACGGAGGCATCCCCGACACGCTCTCCAACCTGCCGATCGAGGCATTGCGGCTTCCGGCTGCCGTCATCGAAGGATTGCGGACGCTGGGTATCTCCCGGATCGGCAAGCTGGCCGCCATGCCGCGCGCGCCGCTGACCTTGCGGTTCGGGCCGGAACTGGAACGCCGTCTGGACCAGGCTTATGGGCGCATCGCCGAACCGATCCTGGCCGTGCGCCCGGTCGATCCGGTTTCTGTGGCGCGCAACTTCGCCGAACCCATCGGCGCGGCCGAGACCATTGCCCGCTATATCGGCAAGCTGGTTCCCGTCCTGTGTGAAGGGCTGGATGCCAGGGGCGACGGCATACGGCTGCTCGACCTCCTGTTGCACCGGTTGGACAGCCAAACCCAGACGATCCGGATCGCCACGGCCCGGCCGGCAAGGGACGCGAAGCATCTGACGCGCCTGCTGTGCGAGAAGATCGAGACGATCGATCCGGGCTATGGCATTGAGCGCATGGAACTGGTCGCCGTCCTGGCCGAGCCGATGGAGGTCAGGCAGCGGGTTTCCTCGCTGATCGAAGAGGAAGAAGCCGACATCTCCGGCCTGATCGACACGCTGGCCAATCGCGTCGGTGGGGAATCGCTCTACCGGTTTGCCCCTGTGGAGAGCGACATTCCCGAGCGGTCGGTCTGCCGGGTGCCGGCACTGGCTCCGGATGACGGCGCCACCTGGCCGGTCGGATGGCCACGACCGACCCGGCTGCTTTCCCGGCCGGAACCTGTCCAGGCCATGGCCGAATTGCCGGACCAGCCGCCGATCTTCTTTATCTGGCGCGGTATCCGGCATCGCGTGCGCTGCGCCGACGGGCCTGAGCGCGTCTTCGGCGAATGGTGGAAGGGTGATACGGAACTGACGATCGCGCGGGATTATTTCCGGATCGAGGACACGGCCGGCGACCGATTCTGGGTCTTCCGCGAGGGTGATGGCGAACATGGAGAAACCGGCTCGCAGAGATGGTTCATGCACGGGCTGTTCGCATGACCCGCTATGCCGAGCTTCAGGTCACCAGCTATTTCTCGTTCCTGCGGGGCGTGTCTGCGCCTGCCGAACTGTTTGCCCAGGCCAAACGTCTCGGACTTTCCGCCATCGGGATCACCGACCGCAACACACTGGCCGGCATCGTCCAGGCCCACATCGCCGCGAAAGATACCGGCATGCGGCTGGTGGTCGGATGCCGGCTCGACCTCGCCGACTTTCCGCCGGTCCTGGTCTATCCGATGGACCGCGCCGCCTATGGCCGCTTATGTCGGCTGCTGTCGATCGGCAAGGCGCGCGCCGGCAAGGGGAAATGCCTGCTGAACTGGGCCGATCTGGCCGAGTGGGGCGACGGACTTCAGGCCGTGCTGGTGCCGGATGTCGCCGGCGAGGACTGCGCCCTGCATCTGCGGAAGCTGCGGGATGCCTTCGGGGACCGGGCCTATATGGCACTGACCCTGCGCCGCCGGCCGAATGATCAGATGCGGCTCTATGAATTGGCGAATATGGCCCATGCGCGCCGGGTGAAGACCGTCGTCACCAATGACGTGCTGTTCGATATCCATGACCGCCGCATTCTCCAGGATGTCGTCACCTGTGTTCGGCATAATACGACCATAGACCGGGCTGGCTTCGTCCGTGAGCGTCATGCCGATCGCTATCTCAAGCCGCCCCAGGAAATCGCGCGCCTGTTCTCGCGATATCCCGAAGCGATCGACCGGAGCATGGAGATCGTCGAACGCTGCCGGTTCAGCCTCGACGATCTAGCGTATCAATATCCCGATGAAATCACGACGCCGGGCCAGACACCCCAGGAAGCACTGGAAGCCCTGACGTGGGAAGGTGCGAGAGCCTTCTATACGGATGGCATCCCCGAGGACGTGGCTGAAATTCTCCGCCATGAACTGGCGCTGATCGGGCGCATGTCCTACGCGCCCTACTTCCTGACGGTGAACAGCATCGTTCGCGAGTCGAGGCGGCGGGGCATTCTGTGCCAGGGTCGCGGATCGGCGGCCAATAGCGCTGTCTGTTTCGTGCTGGGCATCACGGCGATCGACCCGTCGCGGACGACATTGCTGTTCGAGCGGTTCATCTCGGAAGAGCGGGGCGAGCCGCCGGACATCGACGTGGATTTCGAGCATGCCCGTCGCGAGGAAATCATCCAGTGGATCTATGACCATTACGGTCGCACCCGCGCGGCACTGACCGCCGTGGTCACCCGGTATCGGGCCAAGGGGGCTCTCCGTGATGTGGGCAAGGTGATGGGGCTGCCGGAAGACCTGATCACCCTGCTGTCGAAACAGATATGGGGCTGGTCGCGCGAGGTCGATGCGGAGAAATTCGCCGAGACCGGAATCGACCTGACTGACCGGCGTATCCGTCTGACGCTCGATCTGGCGCGTGCCCTGATTGGCGTGCCGCGTCATCTGTCCCAGCATCCGGGCGGCTTCGTGCTGACCCATGACCGGCTGGACGAACTGGTGCCGATCGAACCGGCGGCGATGGAGAATCGCCAGACCATCGAGTGGGACAAGGACGACATCGACGCGCTGAAATTCATGAAGGTTGATGTGCTGGCGCTTGGCATGCTGACCTGCATGAAGAAGGGACTGGACCTGCTCGCCGAACACAAGGGGCAGCGCTTCACGCTCCAGACCATTCCGGCCGAAGACCCGCGGACCTACGCCATGATCCGCAAGGCAGACACGATCGGCGTGTTCCAGATCGAGAGCCGGGCGCAAATGTCGATGCTGCCGCGCCTGAAGCCCCGGACCTATTATGACCTGGTGATCGAGGTCGCCATCGTCCGTCCCGGACCGATCCAGGGCGATATGGTTCATCCGTATCTGCGCCGGCGGGAGGGCCTGGAGCAGCCCGATTACCCGACCCCGGAACTGGAGGAAGTCCTGAAGCGGACCCTCGGCGTGCCGCTTTTTCAGGAACAGGTCATGCAGGTGGCCATGGTATGTGCCGGGTTCACGGCGGCCGAGGCCGATCAACTCAGGCGTGCGATGGCGACCTTCAAGAACACCGGGACGGTCTCGAAATTCCAGACCCGCCTGCTCGAAGGCATGAGGGAGAACGGATATCCGGAGGAATTCGCCGAGCGTATCTACCAGCAGCTTGAGGGCTTCGGCTCCTATGGCTTCCCGGAGAGCCATGCCGCGTCATTCGCCATCCTGGCCTATTCGTCATCGTGGATGAAATGCCGCCATCCGGACGTGTTCCTGGCCTCATTGCTGAACAGCCAGCCGATGGGCTTCTACGCGCCGGCCCAACTCGTCCGCGACGCCCAGGCGCATGGGGTGGAAGTCCGGCCTATCTGTGTGAACCGGTCACGCTGGGAGGCCATCCTTGAAGGGCCGGAACGGGCGAACGGCCTGTTTGCGGTGCGGCTCGGGATGAACCTGGTGAAGGGACTGGCCAATGAGGATGCCGCGCGGATCGTGGCGGCCCGTGGGAATCGGCCCTTCGTGTCGATAGACGATCTGTGGCGACGATCCGGCGTGAAGGCCGCTGCCCTGACCCACCTGGCCGAGGCGGATGCGTTTCGTGCGGGGTTCGGGCTGGCACGGCGTGAGGCTCTGTGGGCGATCAAGGCGCTACGGGATGAACCGTTGCCCTTGTTCGCGGCTGCGGAGATCGTCCGGGAAGCAAAGGAACCGGATGTCCTGCTCCAGCCCATGCGGGCCGGCGCCGAGGTGGCACGGGACTATAACCGTATCGGCCTGACCCTGCGGGACCATCCGGTTGCCTTTCTGCGGGATGATCTGAGGCGCGATGACATCCTGTCGTGCCGGGACGCAATCAATGCCAGGGATGGCAAGCGGCTGACGGCAGCCGGAATCGTCCTGGTGCGTCAGCGTCCGGGTTCTTCAAAAGGCGTGGTTTTTATGACGCTGGAGGACGAGACGGCGAC
This sequence comes from Asaia bogorensis, assembly GCF_900465345.1. Classification (GTDB taxonomy): domain Bacteria; phylum Pseudomonadota; class Alphaproteobacteria; order Acetobacterales; family Acetobacteraceae; genus Asaia; species Asaia bogorensis_A. Next base: position 52,592 of record NZ_UEGO01000002.1, on the reverse strand, counting down.
GCTGAATGTCATCATTTGGGCAGACACCTTCGAGAAATTCCGGCCGGTGGTCCTGTCCGCCAGCATGGTGGCTGTGAAGGGGAGGCTTCAGAAGGAGGGCGAGGTGATTCATCTGATCGCTCTGGAGATCATCGACCAGTCGGGACTACTCGCCGATGTTGGAAACCGCTCAAATGGTGGCACCCCAAGCGACAGACATCACCCGGATGACGTCATCATAGTTCGATCGCGGAATTTCCATTGATGTGCGATGTCCAGAGTGTTGTGCCGCATTTCCATGATTGTAAGAGGCGTGCATCGGTTATCGGAAATCTGCGTCATGGCCTCTCTGCTAGACCCTTGATCGCCCAGTGAAGCAGATCAAGCAGTCGTTCACCTTCCTCCTCCGAGAGATGCGTATGGCTCCGGGCGTTGATGACCGCCACGGCTGCCGCAACCTCCGGCAACCTGACAGACATTAATGGCGATAGCGATATCGTCGTGCTTCTGCGATCGTTCGGATCCGGCTTGCGTTCGATCAGCCCGTCCCGTTCCATTCGTGAAAGGGTCTTCGCCATCGTGGATTGCTCGACGGCCGCGAGGTTCACCAGTTCACGCTGGCTCCGTGTCTTGCCGTCCGCCAACGCGAAGATCACCGGTAGCTGACCGGACATGAGGCCAAAGGGCCGCAGTGCTTCATCCATCTCACGAGCAAAAAGCCGGGCGGCCCAGTTGACCATATAGCCAAGGGAGTCGGTTCGGGACGGCCATTTATATGGCTTGCTATCTTCTTTCATGGCTTGCTATGTAAAAGACCTTCTCTTCAGGAAGCAAGGATCATATCATGCCAACGCTTCTCCGCCGTCTCCATCGTGTGACAGGAAAGCCTGTCGATCCTTTGTATTGGCAGTTTCATGACTGCCTCGGTCGTCGCAGAACTCTATGGCGACGCCTCGATTATCAGCACAGTCAAGCGTGCGATCCTCTGGGGATTATTGGTCCTGGTCCCATGTCTCGCCACAACGGGGCTTTCGGGCTATCGCGCGACAAGTGGGGCTCCGCGTGGTCTGGCACTCGTGAAACTCCGCCGTATGCGGATCATCGGCCTCAACGGGATTTGCGTTCTCGTACCGTGTGCGCTGTTTCTGGCCGCCCGCGCGGCGGCATCACGATTCGGTTGGCCATTCTACAGTATACAGGCGCTCGAACTTCTGGCCGGCTCTATCAATCTTACTCTTCTGGTCCTGAATTTCAGGGATGGTCTGCGCCTTGCTCGACGGCAATAAGCGCAGAGTACCGATGTGAGCCGCGCACACCGACAATAACGATTGATACGAATTGACGGCGCGATCAGGACCGCAAAACAAGTGTGTGTCTCCGCTAAGGCCATCACAGATTCAGCCTCGCGGTGGACACCATGTGGACACCACACCCCAAAACGACGAAAGCCGCCTTGCGGCGGCTTCCTCGTATCCGTCTGATTTTCCTTGGAAAATCTGGAGCGGGCGATGGGATTCGAACCCACGACCCCAACCTTGGCAAGGTTGTGCTCTACCCCTGAGCTACGCCCGCGTTCCGTTGGACGGGTAATTACTGCCTGAGGCCGTGGCGCGCAAGAGGGTTTTTCAAAAAACATGCTTTTTTTTTGCTTTTCTTTCTTGGTGGCCTCTCAGGCCGCCGCGTACCCAGCCCTGGGCTTGCGTCCTGCACGCTTCAGAACAATCTTGTAGCCATGATGATCAACAGGTGATGCCAGCGAAAAGCCGTGCATCATCGGGACAGAGAGATTCCATGGACTATATCATTGGGCAGAATCGCCCCCAGCCCGGAAACGACGCAGGCGTGACCTCGTCTCCCGGCACACCGGGTGCACTCATCGTCGATGCCGATCAACGCAGCTTCATGCCTGAGGTGCTCGAAGCCAGCCGGCAGCTTCCCGTACTTGTGGATTTCTGGGCGCCCTGGTGCGGACCCTGCAAGCAACTGACCCCCGTGCTCGAGCGAGCCGTGACGGCGGCCGGCGGTCGGGTCAAGCTGGTCAAGGTCGATATCGAGGCCAATGCCGCTCTCGCTGCCCAACTGGCTCAGGTCGGCCTGCCCATCCAGTCGATCCCGCTCGTGGCGGCCTTCTATAAAGGCCAGATTGTCGACATCCTGCAGGGCGCCCAGCCCGAGAGCGAAGTGCGCCGCTTTATCGAGCAGATCGTCAAGGCGACCGGTGCCACGCTGCCAAGCGCGGATATCCTTGCCGCGGCCTCGGCTGCCCTGCAGGAGGGTCAGGCAGAGGAAGCCGCCGGGCTGTTTGCCTCGCTGCTTGAGATCGAGCCGGAAAACCCCGAGGGCTGGGGCGGCATGATCCGGGCGCTGACGGCGCTGGGTGATGATGAAGGTGCGGACGAAGCCCTGAGTCAGGTACCACCCAAGCTGGCGGAGCACCCGGCAGTGACAGGCGCACGCGCGGCCCTGGCCCTGCATAAGGAGAGCCATCAGGCAGCCTCGGCGCTCGACGGGCTCCGGGCAGAGTGTGCGGCTTCTCCAGACGATCTTGCTTTGCGCTTTCGTCTGGCTGGAGCCCTGAATGGTGCGGGTCATAAATCAGAGGCAGCAGACACGCTGCTTGCCATCATCAAACAGGACCGCGAGTGGAATGACGGCGCAGCGCGCGCCGAATTGCTGCGGTTCTTCGAAGCCTGGGGCAATACCGATCCGGCAACCTTACCCGCGCGACGCAAGCTGTCAGCCCTGCTCTTTTCCTGAGCCACGCCTCGCGGCTGCCATCCTGCCTTCTTCCCCTTTAAAAGAGGAATGACGAAGGCAGGGTCGAGGCCATTCAACCCCCTCTCCCATCCATCAGAAGGATTCACCTATGGCTCAGGATCTCGATCCCCGCCTTCTTTCCATGCTTGTCTGCCCGGTGACGAAGGAAGCGCTCATCTATGACCGCGAGGCTCAGGAGCTTGTCAGCAAGGGGGCCCGCCTTGCTTACCCTGTGCGCGACGGCATTCCGGTGATGCTGCCGGAAGAAGCCCGCCCCCTGTCAGACTGACACGCCATGACCGGCATCGCGCTTTAACGTACCGTGAAAAGCGCCGTATCGAGTGTAAAGCTTCCATCAGCCTCGACAGCAAAATGCTGTCGGGTTCCGGCATCCGTCGCCTCCTGAAGCGACAGGATGGCCTGCTGATGCAAGGCGGGCGTCCGGGTTCGCGCGACCCATGAGGTGAAGTCGAGCTTCAGACGCAAGGGCTGATAGTCCTCCAGCGCAAATCCAGCGCTTTCAAGACTGCGTCTCCACTCCGAGACGCGATAATTGCGCATGTGCGAGGGATCGCGCAGGGTTTCGATCGCCTGCAGCACGGAATCGGCCATAGGGGCCTCTGGGGCGACCGTGTCGATAAAGATCCCCAGACCGCCCCGTCGCAGCACGCGGCGCGCCTCATTGAGCCCCTCCTGCAGGTCGCGCCAGTGATGGGCACTGAAGCGGCTGGCCACCACATCAAAAATGCCCTCTGCAAAGGGCAGGGATTCCGCAAAACCTCCGACAGGGCGAATCCGGGTCAGTCCACGGCGCTCTGCCTCGTTCCTGACGGCAAGAGCCATGCTCAATGTCGGGTCATAAGCCACGACCTGCCCGCAGAACGGCGCCATGGCATAGCTCACATGACCGCCGCCACAGCCGAGATCGAGGGCCACACCGGGGGGCTCTTCACGCAGCAGGGCGACGAGACGCTCCAGATCCTCCCCAGCCGCATGAGTCTGGCTGCTGACATAATCATTGGCGCGAGGACCATAATGCCCGGTGACGAAGTCGCTCATGGATTTCCTCTCTTGCCGTAGGAGACCTCGGCATCGGGCACGGCATATTGCGGTTTGACCTCACTGGTCGTCACGGTCTCGGTAGCGAGGCCTGGCAGAACCGGCGGACCCGACGCCCCATCCATGCCCGGTATGGCAACCGGCAGCGAAGCATAGGCGCGAGCCATGCGATCGCGATGGGGTGGCTGACCGGGCGGATGGCCCGGTGGACCATTGACGGCCAGATCCGGCTTCGGGGGGCCGAATGTATTATCCGCGCAGCCGGCAAGAACCATCAGAGAGAGGAGGAGCGAGGCTGAACGCATGACGAATCTTGTATCAACCTCATTCACTGGCGGCAATTGACGGATGATGTCGGGTGCGGCAGGCATCGCACAGCAAATCGGGGGAGAGTTTTTCGTGTTTGATGGATCGCTGGCAACTGCCACAGGCCGACGCAAGGCGTGGATCGACAGTCTCTTCGTCGATCATGCCATTTTCCGTCTACCTTGGACCAATCTCGCTACCGTCGTGCCGGGCAAGGTCTATCGCTGCAATCACCCCACACCCGCGCGGCTGGCCCGGCTCAAGCGGAAGCTGGGCCTGCGCACTCTGGTTAATCTGCGCGGGCATCGGCGCTGCGGCTCCGATGCCCTCTCACGGCAGGCCGCGCAGACACTGGGCCTCGATCATATCGACATGGCTTTCGAAAGCCGTGGCGCACCGCACCGGGACAGGATCCTGCGCTTTGCCGGGTTATATGCGCAGATCGAACGCCCGATGCTCATGCACTGCAAATCGGGCGCTGACCGTGCAGGCCTGGCCTCGGCACTGGTCATTCTGTTCGAGGGTGGGACAGCTGCTCAGGCACTGCGCCAGTTGCACTGGCGTTTCGGGCATTTCAACCGGGCGCGTACCGGCATTCTGGACGCATTTGTCCTGCGCTATCAGGCCGAGGCCGAAGGGCGCGTCCCCTTTATGCATTGGGTTGAGCATGAGTATGACGAGGTCAGGCTGAAAAAGGATTTCACCGCGGGTAAACTGGCCTCTTTCGTGACAGACAAGGTCTTGCGTCGGGAGTAGGTGATGGTGCAGCAGAAAATCCGCGGTCCCGCCTCAGACCAAGGATGCCATGCTTTTCACCAGATTGACCAGCTGAAGCCTTACCTTGGCATCCGAGATGTTCTGGAAAGCGTGCAGGAGTTCAGCAGACAGCATATCAAGCTGCTGGCCCATCGCTGATCCTTGCATCGAGCCATCAGCAGCAAGGCTGCTCTGAGAGTCATCATTATTGAAAGAGGAAGGTGCCTCGGAAAACCCGGGAGCAAAAGCGGCTACCCGGTTCCCGCGTCCGTTATGTGTGCTCGCCACGCCCGCCAGATCATCGAAGAAAAAACCGATTGGTACATTCAGGACACGTGACATCTCGTAAAGCCGGCTTGCTCCAACCTTGTTTGCCCCACGCTCGTATTTCTGCACCTGCTGGAACGTCAGCCCAAGTGCAGCGCCAAGCTTCTCCTGGGACATGCCCAGCAATGTCCGCCGCAACCTGATCCGTGCGCCGACGAGTGCATCTATTGGACCAGCCGCCGAAGCGCTTTTCGCGGTATTACTCATGCAGTAAGGACTCATATTGGGGGTTAATCACAAGCACCTAATGGCGCCGATTAACTTTTTATTATCTATTTGCGACGATACCCAAGAAAAACAGCCACCATCACGGCAAGAGCACACAAGCCGAGCGGAACAGTTCTTCCGCAACGCGAGAAGATCGTAGGCTGGTGCGGCGAAGGCAGGGCGACCACCAGACTGCCAGCCTGGCCCCAGGGGAGGCGCGACAATTCGTGCCCAGCTCCGTCAAAAGCAGCTGTCACGCCCATATTGGCAGACTGGACGACAGGCAGACCTTCCTCCACAGCCCGGATTCTGACTGTAGCCAGATGCTGACGCGGCCCAGCGCTGTTCCCGAACCATGCATCATTGGTGATATTAGCCAGCCAGTCCGGGCGTTTGCCCCCCACAACCTGGGCTGAGAATATGATCTCGTAGCAAACCAGCGGTCCGACGGCCCCCAGAGCGGGAAGTGACCATGTGGTGAGACCCTTGCCCGGCGTGAGCTGATCCGGCAGAAGATTGAACGGTATGAAGCGTGGCTGATATTCCCCAAAAGGCACCAGAGTAGACTTGTCATAGACTGCCCTGATCCGCCCGCTTTCATCGAGAGCGAAGATGCTGTTGTAAAACCGGTTATTTACGTCGCGCCGGTCCGAGCCGATCATCCCCCATGCACCATCCGCTGCCTGGGCAATCATGCGCCTTGCCGGCTCATCCTCGTCGAGAAGTCCGGGAAAGCCTGATTCCGGCCATAGATAGACAAGACTGCGATCTTCCCCGAGATCTCGGGCCCTCGCCACGGCTTCATTCGTCAGACGCAGATAAAGCCTGAATGCCTTCATGGCACCATCACGCGAGAGGATATCCTGTTCGCTCACATTTCCCTGGAGCAGGGCCACCACAGGATTCTTGACGGGCATAAGTCGCGGATGCGTCAGGCTATACATGCCCCATGCACCCCACATGCAGAGCGCTCCCAAAAGGCAAAGCCGCGCCTTTTGCCCATGCCAAACCAGCAACCCGATCAGAACGGCAATCAGGGTAAGGCCATCCACGCCTATGATCGAAGCTGGCTGGATGAGGACATCACCCACAAGACCGGGAAGCTCGAACACGCTACCAGTCGGATTCCAGGGGAAACCCGTAAAAATGAAAACGCGCGCCATGTCGGCCAGCGTCCAGAGTGCCGCCAGCATGACCATACGCGATAGGCCTTCGGGCATGAGGCGGCATAGCAATACGGGCACCATGATGAAAGGCGCGAGGATGAGCGCACAGCCCGGTGCCGCAATGGGTACGGCCCACCAGAATTCGTGTGCCCGGGTCAGTATGGCATTGGTCAGCCATGACAAGGCGGCCGTGTGATAACCGAGCCCGAAGAGGAAGGCATGCAAGGCCAACTGGCGATTGCTCGCCGCGTCCTGGGTGCAGCGATAGAGGTAGAGAAGGCCCAGGGCAAGCGCCGGCAGGCAGTATAGAGGCGGGAGCGCCAGCGAAGCGAGTGCGCCGACGACGAGATCAGCCAGAATCATTTTCCCGGTGGAAAATGGAAGCCGGCTCGGCGGGCGGGAAAACTTCCAGAGCCGGAAAGTCACAGTTTACTCCAGATCTTATTCGAGAGCGTCTCTCAGACGACGCTCATAATGACGATAGTACTTGTCAGCCAAAAGCTCGCTTTTGACGAGGACCGCCACATCTGTCGTATTGAATTGCTCATCCACCACAGCTCCATCGCCGATGAACCCCCCAAGACGCAGATATCCCTTGATGAGCGGTGGCAGCTTTGACAGGCATTTGCGATGATCAAGCAGATGCGGATCACTGCGCTGCATATCCACATACCGGTCCGGCAGGGCGCGGATGCGAAGGGCCGGCGGCGCAAGATGGTTGTGATAAAGATAGGTCAGTTCATCTGCCATGAGATCGGGGTTTGTTCCCGGCAGGCTTGCGCAGCCAAACAGAACATCAATGCGATGCAGGAAGATATAGGAAGCAATACCGCGCCACAATAATTGCATGGCCGAGCGACCACGGTAACGCTGATCTACACAGGAGCGACCCACCTCAAGCAAACGACCCGGAAACTCGGTGAGGGTCGAGATGTCGTATTCACTTGAGGTATAGAAACGCCCGAGCTGAGCCGCCTTGTCACTCGTGAGCAGACGGTAGGTCCCCACCACACCTTCGGCGCCAGATGACACGGCATGGTCAATTACCAGAAGATGGTCTGCCACCTCGTCGAAATCGTCGATATCGCGCTTGAGACGCGCTGTGCGTTCGTCTGCACGGGCGCCCATTTCCTCAAAAAATACGCGATAGCGCAAGGCCTGTGCGGCTTCGCGCTCAGCGTCGGTTGCAGCTATACGCACGCCAAGCTGCCCTCCCCGTAGTTCCGGGAAGGAATCCCGGGACAGATCGAGGCTTGAGAGCGTCTGACCGGCTGAGGGTGTGTTCTCGCCATCCGTAACCAGAAGGCGCAGTATGTCGGCGTGGGAAGGTTTGGCGCTCATCAATCCTGACCTGTCGAGCCGTCCGCTTTCCGGGGCATACGGCGACCGAAAAGTTCGAGACGATGCGATACCAGATCGAAGCCCAGACGCCGGGCCAGAGCCTCCATCAAAGCTGCATGGTCTTCGTCTTCGAATTCGACGACATGGCCGGAATCGACATCAATAAGATGATAATGGTGCTGGTGCCCTGGCTCGCTGGCCTCATATCGCGCACGCCCGCCACCGAAATCACGACGCTCGAGAATGCCTTTCTCCTCGAGCAGACGAACAGTACGATAGACTGTTGCGATGGAAATCCGTGCATCGAGTTGCGAGGCGCGACGATAAAGCTCCTCTACATCCGGATGATCCTCAGCCTCGGACAAGACGCGCGCGATGACGCGGCGCTGCCCCGTCATCTTGAGGCCTCGGTCGATACATAATTGCCCGATGCGCGACTCTTCCTGAGCCCGCCCGCTTCGCTTCGCGTCAGCTTTCGCTTCAGATACCATGGCATACGGCGTAGCCGAAAAAACTGCCCTTTGCCAACGTTAAGTATCCGACAAAGGGTGCCTTTCTCATCGACGGTGGCCAAGACCGATCTTGCGCGCGAGATTCGAGCGATGGCTGGCGTAGTTGGGTGCCACCATGGGATACTCTGGCGGCAGATCCCAGCGCTCACGGTACTGCTGGGGTGTCATGTCATAAACGGTCTGGAGATGGCGACGCAGCAGCTTCAGCTTTTTGCCATCCTCGAGACAGATGATATAATCCGGAAATACTGATTTCTTTGGCGGCACTGCGGGTGTCGGTTTGACAATTTCGGGCTTTGTATTGGCAACATTGGATAAAGTCTGATGAATCATCCGAATGAGATTTGGCAGGTCCTGACCAGAAACTTCATTATGTGCCACATAGGCAGAAATGATCTGCGTTGTTAGCTTTTGCAAAATTAAGTTATCTGAATCGTTTGACATATAAATTTCCTTCCGTCCAATACATGCACCAAAAACGAATACACTGAATAAAACATATAGTTCAAGAAAATATATTAATTAGATAAAGGACAACAATACAATGACGATGCAAATTGTTGATATCACTAATAAGACATGCCCCATGACCACGGTCCATGTGCGTCTGGCGCTGGACCGGGCAAGGAGTGGAGATGCACTGGCCATATTTCTAAAGGGGGAAGAAACGCGCCGCAATGTGCTCGCCCTGCTTCAAACGCTGGGACAGAAAGCCGAATGCACAGCCGCTCAGAATCCTGATGAAGGTGATTACCGCATCTCGTTATGTAAATCATAACGCATGACCAATGCATCACTTCCATCAGAATAATAAGAGCGTCTCAGCCCGCAATCCACAAATCCCTGGCCTTCGTAAAGCGCAGTCGCTGCGACATTACGAACCGATACTTCCAGAAAAAGACAACGTGCACCACGCTTGACGAGATGCTCCGTGCTTTCTTGCATCATCCTGCGCGCAAGACCCTTCCGTTGATGAGTCCGCGCAACGGCAATTGTCAGGATCTCGGCCTCATCAAGGCACTGACGCACCAGCAGAATGCCTGCAGGCGCAGCATTTTCGGTCATTATCCAGCCTATAATACCGGGCGTGCTCAGCAACTCTCCAAAGGCCGCAGCGCTCCATTGTTCAGGCTCCGCAAAAGCGTCCCGGTGCAGAGCAGCGCAGATTTGTGCATGAGCAGAATGTAATGCGAGAACCGAAATTTCAGACTTCATGCCTGTGGCGCTGGACGCAGGCCGCGGGCCGGTAGCTTGGCCTCAGGCGCATCAATATAGAGCGGCTCAAGCATGCCACTGTCCGACGCCTGCAGGCCCGCCGCCAAAATCATGTGAATATCAAGAGCGTTCGGACCCAGTTCTTTGTTTCCGAGCTTTTCGGGTGTCATCATACTCACCCCATTGCCCACGAGGGGTGCGTTGCCTCCGGTCTGAACCTCGGTTGGTGATCCCGCCCAGAAGCTACCATCAGCCCATTCTGCAAACAGGCGATCGCGACGCGCCCGTGTCAGGCAGATTGCGGATTCCAGCCCTGGCCTGGTACGAAAGCAGGCCCCAGTGGTGACACCGCGAAGCCGCGCACCAGTACCATGAGCGAGCCCATTGGCCAGCGCCAGACTCGCCCGCAATCCCGTAAACGACCCTGGTCCCGTCACGGCTATGATAAGCTGGGGACCTTCAGACCACCCGGGCAACTGGAAAAAATCCCGGCAATGTGCTGCGAGAGACGCTGTTGCTCCCAGATCCTGAAGGACCACATGGGCAACACAACGACGCCCCTCGAACGCTGCCACATCACCTGCGCTGGAAGCACCCAATGTCGCGCCATTGAGCACAAGGCAACGCATTTCGACTGCTGTCGCCATCAGAGCACGAGGCAGGTTTCGTCAAAAGCGAGACGCATGGCACGATCGGCTGAAGGCGGTGCGTCGGCATAGCCCAGTCCGGCGATGAAGTTGACCCGCCAGCCCGTATCTGAAAGGAAATCCTCATCGACCGTATAACTGTCAAATCCCGAAAATGGCGCGACATCCAGGCCCAGCGCACGCGCGGCAAGGATCATGTATCCCCCCTGGAGCGACCCGTTACGAAACGCGGTTTCCTCAGACAGGCCAACATCTGCGGCAAACCAGTTGCGCAGGTTCTCCTCGCGGCTCAGCCGGGGCAGATGTTCGAAGAACAGAGGGTCATGACAGACCAGCACAATCACCGGCGCAGCAAGACATCGCTCGACATTGCCCGCAGACAATGCTGGCCTCAGACGTTCCTTCATGTCTTCGGATGTCAGGAAAACAAAACGTGCCGGGCAGCAATTGCCCGAGGTAGGGCCCTGCTTGACAAGATCATAGAGCGCAACCAGCGTTTCGCGCTCGACAGGACGACTGGACCATCCGGTTGGTGTTCGCGCAAGACGAAATAACTGATCAAGCGCATCAGCATCAATGGAAGTCGGCGTGCGGTTCCCGCCAGCCACACCTTGTGCGCGATCGTGGCGGGTACTGCCAACTACAACAGACTGATCAGGGCTCGAGCCATCCAGCGACACCAGGCTAGGGGACTCTGGCTGACTCTCACTCACGGCTTCAATCCTCGACTTGCTCTACGGCCACGACTTCAGGAACATAGTGACGCAGCATGTTTTCCACACCATGCTTCAGCGTGGCACGCGACGAGGGGCACCCTGCACAGGCGCCCTGCATCGTCAGGCGCACGACACCGTCGCGATATCCTCTGAATACGATATCACCCCCGTCTCCTGCAACGGCGGGACGGACACGCGTATCGAGAAGCTCCCGGATCTGTGCAACGACAGCTTCGTCCTCAGGAGCAATTGCTTCTTCCTCGGTCTGGGCTACTGATTCGAGGCTCGGCTCGCCCGATTCGAAATGGCTGATAATGGCAGCCAGGAGAAGCGGCTTGAGCGTATTCCAGCTGAATTCGTCTGTTTTGGTAACAGAGATGAAGTCACCGCCAAGGAAGACGCCACAAACCCCCTGCACATCGAATAGGGCGACGGCGAGAGGCGAGCGACCGGCAGCGGCGCTGGCATCAGCAAAATCAGCCGTCCCACGGTGGCCGGTAACAGCTCGACCAGGCAAAAACTTCAGGGTTGCGGGATTGGGGGTGTCTTCAGTCTCGATGAACATCACAACTCTCGGATCGCAGTTATCGCTGTGACATGTGCCATCAATCGTGACTCCGCAAGTCCCCTATCCCTCGAATCAACTCACTCCAGGTTCAAGAGGCAGCATGATCTGTACGCACAGCCCCCGTCCCGGAACATTATGCAGATCGACCTTACCTTTTGCCCGCCCGACCTCACGCGTCACAATCGCGAGGCCAAGACCCATGCCACCTGTAGCCCGTGAGCGCGATCCTTCGACCCGATAGAATGCTGAAAGAACATTTTCGAGTTCGGCCTCGGGGATTCCAGGCCCGTCATCGACGACAGAAATCACCACTTCCTTGCCATCTGTCTCGAGCGTGACATGCGCGTCACCGCCGTAATTGCAGGCATTGTCGATCAGATTGGCAAAGACACGCTTGATAGCGAGAGGACGAACCTTCGCTTGGCAACGATCAGGACCCGTGTAGCTGGTCTCGCGCCCCCGGTCACTTTGGGAGTCAAGCAAGGTGTTCAGGGTCGCTACGAGATCAACCTGCTTGATGGGCTCCGGATCCAGATCACCAGCAAGATAGGCCAGCACGCCGGTCACCATTGCCTCCATCTCATCGATATCAGCTTCAATCGCGAGCTGTGTCTCCACATCATCCATGAAACCGGCACGCAACCGCAAGCGAGCGAGCGGCGTACGCAGATCATGCGACACGGCAGCGAGAATCTCGGTCCGGTCATTGATGAGTCGACGGATACGGTGCTGCATCTTGTTGATCGCCTGGGCGAGCCCGCGAACCTCTCGCGGGCCACGCTCATCGACCATGGCCCATTGCATGTCGTCAGATTTGGCTATGCTGTCTGCCACCTGAGCCAGGGCTCGCAGGGGGGTGCTGAGTGCACGTACGATCATGGCAGCAGCGATGGCAACTGCGCCTGCCGTGATGGCCGCTGATGCCAAGCCGCCCGTCATGTGCCTGTGTTTGAGAATACCCGGCACATTGAATGCGAGACGGCTGCCATCAGCGAGTTGCAGACTGCCATGAATGCTTGAAGAATCTGCCCGGTCTGCCCAGACGCGAATATCGGCCTTTCCGAGATCGCGATCATTGGAAATCAGGCTGTCTTCGACCTGACGTAACCTGTGTGGTTGGTCGAGGTCGATCGGCTGATTGGCCGACCGCCAGCTGACACTGATACCATTATCCGAAAGGAGGGCCCCGAGCAGGCCGCGCTGACTGATGGGTGTCGTGCGCAACACACGAAGATCAGTGCTCAGCTCCTCTGCGAGTTGGGTGATGCGGCTATCGTCGTCAATGTATGTTTCCGCTTCTTCATAGAAGAAAGCGCTGGCCACAAAGACCAATATGACGGCAGCCAGCAGAACCACGCTGACCCGGCCGACAAGGCCGACCGGCCAGAGGCGGATGATGCGAGGCGTGTTTCCCCCTCCAAGACTTAACGGCATGGGGTTTTAGACGCGCTCGACTTCTGCTACGAAAATATATCCCAGACCGCGCACTGTACGAATGAGCGCATCTGCATCAGCGCCGAGCTTGCGGCGGAGCCGGCTCACCAGCACATCGATGCTTCGGTCGGAAACGTCTCCCAGACGCGTGCGTGAGAGTTCGAGAAGACGATCACGGGCAATCACACGCTGCGGATTATCCAGAAAGCTCGTCAACAGATCGTGCTCGGCGCCCGAGATATCGACCACAGCACCTGACGGATCAGTGAGTTCACGACGACGCAGGTCGAGTTTCCAGCCTGCAAAAAGGATCGTTTCCTTGCGCGAGACCTCGGCCGGAGCAGTATTCTGGCCGCGGCGCAGAACGGCTCGGACGCGAGCCAGAAGTTCGCGCTGGCCGAACGGCTTGGCGACGTAGTCGTCAGCACCGATCTCGAGACCGAGAACACGGTCGCGTTCCTCCCCGCGAGCAGAAACCATGATGATCGGCGTTTGTGCCAGGGGTGCTTCACCGGGATGATTCGTACCCTGACCGTTACGAATTGCCCGGCATAGTTCCACGCCGCTGGTTTTGGGCAGCATGACGTCCATGACGAAGAGATCAACCGGACCAACTGCCAGGGCATCCCACATCTCGTCCCCTGATGCGACGCTGCGGACCCGAAAGCCATCACCCTGCAGGGCGCGCTGGATCAGGGTACGCATGCCCGGATCATCTTCGACGATGAGAATACGCGCAGGCAGGTCGGCTGCGGGGGAAGGAGCAGTAGGAGCTGTCGTCATTATCCCATCGATCATTCAGTGGTAAACGAGATTTGATACAATCTATGTCTGTGTTCGCGCAAGAACAACCGTGTCGATGGGAAACGACGTGTTTTACCTCACTTTGATGGTTTCGTCAGCAAAAGGGTCCAGAGTTGGGCCAGATCCTGAGACCCGTGATCTCCATGGACGTCGGCAAACGTCTTGACCGCGTCCGCCTTTCGGCCGCCATCCATCTGCGCCATGCCGAATTGCAGCTTGGCACCCTCGGGTGCTGTTGGATTCTTCCCGAGCCCTTCGCGCATCAAGGCCAGACCTTCATCGACCTGCCCATTCAGCACGAGATTGTAGCCCGCGGTGAGCGACGGCGCCGCATTGGGCATCTTGCGCGCGGCGGCAGCGTCAGCAGCCAGCGTGGCCTTGGTCTCGGCGGCGCGCTTGACCACCATCGCCTTCAGGCGGGCCTCACGCGCGGCGCCCTGGTCCTTGCCCAGCGCCCCTGAGGCATAGGCCTGGTTCATCAGGTTGAGTCCAAGCTGCGGCAGACCGGCCTGAACAGCGCGCTCGACCATATCCATATAATCTGACGGGTCCTTGAGCACACCCGTCGTCATACGCAGACGTTCGAGGTTGAACTGCAGGGCATCAGGCATCTGGGGGTCGGCTGCCAGATTATGGATCAGCATCGCCCAGTAATCAGGCTTGGAGTAGTATTTGGCGAGCAGCACGTAGGCATGTGTCTCGTTCGCCGAATCCTTCATCTGATGATAGCAGGTCGCCAGGAACTGAAGCTGGTTCTCGGGCGGGATACGCTTGGCCTTGATCTCGTCGTTGATCTGGTCCTGCTGCACGCGCGCAGCGTTCTTGTAGTCCTGCTGCAGGTAGTAGGACTGGACCAGAAGCGTCTGCATCTGGGCGTTCGGGCCAGCAATCTTGAGATAGCGCTCGATAGCCGGGACAGCGTGCGCGTAATCCTTGGCATTATAGGCCATGGTCGCGTTGGCCATCAGCATCTGCTGCTTGGCTGCAGCGGGTGTGCGCGGTGACGCGATCAGCACGTCATAGGCCTTCGAGGCCGCGGCCACATCGCCCGACGAGGCAGCAACAGCCGCGCGCATCTGGGCAATGGTATATTTCTCGTATTCGGTTTTCCCCGGAATCGCATCAGCCGCGTTCACGGCGCTCATGGCCTTGGCGTAGTTTTTCGCGCCCAGAGCCGTTTGCGCTTCCTGCAGGGGTTTGCCGACCTTGGCACTCAGCTGATCTTCAGCATGAGCGATCGTGACGAGCGAAGACCCGATGACCGGAACGAAAGAGGAGGCTGCCAGAAGCGAGCTGGCAACCAGGAGGGCGCGAGAACAACGGGGAAAACGCACTTACTGTCCTTCCATGAACTGGTCTTGACCGACGATACCGAGCTTGGTGATGCCAAGACGCTGGGCGTCGGCAAGCACATGGGCAACCGTCTTGTAGTCTGCCAGGCGATTGGGGTGAATATGCATCTCGGGCTGATCGGGCAGGTTTGCCGCGTTCATGAAGCGCGCCTGAAGATCGGCTTCGGAGGAGACGGGTTCGCCATTCCAGCTGATGGAATTGTCGAAATCGACCGCAACCGTGACAACCTTGGGCTCTTCGGTGCTCGGCGGCGGATTGCCCTGCGGCAGGTCCAGCGCGACCGAATGCGTCTGAAGCGGAATGGTGATGATCAGCATGATGAGCAGCACGAGCATGACGTCAATCAGGGGCGTCGTGTTGATATCGACGATGCCCTCGTCTTCATGCGTGCTGTCGGATCCGACGCTCATGGCCATGAGAGAACTCTCCAACAGGCGGAAAGCCGGCCAAGACCGGCATCCGGAAAAAACGGAGCCGGAGCCCCCTGTGACCCTGCGGGATCAGCAGAAGGCTCCTGAAGCGGGGTCCTGACCGAAATCAGGAGTGAGGCTGCTCGGTGATGAAATCGATGCGATAGATGCCAGCTTCCTGGCAGGTCGCGACGATTTTGCCGACAGCTTCGTAACGGGCCTTGCCGTCACCCCGGATCTGGATCTGGGGCTGGGGCTTGATGACTGCGACCTTCTCGAGACGATCGAGCAGATCCTGATGACCACGCAGAGGAACTTCGTTCCAGTACGCCTGACCATTCGCCGTGACCGCCAGGACAATGTTGCCTGGCTTGGTCTGGGTCGGCTGGTTGGCGTCGCGCGGCAGCTGCACCTTCACGGAATGCGTCGCAACCGGGATGGTGATCAGGAAGATGATGAGAAGAACAAGCATGACGTCAACGAGCGGCGTCGTGTTGATCGCCGAGACGACTTCGTCTTCTTCACCACCCCCACCGACGTTCATCGCCATGATCAGGCAACTCGCGAGCTGGTGGTCGTGGTCGTCGGGCTGTGGTCAGGGCTGACCGTCGGGGCAACACCGTGACGGAAGCCACCCAGCAGGACGGACTGGACGTCGGCGGCGAAGTTGCGCACGCGATCCATGGCGCCCTTGTTGCGACGGACGAGCAGGTTGTAGCCCAGAACGGCCGGAACAGCGGTGGCAAGACCGATAGCCGTCATGATGAGCGATTCACCAACCGGACCGGCAACCTTGTCGATCGAGGCCTGGCCTGCAATGCCGATGGCGGTCAGGGCGTGATAGATACCCCAGACGGTGCCGAACAGACCGACGAACGGCGAGGTCGAACCCACGGTGCCGAGGAAGGCGAGGCCGCCCTGCAGACGCGTGTTGATGGTGTCAACCGAACGCTGAACGGACATGGCGGTCCAGCTATGCAGGTCGATGGCGTCGCGCATCGAGCCTTCATGGTGCTCGGCAGCCACAATGCCCGTCTCGGCGATGTAGCGGAACGGCGAAGCCGGCTTCAGGGCAGCAGCGCCTTCCTGAACGGTCGGCTTGGTCCAGAATTCACGTGCAGCTTCCTTGGAAGCCGAGAACACCTTGGACTGTTCCAGGAACTTGGTGACCATGATGATCCAGGTGCCTGCGGACATGATGACCATGATCAGCAGAACGCCACGGGCAATGGCGTCACCGTTGGACCAGAGCGCGCTCAGGCCATACGGGTTTTCCTGCGACTTCGGCGCGGTTGCCTCGGCAGGAGCTTCAGGAGCCGGGGCAGCGGCGTCAGGTGCAGGGGCACCAGCGGCCGGAGCAGCAGCGTCAGGGGCCGGGGCGCCGGGAGCGGGCGCAGCCGCATCGGGAGCCGGGGCGCCGGGGGCAGCCGGAGCAGCGGCGTCGGGCGCTGCGGGAGCCGGGGCTGCAGCGTCGGGAGCAGGAGCCGCAGGCTGGGCAGCCGGGGTTTCCTGGGCAAGAGCAACGGCCGGCACGACCACACCTTGCGCCACGGCAAGCGTGACTGCCAGGGCCGGGGCGGCGAGAGCGGGAAGGCGGAACAGTCTCGTCATTAACTCCAAATCCTCTGAAAAAGAGCCCCTTCAAGAAGGACTCTGGCAGTGCCGCCCCGTTCTCTGCCGGGCGCGGCTTGGTTTCTCACTTTCCGGGGCGCGGAGGCTGCCTGCCCCCTGCCCCGTCGGAAGAAGAAGCCGGGGCTTCTCTTCCGTCATTCCGTCAGGCGACCGGTGCTTTCACGCCGGTCGCCATGCACTCAGTCATCACCCAGGGTGAAGTTGATGTGCAGGGTGTGGTGATGCTCGACCACCGGCTGTCCATTCGTGACCGCAGGCTGGTAACGGGCCTTGCGGAGGAACTCCATGGCAGCCTCGACGAAGGCATGACCACCCGTCGAATTGGTGACCTGGCAGTTTGACGTACGACCGTCGGTGCCGATGTCACAGGCCACGGTAACGCTGCCTTCGCGGTTTTCTTCCAGCATCTCCTCAGGGAAGACCGGACGAGCACCGTTGATCGGCGAGGCACCAGCCGAGTGATCCGGCACAGGCGGGCCCTTCGGCGCTGCGGGAGCGGGCGGCGCATTATTGGCAGGCGGCACAGGTGCCGGCGGCTTTTCATGCGTGACCTGCTTGATCACATGCTTCTGTGGCGGCGGCTGAATCTGGATCTTCGGCGGCGGTATGTACGGCGGCGGCGGCGTCGTCATCTGCGGCGGCGGCGGCGGTGGCGGCGGCGGCGGCGGCTTCTTCGGCTCCGTGATGATCTTCGTCTTGATCGGCGGATGGAACTGTTCGACGATTTTCGAACCCAACCCGTTCACCAAGGCGTAGATCACAACGACGTGGAAAAGCACAGCGATTGCGATGCCGACGATGTACTTCGTCGGGCGTCGCTCCTGCTCGGCGTAGTTCATCGGTTGTGTCACTCCAAACCCTCTGTCCTGAGCCCCACACCTCTCTTGGCGAGAGGGGCGGACCGACTTGATAATATCGCAACCGCCCCATGCGACTTGCGTTCCGGTCAGGCGTCAGTCTGGCCGACACATCCCGAAATGTTTACCATGCTCCCAGCGCATGGCTCCCGTGCAAATTGGGCAAAGGTAAGGCACTGCTGTCAAGTCAGTTTCGTTTCGATCGCACCGTTTTCCGACAGGCAAGGTTTTGCATACCAGCGGCACGACACTTTGAGACACAGTGAAACGGAACATTAATTCACTGCAAGAGTAATATTTGTGAAACGCGCAAAAAGAGGCTGAAAGTCTTGCGCCGCAAGAGATTCAGCCCCTTGTCGCCAAAGCCATCTATTGGGCGTTGGCGCTGGCCTCCGAACGCGTTGCGCCTACGCGTTGGGCAAGTGCTGCGGACATGAAATCGTCCAGCGCGCCATCAAGCACTGCATCGGGATTGCCTTTTTCCACCCCGGTACGGAGATCCTTGACCAATTGATACGGCGCCAGAACGTATGAACGAATCTGGTGCCCCCAGCCAATATCGGTCTTGGCTGCCTCGGTCTGGGCTGCGGCAGCTTCGCGCTTCTGCAGCTCGGCCTCGTACAGGCGGGCCTTCAGCATCTGCATGGCCGTTGCACGGTTGCGGTGCTGTGAGCGGTCGGTCTGACAGGCGACAACAATACCGGTCGGGATATGCGTGATGCGAATCGCCGAATCGGTCTTGTTAACGTGCTGCCCACCTGCGCCGGAGGCCCGGAACGTGTCGACCTTGAGATCGCCGTCATTCACCTCGATCTCGATCGTGTCGTCCACGACGGGATAGACCCAGACGGAAGCGAAAGAGGTCTGGCGGCGGGCAGCGGCGTCAAACGGCGAGATGCGCACGAGTCGATGCACGCCAGCCTCGGTCTTGAGCCAGCCATAGGCATTGGCACCCGTGACCAGAAGCGTGGCAGACTTGATACCAGCCTGCTCGCCCTCACTGGTTTCCATGATGGTCACCTTGTAGCCGCGCTGCTCTGCCCAGCGCGTATACATGCGCAGCATCATTTCGGCCCAGTCCTGAGCCTCCGTGCCACCGGCGCCGGCATTGACCTCGATATAGCAGTCATTGCTATCCGCCTCACCCGAGAGCAGGCTCTCGATCTGGCGTGCATTGGCCTGCTCGGCCAGCTTGCGCAGGGTTGCAACGGCTTCGGCAACCGTATCCTGATCCTGCTCGTCCTCGGCCAGCTCGACAAGCTCGAGCATATCGGCGGTGTCCTGCTCGATCTTCTCGACACCTTCGATCTGTGTCGCCAGAAGCGTCCGCTCGCGCATCAGCTTCTGTGCGGCGTCGGCATCATTCCACAAATCGGGGTCTTCTACCCGGTGATTGAGTTCGGCGAGACGTGTCTGTGCAGCATCCCAGTCAAAGATGCCTCCTCAGCAGTGCCACCGACTGCTTGATCTGCTCCGATAGGGCCTCGGTTTCGGCCGACATGATTCATGCTCCTGCGTGTTCGTTGGGTCTCAATAAAGCCCGCCCATGCCAATGTCACCCTGTGGCTGGGCATTGGGGGCTTGTTGTTTTTTGGCGGCACCTGAATTCTCACCGCCCGGCTCGCTCAGCCCGGCCTGACTCGATGCCCCTGCCATGTCGGTTTCCGTATCATACAGATCGGTCCCGGTATCGGCCGCAGTGAGCGCTTCTGTTCCCGCGCCGAAGCCTTGAAGGGCGATGCTCATGCCTGGCACCTGATCAGCCTTGAAACCGTCGACCGCCATCAGTCTGCCGGTATCGTAACGGGCCAGAGTCACACCTTCTGGCACACGGAAATGCAGTTCCGGCCGCCCCTCGAGGGCCACCTTCATGAAACGGTTCCAGATCGGCCCGGCAATACGCCCGCCCGTCTCGCTCTTGCCAAGCGATTGCGGGGTGTCGAACCCGATCCAGACCACTGTGACGATATCGGGGGTGAAACCGGCAAACCACGCATCGCGGAAATCCTGGCTGGTACCCGTCTTGCCCGCTATGTCACGCGTAATGCCCTGCCCGGCAATCGTACCTGTGCCACGCTTGATCACGTCCTGCATCATGGCCGTAATCTGATAGGCGCTTGCGGCACTCGCGACCTGACGACGGTTGTCCTGCACCTGCGGCACTTCAACACTGCCGGGTGCCGGACCCGCAGGGGCGACAGGCGGCGGCGTGGCTGGTGTCGTCATATCCGCCGGGTTGCCAGAGGGCGCAGCAGCGGGCGTCGCGCCGGGGGCTCCGGCCGTAGTCACGATTGCTGTCTGGTTAGGGGCCTGCATGGTCGTGCCAAGAGCGAGGCCCTCGGGCTTCCACAGGACGCTGCCATCGCGATCCAGCACCTCATCGATCAGGCTGGGTGTCACCAGCTTGCCGCCGGAAGCGATCGTGGCATAGGCCCCCGCCTCGCGCAGCACCGTGGTCTCGACCGCACCGAGGGCTGCTGGCAACACATGCGGCATCTGGTCGACCAGACCGATGGAGATCGCCATATCGGCCACGGATTTCATGCCCAGATGCGCTGCCAGGCGAATCGTCACAAGGTTGCGGCTCTCACGCAGGGCATCATGCAGGGTTGTCGGGCCCCAGTTGTCTTCCTCGTAATTCTTGGGATGCCAGTCACCATAGGAGACCGGTGCATCATCGAACTTCTCGGAGGGCGGTATGCCCTGCTCCATCGCATCAAGATAGACGAAGGGCTTGAACGATGATCCGGGCTGACGCAGCGCCTGTGTAGCACGGTTGAACTGCGATTCTTTGAACGACCAGCCGCCCACCATCGCCAGCACACGCCCGGTGCGCGCATCGAGACTGACAAGCGCACCTTCAACCTTCGGAACCTGTCGCACGGCCACGCGACCGGACTCGGCCTGAGGCTCGATCATGATCACATCGCCGGCAGCCAGAGCACCAGCGTTGCGCATCCAGCCCAGATCCTTGGGGATGACCTGACCTTCCTGCTTCTCTCCATGGGAGAGCCAACCGACGCGCCCCTGAGCAGGGTTGAGCACGACTGCCAGACGCCACTGATCGATCATCCCGGCAGGAGGCGTAACGTCTTTCAGCGCCTCAACCCAGCCGTCACCGGCCACAGCATCGTGCAGCTTCGTCACAGGGCCACGCCAGCGGCTATGGCTGCGGTCGTACTCCATGAGCCCCTGACGAAGGCTCAAAGTCGCAGCATCCTGCAACTTGCGATCAAGGCTCGTATGCACCTCAAGGCCGCCCTGCATGGCACGGTCAGGCCCGTAACGATCAATCAGCTGACGGCGTACCTCGCTGCCGAACCATTCGGCATTGGGCAGTGGGCCAAAGCGCACGGCATCATGCGGAATGAGGGGCTCTTTCTGCCCTACTGCGGCCTCCTCGCGTGAGATGGCATGGATTTCAGCCATGCGGTCCAGCACCCAGTTCCGGCGCTCGATGGCACGCTCGGGATGGCGGTACGGGTTGTAATTGGCAGGTGATTTCGGCAGCGCGCCCAGGAAAGCCGCCTCAGCATTGGTCAGCTGATCGAGCGGCTTGTTGAAATAGGTCTGCGCAGCGGCGGCCACGCCATAGGCGCCATTACCGAGATAGATCCCGTTGAGATAGATTTCGAGGATCTTGTCCTTGCTCAGCGTCTGCTCGATGCGCAGCGCCAGAAGGGCTTCCTTCTCCTTGCGCTCCAGCGTGCGGGCATTGCTGTTGAGCAGCATGTTGCGCGCGACCTGCTGCGTAATGGTTGAAGCACCCAGAGCCCGCTTGCCGCGATGGGTCAGGTTCGTCAGCTCGGCACGCAGGATGGCCAGAGGGTCCAGGCCCGCATGGGTATAGAAATTCTGATCCTCAGGCGCGATGAAGGCATTTTTCACGCGTTCCGGAATGGCATTGATCGGGATATAGATCCGGCGTTCGGCTGCCAGCTCGGCCATGATATGATCGTCGGACGTATAGATGCGGCTGACGGTCGGCGGCTGATAGGTCTTGAGCGTATCGACGCTCGGCAGATCAGACGCGATGCGCTCATACTGATGCCAGACGAACAGCCCCGATCCGGCCACCCCCACCAAAGCAATACCGGCAGCGATTGCAAGGCCCTGACGCCAGCGGCGGAAACGCGGACCACGAGGCGGCTGGCGTCCCCCTTCGGGACCGCGTTGCCCGCCCCCCATAGGGACGCGCCCGCTGCCTCCGCCACCTTGGGCAGTCGAGAACCAGAATAGGGGGAACCCGGTGGAGGAAAGGGCGGTGGTGGCGTGGATCATGGCAAGCGTTCTAGCATTGTCCAGCGCCCTCGTCGCCCCCCGCAATCATGGCAGGAAAAGCCTTAATTTTCGGAACTTTTCCAAGCCTCGCGGCCCTGCTTGTCCAGAGCTGCGCACTCCTCCTCGCTCAGGGTGATGGACGCAGCCCGGACATTCTCTTCCAGGTGGGCGGGACTGCCGGTTCCGGGAATGGGCAGCATGACCGGCGAACGATGCAGAAGCCATGCCAGGGCAATCTGTCCCGGTGAGGCGTCACGGTCTTTCGCTATGGCATCGAGCACCGTGCCGGGCCGAGCCAGAGACCCGGCTGCCAGCGGTGCCCAGGGAATGAAGCCAATCTGGTGCGCCTCGCAGTAATCGAGCACATCCTCAGATTTGCGATCGACAAGATTGAAGCGGTTCTGGACAGTGGTCACAGGGAAGAAAGCGCCCGCCCGCTCGATCATTGGCACATCGACTTCGGACAGACCAACGTGACGGATCAGCCCCTCCTGCTGCAGTTTGGCTATAGCCTCGAACTGCGTTTCCGGCGGGCAGTCAGCCCCCACACGGTGAAGCTGCCACAGATCAATGCGTTCCACACCCAGCCGACGGAGCGACATAAGCACGCATTGACGGAGATAATCAGGATGACCAACAGGACGCCAGATATCGGGGCCGTGACGGGTCAGGCCACCCTTGGTGGCAATAACCTGCCCGCCATAGGGAAAGAGCGCCTCACGTATCAGATCTTCCGAGACGAAAGGCCCATAGGAATCTGCCGTGTCGATCAGGGTAATTCCGAGATCGCGCGTATGACGCAAGGTCGCAACAGCCTGTTCGGGGCTCTGTGGCGCGCCCCATACTCCTTTGCCGGTGATACGCATGGCGCCAAAACCGAGCCGGACGACTTCGAGATCACCACCTATGGCAAAAACGCCGGATTGTGCTGCATCAATGGATGGCATCGTGTGGACTCCTCATTGGCTGGATACCTGATCAACGCAGGCCGACCCGGCCGGGTTTGGAGTAATGCCCTGCCCTTCCATTTCATCGCACGTAAGACCCCTCTGGAACGAGGTATCCCGGAAGGGGACTGGCCCAACCAATCCCCACCCGGGACCGCAGAACTACCCTGCGCTGACGCTCATATTATCTGCGGCGCTTTCATCGGCACAGTGATAGGGGCCTCCGGCGAGGATCTCGAGCGAGACGAGCCTGTGTTCCACGCCACTCGTATGCGCGAGGAAAAGGAAGCCATTTCCCCTGGTCCAACGCGATGCACCCCCCGCATAGTCATGCCAGCCGCTCATTTCGCAGGGTGAGAGATGCCTGTCATAATCAACGATCTCGCCGGATACGAATTGGAGGATCTGCCCCACCAGCACACCAAGCTCACGGCGGTCATCGTGGAACGGACCGATGATATCGCAAGGCCGCGCAGACCGTGAGCGAATGGTCACGCTCTGAGCCGAGGGAGGAATCTGGAAGATGTGCTTCGTGCCAGCAATACGCAGCGGCCGAACAATCACCCCGTTATCCGTCACCAGATGCAGATCAGCATGATCGGTCAATGCACGCTCCGGTTTCGTAGCTCCGGGCTGGCTCATATCGATACGGCGGTAGATCGGTTCTACCCGCTCGCGATCTGTCATGAGAGGCGCAGCCGCATCATGCTCCCAGCACAACGCAGCGGTCGCGGGTTCAACAAGTGAGGACTGGATGGTAAACATGGCCCGGTTACCGGTATCCAGATAGCTTTCAGAGAGCACGCCATCAGCGACGACAACCGAATGGTCCTTCGTCTCGAAATGGTAGAACGCATAATCTTCGCGTGACTTGTCATAGAAGATGGAGTGGCCATTCACCAGCATACGCGCGGGGATAAAATGCCCGTCCAGCAGCAAGCCATGCTCGGCGGTTACATAGAGATCACGGACAGGCATACCGGCCCCCAGAGCATCCTTGCGGATGCAGACAGGATAACCCGCAAGATCATCCGGCAGTGTCCGATCGATCTTACAATGACCGCTGCCTGTCCAGATCACCTCACGCAACTGGGGCTTACCGTCGACGATCGCCGTGATCCGATCACCGACCCGGATCTGTTCAACCGGTACGACGCCTGCTGCGGTCTCAATACCAGTCCCGGCAAGATAACATACGACCAGCAAGATTCCCGTGCCGGAATCTATAATGGAATAACCAGCATTCTGAACATTCTGGATATTCAGTGTCAGGGTGCGACCGTCCTTGAGGCTGAGGAGCAGCTTGTCTGTGCTTTTCGTAACCGAGGCTATCTGGCTCTTTGTCAGACCCTCAATCCTGATTTTATCCGACAGGCTCTCGCTCGCGCCGTTGAACCCCGTGATCAGGGTGGAAGGGAGCGAATTGGCTGAGAGGGTCAGGGTTGCATAGCTGGTAGCTGCAAGGTTGACAGTGCCGCCCACATTCCCGGTCAATCGTGCCGATGCCCCGGCAAGCAGCGAGACGGTGCCGTTGATGCCGCCCCCGCTGCTCACAACGATCGTGGCACCGGATGCAACCGTCTGGTTTTGAACCCGAGCCAGAGTGCCTTGCACGTTCTCTACCGAACCAACACCATAGACAGTACCACCTGATATGAGGCCGTAATTGACAGTGGTCCCTGTCAAACGGGCACCGGTTAGACAGTTGAGAGTTGAATCAAACTCTACAGAACTGTCCTGCAATGTTGCCTGCGCCTGGGCGACGGCGTTCACCCCACCGGTAAGATTTGATTTCTGAACGAGCGCCCCTGCCTGCATTGTCAGCGTACCGCCCACAAATGTCGTCTGGCTAGCGTTACCGCCCCCCTGGATCGTCGTCGCGCAGTTCGTTTGCGCACGCCCCAGGAGCGTACCACCCGGTTGCACCAATATGGTCGAATTGTTGTATCCAACCTGTACGATGACACCAGATTTGATGACGAAATTTCCGCTAGCCATATGACCTGTCCGTTTTTTATTGTGTTTGCATTATAGTAGCACAATATTTTGGTCAGGTCATATTTTTATTATAAAACAATCATATTATTCTTTTTGTAAACAAGAAGTCAGGACGAAGCGGCGCCCTGCACACCAACCTGAAGCATATAAAGTGCGCTTCCCGCACACATCACGATATGATCGCGCTTCGGACCAGCAAAGGTCAGGTTCGAGCAGCCCTGCGGCAGGCGGATACGGCCGAGCAGCACGCCCTGCGGGCTGAAGACGAACACACCGCACAGACCAAGCGGCCCTGTCACGCCACACCACAGATTGCCGAAAACATCGGCCCTGAACCCGTCAGGGTTCATTTGCGCGCCGTGAAAGCGCATGTCAGCAAAAACACGCCCATTGGCCAGACTGTCACCCTGCACATCGAACACGTGAATAGCCTGGTCACCGCCCTTTTTCTGACCCGGCCCAGCCGGGGTCGAGGCGATATAGAGCTTCTTGAAATCGGGGGAGAAGGCCAGACCATTCGGGCAGGTCACGTCCTTTTCCATCAGCACAGCCTTGAGCGTGCCATCCGGGGCAAGGCGGAACACGTGATCCTGCTGGCGCCTGACACCGCCGATCTCGCCAATCAGCTCACGACCGATCTTCCACTTGATCTTGCCATCAGGATTGGTGGGGCCACCCGGTTCGTCGGCATGACCTTCGGAAATGTTGGTTCCGTAGCCCGGATCGGTAAACCAGATGCTGCCATCGGGGTGAGGTACAACATCGTTGGGAGAGTTGAGGCCCTTGCCCTCGAACTTATCGGCAAGCACGGTCACGCTGCCATCATGCTCGAAGCGAACGACGCGACGGAAGAAGTCCTGACAGGTGATCAACCGTCCCTGGAAATCGAAGCAATTGCCGTTGGCTGCATAACTGTCAGGACGGAACTCGGTGACTTCGCCCGTCTCCCAGATATAGCGCAGTGCCTTGGACTGTACGACGTCACTGAAAACCAGATAACGCCCCTCGCTGCTCCATGCAGGGCCCTCGGTCCAGTCGCCCTCGTCATAGATGCGCCGTATGGGGGCTGCGAAATAGGTGAGGTTACTGAAAGACGGATCGAGCGCGATTACATCCGGGTCCGGGAAATAGGCCGGTCCTGCCGACGCCCCCCATTGGCGTGGCGGCTGGCTGATCACGCTCGGCGGTGATGCCGTGACATCCGTGGCGGCGCGTGCCGGCAGGGCAGCGCAGACAGCGCCACCCAGCGCCGTCGTCAGAAACCCTCGGCGAGCGAGGGGCATCTTGAGTTCCATCATATCGTCCTGTGAGCGTTGCCGTTCCTGTTGCCATCCCAGGAACGTTCCGCATCGTAATCCGGACGGGAACAGTTTTGTATCAAGTTATTGTCAGCACGCCTTGTTGTGCGATCAAGGTCTCGCCTGCCTCATAACGGCCATGTGAAGTGCCTAGGTGTGGCTTTCGCCGCATTGACTCGGTGCCATCGGGCGGTGTCACCTGAAAAGGTCAAAACCGTCTGCAAGATCAAGGACCCGGATACCCATGACTGCTGTCAGCCCTCTCGCCGGCAAGACGCTGGACCCCTCCGCCCTCGCCGATATTCCGGCGCTCATCGGGGCTTACTATAACCGCAAGCCTGACCCGGCTATTGCCGCGCAGCGCGTGTCGTTCGGCACATCGGGTCATCGTGGGTCGTCGCTCCATACCAGCTTCAACGAGAACCACATCCTCGCCATTGCGGAAGCCATCTGCCGCTATCGCAAGGACAAGGGTATCACGGGACCGCTATTCATCGGCATCGACTCCCATGCGCTGTCCGACCCGGCACAGCGCTCCGCCATCGAAGTCTTTGCCGCGCATGGTGTGGAAGTCCGCATCGACTGCAACAGCCGCTTTACCCCTACGCCTGTCGTCTCGCATGCCATCCTGACCTACAACAAGGGACGCAGCGAAGGGCTGGCCGATGGTGTGGTCATCACGCCTTCGCATAATCCGCCCATCGATGGCGGCTTCAAATACAATCCCCCTCATGGTGGCCCGGCCGACACCGACATCACCAAGGTGATCCAGGATCAGGCCAACGCTTTCCTGACCGCAGGGCTCAAGGACGTGCACCGCCTGCCCTATGAGGAGGCCCGCAAGGCCGATTGTGTGCGCGGCCATGATTTCATCACGCCTTATGTGGATGATCTGGGTGCCGTGATCGACATGGAGGCCATCCGCAATTCCACCATCCGTATCGGCATCGATCCGCTGGGTGGGGCGGCGCTGGATTACTGGCCGGCCATCATCAAGCGGTATGACCTCAAGGCCACGATCGTCAGCACGGAACTCGACCCGACCTTCGGTTTCATGACGGCTGACTGGGATGGGCAGATCCGTATGGATTGCTCCTCGCCCTACGCCATGGCCCGTCTGATCGGCATGGGTTCGCAGTTCGATGTGGCTTTTGCGACCGATACCGATGCCGATCGTCATGGCATCGTCTCGCGTCCCGACGGGCTGATGAACCCGAACCATTATCTGGCCGTCGCCATCTGGTACCTGTTCAACAACCGACCCGGTTGGAGCCAGGATGCCGGCATCGGCAAAACGCTGGTCAGCTCAGCCCTGATCGACCGCGTGGCCACCAAGATCGGCCGCAAGGTGGTCGAGGTTCCGGTTGGCTTCAAATGGTTTGTGGACGGGCTCTATAACGGCACGCTCGGCTTCGGTGGCGAGGAGAGCGCCGGTGCGTCGTTCCTTCGTCGCGATGGCAGCGTCTGGTCCACCGACAAGGATGGGCTGATCCTGGGGCTGTTGGCAGCCGAAATCACGGCGGTGACCGGCAAGACCCCGTCCGAGCATTACAAGGCTCTGACGGCGGAGCTCGGTGCTCCCTTCTATCAGCGCATCGATGCCGCAGCGAACGCCGCCCAAAAAGCCATCCTCTCCAAGCTGACGCCGGAACAGCTGCCCATGACCCATCTGGCCGGTGACGCGGTTCTGGCCAAGCTGACCCGTGCACCCGGCAATGATGCGCCGATTGGCGGGCTGAAGGTCACGACGGAAAATGGCTGGTTCGCTGCCCGCCCGTCCGGCACCGAGGATGTCTACAAGATCTATGCCGAGAGCTTCGTAAGCGAGGATCACCTGAAGCAGATCCAGAAAGACGCCCAAAGCGCCATCTCGGCCCTGTTCGACGCCTGAAGCCTCTTCTCCTCTCCGGTCCCGACCCTCTGACCGGAGAGGGCCCAGCCCGCATGATATCAGGCGTTATGGGCTGGCTCTCAACGCCTTCGCCCCTACCCTCGATTCCTGCCCCGGTGTCACGATGGTTTTGTATTCATAACCCCGTGACGCACCCCCGCCCTGTCGGAAAACGCGTTGCATCAGACCATGATCGCTCCATGATGTGACCTGTAACGGCGGGCTTCGCCATCGGCCGGGTTCGGGCATGGAGTGTATTAGGTCATGGCGCTGGCAAGACTTCTTCTGACGCTCTGCGGCATGGGCACAGCCCTTGCGGCGGCGCCCTCGCCTGCCGGCGACTGGCAGGGCACCCTCGCCCTGCCCCAGGGGCAGTCCCTTCCACTTGTGCTACACCTCTCGCCGCGGGCTGGCGCACCACAAGGCGAGTGGTCAGCCACACTCGATAGCCCCGCGCAGTCTGCTTTTGGTCTGCCTGTTCAACGTGCCACGCTGGAAGGACAGACACTCACCCTGGACCTGCCCGGACTTTCCGCCCGCTATGTTGGCACCCTGAGCGGACCGGACAATATTCTTGCGGGGACATGGTCACAGGGATCCTCCTCCTTTCCCCTGCGCATGACCCGAGCGACCGGCATGGCAACGGCGACCGAAAGTGCGGCACCTTCGCGACCGCAGACACCGCACCCCCCTTTCCCTTATCGCAGCGAAGATGTCGCTTTCGATAATCCGTCCGGTCCGTCCCATCTCACCGGCACGCTGACCTTGCCTCAGGGCAAGGGCCCCTTTCCGGCTGTCATCCTTATTACCGGCTCTGGTTTGCAGGACCGCGACGAGACGATCGCAGGGCATAAGCCCTTCCTGCTCTGGGCCGACACGCTCACCCGTCAGGGCATCGCTGTCCTGCGTCTGGATGACCGACAGAGAGGGGGCTCGACCGGCCCAGTCACGACCGCCACCACAGAAGATTTCGCCTCGGATATCGCGGCTGCACTTCGCTTCATGCGCCATCGCCATGATATCGATCCGCTAAGAACCGGCCTCATGGGGCATAGTGAGGGCGGCGTCATCGCGGCGATGATTGCTGCCCATGATAGACAAATCAGCTTTATCGTCATGCTGGAAGCCCCGGCCGTACCGGGGCGAGAGATCATGCTCGCCCAGAGGCACTGGGCTGCTGCGGCCCGGCATGTGCCAGACGCTGTTTCACATCGGAGCGACGTCCTGGTTGAAACGGTGCTCGATGCCATGACACCACAGCAATCCCAGAACGCCGCCGAGCAAGCTGCGAACAGCGCATGGAATCGCCTGAACGGGACGCAATCCGGCCTGCCGGACAGTCTGCATGATCTCACCCTGCCTGCCATACGCTTTTACGACCGCTACGATCCGGCCGTGGCTCTGTCGCAGGTGAGCTGTCCTGTTCTGGCCACCCTGGGCAGCAAGGACAGGCAGGTTCCTCCCGACCTCAATCGGCCCGCCTTGCAAAAAGCCCTGTCACGCAACCCGCACGCCCGCATCGTCGAGTTCCCCGGTCTCAATCACCTGCTTCAGAAAGCCGGGACGGGGGATGTGAGTGAATACGCCCTGATCGAAAACGACATCGACCCGGGCGCTCTGAAAGCGGTAAGCGAATGGATAAGGACGCAGACCCATCCATGACAGGCAACGGGTCGCAGCCGTGCCGCCGCAACCCGAAATACCCGCCCGGCTCAATTGTAATTGCCTGACAGACTGACCACTGCTGCAAAGCCCGAACCGATGTCATAGGTCGGCTGAGAACCCGTCAGACCACTCCCATAAACACCGCGATGGGCTGTGGCAGCAGCAGTGTAGCCATAGACACCGGACAGATAATGCTGGTCGGAAATATTGATGAGATTGAGCATGAGCTTGGGCAGCACATGCCCGAATTTCGGCAGGTTGCGACCAAGCGAGATATCGGCCGTCATATAGGACGGGATGCTTTGATCGTTCATCAACGTGGCATATTGCGCGTCCGAATAGCGCAGGTTGAAGGTTCCGAAATTGGTCCCGTCGTCATAACTCAGCCCCATCGTGGCAAGGAATTTTGGCGCGCCGGGTTCCTGCTTGCCCTTGGTAGGCAGATAATCCCCCTGATAGGCGATATTATTGCCGATACGCGTCATCATGTACTGGCCCGACGCATAGGCGCTCAGATGGTGCCAGGGATGAGTCGCAAGTTCGAGCTGCACGCCATTGGCTTCCTGCCCGCCCGCATCAATCACCTGCGCCACGATATTGGTCGATCCAGGCTGATAGGTTGCGCTCGTGATCTGATGATGAGTCATATTGTAGTGAAAATAGGCGATATTCGCCATCATCGCGCCGCTGTAACGATAACCGATTTCCTCGCCGATCATGTATTCCGGCTCATAGGGATCGAGCGGGGTGGAAGTGGGCTGCCCATTCAGATGGCTGTACATCGAAACCTGTGAGTTCAGGCTGCTTGGCATGCGATAGCCTGTCGTGCCGTTGATATAGACCTGGTTAGCCTGATCGAACCTGTAGCTCGCCAGAAATTGCGGGGCCGGTATGAACGCATTGCGCACGGATTTATAGGGCGTGGCACCGGGCAGATCCATCGTGTACTGCCGGTTGAACATGGCCGTCTTGAGCCCTGCCTCAAGCACAAGACGATCGTTCAGGAGGCTCACCTTGTCATTGATCGCCAGTGTGTTGGCCTGTTGCAGGGCGTTCTCGGGGTCCTCATTGATCGGCATACCGCCAAACGCGGTGAGATAGCCGGTTGAGCGCGTCCACTGCCCTTGCGCATTGATCGGATAATAGCGCTGGTTCGAGGATTCATTCGCGTACGAATACCAGTAGGAAACGCTCAGCGTATTGAAGGAGCGCTTCCAGCTTCCCACCAGATTCAGCCCCGATGACAAGGTAAACCAAGGCTGATGGACAGCCGTACGGAGCGTTGCCGATGAGGGCGCGTAGCCATCGAGATGATCGTAGCGCTGTGTGCCGATATAGCCCCCCGAAACCGGCACATTGGCGCCCCAGAAATAGGGGCCGTTGAATTCGACCCCATAGGCTGTGGCATCGAGCGACAGCCCATGATCGAAGCCGAAATGGTTCTTGAGCGCGCCGAAAACCGTGCCGGTATTGCGCTTGTTGATTTCATAAAAGCCCGGCGAGCTCGGATCCTTCGTGGTATTGTACCCCACACCATAAGTCCGCCACTGGCCGAGTGTCGGATAAAGCCACGAGGTCTGATCGGACTTGGTATAGCCGAATATCGCCTCGGAATCGCTGTGCGTATTCCAGCTTTTGGTCAGGGCGGCATCCACATGCCAGCGGCTGACCGATCCGGGCCCGCGCCAGAGATTGCCGCTCGAATAGGACCCGGAGGCAAAGCCATAAACCCCGCTATGACCGATCTCACCGGTGTCGTAACGAACGAATTCCTTGTTCAGGCTATGTGTCCCGCCAGATGCCTGTGCGAACAGGTTCTGATGGGTGGCAGGCTTGCGTAATGTCATCGAGAGTTGCGCCCCGACCGCGTTGTAGACGGGGGCGTTGACGTCTGCCGAACCCTGCATGACGGAAATCGATCCCATGTTTTCGGTATCGACCATCGACGGGGTGTAAACACTGTAGGTAAACGGATTGGCGGCCGGTATGCCCTCATAGGTCACCCCGATTTCCGTCCGGTCCAGACCGCGTATGTGGAAGGATTCGAAGGAGGCCGTCAGTGGCCCCTGACTCGATCCGACCACCCCCGGCAGATTGGCAATCAGACCCGTTGGCGTGGACATAGGCGATTGTTTTTCGATGAAATCAGCCGTGAGCGTGCTGATTGTCCTGGGGGTAAGGTGCTTCACCATCATGCCACCCCCGCCCTCACGATGATGCCCCGATACTTTCACCTGCTCTTCTTTGGTTGCCACTACAGGTTTCGCTGTCCCTACGGGACGGGGCGAAGGTTTGACAGGTTTAGGCTCAGCCTGCGCACGGACGCTGTCGAGGCACATCAGTGATACGGCAAACAGAAGCGATTTTTTCATCGGACCATCCGAGGGTTGCGGGAAGATGGTCCGGGATATGAAATAAGACGCGCCAGCAATATCCGTTTATAAAAATTTCATTGTTCTGACATTACAATATTCATTATCTACAACAAGATGTTATTTTACAAATAAATATATACAATATGCGGCATATAATATTGTGGTGCAGAACTATAAATCTGACCAAGGAGACAAAATACGCCGCACCACCCCGTCACGCCGGATCAGGTGATACAGAGCCGCCAGACCATGCAACAGGATCATCGCCGCAAAACCCCAGACAACGGCGTGATGCAGGTTACGGAATACCACTTCGTTCTTGTCAGTGTGAGCGAGAGGCAGGAGTGGCCAGTCGAACCACCCGAAAATCGAGAGCGGCAGTTCCAGCGTAGCGCAGGAAGCCAGGGCCCAACCCGAAACGGGGGCAAGAAGCTGCAAAATATAGAGCATCCCATGCATCGCATCGGCAAGCCGCGCCTGCCAGATACTGGTCCCGAGGGGATGGGGTGGCGGCTTGTGCCTGAGGCGCCAGATCACGCGCAGCGCGACCAGCAGCAGGATGACCACACCCAGAGCACGATGAATCTGGAAAACCGAAAACGCCGCAGTGTCAGGCAACCCCGCACGATCCATCGCAAACCCGAGCAGGATCTGCCCGGTCACGAGCAGGGCGAGGCACCAGTGCAGCAGAATGGCCACGAAGGTATAGTGCGGTGGCCTTTCGCGCATTGACGCATGATACGTCATGCCACCCTGCCTGACCGCCATCGGGTCAACCTCGATCGAGCGTGTCGAAAAGCTTTCTGAACCGTATTGCCGCTGCACCGGGCTGCGACACAGCCTTGGCCGCCGCTTCATTCTCCGGTTTGTCGACCACGACCATACCCACCATACCCATCCAGTAATGGGGCAGGCATTTATAACCATACAGGCCCGGCTTGCTGAACGTCACGTTCAGATCATGACCCATGGGGCCGGTGAAGGGGGCCGCACCCTCAGGCAGCATACCGGGAATCGACTGCACGTTATGACCGGGGTCGGCAGCGATGAAATGCACCGTATCGCCCGTATG
Organism: Asaia bogorensis; assembly: GCF_900465345.1. Taxonomy (GTDB): domain Bacteria; phylum Pseudomonadota; class Alphaproteobacteria; order Acetobacterales; family Acetobacteraceae; genus Asaia; species Asaia bogorensis_A. The sequence continues at coordinate 19,019 of NZ_UEGO01000002.1, read as the reverse complement.
GATGTGGACGATGGCAGGATCAAAACCACGGCCACCATCGGGCGCATGGCTTAGCATCCTGACATCCACCGTCGCCGCATGAGCCGCGCTGAGCGACGCGGCACAGATCAGGGTCGCACCGGTCAGGACCATGAAGAATGAGGGAAAAAAGGCCTGAAGAACGCGCGGCGGGGCAATCAGGCGTGAAAAAAGACGGGTCATCGGAACGGTCTCCCCGAAGTGAGAGGCGCAGGGGGCAATCGGGCTGGGATCCCGCGAACGGCCCCTGTCTTGCAGCTCATGTCTTGCGGCCCCTGCTCATGGCCCCGGCTGGATGCCAGACGGGGCCATGTGCGGTCATTACTGGCGGTGCAGGTCGAAGCGATCGAGCGTCATGACCTTGGTCCAGGCGCTGGCGAAATCCTTCACGAATTTCGCCTTGGCATCGTCAGAGGCATAGACCTCCACAACGGCGCGCAATTCGGCATTCGCACCAAAGATCAGATCGACCGAGGAGGCCGTCCAGCGCGGCTTGTTCGTCTCACGATCCAGCCCATCATACACGCCCGGCTGCGTCGACTTCTCCCAGCGCGTGGACATATCGAGCAGATTGACAAAGAAGTCGTTGCTCAGTGTCCCGGGACGCGTGGTCAGAACACCCTGTGCGGAATGGCCGGTATTGATGTCCAGAACACGCAGGCCGCCCAGAAGTACAGTCATTTCCGGTACGCTCAACGAGAGATTGCTGGCACGATCGACAAGCATCTGTGTGGGTGATTTCTCATCCGGCTCGGCGCGATAATAGTTGCGGAAGGCATCGGCGCTGAGGTCCAGCAGGGCAAAGCTCTGCTTATCCGTCTGCTCGGGACCGGCATCCACACGGCCGGGGGCAAAAGGCAGATCCAGCGCGACACCGGCTTTATGCGCCGCCTGCTCGACACCCACATTACCCGCCAGCACGATCACATCGGCCAGCGACACCTTGCGCCCATGATGCGCGCCGCCATTGAAATGCTGCTGCACCGCCTCGAGCTTCGGCAGAACGGATTTCAGTTCTGCCGGATCATTGACGGCCCAGTCATTCTCGGGCGCCAGACGGATACGGGCCCCATTGGCCCCGCCGCGATGATCGGAGTCACGGAACGATGCGGCAGAGGCCCAGGCGGTCTTGATCATCTCGCGCTCTGTCAGGCCTGATGCCGCGATTGCCTTCTTCAGCTCGCGAATATCCGCCGCATTGACCATCGCGCCCTGAGCCGCAGGAAGCGGGTCCTGCCACAGGAAATCGGCTGCCGGGACTTCTGGCCCGAAATAGCGCGATTTCGGCCCCATATCGCGATGGGTCAACTTGAACCACGCATGGGCAAATGCATCGGCAAACTGTTCGGGATGAGCGGCCCAGCGCGTGATGATGGCACGATAGGACGGATCGGTACGCAGCGCGATATCGGTCGTGAACATCATGAGCGGATGCAGCTTGTTCGGATCGCTCGCATCCGGAACGATATTCTCGGCGTCCTTGGGAACCCATTGCGTGGCCCCGGCCGGGCTCTTGGTCTTGACCCATTCATGACCCAGCAGATTGTCGAGATATTGCGAGGTGAAATGGATCGGATCAGCCGACCATGCGCCCTCGAGCCCGCTGGTGATGGCATCGGTCGCCTTCAGCTTGCCTTGTACGCAGTGATTGGCCCAGCCCAGACCCTGCTGCTCGACAGGTGCCGCGGCAGGGGCAACGCCCACGCATTTGGTGGCCGAGGCCGCACCATGCGCCTTGCCGAAAGTATGACCGCCTGCAATCAGGGCAACGGTTTCCTCGTCATTCATTGCCATGCGCCCAAAGGCGAGACGGATCATCTGTGCCGCAGCTGCCGGGTCCGGCACACCATTCGGGCCTTCCGGATTTACATAGATCAGGCCCTTGGTGGTCGAGGCCAGAGGCTTGGGCAGGTGGCCTCCGGGCTCGACGCTGGATTTCTTGACCTGTGAATCGACGTTCGAGCTCATGAACTGTGTGCCGGGGCCCCAATAGACCAGCTCGCTCTGCCAGTCATCGGCACGGCCGCCGGCGAAGCCAAGGGTCTTGAAGCCCATGGACTCAAGCGCGACATTGCCCGTCAGCACCATCAGATCGCCCCATGAGAGATCACGGCCATATTTCTTCTTTACTGGCCACAGCAGGCGACGCGCCTTGTCGAGGCTCGCATTATCGGGCCAGCTATTCAGCTGTTCAAAGCGCTGCTCGCCGCCTTCTTCACCCCCTCGGCCGTCCATGGCGCGATAGGTGCCCGCTGCGTGCCAGGCCATACGAACGAAGAACGGAGCATAGGTGCCGTAATCGGCAGGCCACCAGGGCTGAGACTGGGTCAGGGTCTTGCGGATATCCGCCTTGACGGCTGCCAGATCGAGCTTGCTGAAATCACGCGTATAGACGAAATCCGGCCCATAGGGGTTTGACTCGCTGTCATGCACACGCAAAGGCGACAAATTCAGACGTGTCGGCCAGTAGAATTCATTCGGGTTCTCGATCCCATCCGCCCGCGCTGCGTGAGGCATGGCGGTCAGGGTTGTGGTTGCGATCAAGGCCGCCATACCGAATTTCAGCAATCTCATTTCCAGACTCCAGAACAATCACGAATGACCCGCTTCTGTTCCGGGTCATTACTGTTGTTTCTGTCCTATGGACTTCATTCTTATTGATCCAACCGTTTGTCTCTATATCTCTGACAGGAAAAACCCCGATTCTGTGTTCATCATGGCGAGGAGATTTTTCCACCGTGTCTGCGCACGACAAAAAGTGCCCTGCCTCACCAGACAGGACACGCCGTGATCAGAGATCAGGAAAAGTTCGAAGGGGTGTTACCAGCCGGGTTGACCAATCAACGCATCGAATATCCGGGCTGGTGTATCACGACGCAGGATACCGGCCAGTTCGGTTCCCAATAAGGCCGCCTCATCCACGCTGCCTTTAAGGGAACGACGCAGCATGAAACTGCCATCCTCAGACGCCACAAGCCCATGCAGGGTCAGAACCTGCCCGGCGATGGTGGCATAACCGCCCACAGGCGTCCGGCATGATCCGTCCAGACCGGCCAGCAATGCACGCTCTGCCGTTGCGGCATAACGCGCCGTGCGGTCCTCCAGAGCAGGCATGAGCGCACGGGCACCCGAATCACGGCGGCGCAAGGTGATGCCGATAATCCCCTGACCACAAGCCGGGAGCATATCGTCGGGTTCGAAAATCACATCGACCCGTGCCCCCATACCCAGACGTTTCATTCCGGCGAGCGCCAGGAATGTGGCGTCGCACGCCCCGGCCTCCAGCTTCGCCAGACGCGTCTGGACGTTGCCGCGTATGAGGCAGAAACGCAGATCGGGACGGCGCGCGAGAAGCTGTGCCTGACGCCTTACCGAAGCGCAGCCAATCAGGGCGCCTTTTGGCAGGCAGTCCAGTGGATCACCACCGGGGCGGACAGCATCGCGATCACGCAGAACCAGCCCGTCACGGGGGTCTTCACGACGCAGGACGCAACCCAGCATCAGATCGTCCGGCAGAAAGGTTTCCAGATCCTTGAGGCTGTGCACGGCAAAATCGATGTCGCCCGCCCTGAGCGCTTCATGGATTTCACGGGAAAACAGCCCCTTGCCACCGATTTCGGCCAGACGCCGTGCCTGATCACGGTCACCACGGGTCGAGATCGGATGCTCTTTTACCGAGCCGAAGATTTCCAGAAAGGGAAAGGCCTCGCCCAGCTGCGCCATGAAGCTGCGTGTCTGTACCAGCGCCAGAGGTGATGCACGCGTGCCGACGCGCAGATCACGCCCGAGAACCGGATGCGGCAACGGCCGAGACAACAAGGTCGCAGCGAAATCCAGATCGGTCATCAGGGGGGAGGCGGGCAGGATCGTCATATCCTCGAGATTAGTGCCCCTATTATTCGAGGTGTAATTGATTGTTGCGCGCTCAGTGACAGGATTCACCTGTCAACACACGATCGCCCCGCACGGGATACTGGCTATCTCCCTCTTTTGTGGCCGCTCTCGCCTCGTGTCTTCTTCGCAACAAGTCACGACAGAGCGGCAAAACAATGGAATTCGGAGGGGACTCAATCTTTATAATGATAATGATTCTCATTATCATTATAAAGATCTTCATTGAAAGGCCCTTTCATATGCCCTCCCCGTCCGCTGTTCTCTCACAAGGTCGGAATCTTCCGCTGACTGGAACCCTGCTGCTCGCCCTGATGAGTGGATTACTCTGTTTTCCCGATACGGCGCAGGCTGAAGAGAACAGGAAAACAGCTTCCACCTCAAAACAGGGCAAGGCAAACGAAGCGCCGCGCAATAATGAGGGTGGAAACCCGACCGAAACGATCTTGGTTGTCGGAGACAAGCTCGACCACCTGCAGAACACGAACAGCGCCGTAACGGTATTGCGTCATCTCGACGCAAGCGAATACCGATCGCTTTACGACGTGGTGAATCGCGTGCCCAACATGATTGGTAATGCCGCCGATATCCCGACCATACGCGGGGTGACCGGCTCTGGCGCGGCGGGCGGTATCTTCAGCCTGATGTCAGGCAGCCGGCCCAGAACAGCCACCATCATTGATGGTCTGCCCGAAACCTATGCGGGTCAACGCTATGTGGATGCGGGTACCTGGGACATGGATCAGATCAGCATATTGCGCGGCCCGCAGGCCACGACGCAGGGACGGAACGCCATAGGCGGCGCTATCACACTCAATTCCAAAGCACCAACGCAGTATTGGCAGGTCGGAGTGAGAGGTGGCTATGAGAGCGCAGGCAGCAAGGGTGTTTTTGCTGGCGTGCTCTCTGGTCCGATCATCAAGGATGAACTTGCCTTTCGCCTCACGGGAGACGGAACCCGCGGTGACAGCTATATTCGATACCCAGGCAGTGACTGGCCTTTCAACCCGCATGAGGTGAGCCAGACCTCGATACGCGGCAAGCTGCTCTGGACCCCGAAAATCCTGCCTGCGCTCAAGGTCACGCTCATGGGCTGGCATCGCGAGCAGCATGGCGAATATCTCTACACTGCTACGGGGCCCAACCTGTTTCGCTATCGCTTCGATAACCCGGACATGAACACACGTATCTCCGATTCAAGTATCAATCAGGCGAGCCTGCGTACCAGCTATCGGATAAGCCCCTCTCTGACCAATGAACTGACCTATGGTCACGTCTGGTATGATGCGCTGTTTTATCAGGGGAATGCCATCGGCAGCGCCAACAGTCTTGGCCATCTGGCCCTGAGCGAACAGAATAATACAGTTGAGGACAGGCTCGTTCTTGCTCCGGCTTACAGCCGCCTCAATGGTGTTGCCGGCTTCTATTATTTCAACCGCGACCAGACTATCCGATCGGATATGGGCGTGAATGGCCCTGATGCCGAACGCACCTATGCAGCCTATATCGACGGAACATTTCACCTTATCGGCGGGCTGAGCCTGATTGCGGGCGGTCGCGTCGAACGAGAGGAACAGGCGCGCAATGTTGCACTCTCATGGGGTAAGGTCGCGCTCAATGCCGGAACGACCATGTTTCTGCCAAAGGGTGGGTTGAGCTACAGATTTACCCCGGTCACCAGTACCAGTTTCACCGTACGGCGCGGCTACAATCCGGGAGGTGGTGCCATCGACTGGGATAACGGCACCTATTACCAGTACGGCAAGGAAACGGTAACGACCTATGAGCTTGGCGGCCATACAGAACTGCTGGACCGCAAGCTGAGCTTCAACACCAATCTGTTCTACAATGATTATCACGATTATCAGGATCTGCTGAACTACACCTTCATCAATATCCCGCATGGGCGCAGTCTGGGCCTTGAGCTCGAGGCAATCTACCACGTTACAAAAACGCTCGAGCTTTTCGGTGGGCTTGGTCTGCTGGACACCAAAATTCTTGATGCCCCTGCAGCCTATCGTTCAGTCGAGGGTAAGAAATTCAGCAACGCCCCCTCGGCAACACTCAATATCGGTGTCGAGAAAAGCTTCAGAAACGGCCTGTTCATGGGAGCGAATTTCAACCGCGTCGGCAGCTATACCTCGCAGGTGGAGAGCGGCACGGGGCTGATAGCGGGAGACTACAATGTTCTCAATGCCCATATAGGCTATCGCACGCGCCATTATACGATCCGGTTCTATAGCAAGAACCTGACCAATGAGAACATCCTGTTCAGTGGGCGTACCAACTGGGCTGGGCTTCAGGCCCAGATCGGCCAGCCCCGCGCCTTCGGCTTTACAATCGACGGGCGACTCTGACTCGCCATTAACATCACCTGCCCTGCCATAACAGGGCGGGATCGATCATGAGTCGGCCAGCGCGCCGCTCAACCCGGCATGACGATTGCTCCTTGCACGATTGCGCAAGGCTTTCTCAAGATGGACGAGGTGGTCCTGTGTGATGCGTATGGCCCCTTCACGATCCCCACGCTCCATAGCCGAAATCAGCTCTCCATGATCATTGCAGGAATGCTGTGCATCTTCCTCTGACTGGTACAGGGCAGAAATCAGCACGGTGCGCGCGGTCAGGTTTTCGAGGATATCGGCCAGGACTGAATTACCCAGTACATTGGCCATATGAACGTGAAAATGACCGAGCAGATAGGAGCGCCTCGCCAGATCCTGCCCGGCGATGGCCGCCTGCTGTGCCTCATGATGCGACCGCAACCGCGCGATTGCCTCTGGCGAAACGAGCGCGTGATCCATGATCAGTCCGGTCTCGACGGCCCGTCTTGCCTCGATGATCTCACGCGCTTCATCCACGGTCGGTTCAATGACGAACCAGCCGCGTCGCGGCGAAACATCAACCAGCCCCCTGCTGCTGAGGCGAATCATCGCCTCGCGCACCAGCGTGCGTGACACCCCGAAGATCTCGCCGACCTCTTTTTCTCCAAAGCGTTCGCCTGGTGCGATTCGCCCTGAGAGCACGGCATGAATGATCCGCTCTTCGATCACTAAACCGCTGGCACGTTCCGGGTCGATTTTCTTGTGTAGCATAAATGTTTTATGCGCCGGGCGAGGCCTCAAGGCAAGCACCCCGCATCGTATCGAACAAGCAATGTCCCACCTGGAATTTTACAAATCTTTCATTTCGCTATGGAACTGTTCCGTTTTGTATTCTAGGTAGTATACAAGAATTTGTTGATCGAATTGATGTTGCCGGAGCTGTCCATGTCCCTTCTGAAGACCCGTCGCCCCCCGCGTGTGATATCCTGTCGGACAGTTTTGCTCATCTCAACCATTGTCGCCTCGCCGTTGCTCTCTGTCGTCGCAACAGGGGCTCAGGCGGCTTCCTCATCCGCGCACGCCAAACCGGAGCGTCACGCCAAGGCCCGTCCTCATGCGCCGCTCAATGGCAGCAGCGAAACCGTGCATGTCTCGGCGCGGCGCGGCGTGACCAGTGCAGGCCAGCATGATGCTCATTCCGAAACCGTTCTGTCTCGTCAGGAATTGCAGAACCGGAACGTTCGGCAGCTGACAGATATCGTGCGCGTGGCACCCAACCTGACTATCCAGCCGAGCTTTGGCAGCGCCGCCCTCAATTTCGCCCTGCGTGGCGTGGGGCTGATGGATTTTACCCAGAACAACACCCCATCGGTCATGCCCTATGTCGATGGCATCGCCTATCCGGTCAGCATCATGACCACGGGTATCCTGTTCGATATGGATGACGTGTCCGTCGCCCCTGGTGCCTCAGGCTTCACGCATGGTCAGCCCACCACCGGCGGCGAGATCAATTTCCACACGGGCGACCCGACGCAGCAATTCCATGCGGGCCTGACAGAGGATATCGCCAGTTACGGGCGCAATCGCGTCGAGGGCTTCGTTTCGGGGCCACTGTCAAAAAGCGTGTCCTATCGCATTGCCGGGCAGTCCCTCACGGGTGGCGGCTTTCAGCACAATGCGCAGGGCGCAGGTTACGGCAACAGCAATATCGGCGCACTGCGCGGCAAGCTGCGCTGGAAGATTGACGAGACCTCGCGCCTTGATATCGGGGGCCACTGGACAACTGACCAGTCGGAATCCTCCTCGGGGCACAATCTCTACAATTCCTACGGCGTCCCCATCACGGGGGATATCTACCAGACGGCATGGGGTCTCGATCCGCGTTTTGCCAAGATCATTGGCATCAACCCCAACAATACCAAGCCGCGTGAGGATAATCTCTTCTGGGGCGCGAATGTACGCTACACCAAGGAATTCAACTGGGCACGTCTGTGGTCACAAAGCGCCTATGAGATGGTTGACGAGCATGAGCTGACGAACCAGACCAACTCGGTCAAATCCTACGGCAACATGTTCCGCAACAACCAGACCAACGTGTTTTCGCAGGAAGTAAAGCTGGAATCGCGTGACCCGAAAGCACGCTTCCATTGGGAAACCGGCCTGTATTACAGCCGCTCGCGCATGGCACAGAGCTTCTGGTACGACAGCTCTGATCGTCCCGGCACCACGCCGCTGAACGAGACGTCCTATCGTCAGAACCAGCAGAACTTCAACCAGTACGTGCAGCTCAGCTACCGCATCCTGCCCAAGCTCACGCTGATCGGCGCAATCAACCACGATTCCGACGACCGCCAGATGCTCAATCTGACGAGCACCAACGTCAATCTGAATACCGGACTCGCCACCTCGCAAACCAATTTCGGCAATTCGGGCGCGCTCACCAACCAGTTCGGCGGCCGTGTCGGGGCGCAGTATCAGGTTACGCCCAATATCATGGGCTATGCCATCTTCTCCAAAGGGTTCAAGCCCGGCGGCTTCTCGGCCAATATTACCCAGAACGCCAACCAGCTTCGCCCCTTCAAGCCTGAATCCGTGCTCACCTATGAGGGCGGCTTCAAATCCATGCTGTTCAACCGCCGTCTGCGCTTCAATGCGGCCGGGTTCTATTACGATTACCGCGACCAGCAGATCCTTGGCAGTATTCTGGTGCCCCCCTATGGCGTGCTGGGCGGCTATGTAAACGCCCCGCGCTCCTATATCTACGGTGCCGAATTCGATATGGAGGCGCATCCCTTCCACGGGCTCGTGCTCACCCAGAATTTTGGGTACCAGAATGGTGTGTACACCCAGTTCCAGAGCCTGAACCGTAGCGCCACCACGGCACAATTTGCTTCTACCGGTGTCTGGTCACCCGTCTATACCAACTACAATGGCTACAATATGGGGCTCGCCAACCTCACCCTGTCCGGCGCTGCCGTGTATAGCTGGAACGTATTCGCCGATTATCGCATGAGTTTCGACGTCGACTACAACTATCGTGGCGCGCAGACACAGCCACAGCATATCGGTGATAGCGGCATCTATCGTGCACCGGCCTATTTCCTGCTCAACTCCTTCCTGACCTTTGCGGCGCCCAAGCAACACTGGTCGCTCACTGTTTATGGGCAGAATCTGGCCGACCGGCGCTACTGGCTGTCAGGCGGTACGCAGGCAACGTTCTATGGCGTCATCCCTGGCCTGCCCCGTTTCGTCGGTGCGAAGATCAACGTAACCTATTGATCGCACGATACGACCACCATTGAGGTGGGGCGCTTTGCCCCACCCCACCCGACTGGAGAGCCGATTTGAGCACCCATGACCTGAAACGATCCGCCCGTTATCGCCCCGGTATCTTCGTTCAGGTCATTATCGCCACGCTGGCCGGCATAGCGCTCGGTCTGTTTGCGCCCCAGCTCGCCCATCAATGCCGGTGGCTGACCGATCTCTTCCTGCGTCTGATCCTGATGATTGTGGGGCCGCTTCTGTTCTGCATTGTCGTGAGCGGCATCACGGGCGCAGGATCTCTGGGCGCCGTGGGGAAACTTGGCAGCCGGGCGCTCATCTATTTCGAGGCCATGACCACACTGGTTCTGCTGCTTTCGGTCGGGGCGGCACTCCTGCTCCATCCAGGGCGCGGCATGAGCTACACGCCCAGCCCCGAAGATGCGCACGCCGTTGCCAGCTATGCCGCCAATGCCCATGCGTTGCACGGTCAGGGCATAACGGGGTTCATTCTCAACCTCATTCCCCGCTCCCCTGTGGCCGCTTTTGCTGAAGGCAATATTCTTCAGATCCTGTTTTTCGCCGTATTGCTTGGCTGCTGCCTGTCGCGACTTGGCGAAGCAGGGGCTCCGGTGACGCGCCTGATCGAGAGTTTCTCCTCACTCTTCTCGCGCATGATGCGTGTGATCATCGCGACTGCGCCGCTCGGGGTGTTTGGCGCTGTGGCGATGACGGTGGCGGAGTACGGGCTGGATGCCATCAATCATCTGGCAGTGTTCGTCATCCTCTATTTCACCGCCATCGCTTTCTTCATCGTCTTCATCCTGGGTGGGCTGCTGGCTTTTTGCAAAATCAACCCTTGGCATTTTGCGCGTTATTTCCGTGAGGAAATCCTTATCGTCACAGCTACGACCAGCTCTGACTCCGTGCTGCCCAGCATCATGACCAAGCTTGAAGCCATGGGTATTTCCCGACAGGTGGTGGGGCTTGTCGTTCCGGCAGGCTATTCGCTCAACCTCGATGCCCTGTCGATCTATCTCGGTTTTGCGGTGGTCTTTCTGGCCGAAGTCACCCACACACCCCTTACACTCACACAGATTCTCTCGATGCTGGCGACGGCCCTCATCACATCGAAAGGTGCGCATGGCGTGCCGGGAATTGCCATCGTCGTGCTGGCGGCAACCCTTGCCGCCGCACCATCCATCCCGCTTTCGAGTCTTGTCCTGCTGATTGCCGTCGACTGGTTCAGTGGTATCGCCCGGGCGGTAGGCAATCTTGCAGGCAATTGCGTTGCGCCGGTTGTTCTTGCAGCATGGCAGGGCGCGCTGGACCGCGAACGGGCACACAAGATGCTCGGTACACATAACCGCTGAAACGGGATCTCATGGACACTGCCAATCGTTATCCGGCCCTTCGTCTGGCCGAAGCCTGTCAGGCTAAACTCGTCGCTGCCGGTGCACGGCCAGACGATGCTGAACAGACCGTGCGCGCCATGATGCATGCCTCACGCCTTGGGACAGACAGTCACGGCGTCCGGCTGATCGGTTATTACGTTGACATGCTGGAAAAAGGGGGGGTGAACAGGGAGCCACAACGCGTCTTTACCCAGACAGCCCCGGCGACCGGTCGTCTGGACGCCGATTTCGGCCTCGCCCATGCTGCATCCTATGAAGCCATGGATGAGGCGATCGCTCTGGCACGCCATGCGGGCATTGGTGCCGTGACGGTGCATCACTCCACCCATTATGGCGCGGGCGGGGCTTATGCGCTGGCGGCAGCAGAACAGGGTTTTGTATCGCTGGTCCTGAGCAATTCCGACCCCGCTGTCGCGCTGGCGGGAGGACGTACCCCTTTTCATGGCACCAACCCCATCGCCATGGCGGCACCTGTCCGTGACCGGGAACCCTGGTTGCTCGACATGGCGACATCCTCCATCCCGTTCAACCGGGTCAAACTGTACCGGAGCCTGGGCCTGCCTTTACCGCCCGAAGTCGCGCTGAACGAACAGGGGCACCCGACGCTCGATGCCAGTCAGGCCCGGTTTCTGCAGCCGCTTGGCGGGATGGCTTATGGCCATAAGGGCGCAGCGTTGGCGGGGCTCGTCACGATTCTCTCCGCCGTACTCTCCGGCGCAGACCCTGATCCCATCATGACCACGACGGCCCAGGCGCAGGAAGGTCACAAACCACAGAATGTCGGTCACATCATGGTCGCCTTTGATCCGGCGAGATTTATCGGGCAGGAGGCTTTTGAAGCGGAAATGGCCCGCTACCTCGACCTGCTGCGCAATTCGCCGCCAGCAGAGCCAGACGTGCCGGTATGCGCACCGGGCGACAAGGAGTGGGAAGAGGCACAGAAACGTTTGCTGAATGGTATCCCGGTTGATCCGGATACCGAGCGCCTTCTCGGCCTTTCTGGCTGAGCCCGCGGGGTATCTCGAACGAGGTTCGCTCACACAAGCAGGGACCTTCCTGCTCATGGGGTCTGCCCTCTCAGGCCCCATGAATTGCGAGACAATGCCGGGAGGGCACAGGCACCAAACACGCTCATCTCCCGTCGCTGCCAGTGACCGGCCTCGTTTGCGTTCTTTCACCCATGAACGCTCCCAACAAATGACCTTATCCCGAACCTATCTGCGCTGAAGAACCCGGGATGCATCTCCTTGGTCTCTGCAATCATGTAACGGAAGTATCCGATAAGATTATTATATAATTATATGTTACATAAATTTTTCTTTTCATTTATTGCCCGACAGCATGGGGTGTGATCGAATATTTCTTATTCGTATCATATCGGAATCGTCTCGAAGGGCGTCATTCATGCCAGAACACCGGTCGGCTTATAAAAAAAATCTTGTCGTGGCACTGATTTCGTCAACTGCCCTCTTCCAGGTCTCATCACCTTCTGCCCTTGCAGAGTCCCCCTCCTCGATCCAGCAAGGCCAGAATCGCCATAAGCATCATTCTACGGGTGCTTCCTCCCCTGCCCGGCAAACCACCCCTGTATCGCGTCCTGCGCCCAGCCATCGCAAGGCTGCGAGCAGTCATACGGAAGGCGGCAGTGAAGCCATCATCGTCACCGGCACACGCTCCTCAAATCGTCGGGTGCGTGACAGCTCGTCGCCGATCACCCTCTACACGCAGGCGCAGATGGAGCGTACTGGCGAACTCAATCTCGCCAGTGTCCTGTCACGTCTCGACCCGTCCATCACCGTCTCTGCACTGGGCAACGATACGGCAGCCTTGACCTCATCCATTCGCATGCGCGGGCTTTCGGCCAATGAGGTTCTGGTGCTGGTTGACGGCAAGCGGCGCAATATCACCGGCAACATGGCGGGCGGGACCACCCCGGTTGATCTCAACATGATCCCGGCCGGGGCCATCGACCATATGGAAGTGCTGCGCGATGGCGCGGCTGCCATGTATGGGTCTGATGCCATCGCCGGCGTGGTGAACATCATCACCAAGAAAAGTGATCACGGCATCCATACCTACGCCCAGACAGGCGCAAACGCCTATAATGGCGATGGGTGGCAATATCTGATCGGTGCCGATGGCGGTCGCAAATGGGGACAGGACGGCTTCGTTCATATTTCGGGCCAGATCTACCACACCGATCATTTCGTGGCCGATAACAAGAGCACGCGCGACCATCGCTGGACCGCCAGTTCGAGCTGGCCTGCCAATTCGAACAAGATCGAAAGCACGCCTGAGGAAACACGCGAGAATCTGTCGATCGAATGGGGCAAGGATGTCGTCGAGGGCCTGCGTACCTATGGGCTGGTCACCTATGCCCATCGCCATGCCGAAGCCTATGAGAACTACCGCCTCCCCGGGGCCTCAGCGCCTACCACGATCTATCCCTATGGTTTCTCCCCTCTGGAGACGATCGACGAAAACAATTTCCAGGCCAATCTTGGCCTGAAGGGTGATGATCTTTTCGGCTTCAGCTGGGATCTGAGCACGCTTTACGGACAGGATGACGATGATATCGGCGTCAAGAACACCTATAATTCCAGCTACGCCAATGTGTATGGCTATTCCCCGACGACCACCCGTGCAGCGACCTACAGCATGGCGCAGTGGACGAGCAATTTCGACATGCGTCGCAATTTCAATGTCGGCATGGCCACACCCATGACGTTTGCCATGGGCGCCGAACATCGTCTGGAAACGTATCATGTGGGCGCAGGCAATGACGCTTCCTATCTCTATGGCGGCACATCCGGCTATGCTGGCATCTCGCCTGTCAGTGCGGGCCAATGGCAACGTAATGTCTGGGCCGGCTATCTCGATGGCGATTTTCACCCGCTGAAGCATTGGGATCTCGATTTTGCCGGTCGCTTCGAACACTACACAGATGCCGGCAACACCGAGACCGGCAAAATCACCACGCGCTATGATTTCACGCGCCGTATCGCAGTCCGCGGTACGATCAGCACCGGTTTCCGCGCGCCGACACTGGCCGAGGAGCATTACAGCTCGCTCAGCGTTTCTCCGACAGGTGCTTCCGGCCTGCTCGGGGCCAACAGCACGGCGGCGCGCTCCATCGGGGCGTCATCGCTCAAGCCCGAGCGGTCGACCAGCGCCGAGGGCGGCATCGTGCTTGAGCCGGTCGACCGCTTCCACATCTCTGCCGATGTCTATCAGATCAACATCCGTGACCGTATCCTGGCCGCATCCAGCATCGCAGGCACATCGGCTCTCGAAGCCATTCAGGCGGCGGGGGTTGATATCGCAACAGGCGGCAGCGTCTCCCTGAGCAATATCAAGGCCTATTACTACGCCAATGCAGCCAGTACCCGCACGCAGGGTCTGGATATCCAGAGTGATTACCGCTTCCTGCTGCATCGCTACGGCTCGCTCGATCTCTCACTGCTGCTCAACCTGAACCGCACCGTCGTCACTCATCTCAATACCAATATCTTTGGTAATCCTTTCGCCAACGCCCAGACACAGGCTTCGGCACAGGGCGTGCCGCGCTCGAAGATCATCCTCAATGCGCATTGGGATTACGGCAAATGGGGGGTCAATATCCGCGAGACGCGCTTTGGCTCCTACAAGACCCTGCTTACCTATGAAGATCTCGCACCGTCTTCCGTGCGCTATTCCACCACCACCTTCCTGCCCTTCGAGAACACCCCTGTCTGGACCACAGATCTCGAAGTGGCCTATCGCGTCAACAAGCACTGGCGTCTGGCAATCGGCTCGAACAACATCTTCAACCAGCGTCCCCGCATGGTGCCTGCTGTGGTGAATTATCTCGGGCCGAAGATCTATGATTCAGCCTCTCCGCTCTCCATGACCGGCGCCTATTATTTCGGTCGTGTCGATGCCAATTTCTGAGCCGCTTTGTCGGGCTGCGACAAAGCCCCTTCTCAAGGCCAGCGCTGCAACAGGGCTGGCCATACTCCTTGCCGCAGCAGCGCCCCCTCCGGCCCAGACAGGGCCAAGGCCGGAGCCAGAGCCGACTCATATTTTCGCGCCCATTGATTATCCGACCGCGATCAATCGCTATCGTTCCGCTGATGGGACGCCTGGCCCCGATTACTGGCATAACCGGGCCGATTACCGCATTGATGTCGCGCTCGATGCCCCTACCCATCGCCTGACCGGGCAGGAGACCATCACCTACCGCAATAACAGCCCCAGCACCCTGAACGTGCTCTGGCTACAGCTCGAACAGAATATCTACCGCGAGACCTCACGAGGCGCAGCCGCCATGCCAGCGCGTTTCAAGGCACATGGCCACACCGAGGGGATGCAGATCGACCGTGTCGCTCTGCTTGACGCACATGGAAAGGAAATTGCTGTCACGCCGCTGATTTCCGACACACGGATGCAGATCTCCCTCCCTACCCCGCTTGCACCTGCCAGCACCGTGAAGTTCACCGTATCATGGCATTACGAGATCCCAGGAACCTGGGGCGGTCGTACGGCCGTCACCCCGTCGCGGAATGGGGATATTTTTGAAATCGCGCAGTTCTATCCACGCATGGCCGTTTTTGACGATCTGCGTGGCTGGGACACAGCGCCCTATCTGGGGGGCGAATTCTATCTCGATTACGGCGATATTGATTATCGCGTCACGGTGCCGTCGAATTTCCTTGTTATGGGATCGGGAGCGCTGCTCAACGAGAAGGACGTTTTGACGGCGCAGGAACGCCAGCGTCTGGAGCAGGCACGCATGAGCGAAAAACGCGTGCTGATACGCAATCAGGCCGATATCGAGGCCACCTCCCGCATATCTGCAAACGGCACCCGTCGCTGGCATTTTTTCATGCCCAATACGCGCGATGTGGCCTTTGTTGCCTCTGCTGCCCTGCTCTGGGATGCGGCGAAGCTTGATCTGCCGCCTGTTGCTCCAGCCCCTGGGCTGAAACCAGCACCACGACTGGCTATGTCGGTTTACCCCGTGGAGGGTATCGGCCCACAGGCCTGGGACCGATCGACAGAATATGTGAAGCACAGCATCGAGTATTTCTCGTCGAGCTGGTACCCCTATCCCTGGGCCACAGCGATCAATGTCGGTGGTCATGGCGCTGGAATGGAATATCCCGGTATCGTTTTTGACGGCATGCAGGACCGTGATGCCAAGCTGTTCTGGATCACCACCCATGAGCTGGGCCATGGGTGGTTCCCCATGATTGTTGGCAGTAATGAGCGCCGCCATGGCTTCATGGATGAAGGCTTCAACACCTTCATTGACTCCCTCGCCTCTCAACACTTCAACAAGGGAGAGTTCGCCCCCAAGCAGGACGGCGAATATGCCCCCGACACGGGCAAGCCAGCGGATGATATCGTCAAGATCCTGAAAGACCCGGTCTATGACCCGCTCATGACCTCATCAACCATTCCGGGTCATGGCAATCGCCATGCCATGGCCTATTTCAAGGCGGCCTACGGTCTCGAATTGCTGCGCAGCCAGATTCTGGGGCCGGAACGCTTCGACCGCGCCTTTCGCCATTACATCGCCGTATGGGCCTACAAGCATCCGACCCCTTCGGATTTCTTTCGTCTGATGGAGAGCGATGCCGGTGAAGACCTCTCCTGGTTCTGGCGCGGCTGGTATTTCGAGAATCGCAGCCCCGATTATGCGCTCGATGCCATTGAGTATCCCGATAAGGACCCGAAAAAAGGCGTCTCGCTGACGATTAGCAACAAGGGTTGGCTGCCTTTGCCGGTTACTCTTGCCGTCACCCGTGACGATGGCAGCGTCGAACGCCTCGTGATTCCGACAGAAGTCTGGAGCGGCGGCAATACCCATGTCGTGACGCTCAAGGGCGGCAGCCCCGTACGGCGCGCGATCCTCGACCCGGATCACGTCATTCCCGATATCGATCGCAGCAATGATGCGCTCAGCCCGGTGCCACGCCCTTCTTCGCCCGCTTCTTCTCACTGATTTCAGGACCGTCTTATGTCTTTCCCTGCCTCAACGCCCGACCGCTGGCGTCAGCTTTTGTCTGCTTCCGCCCTGTCCTGTGCCGTCACGCTCTCGGCCTTCAGCCCTGCCCAGGCGGCACCGGGTGGCGACGCGCTCAATTTTGGGGGTGCCGCCGCCAGCCGCCCCCCTATTCCCTCGACGCAGGGTGCGCATGGCATGGTGGTCTCGGCGCAGCATCTGGCCTCTGATGTCGGGGCAAAGATCCTGCGCGACGGCGGGAATGCTGTCGATGCAGCTGTTGCCGTGGGCTATGCGCTGGCCGTGGTCTACCCGGCCGCAGGCAATATCGGTGGTGGCGGGTTCATGACCCTGCACACACCAGACGGCAAAGCCTTCTTCATCGATTTCCGTGAACATGCTCCGCTTGCCGCCACCGAGACGATGTATCAGGACAAGGACGGCAAGATCATCAAGGGGCTCTCGACCATCGGATGGAAATCGGTGGGCGTGCCTGGCACGGTGGCCGGGCTCGATCTTGCGTTGAAACGCTGGGGCCATCTGACACGGGCTCAGGTCATGGCACCCGCCATCGCTCTGGCCGGTGAAGGCTACACGCTCGAAGAGAATGACGTTCACCTGCTGAACACCTCGACCAAGGCCTTCATCAACGATCCCTACGCCTCGAAAATCTTTCTGCGCGCCGATCGCCAGCCCTTCACGATTGGCGAGCGCTTCAGACAGACCGACCTCGCCCGCTCGCTTCAGGCCATTGCCGACAAGGGGCCGGACGTCTTTTATCGTGGCTGGATTGCTGAAGAAACGGTGCGTGTCAGCAAGGCGAATGGTGGCTTGCTGACCATGGCTGATTTCGCCGCCTACAAGCCACGCATCATGGCGCCCATACGGTGCAGCTATCGTGGGTATCAGATTGATACCGCCCCCCCGCCGAGTGGCGGCGGTGTGGCATTGTGCGAAATGCTCAATATCCTGTCAGGCTATGACCTGAAAGCTGAGGGACTCTACAGCGCGCGCTCGACACATCAGGAAATCGAGGCGATGCGTCACACCTATTCCGACCGGCGCGATCTGGGCGACCCGGCTTTCGTCAAAAACCCTGTGGCCCATCTGATCGACCCGGCTTATGCCGCAAAAATCCGCGCCGCCATTCCAGCCGAAGACGCTGTACCCTCTGCCAGCCTCGTGGCGGGCGACCCCCAGCCTGAAAAGCGCGAAACCACACAATATTCGATCATGGATCATTCGGGCTACGCTGTCTCGGTCACCTATACGCTCAATGGCTGGTTCGGGGCGAAGGTCATGGCAGGCAGCGCCGGTTATTTCCTGAATGACGAGATGGATGATTTTTCGTCCAAAGCCGGTGAGCCGAACATGTTCGGCATTGTCGGCAGCAAGGCCAATGCGATTGCCCCCGGCAAGACACCGCTCTCTTCCATGTCGCCCACCATTCTCTCCAGAAATGGCAAGGCCATCATGGCCATTGGCAGCCCGGGCGGTTCACGCATTCCCACCATTACCCTCGCGGCGATTCTGGGGGTGGTCGATTACGGCATGACCATTCAGGAAGCCGTCGACATGCCCCGCATTCACGAGCAATGGCAGCCCGAAGCCGTCGAGATCGAACCCGGTGCCTTGTCAGAACCCGTCATCGCCTCCCTGCGCGCTCATGGCTATACGATTGAGACGCATCAGCCATGGGGCTCAGCCGAAGGCGTTCTCGCTGGTGGCGCAAAGCTGGGATCGCATCCCGACGGGCAATTCTACGGCGGCTATGATCGTCGTCATGCAGGCGGTGGCGCGACAGGAGAATAAGCGAGGCGCCCTTCGCTTCCGAATTTAGGATTTCCAAAGGGCGACCGCCCTTTGGCGGGGGATGGGGTAGAGCCCCCCCATGACCTTTTTCAAGCAAAAAGATGCGTAAAAGCACATAGCGGTTTCAGGGCTATGTGACCGGGATCGGGATATACCGTTGGGTCGGGAACGGAGCTGCGGTGGCGACGGTCGATCACTCTCCCATTCGCGGGTTGATTACCGCAGGAACGCATGTCGTCGCGGCCTACCTCGGACTAAGAACGGGCGTCGGGATAAAACCGGCCCAGGGGGCTCTCGAGGATTGCCTGACCT
>NZ_UEGO01000004.1 GCF_900465345.1 Asaia bogorensis | reverse complement strand
GGCAGGTGAGGGAGGGGTGGGGAACGGCGAACGACCCATCGCGGCAGAATCCTTGACTTGTGAGGCTGGTGAGGCGTCAGCCGCTGGGGCCGGACGCTCGGGGAAAAGCGAAGCGCTGCCCGTCGTCGGGGCAGCCGGTTTTTGGCCGATACTGGCCGATGCACCTGAAGATGAGGGCGTTGCTGTATCTTCTGGTTTGCGTCGTTTGAACAAGAGAACCCCGCTGCGCGTTCTGAAAGGTGGCGGTTCGGGTGCCGCTGGCGGCTGGTGACAGACGCAAAATCACCTCAGAGGTGCTTCACGTCCTAACCCGGCTTACACGTTATGTTGCGCAAGCGACAAGCGGATAAACAGCAGGTTTTCGCGGTTTTTGACCCTGACCCGGTCTTGTGTCATGGCCTGTCGGAAAGAATGCCGAACCTGTCGTTCACGCAACATTACGATCACGTCTGATCATGTTGATTTCATGGCGTGAACCCTGTTTTCTCCACTAAATTTCATCGCATCGGAGCCCTCATGACTGCACCCACTCTCGACCTGCTTTGCATCGGCAACGCGATTGTCGATATTCTTGCGCAGGTTTCGCACGAGACACTGACGGCGCTTGGCTCGCCTCTGGGCAGCATGACATTGATCGATGCCGATCAGGCAGCTTCTATCGAGGCAAAGATCACCCCGGAGCAGATCATGGGGGGCGGTTCCGCCGCCAACACGGCGGTCGTTGCAGCCCGTCTGGGCGCTCGCGTCGGTTATCTGGGCAAGGTGGCAGATGATGAGGCAGGGCTTGGCTATGCCCGAGACATCGCCGCGCAGAAGCTGTTCTACCCCTCAGCCCCCGTCCGGAATGCCGATCGCCCCACCGCGCGCTGCATCATTCTCGTCACGCCCGACGGGCAGCGTACCATGCACACCTATCTTGGCATCTGCACGGAGTTCGGACCCGAGGATGTGGATCAGGCCGCCGTCTCCGCCGCCGCCGTGACCTATATGGAGGGCTATCTGTTCGACAAGGACCGCGCACAGGCCGCTTTCATCCTTGCGGCCGAGACGGCGCACAAGGCCGGTCGCCGCGTGGCCCTGACCCTGTCGGATACGTTCTGCGTGGCACGCCATCACGCTGCCTTCCGCGCGCTGGTCGCCGGGCATATCGATATTCTCTTCGCCAATGAGGCAGAGATCTGTGCCCTTTACGGGACCGAGGATTTCGATGCTGCCGCCACGCAGGCCGGGCGTGACGCTGCCCTTGTCGTGCTGACCCGCAGCGAGAAGGGCGCGGTCATTCTTTCCAATGGCGAGAAGCTGGTCGTTCCGACGGAACCCGTGAAGGTGGTCGATACAACGGGTGCGGGCGATGCCTTCGCTGCTGGATTCCTGGCTGGACTGGCCAAGGGCCGCAGCCTCGAAGCATGTGGCCGTCTGGGCAACGAAGCTGCTGGTGCGATCATCACCCGCATGGGGGCACGCCCTGCCGCGGATTTTGCGCTCAAGGCCTGAGGGCTGTTTCGGGGCGCCGCCCCGAACCCTGCCAAAGGGCGGTCGCCCTTTGGAAACCTGCTCCTCTATACCTTGCCTTACTACACAGGGAAGAAAGGGCTTAACTCTCTCAGAGAGGCAGGGCAGGGGCCTGTATTACGTTGGAAGAAGGCCCGGAAATGCTAAAAAACCCGGTCTTTCCGATCCTTTCATTGCACTCTGACGGGAAATTGTGCAGAACACGGCCAATCCGTCAGTCCCGGCTTTGTGTCGTTCCCAGGGAGCGATCCGGCAGGGCATGACCCTGCAAGCCCGATCAGGACCGCTTCATGGAAATCCGTAACATCGCCATTATCGCGCACGTCGATCATGGCAAGACCACCCTTGTTGACCAGCTTCTCAAGCAATCCGGCTCGTTCCGCGAAAACCAGCACGTTGCTGAGCGCGCGATGGACAGCAATGACCTCGAGCGTGAGCGCGGCATCACCATTCTTGCCAAGTGCACCTCGGTCGTCTGGAACGAGACGCGTATCAACATCATCGACACGCCGGGCCACGCCGATTTCGGTGGTGAGGTCGAGCGTATCCTGAGCATGGTGGACGGCGCGATCATCCTGGTCGACTCGGCTGAAGGCGCTCTGCCGCAGACCAAGTTCGTGCTGGGCAAGGCGCTGGCTCGTGGCCTGCGTCCGATCGTGGTCGTGAACAAGATCGACCGTGGCGATGCCCGCCCCGACGAAGTTCATGAAGAAATCTTCGACCTGTTCGCAGCTCTGGGCGCCGACGAGCATCAGCTCGACTTCCCGATGCTGTACGCCTCGGGCCGTCAGGGCTGGGCCGATCTTGAAATGAACGGCCCCCGCAAGGATCTGTCCCCGCTGTTCGACCTGGTGCTGCGCCACGTGCCGACGCCGGGCCTCGACAAGGAGGCGCCGTTCGGCATGGTTTCGACCATTCTCGAAAGCGACAACTTCCTGGGCCGCATCCTGACGGGTCGTATCGAGCAGGGCCGCGCCCGCGTGAACATGCCGGTGCGCGTGCTGCGCCCCGATGGCACGATCGTGGAAACGGGTCGTCTGACCAAGCTGCTGTCGTTCCGCGGTCTGGACCGCGTGCCGGTGGATGAAGCCGAAGCCGGTGATATCGTGGCTGTGGCCGGTCTGTCCGACGCCACTATCCCCGACACCATTGCAGACCCGGCTCTCGATGCGCCGCTGCCTTCGACCCCGGTCGATCCGCCGACCCTGACCATGACCTTCCGCATCAATGACGGCCCTCTGGGCGGTCGTGAAGGCAAGAAGGTGACGTCGCGCCAGATCCGTGACCGTCTGTTCAAGGAAACCGAGGGCAACGTGGCCATCAAGGTGACCGAGAGCGCCGAAAGCGAAGCCTTCGAGGTTGCCGGTCGTGGCGAACTTCAGCTTGGCGTGCTGATCGAGACCATGCGTCGCGAAGGCTTCGAGCTGACCATCGGTCGCCCGCGCGTTCTCTTCCGTAACAACGAAGAGACCGGCGAGCGTGAAGAGCCGTACGAAGAGGTTCTGGTCGACGTTGACGAGCCCTATTCGGGCGTGGTCGTCGAAAAGATGTCGATGCGTAAGGGCGTGATGCAGGACATGCGTCCGTCGGGTGGTGACAAGGTCCGTCTGACCTTCCTCATCCCGTCGCGCGGCCTGATCGGCTATCACGGCGAGTTCCTGACCGACACGCGCGGCACGGGCATCATGAACCGTCTGTTCGCGGGCTATAAGCCCTATGCAGGCACGATCGAAGGCCGTCGCAACGGCTCGCTGATCTCGGCAGAAGACGGTGCGACCACGCAGTACGCCCTGTTCTCGCTGCAGGATCGTGGCACGCTGTTCGTCGAGGCTGGCGAGAAGATTTACACGGGCATGATCCTGGGTGAGCATTCGCGCGAGAACGATCTTGATGTGAACGCTGTCCGTGAAAAGAAGCTGACCAACATCCGTGCCGCCGGCAAGGATGATGCGCTGCTTCTGACGCCGCCGCGCAAGATGAGCCTTGAGCAGGCTATCGCCTATATTGAAGACGATGAGCTGGTCGAGGTGACGCCTTCTGCCGTGCGTATCCGCAAGCGCTACCTGGACCCGAATGAGCGCAAGCGTATGTCGAAAGTCAAGTCAGACGCCTGACACTAAGGAAAGGCCACCATTTGGTGGCCTTTTTTTATGATCATGTCGGCATTAAGGCATAAACATGCCTTTACCGTGCGATTACACGTATTTTATCTAATTTTCTTCAAGACGAGACAGAAAAATACTGATAGCGTTTGTAACGTCATAAGTGCAGGCGGTCTGTTCTACAGTCTGACTGACGCCTGTGATTATGTGAATTCGTATTCTGGAGCTTGTTTCATGCTCGTTTTCAATCGTCGTCTTCTTACCGGTGTTGCCGCTCTTGCCATGACGCTGAGCGCGCCTGCTTTCGCTCAGACCACGCAGGAAGCAGCCCCTGCTGCTGCAGCTCCCGCTGCCCCGGCAGCCGCGCCTGCTGCGCCGGAAGCTACGGCCCCGGCTCCGGCCTCTGAAGCGGCTCCCGCTGCTCCGACGGAAGACAAGGCTGCCACGCATAAGGGTAAGCACAAGCACAAGCACAAGCACCACAAGAAGGGTGCAGCAGCTGCCGCCGAAAAGGACGCTGCAGGCAACTGATCGATCCCATGATCGAGTTTGAAAGACGGGGCCCGAAAAGGCCCCGTTTTTTTGTGCCTGTCACTTCGGGTCTATCTCATTGGTTTCTTGGCCGATTGATGAATGATCGATATAGGTTCACGCTGAACGGGGCGTCTAATCACCGGTAATGCTCGCCTTTATACCTCTCTCCATCGGCGATGCTTCTTTAGGAGGCATACCCATACGGGAACGGGAGACAGGGATAGTGAGCAGGGAAATCGTGGTCGTCATCGGTGCGGGTGGTATTGGTCTGGCCATTGCGCGACGACAGGGCATGGGCAAGCATCTGCTCCTGGCCGATATCGATCAGGCTCTGTTGCAACGCACGGCTGGGACCCTGCGCGACGCCGGCTATGACGTGGCAACCCAGGTGATCGATGTCTGCTCGCCAGAAAGCGTTCACACACTTGCCCAGATGGCTGCTGCAATGGGGCGGGTCATGCAGGTGATCAATACGGCTGGCGTTTCGCCCAATATGGCCCCACCCGCCAAGGTGCTTGGAGTCGACCTTTACGGTGCTGCACTGGTATTTGAGGCCTTTGGCGAGGTGATTGCCTCTGGTGGATCAGGCCTGATCGTTGCCAGCATGGCAGGGCATATGCCCCATCCACTTTCCCCGTCGGACGAGACGCAACTGGCGCTGACCCCTGCGGCCTCACTGCTTGAGCTGCCCTGCCTGCAACCTGATGTCATCACTGACAGTATGATGGCTTATATCGTTGCCAAGCGCGCAAACAGTCTGAGGGTGCAGGCCGAGGCGGTGAGATGGGGCACACGCGGTGCGCGGGTGAACGCCATAAGCCCAGGGATTGTGGTCACCCCGCTTGCCACGCATGAACTGGCTTCCGCATCGGGTGACGCCTATCGCGCCATGGTCGAGGCCTCACCGGCGAAACGTATGTCACCCCCTGATGAGATCGCAATCGCAGCTCATTTTTTGCTTGGGCAGGATGCCGGTTTCATTACGGGGGGTGATCTGCTGATCGATGGCGGTGTTATCGCGGCCATGCGTGCGGGGCAACTATCTGCACCGGGCTGAGCATTGGTGTTTCCGCCAGGCCCGGCAGGAAGGCATTCGAGGGGGAGGATCCCCCTCTCATACTTAGGCGAAAGCCTTGTGTGGCTTCAGGACGTGTAGCGGTCCAGTGACAGATCCAGTGAGGGGATATCGGTGCGCTTGCCGCTGATGCGGTCGGCGAGGATACGGCCCGAGCCGCAGGCCATGGTCCAGCCAAGCGTGCCGTGGCCCGTGTTCAGCCAAAGATTGCTGTAGCGCCCGGACGGCCCGATGACGGGTGTGCCATCCGGCGTGCAGGGGCGCAGCCCGGTCCAGTAGCGGGCACGGCTCAGATCGGCACCGCCGAACATGTCGTTGAACGACAGTTCGAGCGTTTCGCGACGGTCCTGGCTCAGCTTGAGGCGCCACCCCGTCAGCTCCGCCGTACCACCAATGCGAATACGATCGCCAAGGCGCGTCATGGCAACCTTGTAGGTCTCGTCATTGACCGTAGAGGTCGGAACACGGCTCTCATCGGTGATCGGGGCTGTCAGCGAGTAGCCCTTGACCGGATAGACCGGCAGATCGAGTTCGATGGGCTTGAGCAGGCGGGGCGAGTAGCTGCCTAGTGCCAGCACATAGGCATCGGCCGTCAGGCGGCCCGCACTGGTGCGGATACCGTAGATGGCGTCGCTCGCCGCTTCGATGGCCTCGATTTCAGTGCGGAAGCGGAAGCTCACGCCCTTCTCTGCTGCCATGGCGGCAAGGCGCTGTGTGAAGAGATAGGCATCTCCGGATTCGTCACCGGGCAGACGCAGGCCACCCTTGAGAATCTGGCGCGCACCGGCGAGGCCGGGCTCGTATTTCAGCACGTCGTCCATGCCCAGCAATTCGTGGGCAACGCCGCTTTCCTCAAGCAGGCGCATGTCCTCATGGGCATGTTCGATCTGCTTGTCGGTGCGGAAGAGCTGGATCAGGCCTTTCTGTCCATCGTCATAGGTAATGCCGGTGCTGCGGCGCAGTTCGGCCTGACAGTCACGGCTGTATTCCGCAATGCGCAGCATACGGCTCTTGTTGATGTCATAGGCATGATGCGTACAGTTGGTCAGAAGCTGCGTCATGAAGCGCAGCATCGGCATGTTGACGGCGGCGGCACGTACGACCAGCGGCGCGTGCTTTTCGAGCATCCAGCGCATCGCCTTGAGGGGTAGGCCTGGCATGGCCCAAGGCGTGGAATAGCCGGGGGAGACCTGACCGGCATTGGCGAAGGAGGTTTCGAGCCCGACGCCTGGCTGGCGGTCGATGACCTCGACCTCATGGCCCTGCTCGGCAAGATACCAGGCTGTGGTGACGCCGATGACACCGGCGCCCATGACGATGATCTTCATTGTGAACTCTCGATATATTCACGATGGAAGCGCTTCCCGAGTCCGGTCAGCAACTCATATCCGATCGTATCCAGTGCCGCGGCCAGTTCGTCCAGCGGACGATGGGGGCCGATCAGCTCGAAACCGGTGCCGGGGGGCAGGGGTCTGTCTCCCAGCGCGGTCAGATCCAGCGCCATGCAGTCCATCGAAATCCGCCCTACGATAGGCAACAGGATATCAGGGCTGTCAGGCAGAACGGCGCTGGCAAGGCCACCGCCGCGTCTGTGGAAACCATCGGCATAGCCGACGGAAAGGGTTGCGATGCGCGTGGGCTTTGCCGCGATAAAACGCGCGCTGTAGCCTACCGCCACATCCGGGGCGATCCAGCGATCCTGCACCATGCCGGCCAGCAGGGTGACAACCGGATGCATGGAATTGGCGCGATCCGGTGTCGGGTTGCCGCCATAAAGTGCATAACCCGGCCGGACCAGATCATGATGGAAGGCTTCCCCCAGGAAAATACCGCTCGACGCTGCAAGACTGGCAGGCAGGGCCGGGAGCTTGCGGCGCAGGGCCTCGAATTGCAGGCGCTGTCCCTCATTGCGCGGCGAATGGTATTCATCCGCGCAGGCCAGATGGCTCATGATGTAATCAATGGCCAGATCGGCAAGGGTGTTTTCAGCAATGAGCGTATCGATATCGGCTTCGGACAGACCGAAGCGCGACATGCCGCTGTCGAGCTGAAGCAGACAGGGGGAGCGCACGCCCGTATCACGGCACAGTGCGGCCCAGCGGCGCACATGGTCGAGGCTGTTCAGAACCGGTGTGAGCCCTTTGTCCTGCAAAAGCGCCTCGCTGCCCGGAGCCGGGCCATTGAGGATGCAGATGGCAGCATCGGCCGCCAAGATGGGGTGTAGCTCCAGCCCCTCCTGAACGGTGGCAACAAAGAACCGGCGGCATCCGGCGCGATAGAGGGCTGGGGCGACACGCGTCACACCCAGCCCGTAGGCATCCGCCTTCACCGCGGCCCCGACGGCGACATCGGGTCCCACACGGGATTTCAGCAGCTGGTAATTCTGCTTGATGGCGTCGAGGTCGATACGAAGCCATCCACCGGCACGTCTGACGACGTCGGTTTGCGCCTCGTCTGGCTGGGTTGTCATCAGGGTTCGCGTCTTTCGATCATTTCGGGATCATACTAAACCGGGGCCCTGTCACGGCTCAAGACCCTGACGGCACACCCTTACTTGTGGAATATTCAAAGTGAAGAGCCTGATCGGGGTGGACGATGGGGTGAATGGCGTGCGCTGCCATGGCTCCCTCGCTGAACCCCTGCAGGATCAGCTTCAGCTTGCCGGGATAGGTGGCGATGTCACCAATGGCAAAAACGCCGGGCAGGCTGGTTTCCATGCTGGAGGGCGTGACGGGAATCGTGCTGCGGACGGTATCGATATTCCAGGTGGCAATCGGGCCGAGCTCGGTCGAGAGACCATAGAAAGGCAGCAGCGTATCGGCTTCAATGCGACGGGTCTGGCCCTCGAGATCGATCACATCGACTGCGGTAAGGGCACCATTCTCGCCCTGCAATGCGTGAAGCTGATAGGGCACGACTTTTTCGATACGCCCTTCGGCCACACGGGATTCGATCTGGGAGAGGGTTTCGGGCGCACCACGGAAGCGGTCGCGGCGATGAAGCAGATAGATCTTTTCCGCAATGTCGGAAAGCGACAGCGCCCAGTCGAGGGCGGAATCGCCACCGCCAGCCACCACAATGCGCTTGCCTGCAAAATCGGCGCGCTTGCGCACGTAATACTGAACAGCGCCACTCGCCTCATAGGCATCGAGACCATCGAGCGGCGGGCGATTCGGGCCGAAAGCGCCCGCTCCTGCCGCGATGATCACGGCGCGCGCCGTCACCACATTGTTCTTGTCTGTCTCGAGCGTGAAGGCGCCGCGCTGGCCCGACAGCTTTTCCACGCGCTGGCCCAGAAGGCGGGGCACATCGAAGGGGGCGATCTGGGCATCGAGCGCGGCAATCAGGGCACCGCCTTCAATGGAGGGGTGCGCCGGAATGTCATAGATCGGCTTTTCAGGATACAGCGCCGCGCATTGGCCACCAATCTCGCTCAACGCGTCAATCAGCACACAGGAAAGTTTGAGCATGCTGCACTCGAACGCGGCAAAAAGCGCGGTCGGCCCTGCACCGATAATGGCTACATCGATGTCGAGAGGGGTCTGGCCCATGTCAGCTGTCATCCGTATCTGTGCGGCCTGTCGGCCCGGTCATGCTTCGCAACGAGGCTGAAAGAAACCACATTCTTTCCTGCGATGCACCCCCCTCACATGGCTTGTGTGCCTGTTGGGCCGTGTCATTCTGTTTGCAGGCGGTTGTCGGCTGATAGACGTGCGGAGAGGCTTACCCTTGCCGTGGCGCTGGGGCTTTGATACGAGAGACCCAGCATCAAGAGCCGGTATCGTTTCACCGGCGCCAACCTGCTCCCGGGCAAGGTGGTATCTCCGGGCAACCGGAGAGATGTGGCCGCTCCGGCAATCTCGGGACACGCCACACCCTCCTTGCCGCAAGCCCATACTGCTTTTTCAGAAGCGCAAGGATTTCCAGCCTGTGGCCCAGCAATTTGCCAGTGACAATTATGCCGGTATCTGCCCCGAAGTATGGGACATCATGCATCAGGCCAATAAAGGCTCCGTTCCGGCCTATGGCGATGATGAATGGACCAGCCGCGCCGCTGACAGCTTTCGTGCACTGTTCGAGACACGCTGCGAGGTGTTCTTTGCCTTTAACGGCACGGCGGCCAATTCACTCGCTCTGGCGGCGCTCTGCCAGTCCTATAACAGTGTGATCTGCTCGTCTTTCGCCCATGTTGAAACCGATGAGTGTGGAGCCCCCGAGTTCTTCTCCAATGGCTCCAAACTGCTGGTGGCGCGGACCGATCATGCCAAGCTTTTTCCCGAGGATATCCGGGCGCTGGCAACCTGTCGCAGCGATATTCATTACCCCAAGCCCAAGGTGGTGACGATCACCCAGCCAACCGAGACGGGCGAGGTCTATTCCCTGGCCGAGATACGCGCCATTTCAGAAACCTGCCGCGAGCTCGGGCTGCGTCTGCATATGGATGGTGCCCGCTTTGCCAATGCCTGTGCGGCGCTGGGCTGCACCCCCGCCGAGATGACATGGAAGGCGGGTGTGGATGTATTGTGTTTCGGGGGCACCAAGAACGGTATGGGGGTAGGCGAGGCTATTCTGTTTTTCGACTCGGCCCTTGCCGAAGGCTTTGACTATCGCTGCAAGCAGGCCGGGCAACTGGCCTCGAAAATGCGCTTCATTTCCGCGCCCTGGATCGGTCTGCTCGAAAGTGGGGCCTGGCTGCAAAATGGCGCGCATGGCAATAGCTGCGCCCGTGCCCTGGCCTCGCGTATCGAGGCGCTTCCGGGCTTGTCGCTCATGTTCCCCGTGCAGGCCAATGCGGTGTTTCTCAAGGCGCCGGAGGCTGTGCTGGAGGGGCTGCGCGAGCGGGGCTGGCGTTTTTACACCTTCATCGGCGGGGGCGCGCGTTTCATGTTTGCATGGGATGCCGACCCGGCCCGTGTGACGCAGCTTGCCGATGACATCGAGGCCCTTGCCGCGTGAGCCCAGCCACTCTTGCTTCCATCCATGCATTATCGGCCTCCACCCTGTCGGATCTCGATATGGCAGGGACAGCGGTTTTCGCGATCTCCGGTGCGCTTGTGGCAGCCAGGGCACGGCAGAACATCGTGACCTTTGCCTTCTTTGCGGCCATGACAGGGGTTGGTGGCGGGACGCTGCGTGACCTGCTGATTGGTGCTCCGGTGTTCTGGATGCATGCGACAGCACCTCTGGCCGTGTGTCTGGGTATCGCCTTGCTGGTCTGGTTCACGCCGCATCGTTACTGGCACGAACGGGCGATCGACTGGTTCGATGGGCTGGGGCTGGCATCCTATGCCGTTTACGGCGCAGCCAAGGCCATTGCCTACGGTATTCCCTGGCTGCCTGCCGCCATCATGGGCGTGGTGACAGCCTGTATGGGCGGCATCATACGCGATGTTCTGGCCGGACTGCCCTCCATCGTGATCCGCCCGGAATTATACGTCACCGCCGCCGCGCTGGCCGCCGGACTTTACGTTTGCCTGACCGGAATGGGTGTGCAGCCCATTCTCGCAGGCGCGGTCGCGGTCGTCCTAGGCTTCGCCCTGCGTGGATACGCCATTCTCTACAAGGTTGATCTGCCTGCTTACCGGCGGTGAGTTCTGCTATCGTTGCAGGATGCGGGGTGGCGCCCCGCTCCTTCCGATTGTGAGTTAAAGAATCTCCCGGATCAGGTCCCCGGCCCGCTGGAGGGCTTCGTTGCTGTTAAGGCCGCTCGGGGATGACAGATGAGGCACGACGGCAAAAGGAATCTCGCCAGCTTGCAGGTACACGGTCTTGTTGTGGCCATTGACAGTAAAGTCCCGCTTCTCCGGCGCAGCGGAAGCGCCCAGTACGACCCGACAGAAATCATCGAGATGCGTAATGCCCACGCCGATGAAAAGGCGCGGTTTGTGGGAGAGTATCTGCTGATGCATCAATGCAAAGCATGAGGCCCGCACGGCTGCAATATAGGCATTTTTGTCTGTATAGCCGCTACGAGCCTGAGCCTGTTCAGACCATGTTTCGAGGGAGTGGCACTCAACGGGGAAAAGATTGGTCTGGAAATAGGGAGCTGTCTTGCTTTCGAAGATTTTCTGCTTTTCCGCATAGGCCTGTGCGGACTCGACAGGTTGCCCCTCGATCGCTGAGATCAGTTTGAAGGCATTGCGGTTATAGGTCCAGTTTCGCCATTGCATGGCAACACTGTAATCCTCGATTTCCTCTGCTGAGCCACGTTGATCCGGAGATTCTCCGTATTCTATACCGCAAAGCCAAAGGGCACGTGCATCGGGGGAACCCGGATTACCCGGTCCACCAAAGGCGTGGTTCTGTACCAGTTCTGAAATCGCCTTATTCACAGTCTTGTTCATTGTCGCAGCCATTTCGGATGAGGGGATTATTGATTTTTATAGGGCAACTATTCTGTATACTTATCAAAATTTCATCATGAAAGTCACTCAGGTGCTGCGGGGTGGTCTTGCCGCGGTGAGGGCATGGGAGACGGATCCCCTCCGTGCCGTCTGCACCGATTAAGGTCAGGAAGGGGCGGGAGCGACAGCCGAGGCATTTTGGGGAGCGGCGCGTTCGTTCCGCTGGCCCCTACCCATCTTGTTACCCCGGCTCTACACTGTAAGTATGAGCCAAATCGACCTCCCCGATCAGCCCGCCACCGAAGCCCTTGCTGTCCGTCTGGCAGAGTTGTCGCGGCCGGGGGATGTGATTGCGCTGCATGGCGAGATGGGTATGGGCAAGAGCGTCTTTGCCCGAGCTTTCCTGCGTGCGCTGGCGGATGATCCTTCGCTTGAAGTGCCGAGCCCGACATTCTCTCTGGTGCAGATCTATGAATTGCCCAAGGCCATAGTGGCGCATTTCGACCTCTGGCGCCTGGACGGACCTGATGCCCTGTTCGAACTGGGCTGGGACGAGGTTCAGGAAGGAATCATGCTGGTGGAGTGGCCCGAGCGCGCGGGTGACGAGCTTCCTTCGCACGCCCTGCATCTGACCCTTTTGCCGGGGCCGGGGGATACAGAGAGGCGGGCGCAGGTCACGGGGTGGGACGACCGGCTGTGACACTGGCGACGATTCCACCCGACCGCTCCTTTCTCGACGATGTCGCGCGTCGCTGGCTGGCCGGACCGGCGCGGCAGGAGGCCGATAATGCGCTCATTCTCGTGCCGAGCCGACGCGCCGCCCGTAATCTCACCGAGGCGTTTTTGCGCTCTCTGGATGGCAAGGCGGCGCTGCTACCCCGCATCGTGCCGGTTGGTGATGTGAACGAGGAGGATCTGGCGCTTTCGGGAGCCGAGGCGTTTTCCTTCCCGCCTGCGGTGGACAAGCTGCGCCGCCTGTCGGTTCTGGCAGCGCTGGTGCTTCAGGCCAGGGGCGTATTCAGTGCTGACCTGACTCTCGAGCAGGCCTGGCCGCTGGCCTCTGCCCTTGCAGAGCTGATGGATGATGCCGAACGCGTTGGCGTCGATCTGCGCGAGCGTCTACCCGATGCCGCCGAGCCACGTTTTGCCGATCACTGGCATAAAACGCTGCAGTTTCTGCACATCGTCACCGAGGCCTGGCCGCAATGGCTGCAGGAAACCGGGTTGATGAACCCGGTCGCACGGCAGGTGGCGGTCCTGCAGGCGCAGGCGGCGCGCTGGCGCGATGCCCCGCCTCAGGGGCCGCTCTGGGCTGTCGGATTCACCGATGGCATGTTTGCCGTCTGTGCCATCCTGCGTGCAGTGCTCGATGCGCCCCAAGGCTGTGTCATTCTGCCCGGTGTGGATCTCGATCTGCCGGAAACGCTGTGGGACACATTGCCGGAGAGCCATCCGCAATCCGGATTCCGACGTCTGGTCAGCGATCTGGGTGTTTCCCGTGAAACCATCGCGCTCTGGGATGACCTCCCGCCCAATGCGGACAAGGCCGCCTCACAGGCCCTTCAAGCACGTGCGGCCCTGACCAGCCTGTTCATGCGCCCGATGGAAGGCCTTTCGGCCTGGGGAGAAAGTACGACCCCCCTGCCACTGGCCGGCATCACGCGTGTCGATGCCGATGACCAGCAGCAGGAGGCCGCCAGTCTCGCCATGATCCTGCGTCATGCGGTCGAGACTCCTGGTCGGACGGCTTCACTGGTAACGCCTGACCGCGCTCTGGCGCGTCGGGTGGCAACGGAACTGCTCCGTTACGGCATTGTGGCGGATGACAGCGCAGGCGAGGCGCTGGCGCTCGCGCCTGCTTCCATCCTGCTGCGCCTTGTGGCTGAAGCGGCTGTTGCCAATCTGGCCCCCGTTGCCCTGCTGGCGCTGCTGAAGCATCCGCTTGTCGCGCTGGGCAGCACACCGGGTAATTGTCGTGCCACGGCGCGTCGCCTCGAGCGATTGGTGCTGCGCGGTCCTGCGCCACCACCTGGCATGGCTGGATTGCGCCTTGCGCTGCAGAAGCAGGACCAGAGCGCGGCAGAAACGGCGGACAGCCCCGATCAGGCCGAGCCACTATCGGATTTTCTGGAACGGCTTTCGGAGGCGATGTCGCCGCTTCTGGAATGTGGGGATCTTCCCCTGCCGGATCTGCTCACCTTGCTCGTTCGTGCAGCAGAGGCGCTGGCCACGACACAGGATCAGCCGGGTGAAGAGCGCCTCTGGCTTGGGGCAGAGGGCCATGCCCTGTCGCGCCATGTCGCCAGCCTGATGACTCATGGTGCCGTTCTGCCGCCGCAGGGTCTGGCGGGCATGCCTGCCTTCCTGCTCGCCTCGATGGCGGGGCAGATGGTGTTTGGCCAGCGCGTGTTGCAGGGGCGCGATGGCGAAGCCCTTCACCCCCGTATCTCGATACTGGGTGTGCTTGAGGCCCGGTTGCAGTTTGCCAATCTTGTCATTCTGGGTGGGCTCAATGAGGGGATATGGCCGCCTGCCACCGATCCCGGCCCGTGGCTCAGCCGCCCGATGCGCACGCGCGCAGGCCTGCCTTCGCCAGAACGACTGGTGGGCACGGCTGCGCATGATTTCACTACAGCGTTTCTGTCGGGTGAGGAAATTGTCCTGTCGAGCGCATCGCGACGCGATGGGGCACCTGCCGTTCCGGCACGTTGGCTTGTGCGGCTCGATGCCCTGCTTGAAGGACGCGGGCAAAACCTGCCCAGCCATCCGGCCCTTTTCTGGCAGGCCCGTCTGGACCAGCCGCAAGGGGCAGCCCGTCCGGTGCCGCCGCCTGAACCGCGTCCGCCTGTGGCCCGCAGGCCGAGGCGGCTTTCGGTAACGGAAATCGATCTGTGGCTGCGTGACCCTTATGCGATCTATGCCCGTCATGTCCTGGGCCTGAGAGCCCTGCCTGCTCTGGAAGAGGCAGCGGATCGCTCGGATATCGGTGTGGTGGTGCATGACGGCATCGATGCCTGGCTGGCCGCAGGGCAAAACGGGGGCAGGGCGCTTCATGCAGCGTTGCTCAAGGCGATGGAGGGGCGAGACCTTCGGCCAGCTCTTGCAGCCTGGTGGCGCCCGCGCCTGATACGTATTGCCGATTGGGTCTGCGAGCGTGAGGCCGGGCGAGAGAAACCGGCCCGGATCAGTACGGAGCAGAAAGGCACCCTGACCCTGACGCCGCCCTATGCACCCTTCAAACTCAATGCACGCGCTGACCGGATCGAGATCGGATCGGACGGGCGCGCGACCATCATCGATTACAAGACAGGCAGCCTGCCAAAGGTGAGCGATGTGGAAGCCGGGTGGAGCTCGCAACTTGTGCTGGAAGCCGCCATGCTGCGCCTTGGTGGTTTTGCCGGCCTGCCGCCCGCGGAGACAGCCTCTTTGCTTTACTGGCGATTGACCGGCGATCGGAATCGCGGTGAGGAACTTTCGGTACCGCGCAAACCGGAGGATCTGGCCGATCTGGTCGAGACATCCCTCGACAGGTTGCGCCGACGCATCGAGGCTTTCGATAACCCGGCAACAGCGTATCGCTCACACCCGCACCCCGATTATGTGCCGCGCTACAGCGATTACGCCCATCTGGCGCGTGTGTCGGAATGGAGTGCGGCGCGTGAGGAGGGCGGAGAATGAGCCAGATCCCGGCAAGTAACGCCCCGGCGCACAATGCTCCACCAGGCAATGCCCAGATTATTGCATCGGCCAATGACATCCAGCGTCTGGCGTCCGACCCGCTGGCTTCGGTTTTTGTCTCGGCCTCAGCAGGCAGTGGCAAGACGAAGCTTCTGATCGACCGCCTGTTGCGGCTCATGCTGCCTGTTCTGGTGGCCGACCCGCAAACAGGCTCCCCCGTGCTCCTGCCCGGCTGCGACCCTGCCCGCATCCAGTGTCTGACCTTCACGCGGGCGGCAGCCGCCGAAATGGCCAATCGCCTGCAGTCCCGCCTCGGGCGCTGGGTGTCGCTACCCGATGCGGCACTCGATGGTGAATTGCACGCGTTGAGCGTACCCGTTTCCCCCGAGACGCGTCAGGCGGCACGCGCGCTTTTCGTGCGGGTGCTTGATCTGCCCGGCGGCATGAAGATCGGCACGATCCACGCTTTCTGTCAGTCATTGCTGCGTCGTTTCCCGCTGGAAGCTGCAATCAACCCGCATTTCACCCTGATGGAAGAGACGGATTCCGGTCTTGCTCTGGCCAATGCCATCGAGCAGACGCTCTCACGGGCCGCCCGCGACCCCATCATGGAACAAAGGCTCTCCCTGCTGGCCGGGCAGGTCGGGCTTGAAGACTATCTCGATCGCATCAGGGCGCTTCAGGGACGTGCGGCGCGGCTGCGTCAGAGTTTTGCCCGATGGCAGATCGAGCCGGGGCGCATCGAGCGGGCCTATCGGCGCGCTTTCGATGCCGGTGAGGAAAGTCTTGACGAGCTTCTGGCCCAGCGCACGGCCTTACCTGACGAGGCGACGCTGCGGCGTTGCGCCCAGGAGGCGCTCCCCCTTGGTACACCGCCCATGCAGGCCATGCTGGGCCGGATGCTGGATGCCCTGTCCCGCACACCGCAGGAACGGGATGCAGAGGACTGGTATGCAGTTTTCGTCACCGGTACCGGCACACCCCGCGCTGCCAGGGGCTTCGTGCCCGCTGCCATCAACCGGGATCGCCCCCATATCATGGAGGCGTTTACCCGCGAGGCCGAGCGACAGATTGCGCTGGGGCGCAGCATTGCTGTCCAGCGTCTGATCGCGCTCAATCTGGCCCTCTTTGCGCTGGCGGCCCCCACGCTCGAACGCTACGCACAGGACAAGACGCTCCGTGGGCTGGTCGATTATGACGATCTGATTGCCAGCACCCGCGATCTGCTGCGCGACCCGGGCGCATCATGGGTGCTCTACAAGCTCGATGGCGGACTTGACCACCTGCTGCTGGACGAAGTGCAGGATACGTCTGCCGCGCAATGGGAAATTGCCACAGCCCTGATCGAGGAATTCTTCGTGGGTGAAAGCGCCCGCGACATGGAAGGGCGGCCCCGAACGGTTTTTGCCGTGGGTGACTTCAAGCAGTCCATCTATGCCTTCCAGGGGGCCGATCCACAGGGATTGTTCCGTGCGCGAGACCGCTTTCGTGACATGGTCATCGGTGCCGCGCAGGAATGGCGTACGCCCGAAATCGGGGTCTCATTTCGCTCGGTTGCCCCGGTTCTCGATCTGGTCGATGCCGTCTTTACCAACCCACTCGCCGCAGACGGACTGCGCGAGCCGGGGCGCGATACCCTGCCGCCCCATCGCTCTGCCCGCCCCGGTCAGGGGGGGCGCGTCGAGCTGTGGCCGCTCGTGCCAAAGGATGAGAAGGACGGCATCGACGACCCCTGGGCCGCGCCGACAGGCAATGCGGGGCAAAGCCGCGCACCCCAGAAGCTGGCCGACCATCTTGCCCAGTGGATTGCCGCCCAGATTGGCAAACCGCCCCAGCCCGGTCAGACGCCGCTGCGGGCCGGTGAGGTGCTGGTTCTGGTGCCACGTCGCTCATCCTTCCTGCGTGCCCTGATCCGTGCCCTCAAGGGACAGGGGGTGGAGGTTGCGACACTTGTCGGGGTCGGGCTGACGGACTCGCTGGCGGTGCAGGATATGATGGCGCTCTGTCATGCCCTGCTTCTGCCTCAGGACAATCTCACCCTGGCTGCCGTGCTGACCTCCCCATTCGGGGGTGTCAGTGACCATTCGCTGATGGATCTGGCGATGGAGCGAGGTGAAATACCGCTCTGGACAGCCCTGCGGGAGCGCCATCGTGAGCGTCCGGAATGGCAGAGCGCCTGGGAGCGTCTGTCAGCGCTACAGACCCGAATCGATTTTGCCACGCCCTATCAGATTCTCGCCGATGCGCTGGGCCGTCATGAGGGCCGCGCAAGGGCTCTCGCCCGTCTCGGTCCTGAAGCCGCCGAACCGCTTGATGATCTGCTTTCCGCCGCCTTGCGCTTTGAGGCGCTGCACGCCCCGTCCATGCAGGGCTTTCTGCACTGGTTGGCGTCAAGCAGCCTGACCGTCAAGCGTGAAGCGGAGGCCGAGATCGATGCCGTGCGCATCATGACGGTGCATGGCTCCAAGGGGTTGCAGGCCCGTCTGGTGGTGCTGCCCGATATGACCGGTGATGTGCAGGGTGAGAAAAAGCTGCTCTGGACACATCAGAACGGGCTTGATCTGCCAGTCTGGATGCCCGGCAAGGAACTGGCGTCTGATCTGGGTGACAGGCTCAAGGCCGAGGAGAAGGCCGCAGCCCAGGCTGAGCGTAACCGTCTGCTTTATGTGGCGCTGACACGCGCCAGTGACTGGCTGGTGGTGTGCGGTTGGGAGCCAAGGAAGAAGCCTGCTGAAACGTCATGGTATGCATTATGTGAGGCCGGATTCCAGTCGCTCGCTGCCGTTCCCGCACCGTTTGAGGGCGGTTGGGAGGGGGAGACCCTGATTATCGAAGCAGCACCTGCTGAACAGGCCCGCACGGCCAAAGCAGTCTCACCGGTCGTGCCGGACGCCATGCCGGCCATCTTCGGTCAGGCACCGGAATGGCATGCTTTGGCTGCCCCCCAGGAATCACCTCTGACACGCCCCCTGGCTCCGAGCCGCCCCGATAATGCGCAGTATGGCGCCGCGCCGCCCGCCCTTTCGCCCCTCAGGCTGGTGTCCGGGCGTGAAAACAGGCGGGCCCGTGCGATCGATCGCGGCACACTGGTTCATCGCCTGCTGCAGTGGTTGCCTGACAGGCCGGAAGCGGAGTGGCGGGATCTGGCCCATGCCTGGCTCTCTCATCCGTCGCATGATCTGTTGCCTGACGATGTGACACGTCTTGTCGGGCAGGTGCTGGCCATACTCACCGACAAGGCGCTGGCACCGCTTTTCGGCCCGGGCAGTCTTTCGGAGCAGCCGGTTACCGGCGTGGCTTTCGGTCAGGTGGTGCTGGGGCAGGTGGATCGCCTGTGCGTGAGCGACAGTCAGATCATGCTGTGCGATTACAAGACGGGGCAGAACCCGCCTCGGCCTGGTCAGGCCATACCCGCCGCCTATCGACGGCAGATGGAAGCCTATGGCGCGGTGCTGAAGCAGATCTACCCCGATCATGAACTCGTCATGGCGCTGGTATGGACCGAAGGCCCGACCATCAGCTTCATTCCCCCACATGCCTCATCATGAGGGGGCCGTCCGTGCTGAGGGGGCGGGGGCTTGGGCAGCCTGATCCGCAGCACGGAAGGGTGATGGATTTCAGACCCGGTTAATGACGACGCCAGTCATTACGGTGGTTGTCCCGACGATCCCGATTGTTGTCGTGACGGTTGTCGTGACGGTTGTCGCGACGGTCGTAATTGCGGCGATAGCCGGGTCCGCCCCAGCCACGGCCAGTGTAGTGCGGGCCGACCGAGTAGCCACTGTTCCAGCCATGACGGTTCCAGCCGCCCGGATAGCCGTAATAATCACCACCATAATAATCATCGTAGCCGCAGCCGCTCAGGCCGAGGGTGCAGAGGGCCAGAAGAGCAAAACAGGCAGAGCGTTTCTTCATTGGGGAGCCCCCATTTCGAGCATGTCCTTCTGGGCCTCGATGACGCCGAACACAGCGCCAGAGGGATCGGCGAGTACGGCAACAATGGCGCCATCCCGATCGACATGAGGCGGTACGATGACCTGACCTCCAAGCGCAGTCGCCCGGTTGGCGGCATCCGCCGTGTCCTGAACCTGGACAAACTGTACCCACCGGGCACGGTCCTTCTGCGTCATACCATCGGGCAGGGTATTGAGGCTCGCGCGTTCCTTGTCCTGCGAGGCGATGATGTAATGGCTTCCGTTATCGGCTTCAGGTGCTGCCATGACCTTGTAATTGAACAGAAGCTGGTAATATCCCGCCTCCTGTCCGGGGTTCGGGGCCAGCAACGTGGCCCAGGACCAGCTGTTGAGCGCAGGGCTTCCGGGCTGGTCGGCGGGATCGCCCGCCAGGGCGCTGAGTGCTGCGTAAATGCCATGCTGCGGGTCGGAAACGATCACCGTCTGGCCAAGACCATCAATCTGGCGCGGCCCGAATAGCACCTTGCCTCCCTGCTGCCGCGTCACACGCGCCACTGTCGCAGTATCGGAGGTCGAGATGAAAGGCATCCAGAATGGGGTATCGCGGTCAGGATGGCGCAGGGCGTGGGCCACCATCGTACCTATGGGCTGAGTACCTGACAGGATCTCGACCCGCGGCGTCCTGCCATCGCCGACGGCACGGAAGCTCCAGCCAAAAAGCCGGGAGTAAAACACCTGCGCCTTGGTCAGATCAGGGGTCACCAGCATGGAGAAAACGATCTTGCCAGGCAGGATCCGGTGGGTCGCCGGGGCGCTGAGCGGGGCGAAGGGCTGGGTTGGTGCTGGCTGCGCCATGGCGGACGGGATAGCGGCAAGCACGCTGGTGCTGCAGAGCATCCCCACCCAGAGCTTTTGAAAAGCAGATTGTTTGGCCAAGAGGAAATCTCCAGTAACGTTATGACGTTATTGGATAAAACGTCTGCCGAAGGTTTGTGTTTCTCCAAATGCTGCGTCTGAGCCTTCACTAGCTCTTGAAGGCTGCGGCCGAACTGCTGATATGTCCCATTCAGGTGGGCCTGTAATGGCTCGCAGCTGTAATGGAGAACAAGATGAGCGAGAACACCGTTGCTGTCAGCGACAGCGGGTTTGACAAGGACGTGCTGCAGGCCGAAGGCCCCGTGCTGGTCGATTTCTGGGCAGAATGGTGCGGCCCCTGCAAGATGATCGCCCCTGCGCTCGACGAGATCGGTGGTGAGTACAAGGGCCGTCTGACGGTTGCCAAGATCAATATCGACGAGAACCCCGAGGCTCCGACGCGCTTTGGCGTTCGCAGCATCCCGACGCTCATGGTCTTCAAGAATGGTGAAGTTGTCGCCCAGAAGACCGGCGCCCTGCCCAAGAGCGCCCTGAAGGCCTGGGTGGATTCCGCCCTCTGAAACGTTCCGCCCTTTCCGGGGAGCTGGATCGGCTTTACGGAAGGGGCGGTCGGTAAGGCGGGCACCGCAGCCCGCTCTGGCGCAGACGCGACCGGCTCAGGCCGCGTTCAGCGTTTGTCCCGACCAGTCACTCAGCCTGATATTGGCTGAGTGCACAGCCTGGCGAAGCTCCGGGCTCACAAGCGCATCGAACTCGCCGCTCTGGTCGTAATCCGGCATGAGGCGGTGCAACAGTTCATTCTGGCTCAGGGCCGGATGAAAATAGAGTTCCGACAGTCCCTCGGGCAGATGGGGGATCAGCCCCGCCACGCGCCCGGCGCGCATCTGCCCGCTCCAGGCCAGTCCGAAGCAATGATCGTTGGTGGTCATTCCGGCGCGGGCAATCTGATGGCGCAGGACATTGCACCAGCGTCGCAGGGCCGCAGCACCAAGTGAATCGAAATGTGTTTCTGCCGCTGCCAGTGGCGCGGGAGGCTCGCAGGGTGTCCGGACATGGCGCAGGCCGTAATGCTGCCCGGCCTCGATCAGAAGCCGTCCCACGGTGGGATGCAGATGCATGTGCTTGTGGGCATTGGCATGATCGAGGGTGAGCCCTGACGCCAGAAAAGCCCGAAACTGCGCCTCGATCTCGCGGGAGAGCGCCCGGCGCGCGGCAGGGCGGAAGAAATAGGAGACGCCAAGGCCGAACTGGCTCGTGCCGAAACGGTCATCAGGGGTGGCGATGGCCGGTATGGTGGCACCGGGCAGGGCGGTATCGCCCTCGATCACCACCAGATGCAGCCCGACCCGCAGATTGGGCAGGCGCCTGGCCCGGCGCACGGCATCCATGCTGGCCGGGCCGCAAACCATGAGGCTGGCCGTCGAGAGCAACCCGTCACGATGGGCAATCTCGATGGCCTCGTTGACCTCTTCACTCAGGCCGAAATCATCGGCCGAGATAATCAGACGACGCATGGGAGTAAACGACGCCTGAGTGATCAGGCGGCGTTGCGGCCCTTGAGGAACTGGAAGAACTCCACGCCTTCACGGAGGCGACGCTTCATCATCTGCGGGCTGCGGACCATCTCGTTGACGATCGAGGCGATCTTCGGCGCGCGGAAGTAGAACTTGCGGTAGAATTCCTCAACCGAGTTGAAGATCTCGGTGTGCGACAGATGCGGGTAATGCAGCGGGGCAATCTGCACGCCATTCTCGTCGATCAGCTCGGCCTCCGCTTCGTTGAACCAGCCATTCTCGGTGGCCTGCTTGTGCAGTGCGGTGCCGGGATAGGGGGCTGCCAGCGAAACCTGCAGCGTGTGCGGGTTGATCTCGCGGGCAAACTGGATGGTTTCCTGAATGGTCTCCTTCGTCTCGCCAGGCAGGCCGACGATAAAGGTGCCGTGGATCTTGATGCCCAGCTTGTGGCAGTTCTTGGTGAACTCGCGCGCCACTTCAACGCGCATACCCTTCTTGATGTTGTGAAGGATCTGCTGGTTGCCGCTTTCATAACCGACCAGAAGCAGGCGAAGCCCGTTTTCCTTCATGATCTTGAGCGTTTCATAGGGCACGTTCGCCTTGGCGTTGCACGACCAGGTGACGCCAAGCTTACCCATTTCGCGCGCAATGGCCTCTGCACGGGGCAGGTCATCGGTGAAGGTGTCATCATCGAACATGAACTCCTTCACCTGCGGGAAATACTGCTTGGCAAGGCGGATTTCGGCCGCCACGTGCTCAGGGCTGCGCGTGCGGTAGCGATGGCCGCCCACCGTCTGCGGCCACAGGCAGAAGGTGCAGCGTGATTTGCAGCCACGGCCCGTATAGATCGAGATGTACGGGTGCATCAGATACCCGATGAAGTAGTCCTCGATCTTCAGGTCGCGCTTGTAGACTTCCGTCACGAAGGGGAGGGAGTCCATGTCCTCGATCATGGCGCGGTCACGATTGGCGATGATCTCGCCATCCTTGTTGCGCCAGGTGATGCCGTCCACATCCTTCAGGTCGCGGCCCTCGGCAATTTCCTTGATCGTGAAGTCGAACTCGTTGCGCGCCACGAAATCGATCGGGCTACCCTTGGCCATCGACTCGTCCGGCTGCACGGCAACCTTGGCACCGACCATGCCGATCATCAGCTTGGGGTTGGCATCTTTCAGCATCTGCGCCACGCGGACGTCGGAAGCGAAAGACGGGGTTGAAGTGTGCATCACCACCAGGTCGCGGTTCATCACGTCCTTGAGGATCGGCTCCATGCCCATACCGGCCGGGGGGGCGTCGATCAGGCGCGAGCCTTCGACCATGGCAGCAGGCTGGGCCAGCCAGGTCGGGAACCAGAAGGAACGGATTTCGCGCTTGGCCTGATAGCGCGACCCGGCGCCGCCATCGAAACCATCAAAGGAGGGGGGCTGAAGGAACAGCGTGCGCATCATGATGAAGGCTTCCTCGGTAATAACGGTCGGGTCGTAAGATCCCGTGGGAGTGAAAAAATCAGAATTGCCTGACGAATGCCCCTGCATATGGGGCCGATACAGCAAAAAGTCTAATCGCCGGGCTCGACCGGTTGAACGGGTGGGGTCACGGGAACAGTGCGGCGTATGTGAAGCGTCTGACCGCGCCATTCCACCTTCTGCCCTCTTGCGCTGCCCACCATGATGCCAGCGGAGAGCCATTCACGCAGGGGAAAGAGGGCATAAACAGCCGGGCTTGATTGCCCCACCAGCCGGTCGATGAAAAAAGCCGTGGCGCTGCGGATTACCCAGACGGCCAGAAAAAACATTTCTGCCCACACCGTGGCCTGGAAACAGGCCAGCGTGACGCTTGCCCAGAACAGGGGAAGCTGTATGGCGGATAATCCATAGCCAACGGGCTCGACATTCTTGACCGTACGGCCCCAGCGCAATTCATGATCGATCATGTCGCGTGCAGAGGCTTCGGCCACCGTCGTCCATGTCAGGCATGGAGCAAGCGCGATTTTCAGACCGTGAGCGCGGACAAGCTGGCCGAGAACGGCATCGTCAGCCACATGGTCTGCCAGTGCTTGCAGACCGCCAATGCGATCAAGCGTCGCCCGGGTAAAGGCCATGGTGGCGCCCAGGCAATCCTGTCGTCCCAGAAGGCGCGACATCATGACGCCCGGCATGAAATTGTGGTTGATCTGACTGGCGGCAAATTGACGCACTACGCTGCGTGTTGCGGCCAGACCGGCATAGAGTGTGGTGACCAGCCCGATCTCCGGTGCCGAAAGGGTCTGAACGACATCGCGCAGATAACTGCGCTGAACGTGGATGTCTGAATCCGACACAACCAGAATATCGTGTCTGGCCGAGGGATACATGTTGATCAGATTGGCAACCTTGCGGTTGGCCCCATGCGTGGTGCCATCAATCACAAGGTCCAGATCAAGCTCGGGGTAATCCCGTTGCAGGCGACGCACGATGGCAATCGCAGGGTCATCATGGCGCTGAACGCCAAAGACGATCTGGTACGAGGCGTAATCCTGTTCGCAAAAGCTGCGTAGCGCTTCCTCAAGCAGAGGCTCATCCCCGTGGAGGGGCTTGAGCACCGTCACTGGTGCCTGTGCACTTGAGTCAACGGGCGTTTGCTGAAGGATCTTGCGTTCGTTGCGACGAAAGGCCGATAGCAGCCCGGCGCCGATAACGGATTGGGTGCAGCCCGCCAGGGCAAGGCAGGCTGAGGCATGGCCCAGCATGCCGAGAGCACCGGCCCAGTTCAGGACATGGGTCACGCGACACCTCTGCCCCTGACGGGGCTTTTCATCTCGGGTGACCGGCAGCGCATCTCAGTTGTTCATGAACTTTGCGGTTTTGCGGTTCAAAAGAGTCACCAGGGCATCGGCACCGCCACGGGCGAGAGTCGAGCTGAAATCGGCACGCTGGGCTGCAACCTGGCTGATGTGGCCATTCAGCAGGATATCGACAATGCGATAACCACCGCCCGAAGGCATCATGACGTAGTTGATGGCTGTGGCCGTATCGGAGCCGTCACCAATGGTGGTGTTGACAAGGGTGCTGCCGCCGCTGGGTGCGGGACGCGTGGTCGGGCTG
This sequence comes from Asaia bogorensis, assembly GCF_900465345.1. GTDB lineage: Bacteria > Pseudomonadota > Alphaproteobacteria > Acetobacterales > Acetobacteraceae > Asaia > Asaia bogorensis_A. Next base: position 245,015 of record NZ_UEGO01000004.1, on the reverse strand, counting down.
ACCGTGAACTTGGTGCTGCCTCCCTTTTTGAAGCTCGACACATAGCGCGCGATGGTGAACTGACGAAAAGCGGCAAGAAGCTTCGTCTGCTCATCGGCCGAGAGGGTGGTGTAGCGCATGCCGATCGAGTTGTGCAGGACAGTCGACAGGTCGAAAACCCTGTCGATGACGGGGGCCATGATCTGGGCGCGCGCCTCATTGGTGCCGCTGGATGGCGCCTGGATCTGGTCGAGGGCCGCATACAGGTCATTGATTGGTGCAATCGCGGCAGATGAGGGGGCAGTCGTCTGGGCAAGAACGGGCGTGATCAGCGCAGCAGAGGCGACCGGTGCCGAGAGTAGGGCCAGCACACCGAGGGCAGCGTAACGGGACGCAGTTCCTGTGCGGCGGCTGCCTGAAGTGGCTTTGGTCATTGTGCTGGAAAGCTGTGTCATGCTGCGTCCTCAAAATCTTTCCCGTGCGACGGGCCCGTTCGGCGGGATCGACATATATCTGGATCCGTAGTCGGAAAACTGGGATGGCTCATATCAATTACAAGTCATCAGAAGCCTGACCACACGGGCATATGTCCGACATAATGTCGAAAAGTGCAATCTTGCCACTCTTCTCCAGTAACGACGGGAGGGAATGAGCGCATCGTTTGGTGTTGCGCAACCTGTTTCAGCTTAAAATTTGGTTAGCCACGACACTATGATGTCGCCAAAATGACACATCCCGTGCAATGAAACGTCGCAGATGTTGAGATGAGACCGCGGGACGGTGTATAGCCCACGTTTTACCGTCCCGTTCGTCTCGTTTCAGGTCTTGTATCGGGTCTGGCACGCCTGTCATTAATCCCGTGTCTTTTTTCTCGGATCCACAAGAACCGGCGGGTCTCAACGCCAACGGGTCTCAACGTATGACGTCTGAGTGACTGGATCGTGGCGCTTTTTCGCGCTGCCAGAGCCCGTCACCTGGTGTAGGAGCATAGAGTTACATGGCCGTTCCATTGATGCAGGCCGTCCGTGTCGGGCGCTATGTGGTCAAGCAGCATCTTCTGGGTCGCAAGCGTTATCCGCTCGTTCTGATGCTCGAACCCCTGTTTCGCTGTAACCTTGCCTGCGCGGGCTGCGGCAAGATCGATTATCCGGCCCAGATCCTGAACCAGCGCCTCAGCCTGCAGGAGTGTCTGGATGCCGACGCCGAAGCCGACGCCCCCGTCATCGCCATCGCCGGCGGTGAGCCTCTCCTGCACAAGGAGATGCCCGAGATCGTCAAGGGTCTGACGGCGCGCAAGAAATACGTCTATCTCTGCACGAACGGCCTTCTGCTCGAGAAGAAGCTCGATGATTACGAGCCGAACCCGTTCTTCTCGTGGGATATCCATCTCGATGGCGACAAGGCGATGCACGACTCGTCCGTCTGCCAGGAAGGCGTGTATGAGCGCGCGGTCGCAGCCATTCGCAAGGCGAAGGAGCGCGGTTTCCGCGTTTCGATCAACTGCACGCTGTTTGACGGTGCTCAGCCCGAGCGCGTGGCACGGTTCTTCGATGAGGTCATGGCGCTTGGCGTCGATGGCGTCATGACGGCACCGGGCTACGCCTATGAGCGTGCACCCGATCAGGAGCACTTCCTGAACCGTCAGAAGACCAAGCAGCTCTTCCGCGACATCTTCCGTCTGGGCAAGGGCAAGAAGTGGCGCTTCACGCAGTCGCCGCTCTTCCTGAACTTCCTGGCTGGCAACGAGAACTATCACTGCACGCCCTGGGGCAAGCCGCTTCGCACCGTGTTCGGCTGGCAGCGTCCCTGCTACCTGCTGGGTGAAGGCTATGCCAAGACGTTCAAGGAACTGATGGACGATACGGCCTGGGAGCAGTACGGCACCGGCGCTTATGAAAAATGCGCCGATTGCATGGTTCATTCAGGCTACGAATCCACAGCCGTCATGGATGCAGTCAAGCGCCCCTGGCACATCGCGAAGGTTGCGCTGTTCGGCCCTGAGACCGAAAAGCCGATGGTCCCCGAGATCTCGCTCGAGAATCAGCGCCCGGCGGAATACAAGTACGAGGCTCAGGTGGCCGAACAGGTCACCCTGCTCGAATCCCGCAAGCCGGCCCGTGGCCCGCGTGTGCGCGTCCACAAGGCCGAGGAAAAGCCGGTCGAGGTTGCCGACGCTGCTGACTGAAGGGCGTTGCGTCCGGACCATTCTCTACAGGGCAGCGCAACCATGCCCTGCATACTGGTCAAGACAGGCATGAGCGCCTTATCCTGAAAGGGCGGACATACGTTATGTATGTCCGCCTTTTCTTTTTTCTGAACGAAGGGCCCCATGCTCACCCCCATTCTGGTCATCTGTCTTCTCATTGCCCTGAACAGCATTTTCGCCATGGGCGAAATGGCGCTGATCTCGGCCAAGCGGCCGCGGCTTGCGGCGCTGGTCAAGCGTGGGGTGCGTGGCGCAGAGCGGGCGTTGCGTCTGGCTGATGAACCCCATGCCTTTCTGCCCACTGTGCAGATCGGCATGACGCTCGTCTCGATTCTCGAAGGGGCCTTCGGCGGCAGCCAGATCGAAGAGGATCTGGCCCTGCTGATACGACGCAGCGACATGCTGCGGCCCTTCGCCAATGAGTTGTCGATCGGCATTGTAGTGATGGCCATCACCTTCGCCATGCTGGTGTTCGGCGAACTTGTGCCCAAGCAGCTTGCATTGCAGCAGCCCGAGAAGATGGCGGCACGACTCTCCTTCATCCTCTCGACTCTTCTCACGATCTCACGCCCGATTGTGGCCCTGCTGAGCGGCACATCGAATCTCGTACTGCGCGTATTCGGAGTGGGTGGCCTAACCCGCGCCGCTATTACCGAGGAAGAACTGCGCGCCATTCTGGCAGAAGGTGCCCAGGCCGGAGTGCTGGAGACCGAAGAGCGCATCATGATCGAGCGCCTGCTTCGTCTGGCTGATCGCCCTGTGCGCGCCATCATGACCCCGCGTAACGAGTTGTTCTGGGTCGACCGGCATGCAAGCCGCGATGCACTGATCGTGAAGCTACGCCAGTCCACCTACACACGTATTCTCGTCTGCGAGGGCGATGTGGATCATCCTGTGGGTGTGGTGCTGGCGAAGGACCTGATGGATCGTCTGCTTCAGGGTCTGCCGATTTCCATTGAGGCGGCTTTGCGCCAGCCCATCGTTGTGCCCGATAGCCTGACGGCACAAGACATGATCGAGCGGATGCGCGGCGAGCGTCTCGGTATTGCTTTCGTGCTGGATGAATACGGCTCATTCGAGGGCATCGTCACACCGTCTGATATCTTCGAGGCGATCGTGGGCGATGAAAGCGCCGAGAAGAACAAGACCGAGCGCGAGAATCCGCAGCAGCGTGATGAATATGTGCTTGATGGCTTCATGCCTGCCGATGAGGTGCGCTCGGTGCTGGATCTGCCCGATCTGCCGGCTGCGGGCAGCTATCATACGCTGGCCGGGGCCATTCTCGCCCTGCTGCGTCGTGTTCCTGCCAAGGGTGACAAGGTGGTTTTTGCAGGCTGGCTGTTCGAGGTGGTCGAAATGGAGCAGCGCCGCGTGACCAAGGTGCGGGCAAGCCGTCAGGTTCTGGCTGAAAACTGAGGCTGAGTGCAGCGCTCTGGCCTCTGGATGGCGTGAGGGAAGAATTTGACGACGGAGCACGCGACACCGCCTTCTTCCCATCCGGCGAAATCTCTTCCGACGCGCATGGCTGTTGCCCCTTATAGCCTTTCTGCCTTCTTCCGCCTGAGGCTGTGTTACCTGCTGCATGCGGGCAAGGCGCGTCTCATGCAGCGCTGGCTCGTTCTGCTTGTCATTGTTTTCCTTTCCCCGGCCCTGCCAATCGTCGCCCTTTTGTTGCGGGCGGCGCATTTCATGGTTTTCCTGTTCGCCACGCCGGGCGTTTTTCCGAAGGCAATCGGCCTGCATCTCGGGGCACTGGTTTTTGCGCAGATCGGCGCCCTGCTTTGGGTGGAGGGGCTGCGGCCGATCCTGCGTGGCGGATCCTTGCGCGGCTATCTGGACAGCCTGCCCATCACACTAAGCGAGCGTCTGGCGATTGCCGCAGGGCTTGCCTCCCTGCTCGATCTTCCCCTGCTGCTGCCTCTACCGGTCGGCCTTGTGCTGATCGGTCTGAAGGCCCCGATGGTTGTTCTACTCTATATAATGAGAGGCCTTGTTTTTACGGGGCTGACCATCCTCCTGCAGGCCGCTCGTATCGAAGCTGCGCCAGTTCTGGTGCTCTTCGTCCTGATGGCCGACGCGGCACTTGCGATGGTGAGCAGTATGGAGGCGTCTGGCGTCGCCCTGTCGATGCTCGCCTTGCCAGCTCTCATTGCCGGGGCGGGTCTGCTCGTGAGTGCGCGTCTGGGGGACTGGAACAGCACAGGGCATAAGGCACGTCGGGTTTCATTGTTTTCCCTCAAAGGGCTGAGCCACCTGAATCCGATCCTGCGTCTCCAGATACGGTGTTGTATCGAGCGCGGCAACACGACGCCCGGTGTCATGCTGATCGTCTGGGTCCTGCCGGTTGCTGTATGGGCGCTTCTGCATGGCTTTGATTACGATTCCCGCTCCATACCCGTTGAGATCGTGGCCATGGGGCTCATCGCGCAAGGTAGTCTGGTGCCTTTCGCTGCGCTTGCCGAAGCGCATGAGCGGGCCTTGGCATTCTGTCTGGCCTTGCCTCTGCCGCGGTTCTTCTGGGTCAGGAGCGATATTGGTCTCGTAGTGGGTCTGTTTATGATCCCGGGGCTGCTCTGTCTGCTGCCTCTCGCCCTGCATGGGCTGATCTCGCTGCTGGGCGCGTTCCTCGTGCTCGCCTCATATCTGTTACTGGTTTCGGCGCTGAGAGCGACCATCCCGATCGATCCACGCTGGCGGCCCATGCCTGCGCTCGCCCTTTCTGCGCTATGGATTTCAGTCATCCTCTTCGAGGCTTCTGCATGACCGACAGACTGCTCTGCACCGACCTTGAGATGGCCTATAAGGGTCGGCCCGTATTCTCTTCGGTGACCTTCGCACTGGGTGTGGGTCTGCATGGGCTCTGGGGTGGCAACGGTACGGGGAAATCAACCCTGCTTCGTGGTCTGTCCGGGGTCGCAAAACCGCAGAAGGGCCGTGTGATGATCGCTGGCCATGACCTCACACGTCAGTCCGTCGCGGCAAAATCATGCCTTGCCTATGTCCCGGACGAAGGAGCGGTCTATCCGTTCATGACCGGGCGTGACCTCATGGCCCTGTGCGCTTGGGCACGTAAGGCGCCCGATGTCTCGCCTGATCTGATCGAGGGGTTCGGCCTCACGCCGCATCTCGACAAGCGCTACGACGCGCTGTCGCTCGGAACGCGGCGCAAGATGCTCATCGCCTCGGCTTTTATAGGCACACCGCAGCTATTGCTGATGGATGAGCCAGGCAACGGGCTCGATGCAGCCTCACGCGATTATCTGATGGCCCTGCTGGCAGAAACAGCGCAGTCGGCCTGTATCCTGCTCTCGTCCCATGACAGCCTCTTTCTCGAGACGCTTGGGGCGCGGATCATCAGAATGGAAACGCTGGGAAAAGACTGAGGGCGACACCGTGCTTCAGCATCGCCCTCGTCATGATCTGCTTACCTGCCTGAGGCAGGCATAATGTCGTAGAGGTCAGGAGACGCCTGACGACCCTAGACCTTCAGTGATAGGTCACTGGCCGTGCGCTGGCGATTTCCTGTTCCTCGGCGAAGGCCGGCCACTGGGCGTGGGCCAGAGCATGGAGCGACGGCGCAGGCAAGCCGAGCTTGTCGGCATAGATCCAAAGATAGGTAAAAGCGTGATGGACGTAGTCACGCGTCTCGCCGTTGGGGAGAAGCTCCATGAAAAGAAGCGGATCATGGGCCAGCTCTGCCTCGTGGGGCGTGCCGCTTTCCCAGCGCGCGATCGCACCCGGCCCGGCATTGTAGGAGGCAAGGGTGTGGATCAGATCGCCGCCCTTGGGTGCTGTATCGGAACGCTCCGAAAGGCCGGCCAGATACTGAACGTAAAGCTGGCCGATTTCGAGATTGACTGCCGGGTTGTGCAGGCGACCGACCATATCGGCCGGGACGTTGATAATTGCGACGCCGTGGGAGTCGAGAGCGGGTTTGGGGCCGCTCACAAAGCTCGCCGTCAGGGGGCGGATCTGCATCAGGCCATGTGCGCCGGCACTCGATGACGCCTTCGGATCGAAATTCGATTCCAGACGCGTCAGGGCATAGACGAGCGCCGGGTCCATCTTGAAACCGTGACGTGGCGAAAGCTGCGGGGTGGGGAACCCGGCCAGATGGGCCGGACGCCCGTCGCGTGAGCCAAGGATGGTGGCAATCTGCTCTGACAGGTCATGCAGTCCGGCCGCAGCGGCAACCAGCTGCACGGAATGACACAGTGCGGTATCGGAAACGATGTCGGGCCACATACGGCGCAGCAGGGCTTCCGCACGGGCTGTTTCGCCAATCTGAAGCAGGGCGAACAAGCGCGGTCCCTGCGGTGTGGCAGCTACGGCATCGATATCGATTTCGCCCATTACCGGGATCGGATTCTGGAGCGCGGTCTCATCTGACTGAAGCGCCGTGGCATTTCCTGCCGTGGCGTCCTCTGTGCTGGCAGCGATCTTGCCAGCATGATGCAGCCCAAGGGATTGTCTCGCCAGGATGCCATAGAATGTGCCGGGTTCAGCCGCCGCGCGCTGCAACCACGACGTTGCCAGAGTGGCAGGGCCCGGCAGATGACGATGCACGCGAGCCGCCCAGTAGGCGCTGGCAGCGCGAATGTCGTTATTGGTCGTCCTGGCGCGTGAGGCCTGCTCGAAAAGCTGGGCCGCATCGCTCAGTTCGCCCTGACGCCAGGCCGCAAGGCCAGCCACATAACCGGCATAGCCAAGCTGGCTTTCGCTCTGGGCAAACCCTTTCCGGGCCGTCTGCAGGGCAAAGCCGGTTTCACCGGCACTCAACATGCCCAGAGCGACTTCCGCCTTGAGCTGCGCCGCATAGAGCGGCGTCATGCCCGGGGTGGAGTCAATGAGTTTGACGGCGCTCTGACCACCCTTGAGCCCCCAGGAAACACGCTCGCTCACGGTACGGTCCAGCAGGGGATTACGGTTGAGAAGGTGAGAGAGCGGGTCTGTCGTCCCCGTCGTTGCGTTTGACGCGGTATCCGAAGGGGCGAGAGACGTTGGGAAATTCTGCAGGGTTACGCTGCCCTTGGGGCTGAGTGAGACCAGCAGGCTCTGTATGGCACCTGCATCGGCAAGGCTCGAAAAGGTCTTGAGCCACAGGCGAAGTTGTACCGGCTGTGGGTGATAGGCTGGGTTGAGATAGCGCTCTGCCAGAAGGTCACCCATCAGGATGCCATCATGGGCAGCACGGGAACGGGCAATGGCGGTCTCGAAATCACCGGCACGCTGGGCGCGGAACGCCTCTTTCAGCAGCGCGGCATCTGACGCGGTAAGGGGATGGGGAAGACCATTCGAACCCCCAGGCGTGTAGGATCGCGGCGTAGCAAACGCCGTTTCCTCACTCTGGGCATTGTCATGATCGGCAGGGTTAAGCGTCGGTTTGCTTTCCTGGGCACGAAGCGGGTTGAACGTCGCTCCCGCCACAAGCATCGCGCACAGCATGAAAGCACGGGCGCTATTACTCGACGCGAAATAAGAAATTCCTCGCATGGTGGGGATGCTCGTAGCCCCTCTTGCGCCTCGAAGCAAGAGTGGCCAAAAGGTCACACCAAAGGAGTTCGCTATTCTAAGATCGTTTGCTGAATTCTACCAGAGGGATAGAGGCCAAAAACCGCGTTTTTCCGGGCAAAAATCAATTTTTTTTATTAAGGCTTTGCAACCGTCCGTGTCAGCCCGCAGCGTCGAGGCTTTCTGCCATGAAAACAAGGTCTTTCCACATCTCCCGGCGGGCACGGGCACTCGCAATCATCTGCTGGGGGTGCTGCAGAACGAGCGCCTGAACGTCATGCCCACTGTCGAGTCGCAAGGTAATCCACGCGCCTCGTGAGCGTGCCACGCTCGCCTGTTCATCAACGAGAATGCGCAGAGGGGTCGGTCCAAGGAGAATCAGTCGCTCCGGCCGAGCACGAGCAATGACCGCATTGAGCAGGGCACGACATTCCCGGCCTTCAATGGTCGAGACAGCACGCCCGCCCGGCGGACGCCAGGGAAGGGCAGGTGCTTGCGAAAGCGTACGGCGTTCAAGCCCGATGCTGGGCAGGATCATGTCGAGCAGTTTGCCTGTCTCTCCGGCAAACACATCGCCCGACCGGTCTTCATCAGCATCGGGCGCATCGCCAATGATCATCAGTTTTGCGTCGGGCACGATATGGGGCCGGACACTGGTTGAGGCGGTGCGTGACAGGGCGCACTCCGGAAAGGCCTCCACGCCCCACAGGCGCGCCGTTTCAGGATCGACCGGTGCGGCGCGTGCTGTGATCGCCGTCGCAGCACTGCCTTGTGCACCGCCATGCGCACGGTCACCCGCGCGGCTATTACCCCCAGCGGCGGTGCGTCCTGACGGTCGTGCTGTGAGCGAGGCGGGACGATCGAGCCTTTGGGGCGGGGTCTCATCCAGAAGGCAATCCACCCCCCACTCCCGGTAGAGCTCCAGCAAGGCAAGAATTTCGGACTGGTCCTGACCGGACAGGGAAAGGGGCATCATATCTTATCAGTTTGGTGTCTGCTCGCGTTCAGTCTAGATTGCCGGACGATGCAAACCAAGCACTCTCCGCTCCGGCGCGTTCTTCTCGCCAGTCTGACAGCCTTGCCCCTCGCGATGGTGCCGGGTGCTGCCCCTCATGCGGCTGAGGCAGTCCCGTCGGCACGTGACCATCAGGCCGGAGCCTTTCAGCTGCGGGAGGCCGCCGCCCCGGCCTGGTCGCTCACAGGTAGCCTGCTGGGTAGTATCGTATCGGTTCAGCGCAATAATATTCCCGATGCGGCCCAGGCATTGTTCGGTGCCGTGATGCACGGCTATCGCGAGCCGGATTTCATGCTCATGGCCCTGCGCTACAACGCCATGGATGCGGGGGATGAAGCTGCCGGTCACGCTCTGACGCTGGCGCGCCTTCTGCCAAAGGAGAGCCTTTCACGCATCGTGATGGGGAGCGCAGCCTTCCGCGACAGGCAGTGGAAAGACGCGGCAGCCTATTTTTCTCTGCACAGCAAGGCCTCACAGGGTTTCCTGCGTTTGGCTGGACAGGGATTGCTGGACTGGTGCCAGTATGGGGCCTCCCCCACGCAGGATGATGCCAATCGTCTCGCACAACCCATGGCCTCGCTTGACCCGGTGGCCTATCTCGCCTTGCTGCAAGAGGCGCGTATCGCCTCGCTGCGCAACCAGGCCCGCACCGATGGGCTGTTTGCTCGTCTGGATGCCAGCGCCGGATCCATGCCCCCCCTTTTGCGGGTGCAGACGATGCAGTTCGAGGCGGATTGGCTAGCCTTCAGGCACCACCGTGACGCTGCGCTTAAAAGACTGCAGCAGGTTGGTGGGGTACTGCCTGCGTTCCAGCTTGTGGCTGACCGGCTGCGCCCGCAGGAACTCGGCACCGGATTTGACCCCTCCCAGGGCCTGGCAGAGTTCTATGTTGGTATCACCACCCTTCTGGGTGACACCAACAGCCGTGACCGCAATGAGGAGGGGGCTGCGAGCCCCGCCGATCAGGGCGATCAGAATGATGACAAGCTGAAGGATATCCGGCAACTCAAGATCCTGCTCCTGCGTCAGGCCTTGCTGCTCCGGCCGGATCTGACCCTGGCGAAGATTCTTCTGGCCGAGGAACTTCGCAACGATGGTCAGGCCGACCTGGCCCAGACAGCACTCGACCATGTGGCAGATGATGATCCGCTGGCCCCTCTGTCAGATCACGCACAGGCCCAGATCGCCCTCAAACGGCATGACCTGAAAGCAGCCTTGCGGGCGCTTGAGCGTGTGGCCAGGGCCAATCCCGATAACCCCGATATCCTCAACGAACTAGGTGCCACGCAGGACCAGCTTGGTGCGTATCAGGCTGCGGTGGATACCTATACGCGGGCGCTCAATCATGTCAGCGTCATGGAGGCGCGGGTCTGGCCGTTGCTGCTTGGGCGCGCGATGGCGTGGGATCATATGGGCAGGCGCGACAAGGCGCAGGCCGATCTCGACCGGGCGCTTGCGCTTGCACCTTCGGAGCCAATGCTCCTCAATTATGCGGGTTACTCCGATGTGCTTCATGGCGAGCGACCGGAGCAGGCGCTCAGGCTGCTTCGTCACGCCATGGACCTCGCGCCGGATGACGCGGAGATACGTGACAGCTATGCCTGGGCGCTTCTCAAGCAGAATGGTGATCTGGCGCAGGCGCTTCCTCTTCTGCTTTCCGCCGTCAATGCCGCGCCGGGCGACCCCGAGATCGCGTATCATCTGGGCGTGGCCTACTGGTATCAGGGGCGCCAGCTCGAAGCGCGCGACCAGTGGAGCCAGGCGCTCAACAACAAGCCCGAGCCGGAAACAAAGGCCCTGATCGAGGCTGCGCTCGCCAATGGGCCTGATCTGCCTGTTTTGCGTGGTCGGCCCATTCCCCCGTCACGATGAGACAGACCATGAGCCCAGACGGCATGACTCCCGATCACTCCAGCGCCCGCGCGAAGATCAACCTGTTTCTCCATGTCACGGGTCGACGTGAAAACGGTTACCATGAGCTGGATTCGCTGGCCGTTTTTGCAGACACGGCCGATCATCTGGTTCTGGAGGCACCGGCTTTACCCGGTGAAAAAGGCCGTCTTGTTATTGATGGGCCCTTCGGGGCCGGGCTGGATGCCGGTCCGGATAATCTGGTGCTCCGTGCCGCCGCGGCCCTGCGCGAAGCTGCCGCGGTGCCTGCCGCGACCCCGGACTGGCATATGCGCCTGACCAAAAATCTGCCTGTCGCTTCGGGCATTGGCGGTGGCTCGGCTGACGCTGCTGCCGCACTTCGCCTTCTCTCTCAGGCATGGTCGTGTGAATCGGCTGATCTCGCCACGATTGCGGCCGGCCTGGGGGCTGATGTGCCTGTCTGTCTGGCTCAGAAAACACAGCGCATGCAGGGTATTGGCGAGACGCTGGTAGCTGCGCCGGTCTTGCCGCGTTGTGCCATGGTGCTGGTCAATCCCGGTATTGCCGTGCCGACGCCCGCCGTATTCAAGGCATGGAAGGAATCAGGCGCAGGGTTTCGACCGCCAGCCAGTCTGCCCGTGCGCTGGGAGGATGTGCATGCCATGTGCGCCGCGCTGGCAGCCACATCAAATGACCTGCAACCCCCGGCCATTGCGCTCTACCCGGTTATCGGTGATGTGCTGGCAGCCCTCGCCAACACCGAATCCTGTCTCTTTTCACGCATGAGCGGTTCGGGCGCGACCTGTTTCGGGCTATATGAAGATCTGCCTGAGGCGAAGCGCGCTGTTGTCAGCCTGCGTCACCATGGTTGGTGGGCCGAGGCCGGATGGATTCATACGCCACTAAACTGATCTGAAAACCCGGAAAGAGGACGATCACGACATGGGTGCGAGAATGCAGGTTGTGCAGAAAGATGATGGCACAGGAGCGACGCTGCGCTTTCTTGAAGGGAGCGGTCTGGAAGGGGAAATCGACCTGACCCTGGACCAGCTGAGCCAATTGATTGCCAGCCTCGGACGGGTACGTTTTGCCATGACGGCCGGGCAGGCTCAGCCCCCCATCGGCAATGCGCCATTCCTGCCGGTTTACAGCACGAACTGGGCGCTTCAGATCGATGCCCTGACCGAGGGCTCGACGCTGGCCTTTCAGCACCCGGCATTCGGGCCGGTCGGGTTGGTGTTCGGGCCGGAGGACGCCGAGAAGCTGGTCAATGGCCTCAAGCAGCATCGTGCGATCATGTCGACCAATATCAGCCGCCGACCGAGCTAGGCGTGACAACCCTGATTGTCAGTTTGCTGACAATCAGGGGGTCAAGGCTTTCAGAAGACGGGGCATGGCGTCAGTTCTTGCCCCGTGCAGCGCGCCACAAGGCCACGATCCCGGCCAGACCCAGCAGGGACGCACCCAGACCGATACGCCGCGGAATTGTCAGCAACAGCGGCTTGCGACCCTGTTCGCGGAGCGGAATTCCCTCATAGGGGCCGTGCGCTGCGTAAGCGCCCTCGACGCTCTCCACAAAGGAGTCCGGTGCGTCTTCCGGCGCGCCGGCGCCAAATTGTGCCTTGAAACCCTTGCGCGCCAGAAAGCGGTCGCGCAGCGAAGGGGCAAGCCCGTTGATCAGGCTTGGCAGAATGGATGATGCCCCCACCCAGATGTCACGATGATGGCCCAAGACGGCCTGACAGATCGCGTGGGCTGCAATCTCGGGCTCGTAGATGCGCCCGACTGGCTTGAGGGTATGACCCGAGAGGTTGCGGCTCCAGCCCAGTCTTGTCGTGTTGATGGAGGGCAGATGCACGACCGTCAGGTCGATGCGATCGGAAAGTGCGCGGATTTCGGGGCGGACACTGTCGCAAAAGGCGCTGATTGCCGCATGAGCGCCATTGACGGCAGATTGCAGGGGCAGGCCGCGCAGCGGGTGCGCCAGACCCAGATTGACGATCGTGCCGCTGCCACGGCGGCGCATGCAGGCCAGCGCTGCCTGCGTGCCAAAAACGGAGCCGAGATAGGTTACATCGGTCACGCGGCGCAATGTGGCCTCATCAAGCGACAGCACCGGGCCGATGGCGGTAACGCCCGCTGCGTTGATCCAGACCGTGATCGGACCAAGGTCGCGCTCGACCTGCTCGGCTGCCTGGGCGAGCGCTGCAGCGTCTGACACATCCACCTGCAGGGTGAGGGTGCGCACCGCGCTTGCCTCGAGTTCCTGAGCGGCGTCCTGAAGCCTCTGTTCGTTTCGACCAATCAGGGCAATGTCGAAGCCATAGGACGCCAGCATACGCACGGTGGCCCGCCCGATACCGGCTCCGGCGCCTGTGACGACGGCAATCTGGTTGGGCATGGCGGCAATCCTCATTCGGTCTACAGAAGGGTGACAGCCAGAATGCCAGCGATGATGAGAAAGAGAAAGCCTGCGAGAACGAGGGTCAGGCGGCGTTCGATGAAATCGCGGATAGGTGCACCGTAGAACCAGAGCAGGGTCGCCACCAGAAAGAAGCGCGCCCCGCGTGTGACCAGACTGGCAGCGATAAATGGCAGGATTGCGAAATGCGCTGCACCTGCCGCGATGGTGACGATCTTGAAGGGGATGGGTGTCAGCCCCTTGAGCAGGATGATGGCCACACCATACTGGCGGAACTTCTCCTGCATGACGGCCAGTGTATGCTCGGCATGATAGAAATGAACGATGGGTAGCGCGACGTGCTGAAGCAGCATGGCGCCGATCACCCAGCCGAGCATCGCCCCGGTGACGGATCCAACCGTGCAGATGGCCGCAAGTCTGAAAGCACGCTCACGGGCCGCCAGGATCATCGGGATCAGCATCAGGTCGACAGGAATCGGAAAGAACGAGGCCTCGGCAAAAGCGACGGCAAACAGCCACCATCCCGCATGAGGCGAAGCCGCCAGGGTGAGCATACGCTGATAGAGAGGCTGGAACACGACAGATCTCCGGTATTCAGAACGCTGGTCAATGGCCCATGTCGCGTTTCATGTCGAGCGAGGGCCCCAGAGAATCAGGGCAGCGCCACCCAGGCATATGACTGCCCCTGCCAGTTCCCAACGGTCTGGGGTACGCCCTTCGAACACACGCATCCAGACAAGTGACGCCGTGATATAAACGCCACCATAGGCAGCATAGGCCCGACCGGCGCTGTCGCTGTCGATCCGGGTGAGGATGAGCGCGAAAAACGCGAGGCTTAGCATACCTGGGAGCAACCACCAGATCGGTTTTCCAAGCCTTGCCCATCCCCAGAAGGCGAAGCAGCCTCCGATCTCTGCGAAGCCGGCGGCAAGGTAGTAAAGGAGGGTCAGCATGCATTCTTCCGCGTGGAATAAGTGGTTCTCCGTGCCCGTTCATATGAGCACCCATCATGATCTTTATTATGAAGAGCATCATTCCGGGAGGAGCTGCATGGTGATTGAATGCCCCTTCATGGCTGGGCAACGGGATGGGCCTCTCTCCTATACCCGAGCATATGAAGCGGATTTTTCAGGCGACACCTTAAGAGAATGACGGCGTGATTGGTGAAACGATCAATGAAAGAGCATCAGCCAGCACGCCCGACGCAGCCTGTCTTGCGTCGAAGGGCAGTGCAACAAGGCTGGAGCGGGATCTGATATGACGCAAGACATACCAGAGCGGAGGTCACCAGCATATTGTGCTCCTTGTGGAGATGCTCAGCGACAAAGGGGATGAGATCGTCAGTCTATGGGCAAGTCCTGATGGCTGGGGTGGTCGCTTCCTGATGATCAGGCTGAAGGCAAAGATACCTGATCGCGGCCTCAGTAGAGCCGATCAACTCATGCTTGGGAGTTGAGCCATTCGAACGCGATGGAACATTGCTTTATCGAGCGTTCTGTATAAGACACAGATCAATCGTTGAATGCGTCGAGACTGATATTATTAACGAAGAAAAATCGTTCAATTTATCGGCTCGCGCCAGGAACCGGATATCTTTCTCATGTCCTTCGCCTCGCTCCCGCGTCGTACGGTGTTGTCCTCGCTTCTTGGTGCGTCCATGGCTCTGAGCCTGCGTAGTGCCCGCGCCGATGGTAAACCTATTCGTGTGGGTATCATGGCGGGCGAGGATGAGGATATCTGGCGCCTGGTTAGCCAGAATGCGCAGAAGCAGGGGCTGGCGCTCAAGATAGTCACGTTCTCTGATTACTCGACACCGGATGAGGCGCTGGCGTCGCACGACCTCGATGCGAATTCCTTCCAGCACAAGCCGTTTCTCAAGGCGCAGTGTGACGCGCATGGCTACCGTATTACCCCTGTCGGGGATACATATGTTGCCCCGATCGGTCTCTATTCGCGCAAATGGAAAACGCTTGCCGCCCTCCCCAAGGGTGCGGTGATCGGTGTGCCCAATGACCCGAGCAATGAAGGGCGTGCGCTGCTGCTGCTTCAGACACTGGGCTTCATCAAGCTGTCGCCATCTGCGGGCCTGCTGCCGACGCCGCTGGACATCACCGAGAATCCGCATGAATTCACCATACGCGAGCTGGATGCCGGGGTCGTGGGGCGTGCCCTGCCGGATCTGGATGCCGCGGTGATCAACACCGACTGGGCACACAAGGCCGGGGTCGATGTGGTGCATGAGCGGCTGGCGCGCGAGGGCGTGAAGGACAATCCCTATATCTGCGTGATTGCCGTCAATACCGATGATGTGCAGGCGCCTTGGGTAAAGCCGCTGGTGAGCGCCTATCAGCAGCCTAATATCCGTCA
This sequence comes from Asaia bogorensis, assembly GCF_900465345.1. GTDB lineage: Bacteria > Pseudomonadota > Alphaproteobacteria > Acetobacterales > Acetobacteraceae > Asaia > Asaia bogorensis_A. Next base: position 229,643 of record NZ_UEGO01000004.1, on the reverse strand, counting down.
GGCGCTCATTGATGTTTACGCCAATACTGTCATCCCTGCGTTTTCATGACGCTTCTTGATGTCTCGGGTCTGTCGTGCCGTTTCGGGACGCAGGCCGCTCTGAGCGATATCAGTTTTCAGGTTGATAAAGGCGAGATCATCGGTGTGATCGGCAGCTCCGGCGCCGGAAAATCCACGCTGCTGCGTTGCCTCTGTGCGCTTGAGCGCCCTTCGGAAGGGCGAATCCTGCTCGACGGAGCCGATCTCGCTGCCCTGCCTGAACGCGACCTCGTGGCGGTGCGCCGCAAGGTCGGGCTCGTGTTCCAGCATTTCAACCTGCTCAACTCACGCGATGCGGCTGGCAACATTGCCTTGCCGCTAGAAATTGCCGGCTGGCCCCGTGCTCGGATTGCCCCACGCGTGGCGGAACTCCTGACGCTGGTCGGGCTCGAAGGGCACGGGCACAAACGCCCCTCCGAATTGTCAGGCGGTCAGAAGCAGCGTGTGGGCATTGCGCGTGCCATTGCCAATTCACCCTCGTTGCTTCTGTGCGACGAGGCGACATCTGCCCTCGATCCGCACACGACGTCCTCCATTCTCGAATTGCTGGCGCAGATCAACCGTGATCTGGGCCTGACAATCATCCTGATCACGCATGAGATGGATGTTGTGCGACGTTTTGCCCATCGCGTGCTGGTGCTCGATCATGGCGCACTGATCGAAAACGGCACGATGGCGACCTTGCTGCGTGACAGTCGCGGCGATGAGCGTCTGGAACGGCTTCTGGCCGATATCCGACCGACCCTGCCGGCCTATGTCCGTGAGAAGCTTTCGCCCGATCCGCGCCCCGGAGACAGGACTCTGCTGCGTGTCGTGCTTGGCCCACAGGCTGCCTGCACGGCGTTTCTGTCGGAGATCACGCGTCGTTTCGATCAGGATATCACGCTTGTGCAAGGCGGGGCGCTTGATTGCGGGGGAGAACCCCTGACCGACATGATCCTGGCCCTATCCGCGCCGCTGAGCCCATCGCTCAGCCTCTATCTCGACCAGCAGGCCCATGTGACGGAGATACTCGGCTATGTACCGGCTGATCGGTAAGCTCATCATCGATTCCACCCTCCAGACGGTGGAAATGGTTGCAGCCTCGACATTGGTGGCCCTTGTGTTTGGCCTGCCTCTTGCCGTGCTGATGATCGCGACCCGTCGCAAGGATTTGTATGATGTGCCGTGGCTTGGCTACCCCATCGGCTGGCTGATCGACGCCATCAGGGCCATTCCGTTCATCATCCTGCTGGTCCTGCTCATTCCGGTCACGCGGCTGATTGCCGGTACGTCTCTGGGTACGCTGGCGGCCATTGTGCCGCTCTCGATTGCAGCCATTCCCTATTTCGCCCGCATTGCCGAAATTTCCCTCCAGGAAATAGAGCCCGGGCTGATCGAGGCGGTGCGTGTCATGGGCGGAACGCGCTGGATGGTCATCCGCTATGTGCTGATTCCCGAAGCCCTGCCCGGATTGCTCTCAGGGCTGACTGTCACCGCCATCACCCTTGTCGGCGCCTCGGCCATGGCAGGGGCGATCGGTGCGGGCGGTCTGGGTGATCTGGCCATTCGCTACGGCTATCAGCGCTTCAACACCACCATCATGTTTGCTGTGGTGGCTGTGCTGATCCTTCTCGTGGGGCTTATCCAGGGAGCGGGTACTCTGGCGGTGCGAACAGTCAAACGTTAGGCGATAGGTGACGCGGGGCGCTGCCCCGCACCCCGCCAGAGGTGCGCCTCTGGACTCGACTGAATAACGAGGCGACCCAGACAGAGCGGTTACCAACTCCTGCCAGCGAAAAGGCAGTAAGCGCATGGCAATCAGGTTGATGCAGCGTTCGCGCGCCGCGCCCTGCGGTGCCAGTAGCGCACCCCCTGACCAGGTTTGCCGGTAATCAGGCTGAAGGGCAGGGAAAGGCCGCCGGGTTCGGGCAGAACCCGGATTGCTTATAAAGGCAGGATGACGCTTGCGCGCAGCCCTCCTTCGGGGCGGTTGACAAGGGTGACATCCCCGCCCTGACCGCGCACGGTAGAGCGGGCGATGGCCAGACCAAGGCCGGTGCCGCCGGTTTCGCGGTTGCGGCTGGTTTCGGCACGCACAAAGGGTTCGAACATGCGTTCGAGATCTTCCTGCGGCAGGCCGGGGCCATTATCGTCGATACGGATACAGACGTTCTTTTCCTGACCGGGCCCACGGGTACATGTCACGCTGATGGTGGCTGATCCGCCATATTTCAGCGCATTCATGACGAGGTTGGTCAGGGCGCGTTTGAGCGCCAGCGAACGTGCCCTGATACGAATGGCATTGTCCGGCTCGTGGTAGCTTACCTGATCGGCAAGGTCGGGGCGGGCTTCAGCAGCTTCATCCGCGATGGTTTGCAGGAGTGCGCCTAGATCAAGCGCCGTCATGGGCTCCTGGGTCGAACTGTCACGACCGAAGGCGAGGGTCGCGGCAACCATGCTTTCCATCTCGTCCAGATCGGCCAGAAACTTGTCACGCAACTCGTCATCATCAATGAATTCAGCGCGCAGCTTCAGGCGCGTGATGGGCGTGCGCAGGTCATGACCGATGGCGGTCAGCATGAGGGTGCGATCCGTCACGAAACGCCGGATACGCGCTGCCATGGTGTTGAAAGCCATTGCCGCCTGACGAATTTCGGTTGGCCCTGATTCGGGCAGTGGCTGCGTATGGACATCGCGGCCAAGTGCCGTGGCTGCGTTGGCGAGCGTTGCGACAGGAGCAATGAGCCGGAGCGAACCCCAGAGGATCAGGCCACCGCCGCAGATCGTCATCAGGGCAAAGGAGATCATGAAGGTGGGTGAACCAAACGGATTGGGTGGTCGCACCGTGTAGTTCATGACCAGCCAACGGTGATCATCGGGCATTTGCAATGACATTGCGTAATGGCGCGTACCGGGTTTGTGGCCCACGACCATGCGTTGCGGGCGCAGACGCGCAGGCAGCATGCCGATGCCTGAGAGAGCTGGCGGCAGGAACGGGGGCGGTCTGCGCTCTTCGGACTGCCCGGGATCGAAGCCTCCCGCGGGGGGCGGCATTCCCTCAAAGGGGAAAGGATTGTGACCCTCAGCGCCGTTCATCTCACCCGGAGGCGGAAAACCGCCCTCATCCTGCCGCTCGGGGGGCGGGGCACCATGCATCATGGGGTTCATGGCAAATGGCAGCGGCACAAAGGAATTTGGAAAATGCGTGTCTGGCTTGGTGTCGAGAATGATCTTGAAATTCGAGGGAACTTCTATCGCATCGAGCCCGGCCTGACGGTCGGCGGGTGGAAGTTCGACCAGCGTATGATAGATCGAAAAGGCATGATGCTCGTTGTCATGCATCTCTGCCCGGTCGGCAATATTGAGATGATCGAGGGCATGGATGGTCAGGCCGGCCGCCTGAACCACGCAAAGCCCTGCAATCAGAAGCAGATTGGTGCGCGCTCGCAGCGAGCGCGGCAGAAGATGGATCACGGTGTCAGAGGCGTTCGACATCGGCGGCCAGAACATAGCCGCCCCCGCGTACCGTCTTGATCATCTGGGCGTTACGCCCGTCATCCTCCAGTTTGCGGCGCAGACGGCTCACCGCAACGTCAATGGCGCGATCGAACGGCCCGGCCTGTCGGCCACGCAGCATTTCCAGCAGCATGTCACGTGTCAGGACACGGTTGGCGCGTTCGAGAAACGCGAGAAGCATGTCGTATTCGCCACCTGTCAGCGGCACTTCGGCCCCGTCCGGATTGAGCAGACGACGGCGCGCAGGCTCGAGTGTCCAGCCCGAAAAGCGGATCATGCGTGAATCCGCCGAAAGCTTCTTGTCGGAACTGTCGGCGGTGCGACGAAGCACGGCACGGATACGAGCCAGCAGTTCACGCGGGTTGAAGGGCTTGGCCACGTAGTCGTCCGCGCCGAATTCGAGGCCGATGATACGGTCTGTCTCATCGCTCATGGCGGTCAGCATGATGATTGGAACATTGTCCTGGCTGCGCAGCCAGCGGGCAATGTCGAGCCCGCTTTCGCCAGGGAGCATCAGGTCGAGCACCACAAGCTGATAATGGCCGGCCGCCCAGGCACGACGGGCTTCACGCCCGTCGCGTGCGGCGGTCACGCGAAAATGGTTGCGCTCGAGAAAGCGGCAGAGCAGCTCGCGTATCTCGCGGTCATCATCAACGATGAGAAGGTGCGGGGTCGTTTCCATGAATGTAACATTGGTCCGAATCGAATGTCCCCTTCAAGGGGCTGTTTCATTCCGTCACAACTTGCGAAAACCTGTCTCAATCGAGCCAGGGTGGGGTCGGCAGGTTTTTGGCCCGCAGGAATTCAGGATTGAAGATCTTGGACTGGTAGCGTGCTCCACCATCGCAGAGGATTGTTACAATGCGATGGCCCGGACCAAGGCGTTTTGCCACGCGAATCGCTGCCGCCACGTTGATTCCCGCCGAGCCGCCCAACGAGATTCCCTCGCGATCCTGAAGCGAGAAGATCTGCTCAAGCGCTTCGGCATCGGGAATACGCTCGGCATCGTCAATCGTGATGCCCTCCAGATTGCCCGTCACGCGGGATTGCCCGATCCCTTCGGTAATCGAGCCGCCTGAAACACTCAGATCGTTCGATTTGACCCAGCCATACAGCCCTGAGCCTTCCGGATCGGCCAGAACGATCTCGGGGCGCTTGCGACCCGCCGCCTCGGCCAGTTCGCCTAGGCCCAGAGCAACACCTGCCAGCGTACCACCCGTGCCGCAGGCGCAGGTGAACGCATCGACACGACCATCGAGCTGCTGCCAGATCTCGGCCGCCGTGGTTGTGCGATGGCCTTCGCGGTTGGCAGTGTTGTCGAACTGATTGGCCCAGACGGCATTGTCGGTTTCCTCGGCAATACGGCGGGAGACATGCACGTAATTGCCGGGGTCACGGAAGGGCTTGGCAGGCACGAGGCGCAGATCGGCGCCGATCATGCGCAGGAAATCGATTTTCTCACGGCTTTGCGTTTCCGGCATGACAATGATGGTGCGATAACCACGGGCCTTGGCGACGAGGGTAAGACCGATACCGGTGTTGCCTGCCGTGCCTTCAACGATCACACCGCCCGGCTTGAGGGCGCCCCGCTTCTCGGCATCCAGAATGATAGCCAGAGCCGCACGATCCTTGACCGACCCTCCGGGATTCATGAACTCGGCCTTGCCGTAGATTTCGCAGCCGGTCGCTTCCGACGCCAGCTTCAGACGGATCAGCGGCGTGCCGCCAATGGCGCCGATCATACCATCTGAAGGGTGCTGCCAGCCCGGAATGACACTGGTGGCGTGGGAGGGGGTCACGTTCTGCGTGGTCATCTACATTCCATCCTATACGTCTGCGGTTTGAGAGTTTAACGTCGCGACATGTAAAATAAATGAGGAAAAACGATGGTCGACTGTATTTCGGCACAAGCTGCCTGGGAACGCCTGACGACAGACAAGGATGCCGTCCTGATTGATGTGCGCACCCCCGGCGAATGGCAGCTGGTTGGATTGCCCGACCTCTCAACCCTCGACAAGGATGTCAAAACCCTGAGCTGGGACCCTTACGATGCCAATGGTTTCGCACGCTCGTTGCGTGAGCTTGTGCCCTCGCTGGAAACGCCCGTGTTGTTCCTGTGCCGCTCGGGCGTGCGCTCACAGCAGACGGCGGAACTTGCGGCGCATCTCGGCTATGTCGAGGCGGTGAATGTGGTCGAGGGATATGAAGGCCAGCCGGATGCAAACGGTCAGCGCGGGCGGGTCTGTGGCTGGCAATACCAGAATCTGCCCCTGTATTTTCCCGGCTGACAGCGGCACAGAATGGGTCAGAAACCCTGTAGTCTCAGGGTTTCGCGCAGGCGTTCTGCCTCTTGCGCCACGCTTTGCGGCGTGATGGCGTCCAGCAGAGGAATTTCGGCCAGCACAGGCACCTGCCCGAAATGCTCTATGGCCGCCCGATTGGCGGCGTTCGGGGGGCCGCTCATCACCACGCCGGCAATGGCGATACTGCGCCGCTTCAGGGCTTCGAGACTGAGCAGCGTGTGATTGATCGTGCCCAGTGTGGAGCGGGTGACAAGAATGATCGGTAGGCCCAGTGTGGCCGCCCAGTCAATCAGCAGGGCCTCGTCATTGAGCGGCACCATCAGCCCGCCGGCACCCTCGACCACCAGAGGCCCCGTGCAATCCGGCAGGGTCAGGCCCTCCAGGTTGACCGTCCGGCCCTCTGCCGCCGCCGCGTCCTGCGGTGAGAGCGGGGCGAGAAAGGCATGGGCGGGGGCCAGCACACGTGAAGCGGGGAGGGCGGCAAGCGCACTGACGCTATGCGTGTCGCCTGCTTCATCGCTCAGCCCGGTCTGAAAGGGCTTCCAGTAGGTGGCATCGAGCGCACGGGTGAGAATGGCTGACACAAGGGTCTTGCCGATCCCGGTATCCGTCCCTGTGACGAAAACGCCCCGTGTCTTTACGGCGCTGCCGAAAGCAATCTGGTAGTCCATCTCGTTGGTCATCCTGTCGAAATGCTGCATCACGCGCCGAAGTTCGGGGGCTGTCAGCTTGCGGCTGGCCTCCTTGGGCGTTGTCGCCCCAATTTTTCTGAGGTCGAGCAGAAACGCGCGTGCGGAACCTACAGGATCACGCAACGTCTCAAGCGACCATTCGCCCTGAAGCGACGGGGGGAGTTCAGCCAGAAGCGTTCTGGCCGTGGGATAATCCGGGAAGCCGCAGGGCAGGGATTGCGCGGCGCAGGCCTCGCGCCATTGGGCAAAGCTGCCTTCAGCCAGCGTTGTCACCTCCAATCGCCCACCCGGTGCCAGAAGATGGGCCAGTCGACGAAAGGCGGCTTCCCGATTGCTGAACCACTGCATGCAGAAGCTGGAACAGATGAGATCGAACGGCCCGGGCAGGGTCGGGTGCTCGGCATCCATCACGTGATAACAGATATCGGGCACGGCGCGTGCAGCGCGGGCGATCATGCCGGGTGAGAGGTCGATGGCGGTGATCTCTGCCGCCGGGAAAAGCCCGCGCAGGAGGCGGGTGAGGGCCCCAGTGCCGCAGCCCAGCTCCAGAATCCGGCGGGGCAGGTTATCCGGCGTGACATGCGAGGCAATATGCTGTGCAAGCGCGATGGCCGTGAGAGCCTGAACACGCGCAGCCTGATCATAATGTTCGGCCATGTCGAAACGGGCGGCAATCGGGGCGAGGCGGCTGGTTTCCTCACTCATGCGCCTTGCTCCAGCCGGTCCCGGATGATGGCGGCGCAACCCTCAGGATCGGTCAGGGGCAGAAGATGCCCGCCTTCGCGTTGCAGGGTCTTCGCCAGAGGGAAGCCGGCCTGGGTCATGGCAGGTGTTACCAGCGGATCATTCGTGCCGCTAATTGTTGTCAGACTGGCCCCCCAGCGGCGCGCTTCGGCTCTGGCATCGGTCGCTATCAGCGCATCAAGCCCGGCCTGCAACCTGTCGGGTGCCAGCGTGGTGCAGGGCAGGAAGGGCTCGAATTGCTGCCGGAACTGCGTGACAACCCCCGCCGGATCATCGGACAGGCGACTGGCCATGCGGGAGAGGATACGGGGAGGAAGACCTTCGGGAAAATCGTCCGACCGGGTGAAACGGGCGAAACTGTTGAATGCCACGATGCCGCGACACCCGGTGAGGTCGCGGGCGAGAAGATCTGCCGTGCCTGCTGAGTGGGTGATGGCAAGATAGGGGGCGTCGGGCAGGGTCAGTGTTTCGGGCGCACCTGTGTAGCCGCGATCGAGAAAAACCGAGTCAGGATGGCCGAGTGCCTCGTGAACCGGGGACCAGAACCGGGCATCGAAACTCCATCCGTGAACAAAGACGAGCTTCATGACCGGCCTGGCCGCAGGGCTCCGGTCAGGGCATCGGCAAGCCTGTTGATGGCGGCTTCATCATGGCTGGCACTGAGGGCCAGACGCAGACGCGCCGACCCGGCGGGGACCGTTGGCGGACGGATGGCGATGGTCAGCAGGCCCTGCTTTTCGAGCGTTTCGGCAAGAGCAAGGGTCGCTTCCTCATCGCCGATCATGACGGGAATGATCTGCGTGGTTGAACCGCCTGTATCGATCCCGGCTTCGTTGAGCCGTTGACGCAGGAGTGCGGCATTCTGCCGCAGTTTCAGGCGGGCCGCCTCCAGATCAGGCATGAGTTCCAGAGCCGCATCCATGGCGCCCAACATCGGCGGGGATGGGGCTGTGCTGTAGATGAACCCCGAGCATGCCGTGATGATCCAGTCGCACAGGGCGCGTGAACCGGCAATATAGGCTCCCATGCTGCCCAGCGCCTTGCTGAATGTGCCCATGACGAGATCCACCTCATGACCATGAGACAGGCCGCGCCCCTGGGGGCCCAGAACACCCGTTGCATGGGCCTCATCAAGGTAGAAGAAGGCATCGTATCGTTTGGCCAGAGCGCTTAGCGCGGCAATATCGGCCGTATCGCCATCCATGGAAAAGACGCTCTCGGTTACGATGAAGCGCATGCCGGGCTGTTCGGCGTGGCGCTCAAGCAAGACCTCGAGATGGGCCAGATCGTTGTGACGGAACCTGATCTGCTTCACCCCGGCTGCAGCACAACCGTGATGCATGCTGGCGTGATTGAGCTTGTCGGTAAAGACCAGCGGCGGCGCGCCGGTCTGTTCACGGGCCAGGCGGAACAGGGCGGGCAGAACAGCAGCATTGGCTTGCCAGCCCGAAGCGAACAGCAGGGCGGCTTCTGCCCCCTTGAAGCGGGCAAGGCGTCCCTCGACCTGTTGATGCAGATCCAGCGTGCCACTGACCAGCCGTGACGCCCGCGCTCCCGTGCCATGCTGCACAGCCCAGTCGGCGGCGCGGTCTCGCAGAAGTGGATGACCCGAGAGACCAAGATAATCGTTTGACGAGAAATCGAGCACTTCGCGGCCCTGACGCAGAACCGCATCGGGGGTGCGATGCAGGGGGCGCAAGGTGCGACGCAGGGAACGGGATTCCAGCGTGTCGAGTGCCTGTCTGAGAAGCGGATCAAAGCGCGTCATGGCTTGTCCCTGCCGCTATGGCGTGGGCTTGTCAATTCTTCGGCATGACCCGACCCCGGTATGGGTGTCATTGCTCAGTTGCGATGTCGGGCCTTCTCGTAATTACGCCGTCCGATCGCATGGAGTGCAGGCAGGGTCAGGCGCAAAAGCGCGGGTACGACCATACACATCTTGCCAAATACGCCATCAATGGCGGGCATGAACTGCTCGCGGCAGGTATTCTTCCGGGTTTTGCCAAGCTGGTTGATGACGGCCTGGGCGACTTTTCCGGGATCGAGGGGTGTGCTCACGTAATTCAGCACCGAGCCACCCTCTTCCATCTCGCGTTGCAGCATGGATGTCTGTACCGCACCGGGAAAAACGCTGCTGACCGAGAGACTTGATGGACGCAGTTCCTGGGCGAGCGAGAGTGCAAAGCTTCGCAGACCAGCCTTGGCCGCGGCATAGGCCGCACTTCCGGCCAGGGGCATGACTGCCGACATGGAATTGATGAAAACGATATGACCGCCTGGTTCGCTGCGGGTGCTGCCAGGCCTCATATGCGGCAGGAGATGGCGTGTGAGAAGAATGGGCGCGGTAAGATTGAGGGTGATCTGCGCTGTGAGCATGGCCTCTTCAGCTTCGGCAACCGGGGATGGCGTGATCAGTCCTGCACAATGGATGAGGGCAAACACCCGACGATCAAACTGCCCGATCGTCTCGCTGGCTGAAGCAAGCGTCTCGGTTTGGGAAAGATCGTAGGGAATATGGAGGGTGCGGCCGGAATCAAGATCGGGCTTCGAGCGGCAAAGCGCAATGAGATCATAGCCCTGCGATAAAAGGATCCGGCCGATCAGAACGCCGATTCCTCCTGAGGCACCGGTGAGCACTGCCAGTTTTCGCTCACTCTGCCATTGCTTCGGCGCGTGCGCTGAACCAGGCGTAGGAACGACTGGGCGGGAGCCCTGTATGGGGGGAGAAACCGTCATGGCGCCTGTCTTAACGCCGAATGTCATGGCGAGACACGGGAATTCGGCTCTAGCAGGTCTTTTTTATCCGACACATTTCGCTGTCTGCGGGTCAGTAAGGACAAATCGCGGCCCTTGCAGCCCATAGGGTTGGGCTGCAAGGGAGAAGGGGGAAATATCAGGATGACGGACACGCCATCCTGTCAAACCGTCAGTTCAAGCGACCCAGATTGCGAAAATCCTGCTTTGTCTTGTCCGACAATGCCTTCATCTGGTCGCGCTGAGCTTTCTGGTCAGCCTTGAACTGATCAATGCGCTGGGTGCGCTCTTGCTTCAGGTTGTTCAGCTTGTCCTTCTGGGCATCGATCTTGTTCTGGATCTTCTCGCGTTCACGCTCGGGAGCATTAGTGTATTTGTCGCGCAGTTCGTCGATCTTCTTTTGACGAGCTTCGGATGCTTCCTTGTTCTTGTTCTGCCAGTTCTGCACCCGATTGTTCAGGCAGTTTTCCTTGGCCGCCAAGCGACCAATCACACCTGTATTTCCTGTATTGGTATCGCATCCTGAAGTTTGTGCATGAGCCACAGGTGCCGCCACAAAAGCAGCAAGAGCAAGGGCAGGCAGGATTCGTGTTTTAGACATGTGTCCTCTCAGAGAAATACTGTACGGTCATAGCCAATGTCTTTAATGTGTCGAATATGCGGCGCCACAGATCACCGCTTAGTGCGATTTTCCGAGGTTTACCGATTTATCACGCATTTTCTTTAGTAATTGACGGGCGCGTGCCAGATCAAATTTCTGCGCCTGCTCGTATCCACGCCGGACGCATTCTGCTCTGAGTGCTTCGTTCTCGATCAGGCGCAGCATTGCTTTTTCAAGCGCATCGCCTTCATCCGGGAGGGCCAGAAGAGCTGCCTCTCCCACAACTTCAGGCAGGCCCCCGCGGGGTGAGGCGATAACAGCCGCGCCGCTCGCCATGGCCTCTAGCGCAGTCAGACCGAAAGGCTCGGGCCAACGGCTGGGCACGACGACGATCGAGGCCGCCGCCATGGCTTCGAGCACCTGATGATGCATCTGATAGCCACAGAGCGTAATTCCGGCCGCGCTCGCGCTGGCCTCGACCCGATCGACAAAGGTTGTGCGTGGCGAATTGAAGCGAAAGCGATCGGCCCCGATCATGATCGCTTTCCAGCCCGGAGCCTTCTGGCTGACCGCAGCCCAGGCGCGCACGAAGGCGTCGGCCCCCTTATCCGCCACCATGCGGCCTGCAAAAAGCACCAGTTTCGCGCGTTTCTCGGGGGGAGCGGGCAGGGCAGACAGATCGAGACAATTGGGCATGACCGTAACCGGTCCGTCATCGAGGTCTTCCAGAAAGCGTCGTCGCAGCCAGAAAGAGACCGTGAACACTTTCACATGCTGCATGAGCTCCTGACGCTGGCGCGGACGACGGGCCCCATGCATGTCCTGTGGGTCGTTATGCAAAATAAGGTGAACCGGGACACCACACTTCCGGAGCGCCCGCGCCAGAGCCGGACGGTTATGCACCTCCACCAGATCGGGTCGATGCCGTCTGATCTCACGCTGGCAGGCAATCCGATAGCGCGTGCCATCACGGCGCCAGCGATGCAGCCCGCCCGGTTCGGTCACGGCTATGAACTGGCCACCCGGCAAAGGTGAGCCGGTGATTTCGGTGCCGATCACGATATCTTCCGGGGACGCCAGACGGGAGATCAGAAGCGCGATGGCCCCTGCACGGTCGGGCGCATAGCCCTCCCGGCGGGGGAGAATGGTCATGACCTTCATGGCGTCAGTCGTAATCCGTCGCCAGATCCGGCTGGTCGTAATGATCGAACATGCGGCGAAGCTGATGGGGCAGGAGCCGTGTCAAAGAGAGATCATCAGGCAGGTTGTCACGGTTGAACCAGCCGATCCCCGAGGTTTCGAGATTGTCGATGGTGGGGGTGCCGCCTGTCAGACGACACAGATAGAACACCTTGGCACAGGAAAAGACGTCAGGCGGGTGGCCCTGTCTGTTGCGGTCCCAAAGGGCGGCCAGCTTGATGATTTCCGCGCTGTACCCGCTCTCTTCCATGACTTCCTTGAGCGTGTTTTCGGCCGTGGTGAAATTCACGTCCGCCCAGCCGCCAGGCAGGGTCCAGCGATCCTGATCGATGGCTTCGCGTACCATAAGGATCGCGCCTGCCGCGTTGAATACCGCGCCACGGACATCGATCTTGGGGGTGGCGTAGCCATTTTCATTCGTGAACAGGGTCAGCACTGTCTCGGGTGTGTTCTGGCCCAGCGCGGCGATCATGGACGATGCGAGCACGCGCAACTGCTCGTACCGTTCGCGATCATAGGGGTTCTGGCAGAAGGTGAGCCCGTTCTGGGCGATCGCCTGCACGTCCCGTGCCCAGGTCAGCCATTGCGGTTCGCTCATATTCTGGTCCTTTTGCCTATGCCCCAATATAGACCGGATCGGCCCAGCCGTAAAACCTTGTTCCCGATCATCAGCGTGGTTCCACAGCTTGTCAGTATCGTGGCAGATTCATGAAAAAGCCCGGTGCGTTACAGGAAATAAGGGTACAGGAACTTGAGTCCTCTCCCCTTATTTGCCACATGCTAGCCCTCTGATCATGACACCGGCTCCCTTGTCAGGAAGCAGTTCCCCCGCATTGCGTGGCTCACAAGACGGATACCCACATGAAAATCAACGGTACGCCCTATCGCAGTGTCTGGCGCGACGCCCATGACCCGGCTCTCGTGCATATCTTCGACCAGACCAAGCTCCCCTGGACGCTCGATGTTCTCGCCCTGCGCGAAGAGGATCAGGTAGCCCATGCCATTCGTACCATGCAGGTGCGCGGTGCCCCCCTGATTGGCGCGGTTGCCGCTTATGGTCTGGCCTTTGCCCTGCAGAAAGACGCATCCGATGCCGGGCTGAAGGACGCCGCAGCGCGTCTGGTCGAGACGCGCCCGACGGCCATCAATCTGCGCTGGGCCATCGAACGCATGGTGGCGCATCTTCAGCCTCTGGCGCCTGATGCCCGCGTGAAGGCAGCCTATGAAGAGGCGGATGCGATCTGTGACGAGGATGTGCAGGTCAATGAATCCATCGGTCGTCATGGGCTTGAGCTGTTTCGTACGCTCTGGGAGAAGCGCCGTCCCGGTCAGGAACGTCTCAATATCCTGACCCATTGCAATGCAGGATGGATTGCCACGGTCGATTGGGGCACAGCCCTGGCCCCAATCTATATGGCCCATGATGCCGGGCTGCCCGTTCATGTGTGGGTGGATGAGACACGCCCCCGCAATCAGGGCGCATTGCTGACAGCCTGGGAGTTGGGGGCGCATGGCGTGCCGCACACGCTGGTCGCGGATAATGCCGGTGGGCACCTGATGCAGCATGGCGATGTTGATCTGGTGATCGTAGGGACAGATCGCGTAACCCGTCAGGGAGATGTTGCAAACAAGATCGGCACGTATCTCAAGGCCCTGGCGGCTCATGACAATAACGTGCCCTTCTGGGTCGCGCTGCCTTCCTCGACCATCGACTGGCGGGTAACCGATGGTGTGAAGGAAATTCCCATCGAGGAGCGTTCGGGCGAGGAAGTAACCTATGTTCATGGCATCGATGAGCAGGGTCAGGCTGCCCGCGTGCGCGTCACCCCCCGGATTACCAAGGCCGCCAATCCGGCCTTCGACGTTACCCCGGCCCGACTGGTTTCAGGGCTGATTACCGAGCGTGGCCGCTGCGAGGCAACTGCCGAGGCTCTTGCTTCCCTGTTCCCTGATCAGGCTGGCTGAAGCCTCGGCTGCCTCGCGCAAGGCAGTCACCAAGGCATGACAAGAGCGGCACTTGACCGGAGCGCCGCTCTCGTTCCTATCTCGCTGTAATGAACCGGCGCTGTTCGGCGCTCGTTGCGCATACAGGGAGAAGAATCACATCATGGGCGCCGGACTGTTTTCTTTACGATCATATGCGCAGAATACCCTTGCCGGGCAGAGCCGGGTTGTCGGCGCTCTTGGTGCGCTCATGCTGCTTTCAGGGTGCGCGTCGACTGCGGTTCAGAATGCAGCGCAACATCCGGCCCAGACGCCTATGGCACAATATGCCAACGGGCGTGTCGGGGCCTATGGCTATGATGGCCATGTGCCCGACTTCGCCTCGCGCAATTTCGTGCCGTTCAACCGTCAGGATGTTGTGGCGATCGCCATGCGCGAATGGCGCATGTTCGGTAACCCTGTCAGCGATGACGATCCCGAGGATCGTCCCGAGCCAAGTGCCCCCTCGCTCAAGCCCGAGCGTATCCCCGGCCTCTGGCAGCGTGTAGGCGAGTACTGGTGGATCGGGCAGGACCCCTATGAGACGGAAGTCTCATGGAGCGGCAAATACAATGCGGATGGTCAGCTTTTCCGCCCCGAGAATGACGGGCATTACGCCTGGTCGGCGGCGTTCATCTCCTATGTGATGCGCGTGGCCGGTGCGAATGACCGCTTTCCCTATTCGCCCAACCATTCGACCTATATCAATGCCGCCGCTTCGGGACAGTCCACGGGTCTGCGCGCGCAGGACCCGAAAACCTATATTCCCCAGCTGGGTGATCTGCTCTGCGTGGGTCGCGGCAAGAGCCGCAGCGTGACCTTTGCCATGCTGCCAACCTCCTATGGGTTCCCTTCCCATTGCGGCATCGTGGTTGCCACGCATCAGAATGCCCCGCCTTTTGGCAATGAGCTGAGCATCATCGGCGGCAATGTGGATGATACGGTATCCCTGACCCATGTTCCGACCGATTCCAACGGTGCGCTCGCAACCGCCGAGGGTCAGTTCTATGACACGCGCTATCCGTGGTGCGCCGTGCTTCAGGTGCTCTACGATGCCGATCGTGAGCCCGATAGCGGGCAGTAAGGCATGACATCCGAAAAGCCTTCCACAAGTCCTGTCTGGCTGCCCTATACCCAGATGCACACAGCGCCTGCGCCGCTCATTGCGGCGCGGACGCAGGATACGCGCATCGTTCTGGAAGATGGCCGCTCGCTGGTGGATGGGATCGCCTCGTGGTGGACGGCCTGTCACGGTTATAATCATCCCCATATACGTGCCCGGGTGGCGGCCCAGCTCGATGCCATGCCCCATGTCATGCTTGGCGGGCTGGTTCATCGGCCGGTCATGGAGCTGTCAGAGCGTCTGACGGCACTCCTGCCGGGTGATCTCGCCCATTGTTTTTTCACCGATAGCGGTTCGGTGGCCGTCGAAGTGGCCATGAAAATGGCGATCCAGTTCTGGCTCAATCGCGGTGAAAAAGGACGTACGAGGCTGCTCTCCTTCCGTGGGGGCTATCACGGTGACACGCTTGCGACGATGTCGATCTGCGATCCTGAAGAGGGGATGCACAGCCTCTTCAGCGGCGTGTTTCCCGAGCAGGTTATTGCTGATTTACCCCTCGACGCAGCATGCTATGAGGCCCTCGACCAGCTTCTGGCGCATCATGCGGGCAGTATCGCGGCAATCATCACCGAGCCTCTGGTGCAGGGTGCTGGCGGTATGGTGTTCCATGCCCCCGAGGTGCTTGCCCGACTACGGCAACTGGCCGACAAACATGGCGTGTTGCTGATACTCGATGAGATTTTCACGGGTTTCGGGCGCACAGGCACCATGTTTGCCTGCGAGCAAGCCGGGATTGTGCCCGATATCATCACGCTCTCCAAAGCCCTGACCGGTGGCACAATGGCTTTGGCGGCAACCGTTGCGCGCCGCCATGTCTATGAGGCGTTTCTGTCCGACTCACCCATGGCCGCGCTCATGCATGGCCCGACTTTCATGGCCAATGCCCTGGCCTGCGCCGCCGCCTGTGCCTCGCTTGATCTTTTCGGGCGTGAGCCGCGCCTGGCTCAGGTCGCCGCGCTTTCAGCGATGCTGCGTGATCAGCTGGAGCCCTGTCGTGCTCTGTCTGGCGTGCGTGATGTGCGTGTGCTGGGCGCGATCGGTGTGGTCGAGCTTGAAGCGATCGAGGATATGGCCGGGCTTAAGGCCGCGCTTGTTGCGTGCGGCGTCTGGGTCAGGCCGTTTCGCAATATCATCTATCTCACACCCGCCTTCACGATCACTCCAGAGGATCTGGCGCGCCTCACGACGGCGATATTCACTGTTGTGCAGGCGGGGGCGTTCAGGAAGGCAAGTTCATGACCAAAGACCCCGCGGCTCTGGTTCCTCCCTTTACCGCAGAAACGGCGCGGCTGAAGGTACGTCGTGCCGAGGATGCATGGAACAGCCGCAACCCGTCTCAGGTCTCACTGGCGTATAGTGTCGAGAGCCAATGGCGCAATCGCAATGAGTTCCTGCAGGGTCGCCCGGCTATTGTCGCGTTCCTTGAACGCAAATGGGCTGCCGAGCAGGATTACCGGCTGATCAAGGAGCTCTTTGCGTATCAGGACGACCGTATTGCCGTGCGCTTTGCCTATGAGTGGCACGACGCCTCGGGCCAGTGGTTTCGCTCCTACGGGAATGAGAACTGGGTTTTCGACGCACAAGGCCTGATGGCGCAGCGTATGGCGTCGATCAATGATCTTGCCATCAACAGCGCTGATCGGCTGTTCCACTGGCCGCAGGGCCGCCGCCCGGATGACCATCCGTCACTGAGCGAACTCGGCCTGTAATTCTCAGGGGCGTGGCTCTCGCCTTTCGGGCACGGACACCCCCCCTCTGATCCTGTTCGACAGACAGGTTTCCAAAGGACGCATGTCCTTGGGTGGGGGATGGGGCAAAGCCCCATGAAAAGCCTAGCCTGCCGAAGAAAGATCGATGGCGGCAATCACGCCGTCATCCGTACCGAATACCATCACACCACCGAGCGGGGAAAAGACCAGGCCGGTTACCTTGCCACGTTTGCCAAGGCAAATGGGCAGGACACGCTCGGAGCCGAGTTCGGCGAGAAGAACTGAGCCATCTTCAAAGCCTGCCGCAATGATGTCGTTCTTGGGGTGGGCCGCAACGGCCGAACAGAACACGCCAGGCAGGCGCGCAAGTTCGGTCGGGGGTTTGCCCATCGGGCCGCCGCCGAAGAAAGGCCAGAGCACGATGGCATCGGCGCCTGAGGTCGCAAGCCAGCGCCCGTTACGGGTAAAGGAGAGCGAGGTCACGCGCTTGGGGTAGCCGCTCATGCGCATGTTATGGCTGTCAGACAGGCGCCAGCCATGCAGGTCATTTTCCTGCATCGCGGTCACGAGGGCCTCGCCAGCCGGATGGATGGCGAGGGTGGTGTGACTGCCCTTCCATTCGAGGGGGCGCACCGTGTCCACTTTCGCGCCAACAAACCACATCGACACGCCGTTATAATGTGATGCAGCGACACGCTTGCCCTTGGCGTCAAAAACGATGCCGGTAACGGTCGAGGGGTGCTCAAGGGTCTTGAGGGTCGTCTCGCCGGAGGCGTCGCGGATCTCAAGCTGCTTGCCGGTCGAAAAGGCCAGATGGTCAGGGGTCGTGGCCACGCAATCCACCCAGCGGCGGCACTTGTGCAGTTCGCTCACCGTGCCATCGGGCAGGGTGCGGCACAGGCGGTTATCCTCGCCACCGCTAACGAAACCTGTTTTGCCGGTATCGGCAGTGAGGCAGAGCACGGCACCGTCATGGGCCTCGATGCGCTGCCATGTTTCAGGATGTTTGATCCCGGCAACAGGGATCAGGAAGATCTCGCCTTCGACCGTGCCGAGCGCGAAGGTCTGGCCGTCGCGGGCGCAGGCGGCGACGGTAACGGGCGAACCAATGGTCTTTTCCGCGCCACGTGTGGCGAGGAGTTCGGTCATCTCGCTCATGCGCGGCAGCTTTCAAAGCCACGACGAAGCTGCGGACGGTTGAGGTTGCGACCGATGAAGACGATGCGCGATTCCTTGCTCTCGCCCTCCTTGCCTTTGCCGATATAGTCGCCATCGGCCATCATGTGCACGGCCTGGAACGCAAAGCGCTCATCCTTGCCCGCAAAATGCATGATGCCCTTGGACCGCAGGATATCCGCGCCCTGTTCCTGAAGGATCGCGCCGATCCACGCCTGGAAGCGCTGTTCGTCAAGCGGCTCCTCGACGGCGAAGGACATGCTGGTAACGCCCTCCTCATGCGAGTGCTCGTTGTTCTCAAGGAAGTCCGGCATGGTTTCCAGCGCGCGTTCGAGGTCGAACCCGCCCTGATCGAGCACAGTGCTGAGTGCCACGGCGCTGTGCTGGGCACGATGGATCTGCACGCTGGCATTGATCCCGCGCAGACGCGCCTCGATGGCCTCAAGCCCGGCTTCATCCACGAGATCGGTCTTGTTGAGAATGATCACATCCGCAAACGCCACCTGACGGATCGCCTCGGGGCTCTCGTCCAGCGTCTGGATGACATTATAGGCGTCGACCACGGTTACGACGGCGTCGAGGCGTGATTTCTCGCGCAGGTTTTCGTCCACGAAAAAGGTTTGGGCCACGGGGGCCGGATCGGCAAGACCGGTGGTCTCGACAATGATACCGTCAAACTTGCCACGACGACGCAGCAGGCTGCCGAGGATACGGATCAGATCGCCGCGTACGGTACAGCAGATGCAACCGTTATTGGTCTCGAACACCTCTTCATCCGCATCGACCACCAGATCGCCATCGACGCCCAGTTC
The DNA here is from genome assembly GCF_900465345.1 of Asaia bogorensis. Classification (GTDB taxonomy): domain Bacteria; phylum Pseudomonadota; class Alphaproteobacteria; order Acetobacterales; family Acetobacteraceae; genus Asaia; species Asaia bogorensis_A. Next base: position 211,009 of record NZ_UEGO01000004.1, on the reverse strand, counting down.
GCCGAACTCATTGACGAGAACGGCATATTTGCGCCCGTGCTCGCTCGAGAGAATATGGTTGAGCAGCGTGGTTTTCCCGGCACCGAGAAAGCCGGTGAGAACGGTGACGGGGATCTTGGTCTCGGACATCGGCACTCCGGGTCTTAGCGAGAGGTTACGGTCGGCACTGCATATAGGGTTGCCTTGTCGCGAGGAACAGAGGCGGCCCCCAAGGTCGGGGCCCCCAGGGCCGCGGCCTCGGCCAGTCCGACGCCAAGCAGCATGAAGGCCCATCCGCCGAGAGGCAGGTTGAGGAAGTCGCTGGCTGAGGCAAAGGGCCATTCCTGAACGAAGAAGGCCGCGAACAGGCCGATGCGCCAGGCATGATGAGCCCCTTGCACAGGCCAGAGTGCGCGCAGGCACGCAAAAACCAGCCCACCGAACAGGAAGAGCCCCGGTAGTCCGGCATTGGTCAGCGCCTGCAGATAGTGATTATGCGCATGCTGGACGCAGATGCCTGTGCCGCCGCCATCGCTGGCTGTGCTGAGCCAGGGCAGACCATGCAGATAGGCCGGATCGGCGCAGGCGTGACGGAAGGCGTCGTAACCGAGCCCGGTGACGGGATGGGCCTGCGCAATGACAATCGCACGGGTAAAGACCAGACCGTAATGCGACTCCCAGAAATGCGAGAGCTGATGAGCGGCCAACACGATGAGATGCTGAAAAGCCTGAGGCGCAAGAACGCGCACCAGCAAGACCAGGACGGGCAGACTGAGGGCCCCGACCAGGGCAGCAGGGCGCAAAGGGCGATAGAACAGGGCACAAATGCCGATCCCGAGCGCGGTAAGCGCCATGGGAATACGCTGCCCGGCCAGGACCATAATCCCCAGCACAATAACAGCCAGCCCACTCATGGCCATGAAAACGGGGAGGGTTGTCCTGTGCGGATTGCCGTTGCGCGTTCCCGGGGAGCCTGTGGCAGGTGCCTTGATGGGGCGGGCCATCAGCCAGGCGCAGCCCAGCATCATGACCGGCAGTACCAGACGGGAGAAAGGCGCTGCCGCTCTGGGGTGGGCATAGGGTCCGGTCAGCGTCCCGTCGATATAACGCGGGTAGCCGAAGAGATTATGCCCGAAGATGGCCTGCACCAGAAATTGCAGCACGAAATATCCGCAACAGGTGACCAGAACCCAGCGCATTGTCGCCCGTGATGGTTCATCGCGCAGCGTCCAGACCTGAAGGGCTGCCGCCATGAGGGGAAACCGTATGGCGAGAATGGACTGCGTGAGCGCCTGCGACGAGCCAATGCCGATATGGGGCAGTGAGCAAACAATCTGCCAACCCCACCACAGCAGGGCCACACGGACCCAGAACTGCCGACCCCAGCCCCAGCCAAGCCCCAGCGCCGATCGCGCCAGCAGGCCGACGGCCAGCAGGTCCATCATGATCTCTGAAAACAGCCTGCCATGAGTCAGAAAGACAGGCAGAAGCAGCGTCGCCCCGAAACCAAGGCGATCAAGCACGGAAGTAAGGCGGGCGCGGCGTGTCATGATCTGCGGTGATGCCCGCTCGGCGCATCAGGCGCAAGTGAGGCAACGAACACGGTTCTCCACCGTATGAAACAGCATGTGACCTCACACGAATGGAGAAACCTGTCATGACAGCCGATACGATCAGCATCAGGAATATCGACAAGCCTGTAACCCGCATCGCCCTGGGAACATGGGCAATTGGCGGCTGGATGTGGGGTGGCCCCGATGACGACAACGCCATACGCACCATTCACAAGGCGATCGATAACGGAATCAACTTCATCGATACAGCGCCGGTTTACGGGTTTGGCCACAGCGAGGAGGTTATCGGTCGGGCGTTGGAGGGCGGTCGACGCGACAAGGTCGTGCTGGCCACAAAGCTTGGTCTGGCCTGGACAGATGATCAGAAAGTCTATCGTGACAGCCGTCCCGAACGCATCCGCAAGGAGGTGGAAGACTCTCTGCGACGCCTTGGGACCGATGTGATCGATCTGGAGCAGGTGCACTGGCCTGACGGCAAGACGCCGGTTGAGGAAACTGCCCATGAGCTGGAGAAGCTTCGTCGCGAAGGCAAGATCCGTGCCATCGGGGTTAGCAATTTCTCGGTTGATGATATGGACCGGTTCGGGGCCATCACCCCGATCAGCACCATCCAGCCGCCCTATAACCTGTTCGAGCGCGTCACGACCGAGCGTGACATTCTGCCTTATGCCAAGGCTCATGACGCAATCGTGATGGCCTATGGTCCTCTCTGTCGCGGCCTTCTGGCGGGCAAGATGACGGGTGAAACGCATTTCCCCAAGGATGACCTGCGCAGCAGCGATCCGAAATTCCAGCAGCCAGTATTCGGACGCTATCTCGCTGCTGTCGAAGCGCTGAAGGCCATCGCCGCGCGTCACGACAAATCCATTCTGGCGCTGGCCATTCGCTGGGTGCTCGATCAGGGGCCGACGGTGGCGCTCTGGGGCGCACGCAAGCCGGAACAGATTGACGGAGTGGCCGAGGCCTATGGCTGGTCATTGAGCGAGCAGGAAAAGGCCGAAATCGAGACTATCCTGCGTGACAATGTGCCTGATGCCATTGAGCCGGATTTCATGGCCCCGCCGCAGCGCGACTGAACCACCCCCCGTACGCCCTTCGTGCAGCGTTGGCCCGCCTTGAGGTCAACGCCTCGCGATCATGCAGGCGGGGCGGGAACGAAAAGCGATGCAGGGAGTTAACGAACCGCAACGCATTCCCTTTCTGAGAGGAACAATAACAATGCGCTCATTTACCCGCCGTGCCCTTGCTGCTTCGACCTTTGCCGCAGCGGCTCTGGCCGTCATGCCGGTAGCGCATGCAGCCCCCGACGCACTGGGCACCCCCGTTGGCCACATCACCCTGATGGCAAAATCTGCCGATGTGGGCATTGGCTACACCTGGGGCCAAGGCACACTGACCTATGGCCACAAGACCTATCGCTTCAAGATTTCGGGCGGCAATATTGCTGCTGTCGGTTTCTCGAAGATCGAGGCAACGGGTGTCGTATATAATCTGAAGAACCTGCACGATTTCGATGGCGGTTACGGCGCTCTGAATGGCGACGCGACGCTGGATCGTGGGATCGGTGGCGCCATTCTGAGCAACAGCAATGGCGTGAAGATCAAGATCACGACTGCAACACGTGGGGCGCATCTCGCCGCCGGTGGTCAGGGTCTGTCTTTCCAGCTGGTTGACTGAAAGTCTCAGCCGGATTGAAACGGGAAAAAGCGACCATTCGGTCGCTTTTTTCATATCCGGGAGGCTGATGCTGGTCTGGCACCGGTTATCTCCCTGCTTGCGTCCTTCAATCCAGCAAGGCGGCGAGGTGTTCCAGCATATCGGCCCGTTTCATCGTGACCCAGGCTTCGGCGGCGTCACGCCCCCAGTGAGGATAAGCTGTGGTGGCGAAACTACCCCATGCCTGCCGGTAGGCCAGAAAAGCGCTCTGGGCCTTTTCGATGTCACTCGAATTGATGGTTGTGCCGCCGATGTTTTTCTGGCCAGCAAGCCGTCTCAGAGCCATCTGCATGCGCGTGTTGGCGGTATTGAGCTGCGCGTTGCCGAGAGGCGGCAGGGGCCTATGCCCGAGGCGCGCCAGCATCTGGGTGAAGTCGCGCAGTTGCAGCATGCGCTCCTGTATCTCGAAAGCCGCGCGCAGCGAGCCTGAAAGATCCGTCTCATTGGCGGCGCGGGCCTCTCCCCAGAGTTTCTGTTGCGCCACAAGCGCGGAAAATGCCGGGCGGGCAGAGAGAGGAAGGCTGGACGCAAAATCCCGGATTTTCCGGTTCTCGACTTCGCTCGCAATCCTTGCCTGATGGGCTGCGCAATAGCCGCTCGTAACGCCCGCCGTGGCGTCATGGCAGTAATCGAAAGGAGCCTTGTCCGTGCCTTCGGATATGGCCTGCAGATGCAACACCCGCAGGTCGCGCTCCGCCGGGGCAAAAGAGGTGGAACAGGCCAGATTCTGTGCATAGGCAATGTTGCGGGCAGTCCCCTCGCCATTGGCGTAGATCATCATCAGCAGATGGCTGCCTGTATAACCCCACACGACCCGGGATGATTCCCGGGACTGTTCGGTAAAGGCACAGAGTCGCGCCCTGACGGGATCGGCCTTCATGCCGATACCAAAATACAGGGCCTCGCTGTCACATCCCCGTAACGCCTCGCGTTGCGCCGGATCCGGCCGGTCGCTCGCAGGGGGCGCGCTCTGCTGCACGGCCGCACAGAGCGTATCGACCCGGCTGACGATGAGAGCCCTGTCGGTTGTCTCACTGGCCAGAGCAGGCCGGGGCTGCCACGCCAGCAGGGCAAGGGCGAGACCAAAGGCGGGGGAAGGGACACGCGGCATGACAAGAGGATCCGGAGATGTTTTGCCTCCCATGAACCGTTGCCCCGCGGCTTTGCAAGAGGGCAGCGGAAGGTGCCGATGTCAGATCTCGTGATCCTGCCCCGTCATGCTCTGGAACACCCTGTCGCGCCTGATCAGGAAATGAAAAAGCGCTGCCCCGCTATGGGCTAGGATGAGCCCGAAAAGACAGAAGGCCAGTATGGTATGGGCGAGGCGTAGCCAGCCCCAGAGTGCTGCATCATGTGGCAGGATCGGGGGCAGAAGAAAGCTGTGGCCCAGAAGCGGGATTGGGTAACCGCCCGCCGAGAGCATGGCCCAGCCGACCAGAGGTAACCCGATCATGAGCGCGTAAAGCGTCCAGTGCGACGCTTTGGCCATGAGCGCCATGAGATTCGGCAGATCGGCGGGCAGGGCAGGAGGCGGGTTCAGCCAGCGGTTAAGCAACCTCAGGACAGCCAGAAGCAGAATGGCCATGCCCAGCGGGCGGTGAAACGACACAAGGCTATGGTAGTGCGGCCCCACACCGGAGGCCATGAACAGACCGACAAAGATCATGATCAGAATCAGTACAGCCATCATCCAGTGCAGCAGGCGCGATGTCAGGCTGAAAACAGGGTGAGGGCTCATGATGCTTTCTCCGGCATCTTCTGCTCAAGCGTCGTGGGTGTGACGGCAGGCTGAGGCACGGGCTCGCGTGACCGTTCGGCAAAAGAGCGCATATAGGCCGCTGAACGGGCCTGAAGAACCGGATCGTCCGAGGCGCTTATCCCCTGCGGCAGGATCAACGGGTCATAGGTGATGCCGGTGCAGGGGCCGGTCTCCTCGCTCTCGATCCTGTCAAGCGTCAGGGTGCCAGCCTCGATCTGCCTGTCCTGCGCAGACCAGGCCTTGCTTGGGTCATTGATGGCATCGCCTGGACCGGCAAGGGTAAGCACCAGCGTCCAGCGCAGGGGATGAGCACTCATGGCCGCGGCAAGCTGCTCGAAGAGGGCATCATCGCCTGTCAGGGGGGTGGTTACAACATCTTCCGCAGGGCGCAGGGCGAAGCGCATAGGGGTTGTGCCCCCCTTGGCATCGTGCAGCAGAAAGGAATCGAGGCTGTTATAGCGATCGTTTTCAAATCCGGGGGTAATCGGCCTTTTGGCCAGCGCCGCGCCGGCTTCAGCCAGCCACGGATGGGACGCTTTGAAAGCCTGCACGCGCGCTGGGTCAGGCTTGCCCGTGGCCGGATCGGGGCGAACAGCGATCTGGAGTGACTGGAACTCCGCCGGTGTGCGAACCGGAAAGACAGGGATGTCATTGACGCCCATGCGCCATTCCTGCCCGTTCGGTGCTTCCAGACTCAGCGCCAGCGAGCGCACCTTGCCCGGTGCGTCACCCTGATAGGGCATTCCACCGGCAAGAGCGAAGCGCCCGATGACCGGCACGCGACCTGCCTCGAAGAAGGGGGCTGTGGAATAGGTGGCGGCGGCACCATTGCCTTCGAACCACCCTGTGACACAGACGCCTTTGGCATGGTTGCGCCGAAAGCCCGGATGATGGCCGTCCACGCCCTGCAAGGCGCCGAGCAATGTATTCTGTGTGACCCTGTGGGGGCTCAACCACCCGCCAGCAACAGCGAAGCCGATGGCGAGCAGGCAGGGAAGAGACGCCACACCAAGCCAGCGCCACGCACCGGACGAGGGGCTTGAAGCCTTGTCTGCCATGACCAATCAGCCTCGTGTACCTTCGGATATGCCGTGAGCTGTCAGCACCATGCTGGCAGGGCTCACGGCCTACGCATGGCCTGAGGCTAGAGCATCGACACGCAGGGTGTTAGAAAATTCCGGTTTAAAAACGACTTCAGGAACGGCTCAAAGGCTGGGGCAGGGTTGCTCCCGTAACACACGGCGCGTCGACGCCGGGCTGGAGGCCAGAAAGCGTGATGGCCGCACAGGGCGGGGCACCAGATCACCGCTGCAATTGGGACATACGCCCTTAAGGTGATCGGTGGCGCAGCGCACGCAGAATGTGCACTCGAAAGAGCAGATCATGGCATCGTTCGTAGCGGGGGAGAGATCTGTGTTGCAACATTCACAATTGGGCCTGAGTTCGAGCATGGCGTTGCCTCTTTGTGCCTGGGGGTGAGCAAAACCAGTTTCGGGCAGGAACGCGGGCGGCACAAGCGTGGCACACGGTTCTGGACCGGGAATAACCGGGATAGCGTGTCAAGACGGCATGTTGCGAAGCGGTCTCAACTCAGGCAAGCTTTCTGTTTCCCGTCCAGAACCTTTCCCGGCTGTCATCCGTTTCGGAGCAGCAGCGTTCTCTTCAACGTCGAGGTCAGATCTCATGCGTCATGCCATGAACAAGATGCTTTCTGTTTTTCTCCTGGGGGGGGCGGTCATCGCTCTCTCCCCTGCCGGTCTGTCGCAGGCGCAGGCGGCAGACAGTGCCAGGGGCACATTGCTTGGCACGGACGGCAAGGCGCATGGAACGGTCAGCGTGACCGAAGCCCCACGGGGTGTTCTGCTGCGTATCACGGCTCAGGGTCTGGCGCCCGGCTGGCATGGCATGCATTTCCATGAGAAAGGCAGCTGCACCCCACCGAAATTCACAAGCGCGGGCGGTCATGTTCATGCGGTGACGCCTGTCGTGCATGGTCTGCTTACGCCAAACGCGAATGATGCTGGTGATCTGCCCAATCTTTATGTAGCACCCGATGGCACAGCGACTGTCGAGCTGTATTCGACGCTTGTTTCGCTGCATGGTGCAGGTGAGCGACCCGCGCTCAAGGATGCCGACGGTGCGGCACTGATCATCCACATCAGCCCCGATGATTATACGACCCAGCCGATCGGTGGCGCCGGTGCACGTATCGCCTGCGCCGTACTCGACTGACAGCGTTCGGGCCTTTTAACTCTGCGCGGGGTTAGAGGCCCTGACGTTTACAGGGGGAGTTTGTCGAACCCGTGCAGGCTGGCCCCCGTCAGAACCACAAGCTCGGTGATGATGGCAGTCGCCCCCAGCACGTCGCCTGTGTAGCCGCCTATCAGGCGATAGGCGACGCTGCACAGGCCAAGTGTGGCCAGACAGGCCACGAGAAAAAGAGACAGCGCCCCAAGTACGGAAAGAGAGCTGGCGATCAGGGCGGTCAGGATCATGGCAATCAGCAGGCCACGTGCTGGCAGGTGGCGCAGCTCATGGGCCAGTCCATCGGCTCTGGCAGGACGCAGCCAGAGCAGGGGCAGCATGAGTGACAGGCGCGAGAAGGCCCCGGCTGTTGCCAGAATCGAGATGATATGGATCGGCTGGGTGGCAAGGGTTGTCATGGTGCCAGCCCGCAGCAGCATCAGCAGGCTGAGCGCAAGCCCGCCATAACTGCCGATCCGGCTGTCGCGCATGATCTCAAGCCTGCGCTCTGGCGTACGGCCGCCGAAAAACCCATCCACCGTATCGGCAAACCCGTCCTCATGAAGGGCGCCTGTCAGGAAAAGCTGAAAGGCGATGGCCCAGCCCGTGGCAACGATGGCTGGCATGCCAAGGCGTATGCACAGTACCATCACAGTGCCGGTAAGCGCACCGATGGCCCCCCCGATCAGAGGCCAGCACCAGCTGGACCGTGTCAGGTCTATCTTCTTGTCGGGGGCATGAAGCCAGCCTGTTGGCAAGCGTGTCAGCAGGCTGAGACCCGCAGCGAAATCTGCGCGAATGATAGGCATTTAGCTCTTTATTGATCGATTATTCTCATCAAGAACGGCAATATCATCAAAACTTGCCATGCCATTGTGGCAGGCGAGGGCCGCGCGCACAAGCGGGATGGCCAGAGCGGCCCCGGACCCCTCTCCAAGGCGCAGCCCCAGATCGAGTAATGGCTCAAGATCGAGATGGGCGGAAAGGCGGCTATGGCCCTGCTCGCCCGAGCAATGGCCCAGCACGGTGTGGGACAGGCCAGAGGGATGCATCAGCGCCAGAGGCGCGACCGAGGCCGTCACGACAAAGCCATCGAGTACGACAGGTATGCGCCGGTGACGGGCGGCCAGCGTGGCCCCCAGCAGGGCAGCCAGTTCCCATCCGCCATAACGTCGCGCGAGTTCCAGAGGTGGGTGTTCACGACCATGCAGGGCCAGCGCCTTGTCGATGGCCCTGGCCTTGCGTGCAATACCGTCGTCATCCAGCCCTGCGCCTCGGCCTGCCCATGTTGCGCCATCCCCGCCAAACAGGGCGGCAGCCAGCGCCGACGCTGCGGTGGTATTGCCCACACCCATTTCACCAAGGGCGAGCAGATCGCATTGCGCCGGGACGGCGTCGTATCCCGTCGAGACAGCCTGAAGAAAGGCCTCTGTCGTGAGCGCCGGCGCGCATGTCAGGTCCGCGCTGGGGTTGAGGTCCCCCACGGGCACGACGTGAAGCGACGCACCGGCCTGATTGGCCAGCTGGTTGATGGCGGCTCCACCCTGTCTGAAATTGCTGATCATGGCAGCGGTCACGCTGGCCGGCCAGGCCGAGACGCCCTGCGCCAGAACGCCGTGATTGCCAGCAAAAAGGCAGATCGCTGCCTGATTGATTTGCAGGGGACGCCAGGCGCCGAACCAGGAAACGAGTGTTTCGAGACGCCCAAGGCTTCCAGCAGGTTTTGTCAGCCGTGCCTCTCGCTCCCTGATGGCGTCTTGTGCCGCAGCATCGGGCTCCGGCAGGGTTTCGCACGCGTTCCGGAGGGTTTCGAGAGAGCAGAAAGGTGACATGGCGCCTTTGTGTTGGGATAAGCGCGGTTCTGCAAGGGGGAGCGGTCATGAAAACCATACTTGTTCTGGGTGGTGCCCGATCCGGTAAGAGCCGCCATGCCGAAGCGCTCGTAACGGCGGAGCCGGGGCCGTGGCGCTATATCGCGACAGGGCGTGCCTGGGATGATGAAATGCGCTCCCGCATCGCCCTGCATCAGGCACAGCGCGGCGCCGGTTGGGAAACAATCGAGGCCCCCCTCGATCTGGCTACGGCGCTGGACGTGCCCGAACCAGCGCTTGTGGATTGCCTGACCTTGTGGCTCACCAACCTGATTCTCGAGGAGCGCGATATTGAACAGGCGACCGAAACCCTGCTTGATGCGCTGGACAGGCGCAGCGCCCTGACAGTGCTGGTCGGCAATGAGGTCGGGCTCGGCATCGTGCCAGAAAATGCCCTTGCACGACGGTTCAGGGATGAGGCAGGGCTGCTGCACCAGAAACTGGCCCAGCGGGCGCAGCGCGTCCTGTTTGTCGCGGCAGGCTGTGCACTCGAAATGAAATGACCACGCTTATGGCCTCCTTCGGGAGGCTACTTTCTGAAGATGACGTGTCTGGAGACGAATGCGATGAGTGACCTGCCCGCAACCCCTGAGGGGAATTCCTCGGAGGCCGAACGTGATCGTCACCGCACGAAAATGCAGCGCCGCAAGGAGGTGCAGGACCGTGAGGTGGCTGAAAAGACGATCGAGAAAGGGTTGATTGCGGTCCATACCGGCCCCGGTAAAGGCAAGTCCACAGCGGCTTTCGGACTTGCCCTGCGTATGCTTGGCTATGAGCGCAAGGTGGTTGTCGTGCAGTTCATCAAGGGGGCATGGGATACAGGCGAAAGGCGGGCACTCGCCCGCTTTGGCGATCTGGCGCAGTTTCACGCACTGGGAGAGGGATTCACCTGGGAGACGCAGGACCGTGAGCGGGACATTGCCGCCTGCAAGCGGGCCTGGGAGCAGGCCTGTGTGGCGCTGGCACGCGAGGATGTGGCGCTGGTGGTGCTGGATGAGCTGAATATTGCGTTACGCTATGGCTATCTCGACGAGGCCACGGTGCTGGCAGGTCTGGGCAGCCGCCCCGCGCATCAGCATGTTGTCATTACCGGGCGTAATGCCCCGGCATGGCTGATCGAGGCTGCAGATCTGGTCACCGAGATGACCCTGGTGAAACATCATTTCCGTGATGGTGTAAAAGCCCAGCAGGGCTTCGAATTTTGAGCCCTCGCGCCCTGATGTTTCAGGGAACGGGCTCCAATGTTGGCAAATCTGTTCTGGTGGCCGGTCTGGCTCGTGCACTGACACGGCGCGGACTGCGTGTACGGCCCTTCAAGCCCCAGAACATGTCCAACAATGCTGCCGTAACGCCAGATGGTGGCGAAATCGGCCGTGCCCAGGCGCTTCAGGCGTTGGCCTGCGGGGTGGCGCCATGCGTGCACATGAACCCGGTCCTGCTCAAGCCGCAATCAGAGCATGGATCGCAGATCATCCTGCAAGGCAAGATATGGGGGCAGCGCAAGGCGCGTGAGTATCAGGCGGTAAAGCCTCTTCTGATGCCTGCCGTGCTTGAGAGCTTTCATCACCTGCAAGCTCAGGCGGATATTGTGCTGGTTGAAGGGGCGGGCTCGGCCTCAGAGGTCAATCTGCGCGCCAATGACATAGCGAATATGGGGTTTGCCGAGGCGGCCGATCTCCCCGTTATCCTCATAGGCGATATCGACCGCGGGGGTGTCATTGCCAGCCTGGTTGGAACGCGCACGGTTCTGCCGCCCTCGGATGCCGAACGCATCAAGGGGTTTATCGTCAATCGTATGCGTGGCGATGCCAGCCTGTTTGCCAGTGGCATGAGTTTCATTGCCGAGCACACCGGCTGGACACCCTGCGGTCTGGTCCCGTTCTTTCCATCGATGCGCGAATTGCCGCCAGAGGATACGGGCGATCTGCCCACCGGCTGGCAGGGGGCAGGTACGTGGCGTGTGGCGGTGCCGCTTATGCCCATGATTGCCAATTTCGATGATATGGATGCCCTGCGCGCCGAGCCGGCCCTGTCGCTGGTCTTTGTACCGCCGGGTGAGGCACTGCCTGTCTGCGATCTGGTCATTCTGCCGGGATCGAAGGCGACGATTGCCGATCTGGATTTCTTCCGGGGGCAGGGCTGGGATGTCGATCTGGCAGCGCATCATCGGCGTGGCGGTCATATTCTGGGGATCTGTGGCGGGTACCAGATGCTCGGGCGCAACGTGAGTGATCCGCATGGTCTGGAGGGCACCCCTCAAACCCGCGAGGGGCTCGGATATCTCGATATCGAGACCAGCCTAATGCCAGGCAAGACCGTGCGTCAGACAGGCGGCCATCTTCTGCCGTCAGGTGCTGAGGTTTCGGGTTACGAGATTCATGCCGGGGTTACACAGGGGCCAGCCCTGTCACGGCCCGTATTGTGCTTTGCCGATGGGCGGATGGATGGAGCTTGTTCGGAGGATGGCCGTGTTCGTGGCACCTATCTGCATGGCCTGTTCGATCAGGCGGCAGCGCGCGCTGCATTCCTGTCATGGCTTGGCGCGGGATCTTCCCCGTTCGATAACAGGGCACGTATCGAAACCGTGCTCGATGCGCTGGCGGATCACCTTGAAGAGCATGTCGCGGTTGATCGGCTTTTGTCGATCTGATGGGTCGCTTGCAGGACGCTTTATTCTGCCTGTGTGCCGGGGGGAAGCTGGAAGTTGCTTCCGGTGGCCCGTCCGGCACGGGCCATGAGATGCAGAAAACCGGATTTCAGAAAGCAGGCATAGCCCGCGCCGTTTCAGAGAACAGCATGCGTACATAATTCAAAGCATCGAGCATGACGCCATTTTCGCGCACCGAATAAGGATCACCCTTCACGGATAGGCAAACTGTCTCATCAACGCTGGTGGAGGAAATCTTCGGGAGGTAAACCCGAGAGACATTTTCCAGCAGGTTCCACACGACCCGGATTGACACGGGATCGTTCTGTGCGCTCGACAGAAGTCCCGTATCGGTGCCCAGAAAAGAAATAGCGTCATCCAGACCGTCATTTACGGCGCAATGTGTCGCGCTGTCATTGTCGAGCACATCGGATGTGTCGCCGAATACCATTTTCGACTCGTAATATTCATGATGGGAGTCGGAAAAATTACGAACGAATGAAGAATTCTCCGAGGAGTTATTCCACTTGTTCACGGTTTCACTATGCAATGTAGAAGGCGGATTAAATCGGTGCATCTCAATCTCCGGTCTTGTTTTTTATCGTATGCCGCGTTTTCTAGTGAGACATTCGTAAAGGCGGTGTTACCTATTTGGTTCGTTTGTCATATTTAACGATGTGTAACGGACAAGACTGTTCAGTATCTAAAGTTTCATCATGTTTTTACGATCCTGAGCATCAACTGAAATGCTGTGTAAAAACAAGGAAAAATTTTGCGACGGATCGTGCGGTTTTTTAGAACGATCCCTGAGGGAATCCATGAGAAAAAAGATAAATTTCAATGGCATGGTTTACTTCATATCGGTGGTCGAGGCGGGGTCGATCTCCGGTGCAGCGCGTACGCTCGGCGTGTCAAAAAGCGTTATAAGCAAGGCGATTATCGAACTTGAGGCGTTCCTGCAGACCGATCTGCTGATCAGAACGTCAAAACAGATTCTCCCGACACGGGCTGGCGAGGTGTTCTACCGGCGCTGCAATTCGGGTGTAGAGGCTATCGAGACAGCTTTTCTTGACACGCAGAATCACGGCTCGATTCCCCAGGGAAAGCTGCATATCCTCGCCAATGCCGCCTATGGGCGATATGTCGTCCTGCCGGTGGTTCATGCCTTCGCCGCACGATATCCATCATGCCAGATCAGTTTTTCTCTGGGTGATGACGTGTCTGAAGCCAAGATGACATGGTTCGATGTGGCGATACGCACTCGTCCTTTCGATGATCCTTCACTGCATGTGCGACGGATCGGCGGGTATGAGCGGCATCTGGTGGCGGGGCGTGGCTTTCTGGATCAGTATGGCCCGGTGGAGAGTTTCGATCAGCTCGTCCGACTGCCGTTCATTGGCTATGTCGATGATCCCGGACGGGATGGGTGGCGCCTCTCTGCCGGCGGTGAGCCCCGTAGTCTGGGATCAAGCCCTTATCTGTCGCTGGGGCCAATCAACCTGATTCTTGAGAGTCTGATGGCCGGGCAGGGCTATTCGGTCCTGCCGGATTTTCTTTACGATCATCCGAGTGTTGCGTCTCAGCTGGTCAAGATCCTGCCTGAGTGGTCAGCTCAGAGCGGTGATATTCTGGCCTATGCCTACCCGACAAAACAGCGTTCGGCGGCAGTGCGTCTGTTCATAGACTGGATGAGCTGCGCCGCCCACGGGCTGCCCTTTCCCGATTGAAGGGGGGCAGCGTGGGGCGGTCAGTCGCCCAGAGGGGCAAGATCAGGGCTGAGCGGCGCCGGACGTAATCCGGGCGCTGCTCAGCGCAGGATCCACCGATGACGATCGCCCGAGCGCTGCTCCCAGCCGCGTCTTTCCAGCTCGGGGGTGCTGTGCTCCTCCTCGGGATAGCCAACGCAGAGATAGGCCATGAACTGCCAGTGCGGATCGGCATCCAGAAGCGGGTTCATATGCGCCGGGTCGAGAATGGACACCCAGCCCAGCCCGACGTTATGGGCCTGCGCTGCCAGCCAGAAACCATGAATGGCCATGACCGCCGACCACTGGACCGTTTCAGGCATGGTCATGCGCCCCAGACCACGCCCCTGAGCGGGGTCGGGGTCACAGAAGACGGCAATATGATGCGGGGCATCCTCAAGCCCTGCGAGCTTGAGGCGGGCATAGGCCGTGTTATCCGTGGCGCTTCTTGCGGCCAGAGCTTCGGCATTGCGTAGCATGAATTCCCGACGCACGGCCTCGCGGCGCTCGGGTGCGTCAATGCGCATGAAACGCCATGGTTGGCTGAGTCCCACCGACGGGGTGGCGCAGGTCACCGCCAGCAGATGGTCGAGCACCGCTTCAGGGACAGGGTCGCGCCGGAAATGGCGGACATCGCGGCGCCACTGGAACAACGTGTCGAGCCTGTCGCGAAAATCCTGATCGAAAACCGGCGCACTGGTACAGGCGGGGGGGCTCATGAGCATACTCCACAAAACAGGGCGAGCAGGAAGCCGCCCTGTATCAGGCACCCCAGACGGTAGAGTGTGAGGGCGCGGGCAAGATCGCGGGTGTCGGCCGTCATTTTCCCATCGCCCATCCAGGAATCGGCAATGACTGTGCCACCATACTGCCTGGGGCCTGCCAGACGCAAAGCCAGCGCGCCAGCCATGGCTGCTTCCGGCCATCCCGCATTGGGGGAGCGATGGTGGGAGGCATCACGCCATACCGTGCGCAGGGCACCTCGCGTCGAATAGCCCGGTGCCAGACTCGCCAGAATGAGCCAGAGCGCGGTCAGACGGGATGCCGGGATATTCACGCAGTCATCGCAGAGCGCTGCGGCACGTCCGAAAGCCTCATGGCGCGGCGTCATATGGCCGATCATGCTGTCTGCCGTATTGATGGCCTTGTAGGCCACGGCGCCGGGCAAGCCGAAAACGGCCAGCCAGAAGACAGGGGCCACAACACCGTCGGAGAAATTTTCGGCCAGACTTTCCGTGGCAGCGCGAACCACGCCAGCGAGATCGAGAGACTCGGGGTCGCGCCCGACAATCATCGCGACCGCCTTGCGCCCACCGTCAAGGCCATCTGCGCGCAGCCCGGTCAGAACCGCCCGTACATGATCATGAAGGGATCGCCCGGCAATCAGTGTGCTGGCCGCGCAGATTTCGAGGCAGAAAGTGACCGGCATGGGCAGGGCGGCGCGGGCAAGAGCCTGTGCTCCGATCGTAAGCCCTGTCGGGACAGCGATGATGAGGACAAGTGCCAGCAAACCACGCGCCCGGATATCGACGATCGAGCGTTGCCCTCGGGGGGATGACGCGCAGGAGGGGAGATCGAGCGGATTGAGCCCCTTGTCCAGTGCCGTGATCAGCCGGCCAATCCATGTTACCGGGTGGCCAATGAGGCGGAACAGGGCGTCCGGATACCCGAACACGCTCTCTGTCACGAGAGCGCAAAGGGTCAGGAGAAGGAACATGGAGCAAGATGACCGCAAAGCATGAGGAACGGCATCATAGCATGACGCCCTGGCCCGCGCATGGGGGCCAGCTGAGCACGCTGGTGCGTCGCTTTCCGCAGGCTCCCACCCCCCTGATTGATCTTTCGACAGGCATCAATCCGTTCGCCTATCCGTTCACCCCGCCCGGGGCGGATGCCCTGTCGCGCCTGCCTGATCCCGCGGAGGAAGAGGCGCTGCGTCTTGCGGCATCACAGGCTTACGGCGTGTCGCCAGACCATGTGCTGGCGGGTCCGGGCACGCAGATACTGATCGGGTTGTTGCCTGTCATGCTCTCGCGGCTGCAAAGGGTAGAGGGTGTTCGCATCCTGACACCCACCTATAGCGGGCATGAGACCGCTTGGGCAGCAGCGGGGGTACCGATCACCTTCATTCCGCATGGTGCATCCCTGCCGATGCCGGGAAGGAACATCGTGACGATCATCTGCGCGCCCAATAATCCGACAGGGCACGGTCTGAGCGTCGGAGAGATAGCCTTTCTCGCCGAAAGTCACGGCCATGCTGGCGGGGTGCTGGTCATTGACGAAGCCTTTGCCGATTTCCAACCCGTCAGTGCAGCGTCCCTGCTGCCGCACAGGGCCCTGATTATCTGTCGCTCTTTCGGCAAGACCTATGGTCTCGCGGGGGTCCGTCTTGGCTTTCTGCTGGGTACCCATCCGGTGCTTCAGGCCATGCGGGAAATCATGGGCCCTTGGGCCGTAAGCACAGCCGGTTGCCAGATCGGGCGAGAGGCGCTGCTGGACACGGCCTGGCGCGACTCGATGGGCCTGCGTCTCGCGCATCAGACGCAAATCCTGCGTCACATCCTGCATGATGCCGGCCTGTCATTTGTGGGAGGAACGCTGCTTTTCAGCCTCTGGCGAACGGCCCATGCCCAGGAGATATGGGAAAGGCTGGCGCAGGCCGGAATACTGGTGCGACGCTTTGCATGGGATGAAACCTTGCTGCGTTTCGGCCTGCCTGCGGATGAGGCCGCTCTGACCCGTCTGACCAAAGCGCTGGCAAGCCCGGCAAGCTGAACGATCCCGACGCGTGAGAAGCCGGGTTGTGCAAGGGACTCTCTGTGCCACGAGAGACGATCTCTGATTGCTTCACGCAAGGGCCGCCGGTATCCTTGGTCCATCATGAGCAATCTCTCCTCTTCCGACGTGGCTGGGTCGAGCCACGGCCTTGAACTACGCCCGATCGATCTTGGCGGCGGTGTCGTGATCGAGACGCCGGTCATTCTGGCGCCGATGTCGGGTGTTACGGATCTGCCCTTCCGTCAGCTGGCGCGTGATCTCGGTGCCGGGCTTGTGGTGTCGGAAATGATCGCCTCATGGGCCATGGTGCGTGAGAACGAGAACACCCTGCGCATGGCGCGCAGCGCCGAGAACGGCCCCAACTCCGTTCAGCTGGCAGGATGTGATCCCGAGGCGATGGCGCAGGCCGCAAAGATTGCCGTGGATCAGGGAGCCGACCTGATTGACATCAACTTTGGCTGTCCTGTGAAAAAAGTGGCGGTGGGGCAATCTGCCGGATCCGCGCTCATGCGTGATGAGGTCAAGGCTGCGGCCTTGCTGGAAGCGACGGTCAAGGCTGTTTCAGTGCCGGTAACGCTGAAGATGCGCATGGGGTGGGATCATCAGTCGCTTAATGCCCCGCGCCTGGCCCGCATTGCCGAAGATGTTGGTATTCGCCTTGTGACCGTCCACGGGCGCACCCGCCAGATGTTCTATAACGGCACGGCAGACTGGCATTTCGTTCGTTCGGTGAAGGAGAGCGTTTCCCTGCCTGTGATCGTCAACGGGGATATCGTTTCCATCCAGAATGCCCGTGATGCGCTGGCGGCCTCGGGGGCGGATGGCGTCATGATCGGTCGCGGCTGCTACGGGCGGCCATGGTTTCTGGCGCAGGTGGCGCAGTCGCTTCGTTCGGGCGAGAACATGCCGGATCCGGACCTTGAGACGGAGAAAACCATTGTTCTGCGCCATTACGGGATGATGCTGGACCATTTCGGCGAGCGTCCCGGCCTTCGTCTCGCCCGCAAGCATGTCTCCTGGTACTCGCACGGCCTTCCCGGTTCAGCCGCGTTTCGTGCCAGCATCAACAAGATGGATACAGCGCAGGATGTGATCGGCCACCTCACGGCGTTCTATGACCAGCAGATCGCCAACGGGGTCGTACGCGACCGTGAATCCACGCATCAGCGCCCCGATTCCGGCGATGCAGTTGAAGAAGCTGCCTGAATGACGCGTTCGCTGCATCATGATGCGCCCCTTTATCCCGGACTTCTGCATTCTCTGAATGAGAAAGATCTGACCGCGCCTTGCCTTACCGGTGCAGGCTCGTCGGGCGCATGATGATCGCAACCGTGTCAGTGCGCTCCTGATGCCGCACGATCGCGCCTCTCCCGGCATGCTTTCTGAAAATGCAGAGCCAGATTTCCGAGGCGCGGCGAACATGGCGCCTCATGCCTTGAAGCATCCTGCACCGGCGAGTCTTGGTTTTGACGGGCAGTCTGAAGCGGTCCGACAGTTGCGAGATCGGCTCGATGCCTGCCTGCCATCGCTCGACGCGCTCATGCTGTGTGGTGAGGCAGGCAGCGGCCGAACAAGAGCTGCACGTTATCTTTGGGTGCAGTCTGCCCGGCCGGGGCGCTTCGTGCCGGTCATTGATCGCCTTTCCTTTGAAGAGGCTCTGGCGGATCAGGCCGGGTGCCTGTTCATCGGTGAGATCGGCCTTGTCGAGCCAGGCCTGCAAGCCAGCCTACTTTTGCTGTTGTGCAATAAACCGGCCAATGAACGCCCGGTGGTGATCTGCACCAGTACATGGACGCCTGCGCGCCTTGTGCAGGATCGCCGCATGGATGAGGCCCTGGCGACTCTTCTGAGCCGACACTGTGTCACCGTTCCTGCCATGCGGGAGCGTCATGACGATATGGGCGCGCTTTGTGCCGTCTGGGCCGAACAGAATGGCGGAGAGGCGGTTTTTCATCCGGATTGTGCCGCCTGGCTAGCCCAGCAGGACTGGCCCGGCAATTTCCGCCAGATATGTCAGCTTTTGTCTCACGCTGCGCAATCCAGAGCGGGCGGGGTTGTGACGGCGTCGCGTCTTGCTGCGTTGCATCGGGTGGACACAACGGCTGATGCCGCCTCTTTCCAGGGGCTTCTGGCGCGTTATCTTCCCTCCATGCTCGATCTTGAAAGCGATGTTCAGGGGTCGCTTCATGCCCGCGTGCTGGCAGAAGTCGAGCGACCTTTGTTCCGTCTCGTACTCAGGGCGACAGAGGGCAACCAGATCAGGGCGGCCGCCCTTCTGGGGATCAATCGCAATACGCTGCGTAAGCGGCTGCAGCTTTTAGGCATCGAGACAGGGCGCACACGGTCATGACAGACAGGGACAAGCCCGTAATCACGCATGTGTCCGACCCCTTCCCGGATGATACTATGCCCGGGAGCGGATCGCAGACAGAGCACGATTCCGCCTTCCTGCGGGTTATACGGCGTGTCAGCCGTCTCAAGACGGCAATGGTTCTGGCCTGCGCGGCGCTGGTCCTGCTGATCACGACATTTGTTGTTCTGGCGCGTGGCCTTTCCTTTGCTTACCGGCCCCAGATCGAATCCGTCGTGTTCCTGCTCGATTTCGTGGTGCTGCTTCTTCTGGGGGCGGCTGTCATCATGCGCGTCGGGCGCATGCTCGCCGAGCGCCGTACCGGTCTGGCAGGGGCGCGGCTCCATGTCAGGCTGATTACGCTTTTCGGCGTGGTCGCTGTGGCCCCAACTGTGGTGATCGGGGGGCTTGCAGCCCTGTTCTTCCATTTCGGAATCCAGATCTGGTTTTCCAACCGTGTGAACACGGCGTTGACCGAAGCGCGTGACGTGGCGGCAGGCTATCTGCAGGAGCATAACGACAACATCCGCACCGAGGCCTTTGCCCTCGCAAATATCATCATCACCGCCAATAATGACGAGATGTATCGCCATGGCGTGGATCTAATGCGTGATCCGGGTCAGCTCGGGATGATGCTGGATGTGGAAGCCACTGAACGCGGCCTGAACGAGGCCGTGGTGTTCGATTCCTACACCAACAAGGTGGTGGCGTCGGGCGGGCTGGCGGCATTGCAGGGCAAGCAGATGGCCCTGCCGCCCAAGGATGCCACGACACTGGCGCGCACCAATGACGTGGCGATTCTCGATAGTCCGGATGAACGTACTGTGCGCGCTGTCGTCAGCCTTGGGCCAAGTTCCGGGCTGATGCTGGTCATCACACGCCCGGTCGATGCCAAGATTCTTGAGCATATGCGCCATACCGATGCGGTCGTTTCGGAATATCAGCGTCTCGATGCGCATCGTTCGGCCATACAGGTGAGCTTTGCGCTGATCTTTGCGCTGCTGGGCCTGCTGGTGCTCAGCATCGGCATGCTGACGGGGCTGGTTCTGGCCAAGCAGATTACCCAGCCTCTCGGCCTCCTGATCCTTGCGGCGCGACGGGTGAGCGAGGGTGATCTGAGTGTGCGTGTGCCTGAAGCGCGTGCCCGCGACGCCCGGCGTGATGATGAGGTTGGCACCCTGTCTCGTGCTTTCAACCGCATGACCGATCAGCTTTCGACCCAGCGTACCGAGCTGATGGAAGCTTATGAGCAGATTGATGAGCGGCGTCGCTTCACCGAAACGGTTCTGTCCGGTGTGTCGGCCGGCGTGATTGGTCTCGATGCGCATCAGGTGATCGAATTACCCAATCGCGCGGCCTCCAGACTGCTCCAGCGTGACCTGGACAGTGGCAAGGGGCAGGCCCTGCGCGATGTTGTGCCGGAATTCGGCACCATGCTCGATCAGGCGCGGGCAGAGCCCGGAGAGGCGCACACCGCGGAAATCCAGATTGATGTCGCTGAGAGAGGGGCTGTGCTTGGCGATGGTCCCAGCGTGGGTACATCCGGTCGCACGCTTCTGGTGCGTGTGGTGGGTGAGCAACGAAGCGATGATTCGACAGGCTATGTTGTCACGTTTGATGATATCACGGCGCTTCTGGCGGCCCAGCGCAAGGCAGCATGGGCCGACGTGGCCCGACGCATCGCTCATGAAATCAAGAATCCACTGACGCCCATCCAGCTCTCGGCAGAGCGGTTGAAGCGTCGCTTCCTGCGCGAGATCAGTTCCGATCCGGAAACATTTGGTCAATGCGTGGATACCATCGTGCGTCATGTTGGCGATATCGGGCGTATGGTGGATGAATTCTCGTCTTTTGCCCGTATGCCGCAACCCGTTCTGAAAGATGAGGATCTGGCGCGTCTGGTGCGCGAGGCTCTGGTTCTCCAGCGCAACGCCCATCCCGAGATTGTCTATGATACGGCTGATGTACCGTCGCGTGGGCCGTTTGTGCATTGTGACCGACGACTGATAGGGCAGGCTCTTACCAATCTTTTGCAAAATGCAGCAGATGCTGTTGCCATGGCGGCAAAGGAACGGGAGGAACGGGGCGAGCCCGACCAGCCATATGACCCCGCCGAGGCAAACGCGGAGCGGCGGTCGACTCAGGGACAGATCCGCGTCGTTTTGGGAGTTGCGGGGGGCGAAGCCATTGTGCAGGTCATTGACGACGGCATCGGTTTGCCTTCTGTTGACCGCCACCGCTTGACGGAACCGTATATCACGCACAAACCGAAAGGGACGGGGCTGGGGCTCGCCATCGTCAAGAAGATCATGGAGGATCACGCAGGTGGAATCAGGCTGGAGGATAGACCGGACGGACGTGGAACCGTCTCGACGCTTACCTTGCCTGTGCGCGAGATGTATGACGCGCAACCCGGCCTTGCGGTCCAGACGAGCAGGGAGCAATGAACTTCTGATGAGGAATGCGCATGGAGCATGAAATCCTGATCGTCGATGACGAGCCGGATATCCGGCTTCTCATCGAGGGACTCCTTCGTGATGAAGGATATGAGACGCGGGTTGCCGCCAATTCGGATCAGGCTCTGGCGGCGTTCCGGGCCCGTCGTCCGTCTCTGGTCATTCTCGATATCTGGTTGCAGGGGTCGCGTCTCGACGGCATCGATCTGCTCAAGACGATCAAGGCTGAGGAACCGGGACTGCCGGTCGTCATGATTTCCGGCCACGGAACGATCGAGACCGCCGTTTCGAGCCTTCAGCACGGTGCCTATGATTTTATCGAGAAGCCCTTTCAGGCTGATCGTCTGATTGTCGTTGTCCAGCGCGCACTGGAAGCCGCGCGTCTGGAGCGTGAGAACGCCGAGCTGCGCCTGCGCTCGGGAAATGAGACCCTGCTTTTCGGTGACGGCCCCGGCATAAGCGCCGTGCGGGGGCAGATTGAGCGTGTGGCGCCCACCAATTCACGCGTGCTGATCACAGGGCCTGCCGGGTCTGGCAAGGAAATTGCGGCGCGGATGGTTCATGCGCGGTCACGCCGTGGTACAGGGCCTTTCATCGCGCTCAATTGTGCTACGCTTGCCCCCAGTCGATTCGAAGAAGAACTGTTCGGAATTGAAGGGCAATCTGATGGCGTGATGCGCCGCACCGGCGTGCTGGAGCGGGCTCACAAGGGAACGCTGCTGCTGGACGAAGTGGCAGACATGCCGCTGGAAACCCAGGGCAAGATCGTACGTGCACTTCAGGACCAGACATTTGAGCGCCTGGGTGGCTCGACCCGGGTCAAGGTGGATGTACGTGTGATCGCCACCACAAACCGCGACCTTCAGGGCGAAATCACCCTGGGACGGTTTCGTGAGGATCTTTATTATCGTCTTGCCGTGGTGCCGCTGCGTCTGCCTTCGCTGCGCGAGCGTCGTGAGGATATTCCTGCACTCGCACAGCATTTCCTGCGCCGTTACGCCGAGAATGCCGGTCTTGCGCCGCGCGAGCTGTCGGTTGATGCGCTGGCTGCACTGCAATCCTATGAATGGCCGGGGAATATCAGGGAGCTGCGCAACCTGATGGAGCGCCTGCTGATCATGATGCCCAATGGTCAGGATTTCATTCGTGCGGATATGCTGCCCAGCACGGTCAGCCAGGGTGCGCCGTCCATGACCCGTCTCGATGCCGGGGCGGATGTCATGGCGCTGCCCCTGCGTGAGGCACGTGACCTGTTTGAAACGCAATATCTGCAAGTGCAGCTCCTGCGTTTTGGCGGCAACATCAGCCGAACAGCAAATTTCGTCGGGATGGAGCGTAGCGCCCTTCATCGCAAGCTCAAGCAGCTTGGTGTGACACCGGAAGACCGGACCTTGTGAGTCTGGAAACCCTATCTCAATAAAGATAAGGTAGGGGCCATAAAGCCGGGAGCCTGTTTCACGCGTTGTCTCCCGGCCCCCCGAACAGGGGCCCCTGCAAACACCTGAAAAGAAGAAGAGCAATCTTGGCCAGAGCAAATCCCACCCCGTCGCCCCAGACCCCCCCTTTTGCCGAATTTCAGGAGGGTGAAACCGTACAATCCCTGTTCCTCCAGCATCTGCAGGAACATGCGCTTCCGGTGACTGTTTTTCTTGTCAATGGCGTGAAACTGCAGGGTGTCATTCCCCAGTTTGATCATGAGACGATCATTCTGCGTCGTGACGGCCACACCCAGCTTGTCTACAAGCATGCGGTAAGCACGATCATGCCTGTCGCTCCCCTGGCGCTTTTTGCTCAGGATGGCGAGTTGAGCCTTTAAGGACTGGAGTTTCCCCAAGACGTGTCAGTGACGACAAGTACGACACCCCCCGCGACACGCGCTGCGGTCATTCTACCCTGGGCGCGCCCGACACCCAATGACGAGTTCCGCGCTGCGGAGGCCCGTCTTGAAGAGGCTGTCGGGCTGACGTCTTCCATCGGTCTCGTTGTCGTCAGGCAGGCCGTTCTGGCGATTCGCGCGGTTCGCCCTGCGACCCTTTTCGGCAAGGGACAGGTTGAGCAGCTGGCCGAGCTGGTGCACGAGAATGACGTCAAGGTCATGATCGTGGACGCGAAACTCTCACCCGGCCAGCAGCGCAATCTCGAGAAGGCGCTGGACTGCAAGGTACTCGATCGCACCGGGCTGATTCTGGATATCTTCGGCGCACGCGCAGCCACCCGTGAGGGTGTATTGCAGGTAGAACTGGCGCATCTGGAATATCAGCGTTCCCGTCTCGTCAGGCTATGGACCCATCTTGAGCGTCAGCGGGGTGGTTTCGGCTTTCTTGGCGGTCCGGGTGAAACCCAGATCGAGGCTGACCGTCGCATGATCGACGAGCGGCTGGTCAGATTGCGCAAGGATCTCGATCAGGTACGCCGCACGCGTGGCCTGCATCGCTCCGCCCGCAAGAAAGTGCCCTTCCCGGTGGTCGCTCTGGTGGGCTACACCAACGCAGGCAAATCGACACTGTTCAATGCGCTGACCGGCTCCGCCGTGCATGCGCAGGATCAGCTTTTTGCGACGCTGGATCCGACCATGCGGGGTTTGCGTCTGCCGTCAGGGCGCAGGGTCATTCTGTCCGATACGGTCGGATTCATCAGTGAATTGCCTACCGAGCTGGTTGCGGCCTTTCGTGCGACACTCGAAGAAGTGGCCGAGGCTGATATCATCCTCCACGTGCGCGATATTGCTCACCCGGATAGTGCCGCCCAGCGTGCTGATGTCATCAACGTGCTGGATGGCATGGTGCGCGATGGCATGCTGGATGAAAACTGGCCCGAGCGAACCATCGAGGTTCTGAACAAGGCCGACCTCATGGGCGGTATCGAGGCTGTGCCCCGCCATCCCGGTTGTGTGGCCATATCGGCCATGACAGGCGAGGGGCTGCCCAATCTTTATTCGATGCTCGATCAGCATATGACGGCGTCGATGAGCCTGACACGTGTGAGCCTCGATATCAGCAATGGTGCTGCGCTGGCATGGCTCTATGAGCATGGCGAGGTGCTGGAACGTCTGGACCGGGAAACCGAGATCACGCTCGATGTCCGGCTGTTCGAGCAGGACCGGTCACGCTTCGGCCAACTCTACCCGGATTGCCTTGTATCTGCCTGAAATCCTCCTGATACTGGATTGAGGGAGGATAACGGTCTGTCCCAGGGAGGAACGATTGAGCGAGGGTGAGGCGATCATGACACCGGTGCGGACACGCACCGTGACGCGGGCGGTGCTGGAGGATATATCCGTGATCGCCCGTGATGCGGCGACACGGATCATCATGCCACGTTTTGGTCGTTTGTCCGAAGCTGACATACGGACGAAATCGTCCCCTTCCGATCTGGTGACGATTGCGGATATCCTCTCGGAAGAGTTTATTGCGGGGGAGCTGGCGCGCCTGTTGCCTGAGGCTGTCCTGATTGGCGAAGAGCGATGCTGCACCCAACCGGCCCTGATCGAACAAGCCGGTAGAGCCCCGCTATGTGTGACCATCGATCCTATTGATGGCACAGCCAATTACGCCGCCGGCTTGCCGGTTTTTGGCGTGATGATGGCCGTTCTCGAGCATGGCGTGCCGGTGGCGAGTGTCATTCATGACCCCGTTACAGGCAGTTCTGCCCTTGCCTTGATGGGCGAGGGCGCATGGACGGAGGATCCTTGCGGGGCAATCCATCCGATGCAGGCGGCACGACCTTTTTCCCGTATCGAGGATGTGACCGGCAAGATCGCTTGGCGCACACTGCCCATGGGTGACACGGAGCGCGCGGATCAGGCGCTGCGTTCCATGACCGGATTATGGGATTTGCGCTGTGCCGCTCATGAATATCGCCTGGTGGCAGGGGGGCACGGGCATGTGCTGGCTTACAGTCGCACGTGCCTGTGGGATCATTGTCCGGGTTGGCTGCTTATGCACGAAGCCGGGGCTTATGGCGCGCGTCTGAACGATGTGCCCTATCATCCCGCTGTGCCAGGAAGAGGCTTGCTCTACGCACCTGACCGCGCCTCCTGGCAGATGATCCGCGACGCCTTGGCCTTGTCGTTCTGAGCATCCTTCAAGTATCTGTGTGAGCAGAAACCGATTTTACCAGCTTGCGTTCATTATTCGTGAATACAGGAGAGGTTTTATGGCTGTTCAGGATCCAGTACTTTATGCAGTCTGCGATGGAGAAAAGGCACGCTTTCTGCGCTATGATGGCCAGCAGATGCGTACGATCCAGCGCTTTGGAGCCCACGACAAGGCAACGGACGCAGCGGGTGATGTCGCCTCGATAAAAGAGCCGCGTTCGGATCCGAAAGTGCAGGTCAAGGAGCGTTTCGCCAGACAGATTGCAGATGAAATCGAGACGGCACTGAACGACAACCCTGCTCTTGAAGGGCTTGTGCTTGCGGCTGCACCTCATGTGCTTCATGACATACGCGAGCATCTGTCCAAGGCGACCAGCAAGAAGCTGATCAAGAGTGAGAGCAAGGACCTCACCAACATTCCTGATCAGGATCTCCTATCTCATTTCGATCGCCCGGCGACGGGTTGGCCAAAGCCCTGAAATTGCCTCGCAATTTCTGGGGATGGTGGCAGGAAGGTCAAACTTCCTGCCTTATGGCCCGCTCGTCCGATGACGAGTCCGATCAGTCACTACTGGAGTCGAATACCGGAGCGGATATCGTTCAGGTGGATAGCTCGGAAGGAATTGCGAACTCCTCCCACTCCAGCGCATTTGTCGAGTCCAGATCATAGGTCCCGTTGGGGTGGGAGCAGAGGTTACCTAGTCGGGATTTGATTAGGTGATGTGGATTACGCGCACTCTTTACGAGTTGAAAGCCGGAGACACGCGGCTCATTTGAGGACAGGATCAAACCTTCTTTCTCGTAGAGATAAAGCGTTTCGTCTCCGATCCTGATTTCGAGAAACAGGTGCCCACCAAAGCGCCTTACCGTAACGGGGCGATGCAGTGCAGCGCCTCCAAGAAGATCGGCGCCGATAAATGTGCGATTGGGGATATCATAGCACAAGAGATGTCCGTGAAAGCCCAATGGCGCTGTAACTGGCCGTTTCATTCCCCATTCGATGAGAGTTGACCGTTCAATCTCCTTGCCATAGCGCGCATAGTTCAGGGGAAGATTGCGGCAGATTGACGCTGCATCCAACCGGCCACGCTCAGAGAGACGGTGGGAAAGGCGACCTATATCGAATGCCCTGCCCAAAAGTGGCTTGAGGTTATCGTGGGCAAATATCGCCGGAGCCAGAAGGGTGCGGTATGACAGATCCGGCCGATGATGGATGTTTCGCAGAAAAAGCGCCTCAACATTGTTGAGGCTCGTGCGACGCTCTTTGGTGAAAACCTCGCGAACCTGTGCATTCGTGCCCTCAGCAAGCGCATTGATCAAGCGGAAAAACTTGTGCCGTCCTGTGAATGCCCGCGGGATGAAATGATCTGAGTAAAAGCTCGGAATCAGAGTGACATCGTGTTTTGCGATTTTTTCTGCAATCAGGCCTGCATGATATGTGTCGTGTTCGTGATCGGGATCGTGCACGATGAATACGCGACCCCCAACATCGTCAGCATCAATGGACATCCCACGTAGTTCATCGCAGAAATATCGGTCGATATAGCCCTGATCGACGTTGCAAATGGCCGGATCCAAAGAATATTTTGGCGCCATGGAAAACACGGTTTTCGCTTTGAGTTTTTTTGACCAACTCAGAGCCGGGTGAGCGCCCATGGAATATCCGAAAACGATCCTGTTTTCTATTGTGTCAAGGCGCGCATTGATCAGCGCGATGACCCGCTCCGCTTCCGGCGATCTGAACCAATGCATTTTCTTGGTCGTGACGCCTATGCTGCGGATGTTGCCAATATGAAGTGGCTTTTCAGCGAAAAACTCTTCTGTGGCACGGTGGCATTGGTCAGCAGCACCAAATGTTATGACGGCGTATTGACTGCCACCCTCAGATTCGTGAACGACCAGATCGTCACCCTCGAAGATAACCGCCATCACATCCTTCCCCCGAAAGCAATGGGGAGTAGGTATCGGAGATACTAAGCAAAATAAAGTAATAAAATATTTCTATTATGCAAAAGTGTATATAAATGGTAAATAATTACTATATCAACAGGGTGTAGCTATTTAATGGAATCACAACTATAACTTAAGAATAAAATACACAATAAAATTTGCTATTTATGTTTGGAAAATAGTCTTTTTATATCATATACGCATGATATTTATCATGATTACAAAATAAACCTGGTCGTTCTTTATAGAATAATTACTGAAAAGATATGGCTGTGCTACGATAATTTCGTATCGCAGCACAGCCATGATTTCTCAGGCAGGGAGTGGTTCGTCCGATCCAAAAAACTCATGGTGCAGGTGTGCGCTCGGAATACCGAGCTGGCGTAGGCCACCGATCAGATCTCGCTGAAAGCTCCGTGGGCCGCACAGGAAAACATGCGCGTCTGGTTCCATGTGATCAAAGACCCATTGGGCCGAGATACGCCCCTGATGGCCCGGCACCGGCAGGCTGTTTCCCTCTCCCGTACTGCTGAACAGGTCGATACGACATGTTTCCGGTCTGGACGCAGCGTCGATAAAAGCTGCGCGGAATGGCATACGACCAAAATCATGATCACCATGAATGAGCCTCATCGGCGGGCTCTTGCAACCGTCAAGAGCCGCAAGAATCATGCTCATGAATGGCGTGATACCCACGCCCGCGCTCACCAGAACCACTGGCGATGATCCGCTTCGGGCAAGGGTGAAATCCCCGGCTGGAGGTGCCACATCAAGCACATCTCCCTCCTTGACGAAGGCATGAAACCAGGACGAGACCTTGCCCTTTGGGTCGTGCTTGACGGAAATGCGGTATCCACCCGAATCCGGAGCGCTGGAAATGCTGTAGCTGCGCCTTGTTGAGAGCCCATCGCGCTCAAGGCGAAAAGTCAGGAACTGACCTGGCTCGTGACGAAGAACCGGTTTGCCATCGACCGGCACCAGCCAGAAGGATGTGATCCTGTCGTTTTCCTCAAAGCGTGACGCAACACGGAATGCGCGCCAGTCACGCCACCCGCCAGGAAGGGCAGCGCGTTCCTCATAGGTTTCGGCTTCGCGTGCGATGAGCACCTCGGCCAGAAAGCGATAGGCGTCAGCCCAAGCATCCAGGATTTCAGGTGTTGCTGCATCTCCCAGGACAGTTTTGATAGCGCCAAGCAGCGCCTCGCCAACCACCGGGTACTGCTCTGGTTTTACCATCACGGCGACATGACGCTCGATGATGAGTCGCAGGGCAGCCTCAAGCTTTTCAGGATGTTCGATATGGCGTGCATAGGCCAGTACGGCGGCTGCAAGAGCGTGGGGCTGACGGCCATTGGCCTGATCGGTCTGATTGAACATGGCCGCAATGGATGGGTCACGCATCAGGGAGCCATACATGGTTTTGGTAATTGTCACGCCGTGGGCTTCCAGTGCCGGGATCGTCGCTTTCACGATGGCTGGTGTGCCGGATTTGAGCGGTGCAATCATCATTCGATTCCCTAAAAGGTGTATTATGCGCACATCTTTTAGGGCTAATGCATGAAAGATGTAAACATGATATATCTTCACATATGCGTCTGACCCTTCACACGGATTATGCTCTGAGGACATTGCTGTATCTCGGCCTCAACCAGGATCGTCGGGTGTCGATCAATGAGATCGCACAGCGTTACGGCATTTCAGAAAACCATCTCGTCAAGATTGTGCATCGTCTTGGGCAGGGTGGCTTTGTGAAGACGATGCGTGGCCGTGGTGGCGGTCTCGTACTCGGCCGCCCACCAGTCGAAATCAATCTTGGAGAACTTGTTCGCTTCACCGAGGAGGACATGGCTCTGGTGGCCTGTTTCCAGACGGGTCAGAATTGTCTGCTCACTGGCGCCTGTCGCCTTCAGGGCCTTCTCGGGGAAGCGCTGGATGCATTCATGGCGGTTCTGGACGGGCAGACTCTTGCCGATCTGCTCAGGCCGCCAGAGCGCAAGGCTCTGGCGCAGCGTTTGCAGGGGTCACATCGAGAGGAGGGGCTCATCTGATTGCTGTGCAATCAGGCCATGACGCCGGCTATGCAGTCCCTCGACGCGAACGGTGATCGATCTGCCCTGCAGCTTGCTGACGATCTTCTCCAGAATATCGACCGATGTGATATCCCAAAATGTCGCATCGGCCAGATTGATCTCGACCACTGGCGCTTTTGTCTGGAAGTCGATCGCATCGTACAGCATGTCAGCCGAGGCGAAGAAAACCTGGCCGTGCACCAGATACAGATCAGCTTCAGCTGACTTTCGGCTCTCCACACGCAGCATGCCCATGGCCCGCCAGGCAAAGAAAACGCCGCTCAGTAGCACACCAACTGCAACGCCAGCTGCAAGATCATGCGTGGTGACCGTGACAATCACGGTGATGATCATGACCAGGCTGGAAAGCTTGGGGTGGCGCATGAGATCACGCAGCGAGCCCCATGCGAAGGTGCTGGCTGACACCATGATCATGATGGCAACAAGCGCTGCCATGGGAACGCGCGCAACATAGCTGTGCAGGAGGACCATCAGGATCAGCAGGAAGGCACCTGCCGTGAAGGTGGAGAGGCGTCCGCGGCCGCCATAACGAAGGTTGCCGACCGTCTGGCCAATCATGCCACAACCTGCGATGCCACCAAAAAGCCCGACCAGGATATTGGAAATGCCGAGCCCGGTACATTCCATACGCGGTGCACCGTGGGTGTCTGTGTGGTCATCCACCACACCCGCAGTCATGAGGGATTCGAGCAGACCCACCGAGGCCATTGCCAGTGCATAGGGCATGACAATCTCGAATGTTTCGAGCGTAAGGGGGACATGCGGCAGGGTAAAGCTGGGCAGGCCGGTGGGCAGGGCACCAAGGTCAGCCACCACATGCACAGGCATCGGGTACCAGATGGTGATGAGTGTGAGAACGACGATACAGATCAGGGGGGAAGGGATGGCCGTTGTCAGCTTTGGGAGCAGGTAGATAATGGCAAGACCAAGCGCGATCAGGGCATAAGTATGCCATGTCACATGCAGCATCTGCGGCACCTGCGCCGAGAAAATTAGAATGGCCAGCGCATTGACGAAGCCGGTTTGCACTTCTTTCGAGACGAAGCGCATGAGCACATGCAGTTTCAGCAGGCCGAATACGATCTGCATGGCGCCAGCGATCAGCGTGGCCAGAAACAGATACTGGATACCGTGATGATGCACGAGCGCTGCGGCAACAAGCGCCACCGAACCGGCAGCGCCGGAAATCATGCCCGGTCGGCCGCCTGTAATGGCAATCGCGACGCTGATGACAAATGACGCGTAAAGCGAGACAGCAGGCGAAACGCCAGCAATATACGAAAAGGCAATGACCTCGGGAATGAGCGCAAATGTGCCCACCATGCCAGCCAGCACCTCGCGCAGCGGGCTGAAAGCCCACTGTGCGCGATAAGTCGAGAGGTTCAAGGGACGATTCCTTTCGTCAGTCAAAGATCAGCAGGGTCTCGTCGTATTCCGGCCCGACGCGGCAATGATGTGCAGAACCTAGAAAGAGCCGTCTCCCTTAGCAAGGGGGGCTGTCTGGAATACGTGTCCGGGATTGCGAGTTATGCTGCCCTGATTGGTATCGACCTGCAGGACGACAAGCGTGCTTCGTGCGTAACGTGCCTCTGCGGGCGTTGAGGGACAGAGCAACATATCCGGGAGGCATCGCTAGCCAGAACAGGTCGATGGCCTGTTTCCTCTCAGGCTGGAAAAGAATCTCGATAAAGGGACTAGACGACAGCCCTGCATTTCTCTAAATCGGGCGTCGCTGTGTGGCGGATGTAGCTCAGTTGGTAGAGCGCCGGTTTGTGGTACCGGTGGTCGCGGGTTCGAGTCCCGTCATTCGCCCCAGCATTTTCCACAAAATATGATCTTTAGTAGCACCGTGAGTGCTCGCGTGTCTCATGTATGCGCCCTGCGCTACGATGCTTCCACGTAGTTTGCTGGACTATTCGGCAGCACGCCAAATGGCGAGCCAGTCACCGCACCTGAATCTCGGCTCTTTCAGATGACCTGGCACACAATGGCGCATGCCAGGCTGGTTTTGCGGATCAGGCGCGCGCGTACACATCCTCAAGACGAACGATATCGTCCTCACCCAGATAAGGCCCGGACTGCACTTCGATCAGTGTCAGCGGGATCCGGCCCGGATTGGCGAGACGATGGGTGCATCCAAGTGGCAGATAGATGCTCTCGTTTTCCCTCACCATAATCTCATCGCTGTCGCGTGTGACGACGGCTGTACCGGCAACCACCACCCAGTGTTCGGCACGATGAAAGTGCTTTTGCAGGGAGAGGGTATGACCGGGATCGACATGGATCCGCTTCACCTGAAAACGGTCGCCCTGGATCAGACTTTCATAAAAGCCCCAGGGGCGGTACATCCGGTTATGCGACAGGGCTTCGGCACGGCCTGCCTCGCTCAGACGGGCGACCATTTTCTTGACATCCTGCGCCCGGTCCCGATGCGACACCATTACGGCGTCTTCTGTCACGACCACAACAAGATCATCCAGCCCCATAACCGTTGTCACCGGCCCATCCGAGCGGACGTAGCAATTGCGTGTGCCGTCCAGGAACACATCGCCTGATGTCACATTGCCATCGTCGTCCTTGGGGCTGATTTCCCACAGGGCATCCCAGCTGCCGATATCAGACCAGCCAAAACGTGCCGGCACGACGGCGGCATGAGAGGTGCGTTCAGCGACCGCGTAATCGATGGAGATATCGGGCGAGCGGTTGAATGCTTCAGAGTCGAGGCGTTCGAAGTCGAGATCGGATTTACGGCCTGCGACAGCCTCTTCGACATGGGCGTAGATATCAGGTTCGAAGGTGCTGATTTCGCGCAGAAGGATATCGGCACGTGCAACGAACATGCCTGAGTTCCATGAATAGCGCTGATCCTGAACGAGCCGTGTCGCTGTTGCCAGATCGGGTTTTTCCATGAAACGCGCGACACTGAAGGCGCCCGATACGTCTGCCAGGGCATCACCGCGTTCGATATAGCCATAGCCGGTTTCGGGTTTGGTCGGTTCGACGCCAAATATCGTGACATAGCCCTTTTCTGCGGTCTCTGCGGCGATGGCCAGTGTCGAGAATAGGGCGTCCATATCTGTGATGGCGGCATCCGCGGCCATGACCCAGAGAATGGCGTCTGGCGTGTGCTCGGCAACGAGAAAAGCTGCCGCCGCAATGGCCGGGGCCGAATTTCGCGTCGAGGGCTCGAGCACGATCCTGGCGTTATCAATGCCAATCGCCCGCAACTGTTCGGCGATGATGAAGCGATGTGACTCGTTGCACACCACAATAGGCGCTTCCAGCCCGGCAGCCACGCCGCGCAGGGCAGTTTCCTGCAGCAGGGTCTTGTCTGTAAGGAGCGGCCAGAACTGTTTGGGGAAGCTGCTGCGGGACACCGGCCAGAGGCGACTCCCCGAGCCACCGGAGAGGATAACAGGAACAATGCGATGAGGGGTCGTCAGAGATGAAGAAGGCAAGACTCGATCCAGTTTAAATTGCTCCGGAGACTGAGCTACGGCGGGCCCGCCCGGGCGACATTCTGATGCACGATTTCCAGAGCTTTGCGGGCTGTCTGTTGCACCGACCCTAATCCCTAATGGTCAATCGCGCCAAGAGGTGGCAAGCGTGAGAGCGGTTGCGAGAAGAAGATGGGCCTGTGTCTGGGTGGCTGCCTCGGCATAGAGCCGTAGTTCAGGCGCATTGCCCGAGGGACGGAAATGCACGACATCCTGCGACACGAAGGTCAGGCGTAGGCCATCCGTTTCATCGATATGAGCGATGTCACCACAAAGAGCCGCGAAGGCGGGCAGATGCCGTTGGGTGGCCAGTGAGTCGCGCAGGGCCGCGATGGCCTCAAGGCTGCGATCGGTTGCCAGTGGTGTGATCCGGTCGCTCAACGTGTAGCGCTGAGGCAACGTCGCGACCAGAGCCGCAAGATCATCCCCGTGGTCGCGCGCAGCCATGAGGGCGCAGAGCATCGGGAGAATCGCATCACGTGTTGGCAGAGCGGCAAACGCACTGCCGGGAGCTATGGCCGTAGGGCGCATGACCGGTGTGGCAAGGAGGAACCCTCCATTGGCCTCATAGCCCACCGACGGCGCCAGCCCCGATTGCGCGGCTTGGGTCATGGCAGCAACCACATAGGGTGAGCCAATGCGTGTGCGGTAAATCGCGTGAGCAAACCCGGCTTTTTCAAGGGCGGTATTGCTGTTGATGGGGGTGGCGACGGCTTGTGCCCCGAGATAACGGGCGGCGAGAATGCCGAGGATATCGCCACGAAGCCACTGACCCTGTCGATCCGCAATGAGGGGTCGGTCGGAATCGCCGTCTGTCGTCAAAAGGGCATCGTAAGCCCCTGTCGCTGCCCAGGTGCTGGCCAGAGCCACGTCCTCGGGGCGAACCGCTTCGGTGTCGACCGGCATGAATGTCTCTGACCGGGCCAGCGGCGTCACCCTGGCGCCAAGTGCTTCGCACACACTGACCAGGCAATCTCTCCCCACCGCGGAATGCTGATAAACGCCAAGGCGAAGGCCCCGCAGCGCATCGGCCCCGAAAAAATAGCGATATCGGGTGATATAAGGCGTCAGAACATCAATGGGATCCGGTAACGCGAAACCCTGGACGAGGGCACCATGATCGTCGAAAAGTCCGGCAGGGAGCGCAACGATTTGCTCCCGCATGCCGGGCTCGTCTTCTTTCAGAAATTCCCCTCGTGCCCGGTTGAATTTTATACCGTTGCGATCAGCGGGAATATGGCTGCCTGTCACCATCAAGGACGGTATGCCGCGTGTATAGGCATGAAGGCAGAGAGCAGGGGTTGGCACATAGCCGCAAAAGACCGGCACACCGCCTGCATGCTCAATGGCGGCCGCGCATGCGGAAAGGATGCGCGGCGTGCTGGGACGCAGATCGCCCGCCAGAGCAACATGGCAGCCGGGCATAAACTCGCCCAGTGTGCCGAGATGCTGCAGATATCCGAGCACATAGGCAAAACACACGTCATCGCGCATGGCCGAGACAAGGCCACGTGCACCGCTCGTGCCGAAACCGACGCCCGAGCGGGTCATCCAGGTGCCGATTGTGAAGGCGTCAGCCATGGGCGTGCTACTCCTGTCGTTAGGGTGTGGTTCTAGACGCGCCCATAGCCGAAGCTATTGCGCGCGCGGGGTGCCAGACGGCAGCATTTCCATCCCCCTTCGCCCATATCCGGTGTGTTCTGGTCGGTCGCAGGGGTAAGGTAGCCATTGGGCAACAGCACGTAGTGTGAGATGTGCAGCTCTGGCCCCTTGAGGAAGACATTGCGCCAGATCTTGCCGTCCACCGTATATTCCCTGAGCGTCCATGTGCCATCAAGCGTATCAGCCCGGTTGAACATCATGTCTTCTGCCCAGAATGACTGGCGATGCAGACGATAGCGGCCCGATGTCGCGGTTGGGGCGCCATCCAGAACCAGCTCGATCGAGATATTGCCCTGCGGCGTGGGGAGGGGGTTGAATCCGTACCAGTCACCGAAAACCGGCCCTGTCGGGTCGGTGCAGCCCGCCAGTGTGGTGCATGACACCATCGCCAGCATCAGGCAGCCTAGGCGGGACAGGCTTTTCAGGGCGCGGGGTTGGGGCATTGAGCGGGTCATGGGCGCATTCCAGAGGAGAGGGGGGCCTGTTCGGAGGCCGGGGAGAAGAGACGGGACAGCCCGACCTCGAGCGGAACTGGCGTCATTCCCAGCCGGTCCTGCATGGGCTGGACGGGAAAAGCCTTGTCCTCGAGCAGGCGTCGTATCTCGGCGCGCCCTATAGTGGGAAAGCCGGGCAGCTTCGCCGCGAGGGGGGCAAGGGCCTCGAGCAAGGGGCCGGGCAGGGGCAGAAAGAGCCGACGCCCCAGACCGGCCGCCTTGAGGATCGCCTCGATGAATTGTCGGTAGGTGACGGCCTTGGGGCCGGCAATGACGAGCGATTCAGGGCCGGCCAGCCTGCCGGTTTCGGCCAGTTCCAGCGCGGCAAGAACCGCGCGTGTCACGTCATCCTGATAGATAGGCTGCACCAGAGAGCGCCCGCCATTGGGCAACGGAATAACGGGCAGGCGCTTCAGCAGGCTGGCCAGGCGCTGCACATTGTCCTCACCCTGCGCACCATAGATCATGGTCGGATGCAGGATCATGCCTTTGCGCCCTGAGGCCAGCAGGGCAGATTCCCCAGCCAGTACCCCATTGCCATGCGCGTCCGGCCAGCGCGTAAATTTTCGTGTGCTGCCAAGGGCAATCAGGCTGGCAGTGGCCGGTGCGGCGGCAAGAATGGCAGGAATGAAGCGGGCATGGGCAGTCGAGACGATCCGCACAGCCCCGTCAAGAGCCTTGGCAAGGGCGGAGGCGTCGTTCAGATCGGCCATGCGCGCCGTACGGCGTTGGGCGCTTTCGAGTTTTTCCGGGGACCGTACGACGGCAATCACCGTGTCGCCCTGCGCGGCAAGCGCCCGGGCGATGGCGGAGCCGGAGCGACCACTGGCCCCGATCAGATGGATGGGTGATGCCATGTTCAGTGCAGCGTCGTGGAAAGGACGGGCGGTGATGACCAGGCCCGTGCCATGGCAGGATCCTGCGATAGCGGCTTGATCATTCTGATCATGCTGGAATTATCGAGGGGTACTGGCGGTCGGAAGGAGAGCGTCAGGCTTTTCCCTGTAGGGGACTGCACGAATTCGGGGACCGCACTCAGCCCCGGGACCTTCTGTACGACGAAGGCCAGTGACATGAGGAGCGTCGGTTTGAGATCCTCAAGGGTCATGTTGCGCTGGGCGGCGATGCGCGTCAGGAGCGCATCGAGATTGCCCCCCTCATCCGTGTAGGTCAGATCGGTCGAGACCAGGGCGGGCAGATGCTCCGCATCGTAATTCTCGAGATTGTTCATGGCGAGCCGGGCATTGACCGTGAAGGATTTCGGGGTGGTGGCCGTCAGATCGATCATTCCCGCACGCGTGGTCGTGTTGAAGGACATGGTCTGGTTGACCGTGTTGATGTGGATGACCGGGGGCAGGACAAGGGAGAGGGGAGACGCAGGGCTGATCTTGAGAGAGGAATTACGCGTCTCTCCCCGTGTTTCGATCGTCTCGCCTTCTCTCCCGCGGCGCATGTCGCTGGTCTCCGATGTCAGTTGCAGGTTGAGGAATGAGAAGGACAGACCCTTGGTTTCGGTTCTTGCAGGGGTTTCCAGCGCATCGGACAAAAGCGCGACGTGAGCCGGCAGGGTGCCACCCCTGAATTGCTCCGCCCAACCGACATAACGGGCGTAGCGTATGCCGCTCTCATGCATGTCGGTAATATCGAGGCTGACAGGTGCGGTTGCCTGGTGAGTGCTACGGGACAACAGGCCAGCCACCAGGC
Source organism: Asaia bogorensis (assembly GCF_900465345.1). GTDB lineage: Bacteria > Pseudomonadota > Alphaproteobacteria > Acetobacterales > Acetobacteraceae > Asaia > Asaia bogorensis_A. The sequence continues at coordinate 174,397 of NZ_UEGO01000004.1, read as the reverse complement.
TGTCTTTTGCGCAAAGCACATGACCTTCATGAAGGCTTCCGGCATTGCCATCATCATGTCCGTAATTATCGAGAGAGGCGTAGCCCATCGTGAGCGTGCAACCGCTCGATGCGGTCAGGGCGATGTCATGGATCTGACCATGACGAAAATGAATCTGCGAGGCCGGCGGCAGGGTGACGATATCGCGTTTCTCGCGGCTGAAGGGCGGTAGCAGGAGCTTCTTGAGCGTCACTTCGCCAATGGTACCGCTCACAGGCCCCTGAACCGTCACATGATCAGCATGGATCTGTGAAAAGCTAAGCCCCGTTGCAAGATAACCGGTGGGGTTGTTGATGGTGAGATGTCTTGCCGCGAGGACAATATCACCGCGGATGAAGCGGGCATTCTCGAAACCGGCACCGCGTGCGAGAAAGCGCGGATAGGCCTGATCATATTCGAAACGTGAGTCGGGCGGCAGGTTGGCACGCAGGCTGGCAAGGGCGCGTTGCAACTCAGCCTTGGATTCGTGGCGTACCCCGATAGCACCCAGACCGATGACAACAAGGCACAGGCCTGCGGCAAGCAAGGGTCTTTTCACGTCAGATCATCCTCTTGAAACGGCCTCAATCGACTGGCTGCATGTTAGTCCGGCTTTGCAACAGGGACAATCTCAGGCATTTTTCATGCGGTATCATGATACCGTTATGCGAAAAATGGCGGAAAACGGCCATTTTCGGTGTGGTAGCCAGAGTCGAAAAAGCTTGACCTGCGAGTGGGCGCGCCTCATAAGGCGCCCCCAATACCAACACATGTTGCTGGATCAGTCAGAATCATGAAGACCACACTTTCGTTGAAGCCTGCAGAGGTGACGAAAGGCTGGACCCTGATCGACGCCGAAGGGCTCGTTCTTGGCCGCCTCGCCACCATCATCGCGACCCGCCTGCGCGGCAAGCACAAGCCCCAGTACACCCCGCATGTCGATTGCGGCGACAACATCGTCGTGATCAACGCCGAGAAGATCGTCCTGACCGGCAACAAGGTGGGCCAGAAGCTGTTCCACTACCACACGGGTCATCCCGGTGGCATCAAGGAGCGCACCATCACGCAGCGTCTCGAGGGCAAGAACCCCGGCAGCGTGATCGAGAAGGCAGTCGAGCGTATGATCACGCGCGGCCCGCTGCAGCGCGCCCAGATGAAGCATCTGTATGTCTATGCCGGTGACAAGCACCCGCATGAAGGCCAGCAGCCGGTCAAGCTGGATGTTGCGTCCATGAACCGCAAGAACACCCTCAATGTGATCGAGGCCTGAGAGATATGTCTGAAACTCAAGAGCGCACAGGTACGCTTCAGGACCTCGCCGGTATCGCTCCTGCCACGCAGGCTGCTCCGGTTCACGAAGTCAAGCGCGATGCACAGGGCCGTTCCTATGCAACGGGTCGTCGTAAGGACGCCACGGCACGCGTATGGGTCAAGCCGGGCAAGGGTGACATCATCGTCAATGGCCGTCCGGTCACGACGTATTTCGCCCGTCCGGTTCTGCGCATGCTGATCACGCAGCCCTTCCTGCTGACGGATCGCTACAACCAGTTCGACGTGTATTGCACGGTCAAGGGCGGCGGTCTGTCCGGCCAGGCTGGTGCAGTGCGTCACGGCATCTCGCGCGCCCTGACCCATTATGACCCCGCTCTGCGTGGCATTCTGAAGGTTGCAGGCTTCCTGACCCGCGACAGCCGCGTCGTCGAGCGTAAGAAGTACGGTCGCGCCAAGGCTCGTCGTTCGTTCCAGTTCTCGAAGCGCTGATACTTCGGGGCTTCGGCCCCGCAGGGATCGATCCGCTTATGCGGGATGTTTCGGAAAAACCCGCTCTCGCAAGAGGGCGGGTTTTTTTGTGTCAAAAGACCAGTCAGCGCCGACACGGCACAAAGGTCCCATACAGGTTGGCTCGGCCACACTGCGGGGCAAAGGGGAGCAGTAATCCCCCCGGACAGCGCTGGAAGATGAGGCCGCCGCGCACGATATGCGTTCGGATCCTGTTTTCACCCGCATACCTCTCGCATTGGCACTACCCGTCACAAGTCGATGCCTTCGGATGGATGAACCTGGCTTTCTGGATGTTTGGGTATCCAGCCCTAGGATCTGACACCCCTGTCGACGAGAAACAGCGAGTCGGTTGCACTGACGTCCAGGAATGGCATCACTCAGGGCGTATGTCAGGTGACCCGTTGCCGTCATTGCGACGGCAGCGTTCCGAACAATAACGCACCTGATCCCAGTCACGAGCCCATTTCTTGCGCCAAGAGAAAGGACGGTGGCACATGGGGCATATTTTCTCAGGCAGATCTGCCTTGTCTGGCCGGGGAGGAATGCGCCCCTTTCCACGGGCCATGACGTTTTTCCTTCGATGAGCGATCCATCAGAACGCGTGGGAACGTGCAGGTTTTCGTGCTGTTGCGTGACGATCGTTTCATGAAACCTGATCCCGTCTCCAGACGCTTGCCCAGCCATGTGAGTTCGAAGCAATGGCGGTATTCTGTATGCCGCCTCATCCGGAGAAACGGCCTTTGCCCAAAATTACTGCCAGTGACGGAACGACCCTTCATTATGAGGAACAGGGCAGCGGGCGCCCGCTGATCATGATTCATGGCTGGACATTTTCGGGTCGGTTCTTTCATCGCAATATTCCGGCACTGGCTGAAAAAGCCCGTGTCATCACACTCGACCTGCGCGGGCATGGCGAGTCTGGCAAGCCGGACCACTCCTACCGTATCCCCCGCCTCGCAGCGGATCTGCGCGACCTGATCGCGCAGCTTGAGCTTGATGATGTAACGGTTCTGGGCTGGTCCATAGGCTGCCCGATCATCTGGTCGTATCTCGAGCTATTCGGCAAGGCGCATCTTCGTAACGCCATTTTTGTGCAGCAAACGCCGCGTCAGTATTTCTCCGCTGAATGGAAATACGGTCATGCCGCCTGTTACGATCAGGCCGGACTGGCTGAAACGATCCAGAAACTGACCCTGACGCCAGAGGCGTTTGACCAGCAAAATCTTGCGGATTGTCTGGCCACCAGCTTGTCGCATGACGAGCGCACCATGCTCCTGGCTGAAATGGCCAAAAGCCCTGCTCATGCGCGCGCCGCAATGATGGCGGACCACACAGTGCATGACTGGCGCGACCTTTTGCCCCATATCGATCTGCCTGCGCTGATGATGGTCGCCCGCAAGGATGCCGTACTCGTGCCCGAAGGCCCTGCCTGGGTGGCGGAGAACATGCCGAATTGTGACGTGCTCCATTTCGAGAACAGCTCTCATATGCTCTTCATTGATGAAACAGAGAAATTCAATCAGGCCGTGCTGGAGTTTCTCGACCGATGAGCCCTTTCCCTTTCGCCTTCGGCATGAATCAATTCACCACCCAGCCGTGGTCATTCGAACAGGATGTCGAGACTTATGCGCGCCTTGGCGTTCAAGCGATCGAGATCTGCGAAGCCAAGCTCGATGCGGATAACGCCCCCCGACAAATGGAAATGGCGAAGGCAGCCGGGCTTGCCATCAGTGCTGTGCAACCGGCGATACGCACGTTTTTCGGCAGTCAGATGGCACCTGAGCCGCAGGCGACACAGGCGCGTGTGGCGGCCTTTGCGGAGAGTCTGAAGCGCCTCGCACCCTATGCCGAGGGTGCGTCATTTGTCATGAATACCGGCGCACCACCCAAAGGCGATATGCAACGCTGCCTGGACGAGACGCAAAAACATCTGCGCACCCTCGCTCCGCTCGCGGCCGATCTGGGAGTCAAACTCGCCATCGAGCCACTCAACCCCGTCTCGATCAATGTCGAGACGGCCATCTGGACCATTGATCAGGCGTTGGACGTTATAGAGGCCGTTGGGCATCCCTCATGTGGGCTCTGCCTGGATTACTGGAACATCTGGCAACAGCCCGATTGTGCCGGAGCAATCAGACGGGCAGGCACGGCAATCCTGGTTGTGCAGGCCAGTGACTGGCGCACGCCCCGTTCCGGTATGGACCGTCTCATTCCCGGTCAGGGGGCCATTCCGATTGGGGCGCTGATGCAGGCAACCTATGACGCCGGCTATCGCGGTGCCTGCACGGTCGAAATCTTCTCTTCCGACGTTGAAGACAGTCTGTACGACCGTGATCTGGCCTCCGTCATCGGGCAGAGTCACGAAGGGTTGCTTGCTGCCTGGGAGAAGAGCCAAGGCTGTGACGGGTCGCCCCGCCGGATGGAGTGAAGCCCATTACAGGCTGCGCGGTAGTTCGAAGGCGGCCTTGCGTTCACTATAGCGGTCAACGAGATAATCGGCACGGTCGCGGGTCAGCAGGGTGAACTTGACGAGTTCATCCATGACATCAACCAGCCGGTCATGGAATGACGAGGGGATCATCCGGTCATTCTCGTCGAACTGTTTATAGGCCATGGGAACGCTGGATTGATTGGGTATGGTGATCATACGCATCCAGCGGCCCAGAATGCGTAGGGCATTGACTGTGTTGAAGCTCTGCGAACCGCCGCAAACCTGCATGACAGCGAGTGTTCGTCCCTGTGTCGGGCGTATGGAACCGGCTTCGAGCGGGAGCCAGTCAATCTGGTTCTTGAAAACAGCCGTCAATGTGCCGTGGCGTTCGGGGCTGCACCAGACCTGACCTTCCGACCACAGGGAAAGGCGGCGCAATTCCTGTACCTTGGGATGGTCATCCGTCACGGAATCGACCATGGGGAGCTCTGCCGGATCGAAAATCCGCGTTTCCGCCCCGAGCGCTTCCAGGATACGAGAGGCCTCGATCACAAGTAAACGGCTGAACGAGCGCTGGCGCAGCGAACCGTAAAGCAGCAGGATGCGCGGCCGGTGCGTGGTGCCGCTACGAGGCTCAAGCCTGTCCTGGTCGACAGGATGGAGATGACGGGGATCGTAGAGCGGTGCATCCGGCATGGGAAGAGATCCTGTGCGGTGGCAATCGGGGGAGGGGTTTAGCCTTTTGGCTTCGCGCCCATCGTGCAGAGATGCAGCCCGGATAATACTGGAGAAGCGAGATCAGGGTGGCCCGTGCAGCATTCCGACAGCAGAAACGACATCAGCTCTGCAAGCTGCCCCACGGCTGCCCGGTAGATGACCGCACGGCTTTGTCGCTCTGATGTGAGGAGCTCCGCACGCTGCAAAATGGCCAGATGGGTTGATATCGTGTTTTGCGGTTGCTCAAGCTGGGTCGCAATTTCGCCGACACGCAGGCCGTCCGGCTCGTGACGCACGAGCAGACGTATGATCTTAAGGCGCGTGGCCTGCGACAGCGCAGCGAAAGCTGCGAGGGCTTCTGACGTTTCCATATATCTGGATTAATTGATATAAAACGCCAGCACAACACGGGAAGGGTTATCGACCAATCAAGCCCGCGTGTGTGAGGGCATGGCGCGACCAAGGCACCGTGCCCTCGGGAGAAAAATCAGCCGTTGATGATCGTCCCGCCATTCACATGCAGCGTCTGGCCTGTCACGAAGGATGAGTCAGCACTGGCCAGATAGACATAGGCTGGCCCAAGCTCAGCCGGGTCGCCGCATCGGTCCATCGGCACGGAGTTGGCCAGCCCGGAGACTTCCTGCGGGTCGACAGGTCCCCAGCTTGCCGGCTGCAGTGGTGTCCAGACCGGTCCTGGCGCGACCGCATTGACCCTTATGCCCTTGGAAACGAGTTCGAGTGCCAGGGCGCGGGTGAAACCCATCTCAGCGGCCTTCGTCGTGGAATAGGCCAGCAATCCTGCACTACCGCGATAGGCATTGATGGACGAGGTATTGATGATGGCGCTGCCTTCGCCCAGATGGGCAAGGGCCGCGCGCGTCAGATAGAAATAGCCGTTGATGTTGGTGTCCATATGACGCTGCCATTCATCATCAGTGATGGTGGCACTGTCCTGGTTGACCACCTGCCAGCCAGCATTGTTCACGAGAATATCCAGTTTGCCGAATTGCTCGATCGTCTGTTTCACAGCGTCATTGCAGAAGGCGCTGGAGCGTATGTCACCGGCGATGGCAAGCGCCTTGGTCCCTTCTTTCTCGATCAGGCTGACGGTCTCCTGCGCGTCTTCATGTTCCTCAAGGTAAAGGATGACGACATTGGCCCCTTCGCGGGCGAAATGCAGCGCGGCAGCACGGCCGATGCCGCTGTCAGCCCCGCTGATCAGCGCTGTCTTGCCCGAAAGCTTGCCACTGCCACGATAACCCTCGCGGATATGGATGGCGAGGGGGCGCATGTCGCGCTCTATACCGGGCTGATGGGATTGAGATTGGGGAGGGATCTGCTCTGGCATGGTCTGGCTCCTTGATGTCGAACGACCGTCGTTCTGTTTTCACGGGTCCGTGATGAAATTCCGAACCCCCCTCCGTTGTTCCTTGAAAAACGGGGCGCTCAATCGTTTGTGAACGTATCTCTGTGCTGGATCGATCACGCTTCCTGTCGGGCTTTCTCCATGGTCAATCCAGAGAACCCCGGTTTCAGGCCTGATGACACGTCAGACCGGCGATCATCAGATTATTCCGTCTTCATTCATCACAGCGCAGGCATCATTCATTCATGACCGGCTTACGGACAGACCTTTCGCCTCTATTTGTCGTTCAAAGCTTGCCGCCGGGGTATGGCCCATACGGATTTTAACGAGTAGAGAGTTCGCTTTGTGTTACATCTTCACGAACGAGCGGTTGAGCACCCGCATGATCGTCAGGATGTGTGTACCGGATACTGAAAGCCGTTCCGTATGCACTGTGTCGCGTGGCTTCAATCTGTTCAGGGAGCCTGGTCCTGACTTGTTCCGATGATCCTGGTCTTCATCTGGTAGATGAAAGAGGACGACGCATCAGAGTTGCCCGAAGGAACGGTAGAGTATGGGTGTTCATGGTGCCGGCTCAGGTTGCGGCCGTACGGCTGGTATCCCGACTCTGTCAGCCTGCCTGGGCTAAAGAAAGTGAAACCGGGCCGTCGCGCGGTGTCCTTGTTGGCACGATCACCTTTTTCGATTCCAACCGGACGACCCGGATCACTCATCATCTCGATAGCCTGGATCAGGCAGGATGGTGCGAAATGCCCTCTGCGGCGGTACGCTGGACTTCGGGGAACGCCCTTCTGTCACTGGGTGAACAGGAAAGCCTGAATCCCGGGGTGCTCTCGATAGAAATATTGTCAGATGAAACCTATGATGCCGACGAAGCGTGATGTGGATGATGCGCCTGCATCGCACATCAAACAGGTTTCCTGAGCGAAGGGCGGTTACCTGAGGACACGTTTCTGACGAACATCCTGCGCCGCAGATTGGGCTCGGGCGCGTCGTTTGCCGGACCAGATGAGAACGCCCGTCATGGCCAGAATGGCCGTCACGATGCCACTCAGACAGACGAGGATACGTCCCGGCAGACCTGCGATCCGTCCGCTATGAAAAGGATCCTGTATTTGCAGGATCATGTCACCAAGCCGGCCATGGGGGGGCATCGAGGCCAGTTTTGTTGCACCGCTTTGCAGGTCTACCGTGACAAGCGGACTGCCGAACCCGGCGGGAAAGCGATCCGTCTCGCTGAAGAGGTAGAACATCACGGTATCAGGGGCATGTGTCAGCATCAGGGCTGCCGGCCTGGCCTGCCATCCATGCGTCGTCACCCAGTCATGAGCGCGGCTTTCAGCCTGTTCGATAGTGAGTATCCGAGGACCGCCGGGCAGGGGTATTTCGGGTTGGGGTGGGGCGAGAGGAAAGATCGTGCGGACCACGGGTTGAAAGATCTGAGGGCCGAGAGCCAGCGCCACCCCACTGATCGCCATGCCAAGGAATAGTAGCCATAACCATAATCCCGCAGCGCGATGCAGGTCGAAAAGCAGTCGCAGGGCGTTGCGTGGCGCTGCGATCATCCAGGATTTTCGCCAGCCGTGCCAGAAGCGCCGTCGCCAGGGTGCAATGGCGGGTGGCAGGGTGAGAAGCAGCCCGTTGAGGCAATCGAGGCTCCAGATCAAGGCTGCAAGGCCCACGATCCATAGGCCGGTCTGGCCGATAGCCAATGAATAATGCAGCCTGTAGATGAAGGGCAAAAGAGCGCGGCGCCCAAGGCAACATCCTTCGCTGAGACGCCCACCCAGTTCATGACCGTCGGAAGGATCGATAAAGATTTCGTCCCAGACAGGTTTGCCCGGAGCGTCTTCGCGCGGTGAGAGATAGGCGTGGATCGTCTCGAAGCGGGCAGGACGGTAATCGAGCAGGATGAGGGACTGGCCGGGATGTCGCGTCTCGATTGCCTTGATCAGGCTGGATGGGGGCAGATGATTGTCGAGGTGCCGGGTGGTGAACAGATCTGGGTTGAGCAAGCCGTCCAGTTCGACACGAAACACGCTTACGCTCCCAGTAAGCCCCAGCACAACAAGGAGAGGCGCGAGGGCAAGCCCTAGATAACGATGCAGAACCAGCAGCGTGGCGCGGGTGGGACGTAATGGCCAAAGAAAACGGTCTAGGTTCATATCCTGCCCGTTTGTGGGAGTGGCGCATGGCCGACAGGGGCTGGCACGCTGGGAATGGGGTCGTGTCAGTCACAAATGCTTGATCTCATTACTCGCTAGCGACCGCGCAAGTAATAGTCAATCGCAATATGGGGTGCCCTGAAACTTTGCGTGGCTATGAGGTGCAGGCGTCAGCGCAAAGGTTCATGGCGCGGGGGAAGCTGGCACAATCTGTCCGAATGACTGCGCAGGGGCTGCTATCAAGGTCAGACCGGACCGGGAGCATGAGGCCGTCGTCCGACAATCATGGCGGATATTACGTCGCGGGAACGCAGTGCAGAAAGCGGTCTTGCGGTTATGGGGAAATGCCTGAAGGCTCCTTCGGAGGGGAAGGGCGCGTCGCTCGGGGGCAGAAGCCGCAATCGACAGGGCTGATTGGTGCGACAGAGATCAATGCCACAGAGAGATCAGGCGAGCACAGGGTGAGCGATTGTCCTGTGGGGCCATGCGTGCCGCACTAGCGGGGTTATCTGTAAAACAAAACCCCGCCTCATGGGCGGGGTCATGCTCTTGTCCAATAGAGTCTCGCAGGCGCTCGGGCTTGGCGAGCCCGGACGCCCTTGATCTCTAAATCAGACGTCAAAGCCGTTCGGCAGCAGGACCAGGTCACGAACGACCGTGCCCTTGCGGCGCGTCAGCATGAAGATCAGTGCTTCGGCCACGTCGGAAGGCTGCATCATGCCGCCGCCTTCGAGAGCAGCCTTGCGGCGCTCGGGATCCCAGTCATTGATCAGCGGCGTGACAACCGGGCCGGGCTGGATCGCGCCGACGCGAACGCCATGCGGTGCCAGCTGGCGACGGCAGGTATGGGTGAAAGCCTGCACGGCATATTTGGAGCCGGTATAGATCGGCTCAGCCACGATCGGCACCACGCCTGCCACCGAGCTGGTGATGATGATATCGCCGCTGCCCTGCTTGATCATGGGCACCATGGCAACGCGCGCCGAGTGGAATGCCGCATTGATGTTGAGGTTCAGCATACGGTCCCACACATCCGGGTCGCCTTCCCAGGCGTTGCCACCGACATAGGAGCCAGCATTGGCGAACATGATGTCCAGACGGCCCTGCTCGGCCAGTACGGTATCGACAGCCTGCTGGATGCTGGCATGACGGAAGAGGTCGACCTCGACGCCGTGCAGCTTTTCACCGAGCTCTTCGCGGGCCTTTTCCATGGCCGCCTTGTCGCGGTCGAGGACATAGACGATAGCGCCAGCCTTGATGAGATGACGAACGCATTCCAGACCGATGCCGGAAGCACCACCCGTAACGGCGGCGACCTTGTCCTGTAGCGGAAGCGACATGCTTGCATACCTTCTTGTGCATCGGTGCCTTCCGGCAGGAGGGCACCGGAGGCCCGACATTCGGGTCGCGCCTCAATATGCGGGTATCATGGCACGGCCCCGCCGCAGAACTAAATAACGATATTGTCAATAAGGCGCACAGAATCGAGAGCGGCGGCTACCAGTAATCGGAGCGATCCCCGGTCATATTTTGTTGCGAATACATCATTGATGGAAGTCAGGCTCTCGGCCTCGCAGCAGGCGAGATAATCAACCGGCTGAAAACCGGACCGGGCAAGCCTCGCTCTGGCCTGAGCCAGTGCCTCGGTGACAGGGGTGCCTGCTCGCAGTTGCGCGGCAGTTTCCTGCAACGTGGCATGCAGTTCGGGTGCGATGGCACGCGCTTGCGGGGAGAGCCGACGGTTGCGCGAGGACATTGCCAAACCATCGGCTTCACGCAGGGTCGGGCACGCCACAATGTCGATCGGTATATTCAGATCCTGAACGAAGCGGCGGATGATCTGAAGCTGCTGCCAGTCCTTTTCACCAAAAAAAGCGATATCCGCCTGCGTAATGCCGAAGAGCTTGGTCACCACGGTCGCCATGCCATCGAAATGGCCCGGCCTGTGGGCGCCCTCCAGCGTTTCCGTCATGGTCATGACCTGCACACGGCTGTTGAACCCCGCCGGATACATGGTGTCGACCGAGGGGATGAAAATCGCATCCGCATCGCCCAGAAGGGCGATATCGGCCTCTTCCGTACGGGGATAGGTCGCGAGATCCGTCGGGTTGTTGAATTGCGTCGGGTTGACGAAAATCGAGACGATGACCCGGGCGGCCTGCTCGCGCGCCTGTTTGACGAGGCTTAGATGGCCTTCGTGCAAGGCGCCCATCGTGGGAACGAGCCCTGTCGTTTCTTCAGCTTCTTTCCAGCGCCGGATGGTCTGGCGCAGTGTCGCGATATCGCGAATGATCATGAGCGCTCTCCAAAGCTGTGCTCGGGCCCCGGAAAGGCGCGTGCTCGAACGTCCTGCGCATAGGCGGCAAGAGCCTGTTCGGCCTGCTCGGCAAGATGGGCATAACGCTTGACGAATTTCGGTTTGAAATCGGCAAAAAGCCCGAGCATGTCGTCGATGACGAGGATCTGGCCGTCACATTCAGGCCCGGCGCCAATACCGATCGTCGGGATCGTCAGAGCCTGCGTGATGGATTCACCGAGCATGCGGGGCAGTTTTTCGAGCACGACGGCAAAAGCGCCCGCCTCCTGCACAGCCTTGGCATCGTCCATCACGCGCTGTGCATCCTCATCGCGGCCCTGAACCTTGTAGCCGCCCAGAGCATGTACGGCCTGCGGGGTAAGTCCTACATGGCCCATGACCGGAATGCCGCGCGCCACCAGAAAGGCAATCGTCTCCTTCATATGCACGCCGCCTTCGAGCTTGACCGCGCTCGCGCCGGTCTGGGCCAGCAGGCGCGACGCGTTGCGAAAGGCCTGGGCCGGGCTTTCCTCATAGGAGCCGAAGGGCATGTCCACCACGCACAGGGCACGTGTGATGCCGCGCATGACGGCCTGCCCGTGCAGGATCATCATCTCCATGGTGACACCCAGCGTGGAGGGCAGGCCATGCAGGACCATACCGACGCTGTCGCCCACCAGAACGATATCGCAGGCCGCATCGGCAAGGCGTGCTACCGGTGTCGTATAGGCGGTAAGGCACACAAGGGGCGCGCCACCTTTTTGCGCTTTCACGGCCTGGGGGGTGAGGGTCCGGATGGGGGTCGATGCGCTCATGATACGCCCTTCTGCTCATCAGCCTCTGTCACAGGCCTGTCTATGGTCCGTTTGCCTGATCGGTTTAGTGAATTTCCGCCAGCATGGCCCTGCACCTTGCCGGGTGGCAGGAAAGGCTCACGAAAGCGTCAGGCGAGGGGCTGTTCTTCTCTCTCCCTATCAAAGGGTGTCAAGATGCAGCGAACGGGATAGAGTGCGCTGACTGTTGACACGAAAATGGATCAGACCATGGTTTCCGAGAGCGCAGCCCTGCATTTCACCATCGAGCCCACCAGCAATCCGACTCCTGCGGATCACCGTGCGGATCTTATTGCCAATCCCGCTTTCGGACGTGTCTTCACCGACCATATGGCCATTGTGAAATACACCGAGGGCCGCGGCTGGCACGATGCGCGCATCACCGCGCGCAAGCCGCTCACCCTCGATCCGGCGGCTTCGGTTCTGCATTATGCGCAGGAAATTTTCGAGGGCATGAAGGCCTACCGCACCGAAGGGGGGGGTATTGCGACGTTCCGTCCCGAGGAGAATGCCAGGCGCTTCCGGGCTTCGGCAGAGCGTATGGCCATGGCCGATCTGCCGCAGGAAATTTTCATGCAGGCCGTCGATGAGCTCGTGAAGATCGATCAGGACTGGGTGCCGACCGGCGAGGGCAAGAGCCTCTATCTGCGGCCTTTCATGATCGCGACGGAAGTGTTCCTTGGCGTCAAGCCTGCATCCGAATATCTGTTCATCGTCATTGCCTGTCCTGTGGGCGCCTATTTCGGTTCCGGCTGCGTGTCCGTGTGGGTGTCGGAAGACTACACGCGTGCCGCACCGGGTGGCACGGGGGCTGCCAAGTGTGGTGGCAATTACGCAGCAAGCCTTGTGGCCCAGCGCGATTCCAAAACGCATGGCTGCGATCAGGTGCTGTTCCTCGATAGCCGCGAGCAGCGTTTTGTCGAGGAGATGGGGGGCATGAATGTCATGTTCCTGCGTGATGACAACACGCTGGTCACGCCTCCACTGACGGGCACCATCCTGCCAGGCATTACGCGCGATGCCATCCTGCAGCTTGCGAAGGATCGCGGTCTGAAAATCGAGCAGACCCCGCTCGAGATCGACGAGATTTTCGCCGGTGCCGCTTCTGGCCGCTACAAGGAGGCCTTTGCCTGCGGAACGGCTGCCGTCATCAGCCCGATCGGCGCCCTGCGTCGCACGGGTGGCGAGGCTGTCTTTGGCGACGGCAAGACGCCGGGTGAGGTCTCGCTGGCGATCAAGAAAGCCTTGACCGACATCCAGGCTGGCAAGACCAATGATGCGCATGGCTGGATCCACGCCATCACCTGAACCATTTCCAGGGTCGCCCAGAGGCCCTGTCAAGGTAGGGCCCTGTCATGACAGGGCCCACCAATGGCGCATTTTATGCGGTCAGGGCCGGTCAGGATGATACCCGACCGGCCCTGTCCCGTTCTGACCTGCGTTACGTGATCAGTAGTTTTCGTCCATGGCCTCCGGGGGCGGGGCATGACGCTCGGGTTCGATAGTACGGCTCATGGCCGCAACTTCCTCGTCTTTCGAGGCTGGCTGCGGGCTGAAGCCGGGATGCTCGCTGCGTCGTTCAAGCAGGACGCTCTCAAGCGCTGACGGATCAGCGGCTTCTGCCTGACGGAAAAGCTGCTCCGCTTTTTCCTGTTCGCCTTCCTCCTCGGCGCGCAGGGCGGCCTCTGCAAGGGCGCGGGCGCTGTGATGCTTGTTGTCTTCCCCATCGAATACGGGGGTGTCGAACTGGTCGTTGGCCATGATGCGTCTCCTTCTCGCAGGATAGAACAGCGGGCGAAGGGGCCGGTTCGTTTTTCTGGACCTGTCCGCTCCCATACTCTAAGAGCGTGGTTCCCTTAGTCCCGACATGAATGGATGTTATGGAAGCGGTCGGCTCCGCGGTTCACAAGGCCCAGTGGCAGGACAGGCGCGATGCGCTCAAAGCCGCGATATGGGGTGCGCATGAGGCGCATGAACCGCTGATCATGGGTATCGTCAATGCGACGCCTGATTCGTTCTCCGATGGCGGGTTGCATGACGCCCCGGACCTTGCCATCGGCCATGCGCGCCAGCTGATTGCCGAAGGGGCGGCCCTGATCGATGTCGGGGGTGAATCCACACGGCCCGGCGCGGCTTTTGTCCCCGCATCTGAAGAGATCATGCGCACACGCCCTGTCATGTTGGCATTGCGCGACCAACCCTGTTTCCTGTCCATCGATACCTACAAGGCCAGTGTGGCGCGCGAAGCAGTGCGTGCCGGGGCAGTCATGATCAACGATGTATGGGGCATGCAGCGCGACCCCGCCATGGCGTCGGTGATGGCCGAAACCGGGGCAGTGGCCGTGCTGATGCATAATCGCGAGACCATCGACCCCGGACTGGACCTGCGTGACGAATTCCGGCGCTGTTTCGATGCCATCCTGACGCAGGCGCTGCGTGCCGGCATCAGGCGCGAGCATATCGTGCTCGACCCCGGTGTCGGGTTTGGCAAGACGGACCCGCAAAATCTTGAGAGTATCCGGCTGATCGGTTTCCTGCGTGAGACATATGGCGTGCCGGTGCTGCTGGGCCTGTCGCGCAAATCGCTGTTCGGTCGCCTGCTTGGCCGCGACGTGAATGAACGTCTGGCGGGTACCCTGGTCGCCAATCTTGGCGGTCTGGCACAGGGCGCGGCCATTTTGCGTGTTCATGATGTGGCCCCGCATGTCGATGCGGTGCGTATTGCTGCAATGCTGGGCACCTTCCGCCCGCAACCCGAGAGGTCCCCCCTGTCATGACCCAGTCGGTCATTCGCCTTGACGGCATACAGGTCTTTGCCCGGCACGGCGTACTGCCTGAAGAAACACGGCTCGGGCAGAAATTCCTGATCGATCTGGTTGTCACGGCCGATACCGCCCAGGCGACGGCCGATGACGATTATCGTCACGCGGTCTGTTATGCAGCATTGTGCGACCATGTGGTGACGCTTGCCGCGGGTGAGCCGGTGCAGCTGATCGAGACACTGGCCGACCGCATCGCGCAGGATCTGCTGGCGCATTTCCCTACCATTGCGCGCCTGACCGTGCGGGTCAGCAAGCCGGGTGCACCCATCGCCCATCCATTCGGCATGGTGAGTGTCGAGACAACCAGAGAGCGAACCCTGCCGGTCGGATTTTCGCTTGGGTGCAATATGGGGGATCGGCAGAGTGCCCTCGCGCTTGCGGTCACATGGCTTGGCCTTACGCCGGGTCTTGAAATCACCGCGGTGTCAGGCCTTTATCGTACGGCGCCATGGGGTGGGGTTGAGCAGCCCGATTTCTATAATCTCTGCGTCACGGGTCGCAGCAGTCTCGATGCGATAGCGCTCTTGCGCGTCTGCAAGGACATCGAGACCCGTCTCGGGCGGGTGCCTTCGGTGCGCTGGGGGCAGCGCGCGATGGATGTCGATCTGCTTTATCTGGGGACGCAGGAAATCAGCAATCCCGTTCTGACCCTGCCGCATCCCGGTATCGCGCAGCGGGCTTTTGTGCTCGTTCCCCTTGCAGAAATCGCATCGGAACAGAAAATCAGTGGACTTTCGGTTTCGGACATGTTGGACAGGCTCCCCCGCGAGGCTGATGACGTTGTCCCCTGCGCGGAAGACCCGTCTTGCATTGCCGAGGACCAGAAATGACCAAACCGACTGCCGATCTCGTGGCGCTGGATGCCGCCCGCCACAAGGGGCAGGGTGGCGAGCGCCCCATCGCACCGATTGCCAGACCGGATGATGCCGAGACACGCATCGCCGGTGCCGTGCGCGAAATTCTTGAGGCTCTTGGTGAGGATCCTGACCGGGAAGGGCTGTTCGAGACGCCGGGTCGTGTGGCGCGCATGTATCTGGACGTGCTGGGTGGCCTGCATGAGGACCCGCGCGACCATCTGCACAAGCAGTTTCTGGCGGACCAGCATGAAGGGGCGGTTATCGTGCGCGATATCGGCTTTCATTCGATGTGCGAGCACCATCTCCTGCCGTTTTTCGGCAAGGCTCATGTGGCCTATCTGCCTGAGGGCGGGCGCCTGACCGGGCTGAGCAAGATTGCGCGCACGGTCAATGTTCTGGCCCGTCGCCCCCAGTTGCAGGAGCGCCTGACGGACCAGATTGCCGCGTCCATCATCGAGGTTCTCGAACCCAAGGCAGTCATGGTGCTGGTCGAGGCCGAGCACATGTGCATGGCCATGCGCGGCATACGCAATGTCGGCAGTCGTACGGTTACGACGGTTGTGCGTGGCACCTGGCAGCGTGATGCGGCGTTACGTGCCGAGATCATGTCCTTGCTCAAGGGCTGAACGTCACGCTGCTGTGGTTTGACGCGAGAGCCCTGATCGCCTTGATGACGGACAGGAAGAGGGAATATGAAAACACGTCTGACCCTGTGTACCCTTGCGCTGTCTCTCGCAGCCACACTTGTTGCGCCGCCCTCATACGGGGCTGACGATGCCTCCATGCCGGATATGACCGGCATGGGCGATGCGCCTGCCGACAGTATCGACGCCGGCTACAAGCCCAGCGGCAATGTGACGGTCATCGGCCGGTTCCACGATGCCCAGCCCTCCGGCATCGCCATCCTGTCCGATCATCGCATGGTGCTGGGCTTTCCCCGCAGCCTGCACGATCATGATGGCCCCCGTCTTGCCCTTTACAGTCATGGCCAACTCACGCCTTTCCCTGATGCCGAGAGCCAGGGACGGTTTGTGTCGCCGTTGGGCATGACCGTTGATGCCAGCGGGCAGCTCTGGGTGCTGGATGAGGGTATTTTGGCAGAGAAGGGCACCGTGCCGGGGGCTGCGCGTCTGTTTCATATCGACCCGGTGGCGGGCCGGATTGTGGAAGAGATTGCGCTCACGGCGCCGGCATTGCGATCTGACAGCCATCCCAACGATGTTCGCATCGATCTGACGCATGGCGATCGGGGGACGGCGTTCATTACCGATTCTTCCCTGACCGTGCATCCTGCGCTGATCGTGGTCGATATTGCCACCGGCCATCAGCGTCGCCTTCTGGCTGATACAGAGCCGGTCATGCCCCGTCATGGCTTCATGGCCGTGCTCGATGGCAAGGCCTCGCGCTACAACCCGGACAAGCCGACAATGGCGCAGGCAGGCGCCAACGGGATCGGGCTAAGTGCCGATCAGCAGACGCTTTTCTGGCAGCCTCTGACCAGCCGTGAACTCTATTCAGCCCCGACAGCCGTTCTGGCAGACCCACGGGCGACCGAAACCGAAATCGAGTTCAGCGTGAAGGATGAGGGCGAGGCAGGCATGGGTGATGGCATGGCCACCGCCCCCGATGGACGTCTTTTCCTGACCGATATCGAGCGTCACGGTATTCTGCAAAGAGCGCCGGATGGCACGATTTCCGTTGTTGCCCACGACCCGAGACTGATCGCCCCTGATGGTCTGGCCTATCAGGGCAACGCGCTCTATGCGACGATTGGCCAATGGTCGCGTCAGCCTGCTTTCCATAATGGGGTAAACCAGGAGCAGCGCCCCTGGCTTGTGGTCAAGATCACCCTGCCATCCCCGGCACCCTGAGAACGTTACGGGCTGGACCGCTTACAGCCGTGTGAAGTCGCTCAGTTATCGGTGTTGAGCGACCACGAGGCGGCTGTGACACGGCTGTCAGTCATCAGGCTTGCGACAAGCTGTTCCAGCGCAGCGGGGCCGTTTGACGACACCATGAGGGCAATGGCGATGGCAGTCTGATCGTCTTTCTCGTCGCTGAGCGCCAGTTTGCCGATCGTATAATCGGCTTCTTCCAGACGTTCCTTGATCAGGGCTGTCATCGTCTGGATGTCGAGCGCATAGGTGACGATGCGCAGGGCGTAGCCCGTCTCCATGGTCTTGGCCTGCAAGGGAATACGATCAATCGCTCTAACGATCGGTCTCAGGAGGGTATTGCCTGCGATGATGAAGAAGGTGAGCAGGAACCCTTCTGCTAGCATATCACTGCCCACACACGCCCCGACCGCTGCCGAACACCAGAGCGTGGCGGCCGTGTTCATGCCGCGTACATTCGCCCCTTCCTTGATGATCGCACCGGCCCCCAGAAAACCGATGCCTGACACGACATAGGCAATAACCCGCAGGGATTCGACATCGCCGGCAATACGCTGTGCCAGATCGACGAAAGCCGCGCCCCCAAGCGCCACCAGCGCATTGGTGCGCACACCGGCTGTTCGCTGTCGGTATTGCCGCTCGGCACCGATCAGGGTGCCGAACACGAAGGCGCTGAGCAGGCTGATGCTCGAATCAGTGAAGGAATGAAGGTCGAACGTTTCGATAAAGCGCATCGGGCGCTCCAGTCTTGGTCATGGGCTGGTCCGGCCTGTCTAGAACAGGGAGCAAGGCAAGGGGAATATCTGTCAGCGCGCTTTGTGACGCTGGCTGATATCTGTCCTGGATGTTCTCGTGCTCTCAGCCTGGCTGGGCGGCAGAACCAGCAAGCAGACCGCCATCAATCGAGAACTCCGACCCCGTTATGTAGCGCGATTCATCGGAAGCCAGCATGACACAGAGTGAAGCCACCTCATCGACCGTTCCGAAGCGCTTGAGTGGCGTATCGGCAACCAGCGCTGCCATACGCGTTTCGCGGTCAGGGCCCTCTCCCAGCATGGCATCCCATATCGGGGTCAGAATGGCAGCCGGGTGTACGGAGTTGCAGCGTATCACCCAGCCTTTCTGCGCGGCATAGAGTGCGACCGTCTTGCTGTGATTGCGTATGGCGGCCTTGGATGAGGCATAGGCTGCAGCGGCGGGTATCCCGACGAGCCCGGAGCGCGATGAAATGTTGATGATGGAGCCTGTGCCCCTGCCGCCCATCTGGCGCAGGGCGTAACTACACCCCAGAAAGGTACCATCCAGATTAGTGGCATGGACGGCATGCCAGTCGGCAAGGGTGGCATGTTCGGGGTTATGCGCCACCATGCCCTGCTCGAAGCCGGTAATTCCCGCGTTATTCACAACGATATCAGGTGCGGGACAAAGGGTTTCGAGCGCAAGCCAGTCAGCCTCGTGCCGCACATCGAGCGGTATGAAACGACATGACAGCGCCTCGGCAGATTCTTCCCGTATTCCTTGTCCATATCAGTCATGATCACCGTGCAGCCTTCGTCACGAAAATGCCGGGCGATGGCCAGTCCGATGCCGCGGGCCGCCCCGGTGATGACAGCGGTTTTGTTTTCGAGACGGCGCATGGTTTTCTCCTGCTCTCCGGATCTATGTTCCGGTTGTTTCCCGGCTGGATCATACAGGCTCCCGTCAGAACGGGCGTAAACAAACAGGGGTGGGTTGGATGACAGGGCTGCGAACGCAGTGGTCGCGCGGGAATACGGAGAATTTCATCCTGGGACATGCGGATTTTCGGGAGGAGCATGCGCGTGTCATCGAAGCTGATGCGAAATCCTGTCTGGACGCTGTCGAGGCTTTTGAGATCGATCAGGACTGGCTGATCAGGATTTGCCTCGTCTTGCGCGATCTGCCCGGCAGGCTGCTCAAGGGACGAAAGGCTCATCGTTTCAGCAAGAAGAGCTTCGTCTTTCTCGGTCGGGAAGGGGACAGGTTCCTGCGTTATGGGCTCAGCGGGCAATTCTGGCGTGCGGATTACGGTCTCTCCGAAAGTGGGATGCGCACGCCAGAGGCGTGGCAGGCGGCGTGTGGCCAGACCCGTCTCCTGCTGGAGTTCGAAACGCGTCCACATGGTCGCGGCATCACATATCTGATGACCCGCACTCTCATTTCCTGTCCAGACGATGCGGAGCGGCGAAAAATGGCGCTCTACTGGGCTATCATACGTCCTGTCAGTGGTCTGATCAGGCACCGTATCCTGAGCGCCATTGCCTGCAAGGCGTGCCGGACGATAGAGAGTGAATATCTCCGGTCGTGATCACCTGAAAACGAGCAGGTGAAATTCCTGAAATAAATACGGCCAGGCTGACAATCAAAAGATCATTACGGTCAGTTATCATGATCTTGCGGATATCGCATTCGACCATCCGGACCGCTTCACCTTGTTCACGATCAGAACAAATGAGCTGAAATCGACCCACATGATGTGAAATCACTTGTCACATTGCGACATAATCCTCTATCACGGCACTGCTATCGTTAAATGTCAGAATATCATCCCATATTTTGGGATATCTTAGTCGATATTCATTAATTATCGTTAAGGAGCAGCCTTGACTATTCGCCGTACAACAAGTGGCGCCACCATCACGAGCGGGTCGACCAATTATGTCGCTGGTGGTCAGGTGACGTCGGGCGATCTTGTTTACGGCCTTAATGGTGGCACTGACTATCCGGCAGTCGATCTGGCCTCGGGTGGCATCATATCAGGGGCTACCGCGCTTTCTGGTGGTGTGATTGCCGCTGCCGCCAGTGGCACGACTTATGGTGGTACGGCTTATGAAAGCGGATCATTTGCCGCGCTCAATCAGGGTGTGGTCATCAGCGCCACTATCACGTCACGCGCTGGCCTCGCGGTAGGTAATCTTTCCGGCTATCAGAATGCGCAGGCCAGTGCCATCGCCCCTCACGTGCTCAATGGCGGTCAGGCGATTGTCGGCGGCGGCTTCACGGCCAAAGGTCAGACTTTCAATGGATCTGGCGTTATCTCGGGGGGTACTTTCGAGATCGGCTCGACCGAGCAGCTGGCAAGCGGTGGAACGGATATCGGCGGTATCTTTGGCGGTACGCAGATTGTTTCGTCAGGTGCTCTGGCGATCAAGGGTATCTTCAGTGCGGGCGTACAGCTGGTGCAGGGTGGTCTGGCGTCGAGTTCGGTTGTTTCTGCCGGTGGAACGGTTGTTGCAGGAAGTGGGGGCACGATCAGTGGCCTGACGATCGGGAGTGGCGGCACTGGGCTGACATTGTCGGGTGGTCTTGTCGTCAATCAGCTTGTCGCCGCACGCGGTCTGGCTGTCGTATCATCTGGCGGCGTGGTCAGTGGTGCAACAATCGCGTCCGGTGGGTCGGAGACAGTCCTTTCCGGCGGGGTGGTAAGCGGTGCGACCATTCTCTCGGGTGGAACACAGAACGTGTCCTCAGGGGCGACGGTCCAGAAGGCTGTCATCTCGGCCGGTGGTTCCATGATCGTGGCCTCTGGGGCGACCATCGCTGGCCTGGTGGTGACTGGTGCAACATCCAGCACGGGGGCCGCGGGATTGCTGACAGTCTCACCCGGGGCTGTTCTCACCAATCTGAGCGTCGGGTGGCGCGGACGTATTGATATCGAGGGGCTGGCTTACAAACCGGGCGGCAAGATCACCGTCAGCAACGGTATCCTGACAGTCTCCTACTCGGACGGTGCGAGCTGGTCCACGGCGCTTACCGGCTCCTACAAGGCGGGTGATTTCCATCTGGAGGCTGATAGCGATGGCAGTACCGAGCTTGTCTATGACAAGTGCTTTCTGGCTGGCACCATGATTCGTACGCCTGAGGGCGAACGAGCGGTGGAGACGCTGCATATCGGTGATCTCGTCTCGGTGAATGGGACGGGCATTCAGCGCATAGAATGGATCGGTTCGGCCGAGATCGTTGTCGACCCGACACGTTCGGATGATGTGGCGGGATACCCTGTCCGATTCCAGGCCGGGGCTTTGGGTCATGGCGTTCCAGATCGTGATCTCTTCATCACCCCCGAGCACTGCGTCTATATTGAAGGGGCTCTGGTGCCAGCGCGCATGCTCGTCAATGGTCACAGCATTGCCTATGACCGTACTCGGACGCGATTCAGGATCTATCATTTTCGTACCGGGACGCATGCGATCGTCTGGTCGAACAACATGCCGACAGAGACCCTCCTCGACCATGGCGAGATCATGGGCCTGAAGCCCCATGAGGCTCGGATATCCACGATTTCGGCGGAGATAGGTGTCGCGCAGAGAGAGATCGTGGGTGATGGCCTGCCGGTCGCTTCCGCTAGTGCAGAAGACAAACGGGCAGCGCCTTTGTGTGTCGCGCGCAGCTTTGTCGAGCCCCTGCACCGTTCGCTGGCCGATCGTGCAGGTCTGTCGTCATCCAGAACGCAGGAAGGGGGCGGCGCGACGGATCATGAAGATGCTGATCTGCATCTCGTGAGTGACGACGGGCAGATCATCAAACCGGTCAGGCGGATTGAAGATATGGTGATCTTCCAGATCCCGTCCGAACTTGAAGAAGTCCGCATACGCTCGCGTGCAGCCCGTCCAGACATGGCCGAGGGGCCGTTTGTGGATGACAGGCGTCATCTGGGTGTGCTGGTGGGCGATGTTCATTTCTGGGATAGCTGCGGCATGGCGCGTATCGACACCCATCTGAGTGATGCGTCTCTTGAAGGCTGGAACGGGCTTGAAGCGGTCCCGATGCGCTGGACGGGTGGTGATGCGCGGCTGCCTCTGGGGATGCGCCGGGCTGGAACGCCGGGTGTGCTTGGCCTGACCATCAAGGCGACAGCGCGCTACGGCGCGGCTGCCTGAGGCGCGGGATCACGATGGGGCGTCAGGTAAAAAGCTGTTCCTGACGCTGCATGTCGCGCCCGGCACGCAGGGCCGCGCCACGGCGGGTGTGACGCGCCTGTGTGAGCCGCAGCAGCGCCTCGGGGTCGGCCAGGGCAAGCTGTCGTTGTAGAATATGGGCGGTGACATAGGCATCGGGTCCTGCCCGGTGGGCGGGTGAGGCACTTGCACGATCCAGATCGAGCTTGAGCCAGTAGCGCAGGATCTGGTTTGTATGGCGCGGGGCGTCGGGCCAGAGTTTCTGACCGATACGCAGCGTGCAGAGCCAGGGCAGACCTTCCGTAATCGTGTCGGTCAGAAAATGCCGCTCGAAAGCGATATGATGGGCGCAAAGCATGTCAGGCACGGGATTGCGCCGCACCAGCGCACTCAGGGTTTCCGGCGTGGCTGTGGGCAATTCATCGGTAAAATCCTCGTCCATCAGATGGTGAACGGCCTGTGTCTCGGGTGTCAGCGGCGCTTTCGGTTTGAAGAGCTGCGTGTGGACAGGCTCGATCAGCCATGTATCGCCCTGCAGGACAAGATCGACCGAGCCGAACTCGATGACCTCAGAGGCGGTGGGGTGAGCCCCGGATGTTTCAAGATCAATAACGCGCAGTCTCATGGCTCTGTTTAGACCTGTTTTTCTGATGGAGCGCGAGTCCCGAATGCCTGGTTTCTTGATCTGCCTCCCGTAACGTCAAGAAATTAAATCCTTCGATCCATCCATGATTCAGAACCGCTCAGGGCATCGGGCGTTAGTGATCCACGGGAACAAATCGATCGGCTCATGCCCCATTCTTTCATGGCAATGCCAGATTGGTGCCACGTTCCCTTGTTGTCGTTCCAGTGAAGGAGATGGTCATGAGCAAGACGGTAACCCTGCCTCAGACTGAACTGCCCGCTAGCAGCGAGCCCGCCAAGCTGGGAGCAGTATCGACGCGTGATATCAAATCCGATGACCATGGCGCTTTTCGCGTCCATGTGCAGCTGCTCGGTCATGAGTGGTCCCAGACGCATTGATAACCGGCGCCTGACCCGACCGTAACCGGTGCCCCCCTCGGCGATCAGGAGTGCAATCTGCTGGCCTGCTTCTCCTGGAGCAGATACAGAGGGCTTGGACTTGACGAGTCAGCCGTGTCCTCAGCTTTGCGTCGGAAGATCGGAAATCGCATCGTCCGCACGGTTCCACCAACAGGACTCTGGGGGAGCCTCTGTCACCGGCAGGTAGAATTCAGGGCCGCCGGTCAGGCAGACCGTGTTGGTCGGTGTTTCCTCGAGCGACAGGCTGGTGCAGCACAGCAGATCACCATCAGCGCGCAGGAAGGCCTGGAGCTTCGCATACAGCAGCGCGGCCATCATCTCCGTGGTGGGATCCCCCGGTGTCACGACCAGTCTGTCTGCCCGGGCAGGCTCATTGGTGAGAAACCAGCCCAGCAATGGATCTGATGAAGAAATCTGAAAGGCATGGTCGAGGCGTGTATCGATAAAATCGTGCCATCGCCGTTTCGCGTCAGCAAACGGGACGACCATGTTCCTTGTGCCGTCCAACCGTGCAGGTTCTCGCGCCTGCAACGTGACGGTCACGAATTCATTGTGACCATGGGGGATGGCACAGCGCTCGGAACTCCCGGCGATCAACCGGTGCCCCATACTGAACCGCCGTGTGAAGCTTAGCTCAAGCGCTGACATAACTGGTCCATCCCTTGGCTCGTAGCTCGCAGGCGGGGCAGGTGCCACAGCCATAGCCCCAGTCATGCAGATGGGCGCGGTCGCCCATATAGCAGCTATGGCTCTCACGATTGATGAGCGCCACCAGCCCGTCACCCCCGATACGCTCGGCCAGACGCCAGGTTTCGGCCTTGTCGAGCCACATCAGGGGCGTATGCAGCACAAAGCGTGTTTCCATGCCCAGATTGAGCGCGACTTGCAGGGCCTTGATGGTGTCATCGCGGCAATCAGGATAACCGGAATAGTCGGTTTCGCACACGCCTGTCACGATATGGCGGGCGTTGCGCCGAACGCCGAGTGTCGCGGCGAAGCTCAGGAAAAGCAGATTGCGCCCCGGCACAAAGGTCGAGGGCAAGCCGTTCTCATTCATCTCGATCGCCGCTTCGCGTGTCAGGGCCGTTTCCGAGATCTGCCCCAGCACCGAGAGATCAAGCGTATGGTCAGGTCCAAGACGCTCATGCCATTGCGGGTTCTGACGCGTCATGGCATCGCGCAAGGTATCGCGGCATTCCAGTTCGATCGCATGACGCTGGCCATAGGCGAAACCGAGAGTCTCGACATGGGCAAAGCGGTCGAGTGCCCAGGCAAGACAGGTCGCCGAATCCTGCCCACCTGAAAAAAGAACGATGGCCGTGTCATCAGAGAGCATCAGGGAATCCCGATCAGCTTGTGGGTTTGCAGGGACAGACGCCAGCGCGGGTGCTTCAGGCAATAGTCGACGGCCTTAGCGGTATTGGCGATGCGATCCGGCCCATCCATGGGCTGCAGCCAGAAATGCTCGAAATCCCAGCCCTCAAACAGCTCGGGCGGCAGGCTTTCCTGCGGAAAAACCAGTTTGAGTTCCTGCCCGGTCTGTTGCGTGACAGTGCTGGACGGCTTGGGACTCACGCAGATCCAGTCGATCCCCTGCGGGGCGTTGATCGTGCCATTGCTCTCGATTGCAATCTCAAAGTCCGCTGCCTTGACAGCAGCGATCAGCGCGGGATCGATCTGCAAGAGCGGTTCGCCGCCTGTGAACACGACATAGCGTCCCGCCCTGTCGCCCGCCTCGCTCTGCCAGCATTGCACGAGCGCCTCAGCCAGAGCGTCGGCTGTTGCGAAACGCCCGCCACCTTCACCGTCCGTTCCGATGAAATCGGTATCACAGAACTGACAGGCCGCCTTGTGGCGATCTTCCTCACGGCCCGACCAGAGATTGCATCCGGTAAAGCGGCAGAACACGGAGGCGCGCCCGGTATGGGCGCCTTCTCCCTGCAATGTCGCAAACATTTCCTTCACAGCGTATGGCATGCTCCGCATGTCGGCGAGGCGGGCTGTATATGCAAGTGAAAAAACAACGAATAAGGGGCGGTCGGGCTATTTCGTCACCGGTGTAGCGCCAGCGGTGGGTGTTGCGACCGGGGTGATGGGAATGGGCGGCGCATCTTTCATTTCCGAAACATGCTGCACATACATCACATCCTTCGTGGTCAGCCAGATGCGGGTGTGATGCAGGAATCGCGCTCCGAACAGGGCATGGTCAATATTATCCGCATCATCAATGGTCACCCAGGCATTGTTGATACGGAAATCCCCCAGATCAAGATGATCGAATTGCTGATGATAGCTTGTGACCTTATCCTCACCTACTGCCATGCTGTCCGTGCTCGAAGGGTCTTTTCGGAGGTCGCGGCGGGTAATTCCCAGTTTGTCATGCGCAAGAGGGTAGGGCAGCAGAACGTTCGATGAGCCTGTGTCGAAAATAGCCGGGATCGGTTTGCTGCCATTGATGGTGAATGTCAGGCGAACCTTGTTGTCGTCCCAGTCCCGTTCAATCGGTATCTTGTGAACCGTTCCCTGCCAGTAGGGGGTGATATAGGGGCACCGGCGCATGTCGAGCATGTACATCGCATGATGCGGCATATCGATCACCAGATCGGACGCCATCAGCAGCTCCGCGCCGAGCAGGCCGACAATGGGGGGTAACCCTTTGGGCGTACGGGGCGCCATCGACTCTGTGAGGACAAACGCATGGTCGGTTGTGGCACCGGAGCCCAGATCGAGCCTGTCGACGCGGACAACGGCGCTGCTTTCCATGCCATGCACACCCCTCACCTGAGCTGTCGCGCCTATGTAGTTCAGGCTGAGCATGCTGGCATTTTTCTTGAAGATGACTGAGTTGAAAGCGCCGGTATCGACCATGAACAAGACGGGCTTTCCATCAATTCTGGCCTCGACGACCGGAATGGCGTCGAAGCTGCGCAGCCTCAGGCGGCCCAGCGTCCGGATCTCACACTGGCCAGGCTGGAGCGGCGGCTGGTCATCGCAGCCTGTCAGCAGCACAAGACCAATCATAAATGGAAAAACGCGCATAAGGGGTTTTTTGCAGGACATCCTGACGCTCTCTAACGGGGCTTTGGGCCTGAATGTTACACGCGGTGCGGTCTTTTGCCAGTTGCAGTCGAGATCAAGGCTTCAGATACGGATATGGACCGCCTTTGGGCGGGTGACCATGGGATGCTGCGACTCCTCCCTTTTCCTGGTCTTTCACGTTTCATCGCTCCGTTATCGATCCATCTCGCAATGGTCTGTGCCTCGCTTTGGGTTATCCCGTTCCCTCGCCTCACGAGAGCCCGTCATGTTAAAAGGTATGTATGATGCTGGAGGCCCGATGACCCGTTCCCGACTGTCCGCCCTTCTTTCACCCTTGTTGCCGCGGTGCCTGATCAGATCTTTTCTGCTCCTGGCCCTGCTGGCCCCGACCGTCGTTCAGGCACATGAATTCGACGTGACCATATTGGGGGCGGCTGGTGGGCTCGAAGATGGCAATCTGAGTGCCTATCTGGTGCGTGAAGCCGGAGCATCATCTGGCGTGCTTCTCGATGCCGGCACGGTTCTCAACGGTATCGAGAAGGCCGATGCAGCACACGCATTCGATGGCATCGAGATTGGCCAGAACCCGTCGGCCTCGCGCAGCGGAGCGATCCTGCATCATATGATCAAGGGGTATCTTCTAAGCCACGCCCATCTTGATCATGTGGCAGGTCTGGTTGCCATTTCCCCCGAGGATCCGGGCAAGCCTGTCTATGCGCTCCCCTCGGTTCTGTCGGTGCTGGAGGATGACCTGTTCAATCACCGCGTCTGGCCCAATCTGGGAGATCGGGGGGTGAAGCCTGCCTTCGGATTACTTCATTATCATGACCTCATACCGGGTCACATGACAGGGCTTGCCGGCACCCAGTTGAGCGTTACTGCCTATCCACTAAGTCATGGTGGGGTGGAATCGACGGCATTCCTCCTTCACTCAGGACAGGATGCCCTTCTCTATCTGGGAGATACGGGTCCTGATGCCATTGAACCGGGAGGGCGGCTGGCCGCGCTGTGGCAGGTGGTGGCACCGCTGATAAGGGCAGGGCATCTGCATGGGATTATCATTGAGTGTTCGTATGATAACAGCCGGACGGACCGGCAGCTCTTCGGTCACCTCACGCCAAGATGGCTGTTGTCTGAACTCGCTGCGCTTCAGGGACAGGCGGGTGTATCAATGACGGGGTTCCCGGTTGTGGTCTCGCATATCAAGCCGCTGCTGGAAGCTGGTGCAACGGCACAAAAGCGTATCGGCGATGAATTGAGCAGGGGGAACAAGCTGGGATTTCGTTTCATTCTGGCAAGACAGGGCCTGACGATACGTATGTGAAAGCCAATATGGAAATCATGATGCAGAGCGCGTGCCTGTCCCTGTTTGCAAGCAATCCGGGCCAGGTTTTGTGGTCAGAAGGGCCATGGAGGGCCATGAAGGGCCTAGTCGTCCCGCTCTCCGAACAGGCCGGAGCGATTGATGCGTCTTACCAGAAAGGCAGCCAGAAGGGGGCCGATCGCGTATGACGCAAAGACGAAACCGATCATGAAGTAATCGCCGCTATTCATTCCTGAGTGCTTGTCCTGCGCAATGGGCATTGATCATAGACGGATCCATGGAGGTGAATCCATAATCGTGCTGCATCAGCGCATGTCGAAACGCCGGTTTCTGTCCGGGACGATGCAGGCTTCATCTTCCCTGCTCTTGGAGGAAGGGCGCGGAGCAGGTAGAGATTTTCTCCTGATCCAGCGAAGAGCAAGAAGCATGAATACAATCAAGGCAGAGTCAGGTCAGCGGGAACCCATCCTCGATCTGTTTCCCCTTAACGTTGCAGGGCGTTTCCGGGCATCACTGGCAGACGTGCGCGCCGGCCTGCGGCTACTGCCCCTCGCGATGACTCTTGGCTGGCTCGATATCAAGATGCGATATCGCGGCTCGATGCTGGGCCCGTTCTGGCTGACCATCACGACGGCGGTCATGGTGGCGGCGCTCGGTGTTCTCTATGCCGAACTCTTCAATATGGTCATCAAGGATTACCTGCCATTTCTCGCGCTTTCGATGGTCCTGTGGGGATATATCTCAACATTGATTGCCGAAAGCACGACAGTATTCTCGCAGGAAAGCCGCATGATCCAGGCGGCCCGCATGCCTTTCAGTGTTTTTGCGTTGCAGGCCATCACACGCAATATTCTCGTGCTGCTGCATAACGCGGTGGTCGTCCTTGTCGTGTTTCTCATTTTTCATGTGACACCCCTGCATATCTGGCTGGTCGTACCAGCATTGGCCTTGTGGCTGGTGGACAGCTTTGCGCTCATGCTCTGTCTGGGCCTGCTTGGCGCACGGTTTCGCGATATCCCGCCTATCGTGCAGTCCCTGCTTCAGGTGTTCTTTTTCATTACCCCGATCATCTGGCGTCCGGAACTGGTGGGAACGTTGCAGCACTGGATATTGCTCGATCCGTTCTATTCGCTGATTGCCATCATGCGTACGCCGCTGCTGGGTGAACCGACGCCGCTTGCCCTTTGGGAGGTTGCGCTGGCCCATAGTGCTGTTCTGATCGGGTTTGCGATTTTCGTCTTTACACGCTTTCGCGCACGTATCGCGTACTGGGTCTGATCATGAGCAGAATTCTTGTAGATGGCCTCTCGCTCAGCTTTCCGGTCTATCATGCCGATAGCCGTACCCTGAAGCGCTCCATGGCGCGTGCTGTGGCCAGCCGTTCGGTCAATCGCGCAGGAAGCGCCTTGATCGAGGATGACCGTCATCGTGTTACGGTAGACGTGCTCAGGGATATCAGCTTCAGTTTGCAAAGCGGTGAGAGACTTGGCCTGATTGGCGGTAATGGAGCCGGCAAGACCACTCTTCTGCGGGCTCTGGCGGGCATTTATGAGCCTGTTGCCGGTCGGGTACGCATAAGAGGTACGATCGGGACACTTCTCGATACCCAGCTTGGCATGAACATGGAACTGACAGGCATGGAAAACGTGCGTCTGCGCTGCCTGTCTCATGGCATGAGCCGCGCTGACACGAAATCCGTGCTGGAGAACGTGTCGGAATTCGCAGAATTGGGCGACTTCATTGCCCTGCCGGTCAAGACCTATAGCAGTGGTATGCTGGTCCGCCTTGCTTTCGGCCTCGCCACGGCAATCACGCCTGATGTGCTGCTGATGGATGAGTGGTTCATGGCGGGTGATATCACCTTCATGGAAAAGGCAAAGATGCGGCTGGAAGCACTCGTGCAGGATGCCGATGTGCTTGTCATGTCGTCCCATCAGCCCGACGTGATGCGTAAATGGTGTACGCGCCTGATATGGCTTGAGCAGGGACGTATTCGTCTTGATGGACCGTCCAGCACGGTGCTGGATGCCTATCTCGCGACCTGAGGCAAAACCGTGGGAAGGCTCAGGGCAGGGGCGAGGAGCCTCGGCCCGGCAAGATAAGTCGATCAAAGGATGATATGCGCATTATCGCGGCGCAGCGCACCAGTTTCTCATATTTTTTATGGGAAAGTGGCGCGAGTGACGGGGCTCGAACCCGCGACCTCCGGCGTGACAGGCCGGCGCTCTAACCAACTGAGCTACACCCGCATGGAGCGTTTCCGCTCCGGCGACCGCATCGGAGGAGGCTTGTGGCGACCTCGTCTTCGGTGAAGGGGGAACTACCAGTCCTCATTGTGTTTGGCAACAGGGGGAAAGAAAGAATTTTGTATTTTCTTCCACTTGCCCCTGTTTTCTTGTGCTCCAGGACAGCGCTCACAGTTTGGGTGTCGTGGGTTCCAGCGCCGAATCGCGGCAGGCGTCGGGGGCGTTGACCGGATTGCATCGCATCATGGCCCCGCCTGGAAAGGACACGCTGTAATCGTGCCAGCGGGCAGGGGCATAGAGCGGATAATCCGTGCTGATCAGCTGCGCGCCATCTTCGAACGCCGTCTGACGACGCGCAAGGTCGTTATGACGCGCTTCGAGCGTGTCTCCATCTGCACGGGTCCGGATGAGATAACCCTGTCGGACCAGATCGGGGACGATCTTTGCCGCCTTGGCATTATCCACTGCTTCGAACTCACCGATCTTCTTGCCCACAAAACCTTCATTGATTTCAGTAAAGGCACATGTCGGCTCGCCCGGCCTGCCATTGGGAAAGATCAGCCGTCCCTTGAGCGCCGGGTGCCCTACCAGATAGCGCGCAGTGTCATGGGGGCGCTCGAATACAAGGACGATCTTGCCCCGGGCCCTGGCAAGGCTGGGCCAGCCCTTGCTGCGTATGGCCGTGTTCAGGTCAGGGGCGTCGCCACGGACATCGTCCGGCGTCAGAATACGGTTTCGCCCGAAGACATCCAGCAGTTCAGCGTCCAGTCGGTCATAGGTGGCAGGGGTAAAGATCTCAGGCTGCGTGAACGGGGCTTTTCCTGGTGGCGCCGATTGCTTCGTCTCCAGATCAATGAAGATCGGCAAATGCCCAGGATGGGCGTCCGACCAGTTGCGAATGATGGAAAGACAGGCCTTGAGCGGCTGACAGGTCGAACGCTGGTCGATATCGACGATATGCATGACCTTGAAGTCATTGCCTTGCATGATCGCTGGATCGACAGGATCGGTTTCCGGGGTGAGGCCTGCCTTGCGTAGCCAGTCCGGGCCCTTGGGATGGGCGTAACGACCGCCCTGCATGTCAGCATAGAGGTCGAGCTCGACTTGCCTGACTCCGTGATCGAGCTGCACAGCAAGCGGCGCATGATGATAGTCAAGTGTGATCGCGGCTTCCGGAGCGACCTTGGAAAGCCACTGCATGGTGACGGGCGACATGGCGGCACGATAGGAATTATGGGTGCCAATTATCTGAATCTGGTTGAGGTGAACCGTCTCGTCGAAGGTTTTTGAGACATCGTGTGTTGCTGAGGAGGCGGTATCCTGCGCCCATGATGTGGAGGACGAGGCAAGTCCTGCAGCAAGCATGGTGACGCTGAGAATGGTAAATGAATGAAGTATATGGTGAAGTCGCATCGACAATTCCTGAAAAGCAGGGAGTGATTCTTTGTATTAGAGATCGACAAATAATATCCCACCAATCAAAATACATCGGTCATGAAGAATTCATAAAACCGAAGTATATTCGACATATATGTCGGCTCTATACGGATAAATTCAGGGATACCATTTTGTCCGGAACCGCGAGAACGCTTATTGTTGCGGACTGAAAGGTAGGGGAGAGCTTGGATTAGCACTTTCACAATCAGCGTTCTTGCGGATGCACAACGAGAGTCCGAGGGGCCGTGCAGGAACTTGGTAGGGATGATCATCCCGCAGGATGGGGTGTCTTTGGCGCGGTCTGTATAGGCCCATCAAGGCTGGCAGGCGAGAAAGTGGATCGTCGCGCATGTTCAGGGTATCGGACAGAACCGGATGCCGGGGTTTTATGGCGCCGGTCGGCAGAGCAGGGAGCCGCGGGCAGTATGAAGGGCAAGAGAGCATGGAGCGTCGTCAGGATTACTGGGACAGGGTCTATACGGACAAACCCTGGACAGGCTGTAGCTGGTACGAACCCTCTCCGACCCTGTCGCTTGACCTGATTATGGAAGCTGCCCCCGGGAAGGGGCTGGTGATCGATATCGGGGGCGGGGCCTCATTCTTGCCGGACAGGCTTCTCGATGCCGGATTTGCCGAGGTCACGAGCCTCGATCTTTCTGCTGTCGCCCTGTCTGGTGTTGCCAGACGCCTCGCACCTTTCGGCACGCGGTATTATGTGATCGTCGCCGATGTCACGGCATGGTCGCCGGACAGGCACTACACGGTCTGGCACGACCGCGCGGCGCTGCATTTCCTGACAGGAGCCGCCGATCAGGCACGCTACGTTGCCGCCTTGCGATCAGCTCTCGTACCCGGTGGTATTGCAGTCATAGGCGGTTTTTCCCCGGATGGGCCCCGTCGCTGTTCCGGCCTGCCTGTCATGCGTCATGACAGCGCATCGTTGTGTGCTTTGCTGGGGAGTGATTTCACCCTGCTCCGAACGGTCGATCACTTACATGAAACGCCGAACGGCACGACTCAGGCGTTTCAGTTCAATGTTTTCTCAAGAAATCATGAACAATGAAGAAGATCGTACGCCAGTTCGCCGTCGCTGTTCTTTGCGGCATTTCCCCTGGCGCCCATGCCCAGAGGATGAACAAGGACAAGCCGCTCATGGCAGCCTGTAGGAGCCAGGATGGGCAAATGGGACAGGCTGGAACTTATGACTGTTTTGAAAAGGTCAGACGACAGGAGGACGCTGCGCTCAACAGGGATTATCAACGAATTATTGCCCTTTTTCAGCGTAGTGATCAGCCGCGATTAAATGATCGTGACGCGCTGAGGCAGGCTGAGCGCGCGTGGCTGGTTTACCGGGACCAACTCTGCCATGCCGAATATGGGCTCTATGGCGGTGGAACAGCGGGGCCCCTCGAGCATGTCGCCTGTCTGGCCGCACTGACTCGCCGGCATCACGAGGATCTGTTGGCTGGCTATGGCTGGCTTCTAACCAAATTTGACGTGCCTTGAACAGGCGAATGGCTCTGATTGCGGAGCGCGTCATTGATGGCGGGTTATCGTGGTGGAAAACCATATTCGTTGAAAAGAGTGCGAAGAATGGCACGTCGTCGCTCGGCTTTTCGTGTTTCCGCGTTGATGGCCCAGAATGAAAGGTGAGGCATGTTCATTACAGGAATGTTCCGGCCGGCAATCGTGCATGTTCCCAAATGAATTTTCCAGCCAGCATGATGCGCCGCGTGATTTTCGGTAAAATGCGGGCGTATTCCCTGTCTGAATGTATCGCGGTTGCCGTGCGTGAGGATTGATTCCAGCTGGATTGCGTCGATAAATAATTCATGAACGGGGCGGCATTGCACGATGGCGTTCTCAAAATTCATATGCAAACGCAGATTGCGCGAGCGGGTGAATACCAGATTGCTCGCGGCAATTTTGCGTGTCTCCAGCCTCATCATCGTAAATAGTTTGCATATACGGCGCTGTAATGGCGCCTCTCCTGAGGGCAGGTTTTTGGCGGATCACCCCATGACTGGTCCAGAAACGCATTTTCCCTGACCGGGTGGCAGCCAGTGCGTGTCGAGTGGTCCTGTCACGGTTATTATCAGGGCACCCCTCGGGATTAAGCCCAAGGAAATAGACCGGACCCGGTACAAAGGTCATGACATCGCTATAGAGGACGGCGCCGGACGCATCGAGCAAGGTGCCTCCACCCTGAATTGGCTGCGAGGCCAGATACGCCTCGGCCCGATCGAGAACGCTATGCGGGAAATGGCTGACAAAGGCAACGATCCTTGGGAAGGTGTGCCCATCATCAGGCAAATGCAGGAGAGCGCAGGGGCCGCGTACGACTTTGCGATCATTTTCTCCCGCTCTGAAGCGGCTCAGGCAACAGGAAAGGGATATTGGCCCATGGAGATAGGGATCGACGATCTCTCCAGCGCGGAAAGTCGGGCGCTGCTGGCCTTGCATTTGTCGGGCATGGCGGAAAGCACGCCAGAGGCGTTTCGCTTTGCCCTTGATCTCTCAGGACTGACCGCGCCCGAGGTAACGGTATGGACTGCACGTATCGAGGGGCGTGTCGCCGCCATTGGGGCGCTGAAGCAGTTCGGTGAGGGTGTGGGCGAGGTCAAATCCATGCGGACCCACCCCGATTTTCTCGGGCGTGGCGCTGGAGCGGCCATACTGGGCACGCTTATCAAGGCTGCGAGAGCGCGTGGTCTGATGCGGTTGAGCCTCGAAACCGGGACGTCACCATCGTTCGAGGCTGCGATAAGGCTCTATCGCCGCTACGGGTTCGAGAGTGGTCCGCCCTTCGGCCCGTATAAGGCCACCGCGCATAACCAGTTCTTCCATCTGGCGTTGTAAAAGCGGGTTTAGTGCAGCGAGGCCCCGTGTGGGGGCGAGGGCAGAACCCTCGCCGCAACATTCAGCGGCTGATCATGATCTCGATCAGATTGGCCTTGCCGCTCGCAATACCAGCCTGAATGGCGGGGGCGATATCGCCAGCGCGTGTCAGGCGCTGGGCAGGCAGGCCCATGGAGGTGGCGAGTGCCTGATAATCAATGGTGGGGTTGACGATATCCATTGCGATGAAGCGCCCGGTCTGTGCCGCCGTGTAATTCTGCTGACCACGCATAAAGTTTTTCAGCACATTATATTCGCAGTTATTCATGACAACGAAGGTGATGGGGAGGTTTTCGTGAGCAGCCGTCCAGAGCGCCTGAGGCGAATAAAGCGCCGCGCCATCACCGACGAGGCACACGACAGGCTCGCGCTTCAGGCCGAGTGAGCAGCCGATGGCAGCGGGCATGCCCCACCCCAAAGCCCCACCGCGCAGAAAGGAGTATTGGGACGGATCACTGCTTTCGAGAAAGCTGCGAACAAAACCCGATGTTGCAATGGCCTCATCCACGATGGGAGTGTCGGGGCCGATGGCCCGTACGGCTTCACGCGCAGCAAGAATGGGTGGGATAACTGCCTCATTCATGGCCGCATCAGCGCGGCCATGAAGGGTGGCGCGTTCCGAGGCGCGCTGTGTGGCCGCTTTGCGGCGCAGGGCGTCATAGGCGGGGGCATGGGCAAGCGAGGCGTTTTCCACCAGCGACTGAAGCACGTTGAGCGATGCTTTCAGATGCCCGCAGGTCGAGAGCGCCGTGGGATAGGTGCGCCCCAGATCGTTCACATCGGCAGAAAGCTGATAGACGGTACACCCCTCCGGTATCGCCGAGCCTTCCGTATAGAGAATGGTAATGAGCGATTTGCCGCCAATGGCGAAAATGGCGTCATACTGGGAGAGCACTTCGGCAATACCGCGCGCCGTGGTGGGCAGGTTGCCACGCCATAGCGGATGGGCGGTCGGGAAAGGGACGCGCGAGGGCCACGAAGAGCCATAGACGGGTGCACCCAGTGTCTCGGCCAGGCTGGCCGTTTCAGCAGCGGCGCGGCTGGTGTGGATTTCGTCACCTGCAATCAGGGCAAGGCGCCCGGGCGCAATGGCGGCAAGGGCATTTGCCAGTTCTGGCAGGGCGCCGGCAATGGCATTGCGGTCGATGCGTGAAGGGGCCCCGGCACTGACGGTGCTCATCTCTTCCATCACGTCCATGGGCAAGGACAGAAAGACCGGGCCGGAAGGTGCGGCATCGGCGTCATGAAAGGCGCGCCGAACCAGCGTGGGAAGTTGCTCGGCAGAGGCAACTTCCTTGCCCCATTTCACCGCAGGCTCGGCAATTTTCAGAAGATCACCAAACAGGAGCGGATCGGTAACGGCGTGGCGCAGATCCTGCTGCCCTGCCGTGACGACAAGAGGTGTTTGCGAGACATGGGCGTTGAGCAGATTACCCATGCCATGACCCAGGCCGCCTGCTGTATGCAGGTTGAGAAAACCCGGTCGGCCCGCTGCCTGGGCATAGCCATCGGCCATGGCCACAGCGCTCGCCTCCTGCAGGGCGAGGATGTAGCTGATATCGGGCCGGCGCAGCAGACTGTCCATAAGAGGAAGCTCCGTCGTGCCGGGGTTGCCGAAGATATACTCGACCCCCTCGCTTGCGAGGATTTCGAGCAGGATATC
This sequence comes from Asaia bogorensis, assembly GCF_900465345.1. Lineage (GTDB taxonomy): Bacteria > Pseudomonadota > Alphaproteobacteria > Acetobacterales > Acetobacteraceae > Asaia > Asaia bogorensis_A. The sequence continues at coordinate 138,648 of NZ_UEGO01000004.1, read as the reverse complement.
GGCACCACTGCGGGCGTCGAGCGTGCTTGTCTTGGCGAAGCTGGCTGACATGGTCTGGCTCCAGTAAGGGCGTTTTTGCGGGATGTTGGCCAGTTGAGCCAATATCCCTTTGCCGGAACGGTATCATGCGATCTTCTGATAAAAATTGCGTTTTCAGCTTCATTAATGCGGCTTTAGTGCATAAAATATGCGTTAAGAGATCATTTTTGAGGTATGAAGATGCTTGAGGATCTGGATGCGATTGACCGCCATCTGCTGCAGTTGCTCCAGCAGGATGCATCACGCCCGACGGCTGAGCTGGCCGAGTCTGTCGGGCTTTCGCAGGCGCCATGCTGGCGTCGCATACAGCGCCTCAGGGAGTCGGGAATCCTGCAAAAACAGGTCTATCTGGTGGATCGGCGCAAGATCGGGCTGAACGCGCAGGTTTATGCTCTGGTGAAGCTCACAGCCCATGCCCGCGCCAATCTGGCTGCGTTTGAAGAGGCTATACGCGAATTCCCTGAGGTGCAGGATTGCTATGTTCTGCTTGGCTCGGTCGATTTCATCCTGCGCATCGTGACGCGGGATATCGAATCCTACGAGCAGTTCTTTCTGAAAAGACTGGCCCTGATCCCGGGGATACAGGAGGTCAATTCAATGGTGGCTCTGTCGGAAATCAAGCATACGCTCGAACTTCCCATAGAGCGTCTCGCCTCCTGAAGGCCGAAAATAAGCCTGTTTTCGAGGCCGAGCGCGCAGATCATCTGCGACACGGGACGCAGTGACGCAGGACAAGGCGTGAACGGCATAACAATCCGGGATCAAAGGGGCTAACGCCCCTTTGCGGGTCTCAGGGCAGCGCCCTGAAGAGCCGTGCCAGCAACAGAGATTTCCCCATCTGCAGACGACCTGTGGAACGGGCGAAAGGCAGGGTGACGCAAAACAGGCACCTCAGGCTTCCACCCCTCTGGAGGTCTCAGGGCAGAGCCCTGCGCATTCTTACCAGCAGCAGAAACCGCCATCCACAAGCAGGTCGACCCCGGTGCAGAAGGACGCAGCGCGGGAGGAGAGGAAAATGGCGGGCCCCACCATTTCGCGCGGGGCGGCAATGCGGTTCATGGGGGTGTCGTTCTCGAACACTTTCACACGCTCGGCCCATTCGGGGCGTGTGTTCATGGGGGTAGCAGTATAGCCGGGGCTGATGGTGTTCACACGTACGCCGCGCGTCGCCCATTCCATTGCAAGGCTTTTGCTCAGATGGATGACGGCGGCTTTGGACGCATTGTAATGCGCCTGCATCAGGCCGCGATTGACGATCACGCCGGACATGGAGGCGATGTTGACAATCGATCCACGACCATTGGCCAGCATGGCGCGCCCCTCGGCCTGAGAGGAGAGAAAGACGCCTGTCGTATTGATATCGAGCACGCGCTGCCACTGGTCGCGTCCCATCTCCTCGGCCGGGGCGGCATTGGCGATGCCTGCGGCATTGACGGCAACCGAAAGCAGGCCGAGTTCGGCCTGTGTGGCCGCAATGGCATCGGCCAGGCTGGTTTCGTCGGTTGCATCACCGGTGCAGACCAGCGCGGCACGTTTGAGGCCGCGGATACGGTCGGCAGTCTCGTCGAGGCCCTGACGCGAGCCGGGGAGGTCGAAACAGGCAACCGAAGCACCGGCTTCGGCAAGGCCGATGGCGATCTGTTGCCCGATGCCGCTTCCGGCCCCGGTGACAAAAGCGACATCGCCGGAGAGATCGAAAAGGTCCATGAATTTATCCAGTATGGGTGGGGGCGGCATGGTCGGGTGCCGCCCACAAAAATGCCGGGAAAGGGCGTTTTGTCAGGCGCTACGGCGTCTGGCGTGACGGGTGAGAAGGGCTTCGGCGCGCGTGACGACATTGGCCGTCGTGAAGCCGAAATGGCGGAACAGATCCTGTGCCGGGCCGGATTCACCAAAGCCTGTCATGCCCACGACATCACCATCGAGCCCCACATAACGCGACCAGTACATCGTGCTTGCGGCCTCGATGGCCAGACGGGTGCGCACGCCATCGGGCAGGACGCTTTCGCGATAGTCTGCGTCCTGGGCATCGAAGGTTTCGGGTGAGGGCAGGGAGACCACGCGGACCGCGAGATTCCGGTTGCGCAGAATGGCGGCGGATTCCATGGCCAGTGTGACCTCCGAGCCTGTAGCAATCAGGATGAGGTCAGGGATGCTCGCGCAGTCGGAAAGGACGTAGCCACCGCGCCAGGCATTGCGCAGTTGTTCCTCGCTGCGGCTGTGTTGCTTGAGCGGCAGGCGCGAGAGCGAAAAGGCGGTGGGTCCGTCACGACGTTCAAGCGCGCTGACCCAGGCGATGGCCGTTTCGACCTGATCGCAGGGGCGCCAGGTTACCATATTGGGTGTCTGGCGCAGGCTCGCGAGCTGCTCGACAGGCTGATGGGTGGGCCCGTCCTCGCCCAGACCAATGGAATCATGCGTATAGACCAGAATCTGACGCTGTTTCATGAGCGCTGCCATGCGCACGGCATTGCGCGCATATTCCATGAACATCAGGAAGGTCGCGGTGTAGGGAATGAGGCCGCCATGCAGGGCGATGCCATTGGCCATGGCGACCATGCCGAATTCGCGCACGCCGTAATCGACGTAATTGCCGGCTGCGTCGAAGCAGACAGAGGAAGACCCTGACCAGCGTGTGAGGCAACTCGGGGTTATATCGGCGCAGCCGCCAAACATTTCGGGCAGATGGGGAGCAAAGGCCTCAATGGCGTTCTGCGATGCCTTGCGCGAGGGAATATCCCTCGGGGCTGCCTGCAGGGTGGCGACGAAATCACGCGACAGGGTTGCCCAGTCTGCGGGGAAGGCGCCGGTCTGACGGCGGGTGAATTCGGCAGCCAGATCCGGATAGGCATCACGATAGCGGGAGAACAGATCGTTCCAGGCGGCCTCGGCCACCTCACCGGCAGGGCGATGATCCCAATCGCGATAGATGGCGTCAGGAATCTCGAAAGCCGGACTGGTCCAATCCAGACGCTCGCGAATTCTGGCGATTTCATCGGCGGGAAGAACACCGCCATGCACCTTGTTGGTGCCGGCATAGCCTTCGGAGCAACCCTGACCGATGGTGGTACGGCAGATGATCAGGCTCGGGCGCGTGGTTTCGGCGCGCGCTGCGTTGAGTGCGCCGAGCACAGCATCGGGGTCATGCCCGTCAATTTCGCCGATCACCTGCCAGTCATAGGCCTCGAAACGCTTGCGCGTATCATCGGTATAAACCCCGTCGATCGGCCCATCATTGGTGACCATATTGCGATCATAGAGGGTGATCAGCTTGCCGAGCCCGAGCGTGCCCGCCAGAGCGCAGGCTTCATGCGAGATGCCCTCCATCAGGCAACCTTCGCCCACATAGGCATAGGTATGGTGATCGACGATGGGCAGACCGGGGCGATTGAACTGGGCGGCGAGGGTCTTTTCTGCCAGCGCCATCCCGACAGCGTTGGCGATGCCCTGGCCCAGCGGGCCGGTAGTGGTTTCGATCCCGGGTGCATAGCCGAACTCGGGGTGTCCGGGCGTTCTGGAATGGAGTTGGCGGAACTGCCTGATATCCTCGATTGTCAGGTCGAACCCGCTCAGATGAAGCAGGGCATAGAGCAGCATCGAGCCGTGGCCGTTGGAATAGACAAAGCGGTCACGGTTGCACCAGCCAGGGTTGGCCGGGTTGTAGCGCATCACGTCACGCCACAGCACTTCAGAGATATCAGCCATGCCCATTGGCGTGCCGGGATGGCCGGACTGGGCCTTGAAGATGGCATCTATGGCCAGGATACGGATGGCGTTGGCACGTTGCTTGCGGGTTGTCATGAGAAGCCCTCGGTCTGATCCGGCCAGTGGCCGAAATGTTAGATTCGGCTGATGAAATGATATGTATTAAACTCAGTTCATGAAGCTTGTTTTACGAAGCATGAATAATACCCGTTTTGTTGCATCAAGCGAATACTGCTGGACTAATGTAGTCACTGAATAAAAATCTATGACAATAGGATTTTTGTGCAATCCATGCACGATGACGTGATAGATAGTTGGAGTGTGGTCTATGTATAAGCGTGAATCTTATATCTGTGTAATACAGGGTTTCATGGGGGGACAATTCAAATTTCTGTCACTTAGTGGTTGGAATACGAATTTCGTTCTACAAAAGTTCTCGTATGATATCATTAAAAAACGTTTACCATACCAATTCTGACAGCCTGAATGTCTCATACGAACAGACCGTCTGGTAACTATAACTCTTTTTTGTGATTTGCCGGAGGGGGGCAACCCGCGCAAAGGAGGACGGGCCAGGCACGCTGCAGGGCAGCAAGATGCCTTTTTTGAGACTCAGGAGAAACACAATGGCAGGCGGGACATTCGTCGGCGGGGCACGGTCCGCAACCGACACTTTGCCAGACATTGAGCCACAGACGGCTTTCGGACGGTTCATCTCATGGGCCGGCATTCCACCGATCATGATCTGGGGCTTTATCGGCACCCTGCTCTTCATGATCGGTGACGGCGTAGAGAGTGGTTACCTCTCTCCCTATCTCGTCTCGCTCGGCTTTCAGGAGCATGACGTTGCCGGCCTGTTCACCATCTATGGCCTGACGGCAGCTGTGTCGGCCTGGGCCTCGGGTGCCCTTTCCGACATGTGGGGCAGCCGCAAGGTCATGCTTGTCGGTCTGGCCATCTGGATCCTGTTCCAGATCGGGTTCCTGGGTTTCGCCCTGCCGTCCAAGTCCTGGACATTGATCACGCTGTTCTACGGTCTGCGTGGCTTTGGCTATCCGCTCTTCGCCTTCGGCTTTCTCGTCTGGGTTGTGAACACGGCGCCCGTGCAGAAACTGGGCTCCGCCGTTGGCTGGTTCTGGTTCTGCTTCACGGCAGGTCTGCCCACGCTGGGTACGACGATTGCCGGTGTCCTGCTGCCCATCATCGGTGGTTATGCAACTCTCTGGGTCGCCCTGAGCTTCGTCGTCTTCGGTGGTGCGCTGGCCCTGCTCGGCATGAACCGCGTGCCTCGCGTTGAAACCGGCAACAAGGGAGCCATCAAGACCCTGTTCATGTCGCTGGCCATCGGCTGGCAGCGTCCGAAAGTGGGTATTGGCTGCATTGTGCGCGCCATCAACACCTCTGCCGAGTTCGGCTTCCTGGTGTTCATGCCGCTCTACTTCACCCATACGCTCGGCTTCACCATGGGGCAGTGGCTGGCTGTTCTTCAGGCCATCTTCATCAGCAACATCTTCTTCAACCTGTTCCTGGGTATCATCAGTGACAAGCTGAGCTGGCGCTACACGGTGCTGATCATGGGTGGTATCGGCTCGACGCTGAGCACCATGGCACTGTATTTCGCCCCGACGCTGCTGGGCCCTGACCATCTGTTCATCGTCATGATCGCCGGCGCCTTCTATGGCATGACCCTGGCTGGCTATGTGCCGCTGTCGGCCCTGATGCCTTACCTCGCTCCCGAGAACAAGGCAGCCGCCATGTCGCTGCTGAACCTTGGTGCAGGTGCCAGTGTCTGGATCGGCCCGGCCATCGTCTACATCTTCGAGCCTGCCTTCGGGGTGTTTGGTGTGATGGTTGTCTACTCCATCATCTACTTCCTCAGTGCGGTTCTGACCTACTTCCTGAAGCTGGACCCGGAAGTGGAAGCCCATCTCCACTCCACCCGCGCTTCAGCCAAGGGTTTCTCCCACTGAGTGACCGGTTTCCTTCTTGAGACGAAGGAGAAAAAGGCGGGGCGCGAACCCCCGCCTTTTTTGTTTCATGCGACCCCCATTCATGCTGATGGTCGCGCAGGGGAATGATGTGTGCTCCTGTCAATGGTTAAAGATTAATGGTTCCCAAAAATTTCGGTTTTTCTCGAAATAGAGCTGAGCCACCCGAGAGCCCGATGATCTGTGATCGTTGTAAGTAACTGACAGAAAATGATTTCTGATTGGTAACGGTGCTTCAGGCAGTGTGACTTTGTTGCACAGCATTGCTCGAACTATGTAATATAAATGTAACGCGCCTTGCGGGCGTTAACAATCTTCCGTTACGGCTTGGGAACGTTGCGATGCGTAATATCGCGAATTAACCCATTTTGACGGAACGTTCCATGACGCTGCTCCCAAGAGAGACGCACGATTCGGGTCGCCATGACCCGCTCGTCGCCCCGTCAACCCGACGCAAGCGACCGCTTGCCGCCGGTCTCATGAGTGCCACAGCCTGTGTCGCTCTGTTGCATTTTGTCAGTGACGCACGGGCACAGAGTGTTTCGGCCCCTGAAACATCGACAATCCCTGCCAACGCCGCCAAGGCTCCTGCCAAAAGCAAGGTGAAGGTCAATGCCCAGAGCCGCTCGACGCGCGCCAGGGCTGTTTCCGCACCGGTTGGGGACGCTCCTGCGACCTCGCGCCCCGAAACCATCATGGTGACGGGCTCGCTGTTCCGCGATCCGAACACGACCAGTGCGTCACCGATCACGCACATCACCATGAAGGACATGCAGCAGCGCGGCATCAAGACCGTGACCGATGCGCTGCAGCTTCTGTCTTCCAACGGTGCAGGTAATCTGACCAATGCCTGGTCGGCGGGTGGTGGCTTTGCCGCCGGTGCATCGGCTCCGTCGCTCCGCGGTCTCAGCACGGATTCGACCCTGGTCCTCATGGATGGGCAGCGCCTGTCGTACTATCCGCTGGCCGATGACGGCGAGCGCAACTTTGTCGACACCAACTGGATGCCCCAATCCATCATGCAGGGCGTGGACGTGCTGCAGGATGGCGGCTCGGCAACCTATGGTGCTGACGCCGTTGCCGGTGTGGTCAACATGATTACCCGCAAGGAAATCAAGGGTTTCGAGGGTAACGCCGAAGGTGGCCTGACACAGCGTGGCGATGCGGGGCATCAGCGCCTCTATGCCACCTGGGGGCATGGTGACCTGCACAAGGACGGCTATAACTTCTACATCAACTCGGAATATCAGCAGGACGATCCGCTCTATTACCGTCAGCTCAATTCACCGTATAACAATGGTGATCTGACAGGAATTGGTGGCAGCAACGGTAACGATAACATCGTCTCGGGTGGCTCGATCACCAATTTCGCACCGTCGACCGTAGCGATCGTCCGCCCTGTTTCGGGTAGTGGCACGAATACTGCACCGTGGTCGCTTCTGAACCAGCAGGCAGGCTGCCGTGGCCTCGATGGCCTGGTCTCGGGAACTGTTGGCGGAAGCACCGGCATAAGCCAGGCCTGCTCGTGGAACACACAGAAATACGCACAGGTCGCGCCTGATCTGCGTCGCGTCAGTGCCACGGCTCATTTCACGGCCAATGTCACCGAGCGTTCACAGCTGACAGCCATGTTCACCTGGTCGCAGGCGCGTTCCATCATTACTGGTACGCCCTATTCGACCTATGGCAGCACGTCTTACAGCCAGGCGAAGCTGGCGACGGCGCAGAACACCTATCTACCTGTCTATCTGGCTGATGGCTCGCTCAACCCGAACAACCCCTATGCCGCACAGGGTGAGCAGGCTCAGGTCAATTACCGCTTTGGCGATCTGATTCCGACCACCATGGATACGAGCCAGAACTTCCGTGGTTCGGTGCGCTACAATGGCTGGCATCCGTCGCGCTGGGGTTCGGACTGGAATTACGACGTCAACTTCGTTGGTATGAACACGCTGCTGAACCAGACGATCACGGGCGTGCCGACCATTTCCGGCATTCAGAACGCGATCACCAGCGGCAGCTACAATTTCGTGGATCCGTCGCAGAATTCGCAATCGGTGCTGAACGCCATCGCGCCGCGCAATGTCATCAATGCGCGCACACAGGAATATTCAGGCGAAGCCACGCTCAGCAAGGGGCTGTTCCATCTGCCGGGTGGTATGGCCAAGCTCGCCATCGGCGGCAACGTCCGTTACGAAGCCCTGAACGATCCGAATGCCAACCCGCTTGATACGGCCAATCCCGCTAACCAGTACACAGGCTATATCAATCCGGTGAACGCCCAGGGCAGCCGCTGGGTTGAATCAGCCTTCTTCCAGGCTGAGGCGCCGATCGTGAAGATGCTGAGCGCCGATGCTTCGGGCCGTTACGATCATTATTCCGAAGGCTTCAGCCATTTCTCACCGAAATTTGGTGTGCAGTTCAAGCCGACCGAAAAGCTGACCCTCCGTGGTACGTTCCAGAAGGGCTTCCGCGTCCCCAGCTTTGCTGAAACAGGCGGGTCGAATGTGGGCTACACCACCTACACGCCCAATAATGCCAACTTCATCAGCCAGCATCTGAACGCCAACGGCACGCCCAACAACTACGCGCAGAACTACTATATTGGCTCGAACACAGCCGGTAATCCGAATTTGCGTCCTGAGACATCAACCAACTTCTCGGGTGGGCCGATCTTCCGTCCGACCCGCTGGCTGACCCTGATGGCGGATTACTATTATATCCGCAAGAACCACTACATCGCGCCTAACCCCGTTGGCACCACCAACGTGGCCAATGCCTATCTCGCAGGCGAAGCCCTCCCGACAGGTGTGACGGTTACGCCGGATATTGCCGATCCGCAGAACCCCACAGGCCAGCTGCGCCCCGGCATCATCAATCTGGGCTACGTGAACACGAACAAGCTCGTGACTGACGGATTCGACCTGTCCTTCGAAGCCAATACGCAGCTTCCTGGCGTGTTTCATGAAGTCCACTGGTACAGCAAGGGCACAGCGACCTTCGTTCGTCGCATGAACCTGACCAATCCGGATGGCTCGGTCTATCGCTTTGCCGGAACGCTTGGGCCGTATGGTGCGGTTTCGGCCTCGGGAACGCCCCGCTGGCGCGCCAACTGGTCCAACACGCTGTCATGGCGCAAGCTGGCTGTCACGCCGACGGTCTATTACACCAGCGGCTATCGTACGACGGCTGAAGACCAGACCGGATCTGGCACGGCAGGTAATTGCGCGGATGCGCTCCAGTCGAGCAGCTTCGTTCCGCTGGGTCAGTGCAAGGTCAAGGGCTTCTGGGATGTCGACCTGACGGTGAACTATCAGTTCAACCGCCGTTGGAGCGCCTATGCCAACGTCTACAACCTGCTTGGCTTCAAATCGCCTTACGATTTCGGCACCTATGGCGGTTACCTCTACAACTCTTCCTGGACCCAGAACGGTGTCGTTCTTCGCTCCTTCCAGTTCGGCGTGAAGGTCGTTCTCTGATCCTCCCGCTCGTCTGACATGGAAAACCCTCCGGACTTCGCGGCCCGGAGGGTTTTTTACATTCTGGGCCGCTCTCAAGCTCCGGGCGCAAGGCCCGGATAAGAGCCATGGGAAGCGCCCCATGGAATGGACTTCCGGATGGGCGTCTTGTGAGGGCGACTAACTTTCGAGCGGTTGCCTTATGCCCTGCAAAGGGCGCGTTCCCTGACTCAGTTCTTGTAATCCGGTTGTTCACGATCCAGCTTGCGGCGCAGGGCCTTCCAGATCATCTGACCCTGATCGGGGTCTGTCTCGAATTGCTGGCGCGCACGCAGCACCTCGGCCTCGCTCGGGCAATGCAGCCTGGCCCCGGTCGATTGCGCGGCCAGCTGCACGCGGCAGGCCTGTTCCAGATAATACATGCGGTAAAAGGCCTGAGCCACAGTGCTTCCAATGGTCAGCAGACCGTGATTTTGCAGAATCAGCCCCATATTGTCGCCCAGATCGCGCACCAGACGCTCGCGCTCGCTTAGATTGTCGTCTGCCGCAATGCCCTCATAGGGGTGAAAGCCGATGCGCCCGTAGAACTCCATATTGATCTGATTCAGGGGCAGGATACCCTCCTCCTGCGCGGCAATGGCCATGCCCGCGAGCGTGTGGCTGTGCATCACGCAGTCTGCCTCGGGATGGGCCCGGTGCACGGCGGAATGGATCACGAACCCAGCCGGATTGACCGGCCAGCTCGTCTCCTGCTGGGGGTGCCCTTCTGAATCGACCACCACGAGCGAGCTTGCCGTGATCTCCTCGAAAAGCAGCCCGTAGGGATTGACCAGAAAGCGATGCCCCTCTCCGGGCAGACGCACGGAGAGATGGGTGTAGACCATGTCGGTCAGGCCGAACTGCGCGTAGAGCCGATAGGCGGCGGCCAGTTCCTCGCGCAATTCCTTTTCGGTCTGGGCGGTCATGCGGTCACTCCGGTCTTGCTGAAATGCCCGAATGTATTGGTGCGTCGTGTTCCCTCAGGCAAGGCAATTTCACCGCGCTCGCGTTTGGCGATGAGGTAGGAATAGGTCTGCATGGCCTGCGCCCACATGTGATCGCCGATTTTCACGGCCTCATAGGCGGTGTCGCCCTTCTCGAAGGCGGGGAGGGGGCGGATTTCGTGATGATAATCGCAGGCATAGAAAAGCGGGAAGGAATAGCGTTCCTCCTTCACGCTGCGCACGCGATGGGCGGTGGCGACAAAAGCCCCCGCCGTCATCATTTCGAGCATATCGCCGATATTGACCACAAAGCTCCCCGAAATGGGCGGTGCGTCGATCCACTCACCCTTGCCATTCAACACTTCCAGACCCGGCTGATCGGCCAGCAGGATGGTGAAGCACTCATAATCGGTATGCGCGCCAATGCCCGGTGCATCATGAGCCTCACCATCGAAGGGATAATGGATCATGCGCAGCTTTGAGGGAGGGAATTGCGCCACATCGTCGAAACTATGTTCATCGAGCCCCAGCGCGAGGGCGAAACCACGAAACAACACACGCCCCAGCTCGAAAACGGCCTTGTAATAGGCGCTCGCCCGCTCGCGGAACAGCGGGATTTCGGGCCAGTTATTAGGACCGAGAAGCGGCGTTCCGGCCTGAACCAGAGGATGATCGGCAGGAACTTCAAAGCCGATATCGAAGGCTTCCTTATGGTCGGGTCGGGATTTGTTATAGATTTCCTCCCCTTCCGGAACGAAGCCCTTATGAGAGGCGGAACTGCCAATATAGCGCTTCATTTTCTCCTCCAGAGGCTGGGAGAAGAAATCCTTCGCCGCCTGGCGCAGATCGGCGATGAGTTCGGGCGCGACGCGATGACCGGCAATATAGAAAAACCCGATCCTGCTGGCCGCTTCGTGCAGCGCCGCCGCCACTTTCTGACGATCGGTCTTGTCCGCCGAATACAGCCCGGCAATATCGATCACCGGAATGGACGTGAACGTCTCTTCTGTCATGTCAGGACTCTCCTGCTGAGGCGGGGAAGCACCCCGCAAAGGATCTGACCTGATCCTGCCTGAGCCAGTCATTCATGGCATGGCGGTCGGCAAGGGGCAGATCGGTGAAGGGCAAGGTATGGGTGTAGCCATCGGGGCCACATTCCGGTGTCAGCGTCGTGACATCGTAACCCCGCGCGCGCTGTGACACCCAGATTCGGCGCCAGAAATCACGGTGAAAATCGAGTGCGGCGCGATTTTCAGGTGCCGCCGGATGCGAGACCTGCGGGCCCTGATCATAGCCTACGCGTGCCTGAACGTGATGCACACGCGCGATGAATTCACTAAAGTCATCGCAGGGGTCATCGAGCAGTCTTTCGCAGCTCACCACCCAATGGCTGATATCGGCGGTAAAAAGCGCTTCGGGTATTTGCGCGATAACATCGCGCGTGATCCAGGGCGTGGCGCAGAGCCGGGCACGATGGGTCTCGAAGCTGAGCGTCAGCCCGTGCTTCCGTCCCAGATGCAGGGCACGACCGATGAATTCGGCCTGAAGCGCGGTATTCCAGCGATCATTGCCGCCCAGCACGTTTACGAAGCGGGGGGAGAGGAGCACGGCGCGCCCGAGGGCCTCATCCAGATCGGCCAGATGGTCGTCCAGCGTCGCGCACTGGCGGGGGATGACCCCGCCGCCGGTCAGGGCGATGGCGATATAGGGGCAATCCGCATCGCGCAGGGCCATGCGACAGGATGAGAGGTTTTCCGGTTCCGGAATACGCGCCTCGATTCCGTCATAACCCCGACGATGGGCATCGGCGATGGCCTCAACCCAGGGACGCGTATCGCCCCAGAGTGTCAGGAAGCTGTCGAGGCGCATCGGCGTGTCGTCTCCCGTCATGCTTGTGTCGGATCAGAAATTATAGCGCAGATCGCAGCCGATCCAGCGTGGCGTCTGAAGGAACTGCACGCGTGAATTATCCGAGCCTGTGAAGGAATAGGTATTGCCGTGCTTGTTGAGCATGTTGTCCACATACACGGCGGCCGTCCATTTGCCGGTTTTGGGCCCCACCTCCATCCGCATCCCGAAAGAGCTGATCTTGTCGGTCACGCCATTGGGGTCACCCAAGGCCACCAGCATATTGTCCTTCCAGGTGTAGCTGGTCTGGAGCGTCATGCGATAGGCGCGCGGCAGGTCGATGCCATAACGTGCCACGGCATTCCAGGAAAAGCGCGGGGCGAAAGGCAGCACCGAATGAGCGGTGACCGAGGAAAGCAGCGGCAGACCGCCGATATCATTCACCGCATTGGTGGCCTGCGCGTCGAGATAGGCAAAGGAGCCGCGCAGATCGAGATTGGGGATCAGATCATGCAATGTGCTCGACAATTCGCCGCCGCGGGTACGGGCACGGGGGATAGGCCCAAGGCTGAGCGAGGTGATGTTCATGGGCATTTCAGCCACGAACAGCGTCTGGCGGTTGTGATATTCGTAATCGAACAGTGCGCCTTCGATCTGCACATGGTTGTGCAGCAGGCTGGTCTTGGCGCCGACTTCGTAAGCGATCATGTTTTCAGGACGCACATAATCGAGCGCCTGAGGGGCAGAAACGGGGGCCGCAAAATAGGCGCCCGCCTTGTAGCCGTTGGAAATGGTGGCATAGACCTGTGTGCCGGGCATGATGGTGTAACGCAGCCCCACGCGCCCTGTCAGGCGGGCATAGGAATGGGTGGTGTCGAGGCGTGAGAGATAGGCGCCCTTGCTCGTCAGCGCGCCAGCATCATCGATCGTCCCGCCATTGAAGCCACGATCATCCCAGGAGAAACGGCCCGAGGCGATGAAATCGAGATTACGCAGCACATTGGTGACCGTGTTGATATAGAGCCCCGTCGAGACATTCTGCTGCACGAAGCGATCCGTCAGATTGCCATTGGGCACGCCGAGCAGAAAGGAACGGTAGCTCGTATAGGCACCGTTGATCTTGTCCCAGGATTCATAGACCCCCACCGTCAGGTGAAAACGTTTCGCCAGATCCATCTTGATATGCATGTCATGGGACTGGGCGAGGGACGTGTCATTCCAGTGATAATCACCGACATTGATTGATTCACCATCGTAATTATCGTAGTCGCTGCGACGGAAGGCGTCGAACGCGGTGGTCGAGACGAACTGCCCCCAGTTGAAATCATGGGTGTAATTGATCGAGACGCCGCCGCCATTCTCGTTACGGCCTACGCGGTTCGTGCCCACATTGACTGCGTTATAGGATGCATTCGGCCCCACACCCACCGTTCCTGTCGGAAAACCATTGACCGCATCGCCATCCGTATCCTGCGGCGACATTGAAATGCCCTTGTCGCGCGTATAGTGGATGTTTAGCAGCAGGCTGGAACGGTCATCGATCAGAAAGCGCGTGAGATTGCGCAAGCCCAGCTGATCCTGCGAGCCATAGCGTTTGTTGGTGTGGATATCGCGCTGCCAGCCATCGCCATTGATATAGGAAAAGGCGGTGCGGTTCTGGATACGGTCGGTGATCGGCACATTGACGGCTGCACTCGCCGTATTGGTACCATAGCTGCTATAGCCCCAATCCACATAACCGCCGAATTTTCCGTCGGGTTTGACCGTCTCGACCGCGATGTTCCCGCCCGTGGAGCTGCGCCCGTAATCGAAGCCCTGTGGCCCTTTCTCGACGGCGACAGACTGGGTATCGAACATCTGCCCTGTATAGAACACGGGGTAGGGGGCAAAAACGCCATCCTGATAGATGCCGATCCCGCCCATGTTGTTGCCGGTATAGTCATCAAGCCCGATGCCTCGGATCGAGAAGACAGGCGTGCTACCAGACGTCGCATTCACGGCGGTAAGGCCCGGCGTGTAGGCCGCAATATCCTTGGGGCTGGTGATGTGCAGTTCCTGCAACTCGCGGCCACTCAGCACGTTGACCGTGGCTGCCGTGGTGAGGAAGCGCTGGGCGCGTGAGCCCGTGACCTGAATGGCCTCCGGGCCGGAATGGGGTGCTGCATGGCGTCGGGCATGGGTGCTGCTACGCGGCGTATGGATGGCGCGGGATGGGGCAGCGCCATGAAGGGGATGATGGGGTGTCGTGGTGTACGGGCTTGCTGCTGCATGGGCCACACCGCCCATACAGGACCCGTCCAATCCCGAGCCAGCCAGAACGATCCCGGCAGAGAGCGAAAGCGCCGTGCTGGTGAGGCGGCGAAATCCTTTGGGCAGGCGCGTCATCATGAAAAGGACTCCCGTCAGTGGCTTCCCTGTCATTGAAGAGGCGAAACGACCTTATGTTCGATTGAAAAAAACCAAACCTCACTTTGTCAGATCGTTACCCATATCGCATCATCCATGGAATTTATGGAAAATCTTCCGGGATCATGCGCTTTGAGACGCCTTTGTCACGTGTGGTGAATCATCTGGTCCAGAAACTGGCGCGCACGGGGCGTATCGGGTGCTGTGAAAAACTTCTCCGGGGGGGAAGCCTCCAGCACGACGCCCTTGTCCATGAATACCACACGGTCGGCAATATGGCGCGCAAACCCCATTTCATGCGTGACGCAGATCGTAGTGATGCGTCGCTCAGCCAGGGCGTTGATAATGCTGATCACACCCTTGATGGCTTCCGGGTCCAGAGCCGCAGTAGGTTCGTCGAAGAGAATGACATCGGGCGCCATGCACAGGGCGCGGGCAATCGCGACACGCTGCTGTTGCCCTCCTGAAAGCTGGATCGGGTATTTATCGGCCTGTTCGCCGATACCCACCTGCTCCAGATAGCCTCGGGCAAGCGATTCCGTTGCATCGCGATGGGCCTTGCGGACAAGCCGCGGGGCAAGTGTGCAGTTTTCAAGCACGGTAAGATGCGGAAAGAGATTATAATTTTGAAACACCATCCCCACTGCCCCGCGCAGCAGGGGCAGGCTTGTCTTGTTGTCGATCACCTCACCATCGATCATGAGCACCCCGCTATCATGGGGCTCGATACGGTTCAGTGTGCGGATAAAGGTCGATTTCCCGGATCCTGATGGCCCCAGAACGACAATTTTCTCGCCATGATCGATATCGAGGCTCACCCGGTCCAGCGCGAGAAACTCGCCATAGAATTTGCTGAGCTTGCGCAGGCTGAGGGCGCAATCAGGGTTGGGGGGCAGATTATGCAACATGGTTTAATGTCTCCGCCTCTGCGGTACCAGCCGCCGCCCTGCCTGCGGGGTTTTCCGTGGTCACGCCGGGTCTGGCGGCGCTGCTGGCGCGGCTTGCCCAGACAAACCGTGTTTCGATGCGCTTTTGCAGGTGCAGGAAGGCGAACACCATCACGAGATAATAGACCAGCGCCGCAGCGTAATATTCGGTAAACTCGAAGCTGCGCGCCACCTGGACCTGCGTGATGAACAGCAGTTCCTGCAGGGAGATGACCGAAGCCAGCGAGGTTGTCTTGAGCAGTGAAATGAACTCATTGATGGTGGGCGGCAGCGCCACGCGCAGGGCCTGGGGGAAGATCACATGGCGGTAGATCTGTGCCTGGCTCATGCCCAGTGCCTGCCCCCCTGCCAGCTGCCCGGGGTCGATGGCGCTCAGCGCCGCCCGATTGATCTCGACCTGATAGGCCGACTCATTGATCGACAGGCAGATCCATGTGGCCAGAAAAGGCGAGAACCAGCTTTCGCGAAACACCGGAAAGAATTGCGGCAGCGCATTCCAGATGAAGAGAAGCTGCAGCAATGTCGGCGCACCACGAAAAACGGCGACATAGGCCCGCAGGAAAGGATGCCAGAGCGAGCGCGGGGCATTGAGTTTCAGGGCTATGGGAATGGAAATGACGATGGCCGCCGCATGGGAGGCCAGCGCAATCGCCAGCGTCATGACGGCGCCATTGAGGAATGCCATCGAAAAAAGGGCTGAGAAAAATGTGGTTGTGTTGAAGCGCGGTCTTTCACTCTGCACACCGAGCGCTGCCCGTGCAGCCGGGCCGACATTCCATTTTTTCTCAAGGGCTGCGATCTTGCCCTGCTGCTTCAGCGTGGCGATGGCCCCATCCAGCAGCGCCTTGTCCTGCCCGGTGCGGCGCAGATAGATCGCGAATTCGGAATAGCCCGGCAGGGACGGGGTGAAGATGACATGTAGCTTGCTGCCCAGCTGGGCCTGTCGATAGAAAAGCTCGACATCCTGACTCAGAAAATTCTGTGACCGTCCAACCAGAACCTGCTGCACTACCTGATCTTCGCTCGGGTATTGCTGAAGCATGATCGGGGCCTTGCCACGTGCAGCCAGACCCTGGTTGATTTCCTCGATACGGGCGGCATAGCTCGTCCCTGATTCAACGGCGAGGCTCTGCCCCGCAAGAGCGTCGAAACTGCTCACCGGAGCGATCTGGCTGGGGGCCACCACAACGGGGGATGTTTCGAGATAGGCAACCGCATCAAACAGCCGCTCGCGTGACGCCTGTTTGAGCACCCCACTTATGACCAGACTGCACCGCCCCGCCCCGAGGCTCGGGAAAAGCCCTGTGAAATCCATCGTGTCGAACTGAACGGGGACATGCCAATAGGCGCCTAGTTCACGCGCCAGCGCGATATCGAACCCGTCCAGCGCCGAGAGATCTGCCCCGTTGACGAATGTCATGGGGGGCAGGGTCGGATTGGTGCAGATACGCAGCGTTCCGTTTTCGATGAAGGCCGGGCGTTCCTGGGCAAAGCCGGAGGCGGATGAGAGGAACGCGACCAGCAGTGCAAGGCAGGCGATGAGGCGGCGCATCAGCATGTTTCTTCCAGAATGGCGCGAAAGGTTTCGGCCATGAGCCCGTTTTCCGGGGTGGGACGTATCAAGAAGTAGAAATGATTCACCAGATGCAGGTCGTTGAACACGATATGGCGCAACCTCTCCTGCTGGACCATCTGCGTGACGAACAGCTCGGGCAGAAAACCGACATACATGCCTGACAGGATCAGCAGGGCGCGTGAGTCGATATTATCGGCGCGCGCCGCAAAATTCATGGAGGGGCGCAGTTCATCCCATCGCGGTGAAGATGCGGCATCGCTGACACTGATCATGCGTGCCTCGGCGAGGGCGGCGATATCGATCGTGTCTTCCGGGCAGTCGAAAAGAGGATGGCGGGCGCCGCAATAAAGATTGGACCGCTCGCTGAAGAGGGCGGTTGCTTCCATTTCCGGCTGCTGATGCGGATAGAGCGTAATCCCGGCTGTTGCCGTCCCGTTACGCACGGCAAATTCCACATCGCGTGTCGAGGCCGAGCGCACATCCATCTCGACCGCAGGATAGCGGCTGGTAAAGATCTGGATGGCCCGCAACAGGGCGGTTTCGCCATGAAACTGGATGTTGTCAGGCAGATAGAGGCAGAACCGCCCCGAGAGCGTTCCGCTGACATCATTGATGCGCTGCTGGAACAGATCGATATCGGTAAAGAGGCGCGTCGTGGCATCGAGTACCCCCTGGCCCTCATTCGTCAGGGCAAAACCCGCGCGCCCACGGTGGCACAACACCATGCTCAGCCGGTTTTCAAGGGCGGCAATATCAATGCTGATCGAGGATTTGCTCTTGCCCAGCGCCAGTTCTGCCGCAGCGAAACCGCCATGCTGGGCCACGCAGGCAAAAACACGCAGCAGGCGCAGATCGACCTCGGCGATACGCCCCTGAAACCCGCTGGCGCGAGGTGGGCGTCGTGGCGTGGCGTTGGGGCGGATACGTGACAAAGGCGGGAATCCTGCTTCAGCAAACACGTGATGATATCTCCCCTCGCGACACGATCAACCGTTCATCTGCCAGCCTTCTGTCGGGCTCTGGCAAAAGCCGGGTCGGTTACAGGGAGTATGCCGGGTGGGGCGCAGGCGATAATTTATGAAACGCCAAACCAAACTCCATCTCATTGTAATTGAGAAATGATCCGGTGGCTTCTAGCCTCGCTCCTACCTGACAGGCGTTGATGGCCTGCCAGATGCCTCAACGGGCCTTGCGTCAGGCAGGGTCGCAGCCGGCAGAACCTGCCCCGCCGGGTCTGCCTTCAACAGGAGCGCCGTGCATGACTGCCAATCGCTGGTTCATTGATAGCGAAACCGGAACATTGTCGGATGTGCTGCTCTGCCCGCCTGATTTCTACACCTGGAACCCGAGTAACGATATCGCCATACGCACCCTCGCCACGGGCGCACGTCCGGACCCCGCAAAGCTGAAAGCGCAATTTGCCGGGCTGGTACACGTGCTGGAAGAGGCGGGCGTTCATTGCCATTTCCTCACCCCGCGGGAGGGCCAGCCCTATCAGGTCTATACACGCGATTCGTCGCAAACGACCCCGTGGGGTACGGTCGTCACGCGCCTGATGCGCCCCGAACGCCAGCCCGAGCAGGAGGGTATCGAGGCCTTTTACGCCGAAGATGAGATCACCGGATACTGCACCGAGGGTTATGTCGAGGGGGGTGATATCCATATCATCCGTCCCGGCCTGGTTGTGGTGGGTGTCAGTGGCGGCCGTACAACCGTCGAGGGGGCGCAGGCCTTTCTCAAGCCTTTCGAGGCGGCAGGCTGGACATGCCGCATGGTCCATTTCCCCGAGCATTTCCTGCATCTGGATGTGATTTTCACGATGGTGACCGAAGGGCTCGCCATTGGCGTGACGGATG
This sequence comes from Asaia bogorensis, assembly GCF_900465345.1. Classification (GTDB taxonomy): domain Bacteria; phylum Pseudomonadota; class Alphaproteobacteria; order Acetobacterales; family Acetobacteraceae; genus Asaia; species Asaia bogorensis_A. The sequence goes on along the minus strand of NZ_UEGO01000004.1, from coordinate 119,842 downwards.
TGCTGGAGGATGAAGACCTTGCCTGGTTCGAGGCGCAGGGCATCCGTATTCTTCCCGTAACCTACAAGGAGGCCATGCGCGATATGGCGTGCAATGTGCTGGCGCTGGGTGAGGGGCGTGTGGTGAGCCCCCGACATTCGCGCCGCGTCAACGCCATGTTGCGCGATCATGGTCTGACCGTGCTCGAGCCTGAACTTGACGAGTTTTCACAAGGCGGTGGCAGCATACACTGCATGACGATGCCGCTCAGACGTGCCAGTCTGGCCTGACGACACAGCATCATGTTTCTTGGTGCAGGCAGGAGAGCGTAGTCATGGCACCACGTCTGATCATCAGCGCTGATGGGCCGGAAGCCTTTGCAGGCTGGCGCGATTCCTTCGCCACCCATGCGCCTGATATCGAGATCCTCTCCTGGTTCGACCCTGACACGCCCCGCGATGCGGCGCAGTATGCGCTGGTCTGGGAGGCCGATGACGACGATCTGCACGCCATGGGGCATCTGCGCGGTATCTTGTGCACGGGTGCAGGCGTCAATCACCTCGTCAGGAGTTCGGCCTGTCCCCGTCATGTGCCGCTCGTGCGCATGGGGGGTGGTGATACGGCACGGCTGATGGCCGATTATGTTTTATGGGCGTGCATGACCCTTTTGCGCGACGCCCGGACATGGGCCGTGCAGCAGGCCCGGCATGAATGGGTGCGCAATCTGGTCTCTCGTACCAGTACCGGTACCCGCGTCGCTGTGCTCGGTTATGGGCAGATCGGGGCGGTGGTGGCGCAAAGCCTTGCCCATACCGGATTTGAAGTCTGCGCCTGGCGTCGCTCGCAAGGGGAAACCGCAGACGGGCCTGTCAGTCTTTTCAGCGGGTCGCAAGGGCTTGAGCACGTTCTCGGTCAGGCCGATCTGCTGGTCAATCTCCTGCCCAGCACACCCCAGACACGACATCTCCTGAACGAGGCAACCCTCACGCAATTGCCGCGCGGTGCAGGGCTTATCAATGTCGGTCGTGGCGATCATCTGGTAGAGGCTGATCTGCTGGCCCTGCTGGATGCGGGGCATCTCTGCGGTGCCGTGCTGGACGTGGTGGCCGAGGAGCCCCTGTCTTCCCATTCGCCGCTATGGGATCACCCGGCCATCACGCTGACCCCCCACGTGGCCTCCGAAGCCTCACGGGAGGAACAGGTCCGTTATGTGGCGGAGGTCATTCGTGAGATGGAACGCGGGGGAAAACCGTCGCTTCTCTATGACCACCAGCGCGGGTACTGACTGCTTCGCTCATGTGCGGCTGGGTGGTCTGCGCAAGCCCTGACGGGTATGTGGCTCTTCCCATAAGGCAGCTGTCTGTCAGTGTCCCGGGATGATTTTACCCCTGCGTTTTTCCCGTCGCCCGGCACTATGCTAGAATGGCTTTCCTGCAATGGTGGCAGGTATGGCAGGGGAGTATTATGCGCAGGGTCGTCATCAACAGGGCATGTGATACGGAGAGGCTGCAGGCATTTCGGCTTGCCAATGCCCACATGCCCGATATCGAACGCGTTGAGGGAACGGAGGGGCGCGATATCCCGCTCGCTTCACTGGTCGAGCGTGGCATGGCCGATGCCGGGCTGGTCTATAAGCCAGGCGCCATAGGGGCAGCCCTGTCCCATCTGGGATTGTGGAGCCATGCAGCGCATCAGAACGAAGCGCTGATGATTTTCGAGGATGACGCCCTGCTGTGCCGTAATTTCGAGGCGGAATCCGCACGATTGATCGCGACCCTCCCGCCCGAGTGGGACGTTGCCCTGCTCGGCTATAACTTCAATGCCCCGATCACGATCGACGCCCTGCCAGGCGTAACACGCAGCGTGATCACGTTTGATGAGCGGCGCATGCAGAAAAACGCTGCATCGTTTGTGGCGCAGGATCGACAAAGCGTGGCCTATCGTCTGCTTCAGGCGTTCGGTCTATGCGCCTATGTCGTGTCGCCCAAGGGCGCGCGCCGGTTGCTCGAATGTTGCCTGCCGCTGCGGGCGCAGGAATATCAGCAACTCGGTCTGGATCGGATGGTGCGTAATGTCGGTATCGACGTCGTGACGTCCTATTATTTCTCCCGGCTCGAGGCTTATGGTGCTTTTCCACCGATTGCCCTCTCGCCCAATGACAAGACAATCTCCACAATCAGCCCGTCTCTGTGACGTATCAGTGCCGGACCGGGGGCAATCATTCTCTGGACCGGATGCCGTATCCATCACGGCCTTGATGTCTGGCATGCGATAAGGCGGTCAATCACCCTCGTCGTTCGGCAATGGCAGCGGCAAGGGTTGAAACGAGCACCAGCGAGGCCGCGTTGGAGCGAAATCCCTGAAAATCGGCTTCATGGACTTCCAGCCACAGGCCTGACTGCGGGATAACCGGGCTGGCGGCGCTGTCCGTCATGGCAATAACCGGCACATGACGCGCCTCGAGCGCCTGAAACAGCTCGATCGTGCGGGGTGCGTAATCCGTATAGCTCAGCACCAGAGCGGCATCCTCTGCACCGGCATGGGCAAAGCTTTCTTCTTCCATACCGGTTTCGAGCCCGATGATCTGATGGCGAATATCGAGCTTGGCCAGAAGATAGGACAGATAGCGTATGACCGGCATGGAACGGCGCAGCCCCAGAAGATAGAGGCAGTTGGCCTGCGCCATGGTGGTGACAGCAGCCTCCAGCCGTTCGGGCAGCAAATGGGCCTGCAAGGCACGCAGGGAGTCATGCGCTGCCTCGTAAAAACCGTTGAAGATCACTGAGGCTTCAAGCGGCTCGCCATCGACGCGATGCAACGCATTGACGCGCTCGCGATAGGTCACGTTGCGCACGCGCAAACGGTCACGAAAAACCGCCTGCATGTCCGAAAAGCCGCCAAAACCCAGCGTGCGGGCAAAACGCACGACGGTCGAGGGCTGCACGCCAGCCTGTCGCGCCAGGGAGCTGACCGTGCCGAGCGCCACTTCATCGGGATCCTCGGTCACGAAATCGGCAAGCTGGACCAGCCTCTTGGGAAGCTGCGCATAGCATTGGCGCAGGCGATGGTGGAACGCGTCAAAATCGGACTGGGTCGGCACGGCGTCTTCAGCAATATCGGTCAAGGCAAGGTGATCCGCAAAAGGGAATGGATATTCCATAGCAAAACCGGGCATCCGGGCGAAGTGTCCCGGTCGCTCATGACGCCCTTGCCACGCAGTTAATCACATCAGCGTGCGAAGTTAAAGAAAATTAGGGAATGTACGTTCTATGGCGTGACCAAGAACAGAATGTATGTTCTTATCATGCGCAACGTAACATGCTTGCAGGAGTCGGGGATGCGCGGACAGGATCTCGATATCATCGCCATAGGACGTTCCTCAGTCGATCTATACGGGCAGCAGATTGGTGGCCGGCTGGAAGATATGGCCAGTTTCAGCAAGGCAGTCGGTGGTTGCCCGGCCAATATCGCCATCGGCACATCGCGGCTCGGCCTGAAATCGGCCATCATCACCCGCGTGGGTCATGAGCATTTCGGGCGCTTCATCACCGAGCAATTGCAGCGTGAGGGTGTGTGCACCGACGGCGTGCGCGTCGATCCCGATCGGTTTACGGCGCTCGCCATTCTGGGGGTGCGTGATCGTGAAAACTTCCCGCTTCTGTTTTATCGCACCGATTGTGCCGATGCAGCGCTGGACGAAAACGATATCGATCCCGCACTGATCGCCCGCACCAGGGCAGTTGTCGTGACCGGTACGCATTTTTCACGCCCGGCTTCGGCCAAGGCGCAGCGCAAGGCAATGGATCTTGTGCATGCGCATGGCGGCAAGGTGGTGTTCGATGTGGATTACCGCCCCAATCTGTGGGGTCTGGCCGGCATTGGCGATGGTGAGTCGCGCTATGTGAAATCCGAGAATGTCACGCGGCATCTCATGGAAATCCTGCCGGAATGCGATCTGATCGTCGGTACCGAGGAAGAGCTGCATATTGCCGGGGGCAGCGAGGATACGCTTGAGGCCATTCGGGCTATCCGGGCTGTGTCCAGTGGCACGATCGTCTGCAAGCGTGGCCCGATGGGATGTGTTGTGTTCGATGGCGCCATTCCCGATACGCTTGAAGACGGTATTTCGGGCCCCGGCTTTCCGGTTGAGGTCTATAATACACTTGGGGCGGGCGATGCCTTCATGTCGGGCTTCCTGCGCGGCTGGGTCAGGGGCGAGAAGATTGCCGAGTGCTGTCGCTTCGCCAATGCCTGCGGGGCCTTCGCTGTCTCGCGCCTTCTGTGCTCGTCGGAAATTCCGACATGGGAAGAGCTGAGCTACTTCCTCGAAAAGGGCAGCAATGAGCGCGCCCTGCGTAGGGACGCTGCCATCAATCACCTGCACTGGGTCACGACGCGCCGTCAGCAGACAACGCCCATCATGGCGCTTGCATGCGACCACCGGTTGCAGCTTGAGGAAATTGCCGCGGCGGTGGGAGCCTCATTCGACCGTATTCCCAAATTCAAGAAACTCGCTGTCGAGGCCGCAAAATCTGTCGCTCAGGGGCGTGCCGGTTTTGGTGTGTTTATGGATGGTCGCTACGGGCAGGACGCGTTGTTCGAGGCCTCTCATGCCGGGCTATGGATCGCACGCCCCATCGAGAAAACCGGCTCGCGTCCGCTCGATTTCGAGTGCGGCGGGTCGCTTGGGGCGCATCTGGTAGAATGGCCGAGTGAGCAGGTGATCAAGTGCCTGTGTTTCTACCACCCCGATGATCCTGAGGAGCTGAAGCAGCGTCAGGAGCGCGAATTGATCCGGGCTCAGGATGCCTGCCGCAAGCTGGGCAAGGAAATCCTGATCGAGATCATCGCGGGCAAGAACGGTGCCCTCAATTCCGATACCGTCTCGTCCATCCTCTCGCGTCTCTACGATATCGGGCTGCGCCCCGACTGGTGGAAGCTTGAGGGGCAGCGCGACAGGAAGGCATGGGAGAAAATCGGTGCTGTGATCGAGGCGCGCGATCCGCATTGCCGTGGCGTGGTCATTCTTGGCCTCGATGCGCCAGCTGAGGAACTGATGGAGGCCTTCGAGGCTTCTGCCGCGACGCCCTGGGTCAAGGGCTTTGCAATCGGTCGCACCATTTTCGCCCAGCCTGCCCGCGACTGGCTTGCCGGCAAGACAACAGACGACCAGGCCGTGGCTGAAATGGCGCGCCGGTTTCAGGCCTTCGTGACCGCTTGGGAGTCCCGCGATCAGGCGGTGCTCTCGGGGGCCAGTGCGTGACGTCAGGGAAGAGTATACGCCTATGAAAACCATCCGTCTGACCATGAGCCAGGCCCTTGTTCGGGCCATGATGGCGCAGAAAACCGAGATTGACGGGCGCGTCGAGCCCTTTTTTGCCGGTGTCTGGGCCATTTTCGGTCATGGCAATGTCGCCGGTCTGGGCGAGGCGCTTCATGCGCAGCGTGACATCCTGCCGACATTGCGTGGTCATAACGAGCAGGGCATGGTCCATGCGGCCACGGCTTTTGCCAAGGCCGCCCGCCGCCGTCAGGTCATGGCCTGTACGAGTTCGATCGGGCCGGGTGCGCTCAACATGGTTACTGGCGCTGCCGTTGCCCATGTGAACCGTTTGCCTGTCCTGCTGTTGCCGGGCGACGTTTTTGCCAATCGTATTCCGGATCCGGTGTTGCAGCAGGTTGAGGATTTTGGCGATGGCACTGTCAGTGCCAGCGACTGCTTCAGGGCTGTCTCGCGCTATTTCGACCGTATCACGCGTCCCGAGCAGATCATTCCGGCCTTCAACCGCGCCATGACCGTGCTGACCGATCCGGCCGAGTGTGGCCCGGTGACGCTCTCGCTCTGTCAGGACGTGCAGGCAGAAGCCTTTGATTATCCCGAAAGCTTCTTTGCAGAGCGCATCCATCGCATACGCCGCCCGGTTGCCGACGAAGTCGAGCTGGAAGAGGCCATTGCCCTGATCAGCCAGTCGCGCAAGCCGCTGGTGATTGCAGGGGGCGGCGTCCTTTATGCCGGGATCGAGAAGCAGCTTGCGGCTTTCTGCGCGGCTAAGGGTATCCCGGTTGGGGAGACGCAGGCCGGTCGGTCCTCTCTGCCCACGTCGAACACCCTCAACATGGGGGGTATTGGGGTGAGCGGCAGTTCAGCCGCCAATGAAATGGCCGCCGAGGCCGATCTCGTCATTGCCGTTGGGACGCGTCTCGCTGATTTCACGACGGGTTCCTGGGGGTTGTTCGCCAACCCGGATATGCGGATCGTCTCGCTTAATATCCAGCCTTTCGATGCGACCAAGCATCAGGCACTGGCCGTGGTTGGAGATGCCGGAAAGTCGCTCTCTGCCCTCGAAGCTGGGCTGAAAGACTGGAAAGCCATACCGGAATGGACCGGCAAGGCTGAGCGTGCCTATCGGAACTGGATGGACATCTCGGCGCGTTATCAGGCTCTGCCCGATGCGAGCCAGACCTCCCTGCCAACCGATGCCCAGGTGATTGGCGCCGTGCAGCGGGCAGGGCGACCCACCGATACGGTGGTTTGCGCCGCGGGCGGTCTACCTGCCGAGCTGCAGAAGCACTGGCGGGCTGAACAACCTGGCGGATACCATATGGAATATGGTTTTTCCTGCATGGGTTACGAGCTTGCCGGGGCATTGGGCGTCAAGATGGCCTGCTCGGAGCGCGAGGTGATCGTGATGCTGGGAGACGGATCCTGGCTGATGCTCAATGCCGAGATCGCGACCTCGGTGGTGCTCGACCAGAAGCTGATCATCGTGCTTCTCGATAATCACGGTTATGGCTGTATCAACCGCCTTCAGCAGGAATGTGGTGGGGCGCCTTTCAATAATCTCTGGGAAGATTGCAGGCAGGTTCAGCCGTTCAAGATCGACTTTGTGCAACTCGCCCACGGGCTCGGTGCCCATGCCGAGAAAGTGCCCGATCTGCCGTCCCTGACAGCCGCCGTCGAGCGTGCCCGCGCTGCCGACCGCACCACGGTGATCGTGATCGATACCGATCCCGCACCCACGACTACCGATGGCGGTGCCTGGTGGGATGTGGCCGTGCCAGAGGTCTCGCCACGGAGCCAGGTCGGCAAGGCCCGCGAGAGCTATGAGCGCCAGCGTGGCACCCAGCGTATCGGCAACTGATCCCTTCTGACGCATCAATCCTCATTCTGGAGGCAGACATGACCATCAAGATCGGCGCAAATCCCATCATCTGGTCCAACGATGACATGCAATCGGTGGGGGCATCCACCACGCTGGAGATGTGCCTGGCCCAGGCTCGCAAGGCGGGCATACAGGGTATGGAACTGGGGCATAAATTTCCCCAGACCGTTTCAGGCATGAAGGCCGCGCTTGACCCGTTCGGTCTCGAGTTCATCTCGGGCTGGTGGTCCACCGAGCTGTTGACCCGCAGTGCGGATGAGGAAATTGCCGCGCTCAAGCCCCGTCTGGAATTGCTCAAGGGTATGGGCTGCAAGGTCTGTATTGCGGCCGAAACCTCGAATGCCATTCATGGCCAGATCGACACACCGCTCTCGGCACGCCCTTATCTGAAGGGCGGCGAATGGACCGAATTCGCACGCCGCATGACCGTGGTGGCCGACTTCCTTGCCGATCATGGCATCGACCTTGTCTATCATCATCATATGGGCACCGTGGTGCAGTCGCGCGAGGATATCGCACGCTTCATGGATCTGACGGGCCCCTCGGTGAAGCTGCTGCTCGATACCGGCCATGCGCTATGGGGCGGGTCTGATCCGGCTGAACTGGCACGATCCTATCGTGATCGTATCCGCCATGTGCATGGCAAGGATATCCGACCGTTCAAGCGGGCCCAGGCCGATGTGTATGACTGGAGCTTCCTGCGCTCTGTCCTCTCCGGCGTCTTTACCGTGCCGGGTGATGGCTGCATCGATTATGCCCGCGTCATGCGCGAGCTACCCGACTATTCCGGCTGGATCGTGCTCGAAGCCGAGCAGGACCCAGAGATTGCCAATCCGCTCGTCTATGCCCGCATGGGCCGCAATTATCTGGTCGATACGCTGATTGCGACAGGCCATATGACAGGAGCGGCATCATGAGTTCGAAGCTTCTGATCCATTCCCACAAGCGCGATGATTCGAAATGCACGGTTTCGGTCACACCGCAATCGGCGGGCTGGGGCTATATCAGCTTCAATGTGCGCGTGCTTGAGGCGGGTGAACAGGTGGCGGACCGTACCGGCCCGAACGAAACCTGTCTTGTCCTGATCAGCGGGAAGGCCCGCATCATCGGCGCGGGTCAAGATTTCGGTGTGATCGGCGAGCGCATGGACCCGTTCAGCGGAGCACCCTGGTCGGTCTATCTGCCCTCCGGGGCAGACTGGCGCGTTGAGGCCGAGACCCCTGTTGAGCTGGCTGTTTGCGCGTCGCCCGCCAAGGGAAAATATCCGGCAAGGTTGATCCCGCCCAAGGAGGTGGGTGAACTGACACGCGGCACAGGCACCAATCAGCGTTTTGTGCGCAATATCCTGCCCGATACTGCCCCTGCTGAAACGCTGCTGGTGGTTGAGGTCATCACACCGGGCGGGCACTGGTCCAGCTATCCGCCACACAAGCATGACACGGATGACTTCCCGAACGAGACCTATCTGGAAGAGACCTATTATCACCGCCTGAAGCGCGGCAGCGGTTTCGCCCTCCAGCGTGTCTATACCAAGGATGGTTCGCTGGACGAGGCGATGGCCATTGCTGACCGCGACGTTGTCCTGGTGCCCAAAGGGTACCATCCGGTCGGCGCCCCTCATGGTTTCGATCTCTATTACCTCAATGTCATGGCAGGCCCGCGGCGGGTGTGGAAATTCTCCATGGATCCCGACCAGGCCCATCTTCCCTATTGATCCGACATACCGGAGCGCAGACCCATGTCTTACAAAACCGGGACTCTCAAAATTGGCGTTATCGGCACAGGCGCGATTGGTGAAGACCATATCCGTCGCTGCATGCAGTCACTCTCGGGCGCGGAAATCGTGGCCGTTACCGATGTGAACCTCGTGCGTGCCCGCGAAGTGGCTGACAAATATGCCCCTCAGGCCAAGGTGCCAGAGGATGGTGAATCGCTCATTGCCCTGCCCGAAGTCGAGGCCGTGATCGTAACCTCCTGGGGTGGGACGCACGCGCAATATGTGCTCGAGGCCATCCGGTACGGTAAATATGTGTTTTGCGAAAAACCGCTCGCGACCACGGCGGCTGATTGCCTGAAAATCGTCGAAGCCGAGGCTGCGCATGGCAAACGCCTTGTGCAGGTGGGCTTCATGCGCCCCTATGATTCCGGGTATCGCGCCCTCAAGGCTCTGATCGACAAGGGCGAGATCGGTGAAGTGCTGATGATTCACGCAGCCCATCGCAATCAGCGTGTCGGTGCGAATTACAAGACCGATATGGGCATCACCGATACGCTCGTGCATGAGCTTGATGTCTTTCGCTGGATGCTCGCCGACGACTATGTGAGCGCACAGGTGATCTTCCCGCGCCGCACGTCAAAGGCCATGGAGCATATGCGCGATCCGCAGATCGTTCTGCTGGAGACGAAAAAAGGCATCCGTATCGATGTCGAGATATTCGTGAACTGCCAGTACGGCTATGACATCAAATGCGCCGTCGTCGGCGAACTTGGCGAGGCCAGCCTGCCGGCACCGCCAGCCGTGGAACTGCGCAAGGCGGCCTCGCTCTCCACTGAAATCATGACTGACTGGAAGGAGCGTTTCATCGCTGCCTATGATGTCGAGGTGCAGGATTTCATCAATGGTGTGAAAGCCGGCAAGCTCAACGGTGCCACGTCCTGGGATGGGTATTGCGCGTCGGTCGCCGCCGATGCCTGCGTCAAGGCGCAGGAAAGCGGCAGGATCGAGCCAATTACCATGTCACCCAGGCCGGGCCTGTATGGCGGTTAAAAGCCGATCGATCTGGAAAACTGATATCTCACGAGGCCGGACGGGTCTGTCGCATGTTCTCGCAACGGGGTGCGATGCAGCGCAGGGCGCTCAGGATCACCATGGCCATCTGAAACACGGTCTCTGACTGTCTCACCCGGCGGAAAAACCGTCGGGACAGGAGAATCTTCGATGAGAAGAGTAAAAGACGTCGTCATGGTCGCGTCCGAGCGACATGACGTAGGCTATGTCCTGCGTATCTGCGCTATTGCCGCTCTGGGCGGAATTCTGTTCGGTTACGATACATCGGTCATTTCGGGGGCGATTTCGCCCTTGCAGGAATATTTCCACCTCTCCCCTGCGCAGACTGGCTGGGCCGTATCCAACGTGGTGATCGGCTGCATGGTCGGCGCCATGATTTCCGGCACGATGGCCGACAAACTGGGGCGGCGCATGACGCTGTTCATCTGCGCCCTGCTTTTCAGCCTGCAATCGGTCGGGACAGCGCTTGCGACGGACTTCACCTGGTTCGTGGTCTATCGCATGCTCGGTGGCATTGCTGTGGGTGTCGCATCGGCTGTCTCACCTATGTACATGTCTGAGGTTTCGCCCAAGGATATGCGTGGCCGTGCCCTGAGCATGGAGCAGTTCGCCATCGTGTTCGGTCAGGTGGTTGTGTTTATCGTCAATTACCTGATCGCGCGTTCCGCTACGCCGGAATGGCTGCTGGATATGGGCTGGCGCTGGATGTTCGGCTCTGAAATCGTGCCTTGCATCCTGTTCTGCGCAACAATCTTCTTCATTCCGGAATCACCGCGCTGGCACGTCCTCAAGGGTCGTCACGACGAGGCGCTGAAAACGCTCACCCGTATTTCGAATGAGCATCACGCCCGCAACCTTCATGCTGAAATCAAGCAGTCTCTCGGTGCCGTCGCGCAGTCATCCCTGGGCTTTACGAAGGTTCTGGGTGATGCGCGTGCACGCTGGATCATTTTCGTCGGGGCCAGCATCGCTGCGCTGCAGCAGGTCACCGGCATCAATGTCATGATGTATTACGCCCCGATGGTGCTGAAATCGACCAGCGGAAGCCTTCAGGCCGCGCTGTTCCAGACAATCTGGATCGGTTTTGCGCTACTGGCCGGCTGCATCATCGGGGCCTGGATCGTGGATCGTCAGGGTCGCAAGCCGCTGATGCTCTGGGGATCGATCGGTATGGTGCTGGGTCTGCTCGTCGTGTCATGGGGGCTTTACACACAGTCCACCGGCCTCATGGCGCTGACAGGGATGCTGGTATTCATGCTGATGTTCGGCCTGTCATGGGGTCCGGTATGCTGGATCCTGATTTCCGAAATCTTCCCCAACCGTTTCCGTGCGGTCGGCATCAGCCTTGCCGTCACGTCGCAATGGGGCATGAATTTCGTGGTCAGCCAGTTTTTCCCGATGCTGAGCGAAAACAAATATCTGACCGAGCACTTTCATGGCGCCTTCTCCATGTGGCTTTTCGCAATCCTTGGATTGTTTGCCCTGTGGTTCGTCATGAAATTCGTGCCTGAGACCAAGGGCGTTTCCCTTGAGAAGATCGAGGACACGATGATCAATCATCGTGCCCAGTCGAATACGGCGGCCAGTGTCGCGGTCAACTCCACCCGTCATGTCTGAGCGAGGGGAAATCTGATGAGAAAGACCATTCGTGTCGGCCTGATCGGCACTGGTTTCATGGGCAAGGCCCACGCTCTGGCCTATCAGGCCGCGGGCAATGTTTTTGATGATATCACGCGCCCGGTTCTGCATGCCGTGGCTGATATCGATGGCAGCAGGGCCGAGCAGTTCAAAAACCAGTTCGGTTTCGCCAAGGCGCTGACTGACTGGCAGGCGCTGGTGGCTGATCCCGAAATCGATGTGATCTCGATCACGACACCAACGCTGTTTCACAAGGAGATGGCCCTTGCCGCCATTGCCGCGGGCAAGCATGTCCATTGCGAAAAGCCGCTGGCTATCAGCGCGGCCGACGCTCTGGAAATGACGCTGGCGGCTGAAAAAGCCGGTGTGCGCAGCGCCAGCGGGTTCAACTATATCAAGAACCCACTCCTGAAATATGCTCGTGAGATGATCGCCTCGGGCGAACTGGGCGAGATTACCGATTTCAACGGAATCCACGCTGAGGGCTTCATGGCTGACCCCGCCACGCCCTGGTCATGGCGTTGCGATCCGGCAGGCGGGCAGGGGGCGATTGCCGATGTGGGCAGCCATATCATCGCGATTGCCCGTTATCTTCTGGGGCCGGTCAATACGGTCTTTGCCAAGCTCGACACACCCATCAGAACCCGTCCTGTCAGCCCCGGTGCCAGCGAGCACCGCCAGGTGGGAGTGGATGATATCGCGCGTATGCTGGTCTCGTTCGAGCGGGGATGCTCTGGTACATTACAGGCCAACTGGCTGGCGACCGGTCGCAACATGCAGCTTGCGTTTCAGGTTTCCGGCAGCAAGGGCACGCTGGCTTTCGATCAGGAGCGGATGAATGAACTCCAGTATTTCAAGGCTGGTGAAGATCCGCGCAGCAACGGCTTCAGGTTGATCGAGTCCGGACCGCAGCATGCGCCCTATGGCGCGTTCTGCGTGGCGGGCGGTCATCATCTGGGCTTCAACGATCTCAAGACGATCGAGATGGCCGAGTTTATCCGCGCCATTGATCAAAACAGGACGGCCAGCCCCGATTTCCGAGAGGCCTGGGAAGTTCAGCGCCTGATCGATTCAGCGGTGATGTCCGACAGGGACAAGAGCTGGATCACGCTCTGACGCGTCCTCAGACTGTACCCTTGGTGCTTATCGCCGGGGTGCCGTCAGGGAACGCTGCGCGGGGGAAGACAATGGACGCCCCGCAGGGGTGATGGGGCAGTGCACCTGTCATAGTCCCTGCGTCAACACATCATCACGATGCCGGACATGCCTTGTATCGGCATCCACCATTCGGGAAAAAACGATGCCGCTACTTCATTTCCATGTGGTCGAAGGACGAAGCGACGACGATATCAAGGCGATGCTCGACGCGGTTCATGAGGCCATGCTCGAAACGTTCGAGGTACCACGTGGCGATCGCTATCAGATCGTTTCGGAGCACAAGAAAACACACCTGATTGTTGAGGATACCGGGCTTGATATACCAAGAACAGACAAGGTTCTTCTTTTGCAAATGTTCACAAGGCCAAGAGGTGATGCCAAAAATGCCGCGTTCTATAAATGTCTGACTGAGAGACTCCAGACAAGCTGTGGTATGGCCCCTTCGGATGTCATGGTTTCGGTGGTCGAGAACAACGATGCCCATTGGTCCTTCGGCCATGGTCGCGCCCAGTTCCTGACCGGAGAATTGTGAGCATCCGCCTCCAGGGAGAAGAGCCATGATGCCCCCCGAGACCGGTTTGCCTGATCAGACGGACGCCCAGCCTTTCACGCTGGCTGTCTGCGCCGAAATGCAGTTTCTTGATCTGCCCTTTATCGAGCGTGTCAGACATATCGCGCGTGAAGGATTCATGATCGAGATATGGGACTGGACGCGCCACGATCTCAGGCGGCTTGCCGCTACGGGGGCGAAATTCTCGTCCATGACCGGCTACATACGCGGCACATTGGCTGACGAAAGTGGTGCACGGGAAATGCTGCACACTGCGGCGCAGTCAATCCGCGCTGCGCATGAGTTAGGGGCACCAAGGCTCAATCTGCATGGCACTGGCCTCGACTCCAGCGGGCTACCTGTGCGGCCCAGCCCGAACGGCGCCGATGGAGGCATGTGGATGAAGGCGCGTGACACGCTGGCGCGCCTTGCCGAACTGGCGGCGAGAAACGACGTGATGTTCGTACTCGAAAATCTCAATGCCGCAGTCGATCATCCCGGCGTACCCTTTGGCCGTGCGCAGGAATGTCTGGCATTGGTGCAAAGCGTCGATCAACCCTCTCTGCGCCTGATGCTCGATCTGTATCATGCGCAGATTGGCGAGGGGAATCTGATCGCCCTGATCGAGCAGGCGCTTCCCTATATCGGGGAGATACAGGTGGCCGATGTGCCCGGGCGTTGTGAGCCGGGGACGGGCGAGATCAACTATCCGGCCATTGCCGGTGCGTTGAAGCGACTGGGCTATACGGGTGTGATCGGGCTCGAATCCTGGGCTGAGGATGGTAATAGCGAGCGCGCCTTGCGACGCTTCGCGTCCAGTTTTCAGGTCGGCCTGTAAAGGGCTGCGTCCTGTCTGATCAGGCTCGACCCTGTTTCCTCAGAACAGGGCGAGCATGTCAGCACGTACCGGAAAGTTCTGTGCGTCGTCAGGTGCAACTGCCGAATCGTCGGAGCGTTGTTGAGTCACCAGCAAGAATGGTGGGCTGGGACAATAATATAGATTAAATGATAGTCATTCGCATCTAGGGTCGATATGATCCCGAGACCGTTCTACGGGCTTTCTTCATAAATATTCTCGATAAGAGATCTTCGGAACCAGCAAGCGGATACGCGCTTATAGCTACACGTATTCCACCACCGGAGAGCTCCGATGTCTGATGAACGTCTGAAGAACACGACCACCGATTCTGGCGCGCCTGTCGCCAGCACCGATTATTCTCTGACTGTCGGGGCCGACGGCCCGATCCTGATGCATGATCATTATCTGATCGAGCAGATGGCGACCTTCAACCGCGAGATGATCCCCGATCGTCAGCCCCATGCGAAGGGCGGCGGTGCGTTCGGTCATTTCGAGGTCACACATGATGTCAGCGCCTATACCAAGGCGAAATTCTTGCAAAAGGGCCAGAAGACCGAGACCGTAGTACGTTTCTCCACGGTCGCTGGTGAGTCCGGCAGTCCTGACACATGGCGTGATCCGCGTGGCTTCTCGGTGAAATTCTACACCGAAGAAGGCAATTTCGACATGGTGGGGAATAACACCCCCGTCTTTTTCGTGCGCGATCCGATGAAGTTCCAGCATTTCATCCACTCGCAAAAGCGCCGTGCCGATAACGGTCTGCGCGATAATGACATGCAGTGGGATTTCTGGACACTGAGCCCGGAATCAGCCCATCAGGTCACGTGGCTCATGGGTGACCGCGGTATCCCGGCAAGCTGGCGTCACATGGATGGCTTCTCAAGCCATACCTATCTGTGGGTCAACGAGGCGGGCGAGCGCTTCTGGGTCAAGTATCACTTCAAGACCGATCAGGGCATCAAGTGCCTGACGCAGGATCAGGCCGACAAGCTGGCAGGCAGCGATGCGGATTATCACCGTCGTGATCTGTTCAATGCGATCAAGCGCGGTGAAAACCCGAGCTGGACGCTCAAGATGCAGATCATGCCCTATGAGGATGCCAAGACCTATCATATCAACCCCTTTGACCTGACAAAGGTCTGGCCGCAGGGTGAGTATCCGCTGATCGAGGTGGGCAAGCTCACGCTCGACCGTAATCCCACGGATTTCTTTGCCCAGATCGAACAGGTCGCTTTCGAGCCGAACAATTATGTGCCTGGCACGGGTCTTTCACCGGACAAGATGCTTCTGGCGCGTTCCTTCGCCTATGCTGACGCCCATCGCGCCCGCCTTGGCGTGAACTACAAGCAGATCCCGGTCAACGCCCCCAAATGTCCGGTCCATTCCTACTCCAAGGGCGGCACGATGCGTTCGCATAATGTGTCCGATCCGGTCTATGCGCCGAACTCCAAGGGTGGCCCGGTGGCCAATGGTGAGCGCTTCCCGGAAAATGCCGTGTGGGCCGCGGATGGTGAGTTCGTGCGTGCGGCCTACACGCTTCGCCCGGATGACGATGATTTCGGTCAGGCCAATGCTCTGGTAAACAAGGTCATGGATGACGCTGCTCGCGAACGTCTGGTCCAGAATGCCGCTGGTCATATTGCCGGTGGCGTCGAGGAGCCGGTGCTGTCGCGTGTGTTCGAGTATTGGTCCAACGTCGATGAGAAGATCGGGCAACGTATCAAGGACGCTGTCCTGTCCCAGAAGGGCTGATCGGTCGCGTCTACCGCACCGGCTAAGGACTTTCGCAGGAAAGGGGTGCCGCAGGGCGCCCCTTTTTTAATTGCATCATCCGGATTGCCGCCCGATTGTATCTTTATCGAAACAAGGGTCGCAAATGTGCGCGGCACAGGAAGGATGAGCATGGACGGCCAGGTACCGATGTGGAATGGGCATGAGTCATTCTGGGCCATGGCATCCTACCCCAATCCCGAACCATTTCTCAGCCTCGGTGATGTCCTGTTTCTGATTGCGTTGTTCGGTTTGTATCAGGCGATACGCGAGAGTTTCAGGAGAACGCTCTCACCGCTGCAATGGATCGGGCTTGTAACCGTGACGGCGCTTATCGGCTGGGGCGTCGTTTTTATGGTGTGGGGGAGTTATGTTGCGATAACCTTGTCCGCCATCCCCCAACTTTATCTGTTTTGTCTGACAAGACCGCGCAAAGTTGATGCATGACAGTAACGGTATGTTCTGCCACCATGACGCAAGCTCGCCTCGGGCTTATGAGAGCTTCGAGCCACTCACACGCGCAGCCGGGTCGCGATATTGCGCATAGGGTGCGTTTCAGCTCTCAGTGGCGGTATCAGGTTCAATGAAATGCGCTTGGCAGACGCGCCTCCAGGCCTCGCCTGCCTTTGAAAGCGTGTGATCCTTGCGGGTTGCCATCACCAGATCGAAGCTGATACTGGGTGACAGAAGCTTCAGGGCGGTCAGGCCAGTCATGCGGCTATCCCGGCAGAGAAGCGAAGGCACGATCCCCAGCCCGACCCCAGCCCGCACCATTGCCATCAGAAGATGGATATCGCTTGTGCGCCCGGTCACATGGGGCTGCGCCGAATGGCTGGCAAAGGCACTCATGATGAAATCGTTGATCTTGAAATCCTCACGCAGCAGGACGATGCGTTCGTCCAGAATGTCGTCCAGACGGCAATGATGCGCTTCGGCCAGCGGGTGCTGGCTTGGGACGACAAGGGAGAGATGATCTCGCCCCAACGGATAAAGACGCAAATCCCGCTCTGCTGCGGGAAGGATGAGGGCCGCAATCTCCGTTTTGCCGCTACGCAGGCGCGGTATCAGTCGATCGGATGGACATTCGTCGATTTCCAGCATCACATCCGGATATCTGCGGCAGAAAACGTCGATAATGGCCGGAAAGCAGATCGAAGCGATGGCAGGAGGAACAGCCACGCGCAGCGGGCCTTCCACGGTTTCTCGTGTCTCTGAAAGCCGCTCTCTCAGGCTTATTTCGTCATTGACCGTTCTTTCGGCGTAGCGGCGGAATATCTGCCCCTTTTCGGTCAACTGGATGGATTTCCTGCCGCGCACGATCAGGCTTGCCCCGATCTTGGCCTCAAGATTTTGCACACTCTGGCTGATCGATGGCTGGCTGATATTGAGCGCCTGACTGGCACGAACAAAGCCTCCCTCGCTGATCACGGCGAGGAAATGGGTAAGCTCACGAAAGGTGATCTGCGCAGACGACATAGCCATAATCCTATATATAGCATAAAAATATCATATTATCTTATATATTGCGAAGCATGTATGACCGGCTTGTCCTTATCTGACGAGAGGCTAGCCATGAGCGTGACTGTCATAGAGCATCTGCTGAACCGCGTTGCCGATCTGGGCATTCGCCACGTCTTCGGTGTCGCAGGTGATTACGCCTTCCCGATCGAAGATGCGGTCTGTGCCCGCGATGACATGATCTGGGTAGGAAATTGCAACGAACTCAACGCCGCCTACAGTGCTGACGGATATGCGCGTGTGAATGGCGTTGCGGCCCTGAGCACGACTTTCGGCGTGGGCGAACTCAGCGCGCTGAACGGTGTTGCCGGGGCTTTTGCCGAGCATCTGCCAATTATCCATATCGTTGGTATGCCCGCCTCATCGGTGCTGGGCTCTGACAGGCTGGTCCATCACTCACTCGCCAATGGTAATTTTCTGGCCTTCTACAATGCTGCCGCCGATTTCACCTGTGCACGGGTCATTCTCACTCCGGAAAACTGCGTCCAGGAAGTCGAGCGTGCCATTCACACGATGCTTGATGAACGACGCCCGATTTACTTCGGTGTTCCGTCCGATATCGCCGGCAAGCCGGTGGCGCAGGCTGCGCCACTCGCCCTTCAGCCTAAGCAGAGCAACCCGGATGCCCTATGCACGGTCATCGCCCGTATTCTTGCGTGTTTCGAGAAAAGCGCACGATCCTGCGTTCTGCCTGGGATCCTCGCTACGCGTTTTGGCAATCAGGCTCGCATGCAGGATTTTCTCGATCGTACGGCGCTCCCCCACGCCACCATGTTTGCCGATAAGAGCGTCGTGAGAGAAACCGCTCCGCACTATCTCGGCCTCTATTACGGCCATCTGCTCCATGAAAATATCGCCGATTTCGTGGAAGGGTGCGATCTGGTGCTCGGGATCGGTATGCAGCAGACAGATTTCAACACCGGCGCGTTTACGGCGAAACTCGCTGAAGAGCACCTGATCAACATCATGCCGGACCATGTTGTTTTTGGTCATGAGATCATCAATGGCGTGATGATGCACGATGTCCTCGATGGGCTTTGTGCCCAGGCAGACATGATCCGGCGTTTCGAGGGCGAACTGCCTGTACAGGCGCGTCCTGTTGCGGGAAATGAGCCCTTCATTTCCTCCGCGACGCTTTATCATGATCTTCAGTCGCTCATCAGGCCGGGTGATATCATCGCCGCCGAAACAGGCAACGCCTCAATGGGTATGGCGGAAATCCGTCTGCCAGAGGATACAGGCTATCATAATCAGACCCTGTGGGGGTCTATCGGCTGGGCGACCCCCGCCTCTTTCGGTATGGCGATGGCTGCACCATCACGCCGGGTGATCCTTGTGACGGGCGAGGGTTCGCATCAGCTGACGGCTCAGGAACTGAGCCAGTTCGGTCGCTTCAGGAAACACCCTGTCGTGGTTGTCATCAATAACGATGGCTACCTGATCGAGCGGCTTTTGTGCAAGGACGGTGAGACCTATTACAATGATCTCGCCCAGTGGCGTTATCATCTCCTGCCAGCCGCGCTCGGATGTGACGACTGGGCCGTCAGCACCGTCTCGACACGCGATGAGCTCGAGGCCGCTTTCGCCGCCTGCAACGCGGATACCTCACGCGGTCATTTCATCGAGGTCCGCATGAGGCGTTACGATGCGGCACCCGTCGCGATGGCGATGCATGATGCCGTGGGAACGCTCTACGGCGACTAGCCCGCTCACACACTGAAAAAATGATATCTACCCGGCGGTTTCCTGCTTGCAACAGCGGACCGCCCGACCCAGCATCAAGGACAAGATCCGGAAATGACCACGCCGCACGTACCGGCCCTGCGGCACTCGCTCGCAGAAGATATCTATGCCTTTTTCATCGGATGTTCCCTGATCGGCATGGGCATATTGTGCCTGCACAAGGCCGGGCTGGTGACGGGAGGCATGGCCGGCATTGCGCTTTTGCTGACCTATCTGGTGCCTGTTTCGCCGGGTAATCTGTTCACCCTGATCAATTTCCCATTCCTGCTTTTTGCCATACGCGCCATGAGCACGGGGTTTGCCTTCAGAACCATGCTGGCAAGTTTTGGCGTGACCTTCGCTGCCGGGGAAATGCCACTGGTGATAAACCTCTCCTACATAAACCCGCTGTTCTCTGCCCTGTTTTCAGGCACGATGATCGGACTTGGAATACTGTGTCTGGCCCGTCATCAGGCAGGGGTCGGGGGTACGGGCATCATATGCCTGTGGTTGCAGAAAGTGCGCGGCATCAATGCCGGGCGTGTTCAGATTACGCTCGACGCTGCCGTTCTTTCGATTTCAGCATTCTATCTGCCGATCGACAAGGCTGCCTTGTCGGCCCTCAGCGCGGTAGCGACAAGCGGGGTGCTGATCGCCTTTCACAGACCTGGCCGTTACATCGGACATTGAGTCCGTCTGGCCGCACCAGTCATCATCTATCCGAAGGGAAAAGCTTCATGAGTGTCTATATCGTTTTCACCAAAGAGCGCGTTCTCGACCCGAGCGAGATGGAGACGTATTTTTCTCTTGCTCCGGCGACAATCGACAAGCATCCCCTTACCCCGATCGTTTTTTATGGTGCACAGGAATGCCTGGAGGGGGAGGGGCCCGAAGGCATCGTCATCCTGGAGTTTCCAGATCGTGCGGCAGCAATGGCCTGGTATGAAAGCGATGCTTACCGTAAAGCCCGTGAACATCGTTTTCGCGGAGCAGTTTATCGCGCCACGCTCGTGGACGGCACGTCCAGATAAGCCCTTGCCAGCAGCGCCTCTGCTGCCGGGCGAAACTGGAAAGTCTGGGGCCTGCCTCCTCATGGCGGCCCCTCGGTCCCGGACCTGGGGCCACCACCTGTCGATTAGTCGAGATAGGCGTCGCGCAGCGCCTTGATCTGTGCCGGACCGACATCGAGGACCTTGGCCAGATAGGCATCAACCGAGCCATATTGCTTGCGGATCGAGGCAAAGGCCGCTTCAAGATAGGCAGGGTCGGAATTGAGCAGCGCACTCATGGCAGGGGATGCTGCCATGGCCCCACCGTTTTTGGGGTCATTCATCGCGGCCTTGAAGCTGGGCGTCATATGCGCGCGAAGCAGATCACCACTCATCGCATAATCGCTCAGGATCGTCTGTTCGGGCACACCCAAAGCATAGAGAATGAGTGCAGAGGCAAATCCGGTGCGATCCTTGCCCGCGGTGCAGTGAGTCAGGGTGGGGGTCTGATGCGCTACAAGGCGAGCAAACAGCGCCTTCAGCTCAGACGCGTAGTAATCCGGCATCTTTGCATAAAATGCCTCCATCAGCGCCTTGGCCTGGGTCTGATCCATCTTCGCCAGACGTGATTTGTCCGTCATGTCACCCGGCAGAACAGGCTTCTCCGAGGGATAGAAAGCGGGTGGTTTTTCCTGCCCGCTGACCTGCCAGTGCGTCGGCTGTTTCTGCTGTTCCGCCTGCGTGCGCAGATCGGTCACGCTTTTGATGCCCAGCGTGTCGACCAGCGCATAATCGGCGCTCGTCAAGCCGCCGGGCGCGGCCGAGCGGTAGAATTCGCCCCAGCGCACATGATGATGGTCTGCTGTTTCATAACCGCCCATATCGCGGAAATTTGCGACACCATCGAGCGGCAGAACGCGGTTCGCAACCCACTGCCCCGGCTTGCCATCAACCGGCTTGATGAAGAAATAGACACGCCCCTGTCCCGGGAGCGGGGAAATCACACGGGCTGCGCCGCTGTCATTGTGCTGCTGCACAAGGGTCAGACCCTCTTTGCTGGCGGTACGGGAGGCGAAGATATCGACGGTGCCGAGGCCATGGGGCCAGACCAGAGTGTACTGCGGCACCATTGTCACATGAGCCGTGGCGAGGCTGTTCGTGTCCGTTGCGGCACTGGCAAGCGGGGGCGAGGCAAGGGCTGTAGCGGTGAGCAGGGAAACAAGCGCGTTTTTAAGAAACATGGTTCTCTCATTCTGGCAGGTCCTCCGCACGTAACCGGACAGGGGCGGGGATACTGGCTTCAGGTAGTCTTGAGGGGAGGATGGTCCCGGCTGGCGTTGACTCTTCCCTCGTGCGTTTTGAACGGACGCAGCGTGATGACGACGATCATGCTGCGTTACTCCGGATTGGGAGTTTCCAGAATGGAGGGTAATCTCGTGTGTTGGTAATGCGATGTATAGTTAAATTTTTATTTCATAAATATTATAGGTAATATTGTTGTGATTTATAGTGATGATCATGGCGTCTGGAGTATCTCCTGGCGATACATGACTGATGAGGGCTATCGGCAGCCTTGATGACCGCCTGATTTGCCGCCTCGCCATGATGAGATATTCTCTGTTCTCCTGCTCCCGCACTGGTCATACAGGCAGGATCTCCAGCGCGTGCCGATCAGACGGTCTCGCGTGTATGAACCGATAGCGGAATGATCGGGCCATCGAGTGGGGCAGTGCAGCGCCCCAGATAGTGGCTGAGAGTGGAAAGTGCCGTTCGCGCCTCAAGCATGGGGTTCTGATCGAGCACAATATCGATCGTGCCTGAGCGCAGCAATGTGGCACGATGGGGTGTCAGCTCGTGGGTGATAAAAACCGTCTTATCGGCCATATTCTGTTTTTCCAGAAGGCGCGCAATGGCGTCGGCCCCGGTCGAGAAATGATAGATGCCTATGATATCCCTGTGTGCCTGCAGGAGCTCGTGCACGACATCGGCGGCGCGATCGTCATTTTCATGGCATTCGAGGGCAGGCGTGGGCTGTAGCGCATGATAACGCTCGTCCAGTGCCTTCATGAAACCGGCATAGCGTTGCTGATGACCGATATAATGCATGGTGCCAGCAATCAGCGCGACGCGCCCTTCGCGCGGGCCGAGCAGACGGCCCATCATGTCTGCGGCAATACGCCCGGCCCGATAATTATCCGACCCGATATAGGCGAGCCGTTCCGGTGCGGTGATGTCCGAGGCGATGGTAACCACAGGCAGTTTCTTGCCTGCAACGGTAACTGCCTGACGAATGGCAGGATGATCGGGCAGGCACAGGATCAGACCATCATAGTCGCGTGACAGGCTGGCGATGAGCGTAGCCGCCCGCTCCGGGTGCCCGATTGCGGCATGATGCTCGAAACAGGCAATGTTCTGTTCGCGATAGGCTGGCATGATCTGACGAAAGGCATCCTGCAAGGCCGCATGAAACGGATTGCTGGGTGGCTGCGTGACAACCGCGATGCGCGCCAGTCGCGCGTGAAGGGCAACGAGCTTGCGCCCATCTCCCAGTTCCCGTGCGGCCTTGAGCACCACGCGTTCCTTATCGAGTCGCACGCCGCCACGCCCGTTGATGACACGATCGACCGTCGCAGTCGAAACCCCTGAATAGCGGGCGATATCCTGAATGGTGGCGCGCTGGGACATGGATTCTCCAACGGGAATGTGATGTTGAAAATGTTATCTATCTCATGTTGATGATGCGAACACATCAAATCTCTGCGTGTTGCCTCAGCCTGCGCGCCCTAGCCTGAGCGCATCAATCGCTGCTTTCCGCGACGGGCCACGGCGAATGACTACCCGTCATGGAATGGCAGATCATCAAGGGATGGATCATGGGACCGACAGATAAAATAACGGGGCTGCCGCAAGGCGTGAGGCTGGGATGCAGCCCGCTTTCCTGGACCAATGACGTGCTTGAGGATCTGGGTGACGACACCCCGCTGGACCGGTGCCTGAGCGAGATCGCCGCCGCCGGGTATGAGGGAACGGAGCTGGGGCGGAAATATCCGCGAAATGCCGAGGATCTTGCCCCTATGCTCGCCGCCCATGATCTGTCTCTGGCGTCGGGTTGGTATTCCGGGCGTCTCGCAGAGCGTTCGGTGGAGGAAGAAATCGAGGACGTCGCAAGCCATGTGCAGCTTCTGCGTGCGATGGCCTGCAAGGTGATGGTCTATGGCGAATGCGGTGCCATGACGCCCTCTCCCGCACCGCTGGATGAGCCCATGTCACGGCGTATGGTGCTGACGCGCGACGCCATGAGAGCCTATGCCACGCGCCTCAGTGCTTTCGATGCATGGCTGCGTACGCGCTATGGAATCAGGTTGGCCTATCACCATCATCTCATGATGGTGGCCGAGAATTTTCAGGAGATCTGCCAGATCTTCGATGCCCTCTCCAGCGATGTAGGCCTGCTGCTCGACACGGGTCACGCCATGGCCGCCGGGTTTGATTATCAACGGCTGATCGACCGTTATGGCGATCGCATCTGTCATATCCATCTGAAAGACGTGCGCCCCGCCATACTGGAGCGCGTGCGCGGGCAGGATATGAGCTTCAATGCCGCCGTGCGTGCGGGGATGTTCACTGTGCCGGGCGATGGCTGCATCGATTTCACCCCTCTGGCCGGTTTCGTACGCCAAAGCGGCTATCAGGGCTGGATGGTGGTCGAAGCCGAGCAGGACCCTGTCATGGCACCGCCTCTGGCCGCAGTAAAACGCGGGCGCGACGTGATCGAGGCCTGTTTCACCCACGCTCTGACGACCGTTTGAGGAACGCCGACATGACGCAGAAATATCTTAATATCGGACTGATTGGTTCGGGCTTCATGGGGCAGGCTCATGCGGATGCCTATCGGCGTGCCGCCATGCTGTATCGCGATCTTCCAGCGCTCCCCCGTTTGTCCATGCTGGCCGATGCAACACCGGAACTGGCTGAAAAAGCGGCGCGTCGTTTCGGTTTTGAACGCTCGACAGGAGACTGGCGTATGCTCGTCAACGATCCTGCAATCGATGTGGTGGATATTACCTCGCCCAACCTGTTTCACAAGGAAATGGCACTGGCGGCCATTGCTGCGGGTAAGCATATCTATTGCGAAAAGCCACTCGCCCTGAGTGCTGAAGATGCCGCAGAGATGACGCGCGCTGCCGAAAAGGCAGGCGTCAAAACCATGGTGGCGTTCAACAACGTCAAGACCCCCGCAGCCCTCTATGCCAGGCAGATCATCGCGCGTGGCGATATCGGGAAACCCACGCGGTTTCGCGCCTGGTTCGATCAGGGATTTTATAACGATCCGTCTTTGCCTTTTTCATGGCGCCTCAAGCGTGCCGAAGCCGGATCTGGCGCATTGGGCGATCTGGGCTCGCATGTCATCGCTGTCGGTCAGTACCTCATGGGCGATGTGACAGCTACGATTGCCCAATGCCAGACGGCTTTCAAACAAAGGCCGGTCCCAGACGGGGGGTCCGGTTATGGTGCCACTGCCGGTAAGGACGCCATCTGGGCAGATGTCGAAAATGAAGACCAGATTCAGGCACTGGTCCAGTTCGCAAACGGCGCAGGTGGTACGATAGAAGCCTCGCGCATCGCGGCAGGTAAGATTTTCGGTGTGTACTGGGAGGTTTCAGGCACTGAAGGCACACTCATTATGGATGGGGAGCGCTTCAACGAGCTCAAGCTCTTCCGTTTCGGTGACGACAAGGCGGATCGTGGTTTTCGCACGCTGCTCGTCGGAAGCCAGGTGCCGCAGTTTTCCGCCTTTTTCGGCTTCGATTTCGGTGGGGGCGGACTGGGATATCTCGATGTGAAAGTCATCGAAGTGCACGACCTCATCACGGGCATCATGTCCGATCGGGATTGTTTTCCGTCATTCGGTTTCGGCCTGCGCAATCAGCAGATCATGGATGCGATGGAGGCATCGCTCCAGACGAGACGGTGGGAGACACTGCCGCAAGGCGAGTGCCTTGTCCGGGCTTCGCCAGACCTGTCGGCCGGATAACGGTTGCAGGGAAATCATATCGTCTCATGCGAGGGGTGGCATCGGATTTTCATGCTCCCCTGCCTTTATGCGCCCTCTTTTACAAGGAAGACACGGATGACGTTTCCTTCCCGTCTGCCGGATCCTGACCGCCTCGATCCTGCATCGGTGCCCTCATTACGCTGGGGTGTGATCGGACCTGGCTGGATTGCCGAGCGGTTCGTGCGTTCGGTGCAGCGGTTTACCCGACAGAAAATCGTCGGTATTGAATCCCGTAATGGCGACCGTGCAGCGGCTTTCGCACGGCAATTCGATATTCCCCATGCATTCGATGGCGCCATGAGCGCTCATCCGGAAATCGACGCGCTTTATATCGCCACGCCCCATCCGTTTCATGCAGCAATGGCCAGACATGGGCTGGAAGCGGGCAAGCCCGTACTGGTGGAAAAGCCGATCTGTGTTTCGGCGGAGGAAACGGCGGATCTCATTGAATGCGCCAGAAAACACGACGTTTTTCTGATGGAGGCATACTGGACGGATTTTCTGCCCAAGTTTTCCGTGCTGCGCAAAACACTGGCCGATGGCCTTATTGGTGACATCACGACCGTTCTGGCCGATCACGGCGAATTCTTTCCTCCCGATCATCGTATCATGCGTGCCGATCTCGGCGGTGGTCCGATGCTCGATCTGGGAACCTATGTCGTGGGTCTCGCAACAGGCGTTCTGGGGCGCCCGGATCATGTAGTGGCGCAGTCCGTTCCGGCGGCAAGCGGCGTGGATGGCCAGACCGGTATGGTGCTGCACTACGAGAGCGGGGCACAGGCCGTACTTCATACGACGCTTCTGTCGCATACGCCGTGTGAAGCCACGATTGGCGGGCGTCGTGGCATGATTACCCTGCCGGGAAAATTCTATACGCCCGGGCCTTTCACGGTCACTGCCAATGATCTGAAAACGCGTCTGGTCTTCGAAGAGCCCTGCTCATCCTATGACGGGCTGCATTATCAGGTCGAGCATATGGCCTGGTGCATCGGTCAGGGGCTCAGAGAGTCGCCGATCAGGCCGCTCTCTGCCTCTTTCATGGCCATGGAAACCATGGACCGTGTCCGTATTGCCGGTCGCGAGACACGATGAAAGCCATTTCTGGAGAGATATCATGACACGTCTCGCTCTATTCGGCGCAGGTCGTATCGGTCAGGTGCATGCCCGCAATCTCATGACCATGCCCGATATGAAGCTTGTCGCTATCGCCGATCCGGTTGCGTCTCCAGCGCGTGAAGACCTGCTGACGCGCAGTCAGGCACGCCTTGATGATGCGGAGTCGATTTTTTCGGATCCTGACATCGACGCCTATCTCATTGCCAGCCCGACCGACACACACGCGTCCCTGCTGCGCCGGGCGGCTGGCACAGGTAAGCCGGTTTTTTGTGAAAAGCCGATTAGTCTGGACTTCAGACAGGTCGTGGATGTGGCGGAAGCGTTTTCCCGCACCGACACGCGCGTCATGCTGGGCTTTCAGCGTCGTTATGACCCCGATTTCATGCAGGTCAGAGAGGAAATCCGCTCGGGACGTTCGGGAAAGGTGCAGCATATCGTCATGCATACGCGCGATCCGTCACCGCCGCCTGTGAGCTACGTCAAATCCTCAGGCGGATTGTTTCGCGATCAGGCGATCCATGATTTCGATATGACGCGTTATCTTCTGGGTGAGGAAATCACCAGTGTTTTCGCTACCGGAAACTGTCTGATCGCACCTGAAATCGGCAAGGCGGGCGATATTGATACCGCCATGATGACGCTGCGCTCGGAAAGCGGGTCTCTGGTCCAGATGATCAACGCCCGTCATGCGGCGTTCGGTTACGATCAGCGCCTTGAAGCTGTTTGCGCGGAGCGGGTTTTCTATGTGGCCAATCACCCCGCCCATCATCTTGTCAGTGCCGATGCGCGTGGTTTCACGTCTTCTGGCCCCATGAGCGATTTCATCGCGCGTTTTGCGCAGGCCTATCGTGCGGAGATGGAGGCGTTTCGTGACATGATTGTGCAAGGCCGCCCACCGCTTGCCACGCTGCGTGATGGCGTGGAGGCGCAGAGACTGGCAGAGGCCGCAGCGCTCTCGCTGCAAACCGGCAGGCCTGTCGATGTCGCATCTGTCCGGTAAAAGCGCATAAGACTCTGCTGAAAATGCCCCCGAACCAACCCCGATAATATCCCGGGATACATTCGTTTCATGAATGCTGCATATAGGTCCTAGAATAATTCATGCTCTAATCCTGCATCGCATTCAGGGGCTAGTCTTCTCGCCAGACAGAATGAAAAGCGAGGAGAGCCCTGAATATGGCCGAGCTTGATCAGACATCCCTGCATTCCACGACAGCGCAAAAGGCTTTCGGCGATATCGCCCCCGATCTCGCACGCTATACCGATCGCGTCCTTTTTGACGATGTCTGGGCCCGTCCTGGGCTGACGCCGCGCGATCGCTGCATGGTTACCATTACCTGCCTGATTGCGCTTTATCGCGGCAATGAGCTGGGATTTCACCTGCGCAAGGCGCTCGATACCGGCGTGAGTGAGAGCGAAATCATCGAGATCATCACGCATCTGGCCTTTTACTCCGGCTGGCCCACGGCCTCGACGGCGCTTGGCATTGCACGACAGGTCTTTGAGGACAAAAAGGAGACGACACGATGAACCAGCCGGTTTCAGGAAAAGTGGTGGTTATCACCGGGGCAAGCAGCGGGCTGGGCGAGGCAGTCGCGCGCCGTCTTGCTGCAGAAGGGGCCAAAATCGTTCTGGGGGCTCGGCGTCTCGACAGGCTTGAAGCCCTGGCGGATTCCCTTTCCATAGGGCGTGATGCCGTCAAACAGACTGATGTCAGCCGCAGCGCCGAGGTGCAGGCTCTGGTCGATCACGCCATTGCGCTGCATGGTCGTGTGGATGTGCTGATCAATAATGCCGGTCTGATGCCTCATTCGCCGCTTGAAAAACGCCGCATCGAGGATTGGGATCGTATGATCGATGTCAATCTCAAGGGCACGCTTTATGGCATCGCCGCCGTTCTGCCGCAGATGCAAAAGCAAAAGAGCGGCCATATCATCAATGTATCCTCAGTAGCGGGGCACAAGGTCGGGCCGGGTGGAGCCGTCTATTCCGCCACCAAATCGGCTGTGCGTGTTGTCTCTGAAGGGCTGAGGCAGGAGGTCAAACCCTATAATATCCGCACCACCATCATCTCCCCCGGTGCGGTGGCGACAGAACTGACAGACAGCATCACTGATCCGGACACGGCGAAATCAATGAAGGCGTTCTACCAGAATTACGCCATTCCGCCGGAATCCTTTGCGGAATGTGTGATGTTCGCCATGAGCCAGCCCGAGGCGGTGGATATCAACGAAATCCTGTTCCGCCCGACCGCTCAGGAATACTGAGCGAAGGGCGCTGTTTCAGGCCCGATACCGCAAGGCCTCGACAAGCAGTCGAAAGGCTGCCGAAGTATTGCGGCGGCTCGGGTAATAGAGATGGTAGCCGGGGAAGGGGGGGCACCAATCCTCCAGCACGCGAACAAGCCGCCCGGCTGCCACATCATCGAGAATCTGATCCTCCATGACGCAGGCCAGACCAAACCCGTCTCGTGCAGCTTCGAGCAGCATAGGAGCATTGTTGAATGTCAGGGGCCCCTCGGGGCGAACACGCAGGCTGCGTCGCCCTTTTTCCAGCTCCCAGGCATAGATCGCCCCCGAACTGGCCATGCGCAGTTTCAGGCATTGATGCTGCGACAGATCCTGCGGCTGCCGGGGAGGTGCATGATGCGTGAAATAAACAGGGGCGCCCACAACGGCCATGCGCAACGGTGGCCCGATCGGTACCGCAATCATGTCACGTGCGATGGTTTCTTCCAGTCGTACACCCGCATCGAAGCGCTCGGCCACGATGTCGGTCAGGCCTGAATCGATGGCGAGTTCGACCTGTATTTCGGGGTAATCGGGTAGCAGGCGTCTCAATGCAGGCCAGATAAGGGTGCGGGCGGCGTGATCGGACGTGGTGAGCCGAATCGTGCCTGACGGGCGCTCGGATAATTCGCTGATGGCGGCAATTTCGTCGCTGATACTGTCGAGCGCAGGGACAAGGGTCTGGAGGAGTCTTTCCCCGGCGAGGGTGGCCGAGACCCGTCGCGTGGTGCGTGTCAGCAGCCGCACACCAAGGCGGGTTTCGAGCCGTCTGACCGTATGACTGAGTGCCGATTGCGACGTGCCAAGCCTTGCCGCCGCACGCGTAAAGCTCTGCTCTTCCGCTACGGCCAGAAAGGCGTTCAGATCGACCAGATCATCGCGTTTCATTCATGAAAATCCAACATAGGTACGTACCGATTATACGCGCTAATCGTTTGCGCAGGATAATGGTTTTATGACTCATCGCCCCGTCGCGCCCGCAAGGCGGCTGATCCGGGAATTTAGGGAAAGGGATCACCATGCAGATCACACGTTCAGGCAGCACAGCCTCTGCGCAGGGAAATGACGCCTGGTTTACCGGCAGGGTGCGTGTGGACGCGCCTTTTTCGGGAAGCGGTGCACTGGCCTGTGCAACGGTCACCTTCGAGCCCGGTGCCCGTACGGCCTGGCATACGCACCCCAAGGGACAAACCATTCTGGTGCTTTCCGGGCTGGGCTGGGTGCAGCGCGACGGCGGCGCGGTAGAGGAAGTGCGCCCCGGCGATATCGTGTTTTTCGAGCCCGATGAGAAACACTGGCACGGTGCCTCGGCGCTATGCGCGATGAGCCATGTCGCCATTACCGAGAGCGTCGAGGGTGTTTCCACCCGATGGCTGGATAAGGTGAGCGACGAACAATACCGCCGCGCTGACTGAAATTGAGGGCTGAACAGGTCCCACACATATCATAATCATCGGAAAGAGACCGGAACATGGAGAAGCGGGTTTTGGGAAAAAGCGGACTCGAGGTTTCTGCCCTTGGTCTGGGATGCATGGGGCTGAGTTTCGGTTATGGCCCCGCCGAAGATCATGAAAGCGCCATCACCTTCCTGCGCGGTGCCTATGAGCGCGGGGTCACGTTTTTCGACACCGCCGAGGCTTATGGCCCCGGCACCAATGAGAGCCTGCTGGGCGAGGCGCTCGCGCCTTTCCGCAAGGATGTGGTGATTGCCACGAAATTCGGCTTCCGCAATGGCCGGCCGGGCGATGGGCTCGACAGTCATCCGGCCCGCATCCGTCAGGTTGCCGAGGATTCGCTCAGGCGCCTGCGCACCGATGTGATCGATCTGTTCTATCAGCATCGTGTCGATCCTGATGTGCCGATGGAGGATGTGGCAGGGACGGTCAAGGAACTCATATGGGAGGGTAAAATCCGTCATTTCGGTTTGTCCGAAGCGGGTGCGGCGTCCATTCGCAAGGCTCACGCGGTGCAGCCGGTCGCTGCCCTGCAAAGCGAATATTCGCTCTGGTGGCGCGAGCCCGAACAGGAAATCCTGCCGCTTCTGGAAGAACTCGGTATCGGGTTCGTCCCTTTCAGCCCGCTGGGCAAGGGCTTCCTGACGGGCAAGATCGACACGAGCACACAGTTTAGCGATCAGGATTTCCGCAAGATCGTGCCACGTTTTGCTCCGGAGGCGTTGCAGGCCAATCAGGCGCTGATCACGCAGCTCGAAGCCATTGCGGCGCAGCGTCAGGCCACCCCGGCGCAGATTGCGCTTGCCTGGCTTCTAGCCCGCAAGCCGTGGATCGTGCCCATTCCCGGTACGCGTCGCCTGTCGCGTCTGGAAGAAAATCTTGGCGGCGCGACACTGGCGCTTGGCACCGATGAATTGCAGGCGATCGACGAGGCGCTGACGCAGATCGACGTTGTGGGTGAACGTTATCCCGCCAGCATGAAAGCGCTCGTAGGACGCTGATCAATCGGGTGCGGATCACTCGGGTTGCTGGCCAAGCTGCTGCAGGAGATCCGCATGGCGGACACCCCAGCAATAAAGCATTTCCAGCGGTTCGATAAAGCGCTGGCCAAGCGCGGTCAGCCTGTATTCCACATTGGGTGGCATGGTCTGGATTACGACCCGTTCGACCAGACCAGCCGTCTGAAGGTCGCGTAGCGTCTGGGTCATCATCTTTTTCGACAAGCCGGGCAGGTTGCGCTGCAGGGCGCCGGGGCGGGCTGACCCCTCGGACATATGCAGGGCATGCAGGATCATGGTCACCCATTTGCCTGAAAACAGCTTGAGCAGGCGTCGTGGGGCGCAATCCTCGGCAAACGGAGCCTGACGGTAGTTGGCCAGGAGATCAGAAGACGGGGTGGGGTCGGTCATGGAGCCCTTCAGGTAACCAGGGCACAAAAAGGTGCCGGATTGTGTTTTTTAGTCCCTCGCTCCAGCTTCGCAAAGACAGGAACGACGCTGGAGTATTTCTGATGACCCATACTGCCCTTATCATCGGTGCGACCGGGCTGGTCGGGCAAAATCTTGCCAATCGTCTGGTGGCCGAAGGCTGGACCGTTTATGGCCTTGCCCGTCGTGTCGAGGCGCTTCCCGCCACGGTGTTGCCCATCAAGGCCGACACGCTCGACCCGCAGGGGTTGAAGGCGGCACTGGCGGATATCGCGCCAAGCCATGTGTTCTTCACCACATGGACGCGACGAGAGACCGAGCGTGAGAACTGCATCGCCAATGCCGCCATGCTGCGCAATGTGTTCGAGGCGCTCGCCAGGCCGGAAGCCCTTGTCCATGCAGCGCTTGTTACCGGGCTCAAGCATTATCTCGGGCCATTCGACGCCTACGCCAAAGGCGCACCGCCGGTCACCCCTTTCCGCGAAAGCATGGGGCGGCTGGATGTCGAGAATTTCTATTACGCGCAGGAAGACGTGCTGTTTGAGGCATCGCGCAGCCTCAACTTTACGTGGTCGGTGCATCGCCCTCATACGGTGATCGGCTTTGCCATTGGCAATCTGATGAATATGGGCACCACGCTCGCTGTTTATGCCTCGCTATGCCGCGAGACGGGGATGCCCTTCGTGTTTCCCGGCTCCCAGACCCAGTGGAGCGCACTTACCGATGTCACGGATGCAAGGCAGCTTGCGAGCCAGATTCACTGGGCCTCGACAAATCCGGCCGGGCGTAACCAGGCTTTCAATGTGGTCAATGGCGACGTGTTTCGCTGGTCGAGCCTATGGGGTGAACTGGCCAACTGGTTTGGCATCGAGGCTGCGCCTTATCCCGGTGAGGCAACGTCGCTCGAAGCCCTGATGCGCGGTAAGGAAGATGTATGGTCGGCGCTCGCCCGCAAGCACGATCTGGTTGAGCCCGACCTGACCCGTCTGGCCTCGCCGTGGCATACGGATGCTGATCTGGGCCGCCCGGTGGAATGTGTGACTGACATGACGAAAAGCCGTCTGTTCGGCTTTACAGGGTATTACGATACACGGCGCTCCTTTGCCGATCTGTTTACCCTGCTGCAGGCGCGCAAACTCATCCCCTGAGACGGGCTGTTGCACCGGGGCAATTCAGCCCCGGCATATTGCTAGGCTACAAGGCCTGTCATCAGATCGGGTGTGCCATCGGGAAAGACCTGCGCGAGCGCTGTACGTGGCAGGTGCATATGAGCGCACAGAATTCCGGCTATGACACTGCGCAGATCGGTTGTCGGCGCGAGATCGCGGTTTTCAAAAAGCTGCCCGGGGCGCAATCCCGGCCATGTTCCGGCGACGCGTCCGCCACGCACAGCGCCGCCCGCCAGAAAGGCCACGGCCCCCGTGCCGTGATCGGTCCCGCCCGTGCCATTCATGCGGGCGGTTCGGCCGAATTCTGTCATGGCCAGCACCACTGTGCGTGACCAGGATGCGCCCAGATTGTTTTTCAGGGTTGTCATTCCCTGATCGAGCCGGGCGAGCGGGGCCTTGAGCGCCCCGATCTGGCCCGCATGGGTGTCCCATCCGCCTATTTCCAGGGCGGCGACACGTGGCCCGTCGTCGCGTGACATCATGAGCCCTGCTGCCGAGGCCAGACGTGTGAAACCATCCTCCTTCCGTCCGTCCTGCATGGCGCCCTGCGCCAGGGCATTGTCTGAAAAACCACGAGCCAGAAGGCCGTTGTGAAAGGCCGGGCCGGTCAGCCTGTCATGCTCGTTCAGCTTTGCAATCTGGCGGTAAAGCTCGTCTGTGGGATGCTGGCTGCCTGCCGGGGCATAGCTGCCGATGCGGGCTGGACCGCGCAATAACAGGGGTACATCGAGCCCAAGCGACAGACCCAGCCCTTCGGGGTGCTGCCTCTGCCCCGGCAGGAAAGAAACGGCACGATTGAGCCAGCCGCTGGAGAGGCGATGATCCGCCCCGCTTTCAAGATAATCCTGGGCGTCAAAATGAGAGCGCGTGCGATACGGCGCGGCAACGGCATGGATTGGAAGCATCTGCCCGGCACCATATAGGTCGTGCAGCCCCGCCAGGGCGGGATGCAGCCCGAATGTACCACCCAGATCGAGCAACCCCTGATCCTGCCCCGGCTCAGGCAGGACAAGTGCCTTGCGCAGCGCAGCGAGCCCGGGGTCGCCATAGGGGGTGACAGCCGCCATGCCATCAAGCGCACCACGAAGCAGGATCACGACCAGTCGCGCATCCTGAGCCTGACCGGACGAGACGGCGGATGACGCCGCGAAAGCAAGGGAGGAACGACCGAGAGACCAGCTCGCGGCCAGACCGAGAAGGGCAGAACGACGACGGAGCATCATGGGTCAGCGCCTCTGAAACTCGGGTGAAGAAAAAAGCAGGGTGAAAGCGTCGCGCCGTGATCCGGCATGTTGCATGGCCAGATTTGTGGCGGGGCGCAGCAGGGGGCCTAGTGCGATTTGAGCCACGGTCTCGGGGTCCTGTTCGGTCAGCCTGCCAGCAAAACGATAGGCCCAGTCGGCTCGGGCCATCATATCGGCAGGGGCGAACCAGTCCGGCGCAAGGTCGCTCCACCCGTTGGGCATGGGGGCATTCCAGACCGGCTGACCCATCGCGGCACAGGCGGCCGCCAGTATCATGGCAGGGGCGTGGGGGTCGTCCGGGTTGCTCGTATCCGCGCTTGTCAGAGCCGGTATCGTTCCCGTGGCGCGCAGGGCGGCGGCTGCATATTCCATGGGTGTACGCAGCTTGCTGCCGTGCGGTGTTGCACCTGCAAGATCGACAAGGGTCCGGGTCGCATCCTGCAGATTGCCGCCACTGCGCTGCAAGGCTGTCATGATGGGGGCGATCTGGGCAGGTGTCGGGGTGTCGGTCAGGAAATGCCGGGCGAGTTGCGTGGCGATATGCTTGTACGTTGCGGGATGCGTACCCAGAAATTGCAGGGCCGCAACGCCGCCTGCCTCGCCCTCGGGGAAAACCTGGCCGAGCAGCGTCTTGCTGCCCGGTTGGTGGGCACGGGGATTGAAGCGGAATCCCGGTGCCTCGGCTTTCATGTCCACGCCCCAGCCGGTCAGGATTGCCGCGAAATTCGTGACGTCGTTCTGTGTGTAGCCGGAGGCCGGCGAGAGCGTGTGCAACTCCAGACATTCCCGCGCCAGATTTTCATTCAGGCCGCGATGCTGCTTCAGGCCGGCGGGACTGTCCGGCCCGATCGAGGCGACATTGTCGAGATACATCAGCATGGCCGGATGGCGCATGACGGCAGTCAGCATATTGGCGAAGCGTCCGGTCACATGCGGGCGTATGGCCTCGCGCATATAGGCCCCGATGACCGCTTTCGTACGATCCTGCCTCTGGCTGACCGTGAAGTGATTGAACCAGAACCACACCAGCCTCTCGCGAAAGGGCTGCACGCCATCAAGCACGGCGTCGAGCTGGGCGGTTATCTCCGCTTGCAGAATGGGTTTGACCAATGGGTTGCCACGCAGTTTTTCCTGTCGCTGCGTACGCAGTGCCACCAGACCATCGGCGCTCGTGCCAAGGGAAACCCAGGACCGGCTTTGCGGGCCTTCAAGCTGCGCCATCAGCCAGTGACGCCCTGAATCAGGCGTCGGGGGATCGGGGCAAGCACCCCAGCCAAAGCGGTTTTCCATATCGACAGCCTGCATGATCTCTCCTGACGAGGACCGGGATGCGTGGTGACCGGGATGCATTTTGATTGTGTCGAACTGTGTACGCGCTTTGTGGCGTAAAAACAGCTGTTTTGTAACGATGACGCTCATAGTGGATGACGGGGAGGGGCGCCCTGAACCCCAGACGAACGGCCGCGCTTTGTCCACGGAGCGGGGCTCGCCATGCTCCCATGTTTTCAAATCCTGCCCGAACGGCTATGGCTCAGCACGAGTAATGACCTGGGACTGGAGGTGTGACATGACGACCATAGCAAGACGTGGCGTCTGCCTCGTGATTTCGGCACCCTCCGGCGCAGGGAAATCGACCATCGCCAATGCGCTGCGCGCGGGTGATTCCAGCCTTGCCCATTCCGTATCGGTCACCACGCGCGCCCCGCGTCCTGGTGAAAAAGAGGGCGTACATTACCATTTCCGCAGCATGGACCAGTTTCGCGACATGGCCGCGAAAGGGGAATTGCTGGAATGGGCCGAGGTGTTCGGTCGCGGCTACGGCACCCCCCGTGCGCCCGTCGAGGCCGCGCTCGCCAGTGGGCGGGACATGGTGTTCGATATTGACTGGCAGGGGCATAGGCTCCTGCGCGCGGCGCTGCCGGACGACGTGGTAAGCCTTTTCGTGCTCCCCCCCTCAATGAAGGAGCTCGATCGCCGCCTGCGCTCGCGGGCTTCGGATGCGGAATCCGAAATCGACAAGCGCATGGGTGCGGCTCTGGCCGAAATTTCGCACTGGAGCGAATTCGATCATGTGATCGTCAATGCTGAACTCGATCGCGCCGTGCGGGAGGCACAGTCGATTCTGGTCGCAGCGAGGCTCAAAACGAAGCGTCAGCATGGCTTGGCTGATCTCATGAGGGAATATGAGGCGAACAAGCCCGGCTGAGAGCCGGGTGCGCGTGGTGATAACTGCCCTGTACTGACAGTATACCTGCACTTTGCCTGCATCATTTCGCATGATGCCTGTTTGTCGGTAGGATGGATTTCATCCTGCGGGCCGGAACCTCCGGCCTGGCAGATCTGACATTCATCACGACAGAGGCGAACCCGCATCATGACAAACGAGCCGCCCTCACGCCGTCGTCTTGCCAAGGCCGTAGGCCAGGTCGCGAGCGGCAATATGCTCGAAATGTATGACTTCATGGTGTTCGGCTATTACGCTGCCGATATCGGCAAGGCGTTTTTCCCCTCGGGCAACGCCCAGGCCGAGTTGATGTCGTCTTTTGCCACGTTCGGTGCCGGGTTTCTGATGCGCCCACTCGGTGCGCTCGTGCTTGGCGCCTATGTTGATCGTATCGGGCGGCGCAAGGGGCTTATCCTCACGCTCACCCTCATGGCCATTGGCACCATGACCCTGGCTCTGACGCCCAGTTACAAGAGGATCGGTTTCCTCGCGCCGCTTCTGGTGCTGCTCGGGCGGCTGATCCAGGGGTTTTCTGCCGGGGTCGAGGTGGGATCGAGTTCTGTCTATCTGTCCGAAATCGCCACGGAGAAAAATCGCGGTTTCATCGTGGCTTTCCAGTCTGCCTCCATCCAGCTGGCCGTCGTGCTGGCTGCGGCAATCGGATTTGGCCTGACATCCCTGCTGGGCGGTCCGGTCATGTCGGCCTGGGGGTGGCGTATTCCGCTCGCGCTGGGCTGCATGATTGTGCCTGTGCTCATATTCCTGCGGCGCAATCTGCAGGAGACCGAGGCTTTCTCCTCTCAGGCCACGCATCCCGGCATCTGGGAGATTGCGGTGTCTTTGGTTCGTAACTGGTATGTGGGGCTGATTGGTATCCTGACCGGTGTGATGAGCACGGTCTCGTTTTATGTCATCACCGCCTATTGCCCCGCTTTTGGTACGCGCGTGCTGCATCTGGGGCGACAGGATGCGCTGCTGGTCACGCTTTGCGCGGGGCTTGCCAACTTGGTTCTGGTCCCTGTTTTCGGGCTGGTTTCTGACAGGATCGGGCGCAAGAAGCTTCTGATTGGCGCCACAGCGCTCGTGTTGTGTTCGGCATGGCCGATGATGAAATGGCTTGTGGCTGCCCCAAGCTTCGGGAGGTTGCTTGGCGTCGAGCTGATGCTGGCGGTGCTCTACAGCGCCTATAACGGGGCGGCCATCGTCTGGCTGACCGAGATCGTTCCGCCGCGCATCCGCACAACGGGATTTTCGCTGGCTTATAGTCTCGCCACCTGCATTGGCGGGTTCAGCCCGGCTGTCTGTACCTGGCTGATCGAGCATACGGGAGACCGCGCCATGCCGGCTCTGTGGCTCTCGGGGGCAGCGCTTTGCGGGTTGCTGGCCGCTATCGTGTCGCGGCCCTATGTGGAACGGAGCGCGCACCCGATGGTGTAACGAGCCCCTCAATAGAAAAGGCCGGGAGAGCATCCCGGCCTTTTTCTTTATCCTGGCGTCTGATGCGGAGATTCTATTCCCGCTCGACCTGCAGTTTCTTGATATTGGCGATGGCCTTGGCCGGGTTCAGACCCTTGGGGCAGGTCTGGGTGCAGTTCATGATGGTGCGGCAGCCATAGAGCTTCATGGAATCATCCAGTGCTTCTAGTCGCTCACCCGTATGGTCGTCTCGGCTGTCCATGATCCAGCGATTGGCGGCCAGCAGCGTGGCTGGCCCGAGATAGCGGTCGCCATTCCACCAATAGGATGGGCAGGATGTACTGCAGCAGAAGCACAGGATGCACTCCCACATGCCATCCAGCTTTTCACGCTCCTCCACGCTTTGCAGGCGCTCGGTATCGGGCGGCGGCGGGGTGTCGCTTTTCAACCAGGGCTGAATGGACTCGAGTTGGGCATAAGCGCCGTTCAGGTTAGGCACCAGATCCTTCACCACCGGCATATGCGGCAGCGGATTGATCTTGACCGTGCCCTTGATCGAACTGATGGGCTTGAGACAGGCCAGCGTGTTCTCGCCATCGATGTTCATGGCGCAGGACCCGCAGATCCCCTCGCGGCAGGAGCGGCGGAAGGTCAGCGTCGCGTCGATATGGTCCTTGATATAGAGCAGGGCATCGAGAACCATCGGCCCGACCTTGTCGAGATCGAGTTCATAGCTGTCGAGGCTCGGATTGGACTCGTCATCGGGCGACCATCGATAGACCTGAAAAATGGCCTTGCGCTTGGCTTCGGCAGGCGCCGGATAGAATTTGCCGGGGCGGGTCGTGCTGTTTTTGGGCAGGCGGAGTTCAACCATGGTGAGGCTCCTCAGTAAACACGTTTCTTGGGCGGAAAGACCTCGACATCATTGGTCAGGGTCTGCATCCGCACCGGCCGGTAGAGCAGGCTCACCGCACCATCCTTATCGAGATAGGAGACGGTATGTTTCATCCAGTGCTCGTCATCGCGCTCGGGATAATCGTCATGGGCATGGGCACCACGCGTTTCGTGGCGTGCATGGGCACTTTCGATCGTAACCGTCGCGTTGGCCAGCAAATTCGCGAATTCCAGGGCTTCCATCAGATCGCTGTTCCAGATCAGAGAGCGATCGGCCAGCCCCATATGCTGCGCGTCTTTCCAGAGCTCCCGGATTTTCTCGCATCCGTCAGCGAGGGATTTCGTATTGCGGAACACGGCTGCATGACTCTGCATGATGCGCTGAAGGCGCTCACGCAGTTCCGCCACGGTGAACTTGCCTGAAGCCTCGCGGGTCTGGTCGAACTTGGCCAGAATGGCCTCGCCCGCTTCCTTAGGCAGCGGCGGTACCGGCACGCTGGGATCGATGATTTCGGCAGCACGCTTGCCAGCCGCACGACCGAATACGATCAGATCGAGCAGGGAGTTTGTCCCCAGACGGTTGGCGCCATGCACGGAAACGCAGGCGGCTTCACCGACCGCCATCAGTCCGGGCACGACAGCTTCGAGATTGTCCTTGGTGGGGCGCAGGACCTCGCCGTGCAGATTGGTCGGCACACCACCCATGTTGTAATGGACCGTGGGCAGCACCGGAGCGGGCTCCTTGGTCACGTCCACCCCGGCGAAAATGCGCGCGGTTTCAGAGATGCCGGGCAGACGCTGGTGCAGCAATTCCGGGCCGAGATGCTCCAGATGCAGCATGATATGGTCCTTTTTGGGACCACAGCCACGGCCTTCATTGATCTCGATGGTCATGGCGCGTGACACGACATCGCGCGAGGCCAGATCCTTGGCGGTGGGCGCGTAGCGCTCCATGAAGCGCTCGCCCTCGGAATTGGTCAGATAACCGCCTTCACCGCGACAGCCTTCCGTGAGCAGACAGCCCGCCGGGAAAATGCCGGTAGGATGAAACTGCACGAATTCCATGTCCTGAGTCGGCACACCGGCGCGCATGGCCAGACCGCCACCATCACCGGTGCAGGAATGGGCCGAGGTGCAGCTCTGGAAGGCGCGCCCGTAACCGCCGGTTGCGAGTACGACCATCTTGGCGCTGAAGCGATGGATGGAGCCGTCATCGAGGCACCAGGCCACGATGCCGCGACATGCCCCATCGTCATCCATAATCAGGTCGAGCACGTAATACTCGACGTAGAAATCGACGCGATGCTTGAGGCATTGCTGATACAGCGTGTGCAGGATGGCATGGCCCGTACGGTCGGCAGCGGCACAGGCGCGGGCCACAGGGGCCTTGCCATATTCGCTCATATGGCCGCCAAACGGACGCTGATAGATCTTGCCGTCTTCCGTGCGCGAGAAGGGAACGCCGAAATGTTCCAGCTCCATCACGGCGCTTTCGGCCTCGCGGCACATGAACTCGATGGCGTCCTGATCGCCCAGCCAGTCCGACCCCTTGACGGTGTCGTACATATGCCAGCGCCAGTTATCCTCGGACATATTGCCTAGCGAGGCACCAATTCCACCCTGGGCGGCCACGGTATGGCTGCGTGTGGGGAAAACCTTGGTCACGCAGGCTGTACGCAGGCCACCGGCCCCCATGCCCAGCGTGGCACGCAGGCCCGAGCCGCCCGCACCCACGACCACCACGTCATAGGCGTGATCGACAATACGGTATTTCCTGACGGATTCCGCGCTCATTATCTTGTCTCCGTCGTGCGGGTCATGAGGATACGGGCGAGCGAGGCGCAACCGAGCGCCACGAAAAGAAGCGTGCTCAGGCGGATCACCAGACGCAGCCCGAAGCGCCGCCAGCCACGCGAATAATCGGAGGCCACGACTTCCAGTCCGAGCTGGGCATGGCGGCCTGTCAGGGCAATCAGCAACCCAAGCGGGGCAGCATTCTGCACGCGACCTGCCCAGGCCAGAATGGCAGCGCGGTCACGCCCAGCCAGACGCAGGATCTGGGCAACACCCCATATGGAAAGCGGGCCGAGCAGCACGGCCGAGATACGCTCAGCCGTCCAGTGCTCGGCCCCGTCGGCCATGCCGCCAAGCCCCTTTGCACGCGCCAGAGGCGTGCGCATGTCGGAAGAACGGTTCATGCTTTTTTTCCCTTGTTGCGCAGCCGGGAGAGGGCGACAAAGGCCGTGACAAGCGCAACCGAGAGCCCGGCCGTGACAAAGACCGAACGCCGCCCGTCCTCGTCGATTTCCTTCTTCTCGAAGCGTGCGCCGCTATCCCAGATCAGATGGCGGATGCTGGCGACGAAATGGTATAGTGTGGCGACGCCCCAGCCGAGAAACACCAGCCGGCCCAGAGGATGCGTTGCCACGCGCTGGGCGCGTGCAAAGGCGCGTGGACCCTGTGCCAGGGCAGCAAGCCACGCCACAGCCAGACCTGCACCGAGGGACGAGGCGACACCCGATATGCGATTGCCGATCGAGAGCGCCATGGAGAGGCGGAAACGATAGATATCCAGATGCGGCGACATGGGCCGTCTGATGGGCCGCCCCTCTGTGTCGGTGCCGTGATAGAACGCTTCACGTCCGTCGGAAGCCATGGCGATACCTCTGAATTCTGTGTTCGGGCTGGGCGATACATTACCCACATAGTCTCATTCAGATGGTTCGTCATGTGCATATTGATGTGAGAATTGGCACTGATTTTGTCTTGTATGTTACGGATTTGGCCCGTTTTTTCCGATATTGCGCCTCACCAATGCGTGACATTTCACAAGGGGCGCGTTCTGTTCGAGGGCGTGTTAGGAGGGGGGCACAAACCCGTAATGCGCGACAAGAGAGAGTTCGATGTCTGACGTGAGTTTCGCCCCGCCTTCCTCGACGACCAGCACGGTATTTGGCGCCTATCAACGTCTTGTCGATCAGGGGCAGATCGAGGCCGATGCCGCGCAGCGGGAGGCCGCACTTGCTCTGGACCGTCTCGCGCAGGCGCTCCTGGCGCGCGAAGGAGCAAAACCGGGGCTGTTCTCCCGTCTTGCCAGACGCAAGCCGGAGCCGATCCGCGGGCTTTATCTTGTCGGGCAGGTGGGACGGGGCAAGACCATGCTCATGGATCTGTTCTGCCGCGAGGTCAGTCTCACCAAAAAGCGGCGTATCCATTTTCATGTGTTCATGCAGGAGGTGCTTCGCGCCCTGCACAAGGGGCAGAGCCGGGCCGAGCGCCGTGAGGACCCGGTGCACGAGCTGGCGGACCGGATTCATGAACAATATGAGCTGCTCTGCTTCGACGAATTCCAGATCAACGATATGTCCGA
The DNA here is from genome assembly GCF_900465345.1 of Asaia bogorensis. GTDB lineage: Bacteria > Pseudomonadota > Alphaproteobacteria > Acetobacterales > Acetobacteraceae > Asaia > Asaia bogorensis_A. The sequence continues at coordinate 78,050 of NZ_UEGO01000004.1, read as the reverse complement.
CGCTGTGCTTGTCCTGCGTCTGCTCGACCGGGTCATGGCATTGGGGACTGTGGTTGTCGCGACATCCAACACAGCCCCTGTCGACCTGATGAAGCATCAGGTTCAGAACCGTGCAACCATGCGGCCCTATCTAGAGGCCTTTGCAGGCTGCATGACGGTAATGACGCTGGACTCCGCCCGCGATTATCGCCGGGGACGCGAGATCGATGCACAGACATGGCTTGTTCCGGATTCGGAAGAAAACCGTGCGCATCTGCGACAGCGCTTTGAAACCCTGACCGATACCCGTGCCGAACCCGGTTCTGTAGCCATTGGATCACGTCACATAAGCGTCCCGGCATGCAACGGTGACGTGGCGTGGTTTACCTTCGAGGCCTTGTGCGGCGAGGCACTTGGGCCAGCCGATTATCTGGCCATTGTGGGCAGGTTTCGCACGCTTTTCATCGAGGGGATCCCCGCCCTTGTGCCGGATCAGTTTGACAAGGCGCGGCGTTTCATCACGCTGGTCGATGTCATGTATGAAAACCACACGGCGTTGTTTGCGAGTGCAGCAGCTGAGCCGGAGGCGCTGTACCAGACCGGCGAAAATGCAAAGGCGTTCGAGCGGACAGCCTCGCGTCTGGATGAGATGCGCTCGAATGGCTGGATGCATGAGGCGGAAGGGTAAAGAGAGGCACATGGTCCTGCCCTTGCGAGGCTGGCGACATGATGTCCTGCACCGCGATAGTGGTGACACTGCTGGCCTGCCCGCATATGCTGACCACGCTACCATATGATTAGGTGACTTCCGTCGCGATGTGATGATTTGGCGGCACTGTCTCATTCGGTATTAAGCAGAACCGGTTTCTTGCAGAATGGGTGGTTTCCAAGCTGGTTACCGGGGGGCGGTCTCTGCCGCTGTCGGCCCTTCGGCGGACAGCGGCGATATATCGGGTCAGGATCGCACGAGGCTACCGGTTTGTAACGCTGGCGATTTGAATATCCGGCAAGATCCTGCTGATATGCTTTCTCTGTGCAGGGGCGGCACAAGGCTCGTTCCGACCCGAACTCTACCTGTTTCCATGAGGCGACCATGAAGCCGCTACGTATTTTATTGTCTTGCCTGCTTGGTGGTATGGGGGTTGCGCATGCGGCTCCCGTTCCGGCCTATGATGCGACCCCGAGGCTGGGGATCGTCATTCCGAAACTGCCAGCCGATTATGGGTTGCTTCTGAATGCCCTTGCGGCACGCGGGCATGTCTCCGACGGGGCATTCGATTTCATGACTGGCAAAATAGACGGTGTGCCTGTCGTGATGATCGTGCAGCCCGCACCCGGCGAAGTGCTGCGTGCGATCGAGGCAACATCCATGCTGCACGATTTCAACGTACGCGTGCTGCTCTACCCCGGAACATCGGGAGGCCACCAGCCAAAGGGTGAAATGTCGATCGGCGATATCGTTCTGGGTGCCCGGAACGTGAATCATGGCAATTACTATCTGGCGCCTGACGGCCATATGGAGGGCGGCGAGTTCAAGGATGCACATTCGGGGCAAACCCTGACAGGTGCATTCCAAGCCGATCCGGGTCTGCTGGCGATGCTGGCCTGTTCTGCAAAACGCGTGGCAACGCAGACGACCCTACCGGATTTCCTCGCTCCCGTTCGCAGTGACAGGCAACCGCAGATTTTCTACTACGGCATTCAGGGTACATCTGAAATCTGGTCCGACAATGTGGCGTATACCCAAGCCACGATGAAGGTTTTTCATGAGATAGACGAAGATGGGGACTGGTACTCGAATCTTGCCGCAACGGTCCTGCATGTTCCCTTTCTTGAGGTGTCTGTCATCTCCAACAGTATCTTTGCCTTCCCGGCACAAAAACATGGTGTCCCTGAATCACCTGACGGCCAGCCTGACTCGCACGTTGTGGCGCAGAGATTGTCGAACCGCATTCTGCTTGATCTGTTGAAACATGATGGTCCGGCACTCCTTTCCGCCAAATTCAGATCCGTCTCCCCGTCCGTTTATCCCGAAAGCTATTTTCAAACACCGCGCGATCCCCGCAAGCTGCTGGATGAATGTAAAATGTAAATAAACTGACAAAGAGGTGGTTATCTCTATGCAAACAAGTATGTAATAATATTTGCATATACCTAAAAAATCCATCTATAAATTTGCTATAGCACGAGAAGTTATTGACTATATTCGTATTGATCTGTTCTAATTTCTCCACCTAATGGGAGTATAAGAAATGCAGATCAACAGGACCTTTGGTGGCGATCTTAATACTAGAAATTTTGGTCCAACTTACTGGAATTACGTTTATTATTTCACCGGATCACCACCAGATGCCCGTTTGGTTTTTGATGGGTGCAACGACACAATACCGGATCCATCGACTGGAATGGCATTGAATCCATTTTATGTGACAGGTGATTTTTCTATTCTCATCAATCCCAGCGAATGTTCACGAACAACGATAACTTTTACCGGTTCATACATCACCGTCATACATTATATTCCTGAAGGTCAGGAGAATGGGATAACCATATATATACCGAGAAATTATTTTGATATTTCCGTTGAATATATGAACCAGCCAATCGCTATCAGCGATCTGGAAAATTACATGGGATCATATTCAGGTCGTGTCGAGTTCGAATCATGCTATCTGCCGGGAACGCTTATTGAGACATCAGAAGGCTATGTACCTATCGAGAACCTGAAGATCGGTGACGTTCTGCCTGGGTATGAGACAGAATTGCCTTCTTTGAAGTCCATCAGGGCCATCGGTTGCGGTCAGGCCAATGTAAAGCCCGGCTTGCCGGACGATCTGGCAGGCTGGCCGGTCAGGGTTTGTCGGGGCGCTCTGGCAGATGATGTGCCGTTCAAGGACATGCTGATCACAGCAGAGCATTGTCTGTATCTCAAGGGGTGTTTTGTCCCGGTGCGTATGCTGGTGAACGGGCAGTCGATCTATTACGACAAGACGATTACCTCGTTCAATTACTACCATATCGAAACCGATCCGCATTCGGTTATCAGGGCAGATGGTGCGTTGAGTGAGACATTTCTCGATGAGGGTCACGAGCGTCGGCTGTATAACCCGACCCAGTCCCTTCCTCAGCGTCTGGCCACGGACTGGTCTCACGCTGCTGCACCGCTGAATACGGCACGCGATTTCGTCGAGCCATTGTTCAGGGAATTCCAGGAACGTGCCGCAATGCTGGGCATGACCGTACGGGAAACCCCTTTGCAGGTGACGTTCGATCATGGGCTGTATCTGATTACCGACAGGGGCGCCAATCTCGAAGGTCAGATTGATGCGCTGGGCGTCGTGCATTTTCCGCTCCCACATCAGGTGAAGTCGGTTCATCTGATGAGCCACGCCAGCAGACCCTGCGACGCGCTCGGTCCTTATATGGATGACCGGCGCCTGCTCGGTATTCTGGTTAGTGCGGTGACCATAGAGGAAGGTGGTGTTTCAATTCCTGTGCGGATTCATCAGGAGGGCGCGTCCCTGCCCGGCTGGCAGGATGAAAGCGCCGGAAACATGCGATGGACGAAAGGCAACGCCTATCTGCCACTGCCCCAGCGTCGGCATGAGGGTGTTTCCAGATTGTCGATAGAAGTTCTGGCAGGTGGGCCTTATGTCGTCGTGACATCTCTTCCGTCGCCGGTAAGGCACTCAGCGTGAGCGTCTCTTGTGAGCGCTGTTTGCGTCTTCACATCGGCAGGAAAAGGCACGCCTCTGTGACGAATAGCTCAGGGCGATTGGCGTTGCTGATGCGGGGCCGACAATTGGGTAGGCATTGCCGGTCGAATGATTGACCCGGCGTCCCGGCTCTCATTGTATCGCTATGAGAGCCGGGAGATATGTTTTACTTCGCGTCAGGCAGCAGGCCACGATGGGCCAGCATCGGACCGATTTCAGGGTCCTTGCCGTAGAAGGCCTTGAACATTGGGCCGTAATCCATGGTGTGACCCTTGGACAGGATCATGTCACGGAAGCGCTGGCCGTTTTCACGGGTCAGGCCGCCATGTGACTGGAACCACGAGAACACATCCTGATCGAGCATTTCGGTCCAGAGATAAGCGTAATATCCCGCCGAGTATCCATTGCCCCAGATATGCAGGAAGTAGCTTGAACGATAGCGCGGCGGAACGTTCGCGACATCGAGGCCGGTCTCGTTGAGTGCCTTGGCTTCGAACTGATCCACATCCTGACGCGGCGCATCGGCCGAGAGGCCGTGCCATGACATGTCGAGCTGCGCCGCAGCCACGATTTCACCCAGTGCATAGCCCTGATTGAAATGTGCGGCTTTCTTGATCTTGGCGACCAGCTCGGCCGGCATCGGGGCGCCGGTCTTGTAGTGGCGGGCATAATGGGCGAACACCTTCGGGTCCATCGCCCAGTTCTCGTTGAACTGCGAGGGGAACTCGACGAAATCGCGCGCAACCGCCGTACCGGAAAGCGTGGGGTAGGTCTGGCTTGCAAACAGACCATGCAGCGCATGACCGAATTCATGGAACATGGTCGTCACATCGTCTGACGTGATCAGCTGCGGCTGGCCGGGCGCCGCCTTGGTGAAGTTCGCCACGTTATAGATTACCGGACGCGTTTTCAGCAGGTCGCTCTGACCCACGAAATTCGACATCCAGGCGCCACCCGATTTGTTGTCGCGCTTGAAATAGTCGAAATACATCAGGCCAAGCGGCGAGCCGTCCTTGTCCTTGACTTCGAAGACCATGACATCAGGGTTATAGACCGGGATGTCCTTGCGGGGTTCGAAGGTGATTCCGTAAAGCTGGTTCGCTGCATAGAATACGCCATCTGTCAGCACGGTGTGCAGCTCGAAATACGGCTTCACGTCATTCTGGTTGAGGTCGAATTTCTGCTTGCGGACGCGCTCGGCGTAGTAATTCCAGTCCCACGGCTTGAGTGTGAAACTCTGATGATCTTCACCGATGGCCTTTTGCAGCTCTGCAGCCTCACGATGCTGTTCGGCCGCCGTTGCCGGCACGAGTTGGTGGATGAAGCTGTTCACAGCCGCTGGCGTCTTGGCCATCTGGTCATACAGCGTATAGGCAGCGTAATTTGGGTAACCGAACAGGGCGGCCTTTTCGGCGCGCAGCTGGGCGATTTCTGCAATCGTCTGGCGGGTGTCGTTGGCGTCGCCCTTTTCCGCACGGGTCCAGCTCTGGTTGAACAGGGCTTCACGCGTGCTACGGTCGCTCAGAGACGCGAGATCGGGCTGTTGCGTCGTGTTCTGCAGCGGCAGGACATATTTACCTGCCAACTTGCGCCCTTCGGCGGCCTTCTGGGCAGAAGCAACGGCGCCGTCATCGAGCCCGGCGAGCGCCTCTTTCTTGTCCACAACCAGAGCGCCGGCCTTGGCGCTGGCAATCAGCTTCTGATTATAGGCGGTTTCGAGTTTGGACAGCTGGGTATTGATGGCGCGCAGCTTCTGCTGGTCGGCATGATTCAGCTCAGCGCCCGAATGGACGAACTGCTGGTAGTAAACCTCCAGCAACATCGCCTGCTCGGCGTTCAGGTTCAGCTTGGCGCGGTTGTCATAAAGGGTTTTGACGCGGTGGAAGAGCTTGGGATTGAGATAGATCTCGTCCTGATGCTGGCTGAGCTTGGGCGCTTCCTTGCTGTCGATAGCGTCCATGGCGTCGTCCTTGTCCGCCGAATAAACACCGTAGAACACGCTCTGGGCGCGGTTCAGCAACTGGCCCGAACGCTCCATGGCGACAATGGTGTTGTCGAAGGTCGGCGCAGCCTTGTTATTGGCAATCGCCTGCATTTCCTTCAGCTGGTCGGCCATACCCTTTTCAAAGGCCGGGACGTAATCACTGTCCTTGATCTTGTCGAAGGGGGGCGCCTGATAGGGTAGCGGGCTTGCCTGAAACAGCGGGTTGGCAGGGGCTGCCAGCGCCGTGGAAGACAGAAGGGGGAGGGCAACAGCTGCCAGAGCCGCAGCGTGTCTGAAAACGGGCATGAACAAGGATCCTACGATCGTAACATGATATGTTACCGTAGGAAGGAAACGAAGAGGCGTCAAACCGCCCGCATGATGTTCCACTATCGTACCGGATTATCCTGGTCACCGGGATGGTCCTGCTCATCATCATCCAGCACGCGGATCGGGCCGCCACGCAGAAGATCCTGCAGAACAGCCTGCACAGCCCCGGAGCGTGAGAGAGGGATGTCGAGCGAGAGCGTGGCCCCGGTCTCATCGAAGCAGCAGCTCTCCTGAGTGGCCTCCCACTCCGCCAGCCTGGCCTGTACGATGGGCAGCAGGCTGAACGAGGCATGAAAGCCAAGACGTTGCATAGGCACGATCTCAACCGCCTCGCCCTGTTTCAGGCAGGAAGCCGCTGCCCCGCCATAGGCGCGCACGAGGCCGCCAGCGCCCAGCTTGATGCCACCGAACCAGCGCACGACAATGACCGCCACCCGGTCGAATTCCTGTGAGTCGATGGCCTGCAGAATGGGGCGTCCAGCCGTGCCACCCGGCTCGCCATCATCGAAGCTGCGATACCGCCCTCCAATGCGCCATGCCCAGCAATTATGGGTGGCGTCTGGCACACGCACGCGCTCGAAAAAAGCCAGTGCCTCGGCTTCATGGGCAATCGGCGCAGCATGGACACGAAACAGGCTCTTCTTGACCACAATGTCCTGCTGCGTTTCAGCCACCAGTGTTCGGGTCATGCGTCCTAAATCCTGCCTCGCCCTTTTCGGGTTCTGAGTTGCGGTTCTTCTCCGGTCAGGAAGCAGGCCTGAACAGGTTTTGCAAGGGCGGTGGGAACAGGTGTGTCGCGGTCCTGCTCGGGCCACATGATCGTGGCTTTTCAAAAATCCCGTGCTTATGAGGTTGCCGCTACCATAACGCCGACCCTGGCGCGGTGATTGCGCACGAGGCCTGAAAAGGAGCGGGTGCCCCGGTTACCGGGCAGTCTTTTGCACCTGTTCGGCACATCCTATGCGGACGCTCATTGCCCGACGGCTCAGGACGATGCGCTTACTCGTCAAGCGGCTGGAACAGCTCCACCAGATCGTTCAGATGACCGATTTCTTTCAGCGCCAGACCTTCAGGAGGTTTCGGGCGAGCACCTCCGCTGGCCACACGCCGGGGGAGGATAGCCTGTGCGAAGCCGAGTTTCTGGGCCTCCTTGAGGCGAAGATCCGTTTGCGAAACCTGACGCACCTCACCGGACAGCCCGACCTCGCCGAAATAGGTTGAGCCCGCCGATGTCGGTACGCCCGTCGCGGCCGAGATCAATGCAGCTGCAACCGCCATATCGCAGGCGGGCTCACTGATCCGCAGGCCGCCCGCAATGTTGAGGTGCACATCCATTCCAGCCATCTTGAGGCCGCAGCGGGCCTCAAGAACAGCCAGAAGCATGTTCAGTCGCGCCGTTTCCCATCCGACCACTGCACGTCTGGCTGCGCCTTCACCGGCCTTGGGCGAGACAAGGGCCTGAATTTCCAGCAGGACGGGGCGTGTACCCTCCATGCCGGCAAAAACCGCCGATCCCGCAATATTGCCGCGCCGCTCTGCCAGAAACAGGGCCGAGGGGTTGGGGACCTCCGTCAGTCCTGTATCGGTCATGGCGAACACGCCAATCTCGTCTGTCGCACCAAAGCGGTTCTTGGCGGCGCGCAGGATGCGGAACTGGTGACCGCGATCGCCTTCGAAATACATGACGGCATCGACCATGTGTTCGAGCACGCGTGGGCCTGCCAACGCGCCTTCCTTGGTGACATGACCGACCAGAACGAGCGAGAACCCGACCGTCTTGGCCAGTCGGATCAGCTCAAAAGCGCAGGCGCGCACCTGAGCGACAGAGCCCGGCGCGCTCTCGATGGTCTCGAGCCACATGGTCTGGATCGAGTCGATAACTACCACATGATGAACGCGGTCCTGCTCCAGCGAACCTGCAATCTCGGACACATTGATACTGGCTGCCAGATCGAGTGTCGGCGCATCGAGTTTCAGACGGCGCGCGCGCAGGCGTATCTGGTCCACCGCTTCTTCGCCCGACACATACAGAACGCGCCGGCCGGCCTGCGCCAGGGCGCAGGTGGCCTGAAGCAGAAGCGTGGATTTGCCAATGCCCGGATCACCGCCCACCAGCACAACAGAGGCCGGAACGAGACCGCCGCCGAGCACGCGATCGAATTCGGCGATCGAAGTCTGGATGCGTGGCGGGGGAGTGAGATCGCCATCCAGATGCATGAGCGTGAGGCGACCGGCACGCTTGCGTGTTTCACGACTGGTGGGCTCGACGGCCTCTTCAACAATGGTGTTCCACTCGCCACAGGCATCGCAGCGACCCGACCATTTGCTGGTGACTGCCCCACAGGCCTGACATACGAAACGGGCTGTGGGACGCTTGGCCATGAGGAACATCTTCCGGTCTGGGGTTCAGATCGGAAGATAGGGCAGATGGGGAAACATAACAAGAACGGGGAGGAGGTTCTTCTTTTTCCGAGGAGAAAGAAGCAAAAAGACTCTCAGATTCTAGTCAGAGAAAAACCGGGGGGTTTGATCCCCTCCACGGAAAAGAGTTTTTTGGTTCTTTTTTGCAAAAAAGAACGCCTCTTTATCCTCTAACGCCGCAGTTCCATACCGATCGGTCCGTCCTTGCGGCCATGGGTAAACTGATCGACCATCGCGTTTCCGCTGTTCATCAGTTCTGACGCCAGCCCCTGCCAGACAAGTTTGCCATGATAGAGCATAGCCGCACGGTCGCCGATACGCTGCGCCGAGGCCATGTCATGGGTGATGGCAATAGCGGTCGAGCCAAGGCGTTTGACACAATCCACGATCAGCCCGTCAATCACAGCCCCCATGATGGGGTCGAGGCCCGTTGTCGGCTCGTCGAAGAACAGGATGTTGGGTGTGCCTGCAATGGCGCGGGCAAGCCCCACGCGCTTTTGCATACCGCCCGACAGCTCGGAGGGCGCGAGTGCCCCGACTGAGGGATCGAGCCCGACCTGCTTGAGAATATCACCGGCCTGGGCACGGGCTTGTGCCGCGCTCAAGCGATGAGCCTTGCCGCGGCCTTTGGCGCGCAGGCCGAACACGATGTTATCGGCCACGCTCATGCTGTCGAACAGCGCAGCATTCTGGAACAGCATGCCAATCTGTTCGACAAGGGCATCGCGTCGTGCGGGGGAAGCAGTAAGCACGTTTTCACCGTCGATCTCGATCGTGCCGGAATCCGGGGTGATCAGACCGAGGATGCAGCGCAGAAGCACCGATTTGCCACTGCCTGAACCACCGATAATCACCATTGACGTTCCGGCTTCGACATCGAGGTCGATGCCATCCAGAACGGTTTTGGAGCCGAAGGATTTGGTCAGGCCGCGAATGCGGATCTTGGGCAGGGCGCTCATTGGGCGAAGAACAGATCCGTCAGGAGGTAATCGAAAGCGAGAAGCAGGATCGAGGCAGCAACGACCGCTGCCGTGGTGGCCGATCCCACACCCTCGGCGCCGCCACGGCTGGTATAGCCATGATAGCAGCCCATCAGGCTGATGATGAACCCGAACACGGCCGCCTTGGAAAGACCGACCAGCACGTCCAGCGGCTTGAGCGCGTTGAACGTGGCAATAATGTAGTTCTGCGGGTCAAAGCCGAGCTTGGAAACCGAAACGGTAAAGCCGCCGAGCACGCCCAGAATATCGGCAATAAGCACCAGAAAGGGCAGGGCCAGCGTACCAGCCAGAAGGCGCGGCGTGACCAGATACTTCATCGGGTCGGTCGAAAGGGTGCGCAGCGCGTCGATCTGGTCAGTCACGCGCATGGTGCCGATCTCGGCTGACATGGCTGCGCCGACGCGGCCCGCCACCATCAGACCGGCCAGAACCGGGCCAAGTTCACGCACTACAGCCAGAACGACGATTCCAGCAATGGCGCTCTGTACATGGTACTGGGCGAAGCCTGCATAGGACTGAAGCGCGATCACGCCGCCTGAGAAAATCGCGGTCAGCGCCACGACTGGCAGCGAATAGAAGGCGATTTCAATCAGGCTGTTGAAGAACACGCCCCAGTAGAAGGGCGGTCGCAGCAGATGCGACAGGCCTGCCAAGGCAAAAAGCGCCAGAGCACCAGCCTTGCGCACGATGCCGAGGAAGGCACGCCCGATGGCCGCAACGGGATCGAGTAGGAAATTCACGGTCAGCAGCTGCCATCAGGGAAGGTCATGCTTCAAGCCCTAGCCTGCCTGACGCGCTACGTCAAAGCCCTCTGTGACGCGAGGATGCACCCCAATCGTCTGCCTTTCTGCGCATGGCAGTTGCAACAGACCGGATTGGGGAGACAGGGTGTGAGAGGGCTGAATTCTGTCAGCCCTCTCAGGCGTTTCCGAACGGCAGGGCCTGTGCGTCAGAAGGCGCGGTCAGGCTCCGTTCTGACGGCGGTCCAGATCGCGAAACTGCGTATGCAGGTGGAAGTCGCGCGAGGTGACGCAGGTCTCAACGGCCCCTACACGCCTGTCGAGCTTTTGCAGACGCTCTGTCAGATCAAGCAACTGCGGAAGCTGGGTTTGTGGCATCGGGTCTGACACACGGGTCATGAGTGACAGAAGGAAAGGCTCGACTTTGCGGGCAAGTGCCGGATTGTGGCTTTGAAGGGCCGCGATGATCTTCGGGATGAGACGCCGACGCATCAAGGCAATGGCCAGCGCACTCAGCGCAACCAGCCCGGAGGCCATGCTGCCGTTATCGGACAGTGTAGGTAGGGTCATTCCGAATGTGTATGGGCTGGAGGGCGTATGTTGCGTGCTGACATGGGTCGTTCCCGACGTGACTGACGCTGCCGGTGGCTCGGGAGGTTCTGGTGGCTCCGGCGGCTCTGGAGGCTCAGGCGGTTCGGGGGTGGAGACGTGAACGCTCTCGCTCCCCATGCGACGCAGCGCATCGAAATCAATGATCGTACCATCTGGCTTGATCAGGCGATGGCTGTTGATGCGTGTCCCATCGGCCAGACGCATGTCGTCGGGCGTGATGCGGGTGCCATTATTAGTGTTGCTGTCGCGCACCTTGCCGGTAAAGCGCTCGCCATGGCCGGACGGCATGGCAATTTCGATACTGCCGCTCGCGCTCGAATGGGCGTGCTCGTCTCCCAGTACCTGATGCACACGGATATCGCCCGAAGCGCTGGTGCGTAGCGTGGCGTTGCGCGCCACGCCGTCAAAGATGGCGTCACCCGGACCGGACAGCGACACGGCAAGCTGGTCGATAGTGCCACCGCGTATGACGACATCGCCGGGGCCGGTCGTGCCGATCACGACCGAGGGCGCAGTCGCGGTATCGATTTGCGCCTCGCCCGGCCCGGAGGTGGCAAGAATGGCCGGCCCGGTCAGTGTGCCTAGGGAAAGGGCGCCAGGACCGCTGCCCCTCAGCAGAAGGGCGCTCGCCTTGTCGACCGAAATATCGCCCCGGCCCTGACGCAGGGAAAGCGGCCCGTTGACCCAGTCGATATCCAGTTTGTCGTAATTCATCGCGGTGGAGACGATGGCTGCCCCCTCCCGCAACTGAATTGTGGCATCCTGACCGCAGGCATTGCCGGTCAGCCACGCGTCGTGGTGACCTGCCTCGAAGGAGAGACCCGCCGGCACCTCCCGCATGTCGGCATTCTGCTGGAGCGCCCCGGCACCCCGGACGTGAATACGGGCGGCGCATCCCGCCTCGATATGCAGCGTATAGGGTGCGGCGGCGAGTGCGGCCTCAGGTGTCGTGGGCAAGCTCGTTTCTGCAAGGGCGGGCGATATGGTCAGGACGAGAAAAACGCCCAGGCTGATACGGCTCATGACGTCTGTCCTTCTTTCATGGGGCCGCAGTTCGGACCCGCTGACTGCGCGCAGGCGTCGGTTGTCCTGTCGCCGCCAGGCACGCTCTGCATCACCCGTGATTTCTGACGAGATGATGAAATTCGCGATGCAGGTGGAAATTGCGTGAGGTCACGCATTGCTCGATATCGCTCACGCGTTTGTCGAGACGCTGCAAACGGGCTTCCAGTGTGGCAATTTCCGGCGCGCTCGCAGCCAAGGGCTGGGGCGCATGGGACGAGCCGGCAGAACGCCGGATGCGCGACAGAAAATCCACCGGTACGAAGCCTGCGATACGCCGACGGAACACGATAAGGAGCAGCGCCAGGAGGCCCCAGCCCAGCCATCGCCGCTGGCCGTGACGCGTTGTCGCATCATCACCGGCTGTGGCCCGGTCGCCGCTTTCATCATTGTCAAAGCTGATAACCGTGCCGTCGGGCCGCGTCAGACTATGGGCCGTGATGACGGTGCCATCAGGCAGGGTGAGGATAGCATGGCTTGCATGAGACGATTTGCGGAAGGTCGACGCATGATTGAGTGAAATCGTCGCTGGCGAATGGGCTTCCTGATGCAGTTCGCCCGTTACCCTGTCGATGTCGATCCCGCCATAGCCCGAAGCGACAAGGTTTGCCGTGCCGACAGTCCCACCGAATTTCAGATGCCCGGAGCCATGAATATCGGCGTTGAGTGCCCCGATGGTCCCGGCATTAAGGGTGATAGAGCCAAATCCGCCCGAATCCGCTGCAAGATGTGAGGCATCTACGCGGGCAATCGTGACACTGCCGCTGCCTGAGGTGGTCAGGGTGGCGGGGCCGTTCAGCCAGCCGAGCCGCAAACTGCCAAAGCCGTTCTCGTTCAGAACCAGCGCCGTTGCCTGATCGATGGAAATCGTGCCGCTGCCACGCTGTGTGAGCGAAACCGGCCCGTTGACGCCGGAAATATGCAGCGAACCAAAGCCACGCATGACCGCGATGATGGCTGTACCCGGCCTGACATGCAGGGTCGAGGCACGCTCGCACTGATTGCCATCGACAGTTGTTTCATGGCCTGAGCCGGCAATCGTCAGCCCTGCCATCTGCCCGCCATCCCGGTCCTCCAGCAGGGCAGCGTCACCCTGACCCTCGCTGGCCCCCTCGATCGTGATGGACGACGTGCATGAGGTGTTCAGGCGCAGCGTATAGGGGGCGGCGTCAAGAAGCGCCTGAGGCGTGGTCGCGCTCGAAAGGGCCGAACTCGAAAGTGTCGGATCGGCAAGGGCCGTGATGGGAAGCAGGATGCACAGACCCATAAGGCCTATGACCTGTGGCAGGATCCGGCTCACGGCTGCATACGGATAGCGGGACAGGGGCAGGCGGATCACCTCGTCTGATCTCCCTTTGATGCGGAGGGAGCGGCAGGGGTGGCGGGCGTGACGCTCCCTGTCGTGCGCGTCGCCGCGCCTGAGGAATCCTGCGGAATGGTCTGGGCTGCGCCATTCGTCACGGGCTGCGTGGCGGGCGCTGCATCCGGTAAGCTGGCGGGCGTGTCCGTGCCTGAGGGCTGCCCGGCGCTATTCGGAGCATTGTTGGTTACTCCAGATGTGTTCGCTGCTGGGCTCTGGGGCGAAGCACTCGTGTTCGGCACCGTCGCCACAGAGGCGGAAGGGGACGTAGCGATGCCCGAAGTCGAGCCCGTAGCGGGTGCTGTTACCGTGCCGCTCTGGCCCGGATTCCCCGTAGCAGGTGCCGGTGTGGGCGGTGTCGGCACAGTCTGGCCTGATGTTTCCGGGGGAAGGGGCGGCGTGCTCGGGGGCATCATGCCCTGCGGGGCAATTTGTGTCGGGCCAGAAACCCCATTGCCTTGCACGGGGCGGCCCTGCGGTATTCCGGCAGGGAAAGCGCCTCCCGTTGTGGCGCCGCTCTGAGGGACGCCGCTCGGGGTAGCGCTATCCTGGGGAACGCTTCCTTGCGCGGCATGATCCTGCGGCAGGGTCTTGTCCCCGGGAACCGGGGGGGCTGGCGGCGCGGCTGTCGGAGCAGAGGGGCTCTGGGGTGGTGATCCCGCATCGGGCGGTGGCGATGCGACCGGGCCGATCTGCACGTTGCCCGTGCGTGTCAGGGCACCGCTCACCTTTGGTATGGCGACGAGCCCTGTGCCCGAGGCGGAGACGGTGGCCGTATTGGCGCTCCCCCCAAGGCGGGCGCTGGCGGCATTTTCGACCATGAGGGTCAACACGTCGAAACGGCCATCCGTCACCGTCAGATGGCTGGTCTCAGAAAGCTGTGCCGAAAAGGCATCGAGATCGGCGTGATCGACGACAAGACCCGAAGCCCCGGTCTCAACCACCTGAGCGGCGCGGTTGAGGCTGGCGATATGGACCTGCTCGGTGCCACGCAGGCTCAGATCGAGCGACTGGATGGTGTCGGCATCGAGTTGTCCGGCTTCGAGGCTGGCCTCCAGCGAGGCCAACGTGCCGTGAATGATGATATGCGTGTCATGACTGTCATGGATCATCACCCCGACATTCGGCGCGACCAGAATGGAGACGCGAGCACTGGGAGCACAGGTCCGGCTGGTGATCAGAACCTTGGACGATCCCTGCGTCTTGCCTGTGCGCATGGTCAGATGCGCCCCACCTGAGGGAGAGCTGTCGATCGATACCCCGTCGCTCATGGCCGGATCGACCATGATCTCGAAGCGCCCCAGGCAGGGCACGCTGAGATCGAGATCCTCCGCATCCATCACAACGGGCGAACCGGCATGAGCCGGTGCAGCCATGGCATGGCCGTCAAACCCGGCTCCTCCCGGCCCGAGCGGTGCCAGGCCAGCCAGAAGCAGGGCCGCAAGCGCCACGCGGCGCGTGTGGCGACCGGCGGGGCGGCGATACAGACAGTCTGCCATCATGAAAAGCTCCGCGTTCTCCAGCCAGGGACATCCTCGTCCAGAATACGCTCGAGCTGGTCGACGCGTTCTTCAAGGCGGCGTGCCTGCACATGCGCCATATTGAGCGCAGCGAGATCCGATTCCTGCAATTTGCTGGCCGTCGCCTTCGAACGCGCACGGATGGTCACGATATACATGACCATGACGAAGGGCATCACAACCGCAGCGAGGCCGATCAGATCACCCAGATCGGTTCCGGAACCATGACTCATGACGGCCTATCCTTGCTTGCAACGCGTCTCATGCTTGTCCTCATCCCTGGCGGCTCTTGATCCGGGCGCGCAGCGCTTCGAGTTCGTTCTCGACCGCCATATCGGTTTCGAGGCCCGCCAGTTCTTCCTGCAGGCTTGGCTTGCGCGTGCCACCGGGGCCACGGCCGAGATCATAGGCTTCGGCCTTCCCCTCAAGGGCGTCAAGCGCACGCTCGACCTGTTCGAAGCGGTTGAAGGCATTTTCCACGCGCGTGTCATACAGGCGCTCGCGTGTCTTGATGCGATTGGTCGCAGCCTTGTGGCGCAGCGAAAGCGATTTTTCGCGGGATTTCGCGTCCGCCAGCTTGGCCTGCAGCTTGCCAATATCGTCATGCTGCTGGTCAAGGCTTTCATTGACCTGTGCAATCTGCTGCTCCAGCGTCTTGCGCGACTGCTCGATGGTGGCCTTGGCGGCAAGTGCGCCCTTGGCCAGATCTTCGCGGTCGCGGGTCAGGGCCAGTTCGGCCTTGCGCAGCCATTCGTCTTCCTCCTGCACCATCGTGCGTGCACGACGCTCAAGCCCCTTGCGCTCGGCAATCATGGTGACAGCCTGGCTGCGCACCTCGACCAGCGTGTCTTCCATCTCCTGGATGATCAGCCGGATCATTTTCTCCGGGTCTTCGGCGCTGGCCAGTATGGCGTTGAGGTTGGAGTTCACAATATCCGCAAGGCGGGAGAAGATACCCATGTGACGATCTTTCTTTGCTGGAACGAATTTAACAGGAAATCGGGGCAGGAGAACACAGGCTTCTCTTGCAAGCGTAACGATCCGGGGTGAAAGATAGAGTTCTTGCAACACCACGGATGAGACTGGCCAGAAAATGGCGCGATCTGCCAGAAACGAAGAAAACCCGACACCGATCGGACAATCTCCCGCGTTTCTGGAGATGCTCGACCATATCTCGCGTCTCGCACCGCTCGATCGGCCGGCGCTGATCATCGGCGAGCGCGGTACAGGCAAGGAGCTTGTGGCCGCACGACTGGCTCTGCTCTCGCCGCGCTGGGACAGGCCGCTTATCAAGCTCAACTGTGCAGCCCTGCCCGATACCCTTCTCGATAGCGAGCTGTTCGGTCATGAGGCTGGCGCTTTTACCGGGGCCCAGCGTCGCAGGCTTTCGCGTTTCGAACAGGCGCATGGTGGCACGCTGTTCCTCGATGAGATTGCCTCTGCTTCCATGGCGGTTCAGGAGAAGCTCCTGCGTGTCATCGAGTATGGCAGCTTCGAGCGCGTGGGCGGGAACGAGACCATCCATGTCGATGTCCGCATTATCGGCGCAACCAATGCCGACCTGCCCGACATGGCCCGCAAGGGTGATTTTCGAGCCGATCTGCTCGATCGTCTCGCCTTCGATGTGGTCATGCTGCCGCCCCTTCGTGCCCGACACGAGGATATCCTCATTCTCTGCGAGCATTTCGCCACCCGTATGACCGCAAGCCTTGGTCGCAAGCTTTTCGCCGGGTTCAGCGACAGGGCCCGCGAGCGTCTCATGCAGTACGAATGGCCCGGCAATGTGCGGGAGCTCCGCAACGTTGTGGAGCGCAGCGTCTATCGTATGGAGCGTCCTGAGCGCCCCCTCGATGACATCGTGTTCGATCCTTTCCGCAATGGGCCTGACTGGTTGCGTCCTCTCGCCCCCGAAGGAGCGACGGCCACGAAGCTGCCCGTCATGACGGAGCGCATCGTGCAGGACGCCGCCGCGCCGGCCCCGCGTAAAGCCCCATCCGCGCCTTTGCCTGCTTCCCTCCCTGAGGGGCTCACCTTCACCGAAGCCACGCGCGCCTATGAACGTGCCCTGATCGAATACGCCCTGAGTGACGCACGCTTCAACCAGAAGCAGGCCGCTACGGCTTTGGGGCTGACCTATTACCAGTTCCGGCACCTGCTCCGCGCGCACGGCTTCGCCGAGCGTAACGCCCGTAAATCCGTCGGAACCGAAGCCTGAAAGGGGTGGGATCTTGATCATGATCTCAATCATGCAAAAAACATGCCAAAGTTACCATCACTGAGGGCTGCTTGCCTTTGATCGTTTTGATATGGTGCAAACCACCATAAGTTGGGAGAAATTGCCTCCGTGTGTTGGGGCGATCGACGCTCGGAAGATGTGCGAGCATGCATCCCGACAGGGGGTTTTTCAGGGATGACACAGTCAGGATGTGTGCCACGCTGCTTTTTTGACAGGTGGTAGGAATAAGCTGTTGCCCCGCGTTCGGCATTGTTGTCGCCTCAAGGGGTGTAAATGCCCTGCTGGATTGGCTGTATTACTCCGGCGCGTTTCCCTGGAGAGTTTGATCCGGGCATCGTGCGAGGGGCAGAACAAGCGTGAAACGCATCCTTATTGCCACAATGGATGACCATAAGGACATGAATGCGCGATTGCGTTGACGCGACGACCATTCGCCCGCAAAAGAGCACTTCCACAGTCTAAATGCCCGCCAAGGCGCAACCAATTTGTGCGCCGGAGGCGCTGTTCTATCTTGACCATGACATTCGACGAACTGGCCCTTGCGCCCGCTATTCTCAAAGCGTTGGCCGAGGCTGGCTACAAAACGCCCACGCCGATCCAGGCGCAATCCATACCCCTGCTGCTGCAAGGCCGTGATCTTCTGGGCATGGCCCAGACGGGAACGGGCAAGACCGCTTCCTTCGCGCTGCCCCTGCTTCATCGCCTGGCTGCTGACCCACGTCCCGCGCCGAAAAACGGTGCCCGTGTTCTTGTTCTGGCACCTACGCGTGAACTGGTCAGCCAGATTGCCGATGGGTTTGAGGCATTTGGCCGCCATCTGGATTTCAGCGTGACCACAATCTTTGGGGGTGTCAGCCAGTTTCATCAGGTCAATGCGCTGAAGGAAGGCGTCGATATTCTCGTCGCGGCGCCCGGTCGTTTGCTGGATCTGATCGAGCAGGGGCTTTGCGACCTGTCCACTCTCGAAGCTCTTGTGCTGGATGAGGCAGACCAGATGCTCGATATGGGCTTTGCCAAGCCTATCGAGCAGATCGTTGCTGCAACACCGGTTGAGCGCCACACGGTCCTCTTTTCCGCAACCATGCCGAAATCCATTGCGGCACTGGTAGACAGCCTGCTGCGCGATCCGGCGAAGGTGGAAATCGCCCCGCCTTCCACCACGGTGGATCGTATCGAGCAGACAGTCATGTTTCTCGATGCAGAGCACAAGAAGGCGGCCCTGCTATCGCTTCTCAGCGCCCCCGATGTCGGGCAGGCTGTCGTGTTCACGCTTCAGAAGAACATCGCCAATGAGGTCTGCTCTCATATTACCGAAGCGGGCATCACGGCTGAAGCCCTGCACGGCAACAAGTCGCAGGGTCAGCGCGAACGGGCGCTCGAAGCATTCCGCGAAGGCCGTGCACGGGTTCTTGTCGCCACGGATATTGCCGCACGCGGTATCGACGTCGATACGGTGACGCATGTGGTCAATCACGATCTGCCCAGCCTGCCTGAGGCGTATGTCCATCGTATTGGCCGTACGGGCCGTGCGGGACGGAGCGGGCGGGCCATCACCCTGTGCGATGCCGAGCAGCGCGCCTGGTTGCACGATGTGGAGCGCACGATCGGACGCGCACTGACAGTGCATGAAAATCACGAATGGCATTGCGAGAAAGCACGCCATTCCACGGCACGGGCACCGGTGCTGGGCGGCGGCCCGGTCAAGCAGATCAAGGTGCCGAAAATACGCGAGCGCAAGATCTGGACCGATGAAGAGAAGGCGGCAGCCCGTGCCGCTGCTATGGCCAAACGCGCAATCTGAACCATTTTACTTATGCATGGCAGGGGGCGTTGCCCCTGCCATGCATAACTCCTGCCCGTACCGCGTCAGGGACATGGGTACAGAAACCGGATCGACCCGGGTGCGGTGACGTCAGGGAACTGACTTCACCGTATTCATGGGCGGGACCGCTCAGGGGCGCCCGATGGAGCGGTAGGTGAACCCTGCGTCGCGCAGGGTTGCGGGGTCCCAGATATTGCGGAAATCGGCAATCACCCTGCCGCGCATCGCGGCTTTGAGCCTGGCGGGCGGGATGGCGCGGAACTCGTTCCATTCGGTCAGGACGATCAGCGCATCGGCATCCGTTGCGGCCTCCTGGGCAGAATTTGCGTAGATCACGCTCTCTGGCAGGAGGGGGCGGGCCGGTTTCATACCTTCCGGATCGAAAGCCTGAACGATGGCACCTTCTTCCACGAGGCGATGAATGAGCGGAAGGGAAGAGGCCTCGCGCATGTCATCAGTGTCGGGTTTGAACGTCAGGCCAAGAACGGCCAATTTCTTGCCTTTGACCGTGCCCCCACACAGGGCGATCACGCGTTCGGCCATGGCCGATTTGCGGGACTCGTTGATGGAGACCGTGGCTTCGACCAGAAGGGAGGGGGCCCCGGCATCACGGGCAATGGCGGTCAGGGCGCGTGTGTCCTTGGGGAAGCAGGAGCCACCATAGCCCGGCCCCGCATGGAGAAATTTACGGCCGATGCGCTGGTCGAGGCCCATACCGCGCGCTACGTCATGAACATTGCCACCGACTTTTTCGCAAAGATCGGCCATTTCGTTGATGAAGGTCACCTTCATGGCAAGGAAGGCATTGGCAGCGTATTTCGTCAGTTCAGCCGTCTCAAGGCCGGTCATGACGATGGGCGTCTCGATCAGATAGAGCGGGCGGTAGAGCTGGCGCATGAGGGCGCTGGCAGTTTCGCCCTTGTCGGCGCCGGTGTCGTCAATGCCGATGATGACGCGATCAGGGCGCATGAAGTCCCCGATCGCATTGCCTTCACGCAGGAATTCCGGGTTCGAGGCCACGCTGAAGGTAAGTTCGGGGCGTTCCTCACGCAGGATGCGGGCGACTTCACGCCCTGTGCCCACTGGCACGGTCGATTTCGTCACAACCAGCAGACCCGTACGGGCATGACGGGCAATCTGGCGCGTGGCCTCATACACATAGGTTAGATCAGCATGGCCGTCGCCGCGCCGTGTCGGTGTACCCACGGCAATGAAGACAGCCTCGACCTGCGCGATGGCGGTGGCGAGATCATCGGTAAAGCTGAGGCGACCGGCTGCGACATTGGCCGAGACAATCTTGTCGAGACCCGGTTCGTAGATGGGAATGGACCCGGCGCGGAGCGCGGCCAGCTTGTCCTGATCCGCTTCGACAATCACGACCTCGGTGCCGAACTCAGCAAAGCAGGCGCCGGAAACCAGTCCGACATAACCGCCGCCAATCATCGCTATGCGCATGTGATCTCTTATCCTGTGCGAACTCTCTTTGTGCAGGGCGTAGCCCAAACCGGGCACGGGATAAAGCTTGCGTGCTGGAAAGGGGGTGGCAGATGGTTCCCTCTACGGTTTCTGCGCAGGACTTGACCCTCCTCCTGATCATGGCTGTTCTGACTGCAGCCAGATTTTAGCCGTGACGAAATCATGGCCGGTGCGCCCATCGATCATCAGACTGACGAGCCCTCCGGGCGTATCGGGGGAGGGGAGAAACGCGAAGCTGCGTATGGCTCTGGTTCTGGAGATGATGAGCTCAATGCGTTGCCGGGGCGGGCGATGGTTCTCGATGAAGATGACAGCATGATCGACACCGCGCTCAAGGCAGATATCGGCTGTTGTCGAGTATTCGTTGCAACGCCTGGTTTCACCCTGATCGTCAAATGCGGGATCGAAGGCCCTGCCAGTTCCTCGATGCTTCAAACCCTGTGGACTGAGTTCGAAGATCTGGCGGTCACGTGTTGCGAACACACCGGTATTGAATGAGACGATATCAGGAATGCAGGAGACGAAATCGAGGTGGAACACCGGGTGAAACCTGAATGCCTCATGCGTTGTTTGCCAGTCGAAATATCCTTCGGCGCGATTGATGGTCAGTCGGGTGCCTGACACCACTTCTTGAGGACTGATGCAGTGGGGCAGGGCATTGGCCCACGCGTAACCGGACGCTCCGGTCATGATCATGATGAACGTCAAAAAAGAGCGTATCAGCGATTTCATCATTTGGCTTGTCTATACATGATATATCGAATCAGAAGATAATTGGCATATTTATTATAGTATTTCTCAGAAAAGAGATGAGTATAAATAAAAGATGCACTCTTTTTGTATGTGCGAGCCACGCGGCAGGAACAGGACGAAGGTCGCCTGTCATGACATGGAGCGCTCGTCGGTGAGGGTTTTCCGATCCGGGTCGCGTCAGTGAGAGCGCTCAATCCTCGGGGCAGGGGCTGGTCAAGCTCCGCAGCAGAACAAGACAGTCACACAAACCTGTTATATGCAGGCGGCACAGGGCGTATGGGCAAAAAGGCTGGTTGCCTTTCTGGCAGGGGAGGAGGAGAAGAGGTTTCTATGTCTGACAGACACGACTCCCCCTGAGAAACCGGGCTCAGCCCTCCTTCCGGGTGACGGCCAGGGCGCACCATGCGCCTTTGGTTCGTTTTCGTGTCTCGATGGCCAAGACTGATTGGACCCGGTTTTCCCGTGCTGACCTCATCGACCCAACCCGCCATACGTTTTTCTACCGGGCAGATCATCCTGCTCGGGCTTGTCAGTACGATCGGTCCGATCTCGACCGATATGTATCTGCCAGCCTTTCCCCAGCTGGAGCAGGATCTGGGGCAGGGGCCAGGCTCTGCGCAGCTCACGCTGGCAGCGTGGTTCATCGGGCTTGCCATCGGGCAGTTCTGCCTGGGTCCGCTTTCCGATCGCTTTGGCCGACACAAGCCTATGGTGGTGGGTCTGGCCATCTATGTGGCCGCGACCATCGCGCTGGCGACAACCAGCTCCTACTGGTCGTTCTGCCTTCTGCGGCTGGTTGCCGCTCTGGGCGGCGCCATCACGAGCGTCATCCCGCGTGCCATCGTGCGCGATGTGGCAACCGGGCATGAGGCTGTGCGCCTGATGTCGCAGCTTACCCTTGTCTTTGGCGTCGGGCCTATTCTTGCGCCCACACTGGGCAGTATCTTCCTTGCCTTCGGCAGTTGGCGCCTGATCTTCTGGGCGGGTGCCGTCGCCGCTGCCTTGCTGGCCGGGCTGTGGCTGACCGTCATGCCCGAGACACTCCCGCCCGAGCGGCGTTATGCCCTGCCGCCGGTCGAGATCCTGCGCCGTTATGTCAGTCTGGTGCGTGAGCCTGTGTTCATGTCCTCGGCCGCCCTGTCCAGCTTCAGCACCTTCGTGATGTTTGCCTATCTCTCCAACGCACCGCTCCTGTTCGAGCATCTGCTTGGTTTCACGCCCCGCGCCTTTGCCATTTTCTTTGGCATCAATGCTGGCGGGTTCATTCTGGCAACGCAGATCAACGGGCGTCTGTCGCATCGCTATGAATTCACGACGGTCATGCAGGCAGGGCTTGTGGCCTGCCTTGTGTCAGGGCTGATCCTGCTGGCGGTCAGTGCCAGTCATATCGTGGGGCAGAGTGACCCTTGGCCGCTTTGCGCGCTGATCATCACGACAACCTTCACGCTTGGCTTCATTGGTCCCAACGCCAACGTACTGGCGCTCACCCATCATGGGCATCAGGCAGGAGCGGCCTCGGCGCTGCTGGGTACGATGGCGTTTGCCATTGGGGGCTCAAGCGGCATTCTGATGGCGATGTTGCCGCCAACGCGTCTCAGCTCCACAGCATTCGGTATGCTGGCTGGCATTGCGGGCATGGTGCTGTGTAATTTCTGGCGCCGCGCTGCCGAAAAACGCCAGAAATCCGTCTGAGCTACAGGCCCCTCGCTTCGGGTCAGGAAGCGTATCAGGGGCGGAAATGCCCCTCACGCAAACGGGTCTCGATAGCTTCGAGCGTGGTGCCTTTCGTCTCGGGCACAAAGCGCAGGACGAACAGGAAAGCGAGGGCGTTGATAGCGCCGAAAAGCCAGAATGTGCCGCTGCGCCCCAGATCATGGACCAGTGACAGGGTGAACAGCGAGACCAGCGTGTCAGACAGCCAGACTGTGGCGCTGGCGAGCCCCATGGCCTTGCTGCGTATGATCAGCGGAAAAACCTCGGAGGCGATCAGCCAGACCGCGACGGAGAGCGAGCCGAAATTGAAAAAGATATAGGCCAGCAGCGCAATAATGACGAGGACGAGCCGTGTTCCGCCAAGGGGCGCGTGGTCAAGAAACAAGGCCCCAAGCCCGAACAGGGCGAGGGCAGCAAAAGGAAGCATGACCAGCAGCATGCGTCGTCTGCCGACACGGTCGATCAGCATGATCCCCATGAGGGTGGTTATTGTCGATGTGACCCCCACGCCGACCGAGGTGAGAAGCGAGGCCGCATGGCCCAGCCCGGCCTCGGAAAGAATGATCGGCGCATAATAGACAATCACATTCGGGCCCGAAAGCTGTGACAGCGCAGCAAGCCCGATAGCAGCAATCAGCGCCGGGCGGAGCCAGCGTGCACGCAGGGCCGACCAGCCGGGTATGTCGGCGGATTTCGCTTGCGCATCACGCAAGGCGTCAAGCTCCTGACGGATGGGTTCGTGATGACCGCGCAGGCGATACAGCACGGCCACAGCCTGCGCCTCGCGCCCCTGTTCGAGCAGCCAGCGCGGGCTTTCGGGCAGAAACATCATGCCCAGAGCCAGCAAGATCGCCGGGATGACACCAAGCCCGAACATCAGGCGCCAGCAATCGGCAGGTCCGGCGAGAAAATACCCTGTGAAGAATGCGACGAGCAGCCCAAGCGAGAAGACAAGCTGGAAGAGTGAAACCAGCCCGCCACGACGCTCGGCCGGGGCCAGTTCAGCCACATAGACGGGGACGATCTGTGTTGTGGCGCCTATGGCCCAGCCCAGCGCGAAGCGCGCGACAATCAGCCATGTTTCATCCGGTGAGAGCGCACAGCCCAGTGAGGCAAGGATGAAGACCAATGCGGCACTTACCACCGAAGGGCGACGGCCGATCCTGTCTGAGAGCGGGCCGCTCATGACTGCCCCGAACACGGCACCCAGATTGAGTGCCGCGGCGATGCCCTGTTGTCCCGTGCTGTCGAGGCTGAAACTATGGGTGATATAGATCAGTGCTGAGGCGATGATGCCGGTATCGTAGCCGAAAAGCAGTCCGCCAATGGCAGCAATGGCTGCTGCAAGGGCCACCATACGATGCGCGTGGTCACGCTGGTCGGGCGCTTTTTCAAGGCGCCGCAGGGCCACTTCGACAGTCTCGGGGTGCGATGGCGGCTGCGCGTCATGTGAGTCAGTCATCATCCTGCTCCTCGACGGGTGCGCGTTGCGTGTGGTGTCGTGAGCCTGAGAGGCGCCTTGTCGGCACGGCGCTCTCTCGGCTTCATCGACGTTTGGGGTCAGTCCTGCGCCCCGAACAGGGTGGCGAGCGTCTTTTCCATGATGTCTGGCGAGAGCTTTGCACCAAGCACGAGTTCCGCCCCGATGATGCCCTGATTGACCAGCATGCCGAGGCCGTCGAGCGTCTGGCAGCCCTGTGCCTTTGCTTCGCGCAGCAGCTTTGTCATGGGCGGGTTGGGAATGACATCGGCCACGATGGAAGCATGACCAAGGCTCGAAACCTTTACGGCGGGTATTGCCTCGGCGTCACCCAGACCGATGGAGGTCGCGTTGATCAGCACATCCGTGCCCTCCGGCACGACGAACTCGCCCTCCCATGTCGTGGCATGGGCCTCGACCTTGCTGTTCTCGGTGAGAAGCCGGGCAATGGCCTGAGCCTTGTCGGGGCTGCGATTGGCTATGGTGATTCTGGCGGCACCGGCGAGGGCCAGTTCCACTGCAATGGCCCGCGCGGCCCCTCCCGCACCCAGAATGACGATGGTCTTGCCTCTGGGCTCTGTCACCTTGCGCAGGGAAGCCAGAAAGCCTTTTCCATCCGTGTTGTTGCCGGTCAGTTTGCCGTCACGGATCTGCACGCAATTGACCGCGCCGATGATTTTGGCTGACTCAGCCAGATTATCGAGATGGTCGATCACGGCAATCTTGTGAGGGATAGAGCAGTTGAATCCCGCCCACTCCATCGCTTTTGCACCAGCAATAGCGGCAGCCAGATTTTCCGGTTTGACATCGCAATTGATGTATCGGGCGTCGATACCGGCCTTGGCGTAACCCGCTTCCATCATCGCAACGGTGGGGTTCTTGGCGCAGGGGGTGGAAAAGGATCCGGTCAGGATCGAACGGAAGGAACGGTCTGTCATGCGGCAATCTCCTGGAGTGGCCGGATGGGAGCACAGAGCCTCCTCATCCCGGCCCAAAATGCATAGCTATGCAAACTAACGCCAG
Source organism: Asaia bogorensis (assembly GCF_900465345.1). Taxonomy (GTDB): domain Bacteria; phylum Pseudomonadota; class Alphaproteobacteria; order Acetobacterales; family Acetobacteraceae; genus Asaia; species Asaia bogorensis_A. The sequence goes on along the minus strand of NZ_UEGO01000004.1, from coordinate 52,822 downwards.
AAGGAAAGATGGTTGCAGAATTCAAGTGTTACAGGATGAATTACACCCGCCCGGTGCTGCGCCTGAGCACGAGTTCCGCTTCGATCTCGTGACGTTCGGACAGACGCTCATCCGGGGTGGAGAAGGACCGGGCGAGAATGTCCAGAGCCGCGGTAACCAGCGCATCGGGGCGCTGGTCGAAGCTGCTGAGTTGATAGGCTTGCCACGCGGCCTGCGGGATATTGTCGTAGCCAATTACCACGATATCCTCCGGGCAACGCAGATCGGTATGTTGTCTTATCGCATCGAGTCCGCCGCATCCCATGAGGTCATTACTGGCAAACAGCCCGTCTGGGCGATGGCCCTGTGCAAGGGCGGCCGACATGGCGTCAAACCCCGATTGATAGTCATCGGCACCCTGAATCCGGGTGACCTCAAGCGCGTGTTCGGCGCATCCCTGCATGAACCCGGCTTCGCGCGCGCGAGATGCAGCATTCTGGACAGGGCCAGCCAGCCAGACGGGATGTCTCACCTTGAGACTATGCATAAGCGTGGCCGCGTGATGGCCGGATTTCATGTTGCTGGATTGCACCGACGAGATTCCGGGCCCCGTAAGCGCCGAGTTGAAGCAGATGACCGGAATATTCAGGGCCGAAATGGCCTGAACCGTCTCTTCAGTGCCGATTGCCAGCGCCGTGATAAGGGCGTCCACGCGATAGCTTGCAAGCTGGTCGAGGGCAGCATCGAGCGTCACGTCATCAATGACCTGAACCAGCAGGACCTGAAAACCAGCCTCCCTGATGCCTGCGGAGAGCTTCTCTAGAGCATAACCGTAAAGGGGATTGCCAAGCCCGCCGACGATGACGCCGATCATGCCCGAACGGCCGGTCAGCATGATGGCCGGTATGCGGTTAGGCTTATAGTTGAGCTCTTCCGCCGCCTTGAAAACGCGTTCACGCATGGCCGGCGAGATGCTGGCCGTCGTGGAAAAGGCGCGGGAAACAGCCGATTGAGAAACCCCGGCATGACGGGCAACATCGATAGAGGTGATCACACGTCTGGTCATGGCGTGATCATGACACAGTTCATGGCCCTTGCGCGATCCCGCCCGATCGCAGCGTGCAGGGCATAAGGCCGGATGTGACGAAAGGGCAGGGCCCTCAGTGGTAGCGGCAAGGCTTGTTGCGCTCGGGCGGGTTGGCGGATTGAATGACAAGAAGCGTTACTTCATCATCACCCACATTGCCGGCGTCATGGCCCTTCTTGCCCTTGTACGGGCCGCTTTCCATGGGGCGCACATTCTGGTCCTCACCGAAAAGAATATCGCCCGGGCCCATTTCGACGCGCGTGCCGTCCATGGCGCGCACCCACCAGCGCCCCTTGAGCGGGATAATCCATTGCGGCTTGGGGTCGGGGTGCCATGCGCCATTCCAGTGCTGCGGCTGCACGGTCATCATCACGGTTGCCGTCTGGGGCTCCATAGGGTCTTGCCATTGAGGTCCGGCAGGCGGCGACATGCTTTTCAGAAAGAAATTCGACACCGGGCAACGGGCGATGTGGCTCACGCCCTTGTCGTCTGTCCAGAGATGCTGATAGGCGCGCAGTGGCTTGGGGGGAGCCTTGTCGGCAGCCTGCACCATCACGGCAGTAGAGAGGAAAGCCAGAAAAACGGGTAAGGGCCATAAATATTTCATCGATCCGGCTCTCGACAATATGGGGATGGGCAGGTCACATCTCCCTGCTTACGCTTGTATCGTCGCATTGGTTCCGAGACCCTTGAATTGATCAGATATCTCTCCCTTTTTGTCGGTCTCATCATTCTTGCCTATCTCGTCATGGGGGCGTTTCTGTACCTGCGTCAGGACAGTCTGGTTTTCCCAGCCGACACCACACCCCTCGCCAGCCCCGACGATCTGATCGACGGCGCGCGTCGCGTCACCCTGCACACGCAGGATGGGCTGGCGCTTTCAGCCTATTACCGGCCGCCGGTCGGGCAGGGGCCGGTCATCATGTATCTGCACGGCAATGCCGGGACGATTGCCAGCCGGGCGCGCCGTCTGGCCCTTATGGCGCAAGGAAACACCGGGCTTCTGGCTGTTGAGTATCGCGGTTACGGCGGTAATCCCGGCAAGCCGGGAGAAGCGGGTCTGATGATGGATGCCGCTGCCGGAATGGCGTTCCTGCGCGAGCAGGGCATCGAGCCGAGACAGATCATCCTGTATGGGGAGTCCCTGGGCACGAATGTGGCCCTGCGCACGGCTCTGGCTTTCCCGGCAGCCGGGCTTGTTCTGGATGCGCCCTACACGAGCATCGTGGATGTGGCCGCCTCACGTTATCCCTACATGCCGGTCCGGCTTCTCCTGCGCAGCCGCTTCGATACGCTTGGCCGTATTCCCGCATTGAAAATGCCGTTGCTGGTGATGCGCACATTGCAGGACCATACGGTGCCACCGGCCCAGAGCCTCGCAGTATTCGAGGCCGCCCCCGAGCCGAAACAGATCTGGACGACGCAACAGGGCAGCCATTCCACCCTGATCGAGAGCGGTGGGCTTGCCGTGTTGCAGCGATTTATCGGCCGGGTCTGTCCGGCCGAGCCCTGAGAAACGTATTCAAGCCGTCGCCGGCGCTTGCCCATTCCGGCGTGGGATGATCAGGGAATGGATTTGAGCGCCGGATAAAGCGCTCTGTACCGCGCATAGGCTGCACGATAGGGGCCACTCAGTGTTTCATCCGGCGTGATGGTGGCCACGCGCTCTGGCGGCAGGCAGACACTGGCGACCTCCTCGCCCGTAACGGCAATGCGGGCGAGCCGTGCTGCGCCGAACGCGCCGCCCTGCTCGCCATTGGCCAGACGATGCAGCCTGACCCCCAGAACGCTGGCGAGAATGGCGGTCCAGAGCGGGCTGCGAGACCCTCCGCCAATCACATCCGCTTCAGTGATCACGGTGCCGGACTCGGCGAGTCCCTCCAGTGCGTCGCGAAACGAGAAGGCGACGCCTTCAAGCACGGCCTGTGTCATCTGGGCGCGTGTCGTGTCCTGCGTAAGCCCGACAAATCCGCCGCGTACCGTGCCATCATTATGCGGCGTGCGTTCGCCCGACAGATAAGGGGCAAACAACACGGGCGAGGGGGCAAGCGGAGCGTCGGGCAATTCGGCAAGGAGGGTCTTTTCGTCAAGGCCGGTGACACGCGACCACCAGGCAAGCGAAGCCGCTGCCGAGAGTGTGACACCCATCTGATGCCACTGATCGGGGACAGCATGGCAGAAGGAGTGAATGGCGTGGTTGCCGCCCGGATGGAAACTGTCGGTCGTGACCCAGATCACCCCCGATGTGCCCAGGGAAAGAAAGGCATCACCCGTGTGAATGGCCCCAAGCCCGACAGCGCCCGCAGCATTATCCCCTGCGCCCCCCGCGAAGACCGGTGCTTCTTTCATGCGCCAGCGTGCGGCAAGTGACGCATCGAGGCGACCGGCAGGCGCCGTGCCCTCACAAAGCGCGGGCATGGCGGCAAGACGCAGCCCGGAGGCCTCAAGGGCTGCGTCGGACCACAGACGCCGCCCGGTATCGAGCCAGAGAGAGCCGGAAGCATCGGACATATCGTCGATCAGCGCGCCCGTGAGACGAAACCTGAGCCACGCCTTGGGGAGGACGACATGCGTTACCTTCGCAAAGATCTCCGGCTCGTGACGGGCCACCCACATGACCTTGGGGGCGGTAAATCCCGGCATGGCGATATTGCCGGTAATCTGGCGGCAGAGCGGAAAGCGATGTTCGAACAACGAGCACTCCGACTCGGCCCGGGTATCGTTCCACAGAAGGCAGGGGCGCAAGACCTCGCCCTGCGCACCCATGAGCACGGCACCATGCTGTTGCCCCGACAGGCCTATGCCACGGAGTTCGGCCAGTTCATGCGGATGGCTGGCATGAAGCGCATCAAGCGCGCGCAGGGTGGCTTCATACCAGTCCTCGGGGTCCTGCTCGCTCCAGCCCGGATGCGGCCGGCTGACATTGAGTTTTTCGGTATGGGCAGCCAGTACCTTCTGGTTCGTATCGACCAGAACGGCCTTGATTCCGGACGTGCCAAGATCAATGCCAAGATAAGTACCGGCAGTGGCGTTGGAGGGCGTGTCAGATGCCATGATGCAGCGAACCTCGGGGTCTGGGACTTGAAAGCGTCGTGGGTTTCTGGGAGCGGGATGCTTGAAAATCAGGGGCAGCGTCGACGAAAGGCAGATGAGCGCCGCCTCTGACACGCGCCATCCTGTCGGGGCAGAAATGGAAACACGACAAGATGGCGCACAGGTTTCGTGGTTATTTTTTTTGGGCGCACACACCCTGACCGCAAGGGCATGCGCGTTCCGGGTTCAGGCAAAGCCGTCGAGGCAGGATGAAAGACCGCGCCTTGCAGGATTGTCGCGTCACAATCGGGTGAAATCAGGGGGCGGAATGGGTCCCCTGGGCGGTGGAACCTGACATTTCCGGCCACTCATCCCCATTTCAGCACGATGTGACAGCTGTGCCGGAGTAGGCATGGCGGTTGTTCCTGTTTATGGTCGCCAGTCTCAGGCCGTCATGGCATGGCGGGTCGAACAGACGCACGACAGAAGTCCGAGCGGGCTAAGGGAGAGATGATGTCGGTCGAGATAAGGGTGCCGGTTCTGGGTGAGAGTGTCACATCAGCGACGATAACCCGCTGGCTGAAACAACCCGGCCAGGCCGTGGCCGCCGATGAGCCTGTTGTCGAGCTCGAAACCGACAAGATCAGTGTCGAGGTTCCCGCGCCGCAGGCCGGGGTGCTCGGCCATGACCTTATGGCCTCGGGGGCCGAAGTGGCTGTTGGCAGCGTGCTCGGTACGCTGGACCCCAATGGCAAGGCCGATGCCAAACCCGCCGACAAGCCGGCTCCGTCGCCTGCCTCGGCTTCGGGCCAGTCGGCGCCGGTACAGTCTGCCCCGGTACAGTCTGGTTCGGCCCAGCCCGTGCAGGCCCAGCCTGCTGTGGCGGCGCAAGGCGCGGCAGGTGCCACCCGGCATGAGCCTATGCCCGCAGCGTCTCGCCTCATGGCGGAGGAACATATCGACCCGTCATCCGTGACACATGGCACCGGTCTGGATGGTCGTGTGACCAAGGGTGACGTGCTGACCCATATGGAGCAGAAGCCCGCAACTGCACCCGGTGCAGCCCCCGCACAGACGGCTACGCCCGAACCGGCCTATAACCCGGCGGCCCCCTCACCGGCGGTGGCCAGCGCCCTTGCGACCCTGCTGGGCAAGACCGAGCAGGACAGCCGTGAGCAGCGCGTCCCCATGACGCGCCTGCGCCAGACCATTGCTCGCCGCCTCAAGGATGCGCAGAATACGGCAGCCATTCTCACCACCTTCAACGAGGTGGATATGAGCGCGGCCAAGGCCCTGCGCGCCGAATATCGCGAGATTTTCGAGAAGAAGCATGGCGTGAAGCTGGGCTTCATGTCGATCTTTGCGCGCGCCTGTATCCGTGCGCTTCAGGAATTCCCGGCGATCAACGCCACGATCGAGGGTGACGAGATCATCTATCGTCGCTTCGTCAATCTGGGCATCGCTGTGGGTAGCGAGCGCGGGCTGGTCGTGCCGGTGCTTCATGATGCCGATCAGATGAGCTTTGCTGAGCTGGAGCGCCATATCAACGATTATGGTGCGCGCGCACGCGCTGGCACGCTCAAGCTCGACGAGCTGTCACGCGGCACATTCTCCATCACCAATGGCGGCGTGTTCGGCTCGTTGCTCTCCACCCCGATCCTCAATCCGCCGCAATCGGGTATTCTGGGGATGCACGCCATTCAGGACCGCCCGGTCGCCGTGGATGGTCAGGTGGTCATCCGTCCGATGATGTATGTGGCCCTGTCCTATGATCATCGCATGGTCGATGGGCGCGAGGCGGTCAGCTTCCTTGTGCGCGTCAAGCAATATGTCGAGGACCCCCGTCGCCTGCTGCTTGATGTCTGAAGCCTGTCGCGTCTGAAAAGCCCGAGCCCCGATAATCCCGATGTCCGAAGAGAAAGCAGCTGCCATGTCCGAAACCCGTGATTTCGATCTGGCCGTTATCGGCGCAGGCCCTGGCGGTTATGTCTGTGCGCTCAAGGCCGCGCAGCGCGGTCTGAAGGTGCTTTGCGTCGACCGTCGCGACACGCCGGGCGGCACATGCCTCAATGTCGGGTGTATTCCCTCCAAGGCACTGCTGCACAGCTCGGAGCGCCTGCACGAGGCCGAGACCGAATTTGCGTCGCTCGGCATAGATAACGTCAAGCCAACGCTCAATCTCGGCCAGATGATGGCCCGCAAGGAGCGCGTGGTAGGGGATACGGTCAAGGGCATCGGATATCTCTTTCGCAAGAACAACGTGACCTTTCGTGTGGGCGAGGCTGTCCTGACAGGGCCGCATAGCCTCACGATCAACGGCGAGGCAGTGACGGCGCAATCCATCGTGATTGCGACAGGGAGCGCCCCCGCAGCCCTGCCCGGTGTGACCTTTGACGAGAAGCGCGTCGTTTCCTCGACCGGCGCACTCAGCCTGGACAATGTGCCGAAGCGTCTGGCCGTCATCGGTGCGGGTGTGATCGGGCTGGAGCTGGGAAGCGTCTGGAAGCGCCTTGGCAGTGAAGTGACTGTCATCGAATATGGCGACCATATCGCACCGGGTTTCGACCGTGGTCTGGGGCGTCAGTTCCAGCGTTCGCTCGAAAAGCTGGGCCTGAAATTCCGCCTTTCCACCCGCGTAACCAAAGTGGCAACAGAGGGTGAAAGCCTCGCCCTGACGCTGCAAAAGGTTGGGAAGGAAGAAACCGAGACGCTGGAAGCCGATGTGGTTCTGGTGGCGATCGGTCGCAAACCCTACACGCAGGGTCTCGATCTGGGCGCTGTCGGGATCGATCCTGACGAGGCCGGTCGTATTCCTGTTGACGGGCATTTCCGTACGTCCTGCCCCAGCATCTATGCCATTGGCGATGTCATTGCCGGGCCAATGCTGGCGCACAAGGCCGAGGAAGAAGGTCTGGCGCTTGCCGAGCAACTGGCAGGGCGCGCCGGGCATGTTCCCTATGATGCAATCCCTTCGGTTATCTATACCCAGCCGGAATTTGCGATGGTGGGCAAGACCGAGGAACAGCTCAAACAGGAGGGCATAGCCTACAAGACGGGCAGCTTCCCGTTCATGGCCAGCGCCCGTGCCCGTGCCATTGCAGCGACAGATGGCGGCGTGAAGGTTCTGACAGACGCCAAGACAGACCGTATTCTCGGTGTACATATTCTGGGGGCCTGTGCGGGCGAGCTGATTGCCGAGGCCACGTTGGCCATGACCTTCAAGGCCAGTGCCGAGGACGTCGCTCTGGCCTGCCACGCTCACCCCACCCTGTCCGAAGCCTTCAAGGAAGCGGCTATGGGGGCTTTCGACCGGGCCCTGCATCTCTGATTTCTACCGAAGGGCGACCCAAGCACGATCCTTGGACGCGCAGGGATCGTGGGTCCGTGGTGAGGCGTAACTGGTTATCTGAGATGAACCTGAAAATGTGCCTGCCTGTATTGTGAGGACGAGACGTTCATCCATCTGGCTTTTGTCAGGGGCTCTGGTTTGCAGCGTGCTGATACTGATCTGGCGTATCGAGGCCTATCGGGACGCGCTTTCTTTCCCCCTCGCCATGCGCGATGCGCAGGCGTTGCTGCATGAAAAACCTTCGGTCAATACGCTGAAGCTCGCGCCGTTCGATGCAAGGAAGGCGCTTTATCGGTGCACGCAGGAGGCCGCGAAATATGAAGATCCTGCAAAGAATCCTCCAGGCTCTCATGGGCTGATTGATTTCTGCACACAACGTCAGCGGGAAGGTTACCGCGATCTCCAGCATGTTCTGGATCGGATCGGGGGCTATTCCTGGGGGAAGGTTTTGCTGGAGGCCGAGCTGTCATCAGACCGGCGCTGGGGATATGTTGACTATTATTGGGTCAATTTTTCGCTCGGTATGGATGAAGCCATATTTCATGACATCCTCAACGAAGTGGCCAAGGGCGAGCTAACCCCTGAACACGTTCAGCATGGGTTGGATCGTGAAGCGCAGAATCTTCGAGCCTCACCGCAGAAGCGGCATCTTTTTCTGAGCGACACCTATTATTTCGCCCATCACCCGACAGAATAGGGCGGTCCATCTTTCGAAAGGTATCCTGGATCGGGAAGCTGCGGAGACAGTGTTTGACGGCCGCGGGAATAACCGGCGTTCACGTCCTGCCGGATCGTGTGCAGCCTCCTGCCGGGACAACAGGCCAAGTTTTTTATAAATAGCACAGCGATCCAAAGATCGCCTCGACAGGTCCCGGCTAACAGTTTTCAGCCGGGACCTGTCGATCAAGCGGCTTTAGCCCAGAGCTTCCTGTACGAGGGCAGCCTGTTCGGCCATATGTTCGCTTGCAAGACCGGTGGCCGGCGAGGCAGACGCCTTGCGGCCGACATAGATCGGGCGCGGATGAGCGTGATTACACCGTTCGGCCGAGTTCTCGATACGACGATCGACAAAGGCCCAGGCACCGCCATTCTGCGATTCTTCCTGACACCAGATGATCTGCGCATTGGGGTAGCGGGCAAGTTGCTGCGACAGCACATCACGGGGGAAGGGATAGAGCTGCTCAAGGCGCAGGATCGCCACATTGTCACGGTTGCTGTCACGGCGGGCAGCACGCAGATCATAATAGACCTTGCCCGAGCACAGCACCACGCGGGTGATATCCTGATCGGGCAGCAGGGTATCGGTCTCGGGCAGGACGGTGCGGAAGCGTGTTTCGGGTCCGAAATCGGCCAGTTCAGACACGGCTTCCTTGTGACGCAGCAGCGATTTGGGCGTCATGATGATCAGCGGCTTGCGACATTCACGCGCAATCTGGCGACGCAGGGCGTGGAAGTAATTCGCCGGGGTGGTGATATTGCACACGCGCAGATTGTTCTCGGCGCAAAGCTGCAGATAGCGTTCGAGACGGGCAGAGGAGTGCTCCGGCCCCTGGCCCTCATAACCATGGGGCAGCAGCATCACGAGGCCCGACGTACGCAGCCACTTCGTCTCGCCCGATGCAATGAACTGGTCGATGATGACCTGCGCCCCGTTGGCGAAATCGCCAAACTGCGCCTCCCACAGCACCAGTGAATTGGGCGCGGCCAGCGTGTAGCCATATTCGAAGCCAAGCACACCGAACTCGGACAGCAGCGAGTTATAGACCTCGATGCGGGCCTGACCATCGGCAATGTTGTTTAGCGGCACATAGTCGCTCTGATTGATCTGGTCGACCAGAACGGCGTGGCGCTGGCTGAATGTCCCGCGCTGGCAATCCTCGCCTGACAGGCGCACAGGATGATGCTGAAGCAGCAGCGAACCGAAGGCGAGGGCTTCACCCAGCGCCCAGTCGATTCCAGCACCCGTCTCGATGGCCTGGCCACGTGCCTGGATGACGCGGCGCAGGCGCGGGTGCAGGGCAAAATCTTCCGGGATGCGTGTGAGGGCTGCGCCCACGCGTTGCAGACCCGAAATGCTGATGCCAGTCACCGGCTGCTCACGCAGTGGTTCGTCAGACAGACGCGAGGGATCCTGATTGCACTCCAGCCAGTCTTCGCGGCTGGGTTCGTAGGATTTCGCAGCTTCGAACTGCTCCTGCAGATGATCCTGGAAATACTGGAACTGGTCATCGGCCGTCTCGGCATCGATCACCTTCTGGCGTGCCAGCTTTTTGGCATAGAGCGCACGCGTAGTCGGGCGAGCGGCAATGGCCTTGTACATGGTGGGCTGGGTGAAGGCCGGTTCGTCGGCCTCATTATGTCCATGACGGCGATAGCAGACCAGATCGATCACCACATCTGCCGCGAATTCGCGACGGTAATCGGCTGCAAGGCGCGCGCAATAGGCGGCGGCTTCGGGCTCGTCACCATTCACATGCAGGATTGGTGCATGCACGGCCTTGGCGATATCGGTGCAGTAAAAGCCCGAATGGGCATGGGCCGAAATGGTCGTGAAACCGATCTGGTTGTTCGTGACCACATGAACCGTGCCGCCGGTGCGATAGCCGATGAGCTGGGACATGGCCATCGTCTCGTAAACGATGCCCTGACCGGCAAAGGCAGCATCGCCGTGGATCAGCAGGCCGAGATGGCGATAGCGGTTTTCGAGCCCGACACAGCCTTCTGAATCCTGGATGGCGCGTACGCGTCCCACCACGACCGGATCGACCGCCTCAAGATGCGATGGGTTGGGCAGAAGGGTGACACGCACCTTCTCATTCGAGACATGCAGCGTGGCGGCAGTACCCAGATGATATTTCACATCGCCTGAGCCCTGCACATCGGTCGGCTTGAACGAGGCCCCGGCGAATTCGGAGAATATGGCGGCGAAGGGCTTTTGCACGACATTGGCCATCACGTTCAGACGGCCACGATGCGCCATGCCGACAGAGACGCTGCGTGTGCCCTGCTGCGCGGATTGCTCAATGATGGCATGAAGCACCGGAATGGTGACCTCGCTGCCTTCAAGGCCAAAGCGCTTCGTGCCGGTGAAGCGCTTCTGGCAGAAGCTTTCGAAGCCTTCGGCCTCGGTCAGCTGATTGAGGATGGTCTTTTTCTCGGCTGCCGAGAACATGCGTCGCCAGTCATCGCCCTCAAGGCGGTGCTGAAGCCAAAGACGCTGGGCGGCGTCCTGGATATGCATGTATTCGACACCGATCGGGCCGCAATAGGTTTGGCGCAGCGCGGCGAGAAGCTCGTTGATGGTGGCGCTGGCGCGTTCGGGCAGAAGCGAGCTGACCATCTGCCCCAGATAGATCGGGCGGTCGCGGTCATTGGGACCAAACCCGTATGTCGCGGGGTCCAGCTCGGTGTAGGATTTCGGAACCTGCAGACCCAGCGGGTCGAGACGCGCCTCAAGATGGCCACGGACACGATAGGCCCGGACAAGCTGAATGGCGCGAACGCTGTCATCCACGCTTGAGAGCAGATCGGTGGCCGAAAATTCGCCGGTTGCCCGGGCTGCCGGTCCCGCCGGACTGCGTGCGTCGAGCAGCGAGGCCTGCTCACCCCAGGCGGCCCGGTCAGCGGGATTCAGCTTGGCGGCTTGCTGGGCTGCTTCCTGTTCGGCATCGAGTGCCCTGAACAGATCGGCGAAGGAGGGGTCCACACTGCGGGGATCGGCAGCCCACTTCGCATGCAGATCCGCCAGATAGACGGTGTTGGCGCCATTCAGCGCCGTTGGTAACGAACCGATCTCACCCATGCTTGCAGCCCTCCCCGGCTGACTCGTCCGGAACTGGATATCGACTTAAAATGGCACCCTCATGGCGGAAACAACCATGAAACTCTTGCCGATCAGCAACAAGCATAAAACTTTTCCGAACGATTTCAGTTCACAATCGCACGTTCTGCAGACGGCATCAGAAAGAGTCGAAACTTTCAATCCTGCTTGCCGTCTATAGACTCCGCACCAGAGCGTCGTGTGGTCTAACCCATCACATGATATTCCGATATTGCAGTTTGGAGGGGTCTGTCATGCGCTGCATGCCCGCACTCGCGGTATTCACGATTTCGCTACTGTCACAGGGCGTGTCCTGTGCCTGGGCGACTCCCGAACGCCCGGTCGAGCAGCAAGGGCGTCATCTCGATTTCGACAGCCGGGCCCCCTTGCGCTGCACGCGGGCACCCCATCTGGTCAGAACGGCCTACACCCCCGACGAAAAGCCCGCTGAAGGGGCTGTGTCCATGCGTTCGTGCTTCTCCGATACCGACCGTATCGGGGCGGGATATACACAGTATGTACGCAACAGTGCGGTGCGCCACCTGCATCACCGCATGAAGGGCTAGCAAGCCTCTTGTGCGCCGGAGGGAGCAGGAATAGGCTCGCCCTCCATGTCACAGATCGCTCTTCAGTATGAAGCCCTTGAACGGACCCCGATCAGCGAGGCACCGTTCAGACATGTGGTTGTCCCGAACTTCGTACGCGAAGAGGACCTCCAGACACTCATCAACCTGATGCCCGAGATGAAGTCCGGCGGGTCCTTCCCCCCGGAGGGTCTGCGGCTGCACCCGACAGTCAGGGCACTGACGAAGGAACTGCAGGGTCCGCGGCTCAAGAAGATCGTGGCGCAGAAATTCGGCCTCGCCATCGAAGATGCACCGAGCATGCTCACCCTGCGTGGCCGCACCCGTGAAAAGGACGGGCGTATCCATCGTGATTCAGAAGCCAAGCTCGTTACGATCCTGCTTTACCTGAATCCCGAAAGCGCCGCCTGGTCTGCACAGGAAGGCTGCCTGCGCCTGCTGAACGGCCCCGATAATCTTGAGGATTACGAGGTTGAGGTGAAGCCCGCCCACGGTACGTTGCTCATTTTCCCGAATGGGCCGAAAACCTGGCATGGTCACAGGCAGTATGTCGGCCCGCGCTACACTATTCAGCTGAATTACATGGCCACAAATAACAAGGCGCGCTATGAACTGCGCCGTCATCGGCTGTCAGCGCTGTTCAAGCGCCTGTCATTCGCCCGATGAAACGGTCATGACGCCCGGCGTGATGACGATCGAATTCTGACTGAGGTAATGTGATTATGGGATACCGCGTTGCGGTCGTTGGCGCGACTGGTGCTGTAGGTCGTGAACTCCTGCGCATTCTTGCCGAGAGAGATTTTCCTGTGTCCGAAGTGGCAGCGCTGGCTTCGGCCCGCTCCACGGGGCAGGACGTCTCGTTTGGCGACAAGAAAATTCTCAAGATCCAGAACCTCGAGACGTTTGACTTCACCGGCTGGGATATCGCCCTGTTCTCACCCGGCGCGTCGGTTTCTGCTGTGCACGCGCCGCGTGCGGCAGCGGCCGGGTGCATCGTGATCGACAATACCTCGCATTTCCGTATGGAGCCGGACGTGCCGCTGGTGGTGCCTGAAGTAAACGCGAATGCGCTGAAGAAGATGAAGCGCAACATCATCGCCAACCCCAACTGCTCGACAGCGCAGATGGTGGTTGCGCTCAAGCCGCTGCATGATCTGTTCACCATCAAGCGTATTGTGGTGTCGACCTATCAGGCAGTTTCCGGCGCTGGCAAGGATGGCATGGATGAGCTGTTTGCCCAGTGCAAGGGCAGCTTTGTAGGCGATCCGCCGACTATCGCCCAGTTCACCAAGCAGATTGCGTTCAACGTCATTCCGCATATCGACAGCTTCATGCCCGATGGCTCCACCAAGGAAGAGTGGAAGATGGCGGTCGAGACACGCAAGATTCTCGATCCCGACATCAAGGTTGCGGCAACCTGTGTGCGTGTGCCCGTCTTCATCGGTCACTCCGAGGCGATCAATATCGAGTGCGAGGAACCCGTCGATCTGGCGCGTGCCCGCGAGGCCCTGCGCGAGGCCGATGGTGTGATTCTGCGCGATGAGCGTGACGACGGCGGCTACGTCACCCCGATCGAGTGCGTGGGCGAGGACGCGACCTATGTTTCGCGCCTGCGTATTGACGACTCGGTGGAGAATGGTCTGGCGCTGTGGTGTGTCTCGGATAATCTGCGCAAAGGTGCTGCGCTGAACGCAGTACAGATCGCTGAAGCCCTGATTGCGCTCGATCTGATCAAGCAGAAGGCCTGATTGCGGGTTCTTATATTACATATTTGTCATTATTGTAATTTTGGCATTGCGCAGACCCGGCGCAGTGCCAAACTCCCTTCAAGGGCGGATGCAGGGTTGTGCTGCAAGGGTCCGAACGGAGATGACAATGGCTGTTATCGACACTCTGGCCGCTGGTCTGTTTGCCCTCGCTGCGCTTGGTCTCCTGCGCATGGCGCCTGTACCCAAAGCCATTCCGGTGCGCGTCAAACGGAAACCGTCAGCGCGTTGAGCGGTTTTTGTCTCTCCTGAGTCAGTAAGCCGATAGAGAGACATGGCCTTCAATAACAAGATCCCCGCGACTGCGACACCGCCGGAAGGCAAGACGGGTGTCCTCATTGCCAATCTTGGCACGCCTGAAGGCACCGATTTCTTCTCGGTCCGTCGCTATCTTGGCGAGTTTCTCTCTGACCGTCGTGTGATCGAGGCACCGCCAGCCATCTGGCAGCCCATTCTTCAAGGCGTCGTTCTCACGACACGCCCTTCCAAGAGCGGCGAAGCCTACGCCCGTATCTGGAACCGTGAAGAAGACGCCAGTCCGCTGCGCGTTTACACCCGTGCCCAGGCGGAGAAGCTGGCTGAGCGCCTTGGCGCCGATGTGCCGGTAGCCTGGGGTATGCGCTATGGCAAACCTTCAATTGGTGAGGCTGTCGAGGAGCTGATGGATCAGGGATGTGACCGCATCCTCTATCTCTCGCTCTATCCGCAATACAGCGCCACCACGACTGCGACAGCCAATGATCAGCTGTTTCGCACGCTCATGACGCTGCGCCGTCAGCCCGCCATTCAGACCATTCCGGCTTTTCCTGATCATCCTGTCTATATCGCTGGGCTCGAAAAGAGCGTGCGTGACCATCTGGCGGGGCTGAGCTGGAAACCGCAGCGTATTGTCGCCTCCTTTCACGGCTTGCCAAAGCTTTGCGTGGATAAGGGGGATTACTACCCCGATGACTGCGTCAGAACGATCCGCGCCCTGCGTGACGCTCTGAATGTGAGCGAAGAACAGATGCCGATCACTTACCAGTCGCGTTTTGGGCCGATGGAATGGGTGCAGCCCTATACGGCACCTTTCGTGACGGCGCTGCCAGAGCAGGGGATAACCCGTATCGCTGTCATCATGCCCGGCTTCATCAGCGATTGCATCGAGACGCTGGATGAGATCGGCCACGAGCTGCGTGACGAGTTCATTGAGGCGGGAGGTGAGGAACTGACCCTCATTCCATGTCTGAATGACAGCGATATGGCGATCGATCTGCTCGAAGCACTGATTCGCGAAGCCTGCCCGCCCGCATGGCAGAAATCCGGCCTGACTTCCGCCTGATGCGTTGTGGCTGAACTATTGCCGGTTCTGTCAGCCTGACGCTTGATGATCTTGTTTTGTTCTCGAACCTGATGGCATAAGGGCAACATGTCTGAGCCAACAGGTCACGGGGCTGTGCGTCGCATCATCCATATCGATATGGATGCCTTCTACGCTTCGGTTGAACAACGCGATGCACCGGAGTTGCGTGGTCGTCCTGTTGCCGTAGGGCGGGGTGAGGGACGAGGCGTTGTTGCGGCGGCCAGCTACGAGGCACGTCGGTTTGGTGTCCGTTCGGCCATGCCATCGCGTACGGCGTTGCGACAATGTCCGGAACTGGTCTTTGTCCCGCCCCGCTTTGACACCTACCGTGCTGTTTCACGTCAGATCCATGAAATATTCGCGCGCTATACGCCGCTTATACAGCCTCTCTCACTTGATGAGGCTTATCTGGATGTGACGCAAAGCTATCGCGAGCATGGGTCGGCCACCGATATTGCGCGGCGTATCCGGGCAGAAATTGCCGAGGAAACCGGACTGACGGCTTCGGCCGGGATCTCCTACAACCGGTTTCTGGCGAAGCTGGCGTCGGATCATCGCAAACCCAATGGACAATTCGTTATCACGCCCGCCATGGGGCCGAATTTTGCGGCCTCGCTGCGTGTCGAGCAGTTTCACGGCATTGGCCCCGCGACGCGGGCCAAGATGAACCGGCTGGGCATTTTTACCGGTGCCGATTTGCGTGATATTCCGCGTGACGTTCTGACACGTCATTTCGGCAAGGCTGCCGCGTTCTATGCGTCCATCGCCTGGGGCATTGACGATCGCCCTGTCGTGCCGGACCGGGTGCGCAAGTCGATTGGTACCGAGACGACCTTTGAGGCCGATCTGACGGATTTTGCCAGCGCCTGCACGGTGCTCGACGGGCTGTGCGACAAGCTCTGGCGGCATTGCGAGGCGCAGTCACTGCGTGGACGCACTGTGGTTCTGAAGCTCAAATATGCCGATTTCCAGATCACGACACGCACCCGGTCCAACCCTTCTCCGTTCGCAAGCCGGGATGCGGTGCGCGAGCAGGCTGTGACATTGCTGGAAGGGTTTTTTCCCCTTCAGCGTGCCATCAGGTTGATGGGCGTCACGCTGACCGGGCTTGGTCAGGATGAGGCCGAGGGCATGGAAGGAGAAAAAACCGCACAATTGACACTTTTTGGTGAATCACCCTGCTGACTTTTTGCATGATGCAGCGTTCACTGAGTCCAATGCTCTCTTGTGGAAGGATCTGCCGTCATGATTTCAGTTTTTTCCACCTCATCGCTCTGGCTGGGTGCCGTCGTTTCCGTACTGATCTGCGCACTTGGCGCAGGCTAAACGCTTAAACCTGACGCAAACTTGACCGGGCGGGGTGACAGCAGGCGCAGGGGCTGGCAAAGCTGAGCCTCTAGCGACCAGAAAACCGGATTGGGGAAATTGTGATGGGTGCCGGGCAGGCAAAGGCGACACGATCGCCACTTGGCATCATCCTGCCGGTCGTCTCACTGAACCTCATTATCTATGTCGTCATTGGCCTGCCGATGGCAGTCATCCCGCTCTTCGTGCATAATGTTCTGCACTGCAATACGGTCATCGCCGGGTTTGCCGTGTCGCTGCAGTACTTTGCCACCTTTGCGTCACGCGCATCCGCCGGGAAACGTATCGACACCCAGGGGCCAAAGCCGGTTGCGGTGCTGGGTCTGGCGCTTGGCGTCTTTTCCGGCCTGCTGCTTCTGATGGCAGGACTTGGCAAATCGGTCATCCCGCTTTCCCTGATCTGCCTTTTCGCCAGTCGTCTGGCCCTTGGCTGGGCAGAAAGCTGGGCCTCGACAGCTGCAATCGTCTGGAACATACGCCGCGCAGGAGCAGCCAATACGGCTCAGGTCATCTCGTGGAATGGAATAACTTCCTATGGCGGTATCGCCCTGGGTGCCACGATTGGCGAGCAGCTTTCGCATCTCGGTGGCGGCTGGGGCGGGCTGGTGAGTCTGGGTGTGCTCTCGACCCTGCTCCCCGCCATCGGTACGGCGCTGGCCAGCACCTATCCCGCGGTTGCCCCCATACGCCATGACGCGCCCGCCATGTCTTTCGCCAAGGTGTTCCGTCTCGTGCTGCCTCATGGCTGTGCGCTGGCTGCGGGATCCGTCGGATTTGGGGCGATCTCTTCATGTCTTGCGCTCTATTTTGCGGCTGAGCACTGGCCGGATGCAGCGCAGGCCCTGGCTGTATTCGGTATGGTCTTCGTCATCGTACGCTTCGTTTTCGCGCGCCAGATCGGACGTATCGGCGGGACAAATGTCGCGCTTATCTCGCTCGCTGTTGAAACACTAGGATTGCTGATACTGGCCTTTCTCCCCTCTGCGGAAGCGGCCACTTTGGGCGCTGCGGTAACCGGAGCGGGTTTCTCTCTGGTGTTTCCGGCACTGGGCGTTCTGGCTGTTGATCGCGCCGGGGCGGAGAATCGCGGGGCCGCGCTTGGGGCCTTTTCGGTATTTCTCGATCTCGCCATTGGCGTATCCGGTCCGCTCTTGGGGCTCGTCATCCATTCTGCGGGTTATATGGCTCTGTTCATCTTCACAGCTTGCATTACATTCCTCGGCATCGTGCAGGTGCTGAGATTGCAGCGTGCTGCAAGGCCCTGACGTCACAGGTCAAAGGAAAATCCAGAAATGACAATCGCTGCCGCCGCTGTCTTTTGCGGCTCGCGCCATGGTTCTGTCCCGGCTTTCGGTGAAGCCGCCCGCGCAATGGGAGCCGGTCTGGCAGAGCGTGGCATCCATCTGGTCTATGGTGGCGGGGCAGTGGGGCTTATGGGCGTGGTGGCCGCAGCCGCGTTGCAGGCTGGTGGCGAGGTAACCGGGATCATCCCCGAATTTCTTCACGGCCGCGAGGTCATGAACGAGCAGGTGACGGATCTGATCGTTACCGAGTCGATGCATGAGCGCAAGCGGCTGATGTTCGCGCAGGCCGATGCGTTTCTGGTGCTGCCCGGCGGGCTCGGCACTTTTGACGAACTCATGGAAATCATGACGTGGCGTCAGCTCTCACTGCATGACAAGCCTATCCTGATCGTCAACGTCGCGAACTGGGCTGTGCACGTGATTGCTGCTCTGGAGGCAGCAATCGAGCAGGGCCTGGCAGATGCCTCGGCGCGCAGGCTCTATCAGGTTGTGCCCGACGTGGCGCACGCTCTGGAAATTCTGGGTAAAACCAGAAAGAGCGAGGAAAAAATCGAGACGGGTCGACTTTGATCGTCTGCCCCCCTTGCAGAGCCGCCCAACTGGCAGTATAGCCCCATCCATCGGTTCGGAGTGTAGCTCAGCCTGGTAGAGCACTGTGTTCGGGACGCAGGGGCCGGAGGTTCGAATCCTCTCACTCCGACCAGAATTTCCACAATTCTGGTCATTCTGGCGGTCTGGTATTGCTGAAAAGGCAGACCATCCGCCCACCGATTATTTCCGATATTATCTGGATCACATCGGAGACCTCGCGTTTCTTCGTTGGCTATGCTGCACGATTGTCTGCACAAGCCATGAACCTCTCGCCAGACAAGCCCTGACCCGGTATCGGGGTAATCAGGTCCATTATGGCAAAAGGGGGAAGGGGCATTGCGCAATCGTTTGTGCTTTCTGATGCTCACTCTCATCCTGATCGGCGCGCTTGCCGCCGGAATTCTTATTGGGCGCTATCCGCTTTCATTCCATGCAATCGGGGCCATGATGGCCGGGCATGGTGCTGCCGAAACACGGGCCGTGCTGCTCTATGCGCGCCTGCCAAGGCTGATCGGGGCCATGGTGGTTGGGGCGGCGCTTTCAGTGTCAGGAAGCGCGTTTCAGGCGGTTTTCCGTAATCCGCTCGTCTCGCCCGATCTGCTGGGGGTACTGAGTGGCGCGGCTTTCGGGGCGGCGCTGGCCATCCTGCTGCATGGCAGTAGTGCGGTAGTGGGGTTTGCGGCCTTTGCCGGAGGGTGTTGCGCCGTGGCCTGCGGCTTTGGCGTCGCGCGGCTGGTGGGGCGCGAGGGTATCTTACCGCTGCTGCTGGGCGGGTTGATCAGCGCTGCCCTGTTCACCTCTTTTCTCTCGTTACTCAAATATGTGGCTGATCCATTCGATCAGTTGCCAGCCATCATCTACTGGCTGCTCGGGAGCCTTTCCCGGACACAATGGGCGCAGCTTGCCTGGGTGGCGCCCTTATGTGTGCTGGGCATGGCAATGCTATGGCTGGGTTCGCGGGCGCTGGACGCGCTGGTTCTGAGCGATGACGAAGCCCGGAGCCTTGGCCTGCCGGTCGGGGCCATGAGGATCGTCGTGCTGGCCCTCGCCACGTCGCTTGGTGCTCTGACGGTATCAATGGCCGGGATTATCGGCTGGGTCGGGCTGATTGTGCCCCATATGGCCAGGCTCATTATCGGGCCGGGACATCGCCTCATGTTGCCTTTAGCGGCGCTGATGGGGGCGGCGGGGCTGATGCTGGCCGATACCGCAGCGCGAAGCCTGACAGCGTCCGAGATTCCCCTTGGCATGATGACCGAGCTTTTCGGGGCGTTAGGCTTCATCGTGGTGCTGAGGCATTTACGTCGCGAAGGGCAGTTATAAGTGGCATCCCTTGCGACACAGGCTCTCGGCTTTACCCGGCGAGGACGCCTCATACTCGATGACGTGACGCTGAATTTCTCGGGCGGGCAACTGGTCAGCCTGATGGGGGCGAATGGCGCTGGCAAAACGACGCTGCTGCGGCTGATGCTCGGTCTTACCGTGCCTGACCGGGGACGGGTTCGGGTCAATGATGTGCTCCTGACCGATCTTTCGCGCATGGATCGGGCCCGATTGCTGAGCTACGTGCCGCAAAACAGGGAGCACCTGCCGCCCTATGACGTGATGCAGGTGGTGCAGATGGGCAGGCTGCCGCATGGCGGGCTGATAACGCGCCTGTCGAGGGCGGACCGCGACAGCATCGAGCGCGCCATTGCGCAGCTCGGTTTGCAGGATCTGGCGCGGCGGCCCTGCACCGCACTATCGGGGGGCGAGTATCAGCGCGTTCTTCTGGCAAGGGCACTGGCGCAGGAGACGCCGGTTATCGTGCTGGATGAACCATTGGCCGGGCTCGATTACGGCTATCAGCATCGATTGATGGGGCTGCTTTCCGCCCTGACGCAGCAGGGCCGTCTGGTCATCATGACAGCGCATCAGCCTGAGATGATCTACCGTCACGCGAGCCATGTCGTCCTGCTTGAGGCCGGGCGCGTGGTGACACAGGGACGACCGTGTGATGTTCTTGAGGCGGGGCGTCTGAGCGCGTTTTATGACGTTGCCCTTCAACATTACGATCATGGCGCTGAGCGCTTCTTTGCACAAAGGGATAGGGCGGAATGAGAGGCTTCGGCTGGGGCGCTGTACTGAGCGGGTTTCTGGCGGTGGCCACGCTTCAGGAGGCATCAGCCCTGCCAGCAACGCCGCCTCCCGCGCGGATTGTGGATGGATGGTACGCCCATAATGCCACGCTGATCATGCTGGGCGCAGCAGACAGGATTGTCGGTACGGTCGTCTCGCCGTCGCGCTTTGCCTGGATGTATTGCGTCGCCCCATCCCTGCATCAGGCCCATGTTTTTGGTAGCATGGTGCTCAATGCCGAGGCTGTTCTCGCCCTTCACCCCGATCTGGTTTTTGTCACCCGTGATTCCGGTGTGGCAGGTACCTTGCAATCTGTCGGGCTGAAAGCGGCGCCTGTCGGCTTTACCGATTTCGCGGGGATGCTGGCGACAATCGATCAGACGGCGGTCCTTTTGGGGACGGATGAGGCAAAGGCTCAGGCCGCCCGCTTTCGCACGGCTTTTGCTGCGCTCGACAGGTCGCAGGCAGTGAAGAAATCAGTGCCAGCGCCACGTGTGCTGCATATCGCCTCGCTCGATCCCCTGACCGTGGATGGTGATACGAGTATCGTGGATGAGTGGATACGTGATGCCGGTGGCCGCAATGCCGCGATCGGTATGCATGGCAACAAGCGCCCGGTTTCGCTGGAGCAGATCCTGGGCTGGCAGCCCGACATCATCATTCTGGGGGCAGATGCAGGCAGCGAGACGGAAATCGCGTCATCGCCGCTTTGGGCACAGCTTGCTGCCGTGGCGCAGCACCATGTGTTTCGCAACCCGTCAGGGGTGTTCAACTGGGATCGCTACAGCCCCGAATTGCTGTTGCAACGCCTGTGGGCGCGTCAGCTGATCGGGAAAGGGACGATTGATCGCGCTGCGATGCTCGCACAGATCCAGGATTTCTACCGCCAGTTCTATCACCACCCCCTCAGCAACGAGGCGGCGGAACGTATCCTTGATGCGCGTCCCCTCGAACCCGGTGCATGCCCGGGCTAGGCGGCCCTCAGGCGTGGCCGACGAGATTGGAGAGGGAGAGGGGATCGATATTGATGGTGGCAAGGGCCTTGCGCCATTTCACCATCTGATCACTGCCGAAAATAAGATCATCCATGGCGGGGGCGCTCAGCCATGCATTCTGCTGGATGATTTCATCTTCCAGCTGACCCGGCTCCCATGAGGCATGGCCCAGCGCCAGCAGGGCATGGCGTGGGCCTTCGCCAGCGGCGATCTGATGCAGAATATCGAGGCTGGCAGTCAGGCAGTTCTCGTTGTTGATCACGAGACTATCTTCACGCCGCCAGTCGGCCGAGTGAAGCACGAAGCCACGGGTCGGTTCCATGGGGCCGCCCATGCACAGATTGATCCGGCGCTTGGGCGGTGAGGGGGTAATGTCGAGCTGCTCGAACAGGGTTTCGAGCGTGGGATGCGATGCGCGCTTGTTGATGATCAGCCCCATGGCGCCATCCCGGCGCGAATGGGCGCAGACATAGACCACGCTGCGCGCAAATTCCGACTCTCCAAGCATGGGGCTCGAAATGAGCAGACGGCCTGCCAGGGTTTCGGATGTGGTCTCGTCGGGCGTTTGAAAATCTGAAGCCATGAGGGAAAATGTCGGCCATTGCAGGGGGTTTTGCAAGGGCGGCGCGCCGTGGCAACGATACAGAGTGTGGCAACCATGGAGCGGCTGCCCCGTCTGCTATAGCGTGGGCCCCTGTGTGTCCTGAACCTGAAATGGAGAAAACGATGGCGATTATTCTGGTAACCGGCGCAACAGCCGGGTTTGGTCAGGCTATTGCGAAGCGTCTGGTCAAGGAAGGCCATCGTGTGATCGGGACCGGCCGACGGGCGGAACGGCTTGAGGCCATGAAGAAAGAGCTGGGCGAGGCGTTTCTTCCGCAGGTGCTTGACGTGACCGATGCCGAAAAGGTTCAGGCCCTGCCCACCAGCCTGCCGCCCTCATGGCGTCAGGTCGATGTGGTGATCAATAATGCCGGTCTGGCCCTCGGTGTGGGCAAAGCGCAAGACTCCGATCTCAAGGATTGGAAAACCATGATTGACACGAATGTGACGGGTGTCGTGGATGTCACTCGCGCGTTTCTTCCACAAATGGTCGAACGCAATCACGGTTACATCATCACACTTGGCAGTATCGCAGGGACTTACCCCTATGTCGGGGGCAATGTTTACGGAGCCACCAAGGCGTTTGTCGGCCAGTTCATGCGTAATCTGCGCACTGACCTGCTGGGAACGAAAATCCGTGCAAGCACGATCGAACCGGGACTGTGCGGCGGCAGCGAGTTCAGCAATGTGCGGCTGCGCGACAATCAGAAGGCAGCGGATGTCTATAAAGGGACTGACCCGCTGACGCCTGAGGATATCGCGGCAACCGTTTCATGGCTGCTCAGCCTGCCGCCCCATGTCAACATCAACGCCATCGAGATGATGCCTGTCTGTCAGGCTGCCGGTGGCCTCGCAGTGGATCGAAGCAGTGACTGAACTGACTCTGGGCCTGGCCCGCAAGCTTCCTGGCAAGTATCTCGTCAGCGACGGGCGCGATTTTGAGCTGAAATCCGTCCACCCGCAGGATCATGGCGGTTTGCACAAGGGCCATGTCGAGGCGTGGCTGGACAAGCGGCGTGCTCATCTCGGAGCGTTACAGGAAAGGCTTGCGGCAGAGCATCGCCATTCCATGCTCCTTGTTCTTCAGGGCATGGATGGTGCGGGCAAGGACAGCCTCATTCTCAATGTCATGACCGGGATGAACCCGCAGGGTACCAAGGTCGTGTCATTCAAGAAGCCGAGCGATATCGAACTTTCTCACGATTATTTATGGCGCGTCCACATGGCCATACCGAGCCGTGGTCAGGTGGGGGTGTTTAACCGCAGCCATTACGAGGATGTGCTCGTTGCCCGTGTTCATGCTGACACGCTCGATGCGAGAGGCATGAAGGGCGATCCGACAAAGCGGGAGTTCTGGGACCACCGCCTGCAGGATATCCGCGATTTCGAGGCCTATTTGGGCCGGCAGGGCATCCATATTCTCAAGGTCATGCTGCACATGTCGCCCGAATGTCAGCAGGAGCGTCTGCTGCGTCGTCTTCATCGGCCGGACAAGCGCTGGAAGTTCGATGAGAGCGATCTGGCGGAACGTCAGTTCTGGCCCGCTTACCAGACAGCCTATGAGGAAGCGATCCGGGCGACGGCGACCGAGCACGCGCCCTGGCTTGTCGTGCCGTCAAACAAGAAATGGTATTCGCGTCTGGTGGTGATGGAAGCTCTGATTGCAAGGCTTGAGAGCCTGAGCCCGGAGCCACCACCGCCCTCGCCGGAGATTCTCGAAAATCTCGGTCGGCTCGAAGCCAAGATCAAGGCGAGCAAGATACCTGGCTGATCTAACCCATCCTGCAAGGTCGCCTCCTTTGGGGCCCTTGCAGGATGGAAGGGTAAGTGTTGTCAGCGCGCGTCCTTGCGTGCGGTTTTGATCTGCTCGCGCATTTCCTCAGCCGAGATGGCACCGGGAATGATTGCATTCGTACCGAAAACGAAGGTCGGCGTACCATCGAGGCCGATCAGCCTTGCTTCGGCCAGATTCTCGTTGATTTGCGCGGCAACGCTCGAGGCGTGCATGTCAGTCACAAGCTTGTCCGCATTCAGCCCATTGGCCGTAGCAAGCTGACGGATACGATCCAGGGTAGGGGGCGTCGTGTCCTGCATCAGGGCGCGTTTCATCTTTTCGTAGCCGCCCTGCAGCGCGGCGGCGAAAATGGCCTGCGTGTCCAGCACGCTTTTCTCACTCAGCACCGGCACCAGCTTTTCGACCAGACGCAGCTTGCTGTCTGATTTCAGAAGAGCATCGACAACGGGCACCATGCTGCGGCAATAGCCGCAGCGCGGGTCGAGAAACTCCACGATGGTGAGATCGCCCTGCGGGTTGCCGCGCACTGTGTAGTCGGGCCCCTTTTGCAGACGCTCGCGATCGGAACGGACGTGGGTTAGGGCGTCATCTGCTGCTTTCTGCTGGGCACCCTGACGCAGGGCCACGATGGCATCGCTCAGAATGCTCGGGTCATTCTTCAGGGCGTCGCGCAGGATCGTCACGATCTCGGCGCGCTGGGCCGGGCTGAAAGACGATTCCGCAGCGGCAGACGCAGTACTGGGGGCAGCAAGGGCCGGAACGGCGGTCGACACGGTCAGACCAAGGGCGAGAAAAGTGCCGGCAAGCCGGGCACGGGTCGGGCGGGTCATGAGGACGATCCTGCTGGTCGTGAAAGACATGGGCGTGAAGAAAACGCGCTCCTGCATAGGCCAGCAAAAGCGATTTCGCAAAACCGGAGCCGGGCGCGCGGTTGCCCATCGTCCGGATCACGGTTAGATGCGTTAACGAACCCAATTTCCAGACAGTTGCTTCTTCGGCCTCCGAAGATACCATCCCTGTCCGGAACAGTAGAGAAAAGGCTTGCCGGGTCATGGAGACACCGCACGTGGCGCATCGTCAGTCGAATGCCCCCTGTCGCCCCGCAGGGCGCTTTGCGCTCAAGGCAGGGTTGCGCCCGGCTTGTGCCCTTACGGCAGCCATGCTGCTCGCCGGGTGCAGCGATGTCGCGCATATCGGTCACAGCCTGTTTGGCAAGACCACGCCCATCGTGACGGGCTATATCGGCACGGTAGTGGCCGATGAGCCGCGTGCGGCCCTGATCGGGCGCGATGTGCTGGTGCATGGCGGCAATGCAGCCGATGCTGCGGCTGCAGTGGGAATGGCACTATCGGTCACCCTGCCATCGCGTGCCTCTCTGGGCGGTGGTGGCGCCTGCCTGGCCACACGCGCCAACGAGGCCCCCCAGGCTTTCGTGTTCCTTCCCGGTTCAGCCAGCGCTTCGGGTGCAGCCACGCGTCAGGCGGCGATACCGATGACGCCGCGTGGGTTGTTCACCATGCAGCTTCGCTACGGCACCGTCGAATTTGCTGATATTCTTGGTCCGTCCGTTCGTCTTGCCCGCAGCGGCACCACAGTCAGCCGCGTGCTGGCCAGTGATATTGCTGCGGTACATAACCCCCTCTTCGCCGATGACGCCGCACGCAGCGTTTTCAGCCGTCCCGATGGTGCGCCGCTGCAAAATGGCGATGCGCTGGTGCAGCCCCAGCTGGCAAGCTTTCTGGAGCGCATGACCAATGTTGGTGTGGGCGATCTGTACAACGGGGCGCTTGGCGGGATCTTTGTCGAAGGGGCCAACAAGGCAGGGGGCGGCCTTTCGACCACAGCGTTGCGTAACGCCATGCCAGCGCAGATCGCGCCGCTTCAGGTCGAGCAGGATGGCTATGTGGCCTCGTTCCTGCCGCCGCCTGCCGATGGTGGGCTTGGCGCTGCGGCAGCGTTCCACTCCGGCGCCTCCGCGCAGAGCGTGGTGGCAACGTGGCGCAGCGAAGACCGTCATGGCCTGAGCAATGACGCCCTCCTCAGCGCTGCACAGACCCTGGTCAATGGGGGCTCCAGCCGCGGTGGCTCCCTGCCGTCGCTTCCGGCCTCGACCTCCTTTGTCGTGACAGACAACAAGGGTGGTGCTGTGGCCTGCGCCCTGACTGACAACAATCTGTTCGGCACAGGTCGTATGGCTGAAGGAACGGGCGTGCTGCTGGCCGCGGCACCGGGGCGCTATCCGGCACCGCTCCTGGCTGCTGCCATTGTGCAGCGTCGTGGCACCCTGACTGGTGCCGCCGCCGCCTCCGGCCAGAACGATGCAGCCGATGCGTTGGCTCAGGCTGCACGGGCGATCGTCTGTGGCACGACGGTGCCGCATGAAGGGCAGGGGCGCGTCAATGCCTCGGTCTGCAAGGGCGGCAATTGCCAGGGTGACACCGATCCGCGTGGTGGCGGTCTTTCCGTGGGCAGTGTGAACAACTGATCCCGCGTGATCTCTCGCGTCTGGGTCATCGAGGCCGGATGTGGGAGCATGAATTGTTTGCAGAAACGACACTTATACCCCCTGGAAACAGGGGGTATTTTTTATGCCCGTCCCCTTGTGCAAAAGGGGCGTGATCATGATATGTTCTCAAGAACAAATGTGAACGATCAACACGAATCGCTCCGCCCCGATTGCCGATTTTCATGAGTTCGGCAACACTGGTGTGAGCGGAGGACAGGATATGAGCGTGGACAGGACGAAAGCACTCGAAGGTGCGCTGAGCCAGATCGAACGGGCTTTCGGTAAGGGGTCGATCATGCGCATGGGGCAGCGCCCCAAGGAGCAGGCCGATGTGATCTCCACCGGCTCGCTGGGTCTGGATATCGGCCTCGGTATCGGCGGTCTGCCGCGCGGCCGTATCATCGAGATCTACGGCCCGGAAAGCTCCGGCAAGACGACACTGGCGCTTCATGCCATTGCCGAAGCCCAGAAGAAGGGCGGAACCTGCGCCTTCATCGATGCTGAACATGCGCTCGATCCTGGTTATGCCCGCAAGCTTGGTGTGGATGTCGACAATCTTCTGCTCAGCCAGCCTGACGCTGGTGAACAGGCTCTGGAAATTGCCGATACGCTGGTGCGTTCCGGTGCCGTCGATGTGCTGGTGGTCGACTCCGTGGCGGCACTGGTGCCGCGTGCGGAACTTGAGGGCGATATGGGCGACAGCCATGTCGGTCTTCATGCCCGTCTGATGAGCCAGGCCCTGCGCAAGCTGACTGGCACGGTTTCGCGCTCGAACACGATGGTGATCTTCCTCAACCAGATCCGCATGAAGATCGGCGTGATGTTCGGCAATCCCGAGACCACGACCGGTGGTAACGCGCTCAAGTTCTATGCGTCGGTGCGTCTGGATATCCGCCGTATCGGTTCGATCAAGGATCGCGACGAGGTGGTGGGCAACCAGACACGCGTGAAGGTGGTCAAGAACAAGATGGCCCCGCCTTTCCGTCAGGTCGAATTCGACATCATGTATGGCGAGGGCATCAGCAAGGTCGGCGAACTGATCGATCTGGGCGTCAAGGCCAATATCGTTGAGAAATCGGGTGCCTGGTTCTCGTATGACAGCACCCGCGTGGGTCAGGGGCGTGAGAATGCCAAGCAGTTCCTACGCGATCATCCCGAGATGGCGGCCGATATCGAGCGTCGTATCCGCGAGCAGGCTGGTGTTGTGGCTGAGGCCATGATGACCTCGCCGGAAGAGCAGGAAGACGAAGCCGAAGCCTGAGTCCCGTCATCCCTGTTGCAGGCAGGGTAGCGCGAGACTGAATTGAAAAGGCCCGCTGCATTATCAGAGATGCAGCGGGTCTTTTTATGGGTCATTCAGTGCAGACAGCCAAATATCGTACCGGTGGGACTCAACGCCCGCACGGCAAGATCTCGCTGCCGGTTTCTACGCCTGACCTTGAGACTGGCTGAAGCTTCCGGCATCAAGCACCTTGGGTGGCGCCCAATAGGCGGCGGCCAGTTCGTTCTGGCAGGTTTCGATCTGTTCCTGAATCCAGTGCATACACTCATGCAGCCCACGAATGATGATTTCCTCGGCTGTCTGGTCATCCAGCATGGCACGTAATTCGCCAAGGCGTTCCTGCACCGCCGAGCTTTGCTTGCGCAGGTTGTAGTGTGTGGCGAGGGCGCCCAGAACAGAATCGGCATGACGCAAGTTAAGCGCGAGCGAGCGTGGAAACCCCTCGTTCTTGAGCAGGAAACCAACCACATTGGCAGGCGTGGTCGTCACCGGTTTGAGACGACGAAAGGCGTGATAGGCTGCAGCCGAGCGCAGCACGGACGCCCATTGTGTCATGTCGATTTCCGACCCCACCTCGGCAGCATCGGGCAGGAGCGTATGATAGCGCGTGTCGATCAGTCGTGTGATCTGGTCACTGCGCTCAAGATGCCGACCCAGCAGATAGAACAGCCAGGCCTGATCGCGATAGAGCGTCCCTTCCGTCACGCCGGCATGGGACTGGCATTCCTGCTTGATGCGGTTGCACAGGGCCGAAAGCCCGGTGCGTCGTATGTCGCCGGGCGTGAGGTCCAGCATCCAGCGTGTGAAGACGTTGAGCTGCATCCACATCTCGGTCGAGATAAGGGGGCGTGCAGAACGGGCATTTTCGCGCACGGTATGGGCCATGGCCCGGATCGAGCTCGGGTTGGAGCAATCCGTGATGTAAAAGCACAGATAATCCTCCTCCCTCGCGGCAGGATAGAGGGCGCGAAACCGTTCCTCATCGCTATTGATATTGACGATTGAGTCCCATACCGGGCGGCCATCGGCACCCCGCACGAAAGCTTCGGTCACCTCAAGCACGCGGGCGAGGTTTTCGATGCGCTCCATATAGCGCGCAAGCCACATCATGTTCTCGGCATAGCGCGAGAGCAGGGTGTTCAGGTCGGGCTGTATGCCTGCGACATAGGGGTTGAAGCGGCTCATGCTGACATCACCCAGGTATCCTTCGAGCCACCACCCTGCGATGAATTCACCACCAGAGACCCCTTTCGCAGCGCGACGCGGGACAGCCCGCCGGGCAGAACCCAGGTGGATTTTCCTGTCACCGCGAAGGGGCGCAGATCGACGTGACGCCCTTCCACACCGGCGGGGCAGAGGGTCGGCACAACGGAAAGGTCAATGACGGGCTGGCTGATGTAATTGGCCGGATTTTCGATCAGCTTCTCGCGAAAGGCCTCAAGCTCGCTTTCGGTCGCATGGGGTCCGATGATGAGACCATAGCCTCCGGAATCGCCGACGGGCTTCACTACGAGATTGGCGAGATTATCGAGCGTGTGGGCAAGGCCTTCGGGCTCGGCGCAGATATGGGTTTCCACACTGTCGAGGATAGGGTCCTCGTCGAGATAGTAGCGAATGATGCGGGGCATATAGGCATAGATGGCCTTGTCATCGGCCACCCCGGTGCCCAACGCATTGGCAAGGGTCACGTTGCCACGACAATAGGCCTCGACGAGGCCCGGCACACCCAGCAGGCTCTCGGGATTGAAAGCCAGGGGATCGAGAAACGCGTCGTCGATACGGCGGTAGATCGAGTGGACAGGGCGCAGCCCGGCAACGGTGCGCATGAAGACATGATGATCTTCAACCACCAGATCCCGCCCCTCGACGAGTGGCACACCCATCTCACGGGCCAGAAACACATGCTCGAAATAGGCGGAATTATACATGCCCGGCGAAAGCAGAACCACTTGCGGGTCTGTCACGCCCTCGGGGGCCACGTCGCATAGGGCGCGATGTAGCCTGACGCCATAATCCTCGACAGAGCGGAGCTTGATGCCCGAGGCCAGATCAGGCAGCAGGCGCAGCATCATGTGGCGGTTTTCGATGACGTAGGAGACCCCGGAAGGGGTGCGCGCATTGTCCTCAAGCACGAGGAAGCGCCCTGAGCGGTCGCGTATGAGGTCAGTGCCGTTGATGTGGACATACACACCGCCCGGCACGTCCACCCCGATCATCGCCTTGCAGTAATTGGCGTTCTTGAGCACGAGATCGGCCGGGACAATGCCATCATCCAGAATACGGCGCTCGTGATAGATGTCCCACAGGAAGAGATTGATGGCCTTGACGCGCTGCTGCACGCCCTTCTCGACAAATGCCCATTCCTCGGCCGTGAGCAGGCGGGGGATCATGTCGAAGGGCAGGATACGATCAATCGCCTCACGTTCTGTATAGACCGTGAAGGTAATACCCAGACGCCAGAGCAGGTTTTCTGCGTCAGTCGTTCGCTCGCGCAGGTCGGTAAGGGTGAGATGGGCCAGACGTTCCTGCACCTTCTGCAGGGCTTCGGGCAGTTCACTGCCCCGGTTCATCAGCTCGCAGTAAAAGGCGGGCGTGTCGTAGGTCGAAAAAATACCGGCTTCATGGATGGGCAAGGCGTCGAGCGCCATATTTTCTCACCTTCTTGTTGGGGAGGGTCTGGTGTATCCTGAACCGAAACGTTACGGTTGTTTATTAAACTACCAAAATTCGTGACTTGCCAAGCACTAAAAGAAAGGCTGTTCCGGGCGGGTTCGCCGGTTTATTGCTGTCAAACAGAATATCGGCCCAATGGTTGCAAGGCGCTGCCTGAACCGGCGGCGGGCGGCAGGCATCATGGAAGGTGCACGATGGTCCCTGGAGGCACAGCATCGGGGCAGGCAGGGGACATGCAGGGAAGGCGCAGGCAAGGGAGTGTCATGAAACCAGGCCCAGCGGGGCGCGCAGGATGAGCCAGCCAGTGCTGCTCAATCATCGCACGTCCTATCGTTACGACCGGATGGTGTCACTTGGCCCGCAGACGATCCGTTTGCGGCCGCCATCGCGCACGCGCAATGCGATCATGACCTATGCGCTTTCCATAGGGCCGGATCATGCCGGACTGGACTGGCATCACGACAGACATGGCAACATGGTCTCCGAAGTGCGTTTCTCCGATCGCATGTCGCAGTTCGTGGTTGATGTGAGCATGATTGTCGATCTCGCCCCCTATGATCCGCTGGGCATGGGGGTGAGATCGTCTGACGGCGAAACAGCGCTCGAGCAGGCCTATCGCCGCCCCGTGACGGAGGATGCGGTGCTGGTCCCGTTTCTGTCTGCCGAAGACGGATTGCCGATCGGGAGCCCTCTCGAACGCCTGTCCAGGTTGGCGCGTCGCATCGCGACCAGGCTGCACTACATGCGCCGCATGGAGCCGGGAGTCTGGACGCCTCAGGAAACCCTGAAACGCGAGGCCGGGTCATGTCGTGACAGCGCGTGGCTGCTGATCGCCCTGGCCCGTCATATGGGTTACGCAGCGCGTTTCGTCTCAGGCTATCTCATCGAGCCTTCTGCCCTTCAGGCTGATCCGGACCGCCTGACCTGTGACCTGCATGCCTGGGCCGAAATTCTGGTGCCGGAGCATGGCTGGGTGGGGTTTGACACGACATCGGGTCTGATCGCAGCGCAGAACCATATCCCGTTGGCCGCTTCGGATACGCCTGATGCCGCTGCCCCGATCTCGGGATTGCTGGATCAGTGTCAGGCGGAATTCGATGTGATGATGCAGGCGCATTTTCTGCATCGGGCGTAGTATCATGGCGGACGAGGCGGGAACCAAAGCCGTCACGCGCAGTTCCGGGTCATAACCTCATCGGGATGATCAGATCGTGAAGCTTTTTTCGTGCGAATGCTGCGCTCAGCCGCTCTTTTTTGAAAATACGAGATGCGAGTCATGCCATCACGAAGTGGGCTATCTGCACAAGCTGGCTGATCTGACAGCGCTCAATCCGGCCGATGCACCCGGAAAATGGTATCCCATGGAGCCGGGGTTGGAACATCAGGTGCATGTCTATTGCGCCAATCATCAGTATGACGCCTGCAACTGGCTGCTCGGCCCGCAGGAAGCGGCTGAAGGTCCGTATTGCTATGCCTGCCAGTTCAATCGCACGATCCCCGATCTGTCGGACCCGCATAATCTGGAGCGCTGGCGCAAGATAGAGGTCGCCAAGCATCGTCTTTTCCACGCGCTGATCCGGCTCGACCTGCCAATGGTCAACCGGCGACAGGACCCGGAAAACGGGCTGGCTTTCGACTTTCTGGACGATGCGCCCGACGGTTCGGCTCCTGTCATGACCGGTCATGACAACGGCTTGATCACCCTTGCCGTGCGTGAAGCCGATGACGACCAGCGCGAGCGTATGCGCGTGGAGATGGGAGAGTATTACCGGACCCTGCTCGGACATTTCAGGCACGAAATCGGGCATTATTTCTGGAACGTGCTGATACGCGATGGAGGAAGGCTGGAACGCTGCCGCGCCGTATTCGGCGATGACCGGCAGGATTATCAGGAAGCCCTCAAGGCGCATTATGCCAAGCCGCCTTCGGAAGACTGGCGCGAGACGCATGTCAGTGTCTATGCCGCCTCTCACCCCTGGGAGGATTTCGCCGAGACCTGGGCGCATTATCTGCACATTGTCTCGACGCTGGAAACGGCGTGGCTTTATGGTATTGCCATTGCCCCGCAGACACCGGACGCCGCGCAATACTCAACTCCGGCGCTCAGCGGCAATCCTTACCGTAGTCTCGACTTTGACGAGATCATGAATGCATGGCTCCCCCTGAGCATGGCCGTGAACAGCCTTAACCGCTCCATGGGCCTTCAGGATTTCTATCCTTTCGTCCTGACGGGGGCGATAAGGCAGAAACTGGCTTTCATCCATGATGTCATTCGCGAAACGCAGCAGAGCCGCGACGCGCAGCGACAGGGTCAGTCCGAGCGTGCCGCCGTCACGATGTCAGAAGGTCACGCAGCGGAGTGAGGTAATCTGCCAGCGGCACGCGCAAGGGCATGAGGTAGGCGCTCTCGCCGCGTGCACGCACCGCCTCAAGGATCGTCCGTGCGAACGCAATATTGGCGTCAAGCTTCGGTTCGAAATCCGAGGGAAAAACAACGTGGTTGACGCGTTCCCAATAGGCACGAGACTTGGGACCGATCACGGGTGAGAGCCCCCAGAATACCTGATCATTCTCCAGCCACGAGGCACACAGATCGAACAGCCTCTGGTCGAACAGGGGCTGGGTGAAGAATCCAGCAGCACCGGCATCACGCTTCTGCTGGATGGTCTCCAGTTCCTGCCAGGGGGCGCGGCGATATGGATCGAAGGCCGCATAGACCGTTAGGTGAGGGGCCTCACGCCGATATCGTGCGATGATGTCCGCGCTGCTATTGGGCCAGATGCGATGCGTCGAATCCGGGGGCGGATCGCCCGCGATGACAAGAATCTCGCGCAGTCCTTCCTGCTCCGCACAGGGCAGGGGTGCATCGGGGTCGATATCAATGGCGCGGATGTGCGGGATGGCTGCATAGCCCTGACCCTGCGCCAGCGCGGCACCCTCCCATGAGCGCAGGGGCAGGCGCAGAAGGTCGGGAAGGTTGATGGTCGTTACGTCCGGCGCGATCTGCCTTACCGTGGCCAGATCCTCTGTCAGGCTTTGCGTGTCGCGCGGGATCAGCTCGATGGCGATACGGCTCATGGAGTCTGTTCGCTCCGACCCGTGCCGTCCTGTCCATTTTCCAGAATCTGGCGCGCTGCCTGCAGGGTGTTGTGCAGCAGGCAGGCAATGGTCATGGGGCCAACGCCACCGGGCACCGGTGTGATATGGCCAGCGATCGGCGCGGCCTCATCAAAGGCGACATCACCCACCAGACGCGTCTTGCCGTCCGGCAGGGCGATGCGCGTAATGCCAACGTCGATGACTGTCGCGCCGGGCTTGATCCAGTCGCCGCGCACCAGCCCGTTCTTGCCTGTTGCGACTACAAGAATATCCCCCTCGCGGGCCAGTGCCCTCGCATCTTTTGTGTCGATATGACCGACCGATACTGTGCAGCCTTCCTTGAGAAGCAGCTGCGCCATGGGTTTACCCACCAGATTGGACGCCCCGATGATAACGGCATGAAGCCCGCGCAGCGCGGGCAGCGTTTCCTTGAGCAGGATGAGACAACCCAGAGGCGTGCAGGGCACCAGCCCATCAATACCCAGGCTCAACCTGCCGGCATTGACCTCGCCCAGACCATCCACATCCTTGTGCGGGGCAATGGCATTGGTCACCAGAATCGGGTCGATCTGCTTCGGCAGGGGAAGCTGGACGAGAATACCATGGATCTGGGGATCGGCGTTGAGGCGGGCAATCAGTTCCAGCAACTCGTCCTGCGACGTGGTCTCGGGCAGCATGTGCATGAATGAGCGCATACCGGCGCGATGGGTCTGGATAGCCTTGTTACGGACATAGACCTCGCTCGCCGGGTCATCGCCAACCAGCACGACAGCCAGACCCGGAATCTTGCCGGTGCGCTCGCGCAGGGTCTCGGCCTCGGCCTTGACGCGATCCGTCAGGCGGCGCGCGATGGCCTTGCCGTCGATGAGCTTTTCTGAAAGCGCCGGATCGTGTTTCATGGCTGCAATTCCTGTAGCAGGGCGATCGGCACGGGCAGCACCCGGACGATGGCCTCAGAGACGAGTGAGGAACGGACGTGACCGAGGAAATACGCAAGAACTTCGCAAGTGACAACATCGCGCCAGTCTGCCCCGAGGTGATGAATGCTCTCATACGTGTCAATGAGGGGGCAGCGCCGTCTTATGGCGAGGATTCCGAGACTGAAAGACTGACCGCACTCATGCGCGAGGCTTTCGATCATCCGGTCTGGGTCTTTCCCGTGGCCACGGGTACGGCCGCCAACAGCCTTGCGCTTTCCGCGTCCACCGCGCCTTTTGGTGCCGTGATCTGCGACCAGAGCGCTCATATCGCCAATGATGAGGGCGGGGCGCCAGAGTTCTTCATGCATGGGGCAAGGCTGATGCCTCTGCCTTCGCCTGACGGGCGCATGGATCCAGCCGCCCTTGACCGGGCCCTGGTGACCAATGCCGGGGGCGGGGTCCATACAAGCCCGATCCAGACGCTTTCGCTGACACAGAGCACGGAATGGGGCACGGTCTATTCTCTCGATCACCTTGCAGCCCTGACGTCACGCGCCAGAGAGTCTGATCTTGCCACGCATCTGGACGGCGCTCGTCTGGGCAATGCCATTGCCGCACTCAATTGCACACCTGCCGAAATGACCTGGAAGGCCGGGTTCGACATGGTGAGCTTCGGCGGCACGAAGAATGGAGGCATGGCGTCAGAGGCCGTGCTGATCTTCAGGGAAGATCTGGCGAAAAATTTTGCCCGGCGTATCAAGCGTGGCGGGCATCTCTGGTCGAAGCAGCGTTATCTGAGCGCACAGCTTGCGGCGCTGGTGGAAAATGACCTGTGGCTGCGCCATGCCCTGCACGCCAATACCATGGCCCAGCGCCTCGCTCATGGCTTGCGCCGCCATCCTGCGGCGTCCCTGCCTTTCGAGGTGCAGAGCAATGAGGTGTTTGTCGTGCTGCCCGAACGGAGTGTGGCAGCGCTGGAGGCTCGGGGTTTCGTGTTCTATCGCTGGACAACGCCGCCGGGTATCGACGGGGTATTGATACGCCTCGTGACCTGCTGGGCGACCGAAGCGCGGGATGTGGATCACCTGCTCGAAGCGCTCTGATCCGGTTTTATAACCGAGCATAAAAAAGGGGCGCTCGGCCATGCCGGACGCCCTTTTCTTTGCGCGTTTCGTTATGCGGTGTCAGAAACCGATCATCGCATCGCCACCAAAAGTGAACATGCCGGTGTTGCGACCATCGTTGAACGGTGACGTGCCGTTGAGCGAGCGATCAAAGCGGATCTCGGGGCGCAGGGCAAAGACGCGTATGCCGTGCCCGAGGTCAGGACGGTAGGTCACGCCGAGTGTCAGGGCACCATAAGTGGTGGCAGGGGCCGTCTCGGCGGGCGCGTAGCCGCCTAGAAAGGCGTTCATATAGGCCTGATTGGTCAGGAAGTTGACGACGAACAGACCGCTGTTATCGCGATAGAGTTCACCGCGGTAGTTGAAGGTCAGGCTCGGTGTGATCTTGTAGGCAGCGAAGGTGACGACGCTCCAGGTTTCGGCACGCAGACCGTCATCGTGCAGGAAGTTGAACTCTCCTGTGAGGCTGAGCTTGTCATTGACCGTGTAGAATGCGGCAATGTCGTTCCACCAGCGCTGCGCCGTATTGGCACGGGGACCAAGTGCCGCAACGGCATTTTCCGGGCCGACACGCGACAATTCGTTGATGTTCAGTTTTCCATGAGCCAGGCCAATGAGGTTGAAGCCGAAATAGCCGGCGGCTGCATTGTTGTTGTCGTTGCGGCCCCACGTCGTCTGATTGCCGGTATCGACCCCGAAATTGAAATCAAACATCGGGGTGACATGCCAGTGGAACATGGCGCCGAGATGCTCGAAGGGTACGGAATACTGAGACGTATAGGCCAGAGAATAAAAAGGACGCAGTGTCGGATCCAGCACTTCGACACCCATGGGGGCTGGCAGGATGCCGGCCTGCATGTCGATGCCACCCTTCGACAAGATCGGGGCGTGCACATCCACATGGGCCTGCGCCGGAAGGAGCTGGTAGCGGTCGCTTGTCATTTTGTTCGACAGGCCAAGCAGGTGATAGTAGCGCGCATCCGATCCATAGAGCGCTTCGAGCATGAAGCCGATCTGATATTCGGATTTCGTCGGATCGATTGCCTTGGATAGGGTGAGGCTGATCTGGTTCAGCTGGGCCTGATTGGCATGGTCACCAAGAAAGTTACCGAAATTGATGCCGTTATCCGGTCGGGCAGGGTTTGCCATGATGCCACCCTCGATCAGACCGGACAGATTGACCCCCTGCAGCCACGGGTTGGTGGCCGTCTTGAACAGAGGAATATCGGCAAGGGCTGTGCCGGAGAGGGCGGTTAGTGCGCCTGAAATCAGGGCGCCTGCAGAAATGGTTTTACAGAAACGGCTCGTTATATGGCGAATCAGGTCCATAACCCATCCCTATCAGAAGCCCCTGAGGGCAATTCAGTCAGCTAAAAGAATTTATTTTGCTTTGATAATTGTATCAAGAAGGCAACATAATTAGTTCGACACTGTGCTTTTCAGATGACAGTTCGATAATGGCCCCTCATAACGGTTTATTATTTCATGGAGACCGGATTTGAGGTCGTGGCCCCCCATAATCAGTAACAGCGTGTCACGGCAGGATTGTAGATGGATCGAGCGCTCGTCAGATCGTGTCATGAGCTCCGACGCTAGCCGTTACCGTAGGGCTGATTTTTATCAAATTGTTATCGAAACGACGCCAGGGAGTTCATGTGGCTTTTATGCCCGTGCGCCGGTTCGGTCCCGATCGCTGATCCCCTTTCCAGGTGATGGGTTGAGGCCCTTTTTGCAAAACCCGGAAGCGACGCGCATGGTGGACGATGCCTGAACGAGCGGATTGGAGGCATGACATGACCATCAGACATATACTCTGCTTTGGCGATTCACTGACCTGGGGCTGGAAGCCTGTGCCGGAAGGAACGCCAACCACGCGATATGAGCGTGATGAGCGCTGGACCGGTGTCATGGCGAAGGCTCTGGGCGACGGATTTCATGTGATCGAGGAGGGGCTGAGCGCCCGGACCACGACGGCACTCGACGCCAACGATCCACGTCTGGACGGATCGGCCTATCTGCCCGCTGCCTTGGCCAGCCATATGCCGCTCGATCTTGTCATCATCATGCTTGGTACAAATGACGCCAAGAACGCCTACAGGCGAACTGCCCATGACATTGCGCAGGGTATGGCCAGGCTGGTCGGACAGGTGGCTGCCAGCACGGGGGGCGTCGGCACCGGCTACAAGGCGCCCGCACTGCTTGTAGTCGCACCGCCCTTGCCGGGTGACATACCCGGCCCCTGGCTCAGGGCGCAGTTCGACGGGGCTGTACCCAAAATCGCGGCGCTCGCCACCCAGTATGAAGCGCTTGCGGGAGCAAGGGGCGCCGCGTTTCTCGACGCCGCCCAGCATATCACCACCGATGGCAGCGATGGCGTTCACTTTACGCCTGACAATAACCGCACGCTCGGCGAAGTCCTGGCTGGCAAGGTGAAAGACATCCTGCAAGTCGAATAGGCTGCCACCGGCAGACATGGGCTCGATCACGCGAGGGTGATATTTAAGCCACATAGTGGGCAGGGAAAATTAACTTTCCCCAAACTTTCTTTGCGAATGACTCGCAATATCGCTATCTCTCTGCCGTTTTCTCACGGCAGGACATTTTATGCGCGCTGAATTTACCCGCTCGGGTCTGGCAATGTGTGTTTCCCTCATGGCGCTGATGTCGGGCAGCGCCCATGCACAAACACAGCAATCCTCCAGCAAAAGCGGGGCTGGAACGGTCAGGGCGCGTAGTGCCTCGTCCGGGGTAGTTCAGAACGCGGCAGTTTCAGGCCCCGCGGGGTCACAGGCTATGTCGTCTGCCCATGCGGCCCCGGCTGCCTCTCACCCGAAGGCTGAGGAGCTTGTGGTGCGTGGTCAGAAAGGCGCAACCATCGCTTCATCAGCGACCAAATCGAGCACACCGCTCATCGAGACGGCCCAATCCGTAACGGTGGTCACCCGTAATGAAATGGACATTCGTGGCGTGCTGACGCTTAACCAGGCCGTACGTTATGCCGCAGGCATCACGCCCGATCTGCGTGGTGGTGTCGGTACGCGTTATGACCTGTTTCAGCTGCGTGGTTTCACCATTCCCGAATTTCTCGACGGGCTGCGCTTGCAGGACAGCCCAACCGGCTATGCGATTGCGCAGATCGACACGTCGCGTCTTGAGCGCCTGGAAATCCTGAAAGGCCCGGCTTCGGCGCTTTACGGCCAGTCCAGCCCCGGTGGTCTCGTCGCCCTGTCCAGCAAACTGCCAACCGATCGCGCCTCTTACGGTTCGGTCAACGCCACGGGCGGCATGTTCGATCTGTATCGTGTCGACGCCGATATGGGTGGCTTTGCCACCAAGGATGGATCCATCCGTTACCGCCTGTACGGCACGGTCAATGGTCAGCACACCCAGCTGTCACGCACTGGCAGCCGCCGCTTCTCGATCAGCCCTTCGGTCACCTTTGGCGGTAACGGCCCGGACACCTTCACCCTGCTTGGCAATTACCAGTACGATCCCGAGGCCGGCACCTATGGCGGTGTGCCGCTTCAGGGCTCGCTCAAGCCCGCGCCTTTTGGCGGCTATCTGCCCCGCAATTTCTATGATGGCGATGCACGCTTCGAGAAATTCAACCGCAAGCATGGCGGCATTACGTACATCTATAATCACCGATTCAACAGCGACTGGAATTTCTCGACGCGCGGC
Organism: Asaia bogorensis; assembly: GCF_900465345.1. Classification (GTDB taxonomy): domain Bacteria; phylum Pseudomonadota; class Alphaproteobacteria; order Acetobacterales; family Acetobacteraceae; genus Asaia; species Asaia bogorensis_A. The sequence goes on along the minus strand of NZ_UEGO01000004.1, from coordinate 13,806 downwards.
CGCTATGACGACATCAAGACGCAATATCGCAGCGTCTATAACGCCGGATACTGGGACGCCGACGGGATGCTGCCGCGCTATGGGTTCGGCACCACCGAGCACACGCGCAATCTGGCGTTTGACAGCAATGTGCATGGCAAGCTGCGCACGGGGCCGCTCACGCACATGATCATGGCGGGTTTCGACTATCAGCAACAATGGGCCAATGAAACGGCGGGGCAGAGTGCGGCCCCGGATCTGAATGTCTTCGCCCCGAATTACGATATGGGCATCGACCCGCTCGAAACCTATGCGCGCTACAAGGTGAACTCACACCAGATCGGCGTTTACGGTCAGGATGAAATTCATTGGGGCGGTCTGGTGCTGACGGGGAGCATCCGTAATGACTGGTTTCGCTCACGCCAGATCGAGTATTACTCGGCGTCGAATTCCAAGCAGGGCCCAAGCCAGATTACGTGGCGTGCAGGCGGCCTTTATCATTTCAAGTTCGGCCTTGCGCCCTATATCAGCTACGCCACCTCGTTCCAGCCCCAGACTGGCGTGGTTTCCAATGACGGTGGCAAGACGCAGGGTCAGGCCAGCCCAAGCATTGGCAAGCAGCTTGAGGGCGGTCTGAAATATCAGCTCCCTGGTACCCCCATCCTGCTGACCGCCGCCGGGTTTCACATCGAGCAGACCAATGTGCTCGTTTCGGTGCCCAATACGGTTTACAGCGTGCAGAATGGTCTGGTCCATTCCGATGGGTTCGAATTCGAGGCCCATATCGATAACTGGCATAACTGGACGGTCGATGCGGCTGTCAGCGTGCAGCGTGTGCATGATGACTCCACCGGCAAGCCGCTTATTCAGTCTGGCCGGGGCAATGCGTCGCTCTTTGGATTTTACACCATTCCCAAGGGCCGCTTCAAATCACTCGGTCTTGGTGCAGGCATGCGTTATTCCGCCTCGGCCTATGGCGGTGAAGCCAGCTATGGCAGCGTGAAAGTGCCGCAATATGCGCTGTTCGATGCCTCGCTGCGTTACGATCTGGCGAACGTCTCGAAATCGCTCAAGGGTTGGACTGTTGGTGCCAGCGTGCGCAATCTTTTCGACAAGAACTACGTGACCAACTGCCTGGCCTATGCGTCTTACGGGCAGGAATTCTGCTATTACGGCGAGCGCCGCAATGCGCAGGGCACGATCGGTTTCGCCTGGTAAGGGACGCCGGGTATGAAAAGCGCAATACCGGGCCGCTAAACGGCTTGGTTATCCGCATGAAAAACCCCGGAGCGCAGAAGCGCTCCGGGGTTTTCTGATGGAAAGAGTGGCTGTCTGTTCAGGGGAGACGCGACAGGCGCTCCGTCAGCACCTGATAAAATCCGTCTGAATCCACATCCCGCATATACAGCGCATTGGCAGGGCGTCCCGTCACGCTCCAGTAATCGACAACAGTCTGACCGGATGAGAGCGCGCTTTGTGTCTCGACCTCGACATTGACGAGGCGGCCCTGAAACAGATCGGGGCGCAGCAGCCACATGATCGTGCAGGGGTCATGCAACGGCGCGCCGGGCCAGCCATATTTTTCGAGATCGAAGCGCTCTGAAAAGCCGAGCATACCGCCCACACAGCGCCCGGCCTCATTGCCGATGGCGCGGATGCGCCCAAGTCGGGAAGGGGTCGTCAGCACCTGATGGGTGATATCGAGCGGCAGCATGACCACCGGCACACCAGAGCCCAGCACAATGGCAGCGGCTTCCGGGTCGACATAGGCATTGAATTCGGCATTGGGGGTGATGTTCCCCCCTTCAAAACAGGCGCCCAGCATGGACACGACGCGGTTGATGCGCGGCGCGATATCGGGAGCCTTCTGCAACGCTGTCGCCAGATTGGTCATCGGGCCCAGTGTCACGATGGTCAGGCTGCCTTCCGGCTCGCGACGCAGCGTTTCGATCAGGAAATCCACCGCGTGGGGTGAGTCAGCCTGTTTTGTCGGTGCAGGCAGGTCTGCGCCATCCAGCCCGCTCTCGCCATGTACATGATCGGCCCGGACGGGAGGGCGCTTCATGGGCAGGTCGCATCCGCTATGCAGCGGAATATCGGCGCGGCCGGCCAGTTCGAGAATGGCGGCGGCATTGCGTGTGGTGTTGGCAATGCCGCTATTGCCGCCCACTGTCAGGATCGCCTCGACCGTAATGTCCTCGGGCGAGGCCAGCGCCAGCAGTATGGCAACGGCATCGTCCTGTCCGGGGTCGGTATCGATAATGATCCGTGTGGGCGTCATGGGTTTACTCCTTGCCGGCTTCCTCGGCTTCGGGGCCCTTGATCCAGGCTTCCACCGTGCCGGAAACCTTGATGGTCATCGGGTTGCCCTTGCGGTCGAGCGTCTTGCCGACAGCCAGACGCACCCAGCCTTCGCTGATGCAGTATTCCTGCACATTGGTACGTTCTTCGCCATTGAAGCGGATGCCGATTCCCTTTTCGAGCAGGGCCTCGTCATAGAACGGGCTGCCCGGTGTGGCGCTCAGACGGTCTGGCATGGTGTCGCTCATGGGAATTCCTCCGGTTTGGCGCGTGTTCCAGTTCTTGTCATGGGACATAGCCCGAGTTCCGGCTCGCGCAAAGCGCCGGAACGCAAAACGGGCACGGGGGTGTGCACCCTCGCGCCCGTTTGCGGCTGTTTTAGGGCCTGAGGATTTACTGCCTCAGGCTGTTCTCAGGCGTTCGGCTCAGCCAAGCGTGGGCATGACGAAATCTGCACCCTGACGGATGCCTGTCGGCCAGCGCGAGGTGACAGCCTTGTACTTGGTGAAGAAGCGCACACCCTCGGCGCCATGCATGTGGTGATCGCCAAACAGCGATGCCTTCCAGCCGCCGAAGGAATGGAACGCCATGGGTACCGGGATAGGTACGTTCACGCCGACCATGCCAGCCTGCACGCGATGGGTGAAAGCACGGGCACTGTCGCCATCACGGGTGAAGATGGCGGTGCCATTGCCGAATTCATGATCGTTGACCAGCTTCAGCGCGGTCTCGAAATCGGGCACGCGCACGACGGCCAGAACGGGGCCAAAGATCTCCTCGCGATAGAGGCGCATCTCCGGTGTCACATGATCGAACAGCGACCCGCCAAGGAAGAAGCCATCCGGGTTCTGCGTCGATTTGAAGTCGCGGCCATCGACCAGCAGCTTGGCACCTTCCTCAGCCCCGAGCGTGACGTAGGAAGCCACCTTGTCGCGATGGATTCTGGTGACCAGCGGGCCCATTTCGGTCGCGTCATCCGTGCCATTGCCGATTTTCAGCGCCTTGACCTTGGGGATCAGCTTGTCGACCAGCGCATCGGCCACAGGGCCAACAGCCACGGCCACGGAAATGGCCATGCAGCGTTCACCTGCCGAGCCATAGGCCGCGCCCATCAGGGCATCGACGGTCTTGTCGAGGTCGCAATCGGGCATGATGACGGCATGGTTCTTGGCACCGCCCAGAGCCTGAACGCGCTTGCCATGGGCCACGCCGGTCTCGTGGATGTAGCGGGCGATGGGGGTGGAGCCCACAAAGCTGATCGCCTGCACGTCCGGGTGCTTGAGCAGGGCATCCACGACGGTCTTGTCGCCATGCACCACCTGGAACACGCCATCAGGCAGACCTGCCTCTTTCAGCAGATCGGCCAGAACGAGCGAGGCGGAAGGGTCGCGCTCGGAAGGCTTGAGAATGAAGCAGTTACCGCAGGCGAGCGCCATCGGTGCCATCCAGAGCGGCACCATGACCGGAAAGTTGAAGGGCGTGATTCCTGCCACGACCCCGAGTGGCTGGCGCATCGACCAGGCATCAATGCCGCGTCCTACCTGCTCGGTGAATTCACCCTTGAGCAGTTCAGGGGCGCCGGTGGCGAATTCCACCACTTCCATGCCGCGCGTCACTTCGCCCAGCGCGTCCGACAGGACCTTGCCATGCTCCGAGGTGATGACCGCCGCCAGATCGCGCGCATGCTTTTCGATCAGATCGCGAAAGCGGAACAGCACGCGGGCACGGGCCAGAGGGGTAGTTTGTGACCATGCAGGAAAGGCGGCTTTGGCGGCAGCAACGGCATCATCGACGTCGCGCGTGTCACCCAGAGCGAGCTGCGCCGTCACCTTGCCTGTGGCTGGGTTGAAAACCTCCCCGCGCTGGGCGCCGTGACCCTCGGTACGGGACCCGTTGATGTAATGCTGAATCAGACTGCTCATGAACGTCTTCCTCTTCCTTGCGGCCTTGTGACGCGCCCTTATGGACCCGCACCCCTCATCCGCCTTATAGCATCGGCCCAGCCACGCGAATTTCAACTCCCGCGTGAGGCCGCTCTCCTGACCTGTATCGAAATTAATATTCTCTTTTTGTCGTTCGAAAAGAAAAATAATTCTATTTTCTGATGATCAAGGTCACGTTCCGGTGAGTGGCAGTGAGAGGCATGACAGGGGTATTGCGGCGATAAGGAACCCTCTGCCGCCCCGATAGATAGGCCTACTGCTGTTTCGCCCGTCTCGGTGGTCTGTGGGGTGATACTGCGCCTCAATGGTCAGGAAGCGACGTGGGCTCGGATCAGCTTGGCGGCTCACTTTCAGAACAACTGCTGCCGGACCGCGCCTGGGTCAGTCCTGTCAAATCTCCGCCCGCCCATCGGGCATCTTCTGCCTCTGGTTGCATCGAACCAGCAGGAGCGACCATGAAGCCGCCCTGATTCCCCACCATGGGAACGTCCCGGGGTGTCGAACCGGCCTGTGAGCGCTGCGTTTGCCGTATGCGGTTCCCTGACCCGGCCCCGAATGGTCCCCATCGCATGCGGGGTGTTTTTGGCTTGCTGGGCTGTCGGGGCTTGCCCCCGCGCGACACTCCTGAGACTTTCCATCCCTCGTTACCCCTAGATCGAAGAGGTCTGATGCGTTCTGTCCTTGCCATGATGGCTGTTTCCGCCCTGACCCTGACCGCCTGCGCGATGGATGCCGATGAGGATGCCGAATCGCGCTATGCCCCCGTCGCTGCCGGGCAGGCCATCAAGCTCGAACAGAAAAATGCGCCTATTCCCGGCACGGCTTATCGCATGGCCTATCGCAGCACCGATGCGCATAACCCGACGCATCTGGTGGCGGTTTCGGCTGAGGTCATGGTCCCGCGCGGCACACCGCCCGCAGGTGGCTGGCCTGTCGTGGCCTGGGCTCACGGCACAAGCGGGATCGGCCTTACCTGTGCGCCTTCCATCATGGGGATTGGCGGGCCGCAGGCAAGCTTTTACGGCAGCTGGCTGCGTCGGGGCTATGCCGTTGTCGCTACCGATTATCCGGGTCTGGGCGAGCCAGGGGCAGCGCTTTACCTGAATGCCAAATCAGAAGGCATGGCTGTGCTGGACTCGGTTCGTGCAGCGCGTCGCCGCTTCTCTGCGCTGAGCGGCCATGTCGTCTTGCTGGGGCATGATCAGGGTGCGCAGGCTGTGCTTGCAGCCTCGGCATTGGCGAAATCCTATGCGCCGAGCCTGCAAATCAAGGGTACGATCGCGCTCGGCGCACCGTATTTCGATGGCGATTCAGGTCATATCCTGACCCAGGCTCACGGGGCCCGTCGCTTTGCCCCGGGCGTCGTTTATGGCTTGCTGCTTGGGGCCTCGCTTGGGGAGGCCGATCCCTCTTTCGACCCATCCAGCGCCTTCAAGCCCCGTGCCCTGCCGCTGTACCGCAAGGCCAGCGAACTCTGCCGCGGCGATTTCTTCGGGGCGGTCGAACATGCGGGCCTGACGCCTGACAACACTTTCCAGCCAGATGCCGAAAACGCGCTGGCTCCGGCACTGCAATGGGCGCGTTATCCTTCGCTCAAGCTGTCTTCACCCGTTATGCTCGGGATTGCCACCAGTGATACGCAGGTACCCACCGCCCAGCAGGAGAAGCTGAAGCAGGCGCTATGCTCTGCCGGAACGGTTGTGAGCGTGCATCACTATCGTGTGGAACATTCACCGCTCCTGAACGCGGCCGAGAGTGAAGCACAGGCTTTTGCCGATCGCAGCCTGCAAGGCGATGCGATTTCATCCGATTGTCAGTGAGTCACAGGGTTCAGGGCTCTGCCCTGAACCTGTCGAGGGGGCGTTGCGCTCTGAAAACCCCCACTGCAATACGGTACTGCGCTCAGTAGAGGTCGCGTGAGAGCGACGTTGCGGCCAGCTGTATTGATCCAACCAGAAGGCACAGGATGGAACTCCCTATCCAGAAGGCAAGGCTTCCGCCCAGCCCGGCGATATAGAGAGTTTCCATCTGGACGCCATTGAGCCACAGCAAGCCCAGCAGAAAAACGCCGATGGCACCGCGACCCAAAAGCAACGCCGTGACCGTGAAGAGGGCAAGGCGTAGTGCTGGCAAAGGCGGTCGCCAAAGCCAGCGTGCTCCTGCGAACGCGGAATAAGCACCAATAAGCAGAACGAGACCGATCGTACCGAGGATTGCTGCCGGGTACCAATCGCCTTGCGATGCCTTAAGCGCCATATCCGGGCCAGCACCGATGAATCCATAGGCGGATGGACCGAGATAGAGTGTGATCGCATGGGCGATCGCTGCTGTCGCAAGAAAAAGTCCTGAAATAATCAGGAGGATTCTCGAAGCAAGAGGGGTATTATTTTCGTGCATTTTGGAGATATGTTTGTTCTCTCGATAAAAGGCAAAAAAATACGTCAAAATAGGCGAGATATCTGATTTTATATTACTACAAATTTGTATCTGTGTGGTCTTAAAAACAAGAAACAGCGGTTGCAAGCAATTCTCTTCACGAGTGCTTGCTTCGGTTTCAACGCCGCATTTCTGCAGTCACCAAGATTAAGGATAACTGAGTCGTTCTTTCTACGCTTCATAGGTCGTTTCCGGGCACGCACCTTAATCGCTCGTCGTGATGTAAAGCTTGCTTTCCACTCTAAAACGAGGAATATGGAAAGTGTACTTTACATGGAGAAACGCATGTTCAGGCCCAGACAGTACGGGATCGAGCTCGGCGCGGCATTGTTGCTGTATCTCTTTCTGCTCTTCACATCAGGTGTGTTGGAGCATCAGCTTCACCCTACAGGGACGCTTCTTTTCGCTCTGAGCATGGCGCCCATGCTTGGAGCCGTGGCCGTGGCATGGGTTATCATGCGAGCACTGCAGCGCATGGATGAACTTCAGCGTCGCGTTCAGTTCGACGCCATAGCGACGGCTTTTCTCGGCACGGCCCTTATCACCATAGGATGGGGCTTCGCTGAGAACGCTGGCGCGCCCCATATTCGCGCCTTCGCCATCTGGCCGCTTATGGCGCTTCTGTGGCTCGCAGGCATGATCGTCGCGTGCCGGAGATACCGGTGAAAAACCGCATGCGCGATCTGCGTCTGGCTCAGGGCCTTAGCCAGAATGCGCTGGCCGAGGCGCTTGGCGTCTCGCGGCAGACCATCAATGCGATCGAGAACGAGCGTTACGACCCGAGCCTGCCTCTGGCGTTCGCCATTGCGAAAATTTTCGATCTGAGCATCGAAGCCATCTTCACCCCATAGGCAGAAGGGGATGAAAGGGGCGAGCCCCTTTCCGGGGGACGGGGCAGCGCCCCGTGAACCCTTACTCCACGAAAACACTCGCCGGATAACCCTGAGCGAACAGATGGGCACGCAGGGTCGAGTGATTGACCTGCATGTCGATCATCTGGCGAACTTTTGGCTTGCCCTTATAGGCGATGCCCAGACCGGCGACGGCGAGCATGGGCAGGTCGTTGGTACCATCTCCTGTCGTCAGGGCTGCCGAAGCCTTCACGCCGCGCTCTTCGAGGAGGTGGGTCAGATGCTCTTCCTTGCTGTTCGGTCCCAGCACGGGGGCAGCGAGCTTGCCGGTGAAGACGCCATCCACGATGTCGAATTCATTGCCGTAATGCTCGTCAAAGCCACAGGCCTCTGCCACGCGGCTGGTGAAATAGGTGAAGCCACCCGAGACGAGTGCCGTGCGGGCGTTATGGGCGTGCATGGTCTGCACCAGTGTGCGGGCACCCGTATTGAGCCTTGAATTTTGCCAGACCTCTTCGAGGCAGGCGGCGGATTTGCCTTCGAGCAGGGCCACGCGCGCGCGCAAAGATTCTTCAAAGTCCAACCGGCCGTTCATCGAGGCTTCGGTCAGTTTGACCACCTCATCACCGATGCCGAGTGTGATGGCCACTTCATCGAGGGTTTCACCCTCCAGAATGGTGCTGTCCATATCAGCCACGAGCACAGCCTTGCGGCGGCCGCGTGTCTTGACCAGCAGGGCATCCACCTTATGACGGGCCAGTGTTGCGCGGATGGTCGCAATGGTCGGTGCGCCCGGTGCCGGGGTGGGGCAGGGGATTTCGACGGCTTCGCCCGGCGAAAGCACGATGGGGTTCTTGCCCTTGACCATGTTCCGCGCAATGTCGATGGCATCTTTGGACAGGGTGCCCTGTGCAGGGTCGGCAACGAGAACGAGAACGTAAGGTAAGGTCATCTTGGCCCATCTGGTAGAAACGCTTGGGACAGCAAGACAGAATGGCTGACGCGTCGATTGCCCTGGCCCCGGTGGCCCTTATTGTGGCGGGACCGACCTGTTCCGGCAAGTCGGCGCTGGCGCTTGGGCTGGCGGAGCGCTTCGGAGGCAGCGTCATCAATGCCGATTCCATGCAGGTCTATACGGATCTGCATGTGCTGACCGCCCGCCCCGATGCACAGGATGAAGCGCGCGCGCCGCATCGTCTCTACGGCGTGCTGGATGCGGCACGACCGGGCAGTGTGGCGTGGTGGCGCGAGGCCGCCCTGGCGGAAATGCAGGCTGCACGGGCGCAGGGCCGGCTGCCAATCCTTTGTGGCGGCACAGGCATGTATCTGCGGGCCTTGCTCGATGGTCTGGTCGAGGTGCCCGAACCCGGCGATGCGGCGCGCAACTGGGCGCGCACCCTTGTAGAGGAAGAGGGGAGCGAGGCCGCTCATGCCCTGCTGATGCAGGATGATCCTGATACAGCCCAGACTCTGAGGCCTGGTGATGGGCAGCGTGTGGCCCGTGCGCTGGAGGTGTTGCGTGGCACAGGGCATGGGCTTTCGTACTGGCGCAACCAGCCCGGCCTGCCGCCCGCCCCGTTTCGCTTTGTCTCCGTAAGGCTTCATCCGCCCCGTGAGGCGCTGCGTGCGGCCATTGCGGAACGGTTCTCACGCATGATGGAACGGGGGGCGATGGAGGAAGTGCAACGCCTTGTGGCACGGGGGCTTTCGCCCGCTTTGCCCGCCATGCGGGCGCATGGCGTGCCGGAGCTGAGCGCCGCTCTTGCCGGAACCCTGGGGCTGAAGGAAGCGATATCCCGTGCAGTGATCGCCACGGGGCAGTACACGCGACGTCAGGCCACGTGGTTCAATCACCATGCGCTGGGCGCAGAGCAGGATTGCATGATTTCCTTGCAAAGATATGACGAGAGTACGCAATTTTCGGAAAGAGAATTCGAAAAAATAGCAACTTTCATACAATCGACCATTGACGAATCCTCAATCCCGTCATAAACCCGCCCGCTCAATGAAAGGGGTGCGCTCACATGAACGCGTCAACACAGCAGACCGGAAAAACTTCGACAGCGCCGCTCAATGGTGCCGAGGTGCTCCTGCGCGTGCTTGTGGAGCAGGGCGTCGAGGTCATTTTCGGCTATCCCGGCGGCGCGGTGCTGCCCATCTATGATGCGCTGTTCAAGCAGGATCATATCCGCCATGTTCTGGTGCGCCATGAGCAGGCTGCCGTTCATGCGGCTGAAGCCTATGCGCGCTCGACCGGCAAGGTCGGCGTTGTGCTGGTCACCAGCGGCCCCGGTGCCACCAATGCTGTGACGGGCCTGGTCGATGCGCTGATGGATTCCATCCCGCTGATCTGCCTGTGCGGCCAGGTGCCCACAGCGCTGATCGGCAATGACGCGTTTCAGGAAGCCGATACGACTGGCATCACGCGTCCGGCCACCAAGCACAATTATCTGGTGCGTCGTGGTCAGGATCTGGCACCGATCGTGCGCGAGGCGTTCGAGGTGGCGGCTGGTGGCCGCCCCGGCCCGGTGCTGATTGACCTGCCCAAGGATATCTCGGTCGGCAATGCGCCTCTGCCGGCCCCGGGCGAAGGGCGTCTGCATCGCCCCTATCGTCCGAATATCGATGCTGACGGCGAGGCAATCCGCCAGACCATCGCTGCCATGAAGCGCGCCAAGCGCCCGCTTCTCTATACAGGTGGCGGTGTGATCAATGCGGGTCCCAAGGCGTCGGAAGGGCTGCGCGAGCTTGCCCGTCGCACCAATTTCCCGGTCACGTCCACATTGATGGGGCTTGGCGCCTTCCCGACGACCGACCGTCAGTTTCTGGGCATGCTGGGTATGCACGGCAGCTACGAGGCCAATCTGGCCACACATGGCTGCGACCTGCTGATCGCGCTCGGCTCGCGCTTCGATGACCGTGTGACGGGGCGCGTCGATGCGTTCTCGCCCAATTCGTTCAAGGTTCACGCCGATATCGACCCCTCGCAGATCAACAAGATCATTCGCGTGGATGTGCCGCTGGTTGGCGATGTCGGTCGCACCATCGAGGCGCTGCTGGCGGCCTGGGATGGCGATGGTCAGGATCTGAGCCCCTGGTGGGCGCAGATCGAGGGCTGGCGCGCGCTGGACTCCTTCGGTTTCGTTCAGGATCAGGCCCCGAGCGCCATCATCCGCCCGCAATATGCCATTCGCCGTCTTTATGAAGCCACGCAGGCGCTTGGGCGCGATACATTTGTGAGCACGGAAGTTGGCCAGCACCAGATGTGGGCGGCGCAGCACTTCCAGTTCGACAAGCCCAATCGCTGGCTGACTTCTGGTGGCCTCGGCACAATGGGTTATGGCCTGCCTGCCGCTGTAGGTGCGCAGGTAGCGCATCCCGATGCGCTGGTGATCGATATTGCCGGTGAGGCCTCGACGCTCATGAATATTCAGGAGCTCGGCACCATGGCGCAGTATCGCCTGCCGGTGAAGCTGTTCATCCTGAACAACCGCTATATGGGCATGGTGCGCCAGTGGCAGGAATTGCTGCATGGCTCGCGCTACTCACAATCCTATAGCGAGGCGCTGCCCGACTTCATCCGTCTGGCCGAAGCCTTCCACGGCAAGGGGCTGCGCGCCACCTGCGTGGGCGAGCTGGATGGTGTGATTGACGAGATGCTGCGCCATGACGGCCCGGTGGTGGCGGATATCTGTGTGGCGCAGGACGAAAACTGCTTCCCGATGATTCCGTCGGGCGCCCCGCATAACGAGATGCTGCTTGGCCCCGATCAGGAAGCCAATGCGGCCCGGATTACTCAAGAAGGCATGATGCTGGTCTGATGGCACAGGATATCCAGAGAGCCGTCATTGCGGTTCTGATCGAAAACGAGAGCGGCGCCCTGGCCCGCGTCGTCGGTCTGTTTTCAGGACGTGGCTACAACATTGAGAGCCTGACCGTTTCTGCCATTGATGCCACGCGCAATCTCTCGCGTATCACCATCGTGACCTCGGGCACCGAAATGGTGATTGCCCAGATCAAGGCGCAGCTTGCGCGCCTGATCCCGGTGCACGGTGTGCGTGACCTGACCGAGAGCGGGCCGCATGTGGCGCGCGAGCTGGCCCTGATCAAGGTGGTCAGCAAGGGCGAGATGCGCACCGAGGGCATGCGTATTGCCCAGGCGTTTCGCGCCCACGCTGTCGATACGACGGCAGGGTCTTTCGTTTTTGAACTGACGGGAAGTGCCGAGAAAATCGATGCTTTCGTCGAATTGATGCAACCGCTTGGTCTTGCGGAAGTGTCCCGGACCGGAATCGCCGCTATAGGCCGTGGTACCGAAGTCTTTCAATCCATCGAGGAGTCTTTCTGATGCGCGTCTATTATGATCGTGACTGTGATCTGGGCCTGATCAAGGGCAAGAAGGTTGCCATCATCGGTTACGGCAGCCAGGGCCATGCCCATGCCAACAACCTGAAGGACAGCGGCGTGACCGATATGGTCATCGGCCTGCGTCCTGAGTCGTCGGCTGTTGCCAAGGCCGAAGGCGCTGGCTTCAAGGTCATGACCCCTGCCGACGCTGCGGCCTGGGCCGATGTCGTGATGGTTCTGACGCCTGACGAAGGCCAGGGCGCACTTTACAAGGAGTCGCTCGAAAAGAACCTGAAGCACGGCGCAGCGCTCGTGTTCGCGCATGGTCTGTCGATCCATTTCCGCATCATCGAAGCTCGCCCCGATCTGGACGTGTTCCTCGTGGCACCGAAGGGCCCCGGCCACACGGTTCGCTCCGAGTACCAGAAGGGTGGCGGCGTACCGTCGCTCGTGGCTGTTGCCCAGAACGCAACAGGCCAGGCGCTCGAGATCGCCCTGTCCTACGCTTCGGCCAATGGTGGCGGCCGCGCTGGAATCATCGAGACCAGCTTCAAGGAGGAGGTCGAAACCGATCTGTTCGGTGAGCAGGCCGTGCTTTGCGGTGGTCTGGTCGAGCTGATCCGCGCCGGTTTCGAAACACTGGTCGAGGGCGGCTACGCTCCCGAAATGGCCTATTTCGAGTGCCTGCACGAAATGAAGCTGATCGTGGATCTGATCTACGAAGGCGGCATTGCCAACATGAACTACTCGATCTCGAACACGGCCGAGTATGGTGAATATGTCACCGGCCCGCGCATCGTGACGGCTGAAACCAAGGCCGAGATGAAGCGCGTTCTGACCGATATCCAGGACGGCACCTTCGTGCGCAACTTCATTCTGGAAAACCAGTCCGGCGGCGTCGGCTTCAAGGCCATCCGCGCTCGCAACGATGCTCACCAGATCGAAAAGACCGGCGAGAAGCTGCGCGGCATGATGCCCTGGATCGCCAAGGGCAAGCTGGTCGACAAGGCCAAGAACTAAGATCCGGAGCAATCCGCATCAATCCATACCGGGGTCTCATCCCGGTCTGAAAAAGCCCCGCTCGATGCGGGGCTTTTTTTATTTCCAGCAGATCCCAGGTTTTTGCTGCGGCTCGCATTCAGGATGAATGACGGACTGGAACAGCCCTGACGCCTCACGCTATTGCCGACATGACAGGCGCATCGCAGAGAGATGTCCACATCAGGGGGCGGACGAATCAATTCAAATGTAGATGCAACTATATTTGAATAAGTTCAGGAAAAAACAGGTAAGTTTCGTAAAAGCAAAGCATAGACATAAAAAATAAGAGTTATATTCTAAAAAATCGCTACCCATTGATATTCATATCTTTTTTCTTAAGGAAAGATACGAAACAGCATCGTATAGCCAGATTCCAGAAGCGTGTATTATTGACTAATATTTTGTATGTTTTTACTAACCAATCAAAGGCCAAATAAAACTGGTTTTTTCATGAGCATATGTGCCGTGAGTGTGAAAACAATATAACAACTGCACAAGTATTCGCGGGGTTAGTATGGCTTACGTTCTTGTTGGCGTATGGTCTGCAGTCAATGATGACGGCATGACGGTTTATCAAAGTAATGGTACGGTTGTACGAGAAGACGTATCGCTGGGTGCGGGGGCTGTTGTTTATATCACCAGCGGTGCCACGGCTTCTGAGCTCACAGGATTGAACAACACTATCTATGTGCTGAGTGGTGGAGTATTGAAAGACTCCAAAATAGAAAACGGTCTTGTTGATGTTGCTGCTGGTGCATCAACTCATGGTAATACTCTGAACTCTACTATAACCAATTATTACTCAGGGGCGACATCCAGAGATGATACATGGTTCAATAGCGGGTTTGACTATAACTGGGCGACCTTCGCTTCTGGCGCGATGGTAACAGGAGCGCAGGCTCTTTCAG
>NZ_UEGO01000038.1 GCF_900465345.1 Asaia bogorensis | reverse complement strand
GCCCCACGGGCCGCCACCCCAGCCCCAGCCCCAGCCACCGGTGCCCGGTGAGTAGTTGGTCTCGTTATCGATATAGGCCAGGAAGTCATGGCCGCTGGCCTGATAGGTGCGCGTGGGCACGCCGAAAGTCCGCAACACATCCACATCGCTCTTGCCGATCATGGAATCCAGCACCTTGCGTTGCTGGACGGTCGGAACATCGCATGCCGACAGGGTCAGCAGCGCAGCAAACGACAGAAAAACTGTTTTCTTCATCATCCTGATACCCTTTCCGAAGCTGAAGCCGCCTGCCGGATCAGTTCGAAGCTGGCGCCACTCTAGGCCATGAGAACGATTTTGCCCCTCAAAAAGGTGCATTGCTATCATAAGGTTTAAGAAAACCACACAATGTCACACAAGCGCGGTGCACCGGTTGCCAGCATCACAAGCCGGTCAAACCCCAGCGCAATGCCACTACACGGCGGAAGATCCGCCAGATCAGCCAGAAAAGCCTCGTCGAGCGGCCAGTCCTGATCCGGTGCCAGAGCGATCCGCCGCTCCCTGTCCGCCACAAAGCGCGCACGCTGTTCCACCGGATCGGTCAACTCCTCGAAGGCATTGGCCAACTCGATTCCTGCGGCATAGAGCTCAAAACGCAGCGCCACACGCGGATCTTCCGGGTCACGTCGCGAAAGCGCTGCCTGCGCCGCAGGCCAATGCGTCAGGAAAGTCGGTCGATCACGCCCGATATGCGGCTCGATACGCTCCAGCAGCAGCCGGAAGAAAAGATCCTCCCATGTCTCGCCGGCGCGCAAGACCGTACCAGCCTCCTGCGCCAGACGGGCGGCATCATTGCCAATACCCAGCAGATCGACCCCGACATAGCGCCTGAACGCCTCGGCCATCGTCAGTCGCTCGAAAGGCGCGTCAATTCTGAGCGCGGTATCGCCGCAGGTCAGGGTGGGCGGCAATAAATGCTGCAACAGCGCCTCAGTTTCATCCATCAGGGCGCTGAGCCCCGCCCCGGGCCTGTACCATTCCAGCATGGTGAATTCAGGCGCATGCAAGGCACTTTGCTCGCCATTGCGCCAGACACGCGCGAGCTGGAAAACCGCGAGCCCGGTAGCCGCCACAATGCGCTTCATCGCAAATTCGGGACTGGTGTGCAGGTAGCGCGGCTCCTTAGTGCCATCGGGTCGCTCGAGCTCGGTGCGGAAGCAGCGCAGATGCACCTCCTCACCCGGCACAAGCACCGCGCATGGTGTCTCCACCTCCAGATAATGACGGGCGTCGAAAAAGGCACGCACACCACGTTGCAGCAGGGCACGACGCTGCAAAAGCGGCAGCCTGTCTGAAATTGCGTTTCGTCCCGCCATGATATGCGCTCTCCGGTTGCGAAAACAGTTGTGCCTGAAGTACAGCCCCCTGATGCCAGAAAAGGTCAATCCCCCCGCTGAACCGCGTCATACCGGGCCACGCCCTGTTGTGCGCACGCCATCGCAACTGATTGCGCTTGGACTTGTTCCGCCGGATCAGGCGGTGGCGCTTGAGGCTCTCTCCAGCCAGTTCGCCACAGCCATCCCGCCGGCCTTTCTGGCTCTGATCAACCATCCGGATGATCCGATCGGGCGGCAGGTTGTCCCGACCCCTGCCGAACTTCAGACCGCCCCGTGGGAATTGCATGACCCGATTGGCGATGACGCCCTTTCTCCCGTGCCGGGTATCGTTCATCGCTATGCCGATCGCGCGCTGCTCAAGCCTTTGCTGGTCTGCCCGCTCTATTGCCGGTTCTGTTTCAGGCGCGAGCATGTGGGGCCGGACGGCGGACTCCTCTCAGACGAGGCCCTGAACACGGCACTGAACTGGATTGCCGATCACCCCGCCATCAGCGAGATCATCCTGACGGGTGGGGACCCGCTCATGCTGAGCCCGCGTCGACTGCGCCATATCATCGAGGCGCTGTCGGCCATGCCCCATATCCAGACCATCCGTATCCATAGCCGCGTGCCTGTGGCCGACCCCGCACGGATTACATCGGCCATGCTGGATGCTCTCGAAACCGACCGCGCCCTGTGGATCGTGCTCCATGCCAACCATGCAAGCGAGATGACCCGTGAGGCTCGCGCCGCCATACGGCAGATACAGAGTCGCGCGATACCGGTGCTCAGCCAGTCGGTCCTGCTGCGCGGTGTCAATGACACCGAGGAAGCGCTGGAGGCCCTGCTTCGTGCGTTCGTTACCGCCCGCATCAAGCCCTATTACCTGCATCAGCTCGACCCTGCCCCCGGCACCTCTCATTTCCATGTGCCAATCGATGAGGGACGTGCGCTGCTGGCCCGCCTGCGCGGCCGCGTGACAGGTCTTGCCTGGCCAACCTACGTGCTCGATATCCCGGGCGGTGCGGGCAAGGTGCCGCTGGGGCCAGATTATTACCACCCTGAGACGCAGCCCGGCGCCGTGCAGGACCCGGCGGGCAACACGCACACGCTCCCCGCCATCCCGTCAGAGCGGGGATGAGCCAGAGAACATCTCGCCTATCAGCCCCTTGAGCACCCGCATTGTCAGACGACGAAGTGCGGGAGAGACACGATAGGGCTGCGTCTCGGGATCGGCCATGCGGGTGATCGTTTCTCGCATCGAGGCTGGCAGGGTCGGAAACGGGTCGACCCCTGTCACCCTGACCAGCGTCGCGACAGGAACCTGCGTGCAGGATGGCGAGAGAGTGTTCTTGCACACATAAACCGTCACCACCTGACGGGACGGCAGATAGACCGCCTTCCATGTCGAGGTCGGCACGGGCAGTTCACCGGGTCCGATATGGGCAGGGGTCTGCGTACGATAGGCTGGCCCCGTCACGACATAGGCCTCACCCTCTGAAAGCACGAGCTCGCGCACTTTCTTCTCGACCCCGGCCCAGAGGCCGCGATTGAGGTCAGGTGTCTGCGGCACCATGTTCGCGAGCGAGAATGTCTCCTGCTGTGACGCCCGGCTCGGGGCATCACCGCTCGGCATCATGTGCCCACGGTCGAACCCGGACCGCTGGTAATCGACCAGATGGGCCCTGTCCGCCTCTGGCTGGCGCGTCTCCTCATGGAACTTGCCCTCGCGCAATTGATGCTGGGCATGGCGTATCTCGTCACGCGTAAGGTGCTCTGCCACCCAGACAGGCTCATGCGTGACCCCGGACACGAGAACAGCGAAATCCGTGTTGCACAGGAACGTATTGCGCGTTGTGGGGGCGGGTGCCGTCAGGGTCGGCGCGATTCCACCGGAGAAATCTGCCGCACACGCAACCGTGCCTGGCGTCTGTCCAGCCGAAACCGGAGCCTCGGCATAGGCGCGTGACAGGCCCGCAAAGCCCGAGGCGCCGGAACTACCCCAGAAAACAAGACCCAGCCCGGAGAAGGCAAACACGCTAGAAGATCGAAACCGCATGGCTGCGCTCTAGCTGCCACTTGGCAAATACACAACCAGATCGCACACAGCGCCTCCAGCGCGGCATCCCGGAGGGCAGACCATGCATCTTGCTTGCTCTTGAGCGCCCGCTTCGTTAGAACCCCGCCTTTCACGGCGGCACAGACCCGTCGTATCCACATCACGATTCCCGGGATCTTTCTTCCATGAAGCAGCAGGCAAACCTGATTCGCGCCGGACAGGTTATTGAGCATGACGGTCGTCGCTGGACGGTTCTCAAGCAGCAGATCATCACGCCGGGCAAGGGTGGCGCTTTCATCCAGGTCGAAATGCGCGACCTGAACACAGGCAACAAGACCAATGAGCGCTGGCGCACCGCCGACACCGTCGAGCGCCTGATGACGGAAGACAAGGACTACACCTATTCCTACACGGATGGTGACAACATCGTCCTGATGGACCCGGAAACCTTCGAGCAGGTAATGCTGCACAAGGACATCTTCGGCGACCAGCTGCCCTTCCTGCAGGACAACATGGAACTGAACGTAAAGCTGGTCGAAGGCGACCCGGTTGGCGTTTCCCTGCCGCCGCACGTCACGCTCGAAATCACCGAGGCCGATCCTGTGGTCAAGGGCCAGACGGCCAGCTCGTCCTACAAGCCCGCCATGCTGTCCAATGGCGTCAAGACCATGGTGCCGCCCTTCATCGAAGCCGGCGAGCGCGTGGTTGTCCGCACGGACGACGCCTCCTACGTCGAACGCGCCAAGGCCTGATCACCCTCTGAAACGGGGGCGCAGCCACGCTGCACCCCCGCAAGGCCAAGCCCGCCTTCCGGGCTTGGCCTCAATACGACTACCCTGCTCTTTCACAGTTTCTCATCAGGATTATTGCCATGCGTCTCTCGCCGCATATGACCGTCATGCAGAATGCTGCGCAAAAAGCAGCCAAGCGTCTCCTTCGCGATTTCGCCGAAGTCGAGCAGCTTCAGGTCAGCATCAAGGGCCCCGGTGACTTCGTCTCGCAGGCCGATCTGCGTGCCGAGCAGACAATCCGTGAGGAACTTGCCCGTGCTCGCCCCGGCTATGCCTTCCTGATGGAAGAGAGCGGCAATTCGGGTGGCGAGAACTGGACATGGCGCTGGATCGTCGATCCGCTCGATGGCACATCGAACTTCCTGCATGGCATTCCGCAATGGGCCATTTCCATCGCCCTTCAGCGTCGCCACCCCGATGGCTCGACCGAAATCGCTGCTGCCATGGTCTATAACCCTGCCGCCAATGAGATGTTCTGGGCAGAGAAGGGCATTGGTGCGTTCCTGAACGAGCGTCGTATTCGCGTTTCGGCACGTCGTGACCTGTCCGAATCGCTCATCGCCACCGGCATCCCCTTCGCCAAGACACCGGCCGATCGCCGTCTGCCTTTCGGTCGCACACTGGCGGCACTTATGCCCCATGTCGCAGGTTTCCGTCGCTTCGGTGCCGCAGCGCTCGACCTCGCCTGGGTTGCTGCCGGTCGTTACGAAGCCTTCTGGGAAATCGGCCTCAAGCCCTGGGATTGCGCGGCCGGTCTGCTGATCGTGCGCGAGGCTGGCGGTTACGTGACCGACCCGGAAGGTCTGGAAATCACCGATCTCGACAATGACGTGACGCTGATCGCCGGTAACGGCCACCTGCATGGGCCAATCCGCAAGATCGTGCTCGACGCCCTGACCCGCAAGGCTTGAGTCCTCAACCTGCCCGCGCTCCGGCGCGGGCAGGATACGAAAACCGGTTATTCCGCAAATAAAACCGGATAGCGTGGGAACCATCGGGATAACGAGATCTCATTCCCCATTGCTAGCGCGGGGGGAGCGCGATTAGGATCATCCGGTCATGAAACGGCCGATCCTCCTCTCCCTCCTGTTTTCGGCCGGTCTTCCGGCTGCCCTGCTGACCGCGATGCCTGTACAGGCGCAGGTCACCTCCAATGATGATGCCATCCCCGCGGCCAGGCCTGCGGCGAAATCAGCACCTCAGAAGAACCCCCAGAAAGCCTCCAAAGGCAAGGCCGAGAAGGCAGGCCATAAGGGCGGGCATAAAGCGGATACAAGCTCCGCCACCAAGGGCAAATCTGCCTCGTCCCATCCAGCCACCTCCTCTGCCACCAGCTCGGCACCCAACAGCAATCTGCCCGGCAAGAGTGCACCGGCCACAACACCCCGCGCCCCTGCAGCACAGCGCGTCGGCGCACCACCGGACGTTCCCGCCCAGCCCCCGCGCCCCGTTGTCATCCCGCCGCCAGGCGTGACCGTACCGACCCACCCCCCTGTCCCGCCGGAGGAGGTCAAGCCCGACCCGGCATCGAAGGGCAAGGTCGAGAAGCAGGCAAATGGCCTGCGTGTACTGTTCGATACCAATAGCAGCGGCATGAGTCAGGCCATGATCGATGCCGTGCGCGATGAAGCCAGGGTGCTGGCAGGCAAGCCCACCCTGCGTGTCACGCTCTGGGCCTCGGCCAGCGGCACAAATGAGGATCTCTCTACCCCGCGCCGTATTGCGCTTGCCCGCGCACTTGTCGTGCGCTCCATCCTGATACGCGAAGGCGTGGCCACCACACGCATCTATCCGCGTGCCACCGGTCTGGCGCAGCCCGGCACGGCACCGGCAGACCGTCTCGACATCGTCGCCGAGGGTGCCGTACCGGCCCCGATTTCTGAAGCCCAGTTCGGAACCGCATCAAGGACCCCCACGCCATGACCCGCCCGACCCTTTACCTCCTGCGCATGGGGATCTTTCTGGTCCTCGTCGCTGCCGTGGCCGCCCTGCTCAGCAAGACGCTCTATGCCGCCTTCTTTGCCAATCCGGCGCTGGATGGACTGATTCTCGGTGTGCTGGTCATTGGCATCCTGTGGAATCTGCGCACGGTGCTGCGTCTGATGCCCGAGGTGAAATGGGTCGATCAGCTGCGTGTGAACCGCACCGGCCTCGCCCAGCCCCAGCCCCCTCGCCTGCTTGGCGCGCTGGCGCGTAATCTCGCGGCCCGCACGGCAACAGGTCGGCTGAGCCTGTCGCACCAGTCGGCTCAGGCCACGCTCGACAGTCTTTCGGGCCGCCTTGACGAATCCCGCGATATCTCGCGCTACATGACCAGCCTGCTCATCTATCTGGGCCTGCTTGGCACGTTCTACGGCCTGCTGCTCACGGTCAGCTCCATTGCCGGGGTGATTGGCAGCATGAGTGTGGGCGATGGCAATCTCGACGCCATGTTTGGCCAGCTCAAAACCGGCCTTGCCGAACCTCTCAAGGGCATGTCCACCGCCTTCTCGGGCTCGATGTTCGGTCTCGCCGGAGCGCTCATCCTGGGCTTCCTCGATCTCAATGCCGGTCAGGCCCAGAACCGGTTCTTCAATGAAGTCGAGGAATGGCTGGTCGGTATCACCAAGCAGGGCGGCACCCTGATCGAAGGGGGCGATGCCTCCGTGCCCGCCTATGTGCAGGCTTTGCTGGAACAGACAGCCGAGAATCTCGAAACCCTGCAGAATGTCGTCTCGCGCAGCGAGGAAAGCCGCATGCAGCAACTTCAGGTCATGGACGGGCTGCAGGAGCGCCTCAAGGCCATGACGGACCTGCTCCAGTCGAACCAGAAGATGATGAACCGTGTGGCGGAAGGGCAAGCCCTCCTCGGTCCGTTCCTCAAGCATGTCGGCGAGGCCGCAACACCTGGCACGACAGCCTTTAACGATGCGAAGGACAGCCGCGAGCAATTCAGCCGAATCGAGGGCCATATCGTACGCCTGATCGACGAGCTTCACAGCGGCCGTGCCCAGATGGCTGGCGAGATCCGCAACGATCTTCGCGTTCTGGCGCGCACCATCGCCGCCACCAGCCCCGGCGGATCAACGGTCGTTCCCCCTTCGGCGCAATAAGGCGAGGCGGCTCTCATGGCACGACGCTCAAGACGCAGCTCCCACGGCGGAGAACTCAATGCCTGGCCCGGCTATGTGGACGCCCTCTCCACGCTGCTCATGGTGGTCACCTTCGTTTTGCTGGTTTTTGTGCTGGGCCAGCAATTCCTGTCCGTGGCCCTGAGCAAACGCACCCACTCGCTCGATGCCCTGCGCCAGCAACTCGCTGCCCTGCAACAGACATTGTCGATGACAGAGGCCAAGAACACGCAGCTTAGCTCGATGGTGGCGAGCCTCACGACCGATCGCGACAGTGCCAAGCGTCAGGCTGATGTGCTCACGCAGCAGCTTGCCACGCTGAATGGCACCATCGCCGAAAAGGAGCAGGCGCTCGCCGCTGCCGGTCAGGCCACGCAATCCGATCAGGCCACTATTGCCGAACTCAAATCACAGCTCGAACAGCTCAACCAGCAATTGCTCGCCATTGGCCAGGCGCTAGATATCGCCAAGAAAGATGTCACGGCACGCGACCAGCAGATCACGGATCTAGGCAACAAGCTCAACGTGGCGCTGGCCGACAAGGTCAATCAGCTCAAGCGCTACCGCTCGGAGTTTTTCGGTCGTCTTCGGGACGTCCTGAAAAACCAGAAAGGCGTCGAGATCGTTGGTGACCGTTTTGTTTTCCAGAGCTCCATTCTCTTTCCGCAGGGTAGCGCCGATCTAACGCCAGAGGGTGAAAAGGAAATTGCAGCGCTGGCCCATACCTTCAAGCAGGTCTCAAGCCAGATCCCGGCCGATATCCCCTGGATTCTGCGCGTGGATGGCCATGCCGACAAGCAGCCCATTCATACCGCCTTCCCCAGCAACTGGGAGCTGTCGAGCGCACGTGCGATCACCGTGGTCAAGGTGCTCATCCGCGAGGGCGTGGACCCGCATCATCTCGCAGCGACCGGCTTTTCGGATTATCAGCCGCTCGACCAAGGCAATACGGCAGCCGCCTATACCCGTAACCGCCGCATCGAATTCCGCCTGACGGATCGCTGAAGCCCTCAAAACAGCCCTGAACAGGCAATGAAACGTCAGGGAGAAATCGTATGGCGGCGGTTTCTCCCCAATGACAAGAACGGCGCAATCGCTTATGTATCGCGCCATGACCGGCACGCCCCTCTCCCAGATCCGCAATTTCTCGATCATCGCCCATATCGATCACGGCAAGTCC
This sequence comes from Asaia bogorensis, assembly GCF_900465345.1. Taxonomy (GTDB): domain Bacteria; phylum Pseudomonadota; class Alphaproteobacteria; order Acetobacterales; family Acetobacteraceae; genus Asaia; species Asaia bogorensis_A. The sequence continues at coordinate 147,649 of NZ_UEGO01000038.1, read as the reverse complement.
ACGCTGGCTGACCGTTTGATCCAGGCCTGCGGTGCGCTTACGGCACGAGAAATGAAGGAGCAGGTGCTCGACAATATGGAGCTCGAGCAGGAGCGCGGCATCACCATCAAGGCGCAGACCGTGCGCCTGACCTACCCGGCCAAGGATGGCAAGACCTACATCCTGAACCTCATGGACACGCCGGGCCATGTCGATTTTGCCTATGAGGTCAGCCGCTCCCTTGCCGCCTGCGAAGGCTCCATTCTGGTGGTCGATGCCTCGCAGGGCGTCGAGGCCCAGACACTGGCCAATGTCTATCAGGCGATTGACGCCAATCACGAGATCGTCCCTGTTCTGAACAAGGTCGATCTGCCTGCCGCCGATGTCGAGCGCGTGCGCGCCCAGATCGAGGAAGTGGTCGGCATCCCCGCCGATGACGCTGTCGAGGTGTCGGCCAAGACCGGCCTCAACATTGAAGGCGTGCTCGAAGCCCTCGTGACACGTCTGCCCCCACCGAAGGGCGATGCCAGCAAGCCGCTCCAGGCTCTGCTGGTCGATAGCTGGTATGACCCGTATCTCGGCGTCATCATTCTCGTGCGCATCATGGAAGGCACGCTCAAGCGTGGCGACAAGATCCGCATGATGCAGGCTGGCTCGACCTATCACGTCGATCAGGTGGGCGTGTTCCTGCCCAAGATGACCGCAGTCGAAACCCTTGGCCCGGGCGAGATGGGCTATATCAATGCCGCCATCAAGACGGTGGCCGATGTGGCGGTGGGTGATACCGTCACCCTTGATCGTACCCCTGCCGACAAGCCCCTGGCCGGGTTCAAGCCTTCTATCCCTGTGGTGTGGTGCGGTCTCTTCCCCATCGACGCCGATGATTTCGAGAAGCTGCGCGACTCGCTCGCCAAGCTGCGCCTGAACGACGCCTCGTTCCATTTCGAGGCTGAGACTTCGGCGGCCCTTGGCTTCGGCTTCCGCTGTGGCTTCCTTGGTCTGCTGCATCTGGAGATCATCCAGGAGCGCCTGTCGCGCGAGTTCAATCTCGACCTGATCGCAACCGCGCCGTCCGTGGTCTACAAGATGCACCTGACCAACGGGACGCAGGAAGATCTGCATAACCCGGCAGACATGCCTGACCCCGGCAAGATCGAGAAGATCGAGGAGCCGTGGATCAAGGCCACCATTCTGGTGCAGGACGAATATCTCGGCAGCGTGCTCACGCTTTGCAGCGAACGTCGCGGCATCCAGATGGATCTGACCTATGTCGGCAACCGCGCCATGGCTGTCTATCGCCTGCCGCTCAACGAAGTGGTGTTCGATTTCTATGACCGCCTCAAGTCACTGACGCGCGGCTATGCCAGCTTCGACTATCAGATCGATGGCTATGAGGAGAGTGATCTTGTGCGCATCTCCATTCTGGTCAATCAGGAACCCGTCGATGCCCTCGCCTTCGTTGCCCATCGCAGCGTTGCTGAAACGCGTGGCCGTGCCATCTGCGGTAAGCTCAAGGATCTGATCCCCCGCCAGCTCTTCAAGATCGCTATTCAGGCCTCCATCGGCTCACGCATCATCGCGCGTGAGACACTGGGTGCCTTGTCCAAGGACGTGACGGCCAAGTGCTATGGCGGCGATATCTCGCGCAAGCGCAAGCTTCTGGAGAAGCAGAAGGAAGGCAAGAAGCGCATGCGTCAGTTCGGCAAGGTGGAAATCCCGCAGAGCGCCTTCCTCGCCGCGCTGAAAATGGATTGAGACTTCCCTGACCCTTCCCAGGGTTGCCGCAGGAATAACAAGAAAAGAAGGATTTCCCCGATGGCCTCCACTGCTGCGATCGTTTTCGTCAAGAATGATGTTGACGATATCGGCTGGTGGATGGCCCATCATCTGGCGGTCGGCTTCGATGCGCTGATCGTGATTGACGATCATTCCACCGATGGCACATGGGATGTCATTCAGAGCGCAGCGTCTATTTTGCCCGTCGAGCCGCAGCGCACTCGCCCTGATGACAAATCCTCTTACGCCGAGCGTCGATCTGATGCTTACGGCCTTGCCATCGAGTCCTGCCGGAACCGGTTCGACTGGGTGATCTGCCTCGAGAGCGACGAATACGTCTCTCCTGAATCCGCTCCCGATATGAGCAGCTTTCTGTCCCGCTTCGATCAGGCCGACGGCATCTTTCTCAACTGGTCCATTTTCGGCTCCAACGGCCATGTTACCCGCCCGACCGAGTCGCCGACCTCTGCCTATACGCGACGTGCGCCGCTGGAATTCGCAGATCATCGTCCAGGCAAGACATTCATTCGCCCTGACTGCTTCACCGGGCAGTTCATCGATGGTTGTCACTGGGCTATTGCGTCGGAGCGTTATTACCGGGCCGATGGCACCCTGTTCGACCCCGAGGCCCCGGTAAACTGGCAGGGTGCGCGTATCCTGCATTACCTGACGCGCAATCTGACACACTACACCAGCCGCCTTGCCCGACTCCCCGCTTCAGGTCAGGCAACACCCGATTTGTGGTCGCATTTCAACCGCAACGAGGTCGAGGATCTCGAACCCCGGCGTTTCCTGGCAGCTACCCGTGAGTACGCGGCCCGCCTCGGGCGGGTCATGCTCGATACGTTCTATTGGCGCATGCGCAAGGATATTCAGGAGAACAGCCTGAGCTTCATGCCTGACACCTCGCTGAGCATACGCAGCCATCAGAGCATGACCTCGCCACGTCCCTTGCGTTTTGCCTCACTCGTCACATCGGCCGGTGAGACACTGGCTTATGATCCCCTCTCGCATCGCCTGACCTTCCTTCCGGCTGTTGACGTCACGAGTGAGGGGCAGCAGGTCCTGCTCGTCATGGAGCATGTCGAGGCCCGTCAGGATGACGATCTGTCTCAGCCGAATGGCTTCCTTCTTCTGCCCTCCGCCATCGACACAGCCCCTACCGCGCCGGGTGCGTTCCTCACCCACTGGGTGCCCGTCCATTCAGACGCATGCGATGATGACGCGCAGGCAATGACCCTCTTCCTCCCTGCCAGTGCGCAATGGCTCTCGCGTGACGAAACCGGCGCCATAGCGCTCGAGCCGACGGCATCGCTCAGGCTCACCCCCCAGCCCGTGACACCCTCGCAATCTATCCTGTCGCGCATCCGCCCCTTCCTTGCCCTGCGCAGTTATGGCGACACGCTGCATGATTTCTGCCTCGGGCTCGATCTGCTGCGGGCGCCTCAGGCCGATGCCATCGCCTGTGCCATTGCCCACCTGCCCACCTCCAAGCGGGGGCTGCTCCAGACCCGTTATCCCGGCCTGATTCCGCCGTGGCTAGCCCAGGCCTGAGACCGAAACGCGAATCCCGGGCGACCGACCAGCCGGTTTTTTCATCTACCTAACAAAGCCGCCATAAGGCTTCTCAGGAACTCCTTTCTGCCAATCTCGTAATCAACGGATCACCCGGGACAGGGGCGACGTGTGGATTGTTTCATTGCGGGTGCCGGAAAAACGGCCCCTGCAATACGCCCCACTCTCCTCTGTCCCCATTGGCGTCCAGAGGCAGCAGAAAGGCACAGACCGTGGCAGAAACCGGAAACCCCCCGAACCCGCCACGGCGACGCCCTGTGCGCAGAGCGCTTGCCATCATATCGGGCGCACTTGCAGTCATCCTCGTGCTGCTCATTCTGTTGTGGAACTGGGACTGGTTCGTACCCTTGGTCAACCGGCGTGCCAGCGCAGCCCTGCACCGTCCCGTCACCATTGCTCACCTGCATGTCCGACTTGGCCTGACGACAACAGTCGCGGTTGATGACCTTCAGATCCATCAGCCCGAAGGTTTCGAGTCAGAGAAAGAGCTGTTTGCCAGCGCCAAAAAAGCGACGGTAGCCGTCAATGTCTGGCATTACATCACCCATAAAGGGCTTGAGGTGCCTCTGATCGCGCTCGACACGCCCAAGGGCGATATCGTCGCTCTGGCCAACGGGCGCAACAACTATACGTTCACCGATCCGAACGCCAAGCCCGAGCCCGCATCGCCGCAGCAATCCACCCCTCTGCCCAAAATCGGCACGGTAACGATCACCGATGGCGATATCCGCGTCGCCATGGCCAAGTTGAAGACGGATATGCATGTCCTGCTTCATACGACGCCGGCCAAGGGCGATCAGGATGGTACCATCGTCGTCGATCTGAAGGGGCGCTACGCGCAGGCACCGATCTCAGGCCATATCGTGGGTGGCTCGCTCCTGACGCTCACCAATTCCACCCGTCCCTATCCGATCGATGCCCGACTGGAAAACGGACCCACCTACGTCACGCTTCGTGGCTCGGTTGATGACCCCCTGCATTTCAAGGGCACGAAACTCGTCCTGCATTTCGCAGGTCCTGACATGTCGCTGCTTTACGCCCTGACGGGAATTCCCATCCCACAGACGCCGTCTTACAGCATCTCGGGTAATCTCGATTACACGGCAGCCCATATCCGCTTCACCAATTTTGCCGGCAAGATGGGTTCATCGGATATCGGCGGCACGATTGCTGTCGATCCTCAGACCAAGCCCATCACGGTCGATACCAACCTGCATTCGCACAATGTGGATCTGAAGGATCTCGGCGGGTTCATTGGAGCCAAGCCCGGTCATGAAGAGGGCAAGAGGGCTTCGACAAGCGACCGTATCCTTCCCTCGACACCCATCAATGTCCCGAAGCTGAACTCGGTCAATGCGCATCTCGTCTATAAGGGTGACCATATCGAAAACAAGGATATGCCGCTTGACGATATCCTGGCCGATATCGTTGTGCAGGACGGTGCGATCACGATCAACAAGCTCAATTTCGCCGTGGGCAACGGTACATTGGGCCTGTCCGGTGCGCTCGATCCCGCCCCGAATGGCCAGTTCAAGACCCATTTCAAGGTCGACGTATCACGCCTGTCGATCCAGCGTTTGATGAAGGCTACAGAAACCTTCAAGGGTGAGGGCACGCTTGGTGGCCATATCACCCTTGCCGCAACCGGCAACTCCATTGCCTCCCTCCTGGGCCATGGTGATGGTGGCGTCACGCTGGTGGTCGATCATGGTGGTGATGTCTCTGCGCTTCTACCCGACCTCATGGGGCTCAAGGTGGGCAGTGCTATCCTTTCGGCACTCGGCATCCCCCAGCGCTCCGACCTGAAATGTTTCATTGCTGACATGCCGCTGCGTCAGGGTATCCTGAGCACCAACTCCCTGCTGCTCATGACAAACAATACCCGCACGCTGGGTGGCGGAACCGTCAATCTGCGCAACGAGACGCTGGACTATCACGTCACGACCCGCTCGACCTCGTTCAACATCCTCTCGTTCCCCGGACGCGTGAATATCAGCGGCCAGCTCAAGAGCCCCACCATCATGCCGGGGGCCGAAATCATCGGTCGTGCTGCTGCCACGGCTGGGCTGGCCATCGCCTTCCCTCCGGCTGCCCTCCTGCCCACCATCCAGTTCGGTGTCGGCAAGGGCAGTGCGTGTGAGGATGCGCTGGGTCAGGCCAACGCCAACCCGGCTGCCGGGATCAAGCCGGGGAGCACGACTGGCGCTGGCGCCGCAACTGTCCAGCCCAATGCCCCCGCGTCGCAGCCCCAAGGCAAGAAGCTGAGCCGCAAGCAGATCCATTCTGTCTGGAAGGAACGCCTGAAGCAGAACTGAGACAGGAGCGTGATATCGGGCGTCACCCGCATCATCACGATTGATCAACAAGCGCCATCCTGCCAGTCTGCATGGATGGCGCGCAAATCCCTGTTCCTCACCGCTCTGTTATGTCTGGCTGGCTGCGAGGCTCCTGCCACACCTGCCAAGACAGACACCCAGAGCGGCTTGCCACCTGTTATCCTGGTCTCAATCGACGGCTTCAGGCCCGATTATCTTCACCATGCTGACACGCCGGTGCTGGACAGTCTGACGGATGAGGGGGTGTTCGCGCCCATGCGCCCCTCCTTCCCGTCAATCACCTTCCCCAATCACTATACGCTGGCAACTGGATTGCGCCCGGACCATCACGGCGTGGTTGGCAACACCATGACCGACCCGGATATTCCCGGCGAGACCTTCAGTGTGGGGCATCATACCGGCGTCGATGATCCACGCTGGTGGAATAACGGCACACCGGCCTGGGTTACCGCCCAGATGCACGGTCTGATGAGTGCCTCTGTTTTCTGGCCGGGATCGGATGTCCCCATACTCAACACGCGCCCCGAAATCTGGTATCATTTCGACCCCAAGATCACACCGGCAAAACGCGTCGAGACAGTCCTTTCATGGTTCGACCGCCCCGCTGAAAAGCGCCCGGCCCTGTCTTTGCTCTATTTCGATGGGGTCGATCATCACGGCCATGTAGATGGACCCTCTGCGCCCGAAACGAGACAGGCCGTTCATGAAGTCGATAACGCGCTCGGAGTCCTGATCGCTGGCCTGAAACAGCGTCACGTCCAGGCCAATCTCATTATCGTTTCCGATCACGGCATGACGGCGCTCAGCCCCCAACGCGTCATTTCCCTTACCTCTCTTGCGCCGGCACAGGCCATGAACGTGGTGACGGCAGGCCCTTATGCCGGCATCAATCCTGTACCGGGGCATGAACGCGAGCTTGCCCGCGCCCTGTCCGCCCCCCATGAGCATGCAACCTGCTGGCCCAAGGCCCAGATTCCGCCCAGGCTGCATTACGGCACCAATCCACGCGTACCTGCATGGCTCTGCCTGGCTGAAAACGGCTGGACGCTTGCCCGCGATGCCCATGATCATATCTCAAAGGGCGGGCACGGCTACGACAATCAGGCGCCGGACATGCTGGCCACTTTCATCGCAGCAGGCCCGGCCTTCGTTCCGCACAAGACCCTGCCCACCATCGACAATGTCGATGTCTATCCACTGATCATGATGCTTCTTGGCCTGCTGCCCGAAAACAACGACGGCACGCTCACTCCCCTGCAGAGTGGCCTGAGGGACAGTTATCGCGCCATTCAATAACGCCGCCCATCAAACCGCTTTGCGGGTGAGCTTACGGTCTGATGGCCTATCTGTCTGGATGGCATCCCGGCCGTGCGATGAAACAGGACGCGCGGGTTGTGATGCAGGGACCGGTGAGAGACGCCTCATACCCCTTGTCGTCACGCCCTCTGCCCACCTAGAAGAACGCGACGCCCCTTTCCTGCCCGGAGCCCGCCCTACGTGTCTGCCTCTCCCTTTTCCTCCTGGCTGGAACGTCGCTTCAGTATCGGCCAGCGCGGCTCGACCATTCAGCGCGAAGTGCTGGCTGGTCTCACGACATTCGGTGCCATGGCCTATATCATGGCGGTCAACCCTGCCATCATGGCCAATGCCGGGCTTGCCCAGCATGACATGATCATGACCACCATTGCCGCAGCCATCTGCGGCACGCTGCTCATGGCCCTGTTTGCCAATATGCCCATTGCGCTGGCCCCCGCCATGAGCAGCAATGCGATCTTTGCCCAGATCGTTGTCAGACAGATGCATGTCGATGTGCGCACGGCGTTCACCATCGTGCTGCTCGGAGGCGTGGCCTTTACCGCGCTATCCGTCACGAAGCTCCGGCATCGCATTATCCAGGCCTTTCCCGAACCGATCGTGCTCGGCATTCAGGTCGCTATCGGGATCTTCATTGCCCGTCTTGGCATGGTGACAGGTGGGCTTGCCGTCCCGGCAGGCGATGGATTTCATTTTGGTGCCCTCAGCGACCCTTCGGTGCTGCTGACGCTTTTCGGCGTGTTTCTGGCGGGTGTCTTCATGGTAATGCGCGTCCCCGCCGGGATGCTCATCACCATTCTGGCCGTCACCCTTGTCAGCCTGTTCGTGCACAAGAACGGCCATCCTATGGCAAGCCTGCCAGGCCAGGTGGTCGAGTGGCCCCATTATCCCACCCACCTGCTTTTCCCGTTCAACTTCGGAGATTTCTTCTCCCATCTCGAATTGCTGCTGCCCATCACGCTCTATTTCCTGATCAGTGATTTCTTCGATGCGACAGGCACCATGTACAGTGTCGCCAACAGGGCACGTCTGACAAAGCCTGATGGCACCACCCTGCTGGGGCGCGCAGCTTTTGCAGCTGACGGCTCTGCCAGCATCATCGGTTCGGCACTCGGCACCAGCACAGTCTCGGCCTATGTGGAGAGCCTTGTGGGGGTCGAGGCTGGCGGTCGTACAGGGCTGACGGCGCTGGTCGTGGCACTGCTTTTCGCTGCCTCTTCTGTGCTTTGGCCGCTCATCGTCATGATTCCCCCCGAGGCTACCGCACCGGTGCTCATCCTCGTCGGCCTCTCAATGCTTTCTGCTCTGGGGCAGGCCGCCAACCATTCGCAGGAGGCCTTGCTGACGCCGGCCTTCATGCTACTCATTGCCGTGCTCACCGGTAATTTCATGATCAGCCTTGCGCTCGGGCTGCTGTTCTACTCCCTCATGCTCGTCGTCACGCGTCAGTTTGTCCGCCTCACCCCAATGGTGCTCGGGCTCGATGCCGTATTCCTGTTCTATCTCATCCTGATCAGCCGAACGGGACTCGGTCAGGGCTAAATACCAGACCTGATCAGCCATTGGCCTTCAGTCATCACACAGCCCACCCACAGGATGTGCTGTGTGTGCCGTGCTCCTCGCCTTCCCGTCGGCACGGCAAACCGGCGCTGACTTGCGGATCGACATCTTGTGATACCCCGCCAGCGCCAACCACTCCGCCTCGATAATCGTTGACTCAGTCAAGCAGGGCCCCATTGCCAGAGGCCCGCATGAATGAAAGAGGCTGCCACCGTGTCTACCCTTCTCAAGGATCTTGCGTCGTTCAAGGATGAGTTCGTTGCCCTGAGGCATGATCTGCATACTCATCCTGAGCTCGGTTTCGATGAAAAACGCACCAGCGATATCGTTGCTGAAAAGCTCCAGTCATGGGGCTATACGATCGAACGTGGCTTTGCCGGTACTGGTCTTGTCGCCACGATGCGCCATGGAACCAGCAACAAGGTTATCGGGCTGCGTGCCGAGATGGATGCGCTCCCCATTCTCGAAAAGACCGGTCTGCCCTGGCAGAGCGCCCAGTCAGGCGTTTCTCATATGTGCGGCCATGATGGCCACACCACGATGCTGCTTTGCGCCGCACGCTATCTTGCCGAAAAAAAGCCCTTCGATGGTATTTTGCATCTGATATTCCAGCCTGCCGAAGAACTTTTATGTGGCGGAAGCCGCATGATCGATGACGGGCTGTTCAAGAAATACCCCTGCGATATCCTGTTTGCCCAGCACAACATGCCCGGCTTCCCCAGCGGTAATTTCTATTTCCATAAAAATGCCAGCATGGCGTCCTCGGATACCGTTCGCATCACGCTCAAGGGAACGGGCGGTCATGGTGCCTTCCCCCAGAAGTCGCATGACCCGATCGTCGCCTCTGCCCAGCTGGTACTGGCCCTGCAAAGTATCGTCTCGCGCAATGTCGATCCCTTTGCGCCTGCCGTGGTCACGATTGGTGCGCTCAATTCCGGCAGTGCGGCCAATGTCATCCCTGACAAGGCCGAGCTGCTCCTGAGCATCCGCACCATGACCGATGAAGTCCGCCAGCTGGTTCTTAAACGCGTTACGGACATCGCCACCAATACGGCAGCCGCCAATGACTGCGCAGCCGTGGTCGAGCATCTGAATGGCAGCCCTGTGCTGGTCAATGACGGCAAGGCCATCGACTTTGCCCGCAGCACCGCCGCCGCGTTGTTCGGAGCAGATCATTGCCATGACAGCCCGCCCTTCATGGGGAGCGAGGATTTTGCCTTCATGCTGCAGGCGCATCCCAATGGCTGCTACTGGTTCATCGGCAACGGTACCGAGGGCTGCAACGGCACCCCGCTCCATAATGGCGGGTTCGACTTCAACGACGACAACATCCTCCCCGGCGCAGCACTCTTCATCAGCCTCGTGGAACGTTATCTCGCTCCGGCCGCCTGAGGCACAGAGCAAGATTTCTGCGCTTTTCAGAACGCCTGACGATACAGCCCGATCATCTCATTCTCGGTGATCGGGACAGGGTTGTTCACGAGAACACGGGTCTGGGTTATCGCATCCGCTGCCAGAGAGGGCAGCGACTCCTCGGTGACCCCGACATCGCGCAGACGACGCGGCAGACCACTTTCATCCATCAGATTTTCCATGAAGCGAATGAATGTCTCTGCCTTTTCGGCGGGCGTACCGCCCTGCGTCACGCCAAGATCATCGCCAAGTTCAGCGTAGAGCCCGGCCGCTTCATGCATGTTGAACCGAAGCACATGAGCAAGCATCAGTGCGTTGGACAAACCATGCGGCACATGGAAATACCCGCCAAGCGGATAAGCCATGCCATGAACAAGACCAACCGGTGAATTGGCAAAGGCCTGCCCGGCCAACATGGCGCCGAGCAACATCGCCTCGCGCGCAGGGCGATTATCGGGTTCCCGGCAGGCTGTAACCAGATTCCTGCCCAGCAAACGCAGGGCCGATCGGGCGAGGTGATCCGACACAGGATTTTTGCGTCGTTTGCCTGTATAGGCCTCAATGGCGTGGACCATCGCATCCAGCCCGGTCGCCGCCGTCTGGAGAGGCGGCAAACCGCGTGTCAGTTCGGCATCGAGCAGCACATAATCGGCAAAAAGCTGCGAGGCGACCACACCGCTCTTTCTCGTTCCATCAAGGGTGATGACTGCCACATTCGTGACCTCTGACCCTGTCCCGGAAGTAGTGGGCACCTGCACGAGAGGCAACCGCCTGCCCTCGACACGATCCACACCATACATGTCTGCAAGAGGCTGATGGGTCGTGCCGAGCAGCACCGCCGCCATCTTGGCAACGTCGAGCGATGACCCGCCGCCCAACCCCAGCACCAGTTCCACGGCGGCCTTCCGCCCGACGGCCACACATTCCAGCAATATGGACTCGGGGGGATCAGCAACGACGCCATCGAACAGCGTGATCTTCAGACCGGCAGCAGAAAGAGAAGCGATAACAGGCTCCAGCAAGCCTGAACGGGCCAGACCGCAATCCGTCACCAGAAGCACGGAGGTGACAGAAAACCGGCCTTTGAGATCCTGCCCGAGGCCAGAGATCCCTCCCCATTCCATCCTGATTGTGGGTACGGTCTGAAAGCAGAAAGCGGGCATATTCATCAGGAATTTCTCCCTCTTGAAAGCGGCCCTGAACTGTCCCCACTGTTTTGCTCGACGCGCTTGACAGCCTTCCCGAGAAGCAATCGGCCTTAGCCGGTGCTCAGGGACATTACATTGCCTGACCTTCATCGGCATGTTGGGTCATAGGCCCGGATGACCTGTGACGTTCCAGCAGCCGCGGGACAACCCGATCATGTCCGGCCCGGACGCCGGATCATCCCTTCATTAGAGAACCATGGCACAGGTGACGAACGGGGGGCCAGACGAAACAGCCATATCTCATAAATTTGTTATCTATAACATTACCGCTTCTAACGAGACCTGGTGAACGTCGAGAATGCAACAGGTGACCCAAGAGAGACCATCGGCCTGGCCTGCTAACGCTAGCGCCCAAGACGCATCTTCGAACTTCCCCTGAGCAGCAGAGAAAGACGATACAGAGGCATCAATAGTCTGAACGCTGTTTTCTGACCGACATTATCACATCCTGAATTTCTTCAAGATGAAGCGCGCCAATGAAACGGTACCAAAAAACCTGGAAAAAAGACGCTTTTACAAATCAGCGCCTATTTTCGGCCATAGTATTATCGTTCATAAGGGTGGCGATACCGGGAGCGTGATGCAAAACTTCCCCGGTATCGCCACCCTTAACGTTTGTTTCCATTTATTTCACACTCGGAAACTATATAATTATTTATTGCAGGGGCGCATCCCATACCTTGGGCCCTGATGACTCATAGCGAGTAATCCAATATTCCATGCAGATCGCACTGTCTGGCGACGAAATCTGCTCAGGATAGGCCGGATAGGAAGCCTGCCATGGCTCGCCGTGCTTTCGCCGCGTCACGACCGAGCGCCATCAAGGCCGGTATCTGCCCGGGCTGTCGGCCCAGACTGGCGAGCAGTCGCATGGGAGAGATACGCCCTCCATCAAGCACATCCAGCGCTGCAGGCGGCAGATCACGCCGGGAGTCATCACAGATCACGCGCAGCACGGCAAAAGGCAGGCCGGTGCGCGCCACAAGACCGCTCTCCATATCAACGGCCAGGCAACCTGTCTGGGCATGGTAGCTGTTTTTCTCGGTCGCCGTCGCAACAATCGTGTCGCTGTGCAGGATACCGCCATGCAGCACCCCGTCTCGCCCTACGCCAAATTGCCGTGAGAGCCCGGAATTAGTTCTGAGGCGCTGCCCGTCGACCATTACCCATTGCGGGATGATAATCGCTCCCGGCATCAGATCGGGCGCCAGACCCGCCGCGCAACCAAAAGACAGCAATTCCGTCGCCCCTGCGGCCAGCAGCCGCTCGATCCCGCGCAGAGCGCCATCACGCGTTGCCCCGCTGAGCGCAACGGGTGACTGCGGCACATGGGGCCTGATCAGGCGTGCTTCAGCCTCCAACCCGGCCAACACACCCAGCATGTCAGAAACCGTACTCGACGCGGCCTGAATTGCTCAGACCGAGATTACGGAAACGCGAAAGCGCCATGAGCGGGAAGAACTGCTTGTACCCGTGGTAACGCAGATAGAACACCTTGGGGAAACCAACCGCATTATAGGGCTGCTCTTCCCACTCACCCTGACCGTTCTGCTGGGCAACAAGATAGGAAATCCCGCGCTTGACCGCCGGTGTCTCACGACGTCCGACGGCCATGAGCCCCAGAATGGCCCAGGCTGTCTGGGTCGGCAGGCTCTTGTCATACTCTCCCGGTGTCGCACCCTCGTATGAGGCGCAATCCTCACCCCAGCCGCCATCCTCACGCTGCACGCTCTCAAGCCAGGCCACGGCGCGTTCGACCGCAGGGTCGTCATGCGGCACACCTGCAATATTGAACGCACACAGGGTCGACCATGTGCCGTAGATGTAATTCGTGCCCCAGCGGCCAAACCAGCAACCCTCCGGTTCCTGCTCGCGACGCAGATAGGCCAGACCCCGCTCGATCACGGGCCGGTCTTCCGGGAAACCCAGTTCACAGAGGAATGAAACGCATCGCGCCGAGACATCCGCTGTCGGGGGGTCGAGCAGGGCCCCATGATCGGCAAAGGGAATATGGTTGAGCGCATCGAGATCATTGTCGATGTCGAATGCACCCCACCCCCCATTGGTGCTCTGCATACCCACGATCCACTCGCGGGCGCGTGCGATGGCCTCCTGGTTTCCCTCGGGGTCCTCGCGGTTCAGCAGCATGCCGACAACGGCTGTGTCATCCACATCGGGATAATAGTCGTTTTCGTACTGAAACGCCCAGCCTCCGGGGCGCACATCCGGGCAGTTGATGGCCCAGTCACCCTTGACGTTCAGAATTTGGCGCTTGCGGAGCCAGTCCATGCTGCGCCGGAGGGCTTCACGCGTTTCCTTGGGGCGTGTCGCATCGGGACCCGATGATGCCTCGGCCAGCGCAAGACCCGACAGCCCTGTATCCCACACAGGAGAGACGCAGGGCTGGCAATAGGTCTCGTCACCATTGCTGACCAGCAATTCCTGGATACCCTTCCAGGCCAGTTCCACGCGCGGGTCATTATCCGGCACGCCCATGCCACGATACATCATCACCACATTGGCCATGGCCGGGTAGATTGCGCCCAGACCACCCTCGCCGAGACGGGGCTCGATAAAGTCGAGCGCAACCTTGATGGCCTTCTTGCGCAAGGCCGCAGGAAAACGGGGCTCGATCGGTCGGAGCATGGTGTCCACTTTCTTGAACACATGCCCCCAGATCGAGCGGTAAGGCCCACGGATCCAGTCCTTCACCTCTTCGGGCGGGGTGATGAAAAGCTCCTGGATGTGGATATTGCGCGGGTTGATCGCACGCGGCTCGAGCGTGCGCAGAACGAGCATGGGCGCCACCACGCTGCGCGACCAGTACGACATGTTCCACATCGAGAAGAGTGCCGCCTTGGGCATCAGCATCAGCTCGACCGGCATGACCGGCGTGGCGCGCCAGGGCACTTCACCGAACAGCGCCATCTGGATACGGGTAAACACATTGGCGCGCGCAGCGCCGCCCCGGTCGAGAATGGCTTCGCGGGCGCGCTTCATGTGCGGCGCCTCGATATCATCACCAACCGCCTTGAGGGCAAAATAGGCTTTCACGGAAGCAGAGAGGTCAAATCCGCCATCGTGATAAAGCGCCCAGCCACCATGTGAGCCCTGAGTGCGCCGCAGGTAATTGCCGATACGAGCCTGCTTCTCATCATCGATACGATCTAGATAATGTTCGAGCAGCACATATTCAGCCGGGATCGTGGCGTCGGCTTCCAGCTCGAACACCCAGTGGCCATCATCATTCTGCCGATTTGACAGAGCGGCATGGGCTGAATCGATAGCCTGACGCACCTGGCCCATATCCGCCTCGGCCGGAATTTCGGCTTCGTGACGCTCCAGAACGTCGGAATAGATCAACATTGTCCGCCCTTGTCCTTTTCCCAGCTTGAATGTGTCGTTGATATGACAGATGCCCGTATCACAGTTTTCTGCGCAACAGACAGCATTGTCTGCATACAGGTTATCAGAGATCCAGAACCCTGATCGCCTCGACGCCTGAACGGATCGCCCCTTCAATGGTCGAAGGGAACCCTGTCTGTGTCCAGTCTCCGGCCAGAGCCAAATTGCCCAGTGCAGTACGGGCGACCGGCCGCATGCGGTCCTGCGCCGGTGTTGCGGCAAAAGTCGCCCGCTTCTCACAGACCAGCCGCACAGGCGGCACGGCCTCGGGTAGTCCACCCGCCACTACGGGCCCGACAGACTGGCGGATCTCCGACCAGATCGTCGCAATCAGCGCCTCATTATCATGGGTCGCATAGCGATTCGCGGCACTTACGGTGACGGAAAGTATCTCGCCCTTGAGATAGATCCACTCCGCAATACCACCTACCAGCCCGACGAAACCGACCTTGCCCAGCATCCCTCGTGCCTGAACAGGCGCAGGCAGACGGTAATGCACGTTGATGATGCTTTCATAGGCATCGGGCGCTGTGAAACCGGGCAGATGCGGCCCGAGCAGGGTGCGTGCGACGGGTGAAGGGGCCGCAAAGACCACCTTGTCTTCCGGCCCGAGTGCTACCGTCTCGCTACCGATACGCAGCGCGGTGACACGGCCCTGTGCCACGTCGAGGCCAGAAACACGCGTACCACACCGAACCTCGCCCTGCAGGCGGGTCAGATGGGCGATGGCAGGATCAACAAAACTCTCCGAGAGCCCCTCGGCCGGATACCAGGGGCAACAGGCCTCGCCACCAAGAGCGAGCGTTTCGCGCACGATCGCGGCCAGCAGCGATGCGCTGGCGGTCTCCAGAGGTGTGTTCAGGGCCGAAATGGCGAAGGGCTCGACAAGCCGATGGGTCAGCATACCCGTGCCCATGAAGGCACTGACCGTCTCATCCGGACCCGCCTTGAGAATACGGGCCAGCATGGACAGTTCGCTAAGCTTCATGCCCGGCACCCGACGCGCCCTGGACAGCGCCCAGAACGGAAACCGGCCACGCGACAGGCGCAGCGTCCAGCCAAGACCCGCCTCGAGGTCAAACCACGGGAATATCGGGGCTCGGGGTCCGGTAAGGGTCTTTTCCGCCCCGATCAGCCCGAGATACCGAAAACTCGCCTTGTTGGCGGACAGCAGCAGATGATTGCCATTATCGATACGCGCATCGAGCGCCTTGTCATAATAAGAGCGCGCCCGCCCGCCACAGGCTGGCCCCGCCTCGTATACCGTCACGCCGGCACGACCGATCACATCGACTGCGGCAGAGAGACCGGCAAGCCCGCCACCGATGATATGCACATGCGTCATGGGTCAGCGATAATAGGCAATGAGGGAGCGCAGGATACGGGCTGCCTTGCTGATTTTCACGGGCTGGTCCGGATGACGCCACCCGCGACGCAGCAGGGCTGTCAGAATGGGGCGATAAGAGGCAGCCATGATGCGCGCGGGGCGCATGGCGACACCATCACATCGCTTCATCGCGCGTGTTGCTTCCCGGAAATGATCCTTGGCGCGCACGGCCAGGATACGGGCCAGCGGGTCGAGCCCGACGGCATACACCGCTTCCTGCGGGTCGGTCGGCACGTTGTAACGCACGAGCAGCTCGCGCGGCAGGTAAAGGCGACCGCGATCGGCATCTTCCTGAATATCACGCAGGATATTCGTCAGCTGCAGGGCACGCCCCAGATGATGCGCCACGCGATCCGCCTCAGGCGATGAATCACCAAAGACCCGAACGGACAAACGCCCGACGGCAGAGGCAACACGATCGCAATAAAGGTCGAGGGTTGCCTCATCGGGGGCGACGATCGGGCCTGCAGCATCCATGGCCATGCCATCGATTACCGCAGCAAAATCTTCCTTGCGCAGACCAAAGCGGGTGATTGTCGCAACCAGGGCCCTGTCCAGGGCATCGCGCGTCTCGCCCTCATACAGGCGATCAATACGGGCATGCCATTCCTTCAGGGCCAAGGCACGATCAGGCACCTGCACATCGCCATCGGCAATGTCATCAACCTCGCGGCAGAAGGCATAGACCGTGAACATGCCAAAACGCCTCTCGGCAGGCAGGATCTTCATGCCCTTGGCAAAAGATGTGCCAGCCCGGGTTACAATGGCACGGACGTGCTCAAGATCGGCCGTGGAACAGCCCAGCACCGCTTCCTGTTGAAACCCGCTCACCGCTTCATCCCTGTATCATCCAAGTGCAGCGCCTTTTACCTGCAAAAGGTCAAACAGCAAAATCCATGCCGTCTGGCAAACGTTCAGTTCGCGTCACTTATCCCATCCTCCGGAGCCCTGACCCATGTCCTTCTCCATCGCCAGACTACCTATCCACCGCAGCGCACACGCCATGCTCGGTCTCACTCTCGTCGTCTCGACCTCACTGTTCGTGGCGGGTCAGTCCCATGCGCAGGAAACAGCCTCGGCCCACGCCGATCACCTGCTCAAGGCCGACCGCTCATGGAACGGCAAGCCCTACACAGCCTATCCCCCCGGTGCGCCAACGCTGAGCATGATACGCCTGACCATACCGCCCCACACGGCTCTGCCCTGGCACACTCATCCGGTGCCCAATGCAGGCTATGTGCTGCAGGGCCAGCTCACGATTCAGGACAAGGCCAGCGGCGCGAGCCATGTATTCCATCAGGGCGAGGCTTTTGCGGAAAGCGTTAACGATGCCCATCGTGGAGTCTCGGGCGACACACCAACAATCTTGATCCTCACCTACGCGGGCGGCAATAATCTTCCGACTTCAATCCCTCTCAAGGGGGAAAAGAACGAATACTGACAGGCCAGACGCAATTCCGTGTCGAAAATGATTTGACAAGCGAAACGAATAGCCGTCACCTTGCCGGTATCGAAGCCACCGGAGACACGCTCATGACCGCGCCCCTCACTCAGGAAGCCAAGGAAGATTTGCTCGAACGTGGATATTCACGTCGTCATTTTGGCCGCCTGACAAGCCTGCTCGGCATGAGCGCCGCCCTGACCCAGTTCGGCTCATCCGCCTTCGCCGCCATCAAGGCACCGGGTGATGACCCGTTTGTGGGCCACCCCGACATGATCCGCATCGGGAGCAATGAGTGCTGGACCGGCCCGTTCCCGACCGCCGTTACCGCCGGTCAGGCCCAGGTGCCTTTCGGCAACCGCTATGAGCCCGATCACCTGCGCTCCACTCTGCTGCGCACCGCCTCCTCCGTCGAGAACATTTCTGAAGAGCACATCCTGCCCTGGCCGGGGTCAAGCGATCCGCTCTGTCGATCGGTCGTGACCTTCTGCTCACCCGAACGTGGACTGGTCACGGCCAACCCGACCTATGAAGCTGCCTGGCGTACAGCCGACTGGATGAAGATCAAGCTGACGCGCGTGCCGCTCTCGGCCCATAACGGCTATGCCACCGATGTCCGCGCCATGCTCAAGGCTGACCCCAACGCAGGCGCCTATTACATCTGCTCGCCCAACAACCCGACCGGCACTGTCACCCCGCTGGAAGACATCGCCTGGCTGGCCGATAACAAGCCTGCTGGCTCCGTTATCATTGTCGACGAGGCCTATATCCATTTCTCGGGTGCGCCGAGCGCAATTTCTCTGGTGAAGCAGGGCAAGGACGTGATCGTTCTGCGCACCTTCTCCAAGATGTTCGCCATGGCCGGCCTGCGTCTTGGTCTCTCCTTCGCCCGTCCGGACCTGCACAAGCGCATGATGCGCTATGACGGCCCGAACATGATCTCCATGCTGAACATCGTGGCCCTCGCCGCTGGCGCTGTCAGCCTGACCCAGGCTGATGCCATCAAGGCGCGACGCGATGAAATGATCGCTGCCCGCAGCATGACCTTCGATCATCTGGCCAAGCGCAATATCCGTATCGTGCCCGGCAGCCAGGCCAACATGTTCCTCGTGGACTGGAAGAAGCCTGCTTCTCAGATGAAGACGGCCTTCGCCGCCAAGAAGGTCGAAATTGGCCGTAACTGGGACATCTGGCCCACCATGTCGCGCGTCAGTGTCGGCTCCATGAAGGACATGGAAGCATTCTGCGCCGCGCTCGACCAGATTCTGGCCTGATCCGTTTCCTCATCGGGCCCTGCCCCATGAGGGTTTAGGGAATTATGCCCCAGAAGCGCCCGGTCGAAAGACCGGGATGCAGGGGCAAGTCCCCTTCCGGGAAGCGGGGCAAAGCCCCGCCTCACCGCAGAAGAGGCTTCCTCCTCATAAGCTGCACCCCTGTCCCCTTTGAAGGACAGGCGTCATGTGCAACGCTGCCTGGCAAGGCCAGAGCGACTCACTCCCCAGCAAGCCGCACTGGCATGATACCGTCTAGCGTATCAGGGCCAGCACCCCACGCAAAAGCGCCTGCAGGGCATCAACACGTCCCAGCTTGACGCGTCCTGCGACCGGATCTTCCCGGCGCAGACGTGCAGCGAGACGATGCGAGAGCGTGACCACTACAGCGCAATAAGCCCGCATGCGACGATCGCGCACCAGACCCGGCAGAGCCGCTGCCTGTCGATTGAGATGATCGACCTCGTCCAGCAGATGATCGAACACACGACGCAGCCCCGGCTTGCTGCGCGCCAGCAGAACATCCTCCACCTTGGCACCCTCCGCCGTCAGCATGTCCTGCGGCAGATAGGAGCGATCGAGCGTCTTCAGATCTGCCGTTACATCCTGCAGATGATTGATTACCTGAAGGGCGCTGCACAGCGCATCGGACAAAGGCAGCGTTTCCGCGCGCTCACCATGCAGCAGCAGCAGAAAACGCCCCACCGGATTGGCCGAGAACCGGCAATAACCGAGCAGCTCATCCCAATTCTGATAGCGGTTCTTCACAGCATCCTGACAGAATGCCGTGATCAGGTCTGTGGCTGTCTCCAGCGGCACATTTGTCTGAAGCAGATGACGGCGCAGAATGACGGCCGTCTGGGCATCTGCCCGCTGGGGTGCCTCACGCTCACCACGGACGACTTCTTCCATGCCACGCAAGCGAGCGATCTTGGCTTCGGAAGAGAGCTGCTCGTTATCGACCATATCGTCGATAACCCGTGCGAAATTATAGTAGGCCGTGACATGCGCCCTGTTGCCCTTGGCAAACAGCAATGACCCGACAGGAAAATTTTCGTCAGCCGCGCCCTTGGCCGAAGTCACATCGGCTTCACCCCAGACGGGATCAACCTGTTTGCCGATCGCATTCATCAGGCATGTGTCTCCTCGGTATAGAAACGACTTTTCCATTGCACGCCCCGACCACGGTGATGGTCAAGGGCCGATCCCAGGGTCGCAGCCATGTAAAAGGCAGCAACGACCGGCAAGGCCAGTGCACGGACCGGCGAGAGCTTGAAGCGCGACAATGTGGGCAGGAAGGAGATCACGGCCAGAAAGAGCGACGCGCCTCCCATGACCCTGACTCGCCCGCGGCCAAACAGGGCAAAATAAACAGGCGCCAGCCAGACCAGCGTCATTCCCAGCACAGTGCAAAGCAGAATGATCGGGGAATAGCGCAGCTGCACATAAGCCGTGCGCGCAATCATGCGCCAGATGTCACCAGCCCCCCGATAGGGGCGGATCGACCATGCCAGCATGCTGTGACCCAGATACAGCTTGCCGCCTGCCTTCTTGATATCGGCAGCCAGTGAGCAGTCATCGATCAGTGCGCCCCGCACCGACTCGACTCCTCCAATGCGCTCAAGCATGGACCGACGGACGAGTATCGTCCCGCCTGCAGCCCCCGCCACCGGCGAGGCCGGGTCGTTCACCTTCTCGAACGGGTAGAGCATCGCAAAGAAATAGACGAAGGCTGGCACAAGCAGTCGTTCTGCTGCGCTTTCACAGTTCAGCACGACCATTTCAGACACCATGTCGAGTCCGTCACGCTCCGCCTTTTCCACCAGCGTCTCGAGATGAAGGGCGGAATGAAGGATATCGGCGTCGGTCAGCAGCACGAACCCATTGGCATCGATTTTTTCTCGCGCCAGACATTCCCCCTGATGCACGGCCCAAAGCTTCCCGCTCCATCCCTCAGGACGTGCCTTGCCTGTAAGTACGGTAAGACGTTCATGAGGATCAGCGACCTGACGCGCCAGCTCGCCCGTACCATCGGTACTGCCGTCATCCACGACAATCACGCTCAGCTTGCCGCGGTAATCCTGCTGCACCAGCGTCGCCACACAGGCCTGGATCGATTCAGCCTCATCGCGAGCAGGTACGACAATGGCGACATCGGGCCAGATTTTCTCATCGGATTTCAGCGCCGTTGTTCCGGCCCCCGGCGCAAGACGCTCGCCGGTACGCCAGAAACGCCCGTGCCCGAAAAGCAATTTACCCCATGCTGCCAGAGCCGAGGCCGCCATGAAATGTCTGATCATTTCGTGGCAATCCGTCCGTGTTCACGAAACCAGGTGACGGCATCGGCCACCGCTTCTCGCGCCGGACGTGGCGCATAGCCAAGCGTCTCCTGAGCCTTGAGCGAGGTGAAGAACATCATCTTCTTCGACATGGCCAGGGTCTCCCGTGTCACACGGGGTTCGATACCAAAACCTCGCGCCATCCATTCGGATACGACAGCAACCGGCTGCAGCCATGACTGCTTGAGCTTGATCCGGGGCGGTTTAACACAGGCGACCTCGCCAATCAGAGCGAAAAGATCGCCCAGCATGTAGTTTTCGCCGCCGAGGATATATTTCTCGCCAATCACGCCCTTTTCGAGCGCCAGCGCATGACCCTCCGCCACGTCATCCACGTGCACGATATTCAGGCCACTATCGACATAGGCCGGCATGTTGCCCGACGCGACATCCACGATCATCTGTCCGGTGGGCGTGGGCTTGATGTCACGCGGTCCAACAGGGGTGGAAGGGTTCACGATCACGGCAGGCAGACCGCGCTCGCGCACAAGCTTCAGCACTTCCTGCTCGGCGCGATATTTGGAGAGCTTGTACACGCCAATCACATCGTGCTCGGTCACCGGCGTCAGTTCATTGGCCGGGCTGCCATCCTTCGTGAGCCCCAGCGCCGCCACGGATGAGCAATAGACTACCCGCTCGATCCCGGCATCGAGTGCCGCCATCATGAGCCGCCTTGTGCCCTCGACATTGGCCCGCATCATCACAGCCGGATCCGGCACCCAAAGGCGATAGTCCGCCGCTACATGAAAGAGATAGCGGCAGTTTTCCAGCGCCGGTCCGAAGCTCTCGGGGGCCGTCAGGTCGCCAATCACCAGATCGGCATCGAGCCCCTCAAGGTTGGAAAGATCGGCCCCGGCACGGACCATCAATCTGATGCGATGGCCCCGTTGCTTGAGAATACGCGCCACTGCCGAGCCAACAAAGCCGGTCGCGCCGGTAATCAGCGTGTATTCACCCATGATAGGCCCTGATGCTCTCATTTATTGCAAATCGATACCGCACCATACCGCTCGCGCAAGGACAAGCAACCTGCGCCTGATGGCTTTTTCGTCATATTGAGCCGCGCAGTAGCGAAAACTGACTGTCTGGTGTAGACAGCCGCGAGCACGCGACAGCGCACATACTCGCAAATTGCCGCAGGAGCTTTGTCCAACCTCCCGCATTGCCGGGCCTGTTCCTGGCCAGACAATGCGCCTCCGCAACCCTGCGACGTTCGGAACCGACTGGCCTTGAAAACACTCACCCTTGTTCTCGCCCTCATGGGCCTTGCCCTTCTTACGGGAATCATGGCCTGGCTTGGCATCGGTCATGTTTTCAGCGCCATGCAGCGTATCGGCATAGGGGGCTTTGCGTCCATCGTCGGTGGTCAGGCGCTGGTTGATATCGGTCTCGGCATTGCCTGGTTCAGTGCCTGTCCCGAACTCGGGCTCTTTCGGGCCATTGCCTCACGCGCCGTGCGTGACGCCGCCGGGAACTGCCTGCCCTTCTCCCAGCTTGGCGGCATGGTGATTGGCATACGCGCCACATGCAGCATCCCTACCCTCACCCGCAGACTCGGCCCGCTCCAGTGGCCTGCGGCTGTCGCCACCAACATCGTGGATATCACAACCGAGGTGCTGGGTCAGATCGTGTTCGTGATCATCGCCCTCGCCTGCCTGTTCGACCATGCGGGCACCAACAGGTTCACCTGGCCTGTTCTGGGCGGCATGGCGCTTCTTGCGCTTGGCATCGCTGGTTTCATCTGGACGCAGCAGCGTGGCGGGGCTGCTATCCATTATGCCGCCCGCTTTCTGGGCCGTCATATTGCCGATGGCTGGCGCACCTCGCTGATCGACAACATGGATAATTTCCAGGCCGAACTCGATCAACTCTGGTCACGCCCCGGTCGCATCGCTCTGGGAGCCACCATCCACCTTCTTTGCTGGCTCGGCGGCGCCGCCATTACCTGGCTCTCACTCGAATTGCTGGGTGCCCATATCGGTGTTGTCGGCGCCATCGCCATTGAAGGTGTCGTTTGCGGCCTCATGTCCGCCTCGTTCCTTGTGCCAGCCGCTCTGGGCGTTCAGGAAGCCGCCTATGTCGCGCTCGGCTATTTCTTCGGCGTCGATGCCGAAATCTCACTGGGCCTGTCGCTGCTGCGTCGTGGCCGTGACATCGCCATCGGTATCCCCGTCATGGCCTTGTGGCAGCTTTCCGAAATGCGCCGCCTGCGTCAGCCCAAGCGCCCGACATCCGCCGATACGACCCTCGATTACGCTGACACATCCTCACGGAGCGAAGCCTCATGACCACGCCCTTGTTCGAGACGCTCTGCGTCATCGGTCCCGGTCTGATCGGCTCCTCCGTCCTGCGCCGGTTGCGCGAGCGTCCCGGTCTGGTCAATCACCTCGTCGTCGCCGATCGTGACCCCGCGGTACTCGATCGGGTGCGCGCCCTCGATCTGGGCGACGAGATCACAGCCGATCTCGCCAAGGCTGTCGCCGATGCTGATTGCGTCATGCTCTGCGTACCCGTCGGGGCTATCGCCCCGGTGGCCGAGGCCATCATGCCCCACCTCAAGGCGGGCGCGATCCTGACCGATGTCGGCTCGACGCGCCGTAGCGTGGTTGACGCCCTCACACCCCATCTGCGCGACGATATTGCCTATATCCCGGCCCACCCCATGGCCGGTACCGAACATTCAGGCCCGGATGCCGGCTTTGCCAGCCTGTTCGAGGATCGCTGGTGCCTCCTGACGCCGGACCCCCACGCCCCGCAGACCGACATCGACCGTCTTGCGGCTTTCTGGAGAGAAATGGGGGCCCGTATCCGGATCATGGATGTCGATCATCACGACACGATCTGCGCGATGGTGAGCCACCTGCCTCATCTGATCGCCTTCACCATCTGCGGCACCGCCGATACGCTTGCAGAAGACATGCGTGCCGAAGTGCTGGATTTTGCCGCCTCGGGCTTTCGCGATTTCACCCGTATCGCCGCCTCAGACCCGACCATGTGGCGTGACATCTTCCTGAACAACAGCGACGCCCTGCTCAGCGTGCTGGACCGTTTCAGCCAGGACGCCGCCGCCATGGCCAAGGCCATTCGCGAGGGCGACGAGAAAACCATTGTCGATACGATCTCGCGCGGTCGACGCATCCGTCGTTCCCTGCTCGAAAATCGTCAGGCCTGAGCCTCTGCCTGCTGGCAAGTGTAGAGGATGGTGGGTCGTCGTCGTGGGGCGTTGCCCCATATCCCACCAAAGGACGGTCGTCCTTTGGAAACCTGTTTGAATAAATCAGGTGTTGAGGGAAGTGGCTCTTGTCGAAATGCGGGACAATGTCACCGCAGGAATGTTGGGCTCGCACATTTGGCAGTCCTGGGGCTTAGCCCCACACGCCACCGAAGGACACTCGTCCTTCGGGAGTCTACCTGTGCCAATCGGGATACAGGGACTGCGCCCTGTCCCGGGCGCGGGGCAGAGCCCCGCACCTGACCCTGATCAGATCGTGACAACACGCAGGGTGTTGGTCGAACCCTGCTGCCCGAAGGGAAGGCCGACGAGCAGAACCAGCTTGTCACCCTTCTCGGCATAGCCTTCGGAAACGGCCAGACCGACCGCCTGATCGACCACGCCTTCAACACCGTAAACCGGCGTTTCCTGACCCACGGACATGGCGCGTACGCCCCAGACCATGTTCAGACGACGAGCGGTTTCATCATCCGGCGTCAGCGCCAGAACCGGGCAATCAGCGCGCTCACGGGCAATCTGCAGGGCGCCACGGCCGCTCTGCGTATAAACCACGATCACGGCAGCCGAGACCGACTGGGCAACATGCCAGGCGGCTTCGGCAATAGCGCCACCGGTCGTGCCGTCGCTGTCAGGGCGAAGAGCCTCTTCCTGCATGCGCCACTCGAGATCGTTCTCGACGCGACGCGTCACGCGGGCCATCACCTCGACGGCTTCGCACGGATACTTGCCCGCAGCGCTCTCGGCCGAAAGCATTACGGCATCGGTGCCGTCGAATACGGCGTTCGAGACGTCAGATACCTCAGCGCGCGTCGGCGTGGGCGAGGTGATCATGCTTTCCAGCATCTGCGTGGCCACGATCACCGGCTTGCCCTGAAAGCGCGCTTCACGAATGGCACGCTTCTGCTCGATCGGCACTTCCTCGGCAGGGAGTTCGACACCAAGGTCGCCACGCGCCACCATCACAGCGTCAGAAAGCGCGATGATGTCGCTCAGACGCTCCATGGCCTGCGGCTTTTCGAGCTTGGTCATGATCCAGGCGCGACCCTTGGCAATGTCCTTGGCTTCCTGCACGTCCTCGGGGCGCTGCACGAAAGAAAGGGCCACGTATTCGACACCAAGGTCGAGCGCGAAAGTGAAGTCCTTGTGGTCCTTCTCGGTCAGGGCCGGGATGGGCAACACAACGTCAGGCACATTCACGCCCTTGCGCTCTGACAGCCAGCCACCGACTTCAACTTCGGTCTCCATATGCGTTTCGTCGCAGGAGATCACACGCAGACGCATCTTGCCGTCATCGAGCAGCAGGCGGCTGCCGGGCTCGGCAGCGCGCATGATCTCGGGGTGCGGCAGACAGGCGCGACGGGCATCACCCGGCGTACGATCCAGATCCAGACGGAAGCGTGCGCCTTCAATCAGTTCCACCTTGCCATCGGCAAAGGTGCCAACGCGCAGCTTGGGGCCCTGCATGTCGGCCAGAATGGCCAGCGGGCGACCAAGTTCGGCTTCAACATCACGGATGGTGGCGTGACGCTTGGCATGGTCTTCATGCGAACCATGCGAGAAGTTCAGGCGAAACACGTCAGCCCCGGCCAGCGCCAGGGTACGGATCATCTCATGCGTGGAGGAGGCCGGGCCGAGGGTCGCAACGATCTTCGTGCGGCGCTGTTCGGCCTCTTTCTTCACTCCCGTACCCTGAGCCGAAGCTGCTTGAGGTGAGGACGTCATACTGATCTCCGATCCATTTGCTGCACGTTGCATATCATAGCTTCAGCTAGGCTGAAGCGTCTCTCCTGGCAACAGCCCCCAGAACACACGTCTGGGAAGCCATCCCGTATAGCCCTTGACCACCACCTTGCACCATGTTGACCCCTGGGGGCACAGCTTGAGCGTGCCCACTGTCCCGGGTTGCAACACAGCCACGACAGCGCTGTTTTCATCCGATTGGCTGTAGAGCAGCGTATCGCCTTGGCGCTGTCGTGCCTCGGTCTCGTTCGGCACATAGCCCAGCACGCGGGCATCGGCCTTGCCAATCACGTCGCCTGATTTGGCCGAGGCCTCACCCACTGCAGCAGCATGACCCTCGGGTGGTTGCCCCGGAATCACGAAAGTGCGCTGTCCGACGAGCGTCGCCTGATGGACCCAGCCCTTCATACCGTCCGAATCCTCGATCAGACGCCAGACATCAAACTCGCGCTCGACCTCAACCGGCAGACCACGGCGATGATAGACCCATTCGATCGGATAGCGCTGACCCGGCCCCTTGCGCATGAACACCTTGTCGGCACGCATTGCGGCAAAGCGTGGCAAGGGCAGACCCGTGTTGGTTCCCTTGTCCTGCGGCGGTGCATCAGGTGCGGCGGCAGCCGCTGCGGCAGCATCGTCACTGGCAGGTGGCGTGGCAGGCTGGGCGGCAGCTGTCGCCGCACCCGCTACAGCGGCACCGGCAGCGACACCTGCGGCCGTGCGCACATGATGCTTGCCCGCATGATGCGCATGAGCCGCCCGGGCTTCCTCCGCCGCACGTGCGGCCTTGCGCTTTTTGCGGCTACCCGCGGTCGTCCCGTCTGTCGCCTTTGCCGCGGTCGCTTTCGTTTTACCGTGATGGGCAGAAGCACCGTGTGCTGAGCTCTTGCCACTGGCAGACGCCGCCGCCGTGCCATGTTTGTGATGGTGAGTCGCGTGTTTGGTCGTCTGGGGCGCGGCTTCTGCCTGTGCGCCAAGCGGCAGCAGAATCGCCAGCCCGATGCCGTAGACGATGCGGAATGTCTTCATGGGTGCATGGGTGCCAAGTTGTGGCGTTCGGGGCAAGAGGGGGGCCGCTTCACAGGCTCAGAATCTGGGCATCGATCGTGCGTTCCAGAAACGTCGTCACCCCACAGATACGCACGCCGGGGCACAGATCGGCCTGCGTCAGACCTGAGGCCTTCATACCGGCTTCGCAGGCCAGCACCTCGCCGTCCAGCTCGAAAATGGCAGAACGCAGCGTTTCGAAGCCAGCAACGCCACGCGACTGAAACATCTGATCGAGCCCCACGTCGTCGAGCGAGGACCAGTCCCGGCATAACGCCGCAACACTCAGCCCCCCACCGAATAGGACGACTTCACGCCCCAGAGCCAGAGCCCCTGCTGCGAGCACAAAAGCGTGATGAGCCCGTTCGAACGAGCGATCTGCAAGCGTAATGCCCATGACACGCATCATACGCCCTCACTCCCGCTCCCGGACCCTGCCCCTCGGCCACAGCACGGACAGTCGGGATCGGCTGGGAGATCGAAACTACGGAAACTCGCCTCCAGCGCATGCCAGATGAGAACACGACCGCTCATGCTTCGCCCGAGACCCAAGATTTCCTTCAGGGCCTCAGTCGCCATCAGCGTACCAATCACCCCCGTAACCGCGCCGAAAATGCCCGCCTGACCGCAGCTCAGCGCCGCGTTTTCATCGGCATCGGGATAAAGACAGCGATAGCAGGGGCCACCACGTTGGGGAGCAAAGGTGGAAAGGCTCCCCTCAAAACGCTGTACAGCGCCCGAAACGAGCGTTTTGCCCAAGGCATGACAGCAATCAGCCACCGCGTATCGGGTTGTGAAGTTGTCACTGCCGTCGCAAACAAGGTCGTACTGGCTGACAAGTGAGGGCAGATTATCGGCATCCACCCGCAGGTCATGCGGTATGACCTCGATACCCGGATTGAGTCCGCCGAGCCTTTCCGCCGCCTGCTCGGCCTTCCCGCCCCCGATATCCTGCGTGGAAAACAGGATCTGCCGTTGCAGATTGCTCAGCTCCACCCTGTCATCATCCACCAGCCCGATGCGACCGACACCCGCCGCGGCGAGATAAAGGGACAGCGGGCTTCCGAGTCCCCCTGCACCGATCACGAGCACTGACGAGTCGCGCAGCTTTGCCTGCCCTGATGCACCCACTTCGGGCAGCAGGATATGGCGTGAATAGCGGTGCAGTTCCTCGTCGGTGAAGGTCAGATCAGACAAGATGGACGACATTGCGAAGAGGGAATCCGGGCTGGAAAGAAAACTTCATCGGCTTTCAGGATTTAGATGACAAAAGCCTGCGTGATCCCATAGCATAGTGATGTTCAGTGAAGAAAACAGAGGCATCTGCCATTCGGAACCAGGCTTGTTACCGGCTTGATCGATAAAGGCACGCATAGGCTGCGTGTTCACGTCCCTTTCGCCAGTTGCAGAGAAAAGAAATGAGAGACCCCGCAGGATTGCCCCCGGCAGGAATGCCCGTAGAACTCGCAACGTTCCCGGACAGGCTGTCATGGCCATCCAGCAGGAAGCTGCCTCATATTGCTGGCGCCCTGATGGTTGCCGTTGTCTGCATCTATGCGCTCTCGCCTTATCTGGCGCTTTGGTCGCTCTCCTCTGCCCTGCGCACGCATGACACGACGACCCTTGCCCAGCATATCGACTGGAGTGCGCTGACGACCAGCCTGAAAACCGAGGCGATCGATGCGCTGATCGGACCACCGCCAGCTTCTGACGATCTGCCGGATTTCGGCTCATCCTTCGCCACCAGTGCTGTCTCGCATGCGATTGATACACGTCTGACGCCTGAGTTGCTCATGACCTTCGCCTCCCAAATGGTCACAGGACACCAGCCTGCGGCTTCCCTGAGCATGAGCGAACTTTACAGCAGACTTTCGGCTCATTTCGTGTCGCCTCTGCGCTTTGAAGCCGGACTCGTCACGACGCCTGGTCAGAAACCGGCCATTGTGCATATGAAATTCGAGCAGTGGCACTGGAAGATCACCCAGTTGGATCTTCCCAAGGCAGCCTGACGCCCTCTGCGCTGCCGCGGTTTTACCGGCGGCAAGTAAGGGTGCGCTGTGCCTGACACCGCCGAGTGGCCGTCTTATCGCGCTCAGCACGCCACCAAACCCAAAATGGCGACTTCCCATACGTCAGCGGGATCACCGCCTAGCGCGAAAACCCAGACCGAGACGGCGCAGAACACGGGCAATCGTATAGGGCACGACCAGCATACGGCGCGACCTTTGTCTCAGGCACAGCAGATAGAGCCGCAGCTTGAGACGGTCCTCAAGGCGCAGCCGCGTATTGGCTGCCACCAGGGATGCGAAGGTATCGAGCATCCCCACCAGTTCGTCACTATACTGCGCCATGCGCTTTTCGTGCTCGTAGCGCGAAAAATAGATCGACTTGAAAGCCTCTCCGGCGATCAGATTGCAAAAGCGCGGAAAGATCAGATCACGCACATACACGCTGCGTCGCTCAGGATCGGAGTCGAACATCCCGCAGAGCTTGCTGATATAGCGCATACGGCTGCGGCTCATGCGGATGCTGTAAGAGGTGCTGTTCTTGTTGATGCACCAGACGGTCACAGCTTGCGGGAAGAAGTAGTTTGTATAGCCCTTGCGGAAAATCCGCAGGAAAAGATCGTCATCCTCATAACCCATGAACTGAGGATCAAAGCCGCCCACGGCCTCGAACGCGGCACGGCTGATGATCGAGGCTGAAGGCAGGACATGCATGTCACGCTCAAGCAGATCCTCGATCGAGATCTTGGGGTGCTTGCTGTAGCGCGCGGCGATCGAGGTGGCGACAATATGCCCCTCCTCATCGGCCTCCATCAATTCACCATAGGCCCAGCCAAAATGGGGGTCTTTCGTCCTGACCTGTTCGAGCAGCAGTTCGATATGGTTTTTCAGGAAAAAGTCGTCCTGATCGAGAAAGCAGATATAGGCCGACTGTGTGAGCGATACGCCCAGATTGCGTGCACTTCCCTGCCCGCCATTCTCCTTGCGATGCACCGTGACACCGGATTTCGCAGCGATTTCAGCCAGGGCGATGCGCTCCGACTCGCTTGATCCATCATCGATGATCAGAAACTCATCGGCGGGAATGGTCTGTGACAGAACGCTTTGTATCGCCCGATCAATGTATTTCGAGCCATTATAGAAAGGAATAATAACGGCGACAGAGTTCAGCCTTGCATCGGCCATGGACAAACGATCCTTGATTTTCCAGGCTCGTACATTGCTACGCAAGCGCATGACGGCATAGCGCCCGGCTCCGTAATCTGGATGCACATACGCTACCCCAATCCGCGTTTCTCATGCACACAGATCGTGAAGGCGCTGCCCTCGCCGGGAACCCTGCTCCCGATGATTCCAACATTGTGCATAATGTGAATGGGGACAGAGGCCAAACTGAGGCAGGGAGATGTCGGCCGTCACCACCCTCTGAGCATCG
Source organism: Asaia bogorensis (assembly GCF_900465345.1). Lineage (GTDB taxonomy): Bacteria > Pseudomonadota > Alphaproteobacteria > Acetobacterales > Acetobacteraceae > Asaia > Asaia bogorensis_A. The sequence continues at coordinate 117,185 of NZ_UEGO01000038.1, read as the reverse complement.
CCCTCATACGCTCCGGGAGTGATCCAGCATCTTTCGGAAGGGGCGTGGCCTCGCGTCTGCCTGCATGTCAGGAGAGGTCGTGCCCGGCCTGTCTTTCATGCGTAATCTTGCAGAAAGACAGGTAGATGCCCGGCGCAACGTCTTCCGTCAGGCCGGAGGGAGATCTTCCTCAAGGACGGTGATGTGAATGGCATAGGAGACCTCGCCTTCGTCATCATCCCGGTGCACGGTGCCGATCACCTCGCCATTGACGGCCAGCTCAACCGTATGGCCAGCGCGTGCCGGGGCATTGATCGTCAGTTGCTGGGAACCGAGCAGACGACGCAGGGTCGTTTGCAGACGGGACAGCTCCGAAGCAGAAATAGCAGCCATGATAACTCCTGGAATTTGGCAGGTTGTGCGATCTGTAGAACATCCCGCCCCCCTGTGAAACCACCTTTAACGTCTATCCAAAGTTACGGATTGGGCCACGATGCTGCCATGATTCATCGGCACGCTTCACGCCTTCGTCATTGATCTGGGATTTCCAAGACAGGGAGAACCATGCGTCGCATCCTCTTTGCCTTTGCGCTTCTCGTGTTTGCTCCGGCCGGGTCGAGCCTCGCTGCCGGCGTGCCGCCTCATTTCGGATCAGCGCTGTCACGGCAGATTTCCAGTGACGGCCCCCGTGCTGCGGCGTGGTCGCTCACGCTCAATCACGACTGGGCCAAGGTGGAACAGAATGTCGCGACGAATGATCCAGCGCTGAGCTCGGCGACGCTGCGCGCGCTTCTTGATTACACACCCCGGTTCGAGCGATCCGCCATGCAGCATGCCCTACGGGCAAGATTGCAGAATGACGCTCTTTCCGGACTTGCTGTGCTATCACCGGTGTCTCACAGCCCTTATTCGGGGCACGCCATATGCGGGGGTGGTGAGGCACGTTGGAAGCATCAGGTTGCACCCATGGTTACCGCGACTCATGACATCGTTTATGCCTTGCAACGCGAGTCTTGTTTAAATGCGTTAAGGTTACATTCCAGGCATTGAAACGCATGGCTTGAGCAGGCACACAGAACTTCTTCCCTCAAGTTCTGTTGTCATAACGAAACCCTCATGGGTTCCCTGCTCCCTTTTCGCATCGAGGAAAATCTTTGACTTCCACCCTGCGTCTCGCCCTCGGCGTTCTACCGCTCGTGGGCCTCACTGGCTGCGGCTATTTCGACTCACGCGAAGCCCACAGGGCACAGCTTGCCATGATCGGCATGACATCGAACGATCTTCAGGCCTGTGCGGGCATTCCGGCATCAACCAAGACCCTGAACGACACCACGCAGATCTACCAGTATACTGCGACCATGAATTTGCCCACGGCAAGCGATTCAACCATCATCCCGGTTCAACAGCTCTTGAACATGACGCAGGTTACGCTAGGCGGGGCTGGCACGACGTGCAAGGCGATCATACGCCTCGACCATGACCGGGTCTCCGAGGTCCATTATGCTGGTGATGATGACGAGATCATCGGCTCCGACGGTATCTGCTCGATCATTACCCGTGGGTGCGCCAGACAACCCGAGGCCAGCATGCGCAAGGTCAGCGGGGGTCCGTTTGGACCTGTCTCCGCGTTCCATTCGCCTGCAGCGCCCAATCAGAGCACGACCGCGACCTACAACAAGCAGTCCGGCGAGACCGTGCCGAACTATACCGACAAATCGAAGCCGGTTATCGTACCACGGCCCTGAACAGCGCACCGGTTGCGATTTCCTGCTTCATGCGGGCAATCGCGGCGGGCAAGCCGCTGAAGATTGCCTCGCCAATCAGGAAATGTCCGATGTTGAGCTCTTTCAGCCCGGGCAGACCCGCCACTCGTCCCACATTGGCGTAAGTGAGCCCATGACCGGCATGAAGCTCCAGCCCGCTCGCAGTGGCGGCCTGCGCACCTTCAAAAAGCCTCCGGAACTCTGCCTCGCCGTCGTCATGGGCATAAGCGCCGGTGTGCAATTCCACCACCTGTCCACCAATTGCGGCCGCAGCCTCGATCTGGACAGGGTCAGGGTCCACGAAGAGCGAAACACGGATACCGGCGTCTCTCAGCCGCGCCACCTTGCCGCGTAAGTCATTCATCTGACCTGCCACGTCGAGGCCGCCTTCGGTCGTCACTTCCTCGCGTCGCTCGGGCACAAGACAACAGGCATGAGGGCGCAAGGCGCAGGCCATACCAACCATTTCTTCCGTCGCGCCCATTTCGAAATTGAGCGGCACGGTCAGTTCACGACGCAGCCTCTGCATGTCTTCATCACGTATGTGGCGCCGGTCCTCGCGGAGATGCGCCGTAATGCCGTCAGCGCCATGCATGGCTGCCAGCAGGGCTGCCCCGACCGGATCAGGATGCGTGCCACCCCGGGCATTACGGACGGTCGCCACGTGATCGATATTCACGCCAAGTCGGATCATGGTCTTTTTTCCTTGCCTGAGGCACATCTCGCGCCAAGATCACGCGCAAGACGCAAGGCTGAAAGCAGGCTCGTCGGATCGGCCCTGTTTTTGCCTGCAATCGCAAAGGCTGTCCCGTGGTCGGGCGATGTCCTGACAATGGGCAGACCCAGTGTCACATTCACACCGCTGGCCATGTCGAGCGTCTTGAGCGGTATCAGCGCCTGATCGTGATACATGCACAGCGCCGCGTCATAGAGTGGCCGTGCAAGATCCATGAAAAGCGTATCGGGCGGATACGGACCGCTGGCATCAATGCCAGCTTCGCGCAGAATCCTGATGGCCGGCTCGATCATGACCTGTTCTTCCAGGCCCATCACCCCGCCCTCACCCGCATGAGGGTTCAGGCCAGCCACGGCAATACGTGGCGCCTCAAACCCGAAGTCACGGCGCAAAGCCTGAGCAAGTGCCTTGCCAACCTGCACGATTTTATCCGTCGTCAGACTGTCCAGCGCCTCGCGCAGGCTGACATGCACCGTGACCGGCACCACACGCAGCTGTGGCGAGGCCAGCATCATGATTTCCTTACCCGGCACGCCGCAAAGCGAGGCCAGGAATTCGGTATGACCCGGAAAGCCGAAACCGGCAGCTTTCAGCACCACCTTGCTGATCGGATTGGTCACGACGGCGCTAACGCGCCCCTCAAGCGCCAGCCGGGTAGCGCGCTCGATCGAGGCGATCACCTGACCTGCCATTGCGGAATCTGGCCGACCCGGAACGACAGGGCCGGGAAGATACACGGGCAGAACAGGCAGGGCATGGGGGAATACCGCCTCTGCCTGCTCAGGTTCGTCCACGATCTGCGTGGGAATCCCCTCGATCAGAGCCGGATCACCAATCCACAGGAACCCCTCGCCTTGTGTCCTAAGCTGCTCCCAGGCCTTGACGGTCAATTCAGGGCCGATCCCGGCAGGATCGCCCATCGTGAGTGCAGGCAGCATCATGCCCCCCTCAAGGGTCACTTGGTGGAAAAGGCATCCAGAATACGAACCCAGGAGCGAATTCCCTTATGGAAGGATTCGACACCATATTGCTCGTTGGGCGAGTGGATACGATCGTCATCCTGGGCAAACCCGACAAGGAGCGAGTCCATGTCGAGCGCTTCCTTGACCTCGGCAACAACAGGGATCGATCCACCGCAGCCGATCGATACGGCAGGAACACCCCATTCCTCGCCCAGCGCGGCCAGGGCAGTTTTCAGAAATGGCCCCTCTTCCGGCACGGCAAAGCCGCTCGATGCACCATGCTCGGCAAAGCTGACCTTGGCATCTACCGGCAGGACGGATCGGACATGGGCGCGGAACGCCTCACGGACGCGCTCCGGGTTCTGCCCCGGTACCAGACGGAACGAAACCTTCGCCATGGCACGAGCCGGGAGCACGGTCTTGAAACCATCACCCTCATACCCGCCCGAAATGCCGTTGATCTCATAGCTTGGCCGGGCCCAGATCTGCTCGATGGCCGTAAAGCCATCCTCACCGGCAGCGCTCGACAGCCCCACCGGGCCAAGTGTCGCCGCGTCATCCGGGAAAATGGCTCGCCACTGCGCGCGAACCGTGTCGGACGGCGCAACCACCCCATCATAGAACCCGGGAAGCGTCACACGGCCCTTGTCGTCACGCACACTGCCAAGTGCCTTGCAGAGCAGTTCGATGGGATTGCGCGCTGCATTGCCGAACATGCCTGAATGAAGGTCATGCGTGGCGCAGTCGATCACCACTTCCTCACCAACCAGCCCACGCAGCCCCGTCGTGATCGCCGGTGTGCGCCGATCGGGCATGCCGGTGTCGCAAATCAGCGCCACATCGGCCTTGAGCTCTGCGGCATTGGCCTTGAGGAACGGCATCAGATTGGCTCCGCCGCTTTCTTCCTCACCCTCGATCAGGATCGAGATCTTCAACGGCAGATCGCCCTTGATCGCTCTCCAGGCACGGCAGGCTTCGATGAAGGTGAGCAGCTGTCCCTTATCGTCGGATGCACCACGCGCCACGATGATCTTGCGGCCATCGGCCTCTGTCACAATGGCGGGGTCAAAGGGATCACTCTTCCACAGATTGAGCGGGTCCGTGGGCTGAACGTCATAATGGCCATAAAACAGCACATGCGGGCCGGATGACGCTGTCTGCTCATGACCCACAACCATCGGGTGCCCGGCTGTTTCACGCACGCTGGCATCGAACCCGAGGGCTGAGAGCTCCTCACGCAGCCATTCGGCGGCGGCCCTGCAATCGGCAGCATGTTTCGGCTGGGCCGAAACACTCGGTATGCGCAGGAAGGCAAAAAGACGATCCAGACTTTTTTCCAGATCCCGGTCGACCTGCTGCAATACCGCTGCCGTGCTGTCAGTCACGCATCTCTTCCTTTACCAAGCTCTGTCGCAACAAGGAGGCAAGCGTCTCGCGATAGACGGTCGTCATCACTCGTGCCTGCTGCCTCGCCTCATCAGACAGACGCTGCCATGTCTTCCGATCCTGATAAAGGGTGACAATCGCCTCTGCAAATGCATCAGGGTCGAGCGCGGCAATTTGCGCCCCGGCAAGCGGCTGATTTCCCCCGGTGACGGCGGGTAGCCCACAAGCCCCTGCGCTCATACGCTCGTATGCAACCTGCCCCTCGCAGATGTCGGGGGCAACTATGAGGCGACATTGAGCCGCAAGATCCTGAAAATCAGACTGGCCAGCCAGAAGCGGTGCAACATTCTGATGGTGCGTGATCATGGCAAGCTCGTAGGACTGCGTTGTTTCGCAGGCCAGAATGAGCCGGACCGGCTCCGACAAACGTCCGTTGAGACGCGTCATCACACTGCGCACGAACCATTTGAGAAAAGCCGCACTGTAGCCTGCAACCAGCGCGGGCTGCGCAGCAAAAAGAAGATCATGCCTGCGGTCGAAATCCGGGCTTTCCTGTGACGGCAGGTCATCACCCAGGATTGTCACACCGGTAACACCCACCTCACCCAGTATCCCGGCCTGGATCGCATCGGCCACGACGATATCCTGGCAGAACCAGGCATTGCCTGCTTCGATAGCAAACAGATCAATGCACCCATCGCTATCATTCGCCTCGGGCACAGCCTGCACCTTGCGGGCATCGCACCGGGCTTCAACCGCTTCAAGCCAACGAAGGTCGAGAATAAGCCCCTCTTCTGGCAGCAATGCCGCCTTCTCGTTGCAGAGATCGAATATCATGTTGAGCGTATGCCCCCCCATGATCCAGATCCTGTCAAAACCGCGAGGACGCTGCTCGAACAACTGTCCGAGTTCGTCCACCCCGCCACGCAGATATTCAACCTCGTCCGGCAGCATGGCTCTGCCCCTGTCAGTACGCAGGCTGTGCTCGTCCAGTGCGAAAACTGTCACCTGCTGGCGATACGCCACCAGGTTTCTGCACAGGGAATGCAGGCGTGCCCGCTGCGCGAACTGCTCCGCGGGAATTGCACGCTTGATGACAAGAATACGCTGCCCCCAGCGAGCTGGCTTGTGCAACACGCCGGGATCCGCGGGCCGATGGGGCAGATTTCCGCGCAGCACTTCGGCGAAGTGACGGCGCAGCACAAGGGTTTCCTGCGCGGCCAACGTGGTACCTGCCGGCTCACGCGGGGCAACACTGATCAGAAAATCCGGGTCGTATCTGATCTGGCCTGTACGCAGGGTCTGGCGCAGGGAAAGAGACAGTGCCGCCCATATGTGTGTCGCGATACGAAGCTTGACGAGGGCGTCATCAGGTACGGGAACAGCCCGCAGAGCGTCCGACCGGCACAGAAGAGCTCCGCCCCCTGCACCATCGCACGGACGAACGAAGTCAACGCCTGGCGAGAATGCCTCTGCCCCCTCGCCATATGCAATGCAGTGGCCATCCCTGGTGACTGAGAGCCCGGCCTCGACCACACGCAGATCAAGCCCCAGAACCTGGGGAGCAACCGCAATAACGTCTGTCTGTTCAAGCCGCATCATTGCAGCCTCAAGTGCACCCGCGAACAGCGTGGTTCCAGAATCAATCAGAAGCACCTTCGGGGCAGCTATCGCCAAGCCGGCCCTGAGCCAGCCACCCTGCAGGTTGAGCTTCCCCGACGCGATTACTTCGACACCGTAAGCATAGCGGTTGATATTGGCTGTTTCGTCACGCGCATGACCACTGAGCAGAATGACCTGCATCGAACCACAATTGGCCGAATGAAGTGACGCGAGCGTTTGCACCAGATCAAGAAACGTATCAGGCGCGTTGATAATGACGCTCAGGCGCGGCGGACCCACATAGCGAAAATCAAGCGGTGTACGGGAAACAAGCGGCATAAGCGTCTCACCGCGCATTGCCTGCAACGCAGCCAACGCACGCAACGAAGGCAGTTCGAATGGCTCACTCTCACCGGTCTCGCCTGCCTGCTTTACGATCTGCACGAAAGCATTGTCGCAAATATCCCGCCAGCCCGGCATGTCGCCGTCACGGCAAAGGGGAGGAAGGGAGATCGTCTCGCACGGGCTGCGTCCCTCAAAAACGCCATGATGCACGAAATGCTCGTAGCCGTTGCGCAAGGCGCGGGCCCGCACCTGCTCATTCACATCGTCATAACGCGTGAGATAAAAGGCCTCATCGAAATAGGGATTCGGGCAGAAAGCCGTAGGATCCTCGTTCGACAGATAGTGATGCAGCGCAGAAGCATATTCCTTCTGTGCAATCAGTGTGCTCACTGCGGGATATTGTTCCAGGTACCATACCGGATCGAAATACCAGGAGGTACGCAGGGCTGTGACATCAGGACCCAGCAAGACCCGGGAGAACTCTCCTTCCCCGAGGTCATGGGGCAGACGTCTCTGAAAAATCTCGGTGCGCAAAACGTCAGGCACGAAGAACGCCGAGCTGACGCGACGCTCCTGCTGCCCGATTGACAGGTAATGGTCGTACCCGTTGGCATAGCCCATCTGCCGCACGAGAGCGGGGGTCAGATCGGGGTTCAGTCCAAAATAGTTACTCTCGGAAAACAGCCAGTGGCAGGAGCGGCCACGATGACCAGTCTCGCAATAATGCTGAAATCCGGAATCGAACACACCCATCCTGATCCCGTTTTCCACATCGAGATGGGCCCTACGATACCATATCTCATCGAAATAACGGTTGGGTGAGTGCGCATAACGTGCCCCGTCACGCAGCCAGAACTCATAGAGTCCCCGATCATCCGGCAAACTGCCGGTCATGCCGATGACAGCCTCTCGATAGCGTTCACGATACCACCCCGGATCGAACACCGCCCAGAGCGGGACACTGGCACGAGGTTCGTCACCTGGTCCGATCGCAGCGAGAATATTGGTGATCTGTGTCATCGTTCCGGTCCGGTCTTTTCAGGGCGTATAAAGTTTAGGATTGGGCACGACGACTCAGCATAAGCGCATGAAAATCCACGGGCTGAATATTGACCACCGGGAAACCGGCCTCCCGAATCAGACTCAACAGAACATGTCGCGCAGCAGGAAAGAGCCGACGCGGCGCCTCGACCAGAAGCAGTTCTTCAAGCTGGTCAGGGCGCGCATTCTGGACAGTAAACAGACCGGAATAGGCCAGTTCGATCTTGTACAGCGTCTCGGGTTCAGGCGCGTCGGGGGTTGGTGCCGTACGATACCCCACCCCCTGGAGTACCAGGGTCACCTCGAAATTTGGTTGATCCTCGGCCAGCTGACGCGCGTTCACATCAATGCGCAATCCGATATGCGGCCTGGCCGGAAGGCTGAAAAAAACCTCTGGGGTACCAATCGAGGCAATCGTGGAGGATTTCAGATACTGTGTTCCGGAGACAAGCAATGTCTCCAGGACGGCCTGATCTGCACGTCCGGACGGCTCCCTGCTTTCGCTTTTTGACATGGTATCCCGTTCCTTTGATATCTTTCGATGTCTATGCTTGCCAACAACAAGCATAGTCCGCCAGTGCTTCTGTCATGACTTGGCGATCAAGACCAGATGAGGCACGTCAAACCAGGGTTCTGGTCATGTTTTAAAACAGACCATGCATCCAACGCTGCAAATCTCCTGTGCCGCCCCTTGCCAGACATGGCCTGCCCTTCTCAGAAAGACTGGCCACGCAGGAACCCCAGTGCCGGCAGGGGCGACCAGCTGCGAGGCAACTCGGCTCGGCCGATCGACCGCACATCGTAGCGTAAAGGAGCCTTTTGCTCCGAGGCCAGGAAATGCCGGTATTCATGGACCTGTCGGCTGCGCCACTCGCAATCAGCCTGAGCGGCTTCGCGTGTGGCATGCACGTTGGCGATACGGCTGCGTCGCCCCTGCCAGGCCATGACAGCCCATAGCCGGTCCGTATTGGGAAGAGGCGGGCGGAAGGTGATAAGCTGGGACATGATTGGGTAAAGCCTCGCTCAGGACCATGCACGGCCTGCCACGCCACCATGCCATCTGGCCCCGGGTCAAGAAAAAGCAACAAACCTTGCCGCTGGCAGGAACCCGGGCTAAGGCGATACGATGAATGCGCGGCACGATATTCTTGCGTCGCCACCCGGAAATAAGGGGTCTTTGTGATGGTTCGCCTGCTCGTTATCGTCGTTTTTCTTGTTGTTCTCATCACTTTTGCTTTGAGCAACCCCGATGCACAGCCTCTGTGGATTGTTTCCTATGGCTGGCAGTTCTCGGTCGGGATGCTGGTTCTGGGCGTAGGCGCTGCCAGCTTCCTCATTGGCGGTTTCGTGATGTTCATCGGCGAGATCAAGCAGCGCTCAAGAGCCCGCAAGGCCGAGCAGCAGGTGCGTGCCCTTGAAACGCAGGTGCTTGACCTTCACCAGCGTATTGACCGCCTGACAATCGCAACCGACCCGAGCCGCGCGCCCTACGAGACCCAGACCAGCACCGTTCCGCCTGCCCCCTGATTTGACCAGGCCTCCCCATCCGGACGGCCTGCCCCATTCCAAGCCCCTGTATCGAGACATTTTCATGAAACGTACCCGCCTGATCGCCGCCCTCGACACCCAGAGCCTCGACCAGGCACGTCACTGGGCGAGCGCGCTCGATGGTCATGTCGATGCGATCAAGCTTGGTATGGAATTCACCTATGCCCAGGGTTTTTCCGCCCTGCGTGAGGTCGCAGGTCGCAATCCGCTTTTCCTCGATCTCAAACTGCATGACATCCCAAATACAGTTGCCAAAGGCCTGAGCAGCCTCGCCCCGATCGGGGCGTCGCTTCTGACGATCCATGCCAGCGGTGGTGCTGCCATGATCACGGCGGCAAGACAGGCAATCGACGCGAGCTACCCGCCGTTGCATCGGCCAGTGTTGCTCGCCGTGACTGTTCTGACCAGCATCGATGAGGCAGCCCTGCGTGAGATCGGTGTGCCCGCCACGCCTCGCGAGCAGGTGGTGCGTCTTGGGCGTCTGGCCATGACGGCAGGGGCGGACGGCCTCGTCTGCTCGGCCGAGGAAATCGCCCCTCTGCGTGATGCGCTGGGTGACGCACCCGTTCTGGTCGTGCCCGGCATCCGCCCTGCAGGGGCAGACGCCAATGACCAGAAACGCATCATGACACCTCGTCAGGCGGCGCAGGCAGGCGCAGACTGGATTGTGGTAGGTCGCCCCATCACCCAGGCCGCCGACCCGGCCGCTGCTGCCGCTGCCATTCAGGCCGAGCTGGCTTCAGCATGAGAACTGCGGCCACGCAGGGAAACCTCCGAGCCGAAGCAGATCAGGTTGGCGTGAAGATTTGCGGGATCACTGATGCTTCTGCGCTCCAGGCAGCAAGTGCGGCAGGGGCCAACTGGATAGGCCTCGTTTTCTTCGATCGCTCACCCCGCCATGTCACACCTGATCAGGCAGCGGCCCTTCTTGAGCAGGATAGGGCCATTCGCCCCGCGGTCGTCGGTCTTTTCGTCAGAGCCACCGATGACGCTATCGCGGAAACCCTGGCCAGTTGCAACCTCGATATCCTGCAGGTTTATGACACGCCAGATCGTGCACGCAGCCTTAGGCAGAAATTTGGTCGACCCGTCTGGCTCTCATGCCCGGTCACCACGCGCAATGATCTCCCTACAAGCCGCGATCTGGACGGATTTGTAATCGAACCTCGCGCGCCTGCCTCTGCTGCCAACCCCGGTGGCAATGGTCTGCGGCTGGACTGGAGCGTCCTTCGTGACTGGCAAGCTCCCGCGCCCTGGATGCTGGCCGGGGGCCTTACCCCTGACAATGTCCGACAAGCCATTGATGAGAGTGGCGCAGCTTTCGTCGATGTGTCCTCTGGCGTTGAATCCGCGCCCGGCCGGAAATCAACCACTCTGATACGAAACTTCGTCGAAAATGCCCGTGCGCCGCATTGCGGCCCTTGCGCGCGCGATAGAAACTGATATGGTCCGCCCGCGCTGGAGAGATGGCCGAGCGGCTTAAGGCGCACGCTTGGAAAGCGTGTGTACGTTAATAGCGTACCGTGGGTTCGAATCCCACTCTCTCCGCCACCCCCCAAAACATGACCGCAAGGGTGACCTTGACACATCAGGTCTTCAGCCCGCCCCGACGCAAGGCGACTGACACTGATATGTCCCCAGGCCGCCATTAGAGTGCACGATCACATCCCGAGAGAGCCATTGCTCCCGAAGCGGGAGGCACGTCATGGCTTTGGAACCGTTGGACACCGCATCCGCACCCTGAGGATGCTCGATGGTTTCATGATACGGCTTTACGAACAACACCAGCGGGATACGCCAGCCAGCCTCGCCCGCAGGAAAGCGGCCGGCGAGGATACATCTACACCAGCCCCTTCAACAGGTGATCTCTTGGGCACGCTTCAGAAGCGCGGCACCCACAGGGAAGTTCGAGATAACACCCTCTTGTGGGTCCCCCTCGGAGAGGTTTTCCCGCTCACAACACTCCCCCGCAAGGGGGAAGATTTTAGCTGATGGTGAAATCGCTGGTCTTGAGATCAGTAACCCCGAGGAAGGTTACCTTGGCATTGCCGTCGATCATGACGGACGTATTTCCACCCGATACCGTAGCCGTATTCAAAATGCTCTGAGCGGCGGCATCGGCAGAAGAAGGCTTGTAATTGTAGAGGAAGAACTTGTTAGCAGCGGCCCGGAAGTCTGTAATGGTGAAGGTGCCAGCAGTGTGGTTGTTCAGCATACCAAAAAGATTTCCGGCGCCGGAGCCGCCCGTGACCGTGGCGGAAGTCGCAGTGTCTGAGGAGCCGGTGAAAGCCGTACCAAGATAGAACTGGTCGGAGGCCGTGCCGCCAATCACCGTCTGCTGTCCCGCACCAGTCCAGGCTGCAAGGCCACCTGCAACGTTACGCCCATCAATGTTCTGGGCGCCGGTCGTATAGGGCTGGTTTGCCGTGAAAAGCAGGCGTGACGCGGAACTCAGTGTTGCGGTCAGTCCGTCAGCCCCATAGATCGTCCCGCTCCCGGCTGAAATGGCAGTTTTTCCGGTACCGGAGATAAAGGAGAGTGCCCCTCCCACACTGATCGTCTGGTCACTCCCATGCACGACCTGCAGATTGCCCACGGCCGAGATTGTGTCGCCCTGGGTGCCAGTCACGGTTGCGGAGCCCGAGCTGACATTCACGACGGAAGAAGTACCCCCGTAAACCGAGCTGTTATCAGCCACCGTGATCCGGTTGTTGCTCGAGAAATCCATAACCGCGGCATTCGTCTTGAGGAGTGCCGTCGAATTCCCCCCCTGCAGCGAGACAGTATCGATCGCCCCGGCTGCGCCGTAGATCGTATCCTGACCCACCGAATTTACGAAGTTGTTCGATCCACCGAGATAGATCAGGTTGTTCCCGGTTCCCCCCGTAATGGTGTTCGTGCCTTGCGCGCCATATATCGTATCATTGCCTGCGCCAGTCGCAATATTCCACTTTCCCGTGGATCCAGAAGCGTTAAAGACGTTGTTACCCTGCGTGCCCGCAAAACTGCCCGAGCTGTTACCGACCTTTACGGTGGAACCATATTGGTTGCCGGAAACTATATTTATATAGTTTGCAGTATCCTGTGTCGTATCAAGTATCGTACTGCCATTCAGTGTGCTGCTGTCAGTCGATCCAACAACAATATGGGTGTAATTTCCCGATACGCCGTATGTCCCGGCACTGTCGATAATGGCCTGCGAAGCCTTCTGTGAAGAAACATAGCCATTCGAGCCAGTGGAGAGAATACTGTTATCAAGCGATCCTGCCGCGAGCATGGTCTGGATGCTCGATGCATAGGTTTTCGCCATCATGCCCGCCGTGTCGCTGGAGCTATAGGGCACATAGACAGTGTTGTTGACACCCTTGACGACAAGATTGGGCATGGAGACCTCGCTGGTTATCTGCGTTGACGCGTTATCTTCTGGTACGATCGAAACGACCTTTGCCGTGGTTGAACGATCTGCATAAGTGACGTTCTTGCTGGTATCGTAGGTGATGAGCGGATCTTCGACGTTGTAATTACCGGTCACATCCGTCGCCTGGCCGGTACCAATCGTCTCGACTCCGATATAACTACCGCTCAGGTACCAGTTACTCAGGTTCTCAAGATCGCTGGCCATATTGGGGTAGAGGCGAACGATCGACTTGATGGCAGCCATCAATCCCTGGTTTACGTCGATGGTCGTCTGGTACATGACGCCGTTATTTGAGGCGAAAGTAGGATTGATGTAATCAGCCTGCGAACCAGTGAAGTTATAAATAGAACCACCGATCGTCGATGTGATCGAAGCGTAGCTTTGTGGCTTCCCCTTGTAATCAATCGTTTCAAATTGAAGAAATATACCAAAACTCATGGATGGCCCATGATAATTGATCGTGAAGTTCATCCCGGCCTGATAGACACCAGTTGTGCCAGAATAATTGCTTATTCCCTGCTTGAGAGACGCTGTTATCTGATGGTTGAACGAGTACTGGCCATCAACTGCCTTGACTGCGGAGAGCTGAACATCAAGCAGATGACCGCCCTGAGCTGCCATCTGATAGATATAATGACCGTCATCCGGATCCTTGAAGACGTTGTAGCTCGTCTTGCCTGCTGTAGATGTCGCAGAGCCCTGCGTCCAATGCCCGACAGAATAGCCGAAATTACTGTCCCAAACGCGGGTGTCATCACCAGTGAGCGGATCAAAGGCCGTCGCCTGATTCCATTGGATGATAGCCCAGTCAGGGGATTGCTCGCCACTGAGCTCAGACATGGAACTGTTATAGATAATCTGCCCATTAACGACCTGCTGCGTATTCATCGGCAGATTGGGGCCGCTTACACTAGGGTTACTGTATACATAGGTTGTCGTATCAGTATCATTCGTACCCATCGTTAATTTGACCCTCTTGTTTCGTTAAATAAACTCTACGCCCCGTGCGCTTTACAGTCTGCACCCAGGAGATTTAAATTCCATTAATTCACAGACAAATTTCTCACCAGAATGTGATATTAAAATACATCGCGGCAAGGGAACGAAACTACGAATTATTCCGCGTTTACTGTCTGCGCTTTTATAATTATCTATAAAGACTTAGTGCGCCAATCTAGAAAAAATGAAGAATCCCATATTCCTCCACTATCTGACTGTTACAGATGTCAAACTTCGTTAAGAGCTGCATCTCGAGCCGTTATCAACTATCAATATACCCATGAAATGGGTTCCTCCCTTGCCGCAGGGGCAGGAAAAGATGCTGTCCTTTCCAATATTTTTACTGAGCATCCTCGCAGCCAGATACGAGACTCAGGCCAGATCGCACTCCCTGCGCATAGCGGAAAGAGAACTGGAGCGACACAACCGCGCTTCGGGTCGATGCACGGCGCCCACAAGGTATGGGCACAGAACATATGACAGAAGGATAGCGGGCGTTCAGGCCCGGAAGGGGGCATCCATGCGTCTTGTACCTTGCTCCTCAAAGGGGAGGCCGGAGCCAGGGAAGCGGGATAAAAAAAACCCCGGACAAGCCGGGGTCTTTTAAACATGTTCTCGATGAGAATCTGCTTAGCGTGGTGCGAGCACCATGATCATCTGACGGTTCTCAAGCTTGGGCATCTGCTCAACCTTGGCCTTGTCTTCCATCTCGGTGCGGATGCGCTCAAGCATCTTGATGCCGAGTTCCTGATGGGCCATTTCGCGCCCCTTGAAGCGCAGCGAAACCTTGACCTTGTCGCCTTCAGCCAGGAAGGAATTCATGGCGCGCAGCTTCACCTGGTAGTCATTTTCATTGGTGCTGGGGCGCACCTTGACTTCCTTGATCTCGATGACCTTCTGCTTTTTGCGCGCTTCGTTCTTCTTCTTCTGCTGTTCGTATTTGAACTTGCCGTAGTCGAGAATCTTGACGACCGGCGGCTCAGCCGTCGGGCTGATTTCCAGAAGGTCGAGTCCGACCGAATAGGCGCGTGCAAGAGCATCGCGCGTTGTCATGACGCCAGCCATTTCGCCGTCGGCGTCAATCAAGCGCACCTGAGGAACGCGGATTTCCTCGTTAACTCGGGGCCCTTCACGGGTGGGTGCGGCCTGCATCGGTGGTCTAGCTATGGTCGTCTCCTGTCGACGTTTTCAGATCTTGTGCTTGTCGGCACTTCAATACGCGCAACCCGGCCAAAAATTTCATCACCTTAGCGTGACGAAATTAACGGCTTGTTTGCGGGAAGGCCGGTGCCCCGACATAGTCACGAAGCACCGGGATTGCAAGGTTTTCGCGTCTGTCTGCTGCGTTTCAGCCCTGCAAGCGTTGCATATCGGGTGCCTTGGCTTCTTCGCCCAGAAGTGTGACCACTTCCTCAAGGCCCAGAATTTCCTGTGCTGCGCCGCCCAGACGACGCATGGCCACCTTGCCTTCTTCCGCCTCACGGCGCCCCACGACGAGGATGACAGGAACACGGGCAAGCGAATGCTCGCGGATCTTCGCGTTGATCTTCTCGTTGCGCCCGTCCACCTCAACCTGAAGCCCGGCGCGGCGCAGCTTTGCAGCCACGTCCTGCGCATAAGGCTCGGCATCCGTCACGATGCTTGCCACCACAACCTGCGTCGGGGCCAGCCAGAGCGGGAACTTGCCGGCAAACTGCTCGATCAGGATACCGATGAAGCGCTCGAAGCTACCGAGAATGGCACGATGCAGCATCACCGGGCGATGGCGCGCGCTGTCCTCACCGATATAGGAAGCATCCAGACGCTCGGGCAGGATGAAATCGACCTGCAACGTGCCGCACTGCCAGTCGCGACCGATCGCATCCGTCAGCACGAATTCGAGTTTCGGGCCATAGAAGGCGCCTTCGCCCGGATTGGTCTCGAATGTCACACCCGCTAATGCACAGGCTTCCTTGAGCGCCTTTTCCGACTTGTCCCAGGTTGCGTCGTCACCCGCACGCGCATCAGGACGGTCGGAGAACTTCACGCGGAAATTCTCGAAGCCCAGATCGCGATAGACCTCATCGAGCATGGCAACGAACGTCGCCGTCTCGGCTGCAATCTGTTCCTCGGTGCAGAAGATATGCGCATCGTCCTGCGTGAAGCCACGGACACGCATGATGCCATGCAGCGCTCCCGAGGGCTCGTAACGATGACACGCGCCGAACTCCGCCATACGCAGCGGCAGCTCGCGATAGGAGCGCAGCCCATGGCGGAA
The DNA here is from genome assembly GCF_900465345.1 of Asaia bogorensis. Taxonomy (GTDB): domain Bacteria; phylum Pseudomonadota; class Alphaproteobacteria; order Acetobacterales; family Acetobacteraceae; genus Asaia; species Asaia bogorensis_A. The sequence goes on along the minus strand of NZ_UEGO01000038.1, from coordinate 101,149 downwards.
GATCTGCACATGGCAGGGGCAGTTCATGGGCTTGAGGGCGAGGGTCTTTTCCTCATCCTCAACCGTCGCGATGAACATGTGCTCGCGATATTTGTCCCAATGGCCCGAGGCTTCCCACAGGGCACGGTCCACCAGCTGCGGCGTACGCACTTCCTCATAGCCATAGCGCGTCTGGATACGACGCATATAGTCCTGAAGCACGGTGTACAGACGCCAGCCCTTGGCGTGCCAGAAAATCTGCCCCACCGCTTCTTCCTGGATATGGAACAGATCCATCTCGCGGCCGATACGGCGATGGTCACGCTTCTCGGCTTCCTCTAGCTGATGCAGATAGGCGTCGAGTTCCTTCTGGTCGCGCCAGGCCGTGCCGTAGATACGCGTCAGCATGGGGTTACGATGGTCGCCGCGCCAATACGCGCCTGCCACCTTCATGAGCTTGAACGCCGTGCCGATATCGCCAGTGCCACGCATATGCGGCCCACGGCACAGATCGAGCCATGCCCCTTGGCGATAGATCGAGATGGTCTCGCTCTCGGGCAGATCGCGGATCAGCTCCGCCTTGAAGCGCTCACCCTTCTCCTCGAAGAAGGCAATGGCGGCGTCACGATCCCATTCCTCACGCTCGAACGGCGCATTGGCCGCGATAATCTCGCGCATCTTGGCCTCGATCGCCTCGAAATCCTCGGGTGTGAAAGGCTGATTGCGGAAGAAATCGTAATAGAACCCGTCCTTGATGGAAGGGCCAATCGTCACCTGCGTGCCGGGCCAAAGCGCCTGCACGGCTTCGGCCAGCACATGGGCGGTATCATGGCGGATCATCTCCAGAACGATATCGTCCTTGCGCGTAATGAAGCGCAGCTCTGAATCCTCGGCAATGGCCGTCGAGAGATCGACCAGCTTGCCATTCAGGCTCATCGCAACGGCAGCACGCGCCAGACCGGGACCGATCGAAGCCGCGACTGCCGTGCCAGTCGTGGCACCGTCGAACGTGCGAACGGAACCATCGGGCAGGGTAATGGCAGGCATGGAGATGCGCTCCTGGCGTAAGAGATAAGTTGAGCTGTTCTAATGGCCCCAGTTAAGGCAGGCCGCAACCCTGGAAACGTCAAGCCTGCGCAGATCATCAACGGCCAGAATACGCACCTGACCTGGAGCACACCCAACCGGCGCCGTCAGACGCGGGTTACTTTCACCGGAAAACAGAACAAGAGACCGGCAACCCATCGCAGCCGCCAGATGCATCGGGCCTGTATCATTACCAACCGCCAGAGCGGCGCGCGCGAAGATCCCCCCTAGCGAAAGCAGATCCGTCTGTCCTGTCAGGTCGAGCATGGCGGGCACCTGAGCCTTGATCGTTTCGGCTAGACCGGATTCGCTGGCTGCGCCGATCATGACGACATGCAGGCCCGATGCGAGCAGTTCATGCGCCAGAGCCGCATAATGGCTGGCTGGCCAGCGTTTGGCGGGCCGGTGAGGGGCCGCCCCCGGCACGATGACCGCATAGGGGGCAGGCAGATCGGGGCCACCACGCCCCAGCCACTCCAGATCCGTGCCGGACAATTCAGACACACCCAGCCGTGCCAGCTGATCACGCTGTCGCGCTACGCTGTGCATGGCATCACGATAGGGGTTGTCGTGAAAAAATGCCCCGTCCGGCGCAATCCCGCACCAGCGTTTCTGCCCGGCCAGACGCTGATACCGGGTACTGCGCCCTGATGTCTGCAGATCAATCACCAGATCATACCCGCGCAGGGTGCGACGCAGGGCCATCATGCCACGCAGGTCCGACCAGCGCGGTCGCACATCGACGGTCACATGATCAAACCACGGGCTGGCCTTGGCCAGCGGTGCAAACAGCGTGGTGGTCAGCAGGGTGATCTCTGCCTCGGGCCAGTGCGCCCTGATGGCGGCAAAAGGGGCGAAGGCCTGCACGAAATCACCCAGCGCGCCGAGCTTGATCACGAGTATACGAAACATCCGGCCATCCTAGCCGAGGGCGCGCTGCGATGATACGCCATCTGTCTGCTCTCCCGGCGTCAGGCCATGCCCGGACCCGTGTCGCCCCGCAAGCAGGACCAGAATCCGGTGCAGGAACCCCCCATGTCCGACAATCCTTCCCACATCCTTTCCTTCGGCAGCGTCAATATCGACATCACCGCCCGCGCCGAGCGCATCCCCCATCCGGGCGAAACGGTCCATGCCGCAAGCTACGCCATTGGGCTTGGTGGCAAGGGGGCCAATCAGGCTGCTGCCGCAGCGCGTCTCGGACAGGGATGTGGGCTGAACGTTTTCATGGCAGGCCGCACCGGCACCGATAATTTCGGTGCCATGGCGCGCAAGCTTCTCACCCCTTTTGGCGTCGATCTCAAAGCCCTGCGAGAGGACCCCGCCCACCCGACAGGCGTTGCGCTGATCACGGTCGATGAAAAGGCCGAGAACATCATTACCGTCGCAGGCGGTGCCAATATGGCGCTCGACAGCAGTGATGTCGCCGCCCATCGATTCCTGATCGAACAGGCATCGGTGCTGCTTCTTCAGCTCGAAATTCCTCTCGCCCTCACAATCGAAATCGCCGAGACCGCCAAAAACGCAGGAACGCTCGTGATTGTCGACCCGGCCCCCGCCCCGGCCGGTGGCCTGCCTGAGGCCCTGTGGCGCGCTCTCGATATCGTCACCCCCAACGAAACCGAAACGCGCCTTCTGACTGGCATCTACCCTGAAACGCAGGAAGACGCTGCGCGGGCTGCGCGCAAATTGCAGGCCCTTGGTGCCACCCATGCACTGGTCAAGATGGGGGCAAGGGGGGTGTATTATCTCAGCGGTGATCGGGAAGGCTTTGTCCCCCCTTATCCGGTCAAGGCTATCGACACTGTCGCAGCAGGCGATTGCTTCAACGCCGGTCTCGCCGCAGCCCTCACGCTGGGCAAGCCGTTCGACGAGGCGGTGCATTTTGCCGCAGCCTGCGGTGCGCTCGCGACCACGCGGCTTGGCGCTGCCGAATCAGCACCCCACTGGCACGATGTCACAGCGATGGTCGAAAGCAGACCGGCGTCCTGACCGGGGCGAAACCGACCATCGAGGCTGACGCCAGGTCAGTCCTGATCGGGGTCGGCGTCGAGAACGGCCTCGTCCTGTCTTGCCAGATAGGCTTCGTGGCCGTCCGGGGCGAGGGTAATCACACGGTCCCAGTCCTGACGCGCCTGCCCGTATTGCCGCAGGCGCACATTCAGGATCCCACGCTCCAGCAGGGCCTCGACATCATCGGGCGACAGGGCCAGCGCCCTATTGGCATCTGCCATCGCTTTCGCGCTCTGCCCAAGATAACGATAGGCGGTAGCGCGTACCACGAAAGCACCGACCAGATAGGGGTCTGGCACAGCGTCAGGTTTTACTACCACCGGTGCCGTTGGTGGCACAGCCGGACCGTCACCCGGCAGGGCGCCGAGAGCGGTGATCGTTTCTCCAAATTGCCCCTGCATTGACAGGCTGCGGGCCAGAAGCACCCTGCGCCCAAGCGGCCCGGAATCATGCGACAATGCCTGCCGCGCTGCGCGTTCCGCTGCTTTTCCATCCCCCGCCAGCAACCAGGCTGCGGCCGCCTGCTCGGCAAAAACGGCACGCTCACCAGGGTCCCCATCATGTCCATCCTGCGCGGTAGCGGCATGGGAAGGCAAGGCAGGCCCTGCCGGCACCGACGTGCCATGCCCTTGCTGGCCTTTTCCACCCTGCATGGCACTCTGCGCCTCCGGCGCTGCCAGACCATCATACTCGATTGCGGCATCCCGATAGGCGCCAAGTGCCAGATCAGCCTGCGCCAGACACTCATGGGCGCCGCGCCCCCCGCCGTGATGCAGCCAGTCCTGCGCCGTTTCCAGCACCAGATCGGGGGTATCGGGTAACGGTGCCAGGCAATGCGCAAGGGTTTGCGGCGGGGAATAGGCCAGTGCCCCCCCTGCCCAAAGGCTACTCCCTATCGCCAAGGCACCAAAAGCATGTTTCATACCTTGTGAATTGGCGCGGCATCGCGCCAGCGGTCAAGCACGAATGGGAGCTTTCATGCCACCTCACCTCGTTATTCTGGGTCAGGGCTATTCTGCCAGTGCCGTTGTCGCGCCCGCCAAGGCACAGGGCTGGCACGTGACCGGTACGAAACGTGCGCCCGAGCCGGACTCGACTCTGCTCGCTTTCGATGCCGCCGGGGAGGCCCTGCATGGGGCCACCCATGTGCTGATCAGTGCGCCGCCTTCCGAGGCGGGTGACCCGGCATTGCTCCGCTATGGGGACGTGCTGCGCGAGGCACCCCATCTGCGCTGGATCGGCTATTACTCCACCACCGGGGTTTATGGCGACCGTCAGGGTGGCAGTGTTGATGAAACCACGCCCGTCGCTCCCAGTCAGTCACGCAGCCGTGCCCGCGTGCAGGCCGAGCAGGACTGGCAGGCGCTTGCACGCGACCGCCAGATCGCCTGCGATATCATGCGGCTTGGCGGCATATATGGCCCCGGGCGCTCGGCGTTCGACACGCTGCGCTCAGGCAAGGCCAGGCTGGTCGATGCACCCGGTCACCTGTTCAGCCGCATCCATCGCGACGATATCGCCGGTGCCACGCTTGCAGCGATAGCCACGGCCTCTCCTGCCTCATCCCGCATCATGAATTTTGTCGATGACTGTCCCAGCCCTCAGGCCGATGTGTTCGAGGAAGCCGCACGACTCAGCCATCATCCCCTCCCCCCCAGAGTAAGCCTTGAGGCCGCCTGGGCAGAGCTGAGCCCGATGGCCCGCAGCTTCTGGTCAGAGAGGCGCGTGGTGCAAAGCAGGCTGACACAGCGTCATCTTAGGCGGTCCTGGCTTTACCCCAGCTATCGGGAGGGACTGGCTGCCATTTACGCCTCTGAAACACCCTGAATGGCAAAAGGCTCTGCACATGGTATGTCCCTTACACCCTGTAACACACACCACCCCCGGAGATGAGATGCTGAAGGCGTCGATGAGACATCCGCTTTGAAAATTCTATTTCCGGCAAAAAAGTCATTCCGGACTGGCAACCCTGTTCACGGATACGCTAAGCCGGAAGCGCCCATGACCGTGCTCCGTTTTCTCCACCCGCTTCTGCCTGCGCTTCGCGCCATCATGCTGCCTTGCCTGCTGACGGGCTGCATCACCATCGGGCCGACACGCCTGTCACATGATCAGCTCGATTATTCGCGTGCTCTGGGTGAGGCCGAGAAGCATGCGATGCTGCTGAACATCATACGCATACGCTATGCCGACCCGCCGACCTTTCTCGATACCACGCAGGTCATCGCGGGCTATCAGTTCAATCGTTCGGTCAATGGCGGGTTCAACGCCTTCCCCTCTGGCGTGGGAAGCTATCTGTTCGGCAGCGGCACTGCCACGCTGCAGGAAAGCCCGACCTTTACCTACCAGCCCGAAACCGGGCAGCAATATGCAGAAAACGTCATCCGGCCCATCTCGCCTGTGGTCATCATGCCGCTCAGTCTTGGCGGCCTGCCCATCGACACGCTTCTGCGCCTGACAGCGCAGTCGATCGATGGATTGTCCAATGTCCGCGCCCTTGGCGCAGGGCCGACGGGCGGTGGTTCCGTGCGTTTCTACCTGCTGCTGCATGATCTGCGCCAGTTGCAGATCCAGGGTGCCATGACCATACGCATCTCGACCGATGCCCCCAAACCTTCAGGCGACCAGCCCCCCTCGGGCTCCGCCAACAAACCGGCGGGGACACAGCCCGAACACGCCTATCTGGTTCTGACCGCCACCTCAGACCCAGCCCTGACCACCATCCAGGCCGAGGTGCGCCGTCTGCTGCATCTCGACCCCCATGCTGAAGAGGCCGAAATCGTTTACGGCCCCTATCCCAAGGTGCCGGGACAGATCGCCATCCTCACGCGCTCCATGTTCGCCATGCTGTCGCAGATCGCCTATGAGATGGATGTGCCCGAGGAGGATGTGAGAGCGAGACGCACGCTGCCCACCATCAGCCCGGTCGGTATCGAGACACGCCCCGATGTGGTGATCCATTCCGGCAAATCCGCACCTGAGCATAATTACGACGAGGTGCACTACCGGGACCGCTGGTACTGGATCAGCGATGACGATTTCCGCAGCAAGCTAAGCTTCACCATGATGCAGATTCTTGCTGCCCTTGCCGCCACCAGCCACTCACCCGGCGCCGTCATTACAATTCCCGCAGGCTAGGCTGGGTGTACGGGGGGGCCTGAAGCACCGTCACGGCGCCCGGCTATGATCGGGCCCAGCCACCGCCCAAAGCCCGGTAGAGCCGCGCCATCGACGCCGAGACATCGGCCCGCGCATCCGAAAGGGCACTCCGGCTCTCAAGCAGCCCGTTCTGCGTCGTCAGAACGTTGAGAAAATCGCCTGCCCCCTGAGCATACTGCAACTGCGCCACCCGCACGGCGGTCTCACTCTCAGTGACCGCCTCAGCCAGTCGATCGTGGCGCTCCTGGGCTGTGCCCAGATCGGCCATGGCATCATCGACCTCCTCCCATGCGTGAAGAACCGTTCTTTGGAGCACGATGGCCGCTTCTTTCTGCTGAAGCCTACGCAAGGCAAGTTGCCCCGCAAGCTTCCCGCCCTCGAACAGCGGAATGGTCATGGTCGGACCAAAACCATACTGACGCGATGCCCATGACCCGAGGCCACTGAACTGAAGCGCCTGGACATCCAGACTGCCGGACAACGTGATACGAGGAAAGAAATCGGCCACAGCAACCCCGATCGTCGCCGTCGCTGCATGCAGACGCGCCTGGGCTGCCCGTATATCCGGGCGTCTCTCGGCAAGCTGCGAGGGCAATCCAACCGGAATGGTTTCAGGGAGCGGTGGAATATTGCCCTTGCCTCCAAGACGCTGTGACAGGGTCCCCGGTTCGCGTGCCATCAAAAAGGCGAGGGCATTGAGAAGATGGACTTCTTCACGATGCAGTTGCGGCAAACGGGCCTCGAAACCATGCAGCTGACCACGCGCATAGGCCAGGTCGAGTTTTGTCGCCGTACCCTGGGTCACACGCAGGACGGTCAGATCGACACTGTGGCGGGCGATATCCAGACTCTGTCGGGTAATCTCGGTCTGAGCCTGCACATTGCGCAGAGCGATATAGTTCTGGGCGGTCTCCGCCATGAGCGAAACCAGCGTATCGCGCTGCATCTCGCGCATTGCCTGCATGGAGGCTGTCGCGGCCTCGACCTGACGGCGCACATGCCCCCACAGATCGACCTCCCACGACGCACTGAGCCCGTACTGAGGCAGGTTGAAGGAAGGATTACCCTTTGGCCCGGCTGCAGCGGCGGGCCCAAACCCCTGTGTTCCATCCGCGATCTGTGCCGGGTCGCGGTTCCCTTCCGTGCCGAGCAGGCCCAGGATGCCATTCGTACTGGCACGTTCGCGCGCATAAGAGCCGGCGCCCTGCACCTGGGGCAGACGCGCCGCGGCTGCGATCCTGCGCTCGGCGCGACTCTGTTCGAAATGAAGCGCCGCTTCCCTGAGGTCGAGATTGGCATCGAGCACATCCTGCTCAAGCGCCGTCAGCACCGGGTCCTTGTAGAGCTTCCACCATTGTGCCTCGACCGGCGCGGTTTCATCCGGATGGCTTCTCCGGGGTGTCACGCTTTCGTGCCAGTGGGGCGCCGCCCCCGGGTCGCGTTTGTGGAAATCGGGGCCGACCGAACACCCCCCGAGGATCAGGAATAGGCTCAGCACTGTCGTGCGGGACAAATGTCTCATCTCCCTCACTCCCACACGAAACGCGCATCGGTGCCATGAGCGCCGTCTCGCGGCGAGGCCGTATCGATCATGGCCTCGACGGACATACCGACACGAACACGCCGTGCCAGAGGCTGCCCGTCATCAAAAACCAGCTTTACCGGGACGCGCTGCACCACCTTTGTGAAGTTCCCGGTCGCGTTGTCCGGCTGGATCACGGCGAAGGCGACATTCGTCGCCGGTGCCACGCTATCGACATGGGCATGGAGCACCGCATCGGGAAAGCTGTCGACCCGTATCTCGGCTTTCTGCCCCGTCTGCATACGGGCCATCTGCGTTTCCTGAAAATTGGCAATCACATAGGCCTGACGCACCGGTACGACGGCCAGAAGCCCGGTACCGGGATGGACATACATACCGACACGCACGTCACGCGCCCCGACTACCCCATCGACCGGGGCCGTGATGGTGCAATAGGACAGATCGAGTTCAGCCTGCCGCACAAGGCTTTGGGTCTGAATCAGGACACCCTGCGCACGCTCGCTTTCTGCAGCGAGTACGGCGAGCCCGGCGCGATCGGCATTCACAGCCGCCTTGTCACGGGCCAGCCGCGCAACAGCCTCGCGCTGACGGTCCTCGGCCCCCTGCTGCTGCTCGATCGTGCTCGCTCCCCCTGCTGAAAGCGCGCGGTAGCGGGCCGCATTCTGCCGCGCGAAAAGCAGGGCGGCCTCATCGGCCTCGATCGTGGAAAGCGCCGCGTCGATCAGGGCCGACTGACGCTGCTGCGCTGCTGCGAGATTGGCGATATCGGCCTGCGCGGCACGGTGCTTGCCCCGAGCCGTATCGAGGGCCGTACGATAGTCATCGTCTTCGATGTGCGCCAGAACGTCTCCCGCCCGCACCTTCTGATTGTCCGCAACAGGCACGCTGTCTATCCGCCCGGCGACCTTGGGCGCCACCCGCGTAAAATCGGCGGTGATATACGCATCATTGGTCGATTGATGACGCCCGTCGCCGACGAAAAAGCGATCTGCGCTCCAGGCGAGACCGGTCAGGACAAGCGCAGTGCATCCCGCAAACAGGAGCGGTTTCTTGTAAGCCATGAGGAGATTTCCGTTACTGTATTGCGAGAGGGGCGTTTTCGGGCTGCTGTGCAGATGCGGCAGGCTGCGCGGGCTTGGGACTGGAGGGTGCTTTCCCGGGGGGATAGACGCGACCGGGAAGCACGGCTGTCAGCACCACGAAAACGGCGCAGATCACGACCACCACGAGCAGGATATCGACCAGGGAGAGCACCAGCGCCTGCGCTGACAGCATTTCATGCAAGCTGTGCAGCGCATCGACCCCGTCGAAGCCCTGCGTCATGTGGGGATGATCCAGCAGCATGGTCGAATGATAGTGCTCGCGGCGGCGCAGCAGGATCGAGAACAGGGCGAATGCGAGAGCATTGGCCATGCCCTTGAGCATGTTGACCATGCCCGAAATAAACGGGCCGTCGCTCGGGCCAAGCGCGAGAGTGGCCAGCATCAGAACCGGAATGACCACCATGGGCTGACCAAAAATCTGAAGCGCCTGAATGAGATAGAAATTGTCGCGCACCCATTCGGATGTCAGGTCTAGTCCAAGCCAGGCAGAAAGCCCGAGGAGCGCCATGCCGATCCCGAGCACCCACCGGCAATCCACCCGACGCATGTTGCACAGCGCCGCAACCAGCGGCAGCACGACAAGCTGGGGCAGGGCCACGGTCAGGGAAACTGGAGCGGCCTGAATGGGGCGATATCCCTTGATCTCCTCAAGAAATGTCGTCGTGACTTCATTCATCAAAGCACACACGATCAGTACCGCCACGAGTGACAGCAGGGACATCGTGATGTTGCGGCTCTTCCAGTATTGCAGACGAAAGAATGGACTATGGTGATGCCATTCATGGATCAGAAACCCGATGAAGAACGCCCCACCCCAGAATGTCAGGTGGGTGATGAGAGGTGAGCGGAACCAGTCGAGCCGGTCGCCCTGATAGAGCACAGTCACGACGCACAGGATGGAGGGCGCGCCGATCAGGAATCCGCGCCAGTTGAAGCTGCGAAAACGCGAAAGCTGGACGGGGTCCTGCGGCAATCCCCAGGCGATCATGCCAAGCGCCACAGCACCGAGCGGTAACACCTCCCAGTAGAGCCAGTGCCAGCCGAACCGTTCGAAGAGCAGGGCTTCGAAAGGCATACCCAGATTAGGGCCAAAGGTCGCACTCATGGCGTAACCGCCAATGCCAAAAACCTTGAGCGGCGGCGGAAGATATTTGAGCATGACGGTCATGAGGATGGGCGGAAGACACCCGGCGCTCAGACCCTGCATGGCACGAAGAATACCGATCGGGACCATATCGGTCATGAACGGCAAAGGCAGAGACAACAGGGCCAGCGCTGCCGTCATGAACAGCGCAAAGCGGTAGATCGAGAATGTGATGTAGAACCACGGCGTAAAGGCCATCGCCGTAATGTTGAAGGCCTCGTAGATCGAGATGAACCACGTCCCCTCGTCGTGACCAAGATGCATGGCGCCGCGAAGATCGGACAGGCCAAGCTCTGTCACATGTTCATTGAACCCCGCGACATGCACGGTCAGCAACATGCCCAGACACCCGATGATTGTTCTGAACCCGAAGGGGGGCGTGACCGCCATAGGTGGCAGGATCCTTGAATCCTGCGTCTTGGGTGCAATCATGGGGCGACATCCTCTCCGCCCGGTCTCTAGCCTCGCCCCCCAGCCTCAATAACCCTTAATCCGTGAAAAGAATCCTTCCAGTTAGCGTAAGGGTCAGGCAGATCCTTTTCATTCCATGCAATCCCTGGAGGGTCGGCCCCATGACCAGAAACCTGCCAGCCAAACGCGGTTATTCGCTCGATCATCTCCGCTGGCTTCAGGTTCTGCTTGAAGAGGAAAGCGTTACGCGCGCCGCCAGAAGGCTCAGGGTGAGTGAAGCCGCCGCAAGCCGCCATCTCGCCTCACTGCGCACCCTGTTCGGAGACCCCCTGCTGGTACTCTCTGGCAGACAACTGGTTCCGACACCCTTCGCCGCCGATCTTCTGGGCAGAGTGCAGACAGTTCTGGCCGAGGCAGAGGCGCTTGTCAGCGCGCGCGCCCAATTGGATCTGTCGCAGATCGCGCCGCATTTCACGATCCGTGCACGTGACCTTTTCATTGGGGCTTTCGGTAGCGCCATCGCCGAGAAGCTCAGGGAGTCCTGCCCCCGCTGCCAACTCGTTTTCTCACCCGAGACCGAGGACTCCATCGGAGACGCGCTCAGGCGTGGCACGATCGACCTCTATATCGGCGCCACCGAAGACCTGCTGCCCGAGATCAAGAAGCAGACCCTGTTCCAGACCCGGTTCGAGGCCGTAGTCCGTACGGGACATCCGATCCTCGATCAGGAAATCACACCACAGACGCTGGTCGCCTACGATCACATCAGCACCTCCCGCAAGGGACGTGCTCATGGGCCGATCGATGCGGTCCTTGCGGAGAAATTCGGTCTGGAAAGACGCATCGCTCTGGTGGTTCCCAGCGATTACGCCATGATCGAGACCATGCGTGAAACAGACATGATCCTGCCTTTGCCGGAAATCATCATCCGGCGCCTGCCGCTTGAAGCTATCGGGGCCCGTGCCTTCGCCTTTCCGTTTCCGCTTCCCGATCTTGTCAGTTTTCAGGCATGGCATCCGCGGCTGGACAACGACCCGGTTCACCGATGGCTCCGCGAGACCATTCTCGCAACAGTTCAATCCGTGGTCAAAGCCCTGCGAGACAGGACGGGGTCCCCACAGGAGAGTCCGGGCAGGTCATGCTGACCGGTGCGCTTCAGACACACTGAGTCGAGATCCGTTCAGAGATGCTCCCGGGCCGGAAAACTCGCCATCTCATCGAACGTATCATGATTTTCACCGATATGTGTTGCCCTGTTCTGTTTGCCTTCAGGATAGTCTCCGCAGCTCGTCTCAAGGAGGTTTCATGACGTCTCGTACCAGACCCAGACGCATCAGCGACTGGGGGACATTGGCGCTCGCCATACTCATTGTCCTGTTCGGACTGATCTTTGTCGGCGGTGGCGGCTATCTGCTCAGCCTCGGTGGCTCAGCCTATTATCTGATCTGCGGCATCGTGCTGCTGGCCTCAGGCCTTTTCATGGCCATGGGCCGCCTTCTGGGTGGCTATCTCTTCCTTCTCGCCTGGGCCGGCACACTGGTCTGGACCATTGCCGAATGTGGCTTTGACTGGTGGGGCTGGCTGCCGCGCCTGTTCGGCCCGACGCTGATTGCCATTCTCGTCGTGCTCAGCCTGCCTGTCCTGCGTCGTCAGGATACGGTTCGTCCAGTTTCCCGCGGAGCCGTCTGATGCGTAAACCAGCCCTCATGACCGCCACCATCCTTGGTGGCCTCATTTCCGCAACCGTGGCTTTCGCGCAGATCCCGCCGTCGAACTCGACACCTGGTGAAGATCACACAGCGCCTGAAGAAGCCCACAAGCAGGGTCCCGGCCGCTTTGGTGGTCCCGCTCCCTCCGCGCCGCAGGCTCCTGGCGTAAACGCCGCCAATCTGCCCGATATTTCCGAGATCGGCATTGCCGATGTTCCGGCTGCCGTACCGCAGATCGACAATACCCCCGCCCGTGAGGACTGGCCCGCCTATGGCCGTGACTCCAACCAGTCGCGCTTTTCGCCGCTGGATCAGCTGACGCCGGAAAATGTCGGCAAGCTCAAGCGCGCCTTCGTCTATCACACCGGCAGCAAGCCCGGTCCGGGGCAGGCCAATAAATGGGCCGCTGAAACCACCCCCATCAAGGTCGGCAACTCGCTCTACATGTGTTCAGCCATGAACGACATGATGCGTATTGATGCCGCCACCGGCAAGGAAATCTGGCGTCACGATGCCGGGGTGAAGTACCAGTCCATTCCCTACACCGCTGCGTGCAAGGGCGTGACCTATTACACCTCATCGACCATCCCTGAGGGCCAGCCCTGCCATAACCGCATCATGGAAGCCACGCTCGACATGCGCCTGATCCAGGTCGATGCCGAGACGGGCAAGCTGTGCGAGGGCTTCGGCTTTGGCGGTCAGGTCAACCTGATGCAGGGCATGGGTGAATCGGTGCCCGGTTTTGTGTCCATGACCACCCCGCCCCCGGTCATCAACGGGATCGCTGTCGTGAACCACGAGGTTCTCGATGGTCAGCGCCGCTGGGCGCCTTCGGGCGTGATCCGTGGCTACGACGCTGAAAGCGGCAAGTTCGTCTGGGCCTGGGATGTCAACAACCCCGACAACCATCACCAGCCCGAGCCCGGCAAGTTCTACAGCCGCGGCACGCCCAATTCATGGGCTGCCATGACGGGCGATAACGAGCTTGGCCTGGTCTATGTCCCGACCGGCAACTCGGCCGCCGATTATTACAGCGCCATGCGTACCGATAAGGAGAACGCTGTCTCGTCCTCCATCGTAGCACTTGACGTCAAGACAGGCGAACCGCGCTGGGTTTTCCAGACGGCGCACAAGGATGTCTGGGACTACGACATCGGCTCACAGGCGACCAAGTTCGACTATCATCATGCCGATGGCTCGGTCACGCCAGCCCTGCTGGTACCCACCAAGCGTGGCCAGACCTTCGTGCTCGACCGTGCAACAGGCAAGCCGCTGCCGGAATTCCCGGTGGTTGAAAAGCCTGCGCCCGCCAGCACGATGTCGGATGATCCGCGCAGCCCGACACAGCCCTGGTCGACCGCCTTCCCGCGCCTTGCTTTCCCTGACCTGAAGGAAAGCGACATGTGGGGCATGTCGCCCATCGATCAGCTTTATTGCCGCATCATGTTCCGCAAGGCACGTTATGTCGGTGAGTTCACCCCGCCTGCACTCGACAAGCCGAATATCGAATATCCCGGCTATAACGGTGGCAGCGACTGGGGCAGCATGGCCTATGACCCGCAATCGGGCATTGTCATTGCCAACTGGAACTCCACCCCGATGTACGATCAGCTCATCACCCGCAAGAAGGCTGATGCGCTGGGCCTGAAGCCGATCGACAACCCCACCTACAACCCCGCTGGCGGTGGTGCCGAAGGTAATGGCGCCCAGGCCGACACGCCTTACGGTATTGTCGTGACCCCGTTCTGGAACCACTACACGGGCATGATGTGCAACAAGCCGCCTTACGGCATGATCGAGGCCATCGACATCAAGACCAAGAAGGTCCTGTGGTCGCGCCCCCTCGGTACGGCTCGCGCCAATGGCCCGTGGAACATGCCGACCGGCCTGCCGCTGAATATCGGCACGCCGAATAACGGTGGCTCGGTCATCACCAAGGGCGGTCTCGTCTTTGTGGCGGCAGCAACCGACAACCAGATCCGCGCCATTGACATCAAGACCGGCAAGGATGTGTGGTCCGACGTGCTCCCCGGCGGCGGCCAGGCCAACCCGATGACCTATGAAGTCAACGGCAAGCAGTATGTCGCCATCATGGCCGGTGGTCATCACTTCATGATGACACCTGTCACTGACCAGCTCGTTGTCTATGCCCTGCCGGATGAGGCCGAGGCGAAGCACTGAGTTCTGCTCTTCAAACAGGGCTCAGGCGCGTCATCGCCTGCGCCCTGACAGACTGAGGAAAAGGCCGGAGGGAAACCTCCGGTCTTTTCCTTTTCGCCACGCTTTGCGCAGCGCAGAACAACCCGCTGCATCTGATTGCCTGATCTGTGGCACAACGCCCGCATCATGTGGGTTTTTTGGCTGCGGCCCTGTCTTTCCCCTCCCGGCGACGCACGCTTCATGCTACCGGCAACCCATGTCACGTCTTCGTCCCCACATCCTTCAGGTTCTCCCGGCCCTCGGCACGGGGGGGATCGAACAGGGGACAGTGGAAATGGCAGAGGCCATTATTGCCGCTGGTGGTCGCGCCGTAGTAGCGAGTGCGCGCGGAGCCCTCGTGCCACGCCTTCTCTCGATCGGCGCCCGCCATATCGAGCTGCCGCTTGGTCAGAAATCTCCTCTCGCCATCTTGCGCAATGCCCGCACCCTGTCGCAGCTGATCCGTGACGAGGGGATTGATCTGGTCCATGCGCGTTCCAGAGCACCCGCCTGGGCGGCGTGGCGCGCCACGCGTCGCACCCGTACGCCCTTCGTCACGACGTGGCATGGTGTGCACAAGGCCAGTTTCCCGGGCAAGAAACGCTATAATGCGGTGCTGGCGCGTGGAGCGCGCGTCATTGCCATCAGCACCTATATCGCCACCCGCCTGCGTGATGATTATCAGGTAGGCGAGGACCGGCTGCGCCTGATCCCACGCGGGGCCGACATGGCCCGCTTTGATCCCGACCTCGTCAACGGCGCCCGTATCCAGGCCCTTGCCGAAAGATGGCAGGTCCCTCCCGGTACGCCCGTCATCATGTTGCCGGGCCGTCTCACACGCTGGAAGGGACAGTTGTTTCTCCTGCGCGCGATGGCACGACTGCAACATCTGCTACCCGGTCCCTGGCTTGCCGTGCTTGTCGGCCCGGCCGATCCGAAAGACAGTTATGTCAGGGAGATCGAGGCAACCGCCGCGCAGCTCGGTCTGCGCGAGCGCCTGCGTTTCGCGGGGCTCTGTCAGGACATGCCCGCAGCCTATGCGCTGGCCGATGTCGTGACCGTTCCCTCTCTTCGCCCCGAGCCTTTTGGCCGCGTGGTTATCGAGGCACAGGCTATGGGACGACCCGTGGTTGTGACCGCGCAGGGTGGTGCCATGGAAACTGTTCTGCCTTATCAGACCGGGCTGCTCATCCCGCCCGACGATGCCCAGGCGCTGGCCGACGCGCTGTTTCAGATCCTCACCCTGTCCCAGGGCGCCCGCTCTCTGCTATCGGAAACGGCACGTCATCACATTGCGGAAAACTACACGACGCGGCAGATGCAATCGGCCACGCTCGCCGTCTATGATGAGCTGCTCGGTAGCTGCCTGTCGGACAATTTTCGGGAATACTGCCCATGACCACACCACCCCGCCCGAGCCTGTCCGAAAAAGCGCAGGCTGATCTCGACAAGCGTCTGGCGCGTGAGGCCGCAGCCCTGCGCGCCAACCTGCTGCGTCGCAAGGCCCAGGTGCGCAACCGCGCGGTCAAGGCGCCTGAGGACCAGGACATGCCGGCACCTTCTACCGAGACTTCTTCTTCCTGAAAGGAACCATTCATGTCCAAGGCTCTCTACGCCACCATGCGCGCCCTGCCCGGCAAGCGCGAGGAAGTCGCCCGTCTGCTCACGGCCCTGGCCGATGACGTGCGCGGCGAACCCGGCAATGAACGCTTCGTGGTCTATACCCTCGAAGCCGACCCCGATTTCTTCCATGTCGAAGAGACCTATCGTGACGACGATGCCTTCAAGGCCCATATGGGCATGGAACATGGCAAGGTGTTCAACAACGCCATCAAGACCCTCGTCGAGGGTGGTGCGTCGCAGGTCGTATTCCTGACCCATATCGCCTGATTTCGAGCGTTCGGGTTCCTAGCCCGTCCTCCCCGGTTTGCAGGACCACCGCTGCGCGGCTAGACCTGCAAACCCGTTCATTCCCCACAGATCGAGAGACTCGCGATGCCCATCATGCCAGATAGCTGGATCCGCCAGATGGCCCAGGAAAAGGGCATGATCGAGCCCTTCGTCGAAGCCCAGAAGCGCGAGGGCGTCATTTCGTATGGCCTTTCCTCCTACGGGTATGACGCGCGCGTTGGCGAGGATTTCAAAATCTTCACCGATGTCGACAACGCTGTGGTGGACCCTAAGAAGTTCGCGGCAAACAGTTTCGTCACGCGCACGGGCGATATCACCATTCCGCCGAACAGCTTCGCCCTCGCCCACACGGTCGAATATTTCCGCATCCCGCGCGATGTGCTTGTGGTCTGCCTTGGCAAATCCACCTATGCCCGCTGCGGCATCATCGTGAACGTGACCCCGCTCGAACCCGAATGGGAAGGTCAGGTCACTATCGAGATCAGCAACACGACCAAGCTGCCCGCACGTATCTATGCCAATGAGGGTATCTGCCAGTTCCTGTTCTTCCAGGGCGCCTCGCCCTGCGAAACGAGCTATGCCGATCGCGCTGGGAAGTACATGAAGCAACTTGGCGTCACGACCCCACGCCTCTGATAGCCTGACCCTCATAAGGGGCCCTGCCGCTTCCCTTGCCCGCACCGGACCGTTCCTGCGTGTCCTGTCCGGCCAAGGCATGAAGAGAAAACGCATCCCTCCTGGGGGGCGCCAGACATCGCCCCTCGATACGCCTGCCGATCAACCGTGATTCTGCTCAACTGCGACTCGGGCTAGAGCCATAAAATCCTTTTTGCGAAGCGTTCTCAATAACTTGGCACAGCCATTGCTTGGCAACTTTCCACACTGCGGGCATGTTAGAGGCGTCATCACGGTTTTGGGAACGCACCATGAGCCAGACATCTCTCCCCCCCGCTATCGACCCGGATTATCTGGCTCTGCTTGATTCCGATCGTATCTCGGGTCGTACGCGCCAGATCATGGAGGAGCGGGCCCAGACCAGCGATGCGGATTACGTACCGCGTCACCTGTCGTCCGGCGCCTATGAGACGCTTATCGCGCTCACGGCCCGCGTGCTGCCCCAGAAATCGGTTCTCAGCGATGCCAGCATCAATCTGGCCGCCCGGATCGACGCACGCCTTGGAACACCGGGCGATGGCTGGCGGTTTGCGACCTTGCCGCCCGATCAGGAGGCCTATGAACAGGCCCTGGACGGGCTGGACGTCCATGCACGCTCCAGCAAGGGCAAGGCCTTTGCTGCCCTCGGTGCAGCCGAACAGGATCAGATCATTCATGGCATGGCCGAGGGCGCGTTTGACACCGCGCATCTGGATGCCACGCAGATGCGCGCCTGGTTTGCAGATCTGCGCGCGGATTGCGTGCAGATCTTCATCTCTCATCCGGCCGTACAGGCTCAGCTTGGCATCGACGCGATCTTCAACGGCGGCGACGGTTTCTTCCAGGGTTTCTCGGAAATGGGAGAAGGTGTGGAAGAAGCGTGGGAGCCAGCTCAGAAAGGCGCAGGATCATGAAGTCACGCCGTTTCGCAGATAACGATATCGTCGATGTGGTCGTCGTCGGCACGGGGGCCGGTGGCGCCCCGCTGCTGGCCGAACTGGCGCGTACAGGCATGAAGGTGGTGGCGCTCGAAGCCGGACCGCGCTTCGACCCCAAGCAACATACGCCAGACGAAGCGACGGCTTCGGAAATCTACTGGCTTGAAGAGCGTCTTTCGGGTGGGGCTAACCCGATGGCGTTTGGCGGTAACAACAGCGGCACGGGCGTGGGCGGCTCCATGCTGCATTTCGGCGCTTTCATGCCGCGCATCGATCCGCGCGACATGAAACTGCACAGCGAAACCGGCAAGGGCGTCGACTGGCCTTTCGATTTCGGGACCATGCTGCCCTATATCGAGCGGGTCGAACGCGAGATCGGCGTCTCGGGGCCAGAGAATTACCCTTGGGAGCCGAGTCGACGTTATGCCTACCCGCCGCCGCAGCGCAATGGGGCGGCACAGGCGATGGCGCGTGGATGCGATGCTCTCGGCATACGCAATGCCGATGGCCCTACGGCGCTGATCACGCGCGATTGGGGTGACAGAAAAGCCTGTACCGGATGTGGCGCCTGCCATCAGGGATGCCGTAACGGCGCCAAATCAGGCACCGATGTCACATACCTTCCTCTTGCCGTTTCGGCAGGCGCAGAAATCAGGCCGAACTGCTTCGTGCACGGCATCGAACGCGATACGGCGGGACGCGTCACTGGCGTTGTCTATCGCGAGGAGGGTAAGGACCGGGTGCAGAAATGCGCCAATCTCGTCCTCGCAGCAGGAGCCGTGGAGACCGCCAGATTGCTGCTTCACACCGGGCTTGCCAATCGTAGTGGTCAGGTCGGGCGCAACTACATGGCTCACATCTCCACTCAGGTCTGGGGCACGTTCGACGAGATCATACGCCCCAACAAGGGCTATCCGTCTCTCACCATCACTGAAGACATGATGCGCCCCAAGGACGCCGAGTTCGCCGGGGGGTACCTGATCCAGTCACTCGGCATGATGCCCCTTACCTGGGCAACAGGCGTGGCCCGTGGGCGCGGCCTGTGGGGTGATGACCTCACGCGTTATCTACGCGGCTATAATCACATGGCCGGGCTGGGCGCGCATGGCGACTGCCTGCCCAGCGACGATAACCGTGTGACCTTGTCCGATGAGACCGGTCGAGCCGGTGTGCCCAAGCCGAAGATTATCTTCAGCTATGGCCCGAACGAGCAGGCTATGCATGAACACATGGCCCGCACCATGACGTCGATCTGGGAAGCCGCGGGGGCCAGAGATATCTGGTCGATGGACCGCGCGGCGCACATGATTGGCACATGTCGTATGGGGACTGATCCAGATGACTCCGTCGTGGATCCGTTCGGTCGCAGCCATGACATCGACAATCTTTGGATCAGCGATCACTCGATTTTCCCGAGCGCCACGGCCGCCAATCCGGCTCTTGCCATCATGGCCCTGAGCCTGCGCACTGCGGCAGCGATCAAGGAAGGGCGCTGAGAAGCGCTTTGCAGGAGAGAATACCCCCGCCAGAAGGGTAACCCATCTGGCGGGACACGGGGCAGCGCCCCCTGTCGCACGTTCGCCCCCCCTGAAAGGTAGGGGGCGTAGCTTCAATTATTCACGGATACGCTCAATATCGGCCCCGACCGCGGAAAGCTTGCGATCGACGGCTTCGTACCCGCGATCCAGATGATAGATGCGGCTGAGTGAGGTCTCACCACGTGCGCCCAGACCCGCAAGAATCAGGGAGAACGAAGCACGCAGATCGGTCGCCATGACGGGCGCGCCCGAGAGATGGTCCACTCCTCGGATAATCGCAGAAGAGCCATGAACGTTGATACGCGCGCCCATGCGGTTGAGCTCGGGTACGTGCATGAAACGGTTCTCGAAGATCGTTTCCGTCACCATTGACGCGCCTTCGGCAACCGCCAGCATAGCCATGAACTGGGCCTGCATGTCGGTCGGGAAACCCGGATAGGGCTCGGTCATGATGTCGACGCCCTTGAGTGCCCCTGTACGACGCACACGGATGGCGTTTTCCTCTTCCAGCACCTCAACGCCCGCCTCTTCCAGCGTACGCACGACCGCTCCGAGATCGCGAACGCGACCACCGATCAGACGCAGATCACCCCCGGTAATGCCAGCCGCGCAGGCATAGGTGCCACATTCGATACGATCGGCCATGATCGCGTGCTCTGCCCCGGTCAGCGCCTCGACACCATCGATGACGAGGGTACCGGTGCCGGCCCCGCTGATCCGCGCGCCCATGCGGTTGAGGCACTCGACCAGATCGCTGATTTCCGGCTCACGCGCCGCATTGACGATCTCGGTGCGGCCCTTGGCGAGGGTCGCGGCCATCAGCAGGTTTTCGGTTGCACCAACAGATGCGAAAGGCAGCAGGATACGATCGCCCACCAGACCACCGGGCGCACTGGCATTGATATAGCCGTTTTCGAGACGGATGGTCGCCCCAAGTGTCTCAAGGCCCTTGAGATGCAGATCGACAGGGCGCGTGCCAATGGCGCAGCCACCCGGCAGCGAGACACGGGCCTCATGAGCGCGGGCAAGCAGAGGCCCCAGAACCAGGATGGAGGCCCGCATTTTGGAAACAATATCGTACGGCGCCTCGACGGACGTGATCGGGCCACCAATCGACAGCGTACGCCCTTCCGCATCGACCGGCTCGACCGCAATGCCATGCTGACGCAGCAGCACCTGCATGGTCTCGATATCGGCGATCTTCGGCACGTTGGAGAGAATGAGTCGCTCAGACGTCAGAAGCCCCGCGACCATGAGCTTGAGACCGGCATTCTTGGCGCCGCCAATCACGATCTCGCCTTCAAGACGTCTGCCGCCACGTATGATGAAACGGTCCATGATCTGTCGCTCCTGAAGGATGAGGCTCACGCGGGAAAGGGTTCTCTCTCCCCCGTCATCATGGCTTCGTCAAGGCATCAATTGGGCAATCCTGCCCCCTGCCCGCAATGAGGTGCCTATCCCCCTCTGGCGAGGTGTTCCAGCGCAGGAAGATTGAGCAGAGTGATCTGTGTGACCTGGGTGATGGTGATCATCATTTCACGTTGCAGGGCATTCAGGGTGCGGCTGACTGTCTCGATGGTAAGGCCAAGATAATCGGCAATCCCTGTGCGGCTCATGGGCAGGTGAATGACGATCTCTTTTGTGGGGGACCGATGATGCTGCTCCAGCAGGAAGCTGGCCAGACGCTCACGCGCCGTCTTGCGGCCCAGCAGCAGCATACGGCGTTGCGCCTGGACCAACTCGCGCGAGGCCTCTTCCATCAGGCGCAGCTCAAGCGCCGGAAATTCCCGACGCAACAGGCCAAGCCCGGTGCGGGAGAAACGGCAGAGCGACAACGGACCGAGGGCTTCGGCGCTGAAGGCATAGGTGGCACCGCTCGCAAGCCCGAGAAAATCACCTGATTGCCCAAAGCCCGTGATCTGACGCCTTCCATCAGGCATGAGGGTAAAGATCTTAACGTGCCCCGCCGTCACGATGTAGAAATCGGTGGCCGCCTCACCCTCCTGGATGAACGTCTTGCCGGGCGCGACGGACAGGCGGTGGGAATACTGTGCAAGTCGCGCCATGTTATCCGGATCGATAACGGAACAAATACTCCGCGTACGCGCCTCGCAGTGAAGGCATTGCCCGCAACTGCCGCAAGGTCCAAGCGCACTGATACTGTCCCTCGTCTGCGCATCCATGGCGTCAACGACCCTCATCTTTTTTATTTTTGTTCTTGTTCGGTTAACAATACGTCATATACTGTTGCCAATTCCCCACGGTCATCAGCAACGTTGCTATTGTCTTGATCTGGATCAAGGCACGACATCATAGCGCATGGTGAGAGAACGTCACTGTTTAATCACGGATGACGTTGATGAAGACCTCTTTCAAGATTTCCACCGCTCTTCTGACCGGTTTTGTTGCCGCTGTTGCAGCACCCGTCGCACAGGCCCAGACGACCCCCGTCGTCAACACGCCAGTTTCAACGAACATGGTGCTCGCACCCCAGGCTCAGGCCGTTGCTGCGCCCCGCTCATCCTCCAGCGATGAATGCGGCCTGTTCAAGACCTGCTCCAGCACCAAGATCGGCCTTGGCAAGGGTGACTTCATCATCCGCCTGTCTGCCCTCGGCGTCATTCCGCAGGATCGTGACAGCAAGCTCTGGCTCAATGGCGCCGCCATTCCAGGCCGCGTCAAGACCACCAATCAGGTCATGCCGGAACTGACGTTCGAATACTTCTTCACGGATAATATCTCGATCGACCTGATTGCCGCCAGCACCCGTCATGAAGTGGCTGCCAAGGACACCCCGCTGGGTGGTATTGATGTCGGTAGCGCCTGGGCTCTTCCGCCCACAATCACGCTGGCCTGGCATTTCCGTCCCCACAAGCGCTTCAACCCCTATGTGGGCGTCGGTGCAACACTGGCATGGTTCCACAATGTGTCGCCCGCCGGTGGCCTGGTGCAGAAGCTCAATGTTGGCGTGACGGGCGGCCCGTCGGTCAATGTCGGCTTTGACTATCAGCTGGTTGGCAACTGGTTCTTCAACATGGATGCCAAGCAGATGTTCATGCGCATGCATGCCTGGGCCAATGACCGTGGGTCGGGCGCCTTCATCAAGGCCCATGACTCGCTCGACCCCACCACGGTCGCAGCTGGTATCGAATACCGCTTCTGATATTCCCCTCCCCGGGAACATCGGAATGAAAGAGGCCACCCTGCATAGGGTGGCCTTTTTTCGTTCCGGGCCTGGCCCTTACCGTGTCACAGCCCTGTCATATCCAAATCACCGAAGCTTCACACACCGTAACGAACTCTCCGAATAGGGTGCGCCGCGTTCGAGCCCGTCTTAAAGGAAAGTTTACTGATGAAGCTTCGCAAGCAGCGCCATGCCCTTACGCTGTCTCTCTTCTGCTCTCCCCTCGCCCTGCTGAGCGCCACCGCTCACGCCGCAGATGCGAAGCTTCCCGTTCATCAGAATACAGCACCCGTCTCGCAGCTGCATGCCCAGAACGCTTCGCGTAAGGCAAAGGCCCTGACCTCCACCGCGCCGGCGGAAGAAGTCATTGCAACCGCGCGTCGCACGCGTTCAGAGCAGAGTGTGGGCCATACGCAGCTGCAACGCATCCTGCCCGGTCTGAGCCCGCTCAAGGCGTTGCAGATTCTGCCGGGCGTGGTGTTCAACAACGCCGATCCCTGGGGCAATAACGAACAGAACTCATCGCTTTTCATCCATGGCTTCAACCAGAACCAGCTCGGCTATACGCTCGATGGTATCCCGCTGGGTGATCAGGCCTATGGCAACTATAACGGTCTGTCGCCACAGCGCGCCGTAATCAGTGAAAACGTGGGCAACGCCACGGTCGCAACCGGCTCTGGCGCGCTTGGCACCGCCTCGACCTCCAATCTGGGCGGAACTCTGCTGTTTTCCTCGCTCGACCCGAAGCAGAAAATGGGTGGTCAGCTCGATCAGACCTTCGGCAGCTTCTCGACCTTCCGCACCTTTGCCCGGTTCGATACCGGCAATTTCGGCAATGGCAACTCGGCCTATATCTCATGGGCGCGGCAGGATGCCCGTGCCTGGGATTTTGCCGGTCATCAGGGCGGCAATCAGGTCAATGCGAAATTCGTGCACAAGGGAAGCAAGGACAAGATTACCTATTTCTTTGACTGGTCTGACAAGGTCGAACCCAATGAAGACGGCATCGTGCTGCCCAATGGGTATGGGACCTATGTGCGCCCCTTCACCTATCCGGATTTCAACTACGCCAAATCATATCTGAATTCGGCTGCCTACAAGAATGCCGGGCTGAACTATCGCAATTACTATTCCGCCGCCCAGCGCGAGGATTTTCTGACCTATCTGGGTTGGCAGCACGACTTCAATGCCAACCTGCATTGGGACAACAAGCTCTATTACCATCACAATCTGGGTGAGGGCGTTGTGGCGGGGCCGATCACGGCCGCAGGTCTGCCCACGCTGTTCAGCGCCTATTTCCCGAACCAGAGCGCCAGCCAGCTCAGCAACGTGTTCGGCGGCTCGGGCTATGCCACACGCACGACCGAATACTGGGATAATCGCGGCGGCCTGATCACCACGCTGCGCTACAAGCTGGGCCATCACGACCTTGAGGTCGGGGGCTGGTACGAGCGCAACAACAACACGCAGGCCCGTCGCTGGTATCCGCTGGACGCAAACAGCCCGACCACACCTTATGACCGCCAGCAGGATGCCCTGATCAAGCAGTACACCAACTATTTCTATACCAACACCTTCACTACCCATCTGCAGGACAGCTGGAAGGTGACGAAGAACTTTACCCTCTCGGCAGGCTTCAAATCCGAGCTGGTCTACACAAACGGCACCCTGCCCGTAGCTGGCAAGCCAGGATCGCTCTCACCGGCAACAGCCGTGACCGTGCCGGGCGGCACGATTGCCGCGGTCAAGCCGTTCCTGCCGTCTTTCGGTGCGCTGTGGAACATCACGCCCAACGAGCAGTGGTTCGCCAATATCCAGGAAAACATGCGTTCCTATCAGAGCGCCGGTTACGGCAATGCCACCCCCTGGGGTGCCACAAGCCAGGCCGCCTTCGAGGATTTCAAGAAGAACGGCAAGGTCGAGACCTCATGGACCTATGAGACCGGCCTGCGTACCCATCACCATGTCAATCTCGGCCCGCTGACCGATATCTCGGCACAGGCTGAATATTATCATGTGCATTTCTCAAACCGTCTGGTCGCCATTGCCACCACGCAATCCCTGTCCTCCATCATCGGTTCGGCCACGACGCTCGCCAATGTGGGTTCGGTCACAACGGATGGCATGGATTTCTCCTTCACCGCACAGTTCGGCCCGCATTTCTCGATCTATAACGGGCTGAGCTATAACAAGTCGGTCTATAACGACAATTACAACTCCGGCACGTCCACCATACGCATTGCAGGCCGCAATGTGGCGGGTCAGCCGGACTGGACCGAGAAATTCGTCGCCACCACGAACTGGGGCAATTTCTACGGCCAGTTCATCGGCGATGTCATGGGCAAGCGCTACACCACCTACACCAACGATCTCTGGGCCTCGCCGACCGCACAGTTCAGCATGAATGCGGGCTACACCATTCACGGTATCCCCCATATTCCTGCCTTGCGCGTTCAGGGAAACATCACCAACCTGACCAATACGCGTGGCTGGTCCACGGTCAGCACAACGCAGACTTCAGGTCAGTTCACGGCCTACCCCATTGCACCGCGCATGTATTTCCTGACGCTGAGCGCCAACTGGTAACATAGCCCGACACAGGAACGGCGCCGCCCGATCAACCGGGCCGCGTCGTCCTTCTTTCAAAATGCCTCCTCCCGCGCCTGTCTCTTGCGGGAGCGGGCCTGAGGAGGTTCGATTTGCTGTCACGTCGTCACGCTCTCACTCTTGGCGCCGCCGGATTCTGTGCGCCGGCCCTCGCCTCGCGCTCCTTCGCGGCCCCGTCTCTGGCGCCCAAGCCACTCGTCTTCTCCCATCGTGGCGCTTCTGCCTTGCGGCCCGAGCACACGCTGGCCTCTTACGCCAAGGCAATGGAAGACGGTGCCGACTATATCGAACCCGATCTGGTCATGACGAAAGACGGCGTGCTGATCGTGCGCCATGAGAGCAATATTGCCGATACCACCGATGTCGGCTCGCGCCCGGAATTTGCCGCCCGCAAGCGCAGCCTGACCATTGACGGACAGAAAGAGACCGGTTGGTTCACCACCGATTTCACCCTCGCCGAGCTCAAGACCCTGCGGGCGAAAGAGCGCCTGCCGCAGCTTCGCCCGCATAACACACGCTATGACGGGCATTTCGATGTGCCGACTTTTGAAGAAGTGATCGATTTCGTAGCCGGTGAATCCGCCGCGCGTGGCAAGGTGTACGGGCTCATTCCCGAAATCAAGAACTCCACCCATTTCCACAGCCTCGGTCTGGATCCGGAAACCACGTTCCTGCGCACCATCGCAGCGCATGAATATACCCGCCAGGCCCCTCTGGAACTCCAGTCTTTCGAAACCGCCAATCTGCGAGCGATCGGTGAAAAGACGCGCGCCATCAACCCGCAGGCGCGGGTCATGTTCCTGATGGGTGGCCCTGACCAGACACCGCCCGATCTTCTGGGCAAAAACGATGCAAAAAGCTTTGGCGATTTCATGAAGCCCGAAGGCCTGCGCGAGATACGCCGCTTTGCCGATGTGATCGGCCCGTCCAACACCGATCTGATCCCGCGCAAACCGGACGGCTCGTGGGGTACGCCCACCTCGTTGATCACCGACGCTCATGAAGCCGGGCTGCTGGTTCATTCCTACACGGCGCGCCCTGAGAACTATTTCCTGCCGAAGGAACTGCGCGATGGGGGCGCGCTGAACGCCCGCAACCCGCAAGGCATGATTGCCGAGGTGAAGCGCTATCTCGATATGGGGCTGGACGGGTTCTTCACGGATGACCCGGCCCTTGGCCGACTGGCAGTCGATACGGCGGGGTGAGCCGATAAGTTGATCCGGCGCAAACTTGCCTGCGTTGGACAGGTCATGCAGGGTTTGCGCCCTGTATATCCTGCCCTCATGATGGAGAACTCCCTTGGCCGCGCACGATCTGTTTCCCGGTAAAGCCTTCGACGCCTTCCTGTTCGACATGGATGGCACAATCCTGACCTCCATCATCGCGGCAGAGCGCGTATGGACCCTCTGGGCCCAGAAGCACGGTCTGGATGTTGAGAAATTCCTTCCCACCATTCATGGCGTTCAGACCGTCGAAACCATACGCCGCCAGAAACTGCCGGGCGTTGATCCGGTCGCTGAAGCCCACTGGATTACCAGTCGCGAGCTGGAAGATACGCATGGCATCGACCCCATTCCGGGTGCCACGGCGTTTCTGAACAGCCTGCCTGCCGATCGCTGGGCCATCGTCACCTCAGCCTCGCGTGAGCTTGCGCTCAAACGCATCGAGATTGCCGGACTGCCTTTGCCGAAAATCCTGATCACGGCTGAAGACGCCCCCAATGGCAAACCGGCCCCTGACTGCTTCCTGCTCGGCGCGCAACGTCTGGGCTTCGAGGCCAAGGACTGCGCTGTATTCGAGGATGCCCCTGCCGGGATCAAGGCAGGCGAGGCCGCAGGTGCCAGCGTGGTGGTGATCACAGCCACTCATACCCATGAGGTGGATGTACCCCATCCCACTGTGCCGGGTTACGAGGCCCTCAAGGCCCATCGTCTGCCCGATGGCCGCCTGTCCATCCTGGGCGACAACGCCGGCTGAGACAGTCGGGAAACAACCATGTCTGTCATCACCATCGCCGCCGCCCTGTTGCATGACGGGGCGGGCCGTCTTTTGCTGGTACGCAAACGGGGTACGCAGGCCTTCATGCAGCCAGGCGGCAAGATCGAGCCAGGCGAGACCCCGTTGGCCGCGCTTTTACGCGAAATCGACGAGGAGTTGGGTATCCAGCCAGAGGCAAGTTCGTGCCACTTCATCAGGCAGATCGAAGCCCTGGCTGCCAACGAGCCGGGCCATGTCGTACGCGCCGATCTGTTCGCCCTGCCCTGGTCCGGCCCTGTCATCATCGCCGCCGAGATCGAGGAGGCGCGCTGGGTCACCCCCGAGGACGCACGAGGCCTGATTCTGGCGCCCCTCACGCGTGAATACGTCCTGCCTCTCCATGCGAGCCTCTCTTGAAAAAAGACGGCAGCATTTCTACTTCTCCCTGCAAATCAGTGCCCTTGCGGCACCATCACAGTCTTGAGGGATCTCCATGACCGAAAACACCGAAAAAGATCAGGTCCAGGGCGCCGAAAAGCATGAATTCAGCGCAGAAGTCGGGCGTCTGCTCGATCTCGTGGTTCATGCTCTTTACTCCGAGCGCGAGATCTTTTTGCGTGAGCTGGTGGCCAACGCCGCCGATGCTTCCGACAAGCGTCGTTTCGAGGCGCTGACTGATGCCGCCAAGGCCCTTCCGGCCGACGCTGCCATTCGCATCCATCCCGACAAGGATGCCCGCCTGCTGACCATCAGCGATAATGGCGCAGGCATGAGCCGTGAGGATCTGGCGAGCAATCTCGGCACGATCGCACGCTCCGGCACACGCGCTTTTGGCGAGAAGCTGAACAGCGCAAAGCCGGAAGACCGCCCCAGCCTGATCGGCCAGTTCGGCGTCGGCTTCTATGCCGCCTTCATGGTGGCCGATAAGGTGGACGTGATTTCGCGCCAGCCAGGCTCCGATCAGGCGTGGCAGTGGTCGTCTGATGGCAAGGGTGCCTACACCATTGCGCCAGCCATGCGTGAACAGCCCGGCACAGACATCATCCTGCACGTCAAAACCGATGCTGATGAATTCCTCGACGCCTGGCGCCTGCGCTCGATCATCCGCAAATGGGCCGACCATATTTCATGGCCGATCACGCTGCGCGAGGGTGAGGAAGACAAATCGGCCAATGAAGGCACGGCCCTGTGGCGCAAGTCGAAATCCGACATCACGCCCGAGCAGTACACCGAGTTCTACCGCCACGTTGCCCACCAGTTTGACGAGCCTTATGCGACCCTGCACTGGAGCGCAGAAGGCACGACTGAATTTACGGCATTGCTGTTCATTCCCGGTGCTCGCCCGTTCGACTTCATGGAGCAGTCGCGTGAGAGCAAGGTGCATCTCCATGTGCGCCGCATGTTCATCACCGACGAGGCCGAGCTTCTGCCGGCCTGGCTGCGCTTCGTGAAGGGCGTTGTCGATACCGAAGACCTGCCGCTGAACGTCTCTCGTGAAATGCTGCAATCGACTCCCGTCTTGCAGCGCATCCGCAAGGCCGTGACCAAGCGCGTGATGACCGAAATCAAGAACCGCGCCAAGGACACGGAAAATGCCGAATCCTTCGGCACGTTCTGGGAAAATTTCGGCCCGATCATCAAGGAAGGTATCTGGGAGGATTCCGAGCACCGTCAGGAGCTCGCTGCCCTGTCGCGCTTCCGTTCCACGGCGTCTGACGATCCGACCACGCTCGATGCCTATCTGACGCGCATGAAGCCAGGTCAGGAATCAATCTACTACCTGACGGGTGAAAACGCCGAGGCGCTAGCTGCCTCGCCGCAGCTCGAAGGGTTCCGTGCCCGTGGCATCGAAGTGCTGCTGCTCTCCGATCAGGTAGATGGTTTCTGGCCCGATCGTCTGTCTTCCTATGAAGACAAGACCCTGAAATCCATCAATCAGGCTCACGGCGATCTTGAGAAGTTCGAAGCCCCGACGCCGGAAGGCGAGGCTGCGGATCTTGAGAAACTGATCCCTGCGCTCAAGGAAGCCCTTGGCGAGGAAGTGAAGGATGTGCGCGGCACGGTGCGTCTGGTTGGCAGCGCCGTGGTGATCACGAGCGAAGGTGGTCCCGATCTGATGATGCAGCGCCTGATGCGTCGCTCGGGTCAGGGCATGCCCCCCGCAGCGCCCATCATGGAGATCAACCCGCATCACCCGCTCATCCGTGATCTTGCAGCACGAGTGGAAAAAGGCGAGAGCGTGGCCGATTTCGCCCGCGTTCTGCTGGATGTCGCCCGTATTCAGGATGGCGAAACCCTGCCAGACGCCGCCGGTTTCGCGCAGCGCCTGACCGCCATGCTGACGAGCGCTGCTACAGCCTGAATCGTCACCGCCGATCACGAGGCGCCGACCCCCTGAAACTGGCGGTCGGCGCAAATTGTCTGTGCAGGCATGACATCACGTTGAAAAAGGCCCGGACCCACAATCCGGGCCTTTTTTCGTGGTCGCTTGCACAAAAAAACTTTTCAAAACGGCAAAAGCGCCGAGGCTGAGCCCTGCAAGCCCTGCATCGAGCTGGACCACGCAAAGGCGCAACTTCCTCCCCGCCGGACGAGTTCTCTCTTGCAAGCAGGCAGGCGTTTCGCCCGTCCGGCAGGAGGGATCTTGATCATGACGCAGAGCAGTTTTCACCCCACCAAGGAAATGGCCTCGGCGGCGCGCCACGGTCTCAAATTACGCGAGAAATTCAATCGCGGCGGGACAGAAGCCGGTGTCAAACGCGCCGAGCAACTGGCCGAACAGAAGGATCTGGATGAGAGCGACCTCAAATCCATGCACAGCTTCTTCGCCCGCCATAAATCGGACCAGAAAACCAAGACCCATGAATGGGGATCGGATAGCGACCCCTCTGCCGGCTATATCGCGTGGCTTCTCTGGGGCGGGGACCCTGCGCGCGACTGGGTCGAACGCAAGATCGCCTCACTCGACAAATAAGTCTTGCGATGAAACAACCCGGCCTTGGGGAACACCGTACCTGTCAGGCAGGGCGCACTGCACTCCCCTGACGGGCCAGCCGCATCAACACGATTGTCAGGCCGAGCGCCACAAGAGCAACGCCCCAGTTGACGGCGTCGGTCTGTCCGCCTCTGAGCAGAACGATGACTGCCAGCGCCGCATGGACGAGCGTTGCCAGCCAGAGCATAAGGGCCTCACCCCATGCGAAGGGCAGCGCACCCAGCATCATCACCCAGAACACACCGTGATAAAGCCGGAATGCTCCGCCCTCACTCAAGGGGTGGGGAAGCACCAGCGAGACACAAAGCAGAAGGGCAATGGCTGTCATGCAGCCCGTGCAGCAACCGGTCGTCAGGCGGGACAGAAAGCGGGTTCCGCGCGTATCTGTCAGGCACCCCGTCGCCTTCTCCTTGCGTCGGCGCACCGCAATCCAGAGTTTGCTGCCCGTATAGAAAAGAAACGCCCCGGCAAAACCGAGAACGAGATAGGTCCAGCGTATCGGCGCCCCCCCGTAGCTGCCAAAATGCAGGGCAAAGAAACTGGTCAGCGCTGCAAACCCTGCCGACTGGTACCCCGGCAGATAAGCGCTCCACAGAATTTGGCCCGTATAAGGGTCGAGTGTTGCAAATCCGCTGGTGGGGCCACGCATGACATGGGCGGGATCATGCCCCGAAACGCGCAAGACCGGGCCTGAACCGGGCGGCCCACCAGGGCGCGTGGAATAATCGAGCGTGTCAGGCACAAAACCCGGCGCCGTCTGGGCCAGACGCGCCAGTATCTCCGCCGGAGCCAGCAGCACTGCCCCCTCTCCCGCATGTGGCGGTGCAACCATGCCCCCCATGCCCCGACCACCACCATGCCCCGCACCATGACGACCATGCGCGCTCGAACTCTGGGCATGGGAGAGAAACTCACCCTGCACCGTAAAAATCACGTCGTGAAGGGCAAACACAACGGATGTCAGAGCCATGACGATGTGGAACGGCAAGGAGCAGAACCCGAGCAGATTATGCAGATCCAGCCATTTGCGTCTGACGCTCCCCACCAGCCGTACAGCAAAAAGCGCCCGTGCCAGGGCCGGGATGTAAACGATGGTCCCTGACACCAGAGCCAGTGCATAGGCCAGCGCAATAAATCCCATCACGATCATGGCGGGCTCATGAGGCAAGGGTAGCCCCATGCGCTGATGAACCGTGTCAATCAGCTGGGCTACGGGCGAGGGTCTATGCGTTGTGGTTACAAGACCGCCCTGCGCATCGAGCGCCGCCAGCATCATGGCCGATGACCCGTGGCCATGATGCCCTTGGCCCAGTGGCCATACCAGACGCGCCGGATGGGCGGCATCGGGGCTGACGACAATGCTGTATTGGCGCCGTGCCTCAGGATAGACAGCAAAGGCCTTGTCGAGCAGATCCGGCACATGCTCGATGGAAACAGCAACAGGCAGGTCGGGCCGCGGTGTCAGCCAGGATTCGAGCGCTGGCTCGAACATGCTGATGGCGCCCGCGTAAAAGGCGATGAACAGGAACAGCCCTGCCAACACACCGACCCAGCTATGAACTTCACGATAGACCTCCACGATATCAGCGCGCAATTTCATGACTGCCCACCCCCGAAAAACCCGGCAAGCAGCGTGTTGGCCAACCATAGCAGACAGGCAATCCAGCCAAGGCCAAACCATGCCCCCAGACCTGAGCGAAACAGGAAACACAGGCTGAGACAGATCACCCAGAGCAGTGCCGCCCCCCACATGAGAAACTGCGATGAGAGCATCATCGGATTGCCTGTGGCACCACAAAGATGCCCGGCCAGAACCATCGCCCCCAGTGCCAGTGCAGCACCGGGAATCAAACCGGCCAGCGTCTTGGCGAACCAGCGGCGGTTATCGAGTTTCGCCCCTTTCATAGGCGCACGCCCCTTCGCGCATGAAGCGCAACCCCAAGGGGGAGCAGGCTGAGCACAAGCATCAGCATCGCCACTGTCATGAAAACCCCGACAAGCCAGTCAGTCGCTGCCACAAACCCGACCAGCGAGAGCACCGAGAACAATGCGCCCGCCCCAAGGCAGGGGCGCGATGGGGGGCGCACCCGACACCATTGCTGTTGCCCACTGGCGAGGTAGAAAGCAGCGCCAGCGGCCACGGCCAGACAAAACCCGGCCAGGACCAGGCAGGGCGGGTAAAATCCTGCAAGGCCCGACAGGCTTGCCCCGCTCACCAGCGATATTCCAGACGCATGGTCAGGCTTCTGCCCTGACCATAATAGCATGCAGAGACCGCCGTGCAGGTCGCTACGAAGCGCTTATTGGCGATATTGCGCATGTTGAGTGAGAAGGAGAGGCCATTATAGCGGGGCCGCGCCACGCCGAAATCATAGCGCAGGAACATGTCATAGAGCGTGTACCCGGGTATGCTGAGCGTATTGGCCGTATCGCCATAGGAATGGCCCGTATAGCGCACGCCACCGCCAAAACCGGCACCGCGCATCGGTCCATGCAACAGGCGCTGATCGACAAAAAGCGAGGCCATCCATTTCGGGGCCTGAGGCATATAATTGCCAATCTGCGAAGCCGTGTTCGATTCCGTAATCTTGGCGGCACTGCGCGTACCGGTGAAAATAACCGCCATATCCCAGGGCAGGGTCGCACGGCCTTCGAGCTCCAGACCGCGCACACGCATCTCACCCGTCTGCACAAGGCATGTCGCCGTGCCGCAAAGCTGGCCGTTCGGCGCAGGGGTCGTCACATTCTGCTGCGTGATCTGATACCCGCCGAAAGTAACGTAAATGCTCTTTCCATACTGGTAACGCAGCCCGGCCTCATACTGGTCGCCTGTCGTCGGCTTGAAAGGCTTGTTATCGAGTGCGGTGGAGGGGTCGGACACCTGCGGCTGGAAGGACGTGGCATAGCTGAAATAGGGCGCCAGACCGATTTTGGTGCGGTAAACAGCCCCTGCACGCCATGTAAAGCGGTCATTATCGTTCAGATAGCGCTTTTTGGTGAGAATATTGAGGGTATTGTCACGCGCCCAGTCCTGACGACCGCCGACCGTGATGTAGAGATTTTCGATCTTCATCTGGTCCTGGAAATACAGACCGTTCTGCTGCGATTCCGTGGCGCCATAGACCTGCGGCGCCAGACCGGCCGAATAACCGGTCGTGCCACGCGCCACCGGGTCGAAGATATTCAGCAGGGGCAGCACAAGCGCCGAGTTGACCAGATCGCGCGAGCTTTCCCAGTTTGTGTAGAAATAATCCGTGCCGAACAGCAGCGTATGACGCACCATGCCTGTTCTGGCCCTGACCTCAAGCTGGGTATCTGTCGCCACGCCCTGCGAGCGCCCGCGTCCTTCGACAGCCCGTCGATTGACGGTCTGATAGGGCACGCATCCCTTGATGCTGGCGGTACATTTCGTCAGCGTATCGCCCGACAGTACCGTCGAGCGATAAAGGTTATCCAGATAGGTGTAGCGCGTGTTGTTGCGCAGCGTGACGATATTGTTGAAGCGATGCTCAAGGAATGACCCCGTCAGCACCTGTGTGCGATCGAAGGTGTTCCAGTCGGGCTCGCCTATGTTTTCGTCATTGCGGATATAGCGCCCCTTGGATGGCACAAGCGTGCCGGTCATGGGCAGGAACTGGAAGGTCGAGCCGCCGGTGTCACGCTGATACTGCGCCAACAGCGTCCAGCTCGACCCCGGCGCATAAGCCCAGGTCAGGCTGGGCGAGACATAATACCGCCCGCTATTCACATCATTGACCTGTGTGCCGCCATAACGGGCCACTGCAACGATCCGTCCTCGCACCGTACCGGATTTGTTGAGTTTGCCGGAGACGTCACCCGAGGCCTGACCCTGCCAGTTGCCGAGCTTGGTGTAACCGATGGTCTGAAGGAAAAACTCGCCATGCGATTTTTCGGTCGGACGCTTGGTGGTGAGATTGACGATACCACCGGGCGCGGTCTGGCCATAAAGCGCCCCAGACGGCCCTTTCAGCACCTCGATCTGCTGAAGGGCGAACGGATCGAATGATGTACGTGTCCATTGCCCGCCGGAAGGCAGACGCAGCCCATCGACAAAATTGTTGTTGGACGAAAAGCCGCCTGCCCCGAAGCCGCGCACTGAAACCTCATCCACGCGATTATCCACGCCCGAGGGCTCAGCCTGCACACCCGCCATATAGGACAGCGCATCGGCAATGGTGGGGGAAGCGCGCAGTTCGATTTCCTCACGCGTGACGATCGAGATGGTCTGCGGTGACTCGATAATGGGGGTGCGTGTCTTGGTGGTTGCCCCTGCCTGAGACAGGCCCGTGGCCGAGACGACAATGATCTCGTCAGGTTTTTTCTTTTGAGCGGGCATCGGTTTTTTCCGCAGGATCGATTGCGGCTGTGTGTCTGCTGCCTGTGCGGTTGTGAGAGAGGTCGCGCCTGCCAGAGCCAGGGCGACAAGACCGGTGATCCTGCGCATCGTTTCAAATTCAACATCATAATGGTGGGCCAATAACTGGCGCTGAATTTGTGCAATTGCGAATCATTGTCAATTCATTAATGTCTTGTGAGTCTGGTTTCGCGGGTCAGGTGACACCGACAAGCCACACTGCTCTATGTCAGCCAAACGACACGCGTGGCGCAGGCTCGCCAGGTGACACTGGAAAGCGTTGGAGGATCCACCTCATGGGCTCAGGATGGCTCATGCGATACTGACGCCATCCGGCGTAGCCCTTGCCGATATTGGCCTCCCGGATAATGGCCTGTACGACTAGGATCATCCACAAGGCCGCGCGGACCGGGAAACCGGGAGGGGCGCAGCCAAGGTTCGGGTTATTTCGTTTCAGGCAGACATCATGGACCACGCAATCGAGGCCGTCCGGCGTTTCAACCGCTTTTTTGTCCAGCATGTCGGTGCGCTGGATGCGCATTTTTCAGGGTCGGACATCACCCTCGCCGAAGCCCGTCTGATCTTCGAGATTGCCCGTCAGGGACACATACAGGGCAATCCCGTAACCGCCGCGGCATTGCAGAACTCCCTGCAGATCGACCGGGGGCAACTCAGCCGCATGATCGGCCGCCTGACCCGCCGTAACCTGATCCATCGCGATTGCCCTGAACATGACAGGCGTCTACGCCCGATCACACTTACCCCAGGCGGGCGTGAGATGCTCTCGGGCCTTGAGAAGCGCGTTCAGGAAGCCATTCGGACCACGCTGGCGGCCCTAGACCCCCTTTCGCGCTACGACCTCGTGACATCGCTCACCCATGCACGTTTTCTGCTGGCACCATCAGCCGACGCGCTTTTGACCCTGCGTGCCCCCCGGCCCGGAGAAGTCAGCCTTATCGCTTCTCGTCAATCAGCGCTATATGCACAAAGCCATGGCTGGGGACACAAGCTTGAATGTCTGATTGCCGAGACGGCATCACGCTTTCTGAGCGGGTTCGACCCGGCACGTGAAGCCTGCTGGGTTGCCGATCTCGATCAGGTCATGGCCGGTGCCGTTTTCCTGACCGATGAAGGCGATGGTGTTGCCCGGTTGCGATTGCTGCATGTCGAGCCGTTTGCCCGCAGGCGAGGCATTGGCGATGCGCTTGTGCAGCAATGTCTCGCTTTCGCCCGTGAAAAGAACTACCGGCGCGTTATTCTGTGGACCCATACTGTGCTTGAAAATGCCCGTCGTCTTTACGCCAGAAACGGTTTTTCCTGCGTTGCGACCGCACCGCATGATCTGTTTGGCGTCCCCCTGCAGGGCGAGGACTGGATTTGCGAACTGCTCACGCCAGACGCGCAGACAAACCAGAACCCCTGACGGTCTTGCAGGACAAGACGTCGGGCCTCCCGCCCCCAGCCCTTGCGAGCAATATGACGCCCGCTATTCCGCTTCAGGCATACGCAGAACGAGAAAGCCCGGCTTGCCCTTCAGATAGGTTTGCAGCGGCGTATCCACGACTTTCATATTGGCCTTGAGCGATGAGGCATTACGGAACCAGAGCGTCCCGTCTTTCCAGATAGCAAGGCCGGTATGGGTCACGTCCAGACCAGGCAGGGCCGTATAGATACCGATCACGTCGCCTGTATGGATTTTTCTGGCAATTTGCGGGGTGAGGGACTCAGGCGGCAGCCATGCGATGTCGCGCGGGTGAATGGCAAGCCCCTTGATATAGACCCCGCCATCAGCACGCTGATTCAGGTTTTTACGCGTGACCTGCGCCTGCGATGACAAATCGCGCGTCATGTCACGGGCATTATGCGGTGCAAGCGCCACCCAGTCTGTCAGGAAATGCCGCCGGTTCAGATAGGCAAGCTTGCCATCGCGATAACGGGTCTTTTCAAGTGCCGCGACAAACCCGGCCTCGTTGCTGGAAAGCGAGAGCGCGCGCACAAGGTCGATGAACGTGTAGCAATCCACCCCGTCAAAACGAATGACCAGGCGCTCCGGTGTGTCGGCACCACCGATCAGTGTATTGGCGATATAGGGTGTCCCGAGAAACAGTGCCGAAACCGTCGAGAGACGATGCGTGAAACCTGCCGGGTCGACAGGCCGCTCCGGGGCCTCAGCCCTTATCTGCGCCTCAATCTGGCTCAGTCGGGCCTGATCTGTGGGCGCGAAAGCTGTGTCGGCCGCCTGTGCGATCAAGGGCAGAAAGGCCGCCATGCTTAGTCCCGCACATATCCTGACAACCCGTCCTGTTTGCGCCGAAAAACCCATCACAGCCCCCAACTCTTTGCACGATAATCCAGTACGACAGGCTACCAGACAAATCCGGCCCCTATGAAATCGGACCGGTTTTCAAGCCCTGCCGCTTGCCGTCGTTGATCCCTGCGGGCCCGAAGTAACGATAGCCTTGTCGATCCTGCGGATCCTGCCCGGGCTGAAACTGCCCGCCCGCAGATTGCCCTCGATATCCTCCAGCGACAAACCGGCCGTTTCCGGCACAAAGCGATAGACGAAGACAAAGGACAGGAAATTGATTCCGGCATAAATCCACATCGTTGCGCCAATACCAACGGATTGCACCAGAGTGAGTGCCGTTCCGGTCACGAGCAGATTACTGCCCCAGAGCATCGCCGCATGCAGCGCCGTCGCCGGGCCGCGCATACCAAGCGGAAACAACTCTGCCCCCAGCAGCCAGCCACAGATCTGGATACCGCCCGAATTGAACATCATGAAAAGCAGGAGGAAAGCCACAGTGGCAAGCGCGCCAAACCCCTGATGACTGCCCGACATGAACGAAATGCCAAGCCCGATCAGACTGATGACCGAGCCCGGAATCATGATCAGCATCAGACGACGACGCCCGACGCGATCGACCAGAAAACACCCAGCCAGGGTGACAATGGCATAAACGAAAGCCACCCCGACGCTGGCCAGAAGGGCCGCATTTTTTCCAAACCCGGCATCGGACAGGAAAGTGGGAGAATAATAGATCATCATCTCCAGCCCGCCACATTGCGTGAAGAAGGCCACCCCCAGAGCAGCGATCAGCGCGGGGCGTGCCCATGGCTGCGCCAACCCGGCCCAGCCGGAATTTTCGGGGTTGATTGACTGACGGATACGCTCGATCTGGGTAAGCTCCTGATGAATATCGAGCTTCGTATGTCGCACCCGTTCAAGAATACGCGCGGCCGCCGTCAGGCCCCGCTTTTCGGCAATCCAGCGCGGGCTGGCCGGCATGAACAGCATGACCATAAAGACCAGACCCGCCGGGATGGAAGCGACCGACACCATGCGACGCCATGACCAGACATCGTGGTAATAATATCCAACGATATTCGCCAGAACGATCCCGACCCCGATCGCCACATTGAAGGTGGTGACCAGCGTGCCGCGATAACGGCTTGGCGATAATTCGGAAATATACATGGGCACAACCTGTGTGGAGCCGCCTACCGCGATACCCAGCAGGAAACGTGCGGCAAGAAGGCTGCCGATACTCGGGGCCATCGAGCACAAAATCGCCCCCAGGGCGAACAAGAATAACACGACAAGGACGGTTTTCTTGCGGCCCAGATGCTCCGATGACCAGCTCGTGACCAGCGCCCCCACGACTGCGCCAGCAAGTATGGAGGCCGTCACGATTTCCTGCTGCGTGTGCGACAGCCCGAATTCACGCGTCATGAGCAAAAGCGCCCCGGAAATCACACCGGTATCATAGCCGTAAAGCCCACCGCATACTGCGGCGGCAAAAGAGGCTACCGCGAGAATGAGCCATGCGGACCGCCCCGGTGAGGTCTGCTCGACAATCGCCTCGATGCCAGCACGATCGGTATCACCCATGCCGGGTTGCCTCTGCGTTTTCATTCTTTTTCCCCTTCTTCAGGGCGCGCACCATCCTTCATGCCCAAGCCTGGCAACGATGGGGGTCGTTACCGGCTCGACAGCATGGGCGCAGCCCGCCGCATGGCGCAGGCCCTATCGGCCCGCACACACGAAGCATGTCGTTTCAGTGTTCCGGAAAAATCAGATCGGACTGAACGCTGACAGGGAGGCACACAAGCCCCCCCATGCGCTCAGGAAGGCGCGATGAACGATCGCGCCTCAGCTCATCCAGTTGCCGCCGTCGATATTATAGGTTTGCGAGACGATATAATCGGCATCCTTCGAGGCCAGAAACACCGCAAGCCCCCCGATCTCGTCAGGACGCGCCATACGCCCGAACGGTACCGATGCGCCAACGATCCGCTTCTTTTCACCAAGAGGCAGGTTCTCGTACTGGGCGAAGCGGCGGTCCACATCATCCCAGTGCTCGTTATCGACCACACCCGGTGCAATGGCATTGACGTTGATACCGTATTTGATGAGATCGAGCCCGGTGCTCTGGGTGAGAGAAATCACGGCTGCCTTCGAGGCGCAGTAGATCGCGACCAATGGCTCACCGCGACGCCCGGCCTGCGAGGCGAAATTGATGATCTTGCCGCCATGACCCTGCGCGATCATCTGGCGTGCGACCGCCTGAAGCGTGAAAAGCAGCCCTTCGACATTGACGGCGAACACGCGCTGATAGCTTTCACGCGTGATTTCGACCGTCGGAGCGAGATCGAACAGACCGGCATTATTGACCAGAATATCGATACGGCCATAACGCGCGATAATGGCCGCCAGCGCGGCATCGATGGAGTCCTGTCGGGTTACATCGAGTGCAACGCCAAGATGATCGGCACCGAGTTCGGCAGCGGCGCTGACCGCACCTGCCTCGTTCAGGTCACCGATAACAACGTGCGCACCTTCGCGTGCATAGCGCTCGGCAAGAGCGCGGCCGATACCGCGTGCGGCACCCGTAATGAGCGCAACACGATCCTGCAATGGCTTGCCCTGAGGGGCGGTGGTGGCATTCATGTCGTGATTCCTATGGTCATCGGATGATGACGGATGGGTCAGTTGAGTCAGGTAAAGTCAGACAGGTCGGACTGGCCTAGCGTGGGGGCCTTGTTTCTCTGGGTCCCCGCACCAGGCACACGATTCAAAGCGTCTCGTAACGTTCGAGCACGTCGCGAACCGACTGGATCAGAAGAGCCCGAGGCTCGGCGGCAAGCGCACCCGATTTCACGCGCTCGAAAAGCCGGGGCAGATACTGGCTGATCATGGTTTCAGGAATGGACACCTGTTCCAGCGACTGGATCAGCGCTGTCACGGCCTGTTCGGCGGCCGGTTCGGGCCAGTAATAGCGAATACGGTCGCTATAGCTGAAATGGCGCAGGATACGCTGCTCCATCGCATCGCCATGATAATGGCTCTGCCAGTTGGCAGGCGCATCGAGCATGGTCTTTTCCATCGTCCCGACCAGCGACACTGCCTGTGGGTCGATGAAGCTACGTATGGCGTCGAGCCCGTAAAGCGTTTCACGCAGGGCAAAGCTCAGCTCCGGCCCAACCTTCAGAATACAGAACCCGTCCTGTTTCAGTCGTGCCAGCGCCGTGCCCGGCTGATAGTCGGTTGAATGTGCCTCGAAAACCAGACCCGGCAGACGAGCTAATGTGGCAACAAGCGCGCTGGCCTGCTCGGGCTGATAAATGACCACATCTTCATGGCCAAACTCCACACCGGGCTGCACCACGATGCCAATCACGCGCGACCAGGCCGCCGGCACCGCCTCGCGGAAGGCGTTTTCATGTACCTGATAGGTCGCACGAACTGCGTCCGGTGTGGTGGGCGTAACGTGGTCGAGGGCTTCGGTCGCCCCGCCCGGGGTGGGAATTTCCGTACCGATCACATAGACGGACCGCCCCGGTGCGACGGATTCGGCTCGCTTGGCCAGCATCACGGCCCGCTCTGCCACAATGGCATCAGGCAGATGCTCGGCCTCACCCTTGCAACCCATGCTGGCGTCGAGATGCAGCTTGGTAAATCCTGCCTCGGCAAAAGCCGCAATCATGTCCGAGGCTTTTTGCAGGGCCTGTGCTGCCGGAAGCGACTTCCACGGATTGGGACCGAGATGATCCCCGCCCAGAATGATCTGCTCACGTGCAAAGCCCAGCCGATCGGCGATACCGTATACGTAATCGCGAAAATCGACGGGCTTCATGCCGGTATAACCGCCATCCTGATTGACCTGATTGCAGGTCGCCTCAATCAGCACAGCCTTGCCGTGCGATGCCGCATGAAGAAGGGCGGCCTCAATGACAAGGGGATGGGCCGAGCATACCGAGGTGACAGCTGTCTTGTCGCCCTGGTCAAAACGCGCCCGCAATGTCGAGATGAGCGAACCGGTCATGCTTTTTCTCCCGTGTTCTGGCCTGCAATGAGCTGATCGAGCGCCGCGAAATCGGACGTACCTTCCATCGGGCCAAAAAACGAAACAGCCCTCGCCCCGGAGGCACAGGCATAGCGCAGCGAGTCTTCGCGCGTCTTGCCGAGCAGGCGGCATGTGACATAGGTCGCGCCAAAGCAGTCGCCCGCGCCTGTGGGGTCAATTTCCTGCGCCGGGAACGGCGCACCATGGACGGTCTTGTCGGCACAAAAGCAGGTCGCGCCCTCACTGCCCTGTTTGAGCACGATTTCAGAAACGCCCATGTCGAGAATCTCGGCAATGGCGGCCTCCTGCGTCGTGCTACTGCTGAACAGGAGCAGTTCGGGACCGCTTGGCAGGAAGATGTCGCATTCCTGAAGCATCAATTGCAGGGCTGCCCGCATATCGGGGATGTCGAGCATCTCCTTGCGGATATTCGGGTCGAATGAAACGGTTCCACCCTGCGCCTTGACCTGATGCACAGCGGTCGTCACGGCATCGATGATCGGAAAGGAAAACAGTGAGGACCCCATCACATGGACATGGGTCGCGCGCTTGAGCAGTCCACGCGCTGCCTCGTGAAGGCCCGTTTGCGAGCAGGCAGACTGGCGGATGTTATAGACGAAATCGCGACTGCCATCGGGCCGGTAGCGCACAAACGCACTGCCTGTTGCAAAACTGTCCACGCTGAGTATGGCAGAAACATCCACACCATCACGCCTCAGGCGCTCGATATTGAGCGTGCCGAAATCATCACGCCCGACCGCCGAGACGATACCGCACTCCACGCCCAGACGAGCGACCTGATCAATGAAGATCGCCGGTGCGCCCGAAGGGTAAGGCCCCTTGAGAGCCATCGGTTCGAGAAAACCAGTACCCTGGGTCTCGGCCATGATCTCGACCACAATCTCACCGATTGTGATGATGCAACGCGGCGCGTCCGGGGACTGGTCCATCAGAAAACTGGATGCCATGATCGGTTATCCATCGCAGGGGAAAACAGAAGGTAAGAAAAAGGGCCCAGTGGGGTGCTCAGCCGGAGGGTGCGGTGTCATCTGCAAAAACAGACCAGTCCTCGCATAGCACCGCGCCATCGGGCGGTGTGCCCCCATGCAGAACCGACATGGTTTTGCGCCAGTCCAGAACATGACCATCCTCATCGGCCCGATCGAGACGGTCAGTCAGCAAAAAGACCTGCCGCGCCCGGATGATGGCACTCTCCAGACAGCTGCCTGTCTGATCGAGACAGGTGAAACCCCGCTTGCTGATCTGAGCTGCCGAAATGACCGCGAGATCCAGATCATAGAAAGACAAGGCATGATCAGCAGCGGGGCTGATCAGCGGGTATCCCAGCCGGTCATACTCGCCACCCAGCAACGAGACCGCCGCATCGCTGGTCCGGCTCGCCATATGGTAGGTTTCGAAGCTGTTGACGACGAAACGCAGGTTTTCGGCTGTCGCATAGACCGGCACGAAAGAAGCGGCCTGCGTGTTGTCCAGAAAAACGCACTGCCCTGGCTTGAGCCTGAAGGCGACAGCACGTGCCAGAGCTCGGGCCTCATACAGGGTGGGCCCCTCATCCAGAGGCGCATCGACAGCATAATCGTGAGCCGGCTGGGCACCGCCATTTGTTCTGATGACGAGATTCTGACTTTGCAGATAGGCAAGGTCTGACCTTATCGTCACCATGGAGACGTCGAACTGACTCGCCAGCGCCTCGGTCCGTATGAATCCGGCGCGCCTTACGGTATCGACAATTCCCAGACGGCGTTTGAGAGTTGCGCTGTTAACGCCCATCGACATGGTCAAGAATCTTTCAAAACGAAAACCTATCTTTCGTTTTGTAAGTTATCATCTTTTGCTTGTCAGCAGCTAAGACAGGCCATCACAGGGTTGTGTCAGGATATGCACATTGGTCCGTTATCATCGGGTCAGCCGCCGAGCCGGAAACCACCCTATCGCCCTGCGCCTCGAACCCTCAGAAGACCCTTGATTGCCGCATGCTGTAAAAGCAGGATCGTCTTGGCATCCAGAATACGTCCGTCATCGATCATGCGCAGGGCTTCAGGGAACGCGACTTCCATCACGTCGATTTCCTCGCCCTCTCCCTCCAGGCCGCCGCCCGGCCCGATCCGCATCCCGGGCCTGTAAACCCCGGTGAAGAAATGGATGCGCTCGGTCACCGATCCGGGGCTCATATAATAGCACCCTATGGGGGTTATCGCACCAATCTCGACCCCCATTTCCTCACCAACCTCACGGCGCATGGCGGTGGCCGGGTCATCCTGATCGAGCAGGCCGCCGCAAACCTCAATCAGATCCTCACGATGCCCTGTGACATACGCTGGAAATCGGAACTGTCGGGTCAGCAGGACCACCTGCCTCTCGTCATCGTAAAGCAGAATCGCGGCCCCATCGCCACGATCATACGTCTCTCGTGTAAAGACCTGAGTCGTGCCGTTCCTGCGTCGATAGCTCAGCGTGTGACGTGTCAAAACGCCCCAGTCATTGGCCAGAAGCCGGGTCGAGAGGATCGTGATACGGTCATCTGGACATTTGCCGGGCGCAGCCTCGTCACCAAAGCGAACAGACTTGTCAGAAGGCGTTCCTGTCATGGCGATCAATCCCTCTGCCCGACTCTGCGTGTCACAGCCTGCGCCCGCAAGCTCACATTCCCTACCCTGCCCGGGATCGGACCTCCGGGCGAGAACAACCTTCGCACACCCTGCCTCGCATAGGGAACTCGGGGCTGCATGACATGGATGGGAAGCAAGTCTGACGCGGCATATCGAGGGCCGGTTGGCCGTATCGCGGCGATGGAAAGGCTCAGACCGTCTCGCGCGTCGAGCCGGGATGACCGGCCCCCGGTGGCATAACGGTCGCGACAGCACCGGGTGTCATGACGCCGGGTGCTGCACCATCGGCAACAGGTTTGCGGCTGCGTACCAGCCAGTAGCAGATACCGAGAGACAGGACCGAGGCCGACAGCGCCAGAACCCCCATGACGTCCACCGCGCTCAGGTCGAGCACGATGAATTTGCGCACGGTCGCCATCATGCCGATCAGCAATACGGAACGCATCCTGACCAGGCTGTGCGACGGTGTATCCGGTGCAACGAGAATGGAATGTTTGAACTCCAGCGCAATCAGCACTGTAAAGCAAAGGCCAAACAGCGATTGCAGGACAGCCGGGTTGGATGGAACCAGCGTTGCCGAGCGCACCATCTCGAAAACAGCATAGACGACATGCACCAGCCCAAGCGTCGCCACGGCCATGACGCAGAGCGTGAGAATCAGCATGGCGCATTCCTCGAACAGATCGAAGAGCGTAGAGACCTTGAAG
This sequence comes from Asaia bogorensis, assembly GCF_900465345.1. Taxonomy (GTDB): domain Bacteria; phylum Pseudomonadota; class Alphaproteobacteria; order Acetobacterales; family Acetobacteraceae; genus Asaia; species Asaia bogorensis_A. The sequence continues at coordinate 56,940 of NZ_UEGO01000038.1, read as the reverse complement.
AAACCGGGGATACTTTTGATCATGGGCTGTCGATAATATCTTGGTGAGGAGTAAGCCCTCACTCTTACCAGAGCCGCAAAGACACAGCACCCGCAGAATGGTTGTCTTTTCGTAATATCGCCCACGTGATACGCAAATAATATCTGCAACATAAACATGATAGACTTTATTTATTAATATCATAATATAGAAAATATATATTTATACATCAAAATCATAATAATGGCTTTTTCCTTCCTTTGGACAAACCTTACAGAGCCGTCATTCTCGAGGCCTCCAGCCTTACGCGTTGCACGGTTCCGGCCTGGGACAATCGCTTCGGAGGAGGGCATCCGGCGCCACTCTGAAGCATAACAGGCACGACCTGCATTTCCCTCCATATGTCCGGGGCGTTTTCTCCCTCTTGCCAAAGAAGGGTGTTGCGGTGGAAATCGCTCACCATGCGCAAACTCGACCCCTTTCTGCTCAGCCTCATCGCCGCCATCGTGCTGGCCACCTTCCTCCCTTGCTCGGGGCCTGTAGCGGTCATCCTATCGAAACTGACCACATTGCTCATCGCCCTGATGTTCTTTCTGCAGGGCGCAAGACTCAAACCCGAGGCCGTGCTGGAAAGCGTACGTGACTGGCGGCTTCAGGGCAGCGTGATGTCCTGCACGTTTCTGCTCTTTCCCCTGCTGGGCCTTGTGCTTCATGGCCTCATGCCGGGTCTGCTCAAGCCCGATATGTGGCATGGGGTGCTTTTTCTTTGCTGCCTGCCCTCAACCGTGCAAAGCTCGATTGCGCTGACCTCTATCGCCAGGGGCAATGTGCCTGCCTCGATCTGCGCTGCTACGCTGTCGAACCTGCTCGGTATCGTGGCCACGCCTGTTCTGGTCGGGCTGATCGTGCAGAAAGGCAATATCTGGTCGGCCCATGCCATTGTGGATATCGCAACCCAGCTCCTGCTGCCCTTCGGCATCGGGCAGTTGCTGCACAAGCGCCTTGGGGCCTGGGCGCACCGCAACAAGAAACTGCTCTCGCTCAGCGATCGCGGCTCCATCGTGCTCGTGGTCTATACGGCGTTCAGCCATGCCGTGATGGAAGGGATCTGGCATCGCGTATCGCTTCCTGACCTTGCCTTGACCGCCGGGCTCGATATCGTGCTTCTGGGGCTGGTTCTGTTCCTGTCGCGCCTGATGGGCCGTGCTCTTGGCTTTTCGGAAGAAAGCAGCATCTCGCTCATGCTCTGCGGCTCGAAGAAGTCGCTCGCCACCGGTGTGCCGATGGCCAATATCCTGTTTCCGATGTCCGTGGTCGGCACAGTGGTGCTGCCACTCATGATGTATCACCAGATCCAGCTTTTCGTGTGCACGTTGCTGGCTCGACGCCTGGCCTCACGCCCGGAGGCGTAACGCACAGACACCAGGCGCAAGGCTGTAGCGGCGCTTCCCATCCGGGCGCCGTCGTCACCCGCACGCCTTTCCTTACCGCTCTTTCATGGGAAACGCTGGCGACATCAGGGGTTAACCCTCTCATGCGCCGGTTTTGCGACATCACGGCAACGTGATAGCAAAACGCCCCGTCGTTTCGAGTGAAGAAGGAAAGCCTGTGATCAAGCAAGACTATGTGCACTCCATGTCGAGACTTCTCGCATGGTTCGACTGGCTCCCGCCATCAGTGGCGTCAACACTTCTGCTGGTTGCCGCCGCGCTCATTGCCCTGCTTTTCAGTCGCCTGATTACCGAGGCGCTGCCGCGTCTGCCGGGTTTGCGTCGCATCGCCTTCATTCACGAGACAATCGCCAGGCTGCAAAACCATGTGCGCCTGCTGCTGATGATCGTGGCGGCCTCTGCGGCCCTGCCGGCCACGACGGGTTTTGCCCCCACCACCATCCAGTTTCTGGCGCATTTCTTCGCTTTTGCCGTGATCATCACCATCGGTTTCGGGCTGATCAAGGCGTTTCGCTTCGGCACTGACAAATATCTCGATCGCATCGCCAACCGCGAGCATGTGGATGATATCACGGTCCGCTCGCATCAAACCCAGATCCGCATCCTGCGCCGCCTGATCGAGATTACCTGCGGGGTGATCACCGTGGGTGCCGCGCTCATGGTGTTCGAATCCGTGCGTCAGTATGGCGTGTCGCTGTTCGCCTCGGCGGGTGCCGCCTCGCTAGTCGTCGGTCTCTCGGCCCGTCCTGCCCTGTCCAACCTCATTGCAGGCATCCAGATTGCCATCACCCAGCCCATACGCATGGAGGATATGCTGATCCTCAATGGTGACTGGGCCTATGTGGAAGAGATCAACGCGACCTATGTGGTGCTGCGTACATGGGATCGCCGACGCTATATTGTCCCGATTGCCTATTTCCTTGAGAACCCGTTCCAGAACTGGACGCACAGCTCTCCTTCACTCATCGGCTCACTGTTTCTGTGGCTCGATTATCAGACGCCGGTCGATGAGGTCCGTCGCCTCTTTCACGAAGAGCTTGAGAAATCACCCGACTGGGACCGCGACATGAGTTCGGTTGGCTGTCAGGTGGCTGACAGCAATGCGCAGGTGATCTCCATCCGCCTCATTGCGGGAGCTGTTGACGCCAATGGCATGTGGAATCTCTGCTGCGACCTGCGCGAGCGCATGCTCAAGCGCCTGCGTGAGGAACTCCCGCAAGCCCTGCCACGTGGCCGGACGGCTATCGTGCCCGGCGCACCTGCGGAACCTGCCTGGCCTGACTCGCTAGTATCACCCCCGGTCAACCGGCCCGGTCCGGGCGGCGTCATGAGCAGTGGCCAGTATAACGGGCCCGATATCCAGACACGCCGCTGACCCTGACCGCTGCGACACCGGTTGACGTCGAACAGGATCAGACACGCGTTCCGTAAGGATCAGCGCTTCATCAGCGGCGGTGATCATCGCGCCACAAGCCCCGACAAAGGCTCGTCGGCGCGCCCTTGGGATAAATCCTCCGTGAGGCCAACATGCCTCACCAGCGGTTTCCCAGCATAACACGCCCCCCTCACGGGGCCCGGCGTGAAAAATGATGGTTTTCAATCAGTTTTTCACCATGCCGCGACAGACGTTCTGCCTAGGGTCTCGCAGTCGAACCCGACGCTGACACAAGCCTCTCGCCTGCGTATGCAAGGGAGCAAGCAGCCAGAGCGGGTTTGTCCTGAAGGAGGAGCCCAAAGGTGAAACTGGTTCTTGACCCCTATATGCAGCGCCATCTCTCTTTGCCCGATATCGCCCGTGCGACGGCGGGATACGGATTTGATGGCATCGAGCTCTCGCCCCGTGCCGATTTTCTGGACTGGTGGGTGATGCCGCGCGCCACATCCCAACGCATACGCGACTTCAAAAAAGCGCTGCGCGATAACGGGACCGAGCTCACCACGCTTCAGCCCATGTATCGCTGGTCCAGCCCGATCGAGGAAGAACGTCAGGCCGCCATGCGCTACTGGCGCCGCGCCATCGAGATTGCCTCGGAAATGGAATGCAGGATCATGGTGTCCGAGTTCGGTCGCGGCACCTCGCCCGAACGCGCAGCCGGCCTGCCTCCTGGTGTCGCCACGCCCGAAACCTGCGAGGCCGCTTTCTGGCGCTCGATGGATGATCTGGTGCCCCTGCTGGAGCGCTCTGGCATCACGCTCTCTCTCGAACCGCATCCGGAAGACTGGGTCGAAACCTTCCATCCGGCCATCGATATCATCCGCAATATCGGCTCGGACGCAGTCAGGATGTCCTATATCGTGCCGCACACCTTCTTTTACGGTGAGGATATGGCGGCCATGCTGCGTGAGGCAGCCGATATTCTGGTGCATATCCGGGTGGCCGATACATTCGACCATCGCAAATCGTCAGAGCTGCGCTACATCGTCAACCCGCCGGGCGCAAAGGTGCGGGTGCACCAGCATCTCGATATCGGGCAGGGTGAAATCGACTGGGCCACGTTCTTCAACACGCTGGCCGAAATCCGTTTTGACGGCGTTCTCTCCTCCTGCGTGTTTGCCTGGGAAGACAGGGCAGAGGACTCCACGCGCTTCATGCTCAGCACCATGCGCAAGGAACTGACTCAACGCGGCATGATGTGACGATGCACACCCCCGGCGCGGCTTACCCCAGTACCGCGCCGGATGTCAGATGTCTTTCGGCAGGCGCTGCACGCGAGAGCGCAGAAGTTGTTCCTCGAAATCAAGCTCCTGCTGTAGATCCCATTCCGTCTGGTCGTTGATTCCCCGTTCGATAAACAGCCGGTGCAGGGTCTGGCGCTGGGCCCGCAGCAGCAGCAGACGGGTCGCGAGCTCCAGCCTCTCCCGGCGCATTGACAGGCTGCGACTCATGAGTGAAGCCTGTGGCGCCTCATCAATCTGGCTCAGACGGTTCTGATAAGTCTGCTCCAGCCGGTCCAGCACATCAATCCTGAGCGCGTTATCGGCTGGCTCCGCCTGGCTGTCCTGTGTGCAACGTGTCTTTTCATCATGCAGAAGGGTGACAGCCGTATGGAGCAGGGCCTGACGGGCCGTATTCTCCTCTGCCGCATGGCGCTCCATGCCGCGCTTGGGCAGAAACAGGATGCAAAGCGGCATGAGTAGCCCGGCACCGACCAGCGAGATCACAATGACTCCAGCCGCAATGGTGATCAGCAGGTCACGTGAGGGAAACGCCCCCATGTCACTCCCGAGCGCAGGCAATGACAATACCGCCGCCAGTGTCACGGCCCCGCGTACCCCCGCAAAGGTGAGCAGTACGGAACCCAGAAAATCGGGCCAGACAAACGGCGTATGGCTCCATCGGGCCACGAGCCAGCGGCGCAGGATGGAGCACCAGATACCGATGAAACGCAGCACGGTCATGATCAGATAGATCGCGCCGATCAGGGCCAGCAATTGCAGGATGGAAACCTGCCGCTCATGCGCCATCTGCACCCCACCCCGCATGAGCGCCGGCAATTGCAGCCCGAGCAGCAGGAAGATGAGCGCATTGAAAATGTAATTGACCATACCCCAGACCGTGGTGGCCTGAAGCCGCGTGGCGGTATTGGTCTCCTCGATCATGCCCATCATCTTGATGACCATGCACGCCGCAACAGAAGCCAGAATACCGGAGCAATGCACCCGCTCGGCCACGATATAGGTCACGAAAGGCAGCAGGATCATGAGCGTGATCTGCAAGGGCGGGTCATCGAAGCCACGTCGTAGCAGAATCCGGTTGAGGCGCGCCGAGACATAGGCAATGACCGCCCCGATCGCGAGGCCGCCAAACGCCACGAGCAGGAATGAATCGAAAGCCTGACGATAGGAGAATTCCCCCGTCATGGCGGCCGCCGTGGCGAAGCGGAAACAGACCAGTCCGGAAGCATCATTGAACAGCGCCTCACCCGAAAGCACATGGATCATTCGCTCTGGCACATGCTTTCCCGCCAGCAGGCTCGACACCGCCACTGTGTCGGTAGGTGAGAGCGCGGCAGCAAGCGCAAAACAGCAGGGCAGATCGAGCGTCGGGATCAGCCAGTGAATGGCGTAGCCACAGCAAATGGTGCTGAATACAACCAGCCCGAAGGCCAGAAAGAAGATCGTGCCGCGCAATTCATGGAATTCGCGCAATGGCATACGAAACGCATCGGCAAAAAGCAGTGGCGGCAGAAAGACCAGCATGAAGAGGTCAGGGCGCAGGCCGATCCTGACGCCCAGAAGGGCTGCTGCCACACCCAGAACGATCTGGATGAGCGGCAGGGGAATACGGTTTCTCAGCGCTTTGGCCAGCAGACTGCTTGCCGCAGCGAACAGGAGAAGAAGCAGGATATTATCGGCAGGAATCATGACTGAGGCGATGTCCGGGTGTCCCGCCGCACGGCATGCAGCGCTTCCTTCTTTCCGACGGCGCGCAACGCACATGAATGCGCTATAATGCGGTCATGAGCTCGTTCCGCTTTCTGCACGCCGCCGATCTTCATCTCGATAGCCCACTTCGCGGGCTTGAACGTCATGACGGTTTGTCCATGGAGCGCATACGCGATGCCTCGCGACGAGCACTCGACAACATGGTGGAGATCGCCATCTCCCATGACGTGGCGTTCGTCGTCATTGCGGGGGACCTGTATGACGGCAACTGGAAAACAATCAGCACAGGACGCTACATGGCCCAGGCGCTGGGCCGGCTTATCCGGCACGGCATTCGCGTCTTTCTGCTTCAGGGCAATCATGATGCCGCCTCGATCCTGACGCGCGATCTGCCATTGCAACAGGGGATCGACCGTTTTCCCTCGCGCAAACCGGGCAGTTTTCTCATCGATTCCCTTGGCGTCGCCCTGCATGGCCAGAGCTTTGCCGATCGCCATGTTCCGCATGACATGACCCCCGCCTATCCCGCACCGCTGGAGGGATATTTCAATATCGGGGTTCTGCATACGTCACTTTCAGGTCATGGCGAGCACGAGACCTATGCCCCCTGCACGCCAGACGGGCTGCGTGCCAAAGCCTATGATTACTGGGCGCTGGGCCATGTCCATGAGCGCATGATTCTCGATAACGGCACGCCCATCGTCTATCCCGGCGTGCTTCAGGGGCGTCACATACGCGAAACAGGCGAGAAAGGCGTCGTGCTCGTCACGGTCGAGAATCACCGTGTGACCTCGATCGATCCAGTCCCCTGCGATGTGGTGCGCTGGGTCGAAACGCGCTTCGACTGCGCCAATCTCACCCATGAGCCTGATCTGCATCAGCATCTCGGGGCCCTGTTTCAGGATATTGCCCGCGCTCATCCTGATCATCTTTGCGTGCTGCGTCTCGTCCTGTGCGGCCAGACCGCTTTGCATGACACGCTCAGGCGTCAGGGGGCGTCGCTACGCGAAACAATCCAGCATCTTGCGGCCATGAGTGGCGGCGAAATCGAGCTGGAAAAACTCGTTCTGGACACAGTCCCGCTCATGGCACCGGGTTCAGGTGCCTCCGATGGCGTCCTGGCGGATGACAGCGCCCTTTTTGCCCTGATCCATCGTGCCACGCAGGACGCGGCACTTCTGGACGATATCAGCCGCGATCTTGATCTGTGCCTCAAGACGCTGAATCTCGGTGAGATCGCGCCCGATTCCCTGCTCGATCATATCGAGCGGCGCGACTGGGCCGCGATCCTGCCGGGGCTGGAAAATGCGCTTTGTGAGAAGCTCTCCGGCCATTCGGGGAACGAGGCCTCCCATGAGGCGGAATACGATCCCAAGGGCCTCTCCACCTTGCGTGGCGGTACGCAGGGAGAGACGCCATGAGAATCGCGCAGCTTGATCTGATCCGCTATGGCCGCTTTGCCGACCGCCACTACGATTTCACGGCGTCTCAAACCGATCTGCACGTGCTATACGGGGCGAATGAGGCAGGAAAATCCACGACGCTTCAGGCGATAGGCGATCTGCTTTTCGGCTTTCCGCACAACAAGGCACAGGACTGGCGTTTCGATGCTGCCCAGCTGCGCATCGGTGGTGTGATGGAGCATGAGGGGCATTCTTTCGGCGCGATCCGCAAGCGTGGCACCAAGCAGACCCTTCTGGCCCCCGATGGCCTGACACCGCTTGATGAAAACGGGCTCATCCGTTGTCTCGGCGGCGTGGACCGTGCAGCTTTCGAGCGCCAGTGGAGCCTCGATCATCAGCGCCTGCGCCTTGGTGGCGATGCCATGGCACGTTTTGAGGATGATCTGGGCCAGCAGCTTCTGGCCGCTGGGTTCGGGCTTGAGAACGTCCAGTCTGTGCTCGACCAGCTTGACGCTGAATCCGGTGCTCTGTGGAAGAAGAACGGACGCGGCACACGGCTCAATGCCCTGCGTACGCGCCTGACCGATGCCCGCACTCGCCTGACTGCCGCAGAAAAGGACAGCCAGCGCTGGACTGCGCTCAACCGCGAATCTGATGAGGTGACGGCGTCACTTGGCCAGATCCAGGCCCTGCTGCGCGAGACTCTGGCCGAGCGCAGTGGGCTCGAGCGCCTGACCCGGCTGCGAGGCGACCTTGAACGACATGCTGCCCTGACAGCCTCGCTGGAAGCTGAACCACCCCCGGTTTTCTCGCCAGACGATCACACCCTGTTTGACGAACAATTGGGGCGTCTCGTCGCTGCGCAGCAAAAAGCCGACCGGCTGGCGGAGCTGCGCGAAAGCCTTATCTCCATGCGGGCGGCCTGCACCCCCGATCTCGCCCTTCTGTCCCACGAAGCGACAATCGACGCGCTGGAAAGGCAGGAGCGCGACCTTGCCCCGGCAAGACGTCGCTGGCCCGAGCAGGAGCAGAAACTGGCCGATCTCGATTTCTCACTGCGTCGCGAAGGGCTGCGCGGAGAATACGAGGAAATTCTTCCGGCCCTTCCCACACCTGAATACCTCGCAAGGCTACGCCCCCTCGCCCTGCGTCACGACATGCTGATCCAGCGCGAGGCCGAAACCCGTACGGCGCATCTCGCCGCCGAGGAGCGCCTCGCTTTGGCAAAATCGCGCGCCGGCGCGGAGGAAACACGCCCGCTTTCCTCGCTGCTGATCGCCTTGCAGCAGGCTGAAAGACGCGATGGCATCGATGCCGAACTGGCCAGCCTTGATCGCGAGAAACAGGCTGCAGAGACCTCCCTCGCCCAGTCATGGCGCGACCTCGCCCCCTGGCAGGGCACGATCGACGCGCTGCAGGGCATGGCTATCCCTGATGCCCCCTCACTGGAAGCCCAGAGCCTCCTGTGGCGTGATTTGCAGAGCCGCGATGCTGCTCTGGGTGAAGCGCTCGACACTGTCGGTCATGCTCTGGCGCGACAAAATCTCGCCAGAACCCATCTGGAGCAACGGCAGATCGTCTCGCTCGGCGCTCTGAAAGAAGCGAGGGCCCAGCGCGACGCCCTGTTCGAGGCCTTCGCCCATGATTCCCGTGACAGATCAGCACGGAGCGCCTTCATCGAGGCACGCGACCATGCCGATCATCTGGCCGACAAACGCTTCGATGAGGCCGAGGAATCGGCAAAGCTCACCCAGATCGAACAGGAAATCGAGCGTCTTTCCCTCGATCGTGCGCATCTCGTCACCCAGCGCGATGCCCTTGGGGCGGAAACCGAAAAGACGACCGCATCCTGGCATGAAGAATGTGCAAATCGCGCCCTGCCAGCACTTGAGCCGGAACGTTTGCGCGGCTGGCTGGCCCTGCGTGCCACGGCACTCAGGAACCATGACGCCGTGCAGCAGGTGATCATGCGCCGGACCGAACGCGCCGCCCAACACAGCGCTGCGCTCGACATCCTGCGCAATGTCCTGCCTGACATGCCAGACTTCACCCTTGTCAGCGATGCGCTGGTCTGGGCTCAGGCGCGCCGCCAGACATGGCAGCAGGAAGCCGATCGTCTGGCCCGCATCCGGACCGATATCGAGCAGGAACAGCGCAGCCTGGAGAGCGAACTCAGAAAAGCCCAAGCCCTGCACGACGAACAGGCCGCGCTGAAAGAGGAATGGTCATTGCAGGCCGGTACCGACAGCAGCACAACGGCAATCATCCCGCTGCAATCGGCAGAAGCCATCGACCGGCTTTCGGGCCTGCACGGTGCTGCAAGCGAAGCCGCCCGACTGCATCAGACCCTGAAGGCCCAGAAAGACGCTGATAACGCGCTCGGCAGCGCCATTGCCGCCTTCGCCAAAAATCTGGCGGGGCATGAGGCCCTCAGCCATCTCGATAGCGCAGCCTGTCTTGACCGTCTTGCCTCCCTGCTGCGCACTGCCCGGACGGATCGTGACAAGGCTGCTGCTCATGATGCCGATCTGGCACGAAACCTTACAGCCCTGAACGAGGCACAGAACGCCTGCGACGTGCTACGACAGGCCTTCCTCGCCTTCGCCCGCAGGATGCCGGATCACGAACCCGCAACAGCGAGCGTGGATGCGGCCATGATCGAAAAGCTTCGCGTGCGGATCACGCATGAAAAAGCCCGGCAGGCAGCGCTGGATGAAAAAACAGCCCTTGAGCGCCGTATCGCTCTGGAGCGCGATGCCCCCGGTCTCGATCAGCTTCAGGAACAGGCCAGAACCCTGACGCCCGATTTCGTAAGCCTTCGCCTCTCTGAACTCAGGAGTGACTATGAGGCCATCGAGCGCCGCCGTGAGGAGAACCTCAAACGTCAGGGTGAAATCGCCAATGACATGCGCCAGATCGAGCAGGCTCATAATGCCCGTGATGCCGCCCTGGATATCGAGACCTGCCGCACCGAAATGGCCAATGCCGCCGAGGCCTGGGCCAGCGCGCGTATCCAGTCGATGATCCTGAGCCATGTGGCGCGCCTTCAGCGCGACGAGAACACCAACCCCCTGTTGAAATCGGCAGAGTCCATATTTGCCGCGCTGACTTGCGGGCGATATCGCAGGCTTACCATCGCCGAGGATGGCAAGGCGCCTGAACTGGCTGCGATGCTGGAAGATGAAAAACTGATCCGCCCCGGTGCCATGAGCGAAGGCACACGCGACCAGCTCTTTCTGAGCCTGCGCCTCGCGGCCCTCGATCAGGCGCAGGCGCGTGGCATCACCCTGCCTTTCATAGCCGATGACCTGTTCATCACCTTCGATGAGGCCCGTGCCGAGGCCGGTTTCAGAACGCTCGCCGCGCAATCGCAGCGCAACCAGATCCTGTTCCTGACCCATCACGCCCATCTGGCTGACATGGCCGCCTCATTTGGCGCGACACGACACAGCGTATAGTCTTGCCTGCATGGATTATCGTACGATCTTCATTACCGGCGCGGCCTCGGGTATCGGCCGTGCCCTTGCCCTTGCCCTTGCGCTCTCTGCGCCCGATTGCGTCCTCTACCTTGCCGATTGCAATGCCACGGGGCTGCAAGCCACCCGGCAGGGCTGCATGGAGAAAGGGGCAACCGCCCACATCACCTGTCTTGACGTCACGGATCGCGAGGCGATGACGCGATGGTGTTCGCAGGGTGCAGAACACGACGTCGATCTGGTTCTGGTCTGCGCCGGGGTTACTGGCGGCGTGAGCGCGGTGGACCAGGACGGCGCGGCCTTTGAGACAGGCGACCAGATCAGGCGCATGATGGCGGTCAATATGGATGGCGCACTCAATGCCATCCTGCCCATGATGGCGCGAATGCGCGAGCAGCCCCTGCGCAAGGCGGGCCGGTTTCGCAAACAGCGTGGACAGATCTGTGCCATCGCCTCGGTGGCCGGATTGGTCTCCTATCCCGGCACCCCTTCCTACTCGGCCTCGAAAGCCGCGCTCGACCGCTTTCTTGTTGCCAGCGGGGCCTATAGCCGCCGTGCCGGTATCTATCTCTCAAGCGTGTGCTGCAGCTTTGTAGCAACCCCCATGGTGGCGCAGAACCATTTCCCCATGCCCGGCCTGATGCGCGTTGAAAACGCAACTGCCCATATCCTGCATGGCCTTGCCAGACGCAAAAGGCGGATCATCTTCCCCTCCTGGCTGGTTCTTGGATCACGCTTCATGGATCTGCTGCCCGTGCGTCTGGCCGAGCTTTATTATCTGCATCAGCCAACAGGCCGGCCGGGTTCCATGCCGGGCATCGAGAACCCGGCCTGCAAGGATGCCACCTTGCCATAAAAGCCGAGTACCCTGACGCCTTTGCCCGTTGCCTCGACAATCGCAAGGTCTGACCAACAGAAAACAGCTTTGCTTGCCAGTAGCCCACACAGGTGACCGCATGGCAAGAAGGCCTTCAGGGCAGCTGATGTGACAAGATGACGAAAAGATAACCAGGTTACACGCTGATACGAAGTATTCCCCCGGATTTTTTGCTATGGAGGCGAAATGAATTTGTGTCGTCTCTTCATCATGCGCCCCGTGGCGACGATTCTGCTCGCCCTTTCGCTGCTCGCAGCCGGAGCCATCTGCTATCCGCTGATGCCGGTTGCCAACCTGCCTGATATCGGCTCCTCGACGATCAATGTCGAGATCGAGCAGCCTGGCGCTAGCCCTGAGCAGATGGTCAGTTCCGTCACGACCCCGCTTGACCGCTATCTCGGCCAGATCGCCGGGGTGAAGCAGATCGAGTCCGACAGCGAAAACAGTTTTGCCTATATCCGGGTCGATTTCGTGGAATCACGCAATATCGACGGTGCCCTGCGCGACGTGCAGGCCGCTCTGCGTGCCGCACGCGCCGACCTGCCGCAGGGCACGCTCGATCGTGATCCCTATGCCTATAAGGAAGATCCGACCTCACAGCCGGTCTATCTGCTTTCCCTGACATCTGACGTGATGACGCTGCCGAAGCTGTATGATCTCGCGCAGATACGCGTCAAACCCCTGCTGGCGCAGATCAAGGGCGTGGGCCATGTGCAGGCCGTGGGCTCCGCCGATCCTGCCGTACGCGTCGATGTGAACCCTTATGCCCTCTATAAATGGGGTGTCGGTTTCGAGGACGTGCGTCAGGCGCTTGCATCGGCCAACGCCAATACGCCCAAGGGATTTCTTGATTCGGGCGGCCAGCGCATGATGCTGGAGACGAATGACCAGGCTGAACATGCGGCGCAGTACCGTGACCTGATCATCGGCTATCGCAACAATCTCAATCCCATCAAGCTGTCCTCCGTCGCCGAGGTGACGGACAGCGTTCAGGATCTCTATCAGGCCGGGTATTTCAACAACAAGCGCGCCATCACGCTTATCGTACGCGGGCAGCCCAAGGCCAATACGGTCAAGATTGTCGATGCCGTGAAGGAACGCATGACCGTGCTGCGTTCGGTCCTGCCTCCCGGTGTGCAGATGGATACGGCCATTGACCTCTCATCGAGCATACGCGCCTCGATGGACGACACACAGTTGACGCTTGGCGTATCCATCATTCTCGTGATCGGGGTGATTCTGGTCTTTCTGCGCCGTCTGCGCTCGACCATCATCCCTGCCGTGACCGTGCCGATTGCCCTTGTCGGCACGATTGCCGTCATGAAGTGGGAGCACTTCACCCTCGATATCATGTCGCTCATGGCGCTTACTATTGCAGTCGGTTTCGTGGTGGATGACGCGATCGTGGTGCTGGAAAACATCGCCCGCCATATGGAGGCGGGCATGGATCGCATGAGTGCCAGCCTGCGCGGTTCGTCGGAAATCGGCTTTACGGTCCTGTCGATCACGGCCTCGCTCATTGCGGTGTTCATCCCGCTCCTGTTCATCCCCGGTCAGGTCGGCGCGATCTTTTTCGAATTCGCCATGACCATCGTCTCGGCGCTTCTCATCTCCCTCATTTTGTCCCTCACCCTCACGCCCATGATGTGCGCCTACTGGCTGGATGTGGAGCATGAAGAACCCACAGGAAAAACCCTGCGAGACCGGGTGTTGCGGGCGATCGACTGGGCGCTGGAAGGAATTATCAGCCTCTATGGCCGGACATTGCGTGTCGCCCTGCGCCATCACGTCCTGACCTTCCTCACCCTGCCGCTGAGCTTTATCGCGCTGGTGGCCTCCATCGTTCTCATGCCCAAGACGGGCATCCCTGCGCAGGATATCGCGCTGGTGGGTGGGTCGATCAGCGGTGACGACACCATGTCGTTCAACGAGATCACCAAGCGCATCCATTATGTCGGTGCGGTGATGAAGGATGACCCCGATGTGCTGTCTGTCACGAGCTGGAACAACAGCAGCAGTGACGGGCAGCTTTTCGCCCGGCTGAGCGACAAGCGCACCCGCACGCGCACCGATACGCAGATCGTGGAAAGCATACGCAAGAAGCTGGGTGACATGCCGGGCCTGCGCACCTCGTTCTTCTCGGCGGGTGACCCCAATGGCGGCGGCGGTCAGCACCGCAGCGGTGCCTTCCGCTATGTGCTGCGCGATCAGGATGTGGCCGAGCTGAAGCTTTGGGTACCGCGCCTTGTGGCCAGGCTGCGCAAGGAGAAGATGATGTCTTCCGTCATGACCAATATCGAGGGTCATGGCGCGTCGGTTCATGTCAAACTCCGGCGCGATACCGAGGCGCGTTATCTGGTGACACCGCAGCTCGTGGGCAATGTGCTCTATGATGCCTATGGCCAGACCGTGGCATCTCGCATTCATACCGAACTCACCACCCATTCTGTGGTGATGGAGGTGGCGCGCGCCTATCGTGAATCACCAGAGCAGCTTCGCAGTACGTGGATCTCCACCGCCTCCGGCACGCCGGCAGGTGCCGTGCGCTCCAACCAGATCCGTGTACGCACAGCGGGCGGCAGCACAGCCTCGACCGCAACACAGCTCAGCCAGGCCTCACTGCGCAACGCCATTGCCAACCAGATTACCGGCAACAACTCCAACGGTTCGGCCGTTGCCTCATCGGTCGAGACCATGATCCCGCTCATCAACGTGGCGGATCTGGTCATGGAGCCGACACCGATGGAAATCGATCATCAGGATGGCATGACCTCGACCGCCATCAGCTTCGACCTGATCGATGGCAAGACCTATGAGGATGCCCGCAAGCTGATCGAGGATACACTCAGGAATATGGGTGCACCTGCGGGTCTGACAGGCGAGTTCTCGGGGCTTGCCGGTGAAACCAAGGAGATGCTGGTCAATGAGTTGCTGGCCTTCGTGGCCGCGCTCTTTGCCATGTATATCGTGCTCGGGATTCTCTATGAGAGCCTGATTCACCCGTTTACCATTCTCTCCACGCTGCCTTCTGCCGGTATCGGGGCCATTCTGGGGCTCTGGATTGGCGGGGAGTCGTTCAGCCTCATCGCCATGATCGGCATGATCCTGCTGACCGGCATCGTGAAAAAGAATGCGATCCTGATGATCGATTTCGCGCTCTATGCCGAGAAGGAACTGGGGCACACCCCGCGCGAAGCCATCTATGAAGCCTGCCTTACGCGTTTCAGGCCCATTCTCATGACCACCCTTGCTGCCGCGCTTGGCGCGGTGCCGTTGATGACAGGTCACGGCTATGGGTCGGAAATGCGTCGCCCGCTGGGGATTGCGATTGTGGGCGGCATGCTCATCAGCCAGCTGCTCACGCTTTACACTACCCCGGTCGTCTATCTTTACATGGATGCCATCGGTCGCTTCGGCACGAGAACATGGCATCGCATTTTCCCGTCCCGCCCGGCAGGGCGCCCCGTCTCCACCCCCCTCTCATCCGAAAGCTGACGCCGATCATGTCGCTCCTTTCCTTGTCGCGGGTCCGCCTGCTCGGCACATCGCTGCTCTCTCTCGGGATGGGGAGCGCGGCCCTTGGCGGCGTAACCCTGGCAAGCGCACAGGCACAGGCGGCACCGCTGCATTTCTACACTGCGCCAGCGCTTTCACCTGATGGCCATTCTCTGGCCTCACTCGACAGCATGGAAGCCGGGGGAACCGCCGAGGCGGCACCGGCCAGCCTTGTCATCCGCACCCTGCCCGATGGTCACGCCACGACCGTTGCGCTGCCCTGCAAGGATTGTGCGCCCTCCAGCCCCAGCTGGAGCCCCGATGGAACCCGTCTGGCTTTCATCATCCGCCACAAGCACACGCAGAACCGTGAAATCCTGAGCGTCACAGCCGATGGCAAGACCGTAACCAGCCTGCTGAAATTCACGGGCTCGCTTCAGGACCTGCGCTACGGCCCCAAGGGGGGCCTTGCCGTTCTAGCCATTGCCAATGCCCGTCGTGACCCCGGTGCCCTGCAGGCCGGCGCGCCCGAGACGGGTGAGATCGACGCAACGGAGGACGAGCAGCGTATCGCAACCGTCGAGAAGGACGGCCTTCACTGGCAGTCGCCTGATGGTTTGTATGTCTATGAATATGACTGGCTGCCCACCAGCACCCCCGCCTTCATCGGCACGGCAGCGCCGGGCAATGGTGATGCCCATTGGTGGTCGGCACATCTGTCGCGCTTTGCCGATTCAAAAGAGCAAGTGCTGTACACCCACCCGCTTTCGCAGCAGATCGGCCTGCCGCTCGTCTCGCCCGATGGCCGGAGCGTCAGCTTCGTCGCAGGGCTGATGAGCGATTTCGGGTTCTTTGGCGGCGATGCCTTGCAGCTCGATCTGTCACAACCCAAGGCCGCGCCGGTCAATCTGACGCGCACCCTCAAGGCTACGGTAACCGGGCTGAGCTGGTGTCAGGGGCGCCTGATCGCCTCGACCATTGCAGGCTCCATCACCGTCATGCGGTCCATTGATGACAAGCCGCCCCTCATGGCAAGCGCAGATGGCTTGCTTTCCAATGGGGGTGGCGAACCCCGTCTGACCTGCGCAGACGACCAGAGCGTCGTGATACGCCAGAGCTTCACGAGCCCACCTGAAATCTGGGCCGGTCGCCTTGGCGCATGGCAGCAGCTCACCCACTCCAATGACGGCCAGACCGTACCCTACACCGCCTCCAGCATCAGCTGGGTGAGTGACGGATTCAAGGTACAGGGCTGGCATCTTGCCCCCCGGTCACGCCCCGCCGCCATGATCCGCAACGGCAAGGTGCCGATGATCACCATCATTCATGGTGGCCCTTCATCAGCCGTCACGCCTCGCTTCCTGCGTCCCACGGGCGATGCGGCCGTGTTGCTCGATGCAGGTTATGACCTCTTCCTGCCCAATCCGCGCGGCAGTTATGGCCAGGGCGAGGCCTTCACCATGGCCAACCGCCGCGATTTCGGTCACGGCGATCTGCGCGACATCCAGCGCGGCATCGACGCGCTGGAAAAGACCGCCCCCATCGACGAAAACCGTCTGGGCGTGACCGGCTATTCCTATGGCGGGTACATGACCATGTGGATTGTGACACAGACGAACCGCTTCAAGGCCGCGGCAGCGGGTGGCGGCATCGCCAACTGGCAGTCCTATTATGGCCAGAACGGTATCGATGCCTGGATGCCGCCCTTTTTCGGAGCCACGGTCTATGACGACCCGGCCATCTACGCCCATTCGTCACCCATGACTTTCATCAAGCAAGTCAGGACCCCGACCTTTATTTACGTCGGAGCCAATGATGTGGAATGTCCGCCTGCACAAAGTCTTGAATTCTACCATGCCTTGCGCGCACTCGGGATTCCGACGAGCCTTGTGATCTATCCCGGTGAAGGACACGGGATGCGCGGTCACGACCATGCGAGCGATGCACAAAAGCGCATGCTGGCGTGGTTCGGCCGCTATCTGAATGGAAGCGCTTCCGGCAAGAACGGAGCAAACTGAGCGCAGCCCTGAACGTTGCAGCCGTGAAGCTTTGGAGTTGAGATGCAGACGAGAAACAGGACCGTGATGCCGGGCTTTCTGACCCAGACAAGGCAGGCCCTGCCAGGCCTGTTCCTGGGGTGCATTCTCTCTGCCAGCGCGCTCTCCGGCTGCGCCCAGGCCCAGACCAAAAACACAACTGCAGCTCTGGCTGCCCCGGCGGCCCAGCCACCACTCCCCGCCCAGGCGGGAGCGGTCTCTTCCGTGCCGGATCATGCGACGACACCGCCCATCGTCATTCCGCCGCTGCCTGTCCTGTCGGAGCACGATGCCCGTCTGGAAGCCAGCCGTCTGACGCTGAGCATGAAAAAATCGGTCTCGCGCTTTACAACCTATACCCCTGAGCAGCGCCAGCGCTTTATCCGCCTTGCCCGTGCCGCCATTGCCAGCACGAATACACCCATCGACCGCCCCCAGATCCTGATGGTGGTCGATCGCAACCCCAAGGTACAGCGCCTGTGCTTTGTTCTGGCCATGCCGGGCAATGCAGACTGGGAGACACTGGGGGGAACCCCCGTCTCGACCGGTCGCGCAGGCCGCAAGTTCTATTACATCACCCCCACGGGCGTATTCATCAACTCCCCGGACCGTCTCGGTTACCGTGCCTTGGGCACGAAAAACGAGAACGGCATACGTGGCATTGGTGCCAAAGGCATGCGCGTCTGGGATATGGGCTGGCACAACGCCGTCAAAGGCTGGCTGCCCACCCATGAGACAGGCGATATCCGGCTCGAAATCCACGCTACGGACCCTGACTTTCTGGAACAGCGCCTCGGTCATCCTGCCTCCGAGGGCTGCATACGCATTCCTGCCACCATGAACGTATTCATGGACAAGAATGGTCTGCTGGATGCGCAATATGAGCAGGCCGCCAGCTACGACACGCGTTTTCGCGCCCTGCTGCCCAAGGACCGCACACCTACGCCGATCGCGGGCGATGCTCTGGTTGTCGTCGATTCAGCCGATGCCGTTCAGGCCATTTCCTCGGCCAGCGTCGGCCATCAGCCTCTGGTCAATCACCACGAAGGCTGAGACCTGACCCCTCAGACAGCCGGGGCGGCATACGCCAGTTCGGGCAGACCCTGTTCGAGCGCCTGCCCCACAAGCCGCGCTGCCACAGGCAGGGATCGGGCCTGATCGACGCAGAATCCGAGCGTGAGAGGGCGTATCCGGCTGTGCTCGAGCGGCACAAAGGCAAGTGTCCCGGCCTCGATCTCTGGTAGGACATCGATATAGCTGAGTAGGCTGACCCCGACCCCGTGACGGACCAGCGCCCTGATCGCCTCGATATCATCTGAGTCACAGACCGGATTCAGCGCCAGTCCGGTTTCCTCGGCCAGCCAGGCAATCTTCTCGCCCAGCGCCAGCGGCGGTCGTGGCGCGATCACAGGGTAGAGGCTGCACTGGCTGAACCGTGCCGTCTGCCCTTTTGTCAGCGGATGGCCGGGTGTCGTGACAAACCCGACAGGAAAGGCAACCGAGGCCCGCATCGCAAGGCGATGCGACACCACAGGATCGAAAACCAGCGCCAGATCTCCCTGCCCGTCGAGCAGGGCCGGCGAAATCTCGTGATTGGTCATGACACGCACGCCCAGCGTCACCCCTGGATGCTGCCCGCGTATGGAGGCCACGATACGCGGAACCAGCCCCCTTGCCATTGCCTCCGGAATAAGCAGCGTCACATGGCCGCGCTTGAGCCCTTTGAGATCCTCCATGCGTGTGCGGCAATCCCCAAATTCCCGCTCCCAGCGTCTGACCTGAACCAGCAGCATCTCGCCTGCTGCCGTCAGCCGAAGGCCTGACGGCAGGCGTTCGAACAAGGCGGCACCCAGACGGGCCTCACCTTGCAGGATCTGCCGGTCGATAGATGAGGCCGAAATTCCGGTTGCCTCGGCCGCACGCCGGATCGACCCATGCTGCGCCACGGCCAGAAAATAACGCGAGAAACGGGAGAAGACCGGCATGATCGAGTGCTCTCTTTTTTGAAACGCCCTGTCAGGAATTTGGATATATCCTCGAACGGGGTGCGCGTGACATGTCTTTATGACGATCCACTCTTTCTGCGGGGGCTTTCATGTCCGAAACACTCGACCGCCCGGTACAGCTTCCGCGCCAGTGCAGCTTTGAGGCAGCAGACTGGGCCATTCTCTCGCGCTTCTGGTATCCCGTCGCCTTGATCCGCGACATCGGCACCGCTCCTGTAGCGGCCACATTGCTGGATGAAACGCTGGTCATCTATCGTGCGGGTGACGATATCGTGGTGGCACAGGATATCTGCCCGCATCGCGGTGTGCCGCTCAGCCTCGGCACGGGTGATGGCGAGACCATTGCCTGCGCCTATCACGGCTTTCGCTTTGGCGGGTCAGGGCGCTGCGTGCGTGTTCCTGCCCATCCCAGCTCTGCCATACCGGGCAAGCTGCACCTGAAAACCTTCCCCGTGCGTAAGTGCTATGGTCTGGTCTGGACGTGTCTCGCTGGCGAGACGCCCCATGACGTGCCGACCATGCCCCACTGGCATGACCCAGCCTATCAGCAGATCACCTGTCCCTCGATCGACATCGCCGGGTTTGCCGGTCGGCAGGTCGAGGGGTTTCTGGATGTTGCGCATTTTGCCTTCGTGCATGCCGACACCTTTGCCGACCCTGAAAACCCGGTCGTTCCCCCCTATATGCCGCGGCGGACAGAGGAGGGTTTCGAGGTCGAATATCGCAGTTCGGTCGGCAATTACCCCATTGGCGTAGAAGGGCGTGCTCCTGCGGGCTTTGAATGGCTGCGACACTTCCGGACCTCCCTGCCCTTCACGGCAACGCTGGAGATCCATTTTCCGGAAGATGGCCGTCTGGTGATCATGAATGCCGCCTCACCCGTCTCTGCCCGCAAGACACGCATGTTCGCACCGATCTGCCGCAACTTCGATACCGATATCCCCGTCGAAGCCGTCTATGACTTCAATCGCCGCGTCTTTGAGGAGGATCGTCTGCTCGTGGAGGCCCAAAAGCCCGAATGTCTGCCCCTCGACCCGACGCTTGAAGCCCATGTCATGGCCGATCGCAGTTCGATCGCCTATCGCAAGGGGCTGCGTGATCTGGGGCTGAGCCGGTTCTTCACAGCCTGACGCCATCGCTTCTGCGGTGCAACGCCCTGCATTTCTAGAGGCACGTAGGGCGCACCCCGCAAGGCTGCGCAATATCCCCTGCAATGATCGCATGGCTCATGCCCCTAATGGACATGCCCCAAGCCCACCGTCTGGCTTGTCATCCACGGCACGATCATTTCCTCTGGTGGCAGGATTGAGGAGACGATCATGCCAGCCACCAGAACGGAACACGACCTTCTCGGCACACGCGAGGTGCCGGCAGAGGCGTATTACGGCATCCACACGCTGCGCGCTGTCGAAAACTTTCCCATTACCGGACGACAGATCAGCGCCTATCCCGAGCTGATCAATGCCCTCGCCGCCATCAAGCAGGCGGCTGCCCAGAGCAATCATGACCTTGGCCTGCTTGATGCCTCTCGCACGCGCGCCATTATTGCTGCCTGCGAGGATGTGCGCGCTGGCATGCTGCACGACCAGTTCGTGGTCGATGTCATACAGGGCGGGGCAGGCACCTCGACCAACATGAATGCCAACGAGGTTATCGCCAATCGCGCCCTCGATCATCTGGGACGGGCTAAAGGGGATTACGCAGCGCTTCACCCCATCGATCACGTCAATATGGGCCAGAGCACCAATGACGTTTATCCCACGGCCCTGCGTATTGCCGCCATTCATGGCGTGAGCCATCTGACCGATGCCATGACCGTGCTCCGCAAGGCCTTCATGGCCAAGGCGACGGAATTTCATGACATTCTGAAAATGGGCCGCACCCAGCTTCAGGATGCCGTTCCCATGACGCTCGGGCAGGAATTTCACACCTATGCCGTCATGCTGGACGAGGATCAGAAGCGCCTGCAGGAGGCCATTCTCCTGATCAGCGAGATCAATCTGGGCGGTACGGCCATCGGCACCGGCATTGCGGGCCATCCCGCCTTTGCCAGAACAGTCTGCGGTCATCTGAACATGATCACCAATCTGCATCTGCTGACAGCCTCGGATCTGATCGAGGCGACACAGGATTGCGGTGCTTTCGTTCAGGTGTCGGGCGTTCTCAAGCGTTTTGCGGTCAAGATTTCCAAGATCTGCAACGATCTGCGGCTGCTATCTTCTGGCCCTCGCGCCGGGCTGTACGAGATCAACCTGCCGCCCATGCAATCGGGCTCGTCAATCATGCCGGGCAAGATCAATCCCGTCATTCCGGAGGTGGTCAATCAGGTAGCCTTTGAGGTCATCGGTAATGACCTGACCGTCACCATGGCCGCCGAAGCCGGACAGCTGCAGCTCAACGCCTTCGAGCCCATCATTGCCCATAGTCTGTTCAAGAGCCTGACCCATCTGCACGCTGCCTGTCTGACACTCGAATCGCGCTGTATTCGTGGCATCACCGCCAATGCCGCCCAGCTTGAGGCGATGGTCACCCATTCGATCGGGCTGGTTACGGTGCTCAATCCCTTTATCGGCTACGAAACCGCCACTGCCATCGCGCTCGAAGCCCATCGTACCGGACGCGGCGTGATCGAAATTGTCCGTGAGCGCCAGCTCGTTCCCGAGGAAACCCTGACCCGTATTCTCTCCCCGGAGGGGCTTTGCCATCTGCACAGCTTCTAGGCAGTGCTTCCGCAGACAGTTCTCTCAGGGCTCTGCCCCGAAACCCGCCAAAGGGCAGTCGCCCTTTGGATGCCCCTGATCTGGCGTCTGGAAGAAGCCTTGATTTCCCAGGGTGGGATTGATCTCTTCTAACCTGCGCAGGCGCTCCCTAAACGCGTCGGGAGCTTCCCAGAGCGCTGCCGCAACGCCCTCGATCAACGCAATAAATTCATGCCTGTTGGGCGCACGGGGCGAACTCCGCCGCCATACGCAATGACGGACGCCTAGTCCGGGGCCTCATCCTGCTTTTCGCTCCACACCGCCTGCACGCCGGGGAGGCGCATCAGGGCTGTTACGACATCATCCGGAGCTTTGAGGCCATGTACATGCACCGTCATGATCAGCCGATCGCTCTCATCGTGACGTTCCTGCGCCATATGGCCCAGCGTGAAGCCGAGTTTCCTGAGCGCAGCGCAGACAGGATCGACAAAATCGATATCAGCGGCACCGCGTACACTGACCTTGAACCCGTGACGCGGGGCACGCGGGAAATGCAGAAGCCAGCCGGGTGTCAGGAACATGATCAGCAGATAACCGATTGTCGTCAGCACGGCGACGATCGTCATCCCCGCGCCGCATGCCATGCCGATAGCCGCTGTCAGCCACACAGAGGCGGCAGTGGTCAGGCCACGCACCGTATCGCGCCGCATGAAAATGACACCGCCACCGATAAAGCCGAGGCCCGACACGATCTGGGCCGCAACACGCGACGGATCGACCACCACACGGTCCGGGGTGAGCACATCATCGAAACCGTATTTGGAGATCAGCATGAACAACGCAGCCGAGACCCCAACCAGCGTATAGGTGCGAAACCCCGCCGCCTTCTGGCGATACTCACGCTCAAGCCCGATCAGCGCCGAGAGCAGAAAGGCCAGACCGAGTTCCTGCACCTGCAACAACCCCTCTCCGGGGATATGAGCAAAAAGCGCGGGATGGGTCATGGTCTGGTCTCACAAAACAATAATGCCCGTAGGGAGCCAAACCCGTCGGCGCGAGACCGAACCGACAGAGCCGGACGTGGGAGATCTCAACGTCTATGGCGGGCGCCGAAAAATTGCGTCCTTGCCGGGGAATGCTTCGGGTCAACGGGCTTTACCGAACTGCCCCATCGGGCGGGCAGCGAATGGAGGATTATCTTATTGCCCTGCTGTGGCAACACCCCATCCTCTTAACTTGATCGAATCGCCACCGGGCGTGGTAGAGGGGCGCTGTGACCATGACCGATACCCCTATCCGAGCTATGGCCGATGACGGCCTGACTGCGCTGCTTCGGCGCACCCCTCCTGCCAATCCGGAGGCAGAGCGCGCCCTGCTGGGTGCGTTACTGACCAATAACAAGGCCTATGAGCGCGTCTCGGATTTCCTTGAGGCAGCCCATTTCGCCGACCCTCTGCATGGGCGGATTTTCGAGGCCATCGCCCGACGCATTGATCGCGGCATGCTGGCCGATCCGATAACCATGCGCGCCGAATTCGAACATTCGGGCCTGCTGGATGAGGTAGGCGGACCGCAATATCTGGGCCAGTTGCTTATGGCGATGGTCGGTATCGTGAACGCCGGTGATTACGGGCGCGCCATTCACGACGCCTGGATACGCCGTCAGCTGATCGATATTGGCGAGACGGTCGTCAACAACGCCTATGGGGCGCGTGCCGATCTTGAGGGCGGGGACCAGATCGCGGCGGCGGAAGAAACGCTGTTCAAACTTGCCACCGACAAGGGGCAGGATGGTGGTTTCGTCACCTTCGAGCGTGCCCTGACCGGCGCATTGCAGGTCGCCGAGCAGGCCTTTCAGCGCACAGGCGATGTGAGTGGCCTGACATCGGGGCTGCGCGATTTTGACAAGAAAACCGGCGGCCTGCACCCGTCGGATCTGCTCATTCTGGCTGGGCGGCCGGCCATGGGCAAAACCGCCCTGGCCACCAAGATCGCCTTCTCCGCTGCACAGGCGCTTTTGCGCGAGGCTGAAGACAAGGGCATCAAGCCGCGGGGCGCTGTCGCCATTTTCTCGCTTGAAATGTCATCGGAACAGCTGGCGACACGTATCCTCTCCGAGCAGTCCGAAGTGTCGGGTGAAAAAATTCGTCGTGGCGATATCGGCCAGCGCGAGTTCGATCGATTCGTGCGTGTCTCGCGCGAATTGTCGGAACTGCCCCTGCATATTGACGATACCCCGGCCATTTCACTTTCCGCCATGCGGACACGGTGCCGCCGTCTGGCACGCACCAAGGGGCTCAGCCTTGTGGTGGTTGACTACCTCCAGCTCATGCGCCCTGCCATCGGGACCAAACCCGAGAGCCGCGTGCTAGAAATCTCGATGATCACCCAGGGACTCAAGGCCATTGCCAAGGAGCTCTCGGTGCCGGTCATCGCCTTGTCCCAGCTTTCGCGTCAGGTAGAATCGCGAGAAGACAAGCGCCCAATGCTTTCGGATCTGCGCGAATCAGGCTCGATCGAGCAGGACGCCGACGCCGTGATGTTCGTTTATCGCGATGAATATTATCTCCAGCAGCGCATGCCCAAAGACAGCGCTTATGAGAGCATGGACAAATATCAGGTCGCGATGGAGGAATGGCAGCGCAAGATGGCGCTCGTGCATAACAAGGCCGAACTGATTCTGGAAAAACAGCGTCACGGACCAACCGGCACCATCCCGCTGTATTTCGAGGGCGAATTCACCCGGTTTGGCGATCTGGATACGGTGCACGACGTCTGAGGTCTTTGGGCCTATCTCTCGGGTGCCCAGTCCTACCAGCGAAATCTCAGGCCGCCCGTTACCGCCGCAGAGCCGGGTGGTGCGCCAAGGCGGGTATCGCGATGCCCGCCGAAGAAACTCGCTGTCAGGTCCAGCCCGGGGATAGCCTGCACAGGCAAGGCAAATACAGTCGTCACGCCATGTTCCATAGCGATCGGAGACGTTGCTTTCTGCTCGACTGAAACGGGGCCGAGATGACGCAGAGCCGATTGAAGCGTATCGGGCGCAAAGACTTTGGGGGGCGCTTCAGCCTTCGTACTGAAATCGAAGCCCCTTCCCTGCGCGATCAGGGGATGAACCAGAGACGGAGCAGGTCCTGTGGGCCTATGCGCCAGAGCGGGAGGTATGAAATAGCCGGGCTGTGCTGCCTGCGCGCCTGGCGCGAGCAGGACCGGCAACAGAACCGGCAGGGTATTAAAGCCCCGCCATCTCATGTGGATGACGTTATGCATACACCGAAAGATGACATATTCGGCCGATCATGCAGCGTCACATTTTACGACGCTGCATTACAGATGCGCTGAGGATCAGAAATCTGCCGTGAACGGATTGGGGCCCGTGCGCCCATCCTCCCGGTCGAGGGTGGCGATGCGGCTCATATCGTCCTCATCGAGGCGGAAATCGAACACGTCGAAATTCTCATCGATACGCTTTTGATGCGCCGATTTGGGAATGACGACATTGCCCTGATCAAGATGCCAGCGGATCGTCACCTGACCCGGCGTCTTGCCGTGCTTCTTCGCGATGCTGGTGATGATCTCGCCATCCAGCCCCGTACCGCGTCCCAGCGGGCTCCAGGCCTCGGTGCGGATATCGAGCGACTCATTGAAAGCCCGCAGCTTCTTCTGCTGGAAAGCCGGGTGCAGTTCGATCTGGTTGAGCACAGGTTTGACCCCGGTCTCCTCAATCAGACGCGTCAGATGTTCAGGCTCGAAATTGCAGACACCGATCGACCGGATACGCCCCTGCTTCTTGAGCTCAATGAGCGCTTTCCAGCTTTCGACATACAGATCCTTCTTCGGCATAGGCCAGTGGATCAGATAGAGGTCGACCACATCGCGACGCAGTTTTTTCGCGCTGACATCAAAAGCACGCAGGGCGGCATCGTAACCCATGTCGCTGGCCCAGAGCTTGGTCGAGACATAGAGATCCGGATAATCCTGCAGCGCGTCGCCAACACCGCTTTCATTGCCGTAAAACGCTGCCGTATCGACCATGCGATAGCCTGCCTTGGCGGCATAGCGCACGATTTCAGCCGTTTCGTCAGCCGGGGTCTTGTAAACACCAAGGCCGAATTGCGGGATTCGTGCCCCATCATTGAGTTGCAGATGGACCTGTTCTTCATCGGCACGCGGGGTGGCAATGGCGAGGTCAGGGGTAAATTCGCTGCGAGACATTCAGGGCTCCTGTCATTCCCGAAAAGACGGTTCTTGCCCAATCTAGCGGATTGCGACGCTCTGGGTTGCAGGCCCGCCCGCCTTCCTGGCCATCGAGATGGTCATCACTGCGTGAGCCATACCTCCTGTCGCCAGCGCGCAAGGCCCTGCGGCCCGAGAGCTGACGGCCTGTATCCCGGACAAAAACCTTGCGCCCGCCCGGTTCTTGACTGAGCAAGATTGTGCTACAGGAATGTCGTGATGAATGCCGTATCCGAACCCGCCTCCGAATCCCGTGACAATGCCCAGCACGCGCCTCTGAACGATGCGCCGCTCGTTCTGGCACTGCCAAAGGGGCGTATCCTCAAGGCGCTGGGCCCCGTGCTTGAGCGCACAGGGCTTTTTCAGGATGGCAGCGCCATTGGCGAAGGGACACGCAGCCTGCGTTTTCCAACGCTCGACCCCAAGGTCGATGTGGTGCGTGTGCGCTCTTTCGATGTCGCGACTTTTGTGGCGCATGGTGGCGCACAGATCGGCGTTTGCGGTGCCGATGTGCTGATGGAATTCGACTATCCTGACATCTATGCGCCGCTCGATCTGGGAATTGGCGGCTGCCGCATTTCCATCGCCCGCCCGGTTGGGATGGCCGGTCAGGTCGGCGATCATGACAAGACCGCAGCCAGTTCGCATCTGCGTGTTGCGACCAAATATCCGACCATCACGCGACGTCATTTCGCGGCCAAAGGCATCAATGCGGAAATCGTGCATCTGCACGGCGCCATGGAACTCGCCCCCACACTCGACATGGCCAGCGTGATTGTCGATCTGGTGGATACCGGCTCGACCCTCAAAGCCAATGGCCTGCGCGAGACTGATGTCATCGCGCATGTCACGAGCCGCCTCATTGTCAATCGCGTTGCCCTGAAAACCCGACCCGACGCCATTCGTGCCCTGATCGAACGCTTTCGCGACGCCCTTCAGGAGAAAACAGCATGAAATGGCTTCAAAGCACCGACACGGATTTCGAATCCCGTCTCGCAACGCTGCTTTCTGACCGGAGCGCTGTTGAAACCAGCGTGAGCACGCCGGTGCGCGATATCATCGCCACCATTCGTGAGCAGGGTGACACGGCTCTGCGCGACTACACGGCGCGTTTCGACCGGTTGAGCCTCGCCCCGGAAGGGCTGGCCATCACCGCAGACGAAATTGCACGCGAGGCCGACAAGGTCGATGCCGATCTGATGGAAGCGCTCAATCTCGCTGCCTCACGCATCGAATCCTTTCATCGGGCACAGATGCCTTCAAACCTCGCCTATCAGGATGAGGCCGGGCTGACCCTGGGCATGCGCTGGACGCCGCTCGATGCCGTGGGGCTTTACGTGCCGGGCGGCAAGGCGGCGTATCCGTCCTCTGTGCTCATGAACGCCCTGCCAGCCCGTGTGGCAGGCGTTGGCCGCATCGCCATGTGTGTGCCCTGCCCCGATGGTGTCCTCAACCCGCTCGTTCTTGCGGCTGCGCGTGTCTGCGGCGTGAGCGAGATCTATCGGGTTGGCGGTGCGCAGGCTGTGGCCGCGCTCGCCTATGGCACGAACAGCATTCGCCCTGTCGATCGCATTGTCGGTCCGGGCAATGCCTATGTCGCCGAGGCCAAGCGCCAAGTGTTCGGTCACGTAGGGATCGACTCGATTGCCGGTCCGTCCGAAGTCGTGATTGTGGCCGATAACCGCAACAACCCGCGCTTCGTGGCGCTCGATCTGCTGGCCCAGGCAGAACATGACGAACTGGCCCAGGCGGTACTCATCACAGACGATGCCGGATTTGCCCGATCTGTGGTGGAAGCCGTCGAGACCGAACTCAAGACCCTCCCCCGTGCTGCCATTGCCGGAAAGTCCTGGGCCGATCATGGCGCGGTGGTGATTGCGCGCGACTGGAATGAGGCCGCTGAAATTGCCAACCGTTTTGCCTCGGAGCATCTCGAGATCATGCTGGATGATGCCGAGCAGTTTTCCACGCTGATCCGTCATGCCGGTGCCATGTTCCTTGGTCGCAACTGCCCCGAAGCTGTCGGCGATTATGTTGGCGGGCCGAACCACGTTCTGCCCACAAGCCGCACGGCACGTTTTGCCTCGGGCCTGTCGGTGTTTGATTTTCTCAAGCGCACCACCACGATCTCAGCCGGCGCCGATGGTCTGCGCGCTGTCGGTCCTGCCGGTGTCAGGCTGGCCAAAGCCGAGGGGCTCGATGCCCATGCGCTGAGCCTGTCGGCACGACTCGACGCTCTGGGCTAAAATCTGCCGCCGGAACCGCCCCCGGTCATGGTGCCTGATCCTGCCACTTGTGACGGCAGGACAGAAAGTCCTTAACCCGGGGTGACGAGGCTAGCGCGCAGAAGCCAAAATGCCTCTTTTCGGGGCCAAAATCACCAAGAAACTTGACGTAACGACGTCGAGCCAGCACATACGCGGCATAATTCCATCCTGCCGGGGATTTTCCGGCCTGTATCAGAGCACAGTTTCAAGGACTCAGATGTCAAAAGAAGACATGATCGAATTCAGCGGCACGGTGACCGAGCTGCTGCCAAATGCCATGTTCCGCGTCACACTCGACAACGAGCACACCATTCTGGCCCATACCAGCGGCAAGATGCGCAAGAACCGTATCCGCGTTCTGGCCGGTGACCGCGTCAATGTTGAAATGACCCCCTACGACCTGTCCAAGGGCCGCATCACCTTCCGCTTCAAGTAAGAGCGTTCGCGTGACAGACGGCACAAGGCCGGAGCTGGTTCTCGCCTCGGCATCGCCGCGACGGGTGGACCTGCTGCGACAGATCGGGCTGACCCCGGACCGCATCGACGCGGCCGATCTTGACGAATCGCCACGACAGAACGAGACGCCCCGCGCCTGCGTGGCGCGCCTGGCCCGCATGAAGGCAGAACTTGTCGCCACGCGCTGCCAGCAGGAAGCCCTTGTTCTGGCTGCTGACACGCTGGTCGCCGTCGGGCGCCGCATCCTGCCCAAGGCCGAAGACCGCGCAACGGCAGAACGCTGCCTTCGCCTGCTTTCCGGTCGTCGTCATACGGTGCTGACTGCCGTCTGCGTCATGCCTGCCGGTGGCTGGGCTGCCGGACGTTTGGTGGAGCGTCTGGTCGAGACCGATGTGACGTTCTCCCGCCTGACAGAGGCGCAGATAGCGGCGCTGCTCGATCAGGGAGACTGGCAGGGCAAGGCTGGCGGCTATGCGCTTCAGGGTGCCGCAGCCTCTGTTATACGCTATGTGGGCGGTAGTCCCTCAGCCGTGATTGGCCTCCCCCTTTTCGAGACGGCCCAAATGCTGCGCGGCCAGCCCTGTCGCTTCATCGTATGATGGAATGTCGCATCGCCTGGTCACCGGGCGAGGCACGCATCGCGGTTTGCGATGAAGAAAGACTTGTCGATTTTGCCCTGTGGCGGCCGGGCATGCCCGATGGCTATGGCGACATTCACGCCGTCCGTGTGCAGAAATCCGCACCCGCCCTGGGCGGCGCTTTCGTGCTCCTTGGTGACAACAGCTCCGGCTTTCTGACCGGCACCCATGCCGAAGGAACTCTGGTCGTCGCACGCGTGACGCGCAGTGCCCAGAATGGCAAGGGTTTACGCCTCAAGCCCGTCAGCCACACACTCACGGCGACCGACCGTCCCGGCCTTGTCGCGCGAGGCCCCTCACCGCTTGAGGACATCGCAGCGCGTTACCCGGACGCCGCATTGCTGTGCGACTCTCCAACCCTTATGGCCCTGATCCCTGCTCCCCTCAGGCCGCGCATCACCCGTGTCAGCCGCGCCTTCGACGCTGTGCTCGATGCTGAATGCGATGACCTGATGACGCCGCAAGCAGCGTTGCCCCATGGCATCAGGGCGAGCTTCAGCCCAACTCCGGCATTGACCGCCATCGATCTGGATGACCCCCACCCCGATCAGCGTCGGCAGATGGACGGGTTCACGGCCAATCGTCATGCCTTTGCGGCTTTGGCGCAGCAGATACGCATGCGCAATCTCAGCGGGGCAATTCTGGTTGATCCGGCTGGAGTCCCCCTGCGCAAGCGTCCGGCGCTGGGCAGGTTTCTGGCCGAGGCGCTCGAAGGCGATCCGATGCAACCGCGCATGCTGGGTGCGACTGCGCTGGGTCTGCTGGAGATCGTTCGTACCAGGGGGCGTGCACCCTTGCATGAGTGCCTTTCCAGCCCCGGTGGTCGTGGCCTGCACGCGCTGAGGCAAATCCTGAGGGACCGGCCAGCGAGGTCGACAGAACAGAGGGCCACCCCAACACCCGTCCTGCAGGCATCGCTGGCTGTCACACGCGCATTGGAGGCGGACAGCCAGGCTGTGGCACAGTTCTCGCTTGAATGGGGGGCACCGCTCGCCCTGCACATGATGCCTGATTACCCTGACAGCTACTGGAGTTTCACCCCATGAGCCTGTGTCCCATCTGCCAGAAACCGACGCTCCACGATTACAGGCCATTTTGCAGCAAGCGCTGTGCTGATGTGGATCTCGGGCGCTGGTTCAATGAAAGCTACAGCGTTCCGGCCGTGGATGAGGATGAAGCCGAAAAAAACGGCTTTCCCCCGCTTGATCACCGTGACGGCTTGGAGTAAACCCCCTCTCACACCGTCAGGTGACGGTGCCCAAGTAGCTCAGTTGGTAGAGCATGCGACTGAAAATCGCAGTGTCACTGGTTCGATCCCGGTCTTGGGCACCATATTTCCCTAAAATCAGATCTATCCGTCGCAAGGCTGTGTCATAGCCCTATGTGATGGCTGTATTGCAGGTGCGCCCCTCCGGCTTCTCAGCTATGATATGGGCTCTCGGCAGGCCTTTGATAACATGCCTTCCAGCAAGATGCGGGCGACGCAAGGGCATATGTGCGGCGCCCCATGGGCGAGGCCGCTTTTTCGCTGGCTTCCTGACGCTCTTTCCATGAGCCTGGCTCACCTGGCTTCAGTTTTCTTGTGCCGGTTTATGCAAGGCAATAGCCCTGTTTTCAGCACGATGAGCCAGCGATCCGGAGCAGTTCGCATTCATCAGTCAATCTGAACAACTCAGTATTTTTCGTGCAATGTTTATGGACGAGAAATGCATGATTTGTCATATAAACTGCATAAAAACAAAGTTTTTCATCTCGTTCAGTTGTCTGGTAATTTCAATTCAGACCGAATAGGTAAATTAGCCAAGAATTTGTGGAGCTCGACCCTGGCTATGAAGCGTCTCGTTATTGATCTCGACGACACCCTCACCATCAGTAATCCTGATCTGTCATATAGCGAGAAGGAACCGAACCTCCCGCTCATTGCCAAGCTGCGCGAATACAAGGCGCAGGGATTTGAAATCCTGATCCAGACGGCGCGGAACATGCGCACCTATCAGGGGGCGGTCGGCAAGATCAATGCGAATACACTTCCTGTCATTCTTGAATGGCTGAAGAAGCACGACGTTCCCTATGATGAGATCTATGTCGGCAAGCCGTGGTGCGGCACCGAAGGATTCTATGTCGATGATCGTGCCATTCGCCCCAGGGAATTCGTCACGCTCTCGCTCGCCGAAATCAATGCATTGATTGAATCAGGTAAATGAATCCCTCAGCAACCATCGCCCTGATCATGTCCGGGGCCTATGTCACGCAGGAACTCGTTGCAGAGTTCGGGCAGTTGCCGCCTTCCTTCCTGCCGCTCGGCGTGGGGCGTCTTTATGACATTCAGGCTGACAGCCTGAAGGCGCAGGATCTCAATATCAGCCAGATCTATCTGGCGGTTCCTGAGAGCTATGAAGTTCCGGCCTATGATCTGCACAGACTGGAACAGAAGGGCGTATCGTTGCTCCCCCTGCCTGACGGCATGTCCCTGGGTGAAGCCGTTGTCTATGCGATCAACGTTCTGAATGCCTATTCTGTCGGCATCCAGATCCTTCACGGCGACACGGTACTTGGCACGCTTCCGACCGGACTCAATGTCGTTGCAAGCCACTGGGAGGGCGACGACTACTCCTGGGCGGTGATCAATCATGAAGACGGCGCGATCAGCAGCCTTGAAACGATCGAGGCCACCAGCGAGGAAGACCTCGAACGCCCGATTGCGTGCGGATTTTTCTCGTTTTCGAACGGGGTCGAGCTTGTCCGTGCCATCAGCCAGGCCCGTGGCAATTTCATCACCGGCCTCAATCTCTATATCAAGCGCCGCCCTCTGACCCTCAAGCAGGTCGATGGCTGGTACGATTTCGGCCATATCCAGACCTATTTCCGGTCGCGCCGCCTTGTTACCACCGCCCGCGCCTTCAATTCGCTGCAAATCACGCAAAGCACGGTTCGCAAGCTTTCTGAAGACCGTTTCAAGATGAAGGGCGAGGCCAACTGGTTCGAGTCCATCCCCGCAGCGGTGCAGCCCTATGCGGCCCGTCTGCTCGACAAGGGCGAGAACGACAGCCAGGCATTCTACACCACTGAATACCAGTACGCGCCCAACCTCTCCGAGCTCTACGTGTTTTCCTCCATCGGTCGCGTCACTTGGAAGAAAATTCTGACGAGCTGCTCGGAATTCCTTGATCTCTGCGCCACCACCCACAGCGATGCACCGCGTGAGGCCTATTCGCGTCAGCTCATGGGGGGCAAGACTGTCGAACGCCTTGAGCGCTATGCCCGAGAGACAGGGTTCGATGTCACGCGCCCGCTGACGTTCAAGGGTCGTGCAATGCCGTCGCTCATGACCATTGCCCAGGAGATCGAGGCCCTTATCACGCATGACCCGTCGGCGCGTGCAACGCTGATGCATGGTGATTTCTGCTTCAGCAATATTCTCTATAACTCGCGCAACAGCCGTATCTCGGTCATTGATCCGCGTGGTTACGTGTTTGCGGACAAGCTCGAAATCTGGGGCGATTTCCGCTACGACATCGCGAAATTCTCCCATTCCGTCGATGGGCTTTACGATTTCATTCTGGCGGGTCGTTACACGCTGACGCAGCAGTCAGAGTATGATTTCGATCTGGAGTTCGATGCGTCGCCCCAGCGCGACTGGCTGCAGAGCTCCTTTGCCGAGATGAAGATTGCAGGCCTGTCTACGGCAAGCCGTGAAACGCGCGCCATCATGACATCGCTTTTCGTTTCCATGTTGCCGCTCCATTCCGACCGGCCGGACAGGCAAAAGGCATTCATCGCCAATGCCCTTCGTCTGTATGCCACGCTTGAAGGACTTGCGTGATGATCGTCATCCCCATGGCTGGCCTCTCCAGCCGCTTCACCAAAGCCGGCTATCCGGTGCCCAAATACATGCTTCCCCTGCGTGGCAAGAGCGTGTTCGCCCATTCGATCGAGAGCTTTTCAGCCTATTTCGAAAGCCATCCTTTCGTGTTCATCGCCCGCACGGTGGCTGACACAGAGGCCTTCATCCGTCGCGAAATCGAGGCGCTTGGCATTCGTGATGCGCGCATCGTCATTCTCGACCATGAAACTGCAGGCCAGGCCGAGACGGTGGAATTTGGCGTCAAGCAGGCTGGTATGTCTGCCGAGTCACCATTGACCATTTTCAATATCGACACGTTCCGCCCCAATTTCCGCTTTCCCAAAGGGGCATGGTTCGGGAAGTCGGATGGTTATCTCGAAG
Organism: Asaia bogorensis; assembly: GCF_900465345.1. Classification (GTDB taxonomy): domain Bacteria; phylum Pseudomonadota; class Alphaproteobacteria; order Acetobacterales; family Acetobacteraceae; genus Asaia; species Asaia bogorensis_A. Next base: position 23,310 of record NZ_UEGO01000038.1, on the reverse strand, counting down.
TGTTCCGTGGGTCGGGTGCCAACTGGTCCTATGTTGGCGCGGCGGAAAATAGCGATGAGCCGCTGGCCGTTCGTACAACCGAAAAACAGCCGATTTCCGATCTGTGCTGTGACGGACTCTACCATTTCGCCCGCAGCGGCGATTTCCTGAAGGCGCTTGAGCAGGAACGTCTCACCCCGTCATCTCCTGAGCTTTACGTGGCGCCACTCTACAATCATCTGATCAAGGATGGGATGAAGATCCATTATGAAGTGATCCCGCCTGAGGCGATCACCTTCTGTGGGGTACCTGCCGAGTACGAGGCCCTTCTGGCCGAAGCCTGATAACAGGCTGTCACGTTGCCTTCTGCTCCGAAAAGGGCAGAAGGCAACGTCCTTGGTCAGGCGAGCAACCCGCCATCGACCGCCAGAGATGATCCGGTGATGTAGCTCGAACGCTCATTGACCAGAAATGACACGACATGAGCGATATCCTCAATCGCGCCATAGGCTCCGGTCGCCACGAAGCGGGCCAGAATTTTCGCTGCCTCGGTGTCTGACGGATTCATGGCCGTATTCACCGGACCCGGTTCCACCACATTGATCGTGATCCCCCGATCACCCAGATCGCGCGCCACACCCTGGGCAAAACCGCGCAGGGCGGCCTTGGTGCCGGAATAGAGCGACAGACCCGGCAACGGCGCACGACCGCCGAAAGCCGATCCCATCAGCACGATACGCCCACCGGGCTGCATGTGACGCACCGCACACATGGTTTCAATCATCGGGCCACGGACATTGAGGTTGAGGACCTTCTCGATATCGCCGGTCGTAATCTCGTCAATCGTCCCTTTGGGGTACATGCCCGCATTGCAAACCAGCACATCCAGGCGGCCGAAAACACGCACAGCTTCAGCCACGACTTTTTCATTGCCGGCAACGGTGCTGCCATCGGCCTGAATGGCCAGCGCCCTGCGACCCAGTGCTTCGACCTGCCTGATTGTCTCCTGCGCCCCGGACGCGTCACCAGGATAGGAAAAGGCGATGTCATAGCCTTCACTGGCAAGCTGGCGGGCAATTCCGGCGCCAATTCCACGGCTTGCGCCTGTCACCAAAGCAAGTTTTGCCGTCATTGATCAGTTCTCCCATTTTGAAAAAAGGCCAGATAGACATTCAGGCCGACATATCTGAGGGCGTCCGCAACGAAGATGAGATCCATCATCTTTCAGGCCTGGAGCAATCGGCAGGAGCGTTCGAGCGTCCTGTAATGCTGGCACAGGTCACGCAGAATAAGGCGTTTCTGCCGAGCCGAGAGACAGATCCTGCGTCGCTCGAGCTTTGCGATCTGCTCCCGCCAGACACGATATAATTGCCTCATCTGCTGTGACTGGGCGCGGGTGGTCATGAGCCCCTTTGCGGGTGACATGGCGTGATCTGGCATGGCAGGCTCCTGATGCAGTGAAACTCCCGTCCTTGCGGAACAGGCAGACCATGCGCGTCCACACCGCAGAACCGTTATCTCTCGAATCCGCAAAACTTGCCTTATCGTCTCGCAGCCCCATACTGACGTGATGGATAAACAGGCTGACGCAACCATGCTGAGCGACGTGCAGTCCCTTGTGCGCGCCCATTGTCCGCGCAAAAGCACCCGCACAGCTGTCGATTTCCTGACACTGTACCGTTCGGAGACCACGACCGACCCGCTGCTGGTCGTCTATGAGCCGCGCCTGTACATCATCATTCAGGGGGCGAAGAGGATCAGGATTCACAAGAGCAGCTTCGACTACGACCAGAACCATTATCTCGTCGCGACGGTCGATCTGCCTCTTTCGGGGCACATCACACGCGCCACGCCCGAGGCACCTTATCTCGCCGCCTGTATCGCCTTCACGCCTGAGGAAATCGCCAATGTGATTGCCGAAACAAGGGCTGACCCGGGCCTCAGATCCCCTCTGCATACCAGTCTTGGCCTGAGTGCCGTGACCCCCGATCTGCTCGACGCCCTGCGCCGTCTGCTCATCGCCCTCGGCAATGATGACGACCGGGCCTTTCTGGCACCCATGCTCAAGCGGGAGATTATCTATCGCGCCCTGCAGGGTGATCAACGCCACGTCCTGCACGAGATTGCCGACCAGAAAAGCGATGCATCACGCATCAACCGGGCGCTTGCCCATATGCGCGCCCATTTCATGGAAGAGACCGTGGCCTCGACCCTCCCCGGTCTTGCAGGGATGGGGCGATCAACGTTCTATCGCAAGTTTCAGGAGGTCACGGGGCTATCGCCTGTCCAATATCGCAAGCGCCTGCGTCTTCAGGAAGCGCGACGCCTGATGCTGTATGAAAACCGTCTTGCGGCCGATGCCGGTTTTGCTGTGGGCTATGAAAGCCCCTCGCAGTTCACCCGCGAATACCGGTCGATTTTCGGTATGCCACCCCATCAGGATGTGTCACGCATACGCGCCATCGGCATCGAGCGATATCGGGAGCTGAATGAGGCAGTCTGGGTGTAATCCGCTTGCGGGCTTGCCGTTATCGGCTCAGTCCCTAGAATCGGAAAGATCGCGCAGGGGCCCTGACAAGTCCCACGGCGCGACACGAGAACAGCCAAGGTGTCTCATGAGAATTCTTCCCCTGCTCGCTGCCATGCTGCTGCTGGCTTGCTGCACCCATCCCCACCCACCAGAGGACGACACCCGCGCCGGGCTCCTGCGTCCAGTGACGGGGACGGGTACCGGGTCAGGCGGGAAATCCGTCAGCATGAAGGGACCATCCGGCCATGGTCCGCATGGTCACATGTATATGGGTTCGGGCTTTGGTGCTTCCACGCCCTGACGCATGGATGACCCGGGCTGGCGATCCTATTTGAGAACGTCCAGCACCTCGGAAACAGTCAGGATCTGCGGCAGGATCACACCCTCCTTGTGGGGGGCATAATAGACATAGAGCGGTACGCCATCGCGCTCATGCGCACGAAGATAGGCGCTGATGGTCTCGTCACGATTGGTCCAGTCCCCCTTCATGTATGTCACGCCCCGCGCAGCGAAAGCCTTCTGCACGGGCGCCGCCTGCAGGGCAACGCGCTCATTGACCATGCAGGTGATGCACCACGCCGCCGTCATGTCGATAAAGACAGGCTTGCCAGCATCGCGCAGCGAGGCGAGCCGATCGGGTGAATAGGCCACGACGCCATTTTCGCTATGAGCGACAAAACTGGGTGAAGCTGCCTCGCTATCGGCAACGCGCACAAGACTGGCCCCTGCCAGCAGCACGACAATAACGGCCACAGCCCGACCGATAACGACCCAAGGCGTTGCACCCCTGATCATCGCCTGGCGTTGCGTCAGACCGAACAGCCAGGCTGCCAGCCCCAGCGCAACCGCACCGCCAAGCCCGACGGGCAGGATCATGGCGCCACGCTGCACACAGGCAACCCAGAATAGCCAGACTGCCGTTCCCAGAAGCGGGAAGGCAAGAACCTGCTTGAGAATGGCCATCCAGGCACCGGGCTTAGGCATATGCCGGGCCAGAAACGGAATGGTCGCAATCGCGACATAAGGCGATGCCAGACCGAACCCCATGGCGAGGAACAGCATGAGTCCTGCCCATGCCGGTCCACCCAGAGCCGCCGCAATGGCAGCCCCCATGAACGGCGCTGTGCAGGGCGTGGCCACAACCACAGCCAGCAGCCCCGTCAGCATGTCGCCCCATATGCCATGGCGTGGCGTGACATCCTGACCGAGACGTCCTGCCGTTACCTCGAAAACACCCAGCAGGTTCAGGGCCATCATGACAAGCAGCCAGGCTACACCGAGCACAAAGACGGGCGACTGGAACTGAAAGCCCCACCCTGCCGCCGAGCCCACGCTGCGCAGCACGATCATGGCGACACCCAGCGCGGCAAAACTGCCCATCACGCCGGTCATATACGCAAGCGCACTGCTGATCTGCTCATGGCGATGCGACCCGCCCAGACGGGCAAGCGAGAACGCCTTCATGGCCAGAACCGGGAAGACGCACGGCATCAGATTGAGAATCAGCCCACCCAGAAAGGCAAAGATCACCAGTTGCCAAAGCGCCGTATGCGAGGGAGCCGCCGCAGACGAGGCTTCTCCCGCGACGGGAAGAGTCACGCCCGCACCCGCACGTTGTCCGGCCGCCTCCGTGCCGGGGCTGGTGCTGACCCACAGAGCCGTCTGCTGCCCCGCCTGATCCTGAAGCACCACGATACCATCAAGCGTCGTGGGCTTATACGCTGCATCGATCCAGTGAAGGCCAAGCGACACCTTGCCCTGACTGACTTCCAGCTTCTGCGGGGCAACCTGATCGATCACGCCGGTTACGGAGGGCATGAACCAGGCCCGGCTGACGCTCTCACCCGACAGCCCCTGACCACTCAGGGTCAACGTGGCGTCTGATGTCGTTGTCGCGGCAAAAGGTGACGGCATGGGGCTCGCCTGCGCCGCCTTGACGAATAGCGGCCCCTCGGCAGCACTGTTGGGCGCGGCATTGCCTGAAGGCAGGGTCAGGCTGAAATCACCCGATTCAGGCACACAGGTTGCTGCGCATACCAGCCATTCCGCATGGGCCTTGAGCGTCACCTCACCCGCCTTGCCCTCCAGCTTCAGGGTCTGGGGCAAAAGCACGTCACCCGTATAGGCGTAGGACATCAGCCCCCCTTCGCTGATGCGTACAGGGGTGGGAAAGCTGATCGACTCGCTCTGGCCGGTCATGGCTCCGCTGGCCGTGGTTTTCAGTGTCGGGGGTTCGCCCGCATCACCGGCATTGAGCCAGTAGGTATGCCATCCCGGCTTGAGCTGAAGACGGAGCCCGACATGCAGATCCCCCCCGGCCGTGACGCTGTCGCGATCAGTCACCAGGGTGGCGGTGTCATGGGCCGAGGTGACGGGGGTACTCTCGGCGGCAAAGGCAGGAGCAGAACCGAAAGCGAGCAGGATGAGGACAACAGGAGACAGCTTGCGCAGCATGAGACCAATCGCTGTGAAGGAAGAGAATTGCCGACCGCCCCGCGGACGCGCCATAGAAGTCATTATGACCGGTCCCCTATTGCCCGCCAATCTCATTTCGCTTCCCGTTCTTCCTGTCTGTGCCGCCCTGCCCGAGCTTCAGGCCGTGCTCGAGGCCGGACGCAATGCCGTGCTGGTTGCGCCGCCCGGCGCAGGCAAGACCACTTTGGTGCCGCTTCATCTTTTACAAGCCCCCTGGCGCGAGGAAGGACGCCTGATCGTCGTCGAGCCCCGGCGTGTTGCCGTGCGTGGGGCCGCCCATCGCATGGCCGCCCTGCTGGGCGAAGCCACAGGCCAGACAGTCGGTTATCGCACGCGCACGGATTCGGCTGTGAGCGCGGCCACCAGAATCGAGGTGGTGACAGAAGGGCTGCTGCTGCGACGCCTGCTGACCGACCCGCTGCTTGAGGGCGTGTCGGCCATTCTGTTCGACGAGGTGCATGAACGCTCGCTCGATCTCGATACAGCACTTGGTTTCGCGCTCGATCTGCAACGCACCATGCGCCCCGAACTCCGTCTTGTGGCCATGTCGGCCACAACGGATGGGCGCGCCTTTACCTCTTTGCTCGATGGCGTCCTGGTCGAGAGCGAAGGCCGCGCCTTTGCGCTGGACATACGTCACGCCAGACGGGACATCGCAGCCCTGCGCGAACTGCCCGATGTCATGGCGCGCACCATACGCAGCCTGCTGGCTGAGGAGGAAGGCGATATTCTGGCCTTTCTGCCCGGTGTCGGCGAAATCAGGCGCTGTGCGGCAGCGCTGGCCGATGCCCCGGCACTGATCGTCCCCCTCTATGGTGAACTCGATACCCGCGAGCAGGATCTGGCCCTCAAACCTGCCGAAAGGCGCAAGGTGGTGCTGTCCACCTCGATTGCAGAAACCTCGCTCACCGTACCTGGCGTCCGTATCGTGGTGGATGGCGGATTTGCCCGTGCGCCGCTTCTCGATGCGGGGTCCGGCCTGTCACGGCTTGAGACCATGCGCATCTCGCGGGCCACGGCGATACAGCGTGCCGGGCGCGCCGGACGCGAGGCACCAGGCATTGCCGTACGTCTGTGGACGGAAGCCACTGGCCGCGCCCTGATTGCCCATGATCTGCCCGAAATCCAGACCAGCGACCTGACCGGCCATTGCCTTGACCTTGCTGCATGGCACGAGGTCATGGGCACGCCCCCAGCCGCTGTGCCTTTGCTCGATACACCGCCAGCCGGTGCCTTTCAGGCCGGCTGCGCCCTGCTTACGGCGCTCGGGGCATTGGATGAGACAGAAAAGATCACGCCGCTGGGCGCCGCCATGGCACGGCTCGGCGCACAGCCCCGTCTGGCTGCGATGATGTGCGCAGCCCGTACCCCACCCGAAAAGGCCACAGCCGCCACCCTCGCCGCCCTTCTGGAGGAACGTGACCCGCTACGCCCGCGTATCGTCCCCGGTCAGCGCAGCCCCTCGGTACCCGCCGATATCCAGACGCGTCTCAGCCTGATCGAGGGCGCCGAGCATCACCCTCATGCCGACCGGGCGAGCCTTGCCCGCATCCGGCAATCCGCCCAGCGCTATCAGAAGCGCCTCGGGCTGAGCCAGCGTCTTGCGCCCGACCCCGCCAGCGCGTCGGCCCTGCTTGCCGCAGGCTTTCCGGATCGCGTAGCCATGGCCGCGGGCGAAACGGGACGATATCGCCTGTCGGGGGGAGGATCGGCCCGGCTGAGCGCCATCGACCCGCTGGCGCGCGAAACCCTGATCGTAGCCCCTGCCCTTCATGTGCGTACGGCAACCGAAATCTGCCTCGCCGCCCCGCTCGATCTCGATAACCTGCCTGCAACCTTGCTGGCCCGTACGGAGGAACAGGTCGAGACCGCGCTCGATACGACAACCGGCAATGTCATTGCCCGCAGAAGGCTTCGCCTTGGCAATCTGGTGCTGCGCGACCGTTCTGCCCCGGCAAAGCCGGAAGAGGTGCAGGCCCTGCTACTGTCACGCATACGCGCCGATCTGGCTGGGAGCCTCACCTGGTCCGAGTCATGCCAGCAATTTCGTGCCCGGCTCGCCCTGGCGCGGGCCCATCTCGATGAGACCCTGCCCGCCGCCGATGATGAAACCCTTGCCGCCACACTTGATGAATGGCTGCTCCCCTATATCGATGGCATGACAAAGCTCAGCCAGATACAGGCGCTGGATTTGCTGCCCCTCATGCGGCAACGCCTCGACTACGCCCAGCTCAAACAGCTCGATCAGGCTTTGCCGACGAGCCTCACCCTGCCCGGCGCGCAGCCCGCCATCGATTATCGCGATGCCACACCCACGATCTCGGCCCGTGCTCAGGCTTTCTACGGGCTGAAGGAGACGCCACGCATCGCCAATGGGCGCATCAAGCTGCAATTTGCCCTGTTGTCACCTGCCGGTCGCCCACAGGCCATAACTGCCGATATCGCCGCCTTCTGGACCACGGGCTGGGCCGATATGCGACGCGACATGCGTGGTCGTTACCCGAAACATGACTGGCCGGAAAATCCTGCGACAGCCAGCCCGCCCCCGCCCAGACGTCCACGCGACACCTGAGCGCCTGACAGCCTCGCGCGATTCGTCACACATAACGTGACTAACGAACCACGAAAATGTTATGTATGACGCTGTGATACCCGATCCACCTGACGAATCCTGTGATTTGTCCGCGCTGCGCTGGTTGAAATCACAGGTCAGGACCCTTTCGTAACGAAATCTTGTCTTTCGTATCGAAAATATCTCTCACACCACTTGGGCACGGATCGCCTGGATGATCCGCGTCTGAGAGGCCATCATGCGTTCGACTCACCCGGCAGGCACGCCCGGCACAGCCATTGAAAACAACACCCACTCAGGGCAGGCGGGGCACCGACGCGTATTCATCGCGTCCTGCGTGGCAGGTCTGGCGGGTATTCTCTTTGGCTATGATCAGGGCATCATTTCCGCAGCACTCCTGACACTGGGTGACAGCTTCACTCTTGGCACGCTGGGCAAACAGGCCATTGCCGCAGGCATGGTTGCCGGCGCCTTGCTGGGATGCATGGCCGCAGGGCCCCTATCGGACCGTCTGGGACGTCGCATGGTGGTCGGGCTATCGGGGGCGCTGTTCCTGCTTGGCTCTATCGGCTCGGCAATGGCCATGTCCCCTACGGAACTGACGCTGATGCGGCTGCTGCTTGGTCTGGCCGTCGGTGCCGCCAGCCAGATCGTGCCCGTCTATATTGCTGAACTGGCGCCTGCTTCACGACGGGGGCGGCTCGTCCTGCTGTTTCAGCTGGCCATTGTCAGCGGCGTCCTTATCAGTTCGCTGATCGGCTGGTGGCTGAGCGGCAGCCCCTTGCTCATCCGACTGCTCGACCGGGGAGGAGACTGGCGCATGATGGTGCTCATCGGTGCCATTCCCGCGCTGATGCTGCTGGTCGGCCTCATTTTCCTGCCCGAAAGCCCGCGCTTTCTTGCCGCAAAGGGCCGACGGGACGAGGCCATCGCGATTTTGCGCAGCCTCCGAGGCCCCGGTGAGGACCCCGAGGCCGAAATGCGTGACATTGAGGGTGCCGCGCAGGAACAAGGGAGCTGGCGCCTGCTCTTCTCACCCCGGCTCCGCCCGGCCCTGATTGCCGGGACCGGGCTTGCCATGTTCAGTCAGGTAACCGGCACAAATGCCGTCCTGACCTATGCCCCGACCATCCTTTCGGGCGCGGGGTTCGACCGCAATTCTGCCCTGCTCATTTCGCTGGCCATTGGCGTGGCCATCACCGTTGCGACGGTGTTCGGGTTCTGGGCCGTGGATCACTGGGGGCGTCGTCGCCTCATGCTGCGCGTGCTGCCCGGATCGATCCTTGCCCTGATCGTTCTGGCTGTCGTGTTCTTCGGCGGCGACCCGCAGGGTATGGGGCGCTTTTTCGCGGTGGCTGGCCTGATCCTGTATGTGCTCTGCACGCTGGGGAGCATCAATGCCTCGCTCTGGCTGGTAGGTGCCGAGGTCTTTCCGCTCGCCGTGCGCGGCAAGGGCATGGGCCTTGTCACCGTCTCGCACTGGTCTTTCGATCTGCTGATCTCGATGGTGACCCTGTCCATCATCTCGATGATCAGCGTATCGGGCACCTTCCTTCTCTTTGCAGCCCTAACCACTCTGGCCTGGATCTTCATCGAGCGCCGTATTCCCGAGACAAAGGGCCGCTCGCTGGAAGCCATTGAACGCAGTCTGAATGAGGGTGAGTTTCTCTCGCGGAAGATGACCCGCTGAGCGTGGGGCATGAAGGCGACCCGTCGGGATGTTACCGTCGCGTTGCCTTACCAGCGCTGCGACAGGGTCACGAATACCGTGCGCCCGGGCGCCCAGGCGCAGGCAACATCGCGGGTACACATGGCAACATATTTGCGATTGGCGATATTGGTGCCGTTGAACTGCACCCGCGTGCGCCCCCGGTCGATATGGGCCTGCAAATCCCATACGAGCTGCGAAGGCACGGAAAATGTGAGGGGAATGGAGCCCGCGGTATTACCCGTGTAGCGCATGCCCGCCCCGAGACCGGCCTGCCAGAGCGCCGAAAAGGCAACGTCGCGCTTGAGGAACAGCGACGCCATATGGGAGGGAATCGCCACAGGCCGCTGCCCAACCTGCGCTGCCACTGTCGAGCGCATCACACGCGGATCCTGATAGGTAAAGCTTGCGATAAAATCGATCCTGTAGGGCAGACGGCCCACGCCCTCGAACTCGAAGCCGCGTGTTCTCTGCCGCCCGGTCTGAACGCTGAAAGACGAATTGGCCGGATCGGCTGTCAGGACATTATCCTGCACCAGATTGAAGAAATCAGCTGTGAGCATGAAATTGTCCACACCACGCAGAGGTTTGACCGGCTTGTATTTGACACCCGCCTCGATCTGCTTGCCCGTGGTCGGCACGAAGGCCGAGCCAGCGAATGTCGTCCCGACCTGGGGCTGGAATGACGTCGCATAGGAAACATAGGGGTTGAGCCCTATGGAAGACTGATAGACCAGACCGACCCGACCCGTGAAAGCGTTGTTGTTTTGCGGTGTCCGCCCGCCATTGAGATTATTGACCGTCATGCTCTGGGTGAAATCACCGCGGCCTGACAGGGTAAGATACCAGCGCTGCCAGTTAGCCTGTTCCTGCGCATAGATCCCGGTATCTGTTTCCGTCTCGTTTGTGCTCGTGGTGGTGCCATAGCCTGGCCAGGTGATGGCACGATAAACCGGCTTGTAGAGATTGAGCGCGGGGGCTGCGCGCTGGCCGCGGCGATTGGCCAGAAAATCACTGCGAAAATCCACGCCTGTCAGGATTTCATGATGAATACCCCCCGTATGGAAGGTCACTGCCGACCGCGTATCGAGGGTGACGTTGTTGTAATTGCCCTGCTGGTTGAGCGCGGTGCGATTGATGCTCTGTTTATCTGCTGAAAGTGACGAGGTGGTCACAAAACGATAGAGCACGTCGAGATGCGCGTAGCGCATATTTTGCGTGATGGTCCAGTTGGGCAGGATATGCCGGACAAAACTATAGCCAACCGCCACCTGACGCTTTGAGTAGACATCATAATCCGCATCGCTGCTCAGGAAGTTGCGGGCAATCTGGCCCCAGCGCGAAGGCAGAACGGTCCCGACAGCCGGCAGGAACTGCGCCGTCGACCCGGCATCGAGCTGTTCGAAACTGGTGAGCAGGGTGAGCGTGGTTTTTTCATCAGGGCGCCAGCTCAGCGAGGGCGCCACATATATCTCGTTGTTCTTGATATTGCGCGCGTAGGTGTCCGACTTACGTATCAGCCCGTTGAATCGCCAGAGCAGGGTCTTGCGGGCATTGAGCGCGCCGCCGACATCGACCGCGCCCTGGACACGCCCGTAGGAACCGGTCTGGAAGTCGATCTCATTGACCTGATCCGGATGCGGACGCTTGCTGACGGCATTGATGATGCCCCCAAGCTGCCCCGACCCGTAGAGGGCCGAAGACGCCCCGCGCAAGACATCCATCTCCTCAAGCCCCCAGGGCTCGATGCTGAAACTCTGCGATGTACTGGCATCAGGAGCGCGTGTGCCATCGAGATAGATATCGGGCGTGAACCCGCGGATCGTGCCAAAATAGCCGCGCGGGTCGTCCTTCGACCCGTAATCCGAAACGCCTGCTGCGTAGCGCACGGCCTCAGACAGGCTGCGAGCGTTGAGTACGCTCATACGCTCCTGTGTGATGACCGTGATATTCTGGGGCGTCAGCTCCAGCGGCGTCGATGTCTTTGTGGCACTGCTTGCGGCAGCGGGAAGAAAGCCCCCGCGCGTGCCTGCCACACGAATGGTCTCGTGAACACCTTCATGAGCTCCCTCATGAGCTCCTTGGGCGGATTGGGCTTTTCCTGCCTGAAGTCGCGCGGCGGGCTGTGCAGGCGTGGCCCTGTTCTGCCCCGCCCCTTCATGAAAGGGCGACGCCTTCTCCGGCAGGGTTTGACGTTCCTGAGCGAGAGCGCCTGGCACCATTGCCGCCGAAAGGAGTGAGGACAGACACAAGGCAGCACGCAGGGAAACGGACATCAATCTACCGGAACAGACAAACAGGGAAACAAATGAGAACGTTTCTCATTTGCATTGGGGTTCCCTTAGAAACCGCTAGCCTGCCTGTCAATCAAGGCGATCAGGGTCCAACCGCCCTTGTGGCCGTGACGACACGTTTCGATCGAAGACCGTACCCGTGTTTGTGCATTAGGTTCACGCCACGACGGGCTGAGTGGATGAGTGGCTGCCTTTGACTAAGCGGCATTGCCTGTTGCATCCGTCATGGAGAAGTCTGACGCATCTCGCCATGAGACGGCCGCATGATCCGGCTCCGTGATGACGGCGCGTTTCACATCCTGGCGCCTCACGCAATCAGACCGGACGCGTGGACTCCGGTGCAATGTCACGCAGGCGATCCAGCAGAGCTACGAGCGGATGATCGAGCTGTGCCCCGCGGAAGCGCTTGACCTGACTACGGCATGAATAACCGCTGGCCAGCACAATTTTCTCACCCTGTCTGTCCAGACGCGGCCCCCAGGACTGCTCGAAAATCACGCGGGACGTTTCCACATTGCGCGCCTCGTGACCAAAGGTGCCGGACATGCCGCAGCACCCTGTTTTTTCCAGCTGCAAACCAAGGCCAAGCCGCGCAAACAGGGCCTGCCAGTCTGCCCCCGAACCCGTCAGAGCTGTCTTTTCCGTGCAGTGCCCAAGAAACACGAAGTTGGCCGCTGCTTGCGGAGCGTCCTGCATCCGGGGCAAGGCATGCAACAGAAACTCCTGAGGCAGTTGTACTTCAGGCAGAGCCTCAAGCCCGACAATCTTGCGGTATTCCTGACGATAGATCAGCGTCATGGCCGGATCGAGCCCGACAATCGGCAGCCCGAACGAGGCCAGTATGCGTAGCCATGCGGCATTGCGACGCGCCTGTCGGGCAAACAATCCCAGAAAGCCATGCACATGCAGCGGCTTGCCGCAGGCCAGGCTCTCGGCAAGATAGACCCTGTAACCGCAGCGCGCCGTCAGCTCGATAAACGCCTCGACAAGATGGGCCTCGAAATGACGGGTGAACAGGTCCGGCATCAGAATGACAGACCGTGCCCTCTCTGCCTCGGTCAGGGCCACCAGACGCTCTGGTGTGGCAGGCTGCACGTGCCAGCGACGGCAGGTTTCTGCCAGTGCGCTGCGTGAGAGGGGCGGCATATCGACAAGGCCAAGCAGGGTTTTGCCCAGCGCGGCCATGGGCTTCAGGCTGACCACGGCATTATAGAGACGCCTCATACGCGCCATGAGTGGCAGGGTATATTCGATCAACCCCACGACATAATCGCGCAGCGGGCGGGCATAGCGCTGGTGGTACAGATTGAGAAAGCGGGAGCGGAAATCAGGCACGTCGACCTTGACCGGGCACTGGCTGGTGCAGGATTTGCAGGCCAGACAGGTGGCGAGACTGTCATAGAGCTGATGCGAAAAATCGACCGGTGTGTTCTGCCTGCGTCGGAACTGCGCCGATACGCGGTCGAGCAGACTTGGCGCATGCGCCTCCAGCGCCGCCGTATCCACACCCGCGCCAGCCTGAAGGCGCAGCCATTCGCGCATGAGCGAGGCGCGCCCCTTGGGAGAGAAACGCCGGTCACGCGTTGCCTTCCAGGACGGGCACATCGGATCGTCCTGATCGTAGTTGAAGCACGCGCCATTGCCGTTGCAATGCAGCGCCGTGCCATAACCCTGCCAGACCGGATCGGGAATCTGCCGATCCTGCGCCCCGCGCATCGGCACGTCATCAACACGCAAAAGCGGCGCCGAGGCGCCCGGAGGGGCCGCGATCTTGCCGGGATTGAGCTGGTTATGCGGGTCGAACACACCCTTGATCTGTTCCAGGCAGGGATAAAGCGGGCCGAACACATCCGGCACATATTCCGACCGCACCCCCTTGCCATGCTCTCCCCAAAGCAACCCGCCATAACGGCGTGTCAGACGATGCACGGCGTCACTCAGGGGGCGAATCAGGGCAGCATCATCGGGGTTGCGCATGTCAAGCAGGGGGCGGACATGCAGCACGCCGGCATCCACATGGCCGAACATGCCGTAATCCAGCCCATGCCCATCAAGAAGCGCCCGGAATTCGGCGATGAAATCCGCCAGTTTTTCCGGCGGCACAGCGGTATCCTCAACGAAGGGCTGGGGCCGCGCCTCCCCCTGCACATTGCCGAGCAAACCCACAGCGCGCTTGCGCATCGCATAGACCTGCGAGACCGCCTGGCGCCCCCTGGCCAGCGTATGGCCACGGCGACGTACCGTCTGATCCTGCCGCAGATGCTCCAGAAAACCCTCGACCTGTCTTTCGAGTTCGGCCTCATCATGACCGGCAAACTCGACCAGATTGAGCCCCTTCGCAGGGCCAGCCTCATCCTGCGGGAAATAGCTCTCGACCGAGCTCCAGACGAAATCCTGCATGGCAAGGCCAAGCACTTTTGAATCGATGGTCTCGATCGAAAGCGGCTTGAGCCCGATCAGCGCGCGCGCGTCGCGCAGTGCATCCATGAAGCTGTCGTAGCGGATATTGACCAGGATACTATACGGCGGAATGGCCAGCAGATTGAGTTTCGCCTCGGCCAGAAATCCGAGTGTCCCTTCCGATCCACAGAGCAGGCTGGTCAGATCGAACTGTCCGGCCTCATTACGCAGATGACGCAGATCATAGCCGGTCAGACAGCGGTTGAGTTTGGGGAACACCGTCTCGATCGTGTCGCGCTCACGATCATGGATCGCCGCCACGCAATCATGAATCTGCGCCACGCGGGAATGACCCTGACGGCGCACCGCCAGCTCGCTTTCATCGAGCGGTGACGTGTCGAGCACGTCGCCCCCCACAAGCACGGCCGTAACACCGAGCACATGGTCGCGTGTCTTGCCATAGGTGCAGCTTCCCTGCCCACTGGCATCGGTGCTGATCATGCCGCCGATCGTGGCACGGTTGGATGTCGAGAGTTCGGGGGCGAAGAACAGCCCGTGACGGGCAATGGCCGCATTGAGCTGGTCCTTCACCACACCGGGCTGCACCCTCACCCATTTCTCCTCGACATTGATTTCGAGGATAGCGTTCATGTGTCGGGACAGATCGACCACGATGCCATCGGTGAGGGATTGGCCATTCGTGCCCGTTCCGCCGCCACGCGGTGCAATGGTGATACCGCGCCAGACGGGCTCGCCCGCAAGCCGGGCCAGCACGATCAGATCCTGCCTGTGCCGAGGAAAGACCACGGCCTCGGGATGACGTTGATAGATGGAATTATCGGTCGCATGCACCAGACGCGTGTCATGCGTCGTGCCGATCTCGCCCTCGAACCCCTGCTGACGCAGTGCCGTGAGGAAAGCGGCATGATCTGCCGCATTGCCTGGGGTCTTGTCGAGAACAGCAATCATGGTCATGGCCGGTCATCCATCACGAGGGCACGCGCTGGCACTGGATTAGCCTGAACCACCTTGGAACGATAGTGACCCCACCTTCACCAGCGATGGCCTGCCGGATTGGACCCGCCACCGATGATGCCCGGTTCAGGACCGCGTCAGAACCACCAGCGCCCGTCTTTCCTGCGCAATGCCCGAGCGCAGATGCCCGTGAGCACAAAGCGCCTCGCCTTCATGCTCCAGATACATCGCCTGATTGATGATTGGCGCCGAGGCCGCCGCAGTCTGACGCAGCGTGCGATGCACCTTGCGAGCCAGGGTGCGGCAATAATCTAGCGTATCGCTGGTGACAGCCATAGGCACGGCCTCATGCACGGGCGCCGTGCTGGCGCCCGGTATGGCATCGGCTCTGGCAACGCCAGGCGACCCGACCGCGCAGGTCAGGCAAAAAAGCGCAAAGGCTGTGTGGGTCATAGAACCGGCACTAATTCAGTCCGTATTGCGCTCTCATGGGCTGCGAATGAAGACTTGTTTATGTAGTCAGTTTTTGGACCGAGCGTGTCAAAACAGCCTGCAAGCCCCGCTCTGCCGGCCTTTCAGCCCAGCCCGTTTTCCTCTACTGGCAGGCTGAGCACGACACGAAGCCCGCGCTGCAGGGGCTCGAGCGCTAATGCGCCGCCGTGAAGCTGCGCGACAGCCTGCACCAGCGACAGACCCAGACCGGCCCCCGGCGTGTTGCGCGCCTGATCGGCACGGAAGAACCGCTCGGAGGCGCGCAGCAGATCTTCCGCAGACATGCCCGGGCCTTCATCAGTCACGCTGATACGGACTAGATTACCGGAGACGCTGGCCCGTAGCGTGACCGTCGTTTCAGCAGGCGAAAACTTTATGGCATTGTCGATCATGTTGGCCACGGCCTGCTGGATCAGGCGGGCGTCACCATGAAAGAGCAGGCGAGGCGGCAGATCGAGCGCAATCTGCAGCCCGGCATCCTCGGCTGTCGCCTCATAAAGCTCGGCGATATCCTGCAGCGGCCTGATGAGATCAGTCGTCTCGAAAGCCGCGCGGCGGGCGCCAGCCTCGATCTGGGCAATGCGCATCAGCGCATCAAAGACCGCCGTGACATGATCCAGATCGGCCACGGCGCGATAGATGGCGTCATGCATCTCTTCGGTCGAGCGCGCATGAAGGGCAGCATCTTCCAGACGATTACGTGCACGCGTGATCGGCGTGCGCAGATCATGAGCGATGGAGTTGGAAACCTGCTTCACGCCTTCCATGAGCTTGGAAATACGGTCGAGCATGCGGTTGATGGAATGGGCAACGAGATCGACATCATTGCCCACCAGCGGCATACGCTGACGCATGTCACCATTGGCCAGCGCCGTGGTGGTACGGGCTATCGAGCTCAGAATACGGCTGAAGATACCGCGCACAACCCATGCCCCACCAATGGCGAGTGCTGTCACCATGAGCCATGACCACAGGAAGGTTTCTGTCAGCACACGGCGAAGGATATCCCGCCCCCTGATATCGCGGCCCACCAGCAATTGCAGGCCACCCGGCAGGACATAGGCATGCATGGCGGCTGAAGTCGTGTTGCCGGCCCGACTGATCTTGAGCGTGTAAAAGCGATCGGCCCGTTGTACCGCCTCGGGCCATGAGGGCATGTTGCCAGCCAGCCTCTGGCCACCCGGCGTGATCAGCAGATAGAGATCCTGATCCTCGACATCCTGATCGAGCCTGTCCTGAATAGCCCGTTGCAGGCTGGAAAGACCCCCCTGCATCCAGCGTTCTGCCAGACCATGCGCGTCGGCATCGACGGCCTGTCCCACCTCGCGCTCGAGCGCGCCGATGGTGTGCCACCACAGAAAGGTCAGGAAGAGTGTGGCGGAAAGGGCAAAAACCAGCCCATAGCCCAATGAGAAGCCCAACCCGGCTGAACGAAACCGCCAGGCGCGCTTCCACCAGACGCGAAGCAGGGGAAAGCGCGACAGGCTGAACCTCATGGAGCTATATCATCCTGCTTAATTGGCGCGCAGGATGTAACCTGCATTGCGGATCGTATGGATCAGCGCGGTTTCAAAAGGCTTGTCAACTTTCTGTCGCAGGCGTGACACATGCACGTCGATCACGTTCGTCTGCGGGTCGAAGTGATAGTCCCACACGCGCTCGAGCAGCATGGTGCGTGTTACGACCTGACCGGCATGACGCATCAGGAATTCGAGCAGGCGGAATTCACGCGGCTGCAGATCAATCTTCTCTTCACCGCGCTTAACGGTGCGCGAGAGGAGATCCATTTCCAGATCGGCCACAACAAGCTTGGTCTGCGGTGCCTGCTCGGCACTTCCGCGACGGGCCAGGGCCTCGACACGAGCCAGAAGCTCCGAAAAGGCGAACGGCTTGGTCATGTAGTCGTCGCCACCAGCCTTCAGGCCGGCAACGCGCTCATCCACATCGGCGAGTGCCGAGAGAAGCAGCACGGGCGTTGCGTTATTCTGGGCACGAAGCGTTTCCAGGATACGCAGACCGTCAATGCCTCCGGGCAGCATCCGGTCGAGAATAACGATATCGAAATTCTCACTGACCGCCAGAAAGAGACCGTCCTTGCCGTTATCGGCCTCCTCGACGAGATGCCCGGTTTCCTTCAGTCCCTTCACGATGAAGCTCCTGACGGTAGGATCATCCTCGACAAGCAGAATACGCATGATCAGTCCTTGGCTTTGGCGGGGGCCATGACGGGCAGGATCGCCCGCCCCTCACTTTGCAGTGACCTTATTATCTTTCAGTTACGCGCCAGAAGAAAGGGCGAAGAACGCAATGTCCGCTCATTCATCGGCATCTGCCGGGCGTTTCCCGATTGGAAGTGTCACTGTCACGGTCTTACCCTTGCGTATTACCGTGAAAGTCACGGCATTTCCCGGCTTTCCTGCGGCGACGATACGCAACAATGCACGACCGTTTTCGACTGGAGCGTTATTGATGGCGGTAATCTTGTCGCCCTTCATCAGGCCGCCCTTCTGCGCCGGACCATTGCGATCGACATCCACGAGCACGACGGAACCATCACCGTCATCGAGTGTGACACCCAGCCAGCCATGATCGACATGGCCCGTGCGGCGTATCTCTTCCACGATGGGGGCCACGATTTCCGAGGGAATACCAAAGCCGATGCCGACCGATCCCCCGGCAGGGGAAACCATGGCCGCATTAACGGCGACCACCTGTCCTCTCATGTTGAAGGCCGGGCCACCGGAATTTCCTGGGTTGATCGGCGCATCGAGCTGCAGGAAATCATCGAGGGAACCGGCCCCCAGATCACGCCCGCGCGCCGAGACGATACCGGCACTCACAGACGAGCCGAACCCGAACGGGTTGCCCGCAACCAGGATCCAGTCACCCACATTCACCTTGTGGCTGTCTCCCCAGGTCACATAGGGCAGTGGCTTGGGTGATTCGACCTTGATGACTGCGATATCGGTGAGGGCATCAACCCCCACGAGCTTGGCGGGCAGTTCCTGCCCGTTGGAGAGCGAGACAGTCACGTTGTCGGCATCACCGACCACGTGATCATTCGTCACGATGATACCGGACGGATCAATGATAAACCCTGAACCAGCGCCAAGGATCTCCTCCTGATGGCGCTGCATTTTCTCGCGATACCGCTTTTCGAGCGGTGTGCCCTTGATCTGGGCGGGTACCTTGCCCCCGCCTTCCGAGCTTATCTGTGTGATGGCAATGTTGACGACTGCCGGAATGACACGCTGCACCAGCGGCGCAAACGAGAGTGGCCCCGACTGCACCAGCACGGGGGGCAAGGCAGGCGTTCCGTCCGGTACTGCCGCCTGGGCCGGAATCTTCACCGCGCTGGCAGGGGGCACAGCGGGAATAGCCGGATGGCTGGGCTGCGGCGGCGGGTGTGGCAGGAATTTTTCCAGGAACGCCGGCAAGGCATAGGCCCTGTCAATGCCAAACCCGGCCAGAACGAGAAGGAGGAGAGCTTTGCGCATCAACAAACCACAGCCAGGGCAATATTCAGGGTCATGGCGGCACGATAGCGCAGAAATGAAATGATTCCATCTCTCTTGCATCTTTACCCGCGACAAGGCGCCATCACCCGAAGGCGCGGGACCGCCACTTCCAGAGCGGGAAGCAGGATTGTCATTCGCCCGCGCCTTTGGCAGGACGACAGAGCGACCATGCTGTGGCGCCATGAGGCGGGTTTTATCGAGGATTACAGATGATTAGCGACTTCATATTCGGGCGCGTCCTGATCATCGGAGACCTGCTGCTCGACTGCTATATCCACGGCTCGGTCGATCGTATCTCACCCGAAGCACCGGTGCCGGTGCTGCTGCGCGCCAAACACAGCAGCGTGCCGGGAGGGGCTGCCAACGTGGCCATGAATGCCGCAGCGCTTGGCTGTGCTGTCACGCTCGTCGGGCTGGTGGGGCAGGATGGTTCGGCAAGGGAATTCCGTCGGGCCGTGGGGCGCGAACCCGGCATCGATCTGGGCCATCTGGTTGAGGATCCCGACTGGGTCACCATCACGAAGACACGCGTGCTGAGCGGCCGCCAGCAGATCGTGCGGATCGATGAAGAGCCCTCGGTGCTCGTTCCTCCGCCGGTTCAGGAACGTCTGATCGCCGCATCACTCGCTGCCATGGACCAGGCGGATGTCGTGATCTGCTCCGACTACGCCAAAGGCGTGCTGAGCAACGAGGTGCTTCAGGCCATCATTCAGGCAGCCAATCAGCGCGGCATCCCTGTTGTGGTCGACCCCAAGCGCCGGGATCTTTCGGTTTATAGAGGCGCACAGCTTATCACGCCCAATCGCAAGGAGCTGGCAGCAGCCACAGGGCTACCGGTCAACAGCGACACCGAAATCCATTTTGCTGCCTTGGCCGCACAGGAGCAGTTTGGCGGCGATGTTCTTGTAACACGCTCGGAGGAGGGCATGACCCTTCTTGAGCGCAACGGCCGCATGACGCATGCCCATGTTCCGCAATCCGAGGTGTTCGATGTCTCGGGGGCTGGAGACACTGTTGTTGCGACAGTAGCGGCCATGATGTCGGCCGGCGCCGATCTGCGCACGGCCATGGTCATCGCCACCAATGCGGCGGCAATCGTGGTTGGCAAGCTGGGCACTGCGACCGTTTCACGCGCAGAACTCAGCGCCGCCCTCAAATCCAAGATCGACCGTGATGGTGTTATTGCCACTTTGCCCCAGGCCCAGGGAATTATCGAAGCCTGGCGTCGGCATGGTGCGCGCGTGGTCTTTACCAATGGCTGTTTCGATCTGCTCCACCCCGGGCATATCGCGCTGATTCATGCTGCGGCCAGGGAGGGCGACAAGCTGATCGTCGCGCTGAACAGTGACGCCTCGGTACGTCGTCTCAAGGGGGCAGAGCGCCCATTGCAGGACGAGCGGGCACGCGCAACCGTCATGGGTGCCCTGCGCGATGTCGATCTGGTCATCATTTTTGACGAGGACACGCCCCTTAAAACGATCTGCGCCCTCAGACCGGATATCGTGGTCAAGGGTGCTGATTACACCGAAGATCAGGTTGTGGGCGGCGAAGAAGTGAAATCCTGGGGCGGTCGCGTCGTTCTGGCCGATCTGGTATCAGGGCGGTCGACAACATCGATCGTTCGCAAGATGAAGGCTGGTCCTTCAGCGACGGCGAGTCCGGAAGCAGTGAGTTTGAAACCTGAGTGACATGACCCGTGCCAAGCAAGAAACAGCCCCCGCCATTCGGGATCAGTGGCGCGACTGGCTTGTCGGGCAAGCCCTCCCCCTGTGGAGCGAGGCCGGGTTCGATCCGTCACGCATGCTGTATCACGAACGCCTTGACTGGCAGGCGCGCCCCATCCGGCTCGATGCGTCAAGACTCATGGTCCAGGCGCGGCAGATTGCGACCTATTGCCGCGCTGCTCTGGATGGCGTGTATGCCGCGGGGGATCAGGCGCTCGCTTGCCTGGACCGGGTTGAAAGGCTCTATCACCGCACCGATGCCCAGCCGGGCTGGGTATTCTCGATCGACCCGAATAATCGCCCTGCCAGCACGAAACGCGATCTCTACGCCCATGCCTTCATTCTTTTCGCCTGCGGCTGGGCCATACGTTATGCAAACCGCCCAAAAGACTGGGCTCTGGCGCGCTGCATCGCTGATGAAATCGACCTGATCTTTACGGCAGACAACGGTGGCTATCTCGACGCGATACCTGATGACGGGACACGACGCAGCCAGAACCCGCACATGCATCTGCTTGAGGCCTATCTGGTCGTATTCGAGGCAACGGGCGATTCGTTCTACCTCGACAAGGCGCGGAGCCTTGTCGAACTGGCCCGCACCCATCTGATCGACACACGGTCGGGGCTGCTCCTAGAATTCTTCGCCCCGGACTGGTCACCCCTCGCCCCGTATGGTGCCAATCAGGTGCAAGCAGGTCATCTGTTTGAATGGTCCTGGCTGTTACGCGATTTCGGTCATCTGACACCTGAAGCTGAGAGCGGGGCTGAATGGCGCAAACAGACAGCAGCTTCACTTTTCGAGGCTGGCTTCACGCATGGCTGTGATCATCAACGCCGCGTCGTGCTGGACAGCATGAGCGACAGGCATGTGGTCCAGGAGCACTCGGCGCGGATCTGGGCGCAGACCGAGCTGTTGAGACTGCTCTACACTCCGGGACTGACACCCAAGACCGACGACGCAGAGCCATATGCTGCTGCCTTCCTGCGTATTTTTGCCCCCTCGCAGCTTGGCGGAGGCTGGGTCGACCATATCGACGCGCGTAGTGTCGCACTGGTCGACTACATGCCGGCAAGCTCGCTCTATCACATCTATGGTGCAGGACGCGAAATCATCTCTCGCTGAGTAGTCGGGGGCTTTTCGCCGTCGTGAGAGGCTGGTCTCTCACGAAGCGGCCGCGATCCGAACGCTAGAGCCGCCACCTGCTGGCCGCCATGTTGGCTGACGTTAGAGCCTGTTCACTGCCCGGACCGTGTGGAGACATCCAGATGAAGACGTCGGGTGTTATCAGCTCGCCTCCTTCCGATCCAAAGCGCGCACGGTCCAGCATTGTGCCTGAACTGATATCTATACCTCCCAGCGCTTGCCTCCCGACAAGCAAGCTCATTGCAACATATCCGAGCGATCAACAACAAGACGAACCGATAAGCGCCTCGTGCGCTTTGATCCTTCACGCGGCAGGCCCGGCGATCATGCGCTCAGCGCGGTCGCCTCCCGGGCCAAACGATAAGAAGAACGCGTCCTGTCAGGCATAACTCAGGGAGAGGACGCATCATGGTCATTCCAGCTTTTCCACCGCCAGAGGCCGAAGAGGTCATTGCCCATGGCAAACCGACGGACAATGAACTGCTCGCCTATTACCGCTCCGAAATCCGGTTCGAGACGGAGACGGTCAATGGCCGCCTGCAGGCGCTTCTGAGTTCGCAAGCCTTTCTGGTCATCGCCTATGCCACAGCCATGACAGGTTCAACGACACGATGGGGCGATCGCATGGCGATCCTTATCCCACCGCTGCTTTCGCTTTTGGGGTTCATGCTGACCTTGATGGCTTTGCCGGGTATTCGCGCTGGCTATGCGGCAATCAGCAAATGGAACGAGAAGGAGCAGCATCTGCACAAGCAATGCCCCAACCTTTCGGAGTTCACTCTGGCCAGAAGCGACGAGGATGCTCGCGCGATGAATCACCGTGCGCGCCGCGGTCGCATGTTCGCCCATCAGGCGCCACTGGTCTTCCTCATCGCCTGGTTTATCTTCGCCCTGATCCCATTCTATCTCTATGGCGGGTTCTGAGGCCCTGCCTGCAAATCTCGATATCGAGCGAGGATAAGGGGTTCCAGCTGTAGTCTATAAATTTCGGAGGGAATCGTTTCGAATTTCGCACATGTTCTGCGAATGATTCGTACAGCTCTTAATCGGGAGAGGATCTGCCCTAGAGCCCCTGTTGCAAGTGTCTACAAGCAAGAACGATCCTCCTTCATGAGGCCGCTACGCCTTGAGAATTTATAACGACCAGAGGCGATCTGTACCGAGGATTTGATTATCCTGTGCCTGGGCCGCGCTGATGGCGGTGTTTGTGCCTGCTGTGAGGCAGTGAGCGTTTTCGACGCGGGATCAGGGGTTATCTGGGCTGCACTCAGCGCGAGCACACGCGCGCGTATAGACGCGTATTCTCTGTGAGAGATCTGCGCTGTCCCTGGATTATGTCTGTAGGGTATTTGGTTGCGGGGGCAGGATTTGAACCTGCGGCCTTCAGGTTATGAGCCTGACGAGCTACCGGGCTGCTCCACCCCGCGGGGGTGGTGGTGTGTTTTGTGGGGTGGATCAGGGGACCTGGCGGCGACCGACTTTTCCGCATCTTGAGATGC
>NZ_UEGO01000009.1 GCF_900465345.1 Asaia bogorensis | reverse complement strand
CCAAAGCTAACCAAAACCAAACTATAGATCCCGAAACAAAAAAACT
Organism: Asaia bogorensis; assembly: GCF_900465345.1. Taxonomy (GTDB): domain Bacteria; phylum Pseudomonadota; class Alphaproteobacteria; order Acetobacterales; family Acetobacteraceae; genus Asaia; species Asaia bogorensis_A. The sequence goes on along the minus strand of NZ_UEGO01000009.1, from coordinate 12,435 downwards.
GACGTCTGTAGTTCTTTCGAAAAAGAATAAATCAGTCAGCACTCTCATCATCAGAACCACTGGTTCAGACAACACCAAAGCGCCGCCAACATATCCCTTCCATAACCTATTCAATTTTCAAAGAACCCTACCTAACCCACTGATCTTACTCAGTCTTCCAGGCAGTCACCGCGGCGTGTTCCGCTGCGGTGAACGGGCTTTTACGGAAACCAGGGGGGGTTGTCAAACACTTCCTCAAATCCCCCAAAACCCACGCCAGACATGGGCCACACCCGATTCCTCTCCCCCCACACACACCAATCCAAACCAAAAAAGTCCAAAAAAAACGAAAAAACTCAAACCACAGGAAACGCAGGACTCAAATGACCACCAACGCGAACCGCCTCAATCCTCACCGCTAAACCCGTCCGGTCATCCGTCTCAACGAAAACCCCACACACGGTCGCCTCACCCTCGGCCGGTTGCCGTGAGCCGACCTGCCATTGGGGAGTGCTACCCCTGCCTGCTTGATCGCCATATCATCGAGATGCCGCTCATGGCGCTGGGGACAAGCGATACAGGCGCAAAACGCAAAAACGCCCCGCAAAGGCTGCGGGGCGTTCTCGTGGGCGAGGCTCAGAGCTTGTTGAAGCCGTCCTTGACGCTGTCGATGCCGTTATTGACAGCACTCTTGACGTCACCCTTGGTCTTTTCGGCCTTGCCTTCGAGATTCTGGGCAGCACCTTCGGCCTCCAGCTTCTCGTTATGGGTCAGCTTGCCGGTTTCTTCCTTGATCGAGCCGACCACCTGCTTGACGGTGCCGCTGACCTTATCCGTGAATGAGCTCATGACGCTGTTCCTTCTCGCTGGGCTCTGCCCCTCGGCCATCCCTCCGGAAAATCGACCCTGATGTCGCCGCCGGGATGCCAGCGCGGGGCAGCACGGCCTTTTCAACGCGGCATCCGGAACAAAGTCGCATCGATCGCCCTGTTTCCGGACAAAACCCGTCTTTTTTTAATTCCCTGATCCCGTAATGTGAGCAAACCCTGACGCCCCAATCAAGAAAGATCCAGAATGGCCCCCTTCCTGTTTTTCGCCGTCGTCATTCTCTGGGGGCTCACCTGGTTTGCCATTCATCTCCAGATTGGTGGCACGACCGCCGATGTGGCTATTTTCTGGCGATTCGTCCTGTCGGCAACCCTGATCGGGGGCGGACTGGCGTTGACAGGCAAACTGCGCCTCCCGCCCAGACCGGCATGGCCCTGGATCGCAGGAATGGGCGTCTGTCTATTCTCCTGCAACTTCCTTGGCATCTACAGTTCGGAACTCTATCTGCCGAGCGGCACCGTCTCGGTGGTGTTCAGCATGGCCACCCTGTTCAATACGCTCAATCTCTGGCTTTTCTTTCGCAAGACGCCCGATCTGCGCGTGCTGGCTGGCGGTATTCTGGGTGTCTGTGGCGTGGCCCTGCTTCTGGCCGGGGACATGGCGCATGAAAACTGGCATCTGATGCTTGCAGGCATGGGCTTTGCCCTTCTGGGTACCTTCCTGTTCTCCTGCGGCAACATGCTCTCGCGTCACCTCGACCGGTTCGACATCAGCCTGACCAACACCATCTTCTGGGGCATGATCTGTGGCGCGACCTTGCTGGCGATCATCATCCCGCTGTCAGGGCATGGTTATGGTTTCCCGCTTACGGCACGCTGGCTGGGTGGCCTGCTCTATCTGGCCCTCTTCGGCTCGGTGGCGGGTTTTCTGTTCTATCTCGAACTGGTTCGTCGCATCGGTGCCGACAAGGCCGCCTATGCCACCATTCTCTCCCCCGTCATTGCGCTGGGCATGTCTGCCTTCTTCGAACAGGTCCACTGGTCCATTCCCATGCTGGCAGGGCTGGTCCTGATCCTGCTTGGCAACGTGCTGGCATTCCTGCGCCGCAAGCCCCTGCCCCAACCCGTTGAGGTGGAGCAGGGCTGAGACCGGTTTGACAGAATGAGGGTCCGGTTTTCTGATGGTCGTCTGACACCCACCTTCGGGAGACGATCTGATGAAACCCGCCTCCGGCCAGACCCCTGGCCTCGCCCTTCTGGAAAAAGAGGGTATTGCCTACACGCTGCACAGCCATGACTACGACCCCGATGCCAGTCGCAAGGGCCTTCAGGCAGCAGAGTCACTCGGTGTCGCACCGGAGCGCGTTTTCAAGACATTGATGGTCTGGGTGGACAAGGACAAACCCGCCTGCGCGGTTATCCGCTCGGACCATAAGCTGCACCTCAAGGCTGTTGCGGCGGCGTTGGGTGGCAAATCGGCCGCCATGATGGCCCCGCCCGATGCTGAGCGCCTGACGGCCTACAAGACTGGTGGCATCAGCCCCTTCGGACAAAAAAAGCGCGTGCCGATCCTTCTGGACCGACACGCGCTTGAGCAGGAAACAATCTTCGTAAATGCAGGCCGCAGGGGGCTGCAATGCGAGATCACCCCGGAGCCAACCGCCAGCCATTTTGGCTGGACGGTTGCGGCCCTTGCAGAATGATCAGAACCCGGTGGAGAGCGTGACCATCGCCGAGAACGGCGGGTTGAGGTAGTAGGACGGCTGACCACCGGAAGCGATCATGGTGCCATACACACCCTTGGTCGGGTTCAGGTTGGTGGTGAAGCCATACACGCCGTTGCGGAACTTGGCGCCCGTGAGGTTGGTCATGTTCAGCTGGATCTGCGGCGACTTCATGAAGCCCTTGTTCTTGAAGCGATAGCCGATACCCACCTGGTTGGTGACATATTGCGGGATAGAGCTGTCATTCATGAAGCTGGCATATTGCTTGCCAACATAGATGACCTGACCCGAGAACCAGAAGCTGCCATCATCATAATCGAGGCCGAACTTCGCCTGCTTGGACGGCGAACGAATGGCGATCTTGCCAGCCGTCGGCAGCAGGTCACGACCCACGCGAATGTTGTTGTCGATGGTCGAGTGCAGATATTCGAACGTCGCATAGGGGCGGATATGGTGCCAGGCGCGTGTGGCGATCTGGATATCGACACCACGGGTGGTCTGGCCACCAGCGTTGACCGTCTGGCTATAGCTCGCGCCTGCCGTCCCGTCATAGTAGTTGAGGGTCTGCTGACGGTTGGTCAGATTATAGTTGAAGAACGAGATCGAGCCGACGATCAGCTCACCGTTATAGCGGTAACCCAGCTCTTCCTGAATGGTGTATTCCGGCTTGGAGGCCCCACCCTTCTGGGTCTGCGCGCCTGCCGTGTTGTAGTAATCGACCAGCGAGGTGTTGGACGGCGCCTTGAAGTTGGTGCTGCCCGACACGTAGATCTGGTGCTGCTTGTTGAAGTTCCAGGCGATGCCGATCTGCGGCAGCGGCTCAGGCGTATGCAGGTTGCGGTTATACTGCGTGCCCGGGGTGTAGTTGTACATGCGACGGGTAACCATCGCTTCCTTGAAGCCGATCTGAATGTTCAGACGGTCATTGAAGTACTTCATCGTGTCGCCGATGAAGATCATGTTGACCTGCGTGAGCGACAGGAAGTCACGGGCGCGGAAAGGCTGGCCTGTGGTCGTCTTGATGACGTCCGTGGTGCCCCAGATGTTGTTCGCTTCACCAGTCGACTGGTTCACGATGCCATAGGGCGAATACTGGTAGAGATTGGCGTACTCGTACCACCAGCCCAGAGAGATATCGTGGTGATGATCGGGCTTGTAATGCAGCGAGATGGTATTGCCGGTGCGGAACTGCTCCTGGTTCGACGGGGCCAGCGCCAGAGCGCTCTTGGCACCACCGAGATCAAGCTTGACGGCCTGGTTGCCCATATAGCTTGAGGCATTGATGACCGAAGCACCCGTGCCGTTGCCGATGCCGTGCCAGAAATACAGCGAATCCTCGAGCGTCAGCTTGGGCGTGATGACGATATGGGTCGGCAGGGCTGCAACCACGTTCTCGAACGGGTTGACGTGCAGCTTGTAATAATTGGCACCCGCTGCGGTCGGACCTGCATAATCCGTGGCGTAGTTCGTTGAATAACCGGTCGTGCGCCACTGGCTCAGATTCGGGGCCAGATAGAAATCGTTGGTCTGGTCGTTATAGGCCACGGTCAGACCGGTATGGCTTCCGTTGCGGAAGTCCTTCACCATCTTGAAATCGTAGTGGTACTTCTCGGCCTGGCCGGGGCCACGCCACGTATTGCCCTTGGTGTGGCTGAACGCAAACATGGCGCGTACGCCGCTATTACCAATATCACCGGAATTCAGGCGAATGAACTGGCGGAACGTGTCGAACGAGCCGAAAGACACATCCATCACCCCGCCGAAGCGATGTGTGGGGTTGCTCATGGTCATGGTTGTCATACCAGCCGAGGCGCTCAGCACCGGGGTATCGAGATTGACCGAACCCGGCTGCATCGAGACGCTCTCGAGGTTTTCGGATTCGAGCACTTCGTTGGCGTAAAACTGGCCACCACCGATATCGTTCAGCGGCGCGCCATCGAGCAGCCAGCCGATTTCCGTGGTGTCGAAGCCACGTACGTTGGTCTGACCCGTATAGAGACCGAAAGGATCGGCCTGGGTGACGTTCGCGGCGGGCATCATGGCGATGACCTGCTGCAGGTTCACGCTCGGGGCCAGCTTGGCAATGAAGTCATGCGTAATGGTCTGCACAGCCTTGGGGGCCGTCTCGACGCGCAGCAGGCCAGCACCCGGCTGACGGCTACGGCTGCTACGGCCCGTGACTGCAATTTCTTCAGGCTGCGAGCGGGCCATGACAGGCTGAGGCGCCGGGCGCATGACAGGGGCAACAGTACCTGCGGCCGGTGCCGTTGTAACAGACGAGGCTGCTACGGGCCTGGCTTTTGTCGTCCGGTGTGTGGACGCATGGTGCTTGTTACGGGTCGGCGCGGCGGTCGATACCTGGACGCTGCCTGCAAGGGCTGTGCCTGCAAGAAGCATCATAAGACAACGATGCGTGAAACTGGACGACATAGAGTGGCGTTTCCCTCGGCACTGGACAAAAAGGACGGGTTCTATTCGACATCAACAATATCGTTACGATATCGGACAGAAACCTACTTCCCGGCTACCAGTTACGTTGAGCAACAGCAACGAAAGCCGCGTGACAATTGCGCAGTCATGACAGAATCGTCACGCACTGTTACCCATCTGCATCATAGCGTGCTTCCTAAAGCGTTCATGGGCTGCTAATCGCTCCGCATATCCTGCGATGGAGCCTTGCCCTGCCTGCTTTCCGCCCCGCCGACCGCGTGCCGCCCAGAAATCTCTGGAAGCCCGCACTTACGATTATCGTTCTGGTGGGGCTGCTTGTGATCGCACGCGAATTTCAGGTGACACGTTCCGTGCTGACCCTGATCGAAAGCTGGAAGAACAATCCCGCCGCGCCGGTGCTGTTTCTGCTGATCGGTATCCCCTACAGCCTGTTCGGGCTGCCGCGTCAGGCGCTTTGTCTTGCGGCCGGGCTGGTATTCGGCGCGGTCGTCGGCTTTGCCCTCTCCACCATCGCCTCGCTCACGGGTGCCCTGCTCGGCTTTATATGGATGCGCCGTCTGGCCTCGCCCCAGACGCGTGAGCGCTGGCAGGCGCGCTTCAGGGGGAGGCTGCAGCTTATCGGGCATGTTTTGGCACACTCGCCCTTTCAGGCTGTCCTGACCTTGCGGCTTCTGCCGGTGGGATCTGCCATCATGGTTACGGCGGCGGCTGGCCTCTATGGTGTACCGCTGGCCGCTTTCGGCTGGGCCACGCTGCTGGGCGCCATTCCCCAGAATCTGGTTTTCGTCCTGATCGGTGCCGGGGCGCAGCTTGGGCAGAATATCCAGATTGGTCTCGGCTTGCTGCTTTTTGCCGGATCATCCTTTCTGGCCTGGTTCCTGCTCGCCAGAGCGCGCCGAGAGGGCAGCGCGCTCGCCCAGCTGGCGGACAAGGCCGACCCCGACCAGCCTGTGTGATATGCCCCTGCGTCGCGCTCGAAATTGACTCCGGAGAGGGAATTCTCGTGGGTGATATTTGCGGCAGGTCAAAAAAATCATTGAAAAACGGCCGGGCTGCGATATCTGACACGTCATCGCCAGAGACTGGCCAGAAAACTGCCTTCTTAAAACTGCCTTCTCCCTGTTGCGCTTGATGAGCGTGACGCCCGGCCGAAACGGGGCATTCGTCCTTATCTCATAGTCCTTTATCCAGCAGGAGCGCCTCATGGCCTCTCCCGACGGGATCTCTCTTTCTGTTACCCCAACATCGGGGCGTCAGACCGACTCAACTCAGCCGCCTGTTGTCATGCCCAGCTGGCTTCCCCTGCTGCTCGGGTTTCTGACTGCGGTGGGGCCGGTCTCGACCGATATCTACCTGCCCGCCTTCCCCGCGCTGGAGAAGTCACTGCATTCCCCCGCAGGAAGCGCTGGCATGACGCTCTCAGCGTGGATGGTGGGGCTTGCCATCGGGCAGATCAGTATGGGGCCGCTGGCAGATCGCTTCGGGCGGCGCATCCCGATGCTGCTTGGCATGATCGTCTATACAGCGGGCAGTGTCGGCTGCGCCATGGCGACCACCATGAGCGCCATGTGCTTCTTCCGGCTCATTGCGGCCATCGCCGCATCAGCCAGTATCGTGATCCCGAGTGCCTGCGTGCGGGACGTTTCCACGGGAAACGAGGCCGCAAAGCTCATGTCGAAGCTCATTCTGATACAGGGAATTGTGCCCATTCTGGCCCCGATGCTGGGTGGCATCGCGCTCGACTATATCAGCTGGCGGGCCATTTTCTGGGTCTCGGCTGTCTATGGCGGCCTGTGTGTCGTGCTGCTGCTGCGCGCCTTTCCCGAGACGCTGCCGCCTGAAAGCCGGCGCGAACTGCGCCCCCTCTCCCTGCTGCATCGTTATCTTTCCATCGCCCGTGAGCGCTGCTTCATCACCAATGCCCTGGTCTGGGGCTTCTGCGGCTTCCTCTCCTTTACCTATCTCACAGCCGCGCCGACCGTGTTCGAGCATATCTTTGGTTTTACGCCCGCCCATTACGGCATGTTGTTCGGCCTGTTTGCCGTCTGCATGATCGGGTCGTCACAGATCAACGGTGCTCTGGTCGGCCGTGTCAGCTCATCGGCCATGCTGGGCTGGGCGCTGGCTATTTCGATTCTGGGGGCCATCGCATTGCTGGTCGTGGTGATGCTGGCCGAGCAATATCCCGGCCCGACACATCATATCCGCCCTGTCATGCTCATCCCCATCGTGGGCTGCATGATGATCACGCTGGGCATGACAGGCATTATCGGCCCCAATGCGATGGTTGGCGCGCTCAGCAACCAGTCGCAGTTTGCCGGGAGCGCCTCGGCATTTGCCGGCACCATGCAATATGCGCTGGGATCGCTGGCCAGCACGGCCATCGGCCTTCTGCCAGCCAACAGCCCGATGCCCATGGCCGCGCTCATGCTTTTTGCCGGGTTGATGATGGGTGTATTTGCCATATTGCGCCCCCACGGCCACAAGACGGTATCGTCAGCAAAATAATCGTCTGGTCCAACGGTGGAGAGTTATCGCATGTCCGATTCGCCTGTCCTTCTTGTCGAGGATGACGATTCTGTCGCCCTGATCGTTGAGACGATCCTCTCCACCCTTGGCAAGACTGTCCTGCGGGCTGGCTCAGCCCAGCAAGCCATTGCGCTTGCGGGCTCTGATGCCCCTGGCCTGATCATTACCGATCTCAATCTGCCCGGTGACATGGGGGGCGATGCGCTTTCCCTGCATCTGCGCAAGGCTCAGCCCGCACTACCCGTCATCCTGATCTCTGGAGATTTCGATGATGATACTGCCCGTGATGATCTGGTGCCTGGCGCGGTGATCCTGCCCAAGCCTTTCCGGCGGGCTGCCCTGCTTGAGGCCATTGAAAAGGCCACGGCGCGCGCAGTCTGACATTTACTTTCGAGACCCGAACCGGCTAGATGCCGCGCCTTTTGATGATCTTGTAAAGCAGGGAAGAGAAGCAGGAACATGACCCAGACACCGATTCATGGCGATCAGCCCGAACTCGACCTCAAGAAGTATATTCGCGAGATCCCGGATTTTCCCAAGCCCGGTATCCTGTTTTACGATATCTCCACCCTGATCCGTAACGCTGATGCCTGGCAGATCGCGACAGCCCGTCTGGCCCGCGCCATCGCACCGTGGCAGCCCGATCTGCTGGCCGGCATCGAGAGCCGCGGCTTCCTGACCGCGGCGCCTGTTGCCATGCGCCTTGGCTGTGGTTTCATCATGCTGCGCAAGCCGGGCAAGCTGCCGGGCAAGACCATTTCGCTGAAATACGGTCTGGAATATGGCCAGGACGAGCTGCATATCCAGGAAGACGCGATCAAGCCCGGTCAGCGCGTTGTGGTGCTGGACGATCTGCTCGCCACGGGTGGCACGCTTGCTGCCTCGATCCGCCTGCTGAAGAATGTCGGGGCCGAGGTTGTGGGCACATCGGTTCTGGTCGAGCTTGACGGTCTGGGCGGCCGTGAGAAGCTGGACGCCCCCCTCCATTCGCTTCTAACCTACCCGGCCTGAGGGCCAGCCCAAGGCCAGACAGTCGACGCGTATGACCCGTGGGGGACGCCTTGTCCCCCCGATACGTCCTGGCGGTCATGGCAGGCCCCGTTCTGATGGAGCCTCGTCATGACAGATCGCCTCTCCTCGCTCTGGCAGCAGCGTTATCGCTCGCCCCTCCCCGCACCACTCGAGACGTCGCAAAACGCGGCTCCCATCTGCCAAAGCGCTGTTCTCGAAAGCCTTCTCTCTCATCGCTCGGTCAGAGCCTATCGGCCCGATGCCCTGCCAGAGGGCACATTGGAAGCCGCCATCGCGGCCGCCCAATCCGCCGCAACGTCCAGCAACCTTCAATGCTGGAGCGTTATCGCCATTGAGTCGCCAGAGCGACGCGAGGTTTTCGCCCAACTCTGCGGTAATCAGGCTCATATCGCCGCCGCGCCGCTTTTTCTCGTCTGGCTGGCGGACATCTCACGTCTGGAACGCCTCGCCACACAGGCAGGCCAGCCTGCCGAGGCACTCGACTATACCGAGTCCTTCCTCATCGCGGCCATCGACGCAGCCCTCGCCGCCCAGAATGCCGTGGCCGCCTTCGAAGCAGCGGGTCTTGGAACTGTCTATATCGGTGGACTGCGCAATCATCCGCTTGAGGTCGCAAAGGAGCTCGACCTGCCAAAGGGCTGCGTCGGACTTTTTGGCTTGTGCGTGGGCTATGAGGATGAGACACGCCCCGCCAGCATCAAACCACGCCTGCCCCAACGCGCCGTACTGCATCGAGACCGTTACGACACCACGCAGGAAGCTGAAGCCATCGCCAGCTTCGATGCGGCCGATAACGCTTTCCAGCAGGAACAGTCACTGCCGCCGCGCCTGTGGTCCGAAGCCATGGTCAGACGCATCGTTTCACGTGAAGGCCTGCATGGCCGCGATACTCTGCTTGCCTCTCTCAAGGCCCTCGGTTTCCCGATGAAATAGGCTCGCGCCCGGCCGGACAGCTTTCATCGCCTCTCAGGAAAGCTTCGGCTGGGTTGCGCCCGGTCTGGCACCGCTCAGGATGATATCAATGAACTGAACGGCCTGTTCCGGACGGTTGCCCGCAATCGTGCAGACGCCATAAATGGCGCGCAGCATGTCCACCGGGTCCACGTCGTCGCGCAGATCCCCCTGCGCGACACAGGCGGCAGCGAGTTTCTCCATGGTTTCGACAATGGGACCGCCCGTGCGGGCGTAAAGTGCCGATGAGCCACCAGAGAGCGTATTGAAAACGGGCGTCATGGCCTGCTTCGTGGCAGCATAGCCGACAAAAAGCCGCATCCATGCCCGCAAGGCCTCAAGCGGGGGATGAGCAGCGCAAAGCGTATCGGCTGCACTGAGCAACTGGTCACGCTCGTCTGCATAAACAGCTTCGATCAGGGCAGAACGATCGGCAAAATGACGATAGAGCGTGCCGACACCCACACCCGCACGGGCTGCGATTTCGTCCATGCGTATATCGGTCTCACCCGTCACGAAGGCCTGGCGTGCAGCGGCCATCAATGCCTGACGGCTCCGCTGCCCGTCGGCACGGGGGCGCCTCTGGCGGGGCGTCTCGCCCATGATCATTGTCCCCTTGTTAAACGGAATTTGATTCCGTATATGTAAAGCGGAGTATACTTCCGTTTAGCGCGCGTCCTGTCGGCCGGCAAGATGTGCGCGCCTTATGCCCTGCGAGGCTGTTCATGTCTGCTCTTACTTCCTTCCCCGCTACACCGGCGATGACGTCGGACACCAAGTTCAATGCGCAATCCACCACCGATGATGTGCTTGCCGGCCTTTCCCTGGCTGGGAAACGCTATCTCGTCACCGGTGTTTCTGCCGGTCTCGGGGTCGAGACTGCCCGCGCCCTGGTGGCTCATGGTGCCGAGGTTATCGGCACGGCCCGTGATCTGGCCAAGGCAGCAAGGGCGACTGCCAGCATCGACCCGACACGCCTGCAGATCGAAGAACTTGCGCTCGATGATCTGGCAAGTGTCCGTGACTGCGCCGAACGATTGCTGGCACGGGGCATGACATTCGATGCGATCATTGCCAATGCTGGCGTCATGGCCACACCGCAGGGTGTGACGAAGGACGGTTTTGAAACCCAGTTTGGCACGAACCATCTGGGTCATTTCGTACTGGTAAACCGACTGATCCCGCTGGTCAGGCCCGGTGGACGCGTGGTCATGCTTTCCTCTGCCGGGCACCGCTACAGCGATGTCGATCTGGAGGATCCGGGGTTCCTGACAACAGACTATACGCCCTTCGGCGCTTACGGACGATCCAAGACAGCCAATATCCTCTTCGCGGTTGCACTGGATGCCCGACACAAGGCGCGCGGCATACGGGCCGTTGCCATGCATCCAGGCGGGATCGCCACCGAGCTGGTGCGCCATATGCCCGAAGGCGCGATTGAAGCCATGATAGAGGGCATCAACCAGCAGGAAGCCGAGGCAGGCAGGCCGCCTTTCCGCTTCAAGACCATTCCTCAGGGGGCAGCCAGCGCCGTCTGGGCCGCGACCGTTGCGACGCCGTCGGAGATTGGTGGTCGATATGGCGAGGATTGTAGCATCAGTGCGATTGTACCCGATGACCAACCGCTTGGAATCACCATCCCCGGCGTGCGTGCCTATGCAGTCGATCCCGAGCGTGCCGAGGCACTCTGGACACTGAGCGAGAAAATGGTGGGGGAGACCTTCCCGGCGCCCTGATCCGCTCTGCGCTCATGGCCTCGCTTTTCACGCGAGGCCGTTCATCATGCCCGTCTGATCATGACAGCCCAGATAGTCGAGTATCTGGGCGTCCGATTGAAGCACAGCCACTTCATGATAGAGACGTAACGCCAGTCGACCCTCAAGCGCCTGCACGGCCTGCAGAAAATCGCCAAAAATCGCCTTGTGCGTTGGATGATGCTCTGCCCAGTGCTCCAGAGCCGCAAGATCGCGCCAGGCGCTCATGCCGAAGCTGCGACAGGGCTTGCCCCCCTCCTTGTCGCTGACACGCATGTAGCGATTGAAGTAACAGCCAATTGCCAGCCCTTCATCACGCAGGAACGCCATACCCGCACGCAATGTCGGCTCGATGCTGTCGTGATAGAGAGCAAGTTCCTCACCCATGACATCCGACCAGTCCTGTCCGGATCGTATGAGAGCGACCCCCTCATGACTGAGCACCATGCGCCGGCCCGGCCCGATATCAACCAGACGACGCGCGCCCTGGGCGACAAGTGCCTCTGTCTGGCTGGCAGGCAGACGGTCGCGCATACCGCCCCAATACCCATGCTCCTGAATGGTATCATTGCTCCGGTTTCCCAGCATGACCCCAATGCCCTCAAGGCGGTCTGATGCACTGAAGAGCGTTTCGAGATGCGTATTGCGCGGAAAGTAGATCTCACGAAACATGCCGACGGTGCTGCCACCCTGCGCGTCCTGACACCACCATCCGGCATTGCGCCGCCACCATGCGTCGTGCGCCTGCACGCTCGGCCAGTAACCAATCACCACGGCATTATGGAAGCCTGCCTGATCGACGAAACTGGCGCTCTCGATGTTGCAGGCACCACCTTCCCCAGCAAGACGGCGCCTCAGACCATTGAAAGCCTGCGCCGCCGGTCCCGTTATCGGAATATCGACAGCTTCTGAGCTACCACCCGGCGCTGCGCGCCACTGGGCTCTGTTGCAAACTCTGATGCCGTTGCCGAGGTTGGGTCCTTGGATTGGTAAGGTCGGTTGTGATGGACGATTTCAAAGGGCGGCATTTTACCGGCGAGGTCATCCTGTGGGCGGTGCGCTGGTACTGCCGGTACGGCATCAGCTACCGTGATCTCGAGGAAATGCTGGCCGAACGTGGCATCGATGTCGATCACACGACTATCTATCGCTGGGTGCAGCGCTACGCGCCGGAGATGGAGAAGCGGC
>NZ_UEGO01000006.1 GCF_900465345.1 Asaia bogorensis | reverse complement strand
AGCGCGTTATCAGGACCGGAGAGAACGGTATGCTTGCGCGTAGTGCCGAGGAATGGCGCGATGCACTTCTTACCTTGGCCCATGATCCTGCGCTGCGTGAGCGTATGGGAGAGACCGCAAGAGCAACTGCGCTGGATCTTTACGCCCCGGAGCGGATTCTGACCCAGCAGGCGGAACCGGTTTTTGGAAGGCCGCCGTCTTTCGGACACAAGGCACCCCGTATTCTTCAGGTCAATGTGTTCATGGCGCTGCGTTCATTTGGCGGGGCTACAATCGTGGTAGAGGCACTTCTTGGCCCACTCGCCAAGGCAGGATTTGAAAACAGTGTCATGACCACGCGCCCTGTCTTTCAGGATCTGCCTGATGGCGCCCTGCGTTACCGGATTCTGGATACGGATGTCTTTTCAGTCGTCGCAGGCCGCAACGGATCGTCAGACAATGTCACTGTGGCACGACAGATCGAGCGATGGATTGATGCCTGGGATGTCGATCTCGTACATTTTCATGCCATCCAGGAAATGGGTACAGGCATGGCAAGGGCCTGTCAGAAACGCGGTATTCCCTATGTGATCAGCCTTCATGATTGCTGGTGGCTGTCGGATAACCTGTTCATCACACGCGACGATGGCCAGTATCACCTGGAGAGCAATGATGTCCCTCTGGCGCCCGGTGAATCTACGCGAGCCAATTACCTGAACGAGCGCCGCAAGGTTATGCGCCAGGCCCTTGCTGGCGCTGCCGCCATCTTGAGCCCGTCGGAGGAACACAAGAACCTCTATGTGCGCAATGGCGTCCCCGCCGAGCGCATTATAATCAATCGAAACGGGTTCACATGGCCGTCCCGCCCCAAAGCACAGCGTGAACCGGGCACGAAGCTGCGTTTCGGATTTGTGGGGGGCATCGGTTTCGTCAAGGGTTTTGACCTGATACGCAAGGCGTTCGAGAAGCTCGATCGCAACGATTGGGAATTAGTACTCGTCGATAACACGCTCAATCTCGGCTTCCCCTCGATCGACACCTCTGAATGGCTGGTCAAAGGCACGATCAGGACCGTTCCTGCCTATAATCAGGCTGGGCTGGATGATTTCTACGATCAGGTTGATGTGCTTCTTTTCCCTTCGCAATGGCGCGAAAGCTACGGTCTGACTGTTCGTGAGGCTCTCTCACGTGACGTCTGGGTAATCTCCACCGCCCCCGGAGGACAGTCCGAGGAGATTGTGGATGGCGTGAATGGCTCGCTTATCCCGATCATCAATGATCCTGCCCCGCTTCAGGCTGC
>NZ_UEGO01000027.1 GCF_900465345.1 Asaia bogorensis | reverse complement strand
TATCGCTGATATGGGCGTATGTTTCCATTTTGGCAAATGAATTCACTGATTCGAATTGGACAAAATAGCAACATCGTTGGAAATGCAGGTTTCCACGCGGCTTACGGAACTCCTGCGCCCCGTCAGCCTTGAGTCATCTCACCTCTGGAAAACGACGATGACAAACAAGCCGAACCCAGCCAAGCCGGGGAGCGACGAGCCGTTTGAGCCGTATCCCGACACGAGCCCGCAGCAGGACGACGCGCCTGAGCACCCCGATCATCCCGAGGACGGAGGAAAGCCCGCATGACCTCGAAACCGACGCCGACATACGATCCCAGCCATCCGGCACCTGAGCCCAAGCCGGGCGAGAACGCGCCGCTTCCGGATGCGCCCGAGAACCCGACGAACTAAGGGCGTGGCCTGCACCCTCCGAATGGTGGGCGCAGGTCCGCTGTGCTCTCGATTTGAGCTCGCCCGATTTGGTGAGCTCAAAGGCAAGAATTACGCGAGGGCAGGGCTTTTCCCGTCCGCCCGCGCCGACCCGTCGCCATACTCTTGGTAGAGCGCCGTCAGCGCTTTTATCGCGTTCTCGGAAAGAGCCCTGCGCTTGGTCGGGATGCCTTGGCGAGCCAGAAGCATTTCCCTGAGGTCGCTCTCCAGTCCGGCCGCCCAGTTCGGCAGCGAGGTGATAACCTCCCCCCATATTTGCGCGAAGTCCTCGCCGCTCTCAGAGGTCAGAGCGCTCATGACGCTGCCTCCTTCGGGCGGGAGAAAGGGAGCAGATGCTTCACGATACGGTTGGACCATTTGAGTTGCGCCTGTGACCCTTTGCCGTTGCGGCGGGTCGTGTCGAACATACGTCCGAACGGCGCGCCTTTCTCTGTCATTCTGTAGTCGCAACTAGACGAGAGGGCCGCATGCCGCGTCTGGTATCCTTGGTCAACGAGAAGCTGGTTGACCTCTCTGGGCGTGGCCGCAATCTGGTGGCCGATCTCGGTCGGCGTCAGATAGGTGTCGTCGTTCGGCGCAGCAAGCGAAGTCATCCCCATCAGTTCGAGCGGGTTCACACCAGTCATCTCGAACGTTCCACGCGCCGCCGCCATGCACTGCTGATTCTCGTCAGTGTTCGGCAGGGTGCGGGCGATCTTGAGAAGGCGCGTGTAGGTCGTGTCGAAGGCTGGTTTGCGGGGGCGTTTGGGGGTCCGCTCAATATGCGGATCCTTACCCTGCACCATCGCATCGAACGCCTGGATCACCATCACATGGAACTTGGGGTTGATCCACATCGCGTAGGCGTAAACGAGTTCCTTGGCGACGTAGGTGCCTTGGTTCGCGCCGCCTTTGATCGAGGAAACGGGCGATGTGGGAATTCCCGCATCGGTCTCGGAAGGCGATGCAGGAATTCCTGCATCGGTCAGTTCGGTAATAAGTGCCTTAGTTTGTGCGTTATCCATCCACACGCCTGGGCGCTTCGAGCGCTTCGTTGCCCGACGCCTTGTGGCAATCGTTCAGGCAGTAGCGGCCCTGGGCGTCCTGACGGATGGCGGTCGTAAGTATGGTGAGGCTCGTGTTCATGCCACTTCTCCCACATCAACCGAACGGGCGATGATCGGGCGCATGCACTTGTCATGCGTCACCACGATCGGGCCGAACATACGCGCGAGATCGACATCAGAAAGAGACGCAAGACGCGACGGGTCTTTTGAGGTATAAACGACATTAGCTGTCGGCATGGGGGTTCTTCCCTTGCTGGTGGTTAGACGATCCAAGGGGCTCCACCCCCTCGGGTCGTCGCTAAGGTGTATTACCTTTCCACCTTGCGCGCAAGGAGGTAATTCACTTATATGGGTCTATGCCGATTAATCCTGACAAGTCCGTGCAAAAACTAGTAGCGATGCCTCGCGAAATGGCTGACGCAATCGCTGATTTTCGCTTTGAGCATCGTCTCCGATCTGAAGCGGAGGCAATCCGTCGCTTAGTAAAGGCGGGGCTTAAAGCGATGCATCGTGAGGGCAGCGTTACCGATGATCCACGACAGGACTAGCCCGTGCGTGACAGAATAATGCTCTATTCCCGCAGGTGCCCTCGCCTGGATAGCCATCCTTAGTCGGCTTGTTGTAGCTGTATACTTTCCCATTCCGTCGTGAACATATGTCGCACTGAGCGGTTTTTGAGCTTTTCCATACATATTCCGATATACCAGCTTTCACGGCCTGGGCACGATTGAAGGCAGCGATCTCTCTTTTCTTCCCTTCGACGCGCGCCACATATTCGTCGTATTCTCTCTCATATTGTTCCGCTGTTTTGCCTCGCTTTTTCGGTGGATGGATTCTGCCGCCACTTGGCCATCCGTCGGGGCGGGGAATGCTGAATGGAGAGGCTTCAGCCATAACCTTTCTCGTTGTTTTCCTACGAAAAAACCGGCTCAAAATTCCCATAGTGAAACTCCGAATCTAGATGCGCCGCTAGCCACCAGACTTGAATCAGGGCTTTCAACCCACTAGGTTGCATGTGTTCCCGCTACACCGCCTTATGGCGGCGCCGGGCTTGCAAGACCTGTGAGAGCAGGCCGGTTCGGGCAGATGGTTTCGCGAGCCAGCCCGAACCGCTCTCGCGATTTTCGATCAGGAAAGACGGACTAGTTACAGGCTCCTGACTGCTTGGCGCCGTATTGCGCCTGCGCCTTGGTATAGCCAGCTCCATACTCCGACGACAGCTGGGCGATAAGGCCGTTACACGAAAAGCCTTTTATATCGAGATATTCCCTGGCTGATCGCGCGGCATTTGCATTCCAATCAATGCCTAAGCTATCGACTGCAACCGTGGCATCCTTCTTTGAAAAGCCAGCCCCGTAGTCGGATGATAATTGCTGTATTAGGGCGAACCGAGAAAAGCCTTTCATGCTCAGATAGTCCTCGGCAGAACGGACGGCGTTGCGCTGAGAGTTCGTCATCCCGGCGGATGTCGCATCACTTGGTGCCTCCTCCGCGCCTGGCTCGGCATTCGCCTCGGCTAAAGCGACAGATGAAAGCATCCCGATCATAAGCAATGAGACACAACGATGTAGCTTCATGGCTAATCTCCCTTGATGGGAGGATGACATATGAGCGATCAAATAGGGAAGGGCGCGCAACATCCCATATGCGCGGGGCTCGCTCCCCGGCACTGCTGCTGATATGGTTGCGGCCTTCTCTGCCGACTGGAGCGTGCATGAAACGTCGCCTACTGAGTCTCGCTTTAGGGCTACCTTTCTGCATCTCGTTCGCCGCGAACGGGCAGGGATACCAGACGCCTCCGACGCCCTTGTCGGGTTCACCTTCGCTTTC
>NZ_UEGO01000008.1 GCF_900465345.1 Asaia bogorensis | reverse complement strand
CCACCGCCCCAGCCACCAGGGCGCCCCCCGAAACCGCCGCCCGGACCACCGCCATGAAACCCGCCGCCAGGTCCCCCACCATGAAAACCACCGCCACCGGGGCCACCACCGTGAAATCCGCCACCGCCTCGTTGGGCATAGGCGGGAAGAGCTGCAACCATCGGCATGATGAGCAGGGCAACCCTGAATATAGACTGTCCGCGCATGGTCTTGATCTTTCCTTCCGGCGAAAGCGCTGGAAAAACGACTTCGTTTCCCAGCATATCGTCATGCGAGAGGGCGGAAAAAAGTCGAAAGAGTAACACCAGGATATCGTTTCGTGACAAATGATGCGT
Organism: Asaia bogorensis; assembly: GCF_900465345.1. Lineage (GTDB taxonomy): Bacteria > Pseudomonadota > Alphaproteobacteria > Acetobacterales > Acetobacteraceae > Asaia > Asaia bogorensis_A. The sequence goes on along the minus strand of NZ_UEGO01000008.1, from coordinate 64,470 downwards.
GCCCAGGACGATAGAGAGCCCGGATGCTGTCTGCGAGGCGGGAAAGAGCTGCGCCGCCCGCGCGCCTTCAGCGCCTGGGGCGGCGCAGGATATGGCCACCCAGACGCGACAGGACCTCCTGCAATTCGCCTTCTTTCATACCTGCAATGGCAATGGGTCGGGGTGCTGGACGCGCAGCAGGGGTGGCGGGTCTCACGATACCCGGATCCTGCAGGATCCTGATTTTCTTCACCAGCTGGGTGCCATCATCGAAACGCAGATCTCGCCCTGATCGCAGGGGGCCGCAATGGTTGTTGATACGCTCGATCAGCTGTGGCGCAAGATGCTGGAGTTCCAGCGCGATCGGGCCGGTACAGGCAATAGTAAGTGTCCCTGCGCTGACCTTGCGCGGCTCGGTCTGGGTAGCAAGGGCGGGGCCGACAATTTCTGCCCAGTCCAGAATAAGCCGGACCGCCGGGGCAGGTTTGCGATTGAAGGCAGGCCGTGTGACCTGAGGGAGGATGGCGCCAAGCGCGCGCCCTGTCATGGTCCGGCGTTCGGGGGCCGGGGCAGGTGAGGCACCCGTGGTTATCGCCGGTTTGCCAATAATGGACCGTGCACGGGTGGGTCGAACGGGGCCAGACGCAACAAGCCCCTTGTCCGTTGTGGAATCACGCTTCATATCGCCCCTGTGACTCCTTCTGCTTCTGCCCTTCTGGACTGGTATGCACGCCAAAGACGCGTTCTGCCCTGGCGTGCTCTCGCAGGGCAGGCTGCTGATCCCTACGCCGTCTGGCTAAGCGAGATCATGTTGCAGCAAACGACGGTCGTCACGGTTATGCCGTATTTCGAGCGGTTTCTGAAGCATTATCCCACGGTCAGGCATCTGGCCCGCGCCCCCTTGCAGGAGGTGCTCGCGGCCTGGGCAGGTCTTGGCTACTACAGCCGCGCACGCAATCTTCACGCCTGTGCACAACTGGTGGCAGAAAAGGGTGCCTTTCCGGATACGGTGGAAGGACTTCAGGCGTTGCCCGGTATCGGGGCCTATACGGCGCGTGCCATTGCCTCCATTGCGTTTGCCGTGCCCGTCGTTCCGGTCGATGGCAATGTCGAGCGCATTACAGCGAGGCTCCATGCCGTCGCAGAGCCTCTTCCAGGCATCAGGCGGCAGCTGGATCAGCTCGCGGCAATGCTCAATCTCGACCCAGCCGCGCAGGCGGTTCCCGGTGATTTCACACAGGCATTGTTCGATCTTGGGGCGGGAGTCTGTACGCCACGTCGGCCCTCATGCCTTGTCTGCCCCTGGCGTGAGTCCTGCAAGGCCCATGCTTCGGGGGATCCCGCGCGTTTCCCGGTTCGCGCCCCACGCAAGATCAGGCCAGAGCGTTACGGCGTTGTTTTCCGGCTGATGGATAGTCAGGGTGCGATCTGGCTACGTCACCGTCCGCCAACAGGATTGCTGGGTGGCATGACCGAACTCCCGGGTACTGCGTGGCAGGACGACCCCATTGCGTTCGAAACGGCGTTGCAGTTGGCGCCTTCTCCCCTGAATATGTCAGACAGGTCGGGTCAAGTGCCGACGGTTCCGGGGCTGACATGGAAAGTTGCTGGACAGATCCGGCATGTTTTCACACATTTCGCACTGAATCTGACGGTCATCGCCGTACGGATGAGCCATTTCGGATCGCTCCATAATCAGGAGGGTTTTGCGTGCCCATCTGAAGCCTTGGGGCAGCAGGCGCTGCCCAGTGTCATGCAGAAATGTCTGGCCCTGCCGGTGTGAGACCGGCCAGGGGATCATGTAAGACAGCGATGACTGATTGACGAAAGGGACGCCTGTCCATGCTCTATGCCTCTGCCCGTTTCTGGCTTCTCGATTTTTTCGGGCACGTGGTCGATCACGATCCGCTGCGCGACTGCCTGTTTTCTGTCGTGCCGTCGCCTGGGCGCTATCCAGGCCTCTTCTTCTTCGCAGATACCGTGGCCCAGGAGCAGTTCACTGTCACGCTGCGCAAGGTCGTCTCGCTTCCAATGCCCATTCCCCAGCTTCAGGCCAGAAGATTACCCAGTGGTGTAGTCACATTGCAGCGTCTGGACGGTACGGGGCGCTATCTACGCAGCGAGGAGAATGCCGGGATCGATTTCCATGCTGTCGAGGCGAAAGACTGGGAGCATTTTCTTATCCTCAGTGAGTCGATGATGCATGCCTATGCCATTCTTAGTCAGGACAAGGTGAGCACGATAACCACCTCCGATGGCACGCACCTGACCCCCATGACCTTCGTGCAGGGACATGCTGGCGTGATCGGCCCCTGCCACTTTTCTCTTGCGGCCAACCTGCCCGCGCTTGAGGATCTCGCAGGGCTTGAGCCGGGTGCATCGACAGAGCTGACGCTCAAACTGACGGATGGTGAAACACGGACGCTGACCGTCACCCGCCACTAGGCGTGTGACGGCAGGGTGGGCCCGCATAGCCCATCTCAGCTGCCCTTCGTCTTGCGATAGGCAGCCATGGCCCTGTCACGTCCCTCATTGAGAGAAACAATAGGCTCGGGATAGTCACGCCCGAGCCTGATTCCGGCACGCTCGAGAACATCCCTGTCTGCCTGCCATGGTGCGGCAATGGCGTCACCGGACAGTTTCGCCAGTTCTGGTACCCAGCGCCGGATGTAATCACCCTTCGGGTCGAATTTCTCCGATTGGCGCAGGGGATTGAAAATCCGGAAAAAGGGTGACGCCTCTATGCCCGTCCCTGCGACCCACTGCCAGTTGACCGCATTGGACGCCGGGTCGGCGTCAATCAATGTGTCCCAGAACCAGGCTTCTCCCTGGCGCCAATCAATCAGCAGGTGCTTGGCCAGAAACGAGGCGACGATCATGCGCGCCCGGTTATGCATCCAGCCGGTTTCCCAAAGCTGGCGCATCCCGGCATCCACGACCGGGATGCCCGTCTTACCCTTCTCCCAGGCCTGCAGATCCTTTCGGCTCTTGCGCCAGGTCAGGGAATCGAACTGCTTCTTGAGGTTGTGCTGCGGCAATTGCGGATTGTGAAACAGCGTATACCACGAGAAATCACGCCATCCGAGTTCAGACAGGAAGGTCTCGCGATCGGCTGGCTCGCCCTTGTTCTTGCAGTGATGCCAGATCTGACGGGGTGAGAGTACGCCATGACGCAGATAGGGCGAAAGCCGCGAACTTTCTTCGGCGGCCATATCGTTGCGGCCGGTATTGTAATGGGCGAGGGGGCCGGAGGCGAAATCGCCCAGAGCCTCATGCGCGGCCTCTTCGCCATGATCCCAGTATTCCCCCATTTTCGAAGCCCAGTCCGGCTTGGTGGGAAGTAGGGCCTTGTCGATATCGCAAGGGGCGAATGTCGTTTTTTTGCCATGAGTGAATGAGGGAGGCAGGAAAGAGAGGCCAGAAGGCGCAGCTATGGGGGAAGGCGGTGCCCCCAATCCCTTGAATCCTTTCCACCAGGCGGAGAAGATCTTGTACGGTGTGCCGGTTTTGGTCAGGACGGATTCCGGCTGGCGCAGCACCGTACCGTGCAGACGCTTCATCGTGCACCCGGCCTTGTCGAGTGCATGCGAGACCGCGTCGTCCTGCGCATTTGCTTCTTTCTGATAGCGGTAATGGCAGAAGAGAGCGTCGGCTCCTGTCTCCTTTGCCAGAGCGGGCAGGATTTTGGCGGGATCACCCTCAAGGATCAGGCAATCGCCTCCCTGTTTCTTCAGCGTCTGGCGCAAACTGCCAAGAGCGCCGTGGAGAAACCAAAGGCTGGCTCCACCTTGTGCCCGGGTCGTGCCCGAACGATCAAGCACATAGACGCAAAGAATTTTGCCGCCGCGCCCGCTGGCCGCATCAAGGGCGGGATGATCCTGAAGCCTGAGGTCATCGCGAAACCATACTATCGAGGGAGGCGTGTCGGTCATGAGAGGGCTGCCTGTGTTGCCATTGCGGGGTCCGGTGCCAGGAGCGGGGCTTCGGCGTTCGCACAAAAAGGTGAACAGGATGAGCGCATCACGCCGCATGGGGTTCAACTACGGGGCATTTCTGGCCATTTTCTGCGCGTGGACGGGGCATGAGGGTTGCAGGGCAGGGCCATCACATGACGATGCCAATTTGTAACGAAGCAAACCCATATGCTGGTGACGCGTTGTTAAGGCCCGAACCTATAAAAAGGGAATTGTTTCATGACTACGGCTTCCTTCCTCCGCACCGGTGCTCTTGCTGTCATGCTGGCGCTGCCTGCCTTTGGCCTCACCGCATGCAACACGGTTGACGGTGCCGGGCGCGATGTCAGCTCGATCGGCCATAATGTCAGCAATGGTGCAAACGCTACCCAGGGCGCAATCCACAATTCGGTGCCGCAGGCTGCAACGCACTGAGTGACCTGAACCGCGCCTGGTTCAAGCATGAAGGGCGGGGATTTCCCCGCCCTTTTTTGCGTCTGCTCATCTTGCCGGGATGATGGCGGGGGCCCGTGTCAGGGTGCCAGACTGGCTTTGCCCCTTGCAAAACGCGTTCAAGGGGGCACATAGTGACCGTCCGGTCATGTCGACCGGTGCAGAATTCGACGTTCTCAGGGCGGGGTGAAACTCCCCACCGGCGGTAGGTGCCTCTGGCACGAGCCCGCGAGCGCCTCAGGCTCTTCAGGCCCGGGGGTCAGCAGATCCGGTCAAAATCCGGAGCCGACGGTCATAGTCCGGATGGAAGAGAACAGGACTTGCCTCAGTCATGGTGCACCCGCCAGGGATGCTCATGGCCGAGATACAGAATGTTCACGCCCGGAGACCGTCCTTGATGGATGGGACCGTATCATCGTGTCGGGAGTTTTCGCCCCCGGTTCTGCCTTCGCACAAAAGGGCCATAGTCTGGCCCAGCGTGAGGCGGTTCGTTCGGGATTTGAGGCCGCGCTGAACGAAGCGGCGCGTTATCTTGGCGCCACCTCTCCCAATCCTGCTGTTGGCTGTTGTCTGCTCGACCATGAGGGCAACATACTCGTCACCGAGGCTCATCACCGTACCGGAACCCGCCACGCCGAGGCGCTTGCCCTGCACCGGGCGCGCGAGACCGGCGTGATCGATCGCGTGGCGACAGCCCTTGTTACCCTCGAACCCTGCAATCATGTCGGACGCACGCCCCCCTGCAGCGAGGCGCTGCGCGACAGTCCTGTGCAGGATGTCTGGGTGGGCATGAGCGATCCGAACCCGGTAGCCGGGGGCGGGATTGCACGCCTGCAGCAGATGCCTGAGGGGCGGAATGTCTTTCTGCTCGAGGATTTTCCGGCCTTCGCCGATGTGCATGCTGGCTGCGCTGCGCTTCTGGCGCCTTTTGCCACACGTATCATGCGCCAGCGCCCGTGGATCACGGTCAAGCAGGCACGGGACGATACGGGTTCGATGATTCCACCTGCCGGGCGCAAGACTTTTACCAGCCAGGCCTCGCTTGAGATTGCCCATCGCCTGCGCCGCGCCAGTGATGCAATCATCACGGGCATCGGCACAATCCTGTCTGACAGCCCACGTTTCGATGTGCGCCATGTTCCCGATCATGAGGACCGGGCGCCACGACTGGTCGTGGTGTGCGACAGACAGAATCGCCTTCCCGATTCCTGGCGGGAGAAAATGATCGGTAGCGGTTTTCGCGTGCTTGTCTCGCGTGACCTGGGCGAGATCCCTTCGCTTCTGGCCGATCATGGCGTGAACTGGGCGATGGTCGAAGCCGGGCCCGGGCTGCTTGGCGAGATCAGGCGACTTGGCCTGTGGGATGACTGGCTGGATATTCAGACCACCCCGGACGGTCCTGACCGGCACCGGGTCTACTCCCACGGCCCCACCCCCTTGCGTTTCATACTTGATGAAGGGGCGCGTCCCCTTCCTGCTGACAAGGCTGCTTTCTGATGTTCTCAGGCATTATCGAACATATCGGCCGTATCAAGGCTGTCGAACCCCGTGATCAGGCGATCCTGCTTCAGGTCGAGACGGGACTTTCAGATATGGATCTGGGCGAGAGCATTGCCGTCAATGGTGTCTGTCTGACAGTCGCCTCCTATGACTCTTCAGGGCTGGCAGATTTCTTTGTCAGTGCTGAAACGCTGTCGCGCACGGCTCTGGGCAGACTGGCCGCCGGAGCACGGGTCAATCTGGAGCGGGCCAGCACACCCTCGACACGCCTTTCGGGACATATCGTTCAGGGGCATGTCGACGGGCTTGCCCATCTGGTGGGAATCCGCTCGGTCGGGGAGTCGCACCACATTACGTTCCGCCTGCCCGCTGCCTTGCGTGGTTACGTGGTCGAGAAAGGATCGATCGCGCTTGATGGCGTCAGCCTGACGGTCAATGAGGTGAGCGACGTGCAGGATGACAGCTTCACCATCGCCCTCATGATCATTCCTCATACATGGGACCATACCGGGCTTTCCGAAATCCGCGAGGGCGACCCGGCCAATGTCGAGGTCGATGTGCTGGCCAAATATGTCGAGAGCCTGCTGAAATACGGGGTACGGTCATGAACACGCTTCCCTCACCCGGTCTGGCCTATGCCATCACCGCCCTGCGTGAAGGGCGCATGGTGATGATGGTTGATGACGAAGCCCGCGAGAATGAGGGCGATCTGGTGATTGCCGCCCAGTTTGCCACGCCGGATGCCGTCAACTTCATGGCAACCCATGCGCGCGGGCTGATCTGCCTGCCGCTGGAGCCGGAGCAGATCGAGCGTCTTGAATTGCCTATGATGCCCCGGCGCGGTCATGATCCACGTGGAACGGCCTTCACCGTATCAATCGAGGCCACGACCGGGATCACGACGGGGATTTCGGCGGCCGATCGGGCACGAACCATTCAGGTTGCGGGCCACCCCGATGCAAGGCCCGAGGATATCAGCACCCCCGGCCACATCTTCCCCTTGCGGGCGCATCCCGAAGGTACGGTGGCCCGTGACGGGCATACGGAAGGCGCTGTGGATCTGGCTCGGCTGGCTGGCCTGTTTCCCGCGGCGGTGATCTGCGAGGTCATGAGCGATGACGGCACGATGGCACGCCTGCCGGAACTGCGCGCATTCTCGGCCCGTCACGACATTCCCGTCATCAGCATCGAGGAAATCGCGGCCTGGTGCCGTGTGCATGGCCGCGAAGCGCTGGGGGACGTCATTCTGCCGGCACCCGTTCCGCCTGCGGTCGAGCGCATTGCCGAGGCAGCGCTTCCCAGCGTCTATGGCGGTCACGACCTGCGTATCCAGGCGTTCCGTGCCCCTGATGGCATCGAGCATGTGGCGCTGATCAAGGGTGATCCCGCTAACGGTACCCCCCTGGTGCGTCTGCACTCCGAATGTGTGACAGGTGATGCGCTGGGTTCGCTGCGCTGCGATTGCGGCCCGCAATTGCGCGAGGCGCTCGAGCGTATCGCCGCAGCGCCTTCCGGCGTGCTGGTGTATCTGCGCGGGCATGAGGGCAGGGGGATCGGACTTGGCAACAAGATACGGGCCTATGCCCTGCAGGATGCCGGCAAGGACACGCTTGAAGCCAATCTGGAACTGGGTCTGCCGGGCGATGCGCGTGACTGGGTGACAGGCGCGGCCATTCTGCAATCGCTTGGTATCGACACGCTCAGGCTGCTCACCAATAATCCCAGCAAGGTCTCGGGACTGGAGGCGGCAGGGCTGAAGGTCATCAGTCAGGAACGCCTCGAAGCCGGGTCCAACCCGTTCAACCGGGCGTATCTTCACGCCAAGCGTACCCGGATGGGGCATCAGCTCAGCGATGTCTGGCCCGAACTCGTTGATTCAGTGATTCAGAAGTAAGGATCTTCCATGAGCAAATCCATCCCCGTCGCTCCCGACCTCACACTCGTTCCCACGCCCAAGCTCGCTCTGCTGGTGAGCCGCTTCAACACGGATGTCACGCATGGCCTGCGTGATGGCGCGCTGGAATGGCTCGCTGAACACAATATCCGCGATGTCGATGTGTTCGATGCACCGGGAGCTTTCGAACTGCCCTTGATGGCGCAGGCTCTGGCCAAGACGGGAACGTATGAGGGGATCATCTGCCTTGGCTGCGTGATCAAGGGTGACACGGCCCATTTCGAGTTCATCAGCCTCGGGGCCACCATCGGCATCATGCAGGCCCAGCTTGCCACTGAAACGCCCATCTCCTTCGGTGTGCTTACCACCTACACGGACGAGCAGGCCCAGGCCCGCTCGCGCAAGGATGTACACAACAAGGGTCGCGAGGCTTCGGCCGCCTGTGTCGAGACCCTGGCTTTCCTGCGCAACACCCGCAGCTGAGGTGTTTGTTACAACGCTGTGACGGGTGTGGTTTCCCATTCGGGTGACAATGCTCTAAACCTGCCCGGACCATGACGCCTTGGCGTCTTTCCGTGGCAGGGTTCATCACACGTCAATGCTAGCAAATTTCATCGGATCGATCGTCTCGTTCTGCGCAAGGCGCGCCCTTGTTATCGTCGCTCTCTTTGCGGTGCTTACAGCCGGCAGTCTGGTGCTGACGGCGCAACGCCTTGGTGTGACAACCAATACTGATGAAATGTTTGCAGCCAGCCTGCCCTGGAAACAGCGTGGCGCAGAGCTGAGCCAGCTTTTCCCGCAGAATGACGACCTGATGGTGGCCATCATCAAGGCCGACATGCCAGAGCAGGGCCGCGCGACAGCGCGCGAACTGGCCCGTATCCTGCGCGCCGATCACAAGAATTTCCGTACCGTTCGCCTGCCTGACGACTCGCCCTTCCTTGAAAATCACGGGCTGCTTTATCTCGACAAGCCGGTTCTCGGCACGCTGCTCGATTCCATCGTGGCAGCGCAGCCTTTTCTGGGGACGCTTTCGGCCGATCCGTCATCGCGCGGTATTTTCACGGCCCTTGGGCTGATGGGTGAGGGGCTGTCGGCGGGCGAGGATATTCCCGAGAGCTTCATGCCAGAGCTTCGCGGCTTTGCCACAGCGCTGAATGATGCCGCCAGCGGCCACCCGAAAGATCTGTCATGGCAGAATCTTCTGGCGGGTCCGCTGGGCGATATGGCGGGCAACTACCAGTATGTGATCACGCAGCCGCATCAGGATTTCGGCTCGCTTCAGCCGGGTGGTGAGGCAAGCGCCGCCATGCGCCGTGCCATCGATTCCCTGCCATTCGTCAGGAGCGGCAACGCAATCGCCATGATCACCGGCCCGGTGCAGCTCAGCGATGAGGAGTTCTCGACCGTTGCCCATGGCATGGGGTTTGGTCTGCTGACCTCGCTCGTACTGGTGGCGTGCTGGCTGGTTCTGGCCGTGCGTTCTGTACGCGTGATCGTGCCGATCCTGATCACGCTCGTGATCGGTCTGCTGTTGACGACCGGCTTCGCCGCCCTCGCCGTTGGCAAGCTCAATCTGATTTCTGTCGCGTTTGCCGTTCTGTTTGTCGGTATCGCTGTCGATTTCGCGATCCAGTTCTCTGTCCGCTTCAGGGGGCAGCGTCTGGCATCAGGTGAGGCCATGGTGCCTGCCGAAGCACTGGCCGAGACGGGCCGCGAGACGGGACATCAGATTCTGGTGGCGGCTCTGGCAACGGCGGCGGGTTTCCTTGCCTTCGTTCCGACCAATTTCGTGGGCGTGGCCCAGCTTGGCCTGATTGCTGGTATCGGCATGATCATCGCCTTCCTGTGCACCATGACCCTGCTGCCGGCCCTGCTGCATCTGTTCCGCGCGCGTCTGAGCAGGGGCATGCCCGGTTTTGCAAGCCTTGCACCGGCCGACGGTTTCCTGCGTCGTTTCCGCAAGCCCATCTTGGCGTTCTACGCCATTCTGGCCCTGACCGGCATTGCGCTTATTCCGCGCCTCAGCTTTGACGCTGATCCTCTGCACACCAAGAATCCGGACACCGAGGGAATGCGCGCGCTTCATCTGCTGGAGCAGGACCCGCGCGCCTCGCCCTATGATGGCGAGGTGATCGTGCCGAACCTGAAGGTCGCCGCAGAACGGGCCAAGCAGTTCGACGCGCTGCCAAGTGTTTCCTCGGTCATGTGGCTGGGCATGTTCGTGCCGGAAGATCAGACCGAGAAGCTCGCGATGATCAAGGACACGGCGTCGATCCTGCTGCCGACACTGGTGGGTCAGGAAGTGCAGCCTGCGCCCGATGCCAATGCCCTTCGCGCCAGCGCGGCCTCGGCAGCGGCGAAGCTGGGCGCCGTGATCGACAAGACAGCGCCTGACTCACCGCTGCGCGATATCCAGAAAGCCCTTGCGACACTCGCCAAGGCGCCGGATGACCGGATCATGGCGGCCAATACGGCGCTGACGCGCTTTCTGCCCGAGCAGCTCGCCCAGCTTGTTGATGTGCTTCAGCCCACGCCTGTGACGATGGAAAGCATCCCGCAGGATATTGCGCGTGACTATGTGGCGCCGGATGGACGCGCCCTGTTGAAGATTCTGCCGAAAGGACGGATGTCTGACAGCAAGGTGCTTTATCGCTTCCTGCGCGACATGCAGTCGGTGGACAAGAATACGGCAGGCACGGCGCTTGAGGTGGTCGAGAGCGCCCATACGATGGTTCATGCTTTCTCGACAGCGGCGATTTCGGCTCTGGTCATGATCGCCATCATCCTGTTTGTGGCGCTGCGGCGCCTGCTGGATATGGCGCTTGTTCTGGCACCCCTGCTGCTTTCTGCGCTGATCACGGTCATTCTGATCGTGACGGTGCCCGAAACACTGAATTTCGCCAATATCATCGCGCTGCCCCTGCTGCTTGGCGTGGGGGTGTCGTTCAACATCTATTTCGTGATGAACTGGCGTGCGGGCATCAAGAGTCCCTTGACATCGCCGACGGCGCGCGCAGTCCTGTTTTCGGCCCTGACAACAGGAACGGCATTCGGGTCGCTTGCCGCCTCGCAGCATCCGGGCACGGCCAGTATGGGGCGGCTACTGCTTATGTCGCTGGCCTGCACATTGCTTGCAACGCTGACCTTCATTCCCGCCCTGCTGCCCAAGCGCAGCATCGACAAGGAATAGCCGGTTCATCTGGCAAGACGGGGGCGCCTGCCAAAGCCGAAGCATTGTGACCCCCGTGTGCTGGTTTCCCCCGGCTCCGGGTTTGCGGAAAAAAAATCGGACTGGTCAGGCACGGATTGGCGATGCTAGGACCGAGGCCTAACGTTTCCGTGAGCAGTTTCTTTGGTTCTGAGTCACTTCTTCCGCTGGAGCCTGGCCGCCGCCTGTCTTGCAGGTATGTCAGCCCCGATGCCGGGCTGGGCCGCCGATGATGACGATGAGGAAACCGGCTCGGAACCCAGCTATCAGATCAATGATCCGTTTCCTGACCGGCCCTTGCAGCCCACCAGCGTGCCGGCATTCGGTCAGCCCAAGGCCGTATTCTACAATCCCTTTGGCCTAACGGACTGGTTGCGTCGCCACGGGATCGGGCTGCTGCTCGACAATATCAACGAATATGCGGCCGCCGTCACCACACCCACACGCCATGTCGGCGATTACCGTCAGGGATCGAGCAATGCCGGGCAATATGCCCTTTCGCTGAATGTGGACTGGGAGCGCATCGCGCATATCAGGGGCTTTGCCACGCATATGGTCCTGACGGGGCGCTATGGCACGCCTGCCAACCGCATGTTCGGCGACTGGCTGAACCACTCCTCAGAAATCTATGGCGGGGGCGGCAATGTGGTGGTGCATCTCGTCATGGCCTATGGCGAAGAGACACTGTATGGCGGCAAGCTCTCGATTGCGGCGGGGCGCATGGCCGAACTCTCCGACTTCGTGGCCAGCCCGCTTTTTTGCACTTTCCAGATCAACGCCATTTGCGGTCGCCCCCGTGCTGCGGCCGATACCGGCTATGCCTCGACCTTTCCGGCGGGGAACTGGGGTTTGCGTGTGCGCGGCCGCCCCTTGCCGCAATCCTATATCCAGCTTGGCCTGTATCTGACCGAAGAGGGCATGTTTGCCTATTCGATGAACCGCAGCGGCTTCAAGTTCAACAGTGCCTATATCAATGGTGTGCGTATGCCGCTCGAACTGGGCTGGGAGCCAAGGGCGCGCGGCCATTTACCCGGCCATTACAAGATTGGTGCGGCACTCACGACCACCCCGCTTTCCGATATCCACGAGGACCAGTACGGCCAGCCCTATGCCGTGACAGGGCTGAACCAGCGCCAGCATCGTGCCAGCTATAATGCCTGGGTGCTGATGGATCAGAAGATCACGACCTATCGCAAGGACAAGGCCGGACAGGATACGGATTCCGGCCTGACGGCGCTTTGGGGCTTTCTCTATAATGACGGGCGCGTGGCGCTGCGTCACTGGCAGGCTTATGGCGGTCTTATCAGCCGTGGGACTTTCGCCTCCCGCCCTGAGGACACCATCGCTCTGGCCTTCAGCTACACGGCAATGTCGCCGGGCGTGCAGCGCACCGAGGAATTGCTGCGCGCGAGGGGGGAGGTACTGCCCTACCGTGCCACCGGTATCCAGCGCCATGCCGTTGTCATGGAGGCCAATTATGGCTGGCATGCCTGGCGCGGTATTCTCATGCAGCCGATAGTCGAACTGTTCGTGCGACCCAACGGGCAGGGAAACCTCAAAGACGCTGTTCTGCTCGGCTTCAAGTCCCATGTGGAGTTCCTCTGAACAACCGGAACCGGCCTGATGGTCATGATCGGTCGAGAACGCATCTTTCCTGGTCTCCTGCATTTTTGCCGATGCATCGACTGGCTCCGCCGTGCCATGCTCTGTGACGTAATGTTTCCCGGAGAATGATTCATGGATGCGCAGATTGATGGTTCGTTGTTCCCCGTACTCCGCATCGCCCTCCAGCCCGGCGAGACGCTCATGGCCGAAACGGGCGAGCTCTCCTGGAAAAGCCCCCATGTCACGCTGGAAACCAGTACGTCAGGGGCCGGGCAAAGCGGATTCATGGGCACCATCTCGCGCATGATTGCGGGAGGTGGGCTGTTCATGACCCGTTATCGCGCTGAAGGGGCTCCCGGCATCGTTGCCTTCGCCGCCAAGATACCGGGGCATATCACCGAGCATACGCTCGATGGATCGCGGGCCTATCTTGTGCATCGTCATGGCTTCATCGCTGGTACCGAAGGGGTCCGCCTCGACATGGCTTTCCAGCGCAAGCTCGGCGCGGGCCTGTTTGGCGGGGAGGGATTCATCCTCCAGCGCATCTCGGGCTATGGTCAGTTCTGGGCGGAGCTGGGCGGCGAGATCGTGGCCCATGATCTTGCACCCGGAGAACAGATCGATGTGCACCCCGGTCATGTCGGTATGTTCGAGGAGAGTGTGCAGTTCGATATCACGACACTGCCCGGCATACGCAACAAGCTGTTCGGGGGCGATGGCGTGTTTTTGGCCCGTTTGACCGGGCCGGGGCGCATCTGGCTGCAGACACTCACCTTGTCCAATCTCGCCGGAGCCCTGTCGCCCTATCTGGGCGGGACCGAAGCCAGAGGTGCTGTGGAAGGCACGCTGCTCAGTTCGCTCGTCCGCAAGGCGTTCGACTGATCCCGACGCTGCGGGATACGCCCTGTCTCAGGGCAGTCGCGCCTCGCGCAATCTGGCGAGGCGCTTTTTCTCGGCTGGAGGATTCGCGTAGAGCGCTTCAAGGGGAACAGCGTCATGGCCGAGCATCCAGGCGACTTCCAGATGATAGAGTCGATAGAGTCCGCTCCGGCGCACATCCAATGAGGGATCATGCGCCTGGAATCGTGCCAGATTATCTCGCATATCGAAGTCACCGCCCTTGCCGATGAGATCGGCATAGCCTTCATTGAGCCATGTGGGGCGGGTCAGGGCAAAGAAGCGTCCGAAGCTGCGGCCCTGCATCACATGCGTCGCCTCATGGGCAATGTAATAGGCGAGCGGGCGTTCCTTCGCATCTGCCATCGGTCCGGCATGGGGAGGAATGATCCTGTCATGACGGATATCCGACTCACGAAGGTAGATATTGGATGTGAGCGGCGCGATCACGATGCCCCCGACGTTCGGGTGAAACAGCCCATAGAGCTGTAACCGCCAGCGCGTGTTGCAGAAAAAGACGTGGAAGTGCTGCTGTGGCGTGTAGAGGCTCGATGTCTGCAAGCGCCGCGTCGCGTCATCCAGAATGATAGTGATATGACTGTCGATAGGGCGATCCGACCAGAGATCGAATTGCCGATACTGCATCCGATAGGCAAAAGCCGGTTCAGGATAAGCCAGGACACCTAGATAGGTGGCGACCAGCTCAGCCAGAGTAAGCGCCCCACGGCGCAGCCAGCGCAACAGCGTCCTCACTCGAGAGGGCACTGTTGCCGGAGACACTCCTGAAGGCTTCGATGTCAGATCACGTAATCCACGGGAGGTAGACGCTGATCCATGCCCAGCGCTGGCATGGAGGTATGGCGCGTGCCGATGCGACGGGCGGGATTGCCCACAACCGTTGTGTAGGGCGGTACACTCTCGAGCACGACAGAGCCGGCGCCCACCTTGGCGCCCTCGCCAAGCTCGATATTACCCAGCACGATGGCTCCGGCTCCCACAAGAACGCCCCGCCGGACCTTGGGGTGACGATCGCCGGTTTCCTTGCCCGTGCCGCCGAGAGTAACGCCCTGAAGAAGTGAGACATCGTCTTCAATGATGCAGGTTTCACCCACCACGATGCCTGCCCCATGATCGAACACGAGGCGCCGTCCAAGACGGGCGGCGGGGTGAATGTCGAGACCGAAGCGTTCACTCACCAGGCTTTGCAGATGGCGGGCAAGATGCTGGCGGTCATGGCACCAAAGCCAGTGGGCGATACGATAGGCCTGGATGGCGTGATAGCCCTTGAAAAACAGGAAGGGGGTCACGTAATCCGGGCAAGCGGCATCGCGCTCGCAGATCGCGATCATGTCTTCGGCCGCGGCTTCTGCAATTTCAGGTTTTTCAGCCAGCGCCGATGTGACGAGCGCAGAGAGCACCGGAGCCGAAAGCGCGCGGTCAGCCAGTTTGGTGCCAAGCAGCGCCGCGAGAGCCCCCTGGAAATTGCGGTGATCGCTGATGCCTGTCGCAAACACACCCTGAATCAGCACATCGCAGCAGACATCGCTCTGCTTGAGCATTTCCTGCCATACGACGCCCAGATCGGGCGCTCTGGGCGATGTCTGATCGGGTGATGTGCTCATAATCCCATGGCCTTCTTCACGAATGTGCGGCGCAGGCCTGGCAGGCGGCTCATCACGCCCAGCCCAAGATCACGCCCGAAGCGCAAGAGAGGATTGTCATTGCCGAAAAGACGTTCAAGCCCGTCACAAGCCGCCATGATCGCCATGTTATGGGGGCGCACCTGACGCTGGTAGCGAGCAAGCAGATCTGCGGCGCCGAGATCGCCTCCGCTGGCAAACCGCGTTTCCAGAAGGGAAGAAAGGGCGATGATGTCCTTGAACCCGACATTCAGGCCCTGTCCGGCAATCGGGTGAAGCCCATGGGCAGAGTCGCCCGCGAGCGCAAGCCGCGGTGCCGTGTAACGCTGGGCATATTGTGCCGAGAGCGGATAGATCCAGCGTCGGCCGACCGGAACGGCCTTGCCTACATCATCGCCAAGACGCTGCATGATGGCATTGGCAAAGGCTGCTTCATCGAGCGCATAGAACCGCTCGGCGCGTCGTGTCGCCTCTGCCCAGACGATCGCCGAACGATAGGGATGCTCGGCCGTGGGCGGCAGGGGGAGGCGTGCAAACGGCCCCTGAGGAAGAAAATGTTCGAGCGCCCTGTCGTCATGCGGGCGCTCATGATGAATGATGCTGATCAGTCCGCACTGGTTGTAGGGCAGGCGCGTGACCATGATGCCCGCCTGCTGGCGTAACGGGCTCTGCCGCCCCTCTGCGGCAATGACGAGCGGCGCCCGATAGACCGGTCCGGATTTGAGCGTGATCTCGACATGATCGGCGCCAAATTCGAAGCGCCCCGTATCAGGCGCGGCAATATCGAGAGCGCCTTCATGCGTTGTCAGGGCATGGTTGAGGGCCGCACGCAGGTCGCGTGCCTCGATCATCCATCCGAATGGCGTGGCTTCACCATTTTCGATCGGTGCATCCTCCGGGCCAAAGCGCAGGCCGTGGGGGGAGGCTGGCTCACCGGGGCGGCCATCACTGACGGTGATACTACGTATGGGCTGCGAGGGGGAGGGGAGGTGCTGCCAGATACCGGCCGCCGCCAGCATGCGGCGTGAGCCTTCGGTGATGGCATAGGCGCGCCCGTCGAGCGAGGGATGTTCCATGCCCGGCAGGGGAGACCGGTCGATGAGCAGAACCCGAAGCCCCGAGGCCGCAAGGCGACAGGCCAGAGTGGCCCCAACGGGGCCAGCGCCGTTTATGCAGATATCGACCTGTCGCATGGGGTTCATTTCTCCGCAGCATTGTTGACCGTGGCTTTTTTAATGCAGTCGAAGGAAATGGGAAATGGATCGTCATAGACCCTTGCCAATCTCGTTATGAAACTGGCACGATTTATGTTCATGAGAACTGGCGGAGCTGTTTCTATAAACAGAAGCCGTTTGCGGTGCGGAGGAATGTAATGAAGCTCATTACGGCGATTATCAAGCCGTTCAAGCTGGACGACGTCCGTGAAGCGTTGACCCCTTTAGGGGTACAGGGCCTAACGGTTACCGAGATCAAGGGTTTCGGCCGTCAGAAAGGACAGACGGAGATTTACAGAGGCGCTGAATATCAGGTCAGCTTCTTGCCGAAGGTCAAGATCGAGATCGCTGTCAGTGATGACATCGTCGATGAAGTCGTCGATGCGATTCTCAACGCCGCCCGCACCGGCAAGATCGGCGATGGCAAGATCTTCGTCTCGCCTCTCGACAGCGTCATCCGCATCCGAACCGGCGAAACGGGAGAAACTGCCATATGAGCCGCGTCTTCAAGGCCCTTGCTCCTCTCGCTCTTTGCGCGCTTCCCCTGCCTGCCTTCGCAGCGCCTGCCGCGATTGACACGGGTGACACGGCCTGGATGCTGGTCAGCACTGCCCTTGTGCTGCTGATGACCATTCCGGGTGTCGGCCTGTTCTACGCTGGCATGGTCCGCAAGAAGAATGTTCTCGCGACCCTTATCCAGTCCTTCGCCATCTGCTGTATTGCCAGCATCGTATGGCTGGTGATCGGCTACAGCCTTGCCTTCGGCACGGGCACGCCCTGGATTGGCGATATGTCGCGCTTCATGCTGAGCGGCGTGGCCGAGCATATCAGCAAGGGGGTCGATCAGGCCTTCACCATGGGGGCCAATTCGGCCAACCCTGTAGCGATGACGATTCCCGAGAGCGTCTGGGTGATGTTCCAGATGACCTTCGCAATCATCACGCCTGCCCTGATTGCTGGCAGCTTTGCCGAACGCATGAAGTTCTCGGCCCTGTGCGTATTTACAGTGCTGTGGTCCCTGCTGGTCTATGCGCCGATTGCCCACTGGGTATGGAGCCCGCTCGGCTGGGTGGCCGGTATTGGCGCGGTCGATTTTGCCGGTGGTACCGTCGTTCATATCAACTCGGGTGTCGCAGGTCTTGTCGCTGCCCTCGTGATCGGCAAGCGCCGTGGTATGGGTCATGACGACTTCTCGCCCTTCAACCTGACCTACGCCATCATCGGCGCCTCGCTTCTGTGGGTGGGCTGGTTCGGCTTCAATGCCGGTTCTGCCGGTGGCGCCAATGGCCGTGCAGGCATGGCCATGCTGACCACACAGATCGCGACCGCAGGTGGTGCGATGGCCTGGATGGCTGCCGAATGGATCCACTCCCGCAAGCCGACGGCTCTTGGCATCATCTCCGGTGCTGTGGCAGGTCTTGTGGCCATTACGCCTGCGGCAGGCTTCGTGCTGGCTGGCCCCGCACTGATCATCGGCCTCGTGGCTGGCGTGGTGTGCTTCTGGGCTTCGGCCATTCTCAAGCCGCGCCTTGGTTATGATGACAGCCTTGATGCCTTTGGTGTGCACGGCACGGGCGGTATCGTAGGCGCTTTGCTGACCGGCGTGTTTGCCTATGGGCCGCTATCGGCAACGGATGCCAACCCGACAGGCGTCGTCGGTTCCTTCGCGCAGTTCGTCCGTCAGGCCGAAGCTGTGGGTGTGACCATCGTCTGGTGCGTGATCTTCACCTTCATCATCCTGAAGGTTATCGACCTCACAATCGGGCTACGTGTCACGCGTGACGAGGAACTCGAAGGTCTGGACATGGTTCTGCATGGTGAGCGGATCAACTGATCCGCACTCCTTACCCAACGGGAATTTGCCAATGGCGCTGAAACTCTCTCATGGCCACGTTCTGCTGGCCGGTCTCATGCTCGGTGGAGCGGCCTGTGCCAGCTCCCCCGCCCTGGCGCTGACGGCGAAGGAATGTCATGCGAAGTTTCAGGCTGCCGAGAAAGCTGGCACCCTGAATGGCCAGAAATACAAGGATTTCAAGGCTGCCCAGTGTGGCGATGTCTCGACCAGCACCGCGCAGACATCCATGGCTCCGGCAGAAAAGGAAGCAGCGGCAGACAAGCCTGTAACCACCGAGGCACCCGCCTCACCGGGCGCAGGAATCGCTTCGAAGCCTTCCACGACAGCGTCTGGCAACGTGGTATTTCCGACCTCTGTCTCCGCTGCCTATGCCAAGCTCCCGGCTGGCAAGGCACGCATGAAAACCTGCCTCGACCAGTATCATGCGAACCAGCAATCCGGCGGAAACGGTTCCCTGAAATGGATCCAGAAGGGCGGCGGGTATTACTCCCAATGCAATGCCAAGCTGAAGTAAACAAAAAGGCCCGGAAACGGGCCTTTTTTTATGGAATCTGCCGGGTTTTCCGTGATGAGATGGGCTCACCAGCCTTGATGCTCTAGGCCTCATCCTGTCGGAGGCAAGCAATGATTGATGGCCAGATGGGGTCATTATGGTCGGGCTTGCAACGGCCCAGGCGTGCAGCGGTTCAGGCGTACAGCGGGTCTGTCTTGCAAATGCTCGCTTCAGCCCGCCCGCAAATTATGATCCATGAGGCGGGCCCCTCTCCGGAAGAAAAGCGCTCCGGCTTTCCCGACGACATGCAGAAGGCAAGCGGCCTATAATTCGGAGAGTTATTCCGACAAATTATGTATATAATCAAACAAATTTGATAATTGAGGCAAATACCGGTCTCAAAGCAGGGGGGATCTCTTGTTATCTCTGGATTCCTGATTCTATATTCCACCATATCATGGATTTCTGGAGGTCAAGCCTGATCCTTGTTCATGCCGTCTCCGAGGGTGTGAGGACAATGCTTGTACTTTTGCGGCAAGTGGGGAGTTTTTTCCGTGGAGAAGGTTGTTTTTGCAACAAATTACAATGAGGGAGAGGACTACCTTTCTCTCTACATAGATAACTTTCTCCATTTTACCGATGAGAACTGCCAGCTGATCATCAATCTGTCGCCCGGACGTCGTCTGGCGGATTCAACGATCGGCGAGCATGACCGGGTCCATATCATCAACGGGCATACAGAGCGCTCCAAATGGGGCATGGGTCTTGCGATGGGGCATCTTGAGTCCTTTGCATATGCTGCGAGAGAACTGGGCCCGTTCGATTTTTTCTGCACCACCGCATCGAATGCGATGTTTTTCAGGAAACCGGATTTCCGCGCTGTGATCAGCGAACTCGATGCCGGCCATATCTTTCCTGTCACTTCCGGACGAGATTACTCCAAGGATCATGACATATCGATCAGGGGATATGAAGGCGAGGGTGGAACCTGGGCCTGGACGGGCTTCAACCAGTCCGAGAATTTTCGACGCGCGCTTGAGGAAAAATGTGGAATCAAGCGTTGCTCGGTAACGCAGATCGAGGGGTTGTTTGCGAGCAAGCAGGATTGGGACATCATCCTCGATCATCACGAACAGATAAGTGCCCTGCGTCACGCCCTTGATGAGGATCCGAATGACGCACGCTACTATATGGCTGTCGAGGAAATGCTGTTCTCGACATTTATCCTCCAGTCCGGCAGCGGGCGTTTTGCCCATCTCTGCTTCGTGTTCTGGAGTGGCCTTGGCCGTGTAGGCCCTTCCGAGTTGCTTACTACGCTTCCGGAGCTGCCACCACATTTCTGCTGCGCAAAGTGGTTCGATCGCCAGATTACTGATCCTGCAGCCACCCTTGTGGGGACCGAGGCGGGTCGCGCTCTGCTTTCAGCGTGTCGGACGGCGCCAGCCAAGCGTTCCATGCTGTTCGCCCAGATCCGGAAAAGCCTCGATGCGCTTGAGGCATCGCAGTATGAGGCGAATGCAGAGGGTAGTATCGCGCGGCACTGGCATTCACTGCCCGGGTGGACCGGGCGTGTGCTGGTCGAGGGACAGATTGATCTCGTGAGGCAACATGAGACAATTATCGACGATGTCTCCCGACCGGTCGAAACCTACGCGCCATTTTTTCTTGCCGAGGAAGCGCACAAGCCTTTCGATCTCTCGATTTCCATGACCGATGGAGAGGATAGTCTCCAGATTGTGGCAACCGGTCTCTATCCGAATGATCGGCAGAGCACCGCGCTGGCTGGTTACATCTATCTTTCCTGTCGAGCACCTGTCAGCGAGTTCATTCTGGCTTTTGACAGCCGAGACAGCGCGCATCGCGTGGCCGATCGTGTCGTGCTGTACGATAATCATCATCATTACACAGTCGTCTCGCCGGACCGCAAAACAGAGCGCAATGGTGAAATCAGGCTTCATTACCAGGTCAGGGATGAAGTGAAATTCAACATCATCTCCATCGGGGTCCCGTGTTTTGGCAGGCACTACACGGCCCTTCGTCTGAGCGTGCTCGAAACGATCCCACAACCCGGTCAGATGATGATGACCCTTCCCTCCTGATAACAATTGCGTGGCAGGTGGAGTGTGGCTTCTTTTGCGAAACCACTCTCCCGATGCCCTCCTCCGCGGCGCCCGCCCTGCCAGTACCCGCCCTGCCAGTGCCCACCCGTATCGGGCGGACCCTATGGGGGACAAAAGGCGATAATGCCGGTGCGCTATATTGCATGCGGTCTCGCTCGTCGATGACAGAGAAGTGTGGGCCGAACACATAGATATGCGCTGACAACTATACGGATCGTCTCACAAGCTTCATGACACGATTTTCCGATTCCTGTTCCAAGGCCAGGGGATTTGTCATGACGCTTCGAGCCGTTCCCGAAAACCAGCCCGGTTTAAGACTCTTTCTGGACACAGCGGATCGCGACGCCATACGGCGCTGGCTTCCTACAGGGCTCTTTCATGGCGTCACGACCAACCCGACCATTCTTGACCGGGCTGGCTTGCCCTGCACGCTTGCCGACATTGCGCCACTGGTTGGTGACATCCTCAGCTACCCGGTGAATGAGGTGCAGGCCCAATGCTGGGGGGTAGAAACAGACAGGCTGATCGAAACCGGATTGGCGCTTGCGGCGCTCGATCCGCGTATGGTCGTCAAGGTACCGATCACTGAAAACGGCATACGTGCTGTTTCAGCATTGCATGCCTATGGTGTACGGACGACCCTGACCGCTGTTTATGCAGCGCATCAGGCCCTCACGGCTGCCGCTGCGGGTTCGGATTACGTGGCCCCCTATTTTGGCCGGATTGGTGATCATGGGGGCGATGCCCTCGCAATCGTCACGGCCATGCAGCGCATCCTGCACGCTTGCGGGCGTCCGACGCGTCTGCTCGTTGCAAGCCTGCGAAAAGCCGATGACCTCGCGGCTCTTGCGGCCTCGGGGTGCGACACCTTCACCTTCAGCCCGTCTGTCGCTGAGCAATTATTCAGCGATCCGCTGACGACAGACGCAGCGGCGGCCTTCGAGAAAACCGCTGCTGGTCAATGACCGTGCTCGCCAGTGACCGTGCCCGCCTGCTGCTGCGAGCCCGCGAGGCATAGTCAGTATCAGTTCTCTGATGGCGGGCTCATGTCTCGCTGAAAGTCTGGTCATGAGTGGTTCAGTCCTGTGTCTTGGTGAAGCCCTTATCGACTTCATTCCGGTCGATTTGCCAGACGGGCTATCAGGAAAAGGGGGTGCTTATCGGCCCTGTCCTGGTGGCTCTTCCTACAACGTAGCGCGTGCGTTGGGGCGTCTGGGCGTCAAGACCTGGTTCGGTAGAGCCGTCTCGACAGATCTGTTTGGCGATCAGCTTGTCGCTGCACTTGAGCAGAGCCGGGTCAGGCTGGACTTTCTGCAGAGGCTGGATGCACCCTCCACCCTAGGCTTTGTCAATCTCGATCAGGCTGAACCGGCCTACGCGTTTTTCGACGAGGGAGCGGCCGATCGCCTGTGTGAGACCATGCCGGACAGTGCGGATCTCTCATGCGTGGGGACCCTTCATTTCGGGTCGATCGCGCTGATAAGAGAACCCGCGGCGAGCGCCTATGAGGCGCTTTTCATGCGGGAGGCCGGCGGGGCGAGGCTCATCAGTTTTGACCCGAACATCCGCGCGTCGCTGGTCCGTGATGAACAGGGTTATCGCACCCGTATGCAGCGCCTCCTGCATTATGCCGATATTATCAAGATCAGCGGGGCTGATCTGGATTGGCTCTATCCGGGTATCGCTCATGAGGATGCAGCGCGCGATTGGCTTGGCCACCGGGCACGTCTCGTGGCGATCACGCATGGCAAGGAGGGTGTCAGCGGCTGGACGCCCACAGCGCAGGCTCATGCCAGCGCCATACCCACCAATGTGGTGGACACGGTGGGTGCGGGCGACAGCTTCATGGCGGGGTTGCTTGCGGGTCTATCCGATACAGGATTTCTGGCGCCGGAGGCTTTGGAAGCGCTTGATGGGACAGCCCTGCATACGGCCCTCGCTTACGGGCAAACCATTGCCAGTGCGACTTGTGCGCGTCGCGGTGCCGATTCACCGTGGCGAGAGTCGCCTCGAGAACGACCGTCATAATCAGCCTGCAGTGCTGATTTCAAATTACTGAATTCGAGTATGGGAGAGACGATAGAGAAGAATCATATGTCGCTGGAGGTCTTGCTTACATTGCGGCCCATCATTTCGGAGAGGGGACGACCACAGTCATCTTTCCATTCGACCCATCCATTGGTTGAGCGACCATTCACCATGGTTCCTGCCGCACTTGGTGAGGTGAAACTCAAATCGGTGAGAAAGCAGAGGCGTTCCTCGATAACCTGCAGATGGCCGTTATCGAGGAGATCTTGGCGCTTCTTTTGGGTGGCTGCGGTAAGAGACAAATGGGAGGCTGGAGCACGCCCCCATGAACCCTTTAAAACGATAAAGCCCGTTTCTGTATAGACACCTATCGCATTAGCTTTTTCATTACGAAGGTAAACGGTCTTTTCGGGGTGATCGCGCTCCGTTATTCGAGAAAGATGACTTACTTCCTCGAGGTTATGCTTGGCGGCTTTGTTGCTGACAAGCGCTTCAAAAACAGGGTGTCCGAGCGTCGTCAGGAGGATATCGATCGTCTCGAAAATCTCGCGACATTCAGCTTCCATAGCGGCCGGGGTATGCGGGCGTGTGCCTGTGGTGCTGTTCTCCAGCTTGCAGCGGCCCGCCTGCGCGGCGCGGCTGATTGCCAGCCATTCCAGATAATGCGCATGGGTTACCGTAAGACTATGCGTCAGTGAGAGAGCAACGAGGGCGCGGTTCCAGAAATCCTTGCCGTCATGGTGCTGCTTGAGTCGTGCGCCTAGATTACCCGTCTGACCAATATAGGCCTTGGCATGGCCCGTCTCGTCATCCTCACCGAACAGAAGGTAGAGCCCCACATGGCCCGCTTCCGACATGGCAAGAAAGTCAGCCAGCCTCAGGCGAGGAATCTCGATCAACTGAACAATGCGGGTTGTGATCGAGGCAATGCGTATGCCCTGCGGGTCGCCATCGGGAAGGAAGATCTGGATCGTCTGGGGATGGGCCATGGGGCTCTTTTTCTTCTTTGCAGGCAGGTTGCGGTCCTGTCCGGATAGGGCCGCAATAAAGGTTTCTGACGCATTCGGGTCATACCCGTAAAGGGCAGGGAGCGGCTCTCTCTTGGCCTGCGGCTTCAAGGGGCGAGGCCGAACAGCAATTGGGGCGGCCTGTCCGCAGTGCAGAACTGCGACAGGCCATGGCTACGCGCAGGGCCTGACAGGTTATCCAGGCCCTCTCGTCAGCAAGATCGCTTAGGGTAGGGGCTTGCCGCTCAGCGGAGGCTGGGGGGCGGCCACCAGCCTGTCCATCAGATCCTCAAAGCGGGGCACGTCGATTTTCTGCACCACGATTGTCCGGCCCTCACCGAGGCCGGGCTGATAGCCGGGCGACCACGAGATAATATCGCCATAAGACGGGCCGAACTGTGTGTTTACGTCAACATAGAGGTCGGCTTTCTGGGTGATCAGGCCCGGATTCAGCCAGACAGCCGCAGCAATCTCGTCCCAGAGCGGAAAGCCCGGCTCGCGGGTCTTGAGGGAGCGCGAAACCGGGGTGTCGGAGCGCGAAAGACGCTTGAGCAGATCGGGGGTCAGCTCGGTATCTGTCGAGGGGTCGACCGGGATCATGGTGATCCGGGGCCAGGGCGCGCGCAGGGCGATGCTTGCAGCCTCAGGGTCGAAGCGAATGTTGAATTCGCGCCTTGGTGCATTGAGAAATTCGCGTGCGAACTGATGGGCAACTTCATCAGAGCGTGTCTGACGCGGGTTGAGACTGCCGCCCATATAGACCAGCTCCTTGGCGAGCGAGGCAAATTCCGGGTCGAGGCGTTGGGCCAAAGCCAGGTTGGTCAGCGGTCCGGTGGCAATGATCGCCACCTGATGCGGGTAGCGATGCACCATGTCGATCATGAAATCAGCAGCGCGTTCGTGTTGCGCCTTGATGGTCGGATTGCCCTGAGGCAGGTCCGGCACGACATCCGGACCGTGATAGGGTGGGAGTTTCTGAAGAGTGGGCTCTACCCAGTGCTTCATCCACACGCCTTTCCAGACAAGCTTGCCGTAAAGGGTTTCCCAGCGTTCGGTCTGCGCTTCGGTATTCACCAATGGATAGGTGGCCCCTGTATAGACAGGCAGATCCGGCCGGCCGGCAATTTCCACACCACGAAGCGCATCGGCTGTGGCTTCTTTCGCCCAGGCATCGCCTGTCACGGTCGTGACGCCCAGAACCTTCACATTCGGCGCCTTGATGACCATCCACTGGGCAAGGGCAAATCCGTCATCATCGAGAATGACCAGGCGTGGCTCGGCATGCGCCGCACTTATGGCAACCCCATTGGCGGTCACCCCGCTGAAGGCGACAAGGCCAAGTAGAGCGAGTGAGGCTGTGCCCATACGCGCGATACCGGCATCCCGGCCACGTCGCGCGGCGGGCATCAGTCTCGAAAAATTCGGTTTGCAGCGCATGTGCCGTTACTTCCCTGGTTCATTGTCCTGCATCGGGCTTCTGACTTGGAGGGGGCGCCTTTCGACCCGACCAACGAAGCAATAGTTGTTTGCAATGAGACAGGCGCAAGGCGCAATCCGCCCTGGCGACGATGCGTGATCAAAACGAACGAAGGCGGACAGGGCGGGGAGGCACTGGAAGGACTTGTCCGGTCGCCGATCGCTCGTACAGAACGCAGAGCAGGCGGTCTCAGCCTCACGCGACGACAAGGACTGCTTATTGCCTCGAACAGCCCGGAGCGCGTTAGCGCATCGACAGCAAATGATTGAATTTTCTAAAGGAAGGGGACCTGGTGGAGAGAGTTGGATTCGAACCAACGTAGGCGTACACCAGCGGATTTACAGTCCGCCCCCTTTAGCCACTCGGGCATCTCTCCAGGTCGGGACGGGGAATATGGCGGATCAGGATTGGTGTCAACAAGCTTTCTTCATTTTTGTTGCATGACGGGCGGCTTGCTTTCATAGAGCGCTCATGTCCAGACGCCCTTCACGCTCATCCGCCTCGCGCGCTGCCCGCGCTTCCGAAAACCGCGCCCCAGAGGATCGCCCCTCTGGCGAACGCTCTTTCGAGGGGCGTTCTTCAGGCGGCCGTTCCTCCGGTGGGCGCTCATCCGCCGCCGGATACTGGATGTATGGCCTGCATGCCGTTGAAGCGGCCCTGCGCAATGCAGATCGCGACGTGCACGAACTGCTGGTCACGAAAGAAGCCCTCTCGGCACTCGAAGCCAGACAGGTTCCGATCCGTATTTCCCCCAACGTGGTCGAGCGCCAGCGACTGGACCATCTTTGTGAGCGTGACGCCGTGCATCAGGGCGTCTGCATGCGCGTCGAACCCTTGACCCCGCCCTATCTCGATGACGTGCTGTCCAGCCGCGAGGGTCCCTTGCTGATTCTCGATCAGGTAACCGATCCGCGCAATATCGGTGCGATATTGCGGTCGGCAGCGGCATTCGGGGCAGCTGCTCTTGTGGTGCAGGACCGCAATACACCTCAGGAAGGCGGGGCGCTGGCCAAGGCGGCCTCAGGAGCGCTGGATGTCGTGCCCATCCTGCGTGAGGTCAATCTCTCGCGCATCATTGCCCAGCTGCAAAATGCCGGTCTCTGGACGGTGGGTCTGGATGCGGGCGGCTCGATGTTGAACGGTCAGGGTTTTGCGGGCCGTCGCGTAGCGCTGGTTCTGGGTGCAGAAGGGGCGGGCCTCAGGCGCCTGACCCGGGAAAGCTGCGATGAGATCGCCAGCGTCTACATGCCCGGTGACATGGAAAGCCTCAACGTTTCCAATGCTGCTGCCGTAGCGCTTTATGAGCTGGTTCGCCCGGCCTGACTTCCTGCAGGTTTGAGGCATGACCCCTTGTCATGCCTGATCTGCTACGTGACGGCATCCATGCTCGCGGCTTGATGCATATGGCGGGAGTGCCCATCTCTGGAGAGCCCTGAGCATGAGTGCCCGTAGCGTAAGTGCCCCGGGTCACCCGTCAGGGAATTCCATCAGCACGGATGATGGTCTAGTCTGATTGCTCCAAGGACATGTTTCCGGGAGGGATCACTTCCATGAAAGCAGTTGGCTACAAGGCGCCCGGTGCGCCTGATGTCTTGCAGGACATTACCCTGCCCGACCCTCCGGCCCCGAAAGGGCACGACCTGCTCGTGCGGGTCAGGGCGGTCTCGATCAATCCCGTCGATACCAAGATACGTGTGCGGGCCGGTGCGCTGGATGGCGAGGCATGGCGCGTTCTGGGCTGGGATGCCGCCGGAATCGTCGAGGCCACGGGCCCGGAGGTCCGTTTCTTCAAACCGGGTGACAAGGTGTTCTATGCCGGTGCCCTGATGCGCCAGGGCAGCAATGCCGAGATGCAGACGGTCGATGAGAGACTGGTCGGCCATATGCCGGACCGTCTCGATTGGGGGCAGGCCGCGTCGCTACCGCTGACCAGCGTGACAGCATGGGAAATGCTTTTTGACCGCATGGCGGTTACCAACCTGACAAAAGGCGTCCTGCTGGTTGTCGGCGGCGCTGGGGGTGTGGGCTCGATTCTCATCCAGCTGGCCCGCAAGCTGACGCGTCTTACCGTCATCGCCACAGCATCACGGGATGAAACGCGCGACTGGGTGCTCAGGATGGGCGCGCATCATGTGATCGATCATCGGCAGGATATGGCAGCCCAGATACGGGCCCTTGGTTTCGAACAGGTAACCCATATCGCCGCCCTGACAGCAACGGACCGCCATCAGGCTTTTTATGAGGAAATCCTGGCGCCTCAGGGGCATCTGAGCGTGATCGACGATCCCCCGCATTTCGATATCGTGGGGTTCAAGAAAAAGAGTGCCACGATCTCATGGGAATTCATGTTTACACGCTCGCTTTTCGCCACGCCCGATCAGGCAAGGCAACATGATATTCTCGAGCAGATCTCCTCGCTTGTTCAGTCCGGAGATGTGGTGGAGACAGAGTATCACCGGGCTCAGGGCCTCAGTGCTGCGGCACTGGGCAGGCTGCATAGTGAGAGCGAAAGCGGAAAGAGCATCGGTAAATCTGTGCTGGTGTTCTGACGTCCGATGCGCCGGCGCAGCCCGGCGCTTTTTCATCCGCCGCGCTGGATGGCGGGATCAGCACAGGATGAGTGCTCCGCTCTCACGGGCCTGTGCGCTGCGCCAGAACTTGCCGCCTTCCAGCCTTTCGCGCATGGCGGGCGGCAGGATCGAGCGTCTGGGCTTCGGTGCAACACGGGGGCGTAGCGCGTGCAGACCCGGTGTGCCGAGAGCCTGATCGAATTTGTCCGTATCGGGTGTCACCACATGGTCGGGATCGTAATCATGAGGTGGCAGTCCCAGCGCCCGTGTCAGGCTGTCCAGAGCCTGACATGGTGCGCGGGCCAGATAATCGTAATCCACCAGAATGAGCCGATGCGCATAGGGGCCGTGGAACGCCTCGTTGAGGACGCGCCACGCATAGCCAAAGACGCCCTCGGGTGAGAGAATATAGTCCAGCCGGTCATGCTGCGTGGCCCTTCTGGACAGTGGTACGAGATTGGAGGAAAGGACCGGATCGCGCACGATCAGTCGCTCCAGCGAGTCGAGAATCCAGATTGGATCACGCACGCAGCAAATGACTTTGGCTTGTGGAAATACGGCATCGATCAGCCCCATCCGGGCGCACCAATCGCGATGCGTGTCGATGACGATCTGCTGGGGGTCGGTTATGGCGTAGTAGCTCTCCAGCAAGCGGCGCATCACACGGTCCCTTTTCGCCGCATCGAAATCACCGGCGTAATCTCCCTCAGCCATCAGGGACGCGACACGCAGCATCATGGGGGCGACGGGTGAACTGCGCCCCGACGTTACAATGGCGGGGTTCTGGGCCAGAAGGGCTGAGAGCAGCGTGGACCCTGAGCGAGGCAGGCCGGCGATGAAATGAACGGCATTGGCATGGGGCATGAGGGGGGTCTTCCACGATGAGGGGCATGGCTCGCGTAGAGGGCACCTTATGGCTGTGCAATTGGGCGTCCGAACCTCACTATGTTGCCAAAATATCACGCCAAAGAAAAAAACCTTTTGCGCACTGGGGCGATAGTGCTGAACAGAGAAGCTGTGCGGCCTCAGGGTCACATGTCACTTTTTGTTACTGAATGAAATATAGGGTCGGTCCAGCACTACTGGCTGGCAGATCCGTCAGAAGGAAGAAGCGATCAATGGGTATCTTCAGCACGATCATGAGCAAGATCTTCGGTCACGCGGAGGCTGCCCCTGCCAGTGGCTCGAATGGGGCGGCTTCTGGCGCTGAGGCGCCTGCTGCACCGGGTTCCACCACGCCGACGGCACCGAGTGCGCCGGTCGACGTTGACGCCGTGCTGACCCAGATGGCAGCCGATAAGGGCCAGACGCTCAACTGGCGCACGTCGATTGTCGATCTGCTCAAGCTGCTCGACATGGATAGCTCGCTCGATGCCCGCAAGCATCTGGCGCAGGAGCTGCACTACACGGAAAGCACCGAGGACACGGCCAGCATGAATGTCTGGCTCATCCGTCAGGTCATGCAGAAGCTGGCCGAAAACGGCGGCAAGGTTCCGGAAGAACTGCGTCACTAAGGGCCTTCACGCCCTCATAATCATCCAGCCGGAAAAGGGAGCCTATGGCTCCCTTTTTTCGTTTGCGGTCAGGCCTTTCCTGACCGCTCAGAAAACTCGTGCAGGCACCTGAAAATCAGACCGCGAACTCGCGAATGATGCGATGCAGTTCGGTGGGATCTTCCACAAGTATGGCCTGACGGTAGAGAGCATCACAGGAATCAAGGCTGAGCGAACGGATCATGCGCTTGACCGGTGGGAGAAGCGCCGCCGACATCGAGAATGAGCGCAGCCCCATACCGATCAGCAGGGCGACAGCACGTGGGTCCGATGCCATCTCGCCACAGACACAGACGGGTCGGTGCGCGCGAAGCGCCTCGTCAATCGTGAGGCGAAGCAATCGGAGCAGGGCGGGGTGCAGGGTTGTGTAGAGCTCGGAACCCATGGCAGCAGTCCGATCGACGGCGAGCGTGTACATCGTCAGGTCGTTGGTGCCGAGCGCCAGAAACTCGGCCTGTCGCACCAGGGCACCCGCCGTCAGGGCAGCAGCCGGCGTCTCGATCATCACGCCAAGCGGTGGCAGATCGGCAGGAAGTTTCACGCCACGACGACGCAGCCTTTTGGCGCAGCGTTCGTAGATCTGTCGGGTGGCGATAACCTCGTTCACCGAGCTGACCATGGGCAGAAGGATACGTAGCTGGCCATGCAGGCTGGCGCGCAAAATAGCGCAGAGCTGCGTTTCAAGAATTTCCGGGTGACGAAGCAGCAAGCGCAGGCCACGCACGCCAAGCGCCGGGTTTTCCTCTTCCTCTTCGCCCTGAATCCCAAGCTGGCGCAGCCGCGACAATCCTTTTTCACCACCCCAGTCCAGCACCCTGATGGTGGTGGTCATATTGGGCATGTCGGCCACGATGCGGGCATAGATCTCGTACTGCCCATCCTCATCAGGCAGAGGCGCAGCTTCATCGAACAGGAATTCGGTCCGCAAAAGGCCAATGCCTGCTGCGCCGTTGCGATGCAGCAGGGGGAGTTCATTCGGGATCTCGACATTGGCCAACAGCTCGACATCCTCGCCGCTCACCAGTCGGCTGGGCAGGCGTCGTAATCTGCCAATTCCCTTTCGTTCCCTGGCCTCCTCGGCCATTGCCGAACGTGCCTCCGCCAGCGTGGTCGAGTCTGGGTGCAGGATGATCCTGCCGCTCGACCCGTCCACAATCAGCAGATCACCGTCATTGATGCGATCGGTCAGATTGGGAATGGCAAGAATGGCTGGCACATTGAGCGCACGCAGCATGATGGCGGTATGGTCGGTTACCCCGCCGCCTTCCGAAAGCACAGCCGCAATGCGGTTCGGATCAATGACGGCGGCATCGGCCGGTCTGATCTGCTCGGCAACGAGAATGGAGCCGCCCTGGACATCGGAGAATGCCTTGAAGGAAACACCGGTCAGATTACGCAGGAGCCGTCTGGCCACCTCACGGAATTCACCTTCACGACGCCTTGCGCCTTCAATTTCCTCTTCAGGCATGTCGGGTTGCGGCCCGGCCATGGCCGCCAGTGCGTCGCTTTCGATCTGCACAGCGGCTTCGGCGGTCAGCCCGTCTTCCCCGATCCGGCGATGCGCCGCCCGAACGAGGCGCGAATGGTTAAGCATACGCTCATACACCGAAAGCAGCGCATCGATTTCGATACGCCCTTCTTCCGGCAGGGCATTGAGTTTGGTGCGCAGCTTGCGCAGCTGCTTGAGCGTGAGAGCTATGGCCTCATCCAGCCGCGCCCGCTCTGCGTCACTCCCCAGCAGGGAGGGGAGCGCCTCGATAACGGGCAGGGGGCGCTCATAGGTCAGGCTGGCGCGCGCGATAACGACACCTGCCGAAATCCCGACACCCTGCAGGATTTGCATGGGGAGGTCGGTATCAGGCTGGACAACTTCGCTCGACGGGCGGCGCAGTCGCTTAATCACGTTCACCAAAGCCGTCAGAAACGAGGGCGATCAGGGCATCGAGCGCCGCGCTGGCCTGGGGCCCTTTGGCGGAGAGCAGTATGGTCTCACCCCGGCCCGCGCCAAGCATCATTAGCCCCATGATGGACAGGGCAGACACGGTCTGGCCATGACGGCTGACCTCAACATCAGCCTTGAAGCCTTCGGCCGCTGTAACGAATTTCGCTGCGGCCCGGGCATGCAGGCCCAGGCGATTGACGATCGTGACATCGCGCTCAAGGGTCGGGCTCGAAACCGTGCCCGACATCAACGGGCAACCTGGCGCAGCGGTGTGATCAGCGGGGTGAGGGGGGGAACATAGCTCATGGTCGTCGTCACAACCATTTCACAGCTCTTGCCACCCTGCAAACAGGAAGGCGGCAGCTCATAGGCGGCGGCGATGTATTTGCGTCCCGCCAGAGTGGCCAGCTCGGCACATTCTGCAAGGCTGCGTGTGCAGCGCGTCTTGGCGAGCTTGACCAGCATCGGCACGTTGACACCGGCCAGCACCTCGACAAGGCCTTCCTGACGCAGCGAAAGGGCAAGATTGGAAGGGGTACTGCCAAACATGTCAGTCAGGAGAAGAACGCCGTCACCTGTATCGACCGAGGCGATGGCAGAACCAAGGTGGGCTCTTGCGGCAACGACATCGTCGTCGGGGCTTACACCCATGACTTCTATTTGTGGCTGGGGACCGACCACATGGGTCACGATTTCAAGGAGAGACTGAGCCAGGGAACCGTGGGTAACAAGAACGATCCCGATCATCGGGGCATTCCTTCAAGGG
Source organism: Asaia bogorensis (assembly GCF_900465345.1). Classification (GTDB taxonomy): domain Bacteria; phylum Pseudomonadota; class Alphaproteobacteria; order Acetobacterales; family Acetobacteraceae; genus Asaia; species Asaia bogorensis_A. The sequence continues at coordinate 32,313 of NZ_UEGO01000008.1, read as the reverse complement.
GTGCATGACGCCATTTTCGTGGCGACCCCGAGAGATATTGGTCATCCATCACGGTAATCAAGACGGCTCTGTCCGTATCTGTTCATCCGGTATGGCAAGTTGCTGAGGGGCGCGGACCCATCGCCATGAGCTGCGTCCCTGACGTGCCAGTTCCCGATGCATGACGACGATTGGCACATCTGACAAGAGTTTAATCTCTTCGGCGCGGCTTAACGCGGCTGCAATCTCTTCAACAAGTGTTACGGAGCGGTGCTGACCCCCTGAGCAGCCAATAGCCACGGTCGCGTGCTTTTTTCCTTCAGTTACGAAACGAGGCAGAACAAGTTCGAGCAGTCCCATGATGCGTGAAAAGAAATTCAGGTAATCGGGGTCTTGCTGCACGTATTCGCGCACCACAGCCTCGAGCCCTGTGCGGGCTTTCAGTTCAGGGTCGTAATGCGGGTTACGCAGGAACCGGGCATCGAATACGAGATCGGCCTCACGGGGAAGACCGGCCGGGTAGGCGAAGGAAAGCAGGGTGACTGTCATCGAGTCGCCATCATTCTGATGGCCAAAACGCGACTCGATCAAGCGGCGCAGATCATGGGGGGGCAGGTCGGATGTATCGATCAACAGATCGGCTTCATCACGCAGGGGCGCCAGCAGGGCAATCTCCTGCTCGATGCTCGCCACAAGGCCCGGTGCGATTTCCGAATTGTTGTCCAGCGGGTGACGACGGCGCGTGGCCGTGAAACGTCGTAACAGCACTTCTGTCTCTGCCGTCGCGTAGAGCAGCTCCACATGCAGGTCGCGCTGGGTACGCAGCTGCGCTAGCGCCATGATGACGGCTCTGGCCTCGAACCCTCTGGTGCGCACATCAATGCCGATGGCCAGAGGCTCCACCGTTCGGGCGGCCAGGGCGTCGAGCAAGGTCAGCGGCGGATTGTCCGTGACCTCGTAGCCGATATCCTCAAGGATACGCAGGATCGAGGATTTCCCCGCGCCTGAAAGGCCGGTCACCAGCAGGATGCGCCGCGCTGAACTCACAAATCGCCACTCCAGTTACCGGACGGAAAAAATACCACCAGAACCTTAACCTTCTTCAAGGTCGCTGGGGAGGGGGAGACAGGAGGCGTTCCCCCCATTGAGGCCGCAAAGAAGTGTGAAATCACCCAGGCGGCAGCGCAGCGCCGCGCGAATGATCGCCACCGCGTCCGCGTGAAAGCCGTTCAGAGTCATCTGCCATAGTCCTGTATCGGGTTCGACAGTTTTCTCTGGCAGGCGGACTGGCCTGGATGGGATCGACAGATGAACATGCAGGCCAAGCCTTGCCGTAGCGCGATAGGGCATCCGAACCAGACCCAGCCCGCGAATCTCGATCATCCCGGCGAGAGCCGGGGGGGCAGAGGCATGGAGATCGCGGATGACCAGACGATCATCTCCCACCAGATCGAGGCCTGAGTCGATCAGGCGGAGCAGGAGGCTGGATTTGCCGCATCCCGATTGTCCGGTGAGCACAACACCTATCCCCGCAAGGCTCGCACAGGATGCGTGGATCTGCCCGTCTCGGGGAATGATGAAAGGCGATGTGCAGTCCCGTGATTGTGGGTTATGAGTGCCGTCATGCACGACCATTCCTCCCTCTCTCCTCGTCCCGTCCTGCAGGACAGCGTGACCTATTACGGTGTGACAGGGCTGGGCCCGGACGGCAAACCGCCCGAGAGCCTGATTGAGGAATGTCAGAATGCCCTTGCCCGCATACGCGATATTCTGGCGACACATGGGCTTGTGCCTGAGGACATCACGCATCTGGCGTATATGATACCCGATAGCGTGGTGTTTACGGCCTGCCAGCGGATCATTGCCGAGGCGCTTGGTCCGGCCCGACCCGCCATGACCCTGCGCCTGAAACCGAGCTTCGACGTGCCGGGCCAGAGGCTGGAATTCAATTTTATCGCCTCGGCCTGAAGCCGCGCCGTAGAGGCGCGTTGCGGAGCGATCTGTCTCGTCAGACGCCAACGCCTCATAGGTGTAAAGAAACAGGGGGCTGTAACGCCCCCTGAATATCCTCGTTCGCGATGCCGGCTCAGTGATGCGGCGAATAGAGCGTCGTCAGGCGGTCGGGGGTGTTGTCCAGACGTTCCAGATGCGGGTAGCGCAGGCCGTCATGGTAGGGAATGGCCACGGTGCGGTAATGCTCGCCCGATTTGACCAGAAGCGTGATGGGCGCCTTGTCGGTTTTCGCGGCCTTGATGGCATCGATCAGGCCTTCGGGTGAGAACGTATCGCCATTGACGGCAACGATCTCGTCATGAATGGCCAGACCAGCCTTGTAGGCGGGGCTGTCCCAGGCGACCGTGCCGAGCTTGCCGTTCTTGGCGCTGATGATCACACCCAGCGAGAAACGCAGACTGAGGCGATGGCGGTTCTTGCCAGCCTGCGCCTCGAATGCGTTTTCCTTGTCGGTAAAGACCAGCTTGTAGCCACCGGCTTCGAGCCCACCCAAAGGCGCGCGCTTTTGCACGGTGCTGATGCGCTCATGCAGGAACTTCGCCCAGTCATAGGGCACGACCTTATTCAGGGTCAGGACGACATCATCGAAGGTGTAGGTGCTGACGATGATGCTGCCGTTATTGGTGCCAAAGAACGCCTTGGCGAAATCGTCGAGCGATTTCGTGTCATGCGAAAGTTTGCGGATCATCATGTCGGCATCAAGCCAGACGAGCTGACCTTCAACATAGTAATCTTCCGAGCGCTGATAGTCGCGCCAGGACTGGGGGGCACGCTGGGCGATGATCGGGTCATTCGTGGTATCGGCAACCGGACGCCATGCCCGTCCGGCCTGGGCGTCGTAGCTGGCCGCCATCAGAGCGAGCGCTTCAAAGCCCTGATCCTTCGACACAAGTCCGGAACGGGCCGCGAGGACATTGCCCCAGAACTGGGTCTGCCCCTCATACACCCACAGCAGCGAGCCGCGCTGGGGCGTGTTGAAGGTGGGGCCGTACAGATCGGCCGGGCGGCGATACTTGCCGTTCCATGAATGGGTATATTCATGGGCCAGCAGGTCGCGCTGCGGGAAGGAATGCTTCCAGTCCGTGAAGTAATCCTCGCTCACGCTGTCTTCGCTCGACTGGTGATGCTCAAGCCCGATCCCGCCGAGCTCGTCCGTCAGTGCCATCAGGAAGTCGTAATGGGCGTAGTGCTGCGAGCCGAAAGTCAGAATGGCCTGCGTGACCAGATTGCGGTGGATCTGCAATTCGGCATCGTCATAGGCCAGATCGCCCGGCTTGTCGGCCACCATGTTCAGTGTGACAGGCACGCCACCCGGTGCGTTGAGCGCGACCTTGCGGAAATAGGCCCCGGCGAAGATCGGTGAATCGACCAGCGTGTTATACGGCACCACGCCATAATTGAGGGTGTCGCCGGTTGCGTTGCCATTGGTGCGCAGCGCCGTTGCAGCCTGCCAGCCATGCGGCAGGGTCACGCTGGCCTGAACAGGGATGTTACGCGAGTAGTAGCCCGCCGGGTAAAGCGAGACCTCGTTCCACTGCACATTGACGATATGGGGCGTCATGACCACGCGCCCTTCATCATCCGTCACCGGCGAGAGAAGCTTGAAGTCGAGGTCGAGTTGCGTCTGGTCCTTGGTGACGGGCACGTGGAAGGCAAACACATCCACCGGGTCGCGCAGCCAGGGAATGGTCTTGCCGCCGGCGCTCGCGACCAGGCCACCAAGCTGCATGATCGTGCCTTCCGGCGCATGACCGCCCGGTACCCATTTGGGATAGAGCAGCACCAGTTCACCGGCTTCGCGGGCACTCTGCGGCACGGGCACGGTCTCATGCATGGTCATGACATGATGATCCAGATCCGTGGCATTGACGCTCAGCTTGAGCGTGCCGGGAAAGGCAATGTCCTTGGGTTGCGGCAGGGGCGAGGGCAGCGGTGTGGCTTCCGGCTGCGGCTGGCCCTGTGCGGAGGCGCTGGCCGGGGCCGCGAAAGCAGGCACGGCATGCGTGCCGAGAACGAGGGCAGCCAGAAATGTGCCCGCGCGAAAAAGGCGAATGGTCAAGCGTGATACTCCACGAGATGCAGATCGATCATGTGTATTCATTACCAAAGTGCAAACGCGCGCGGCTGACAACCCATATTCCGGGTTCGATATGACCCTTCCTTGCGAAATCCTGTGTTGCTGCTGCCTCATCGTCCCTCGACTGCCGGACATATCGGGGGCGCAATTCAGGCGACAGGACCATCAGTATTTCACAAGACCCATGACAAAACCGCTCAGAACTCCTGTTGTATCAGCAGGGTGATATCACCACCGCAGGCGGCTTCGTTGGTTGTGATCACGGTTTCACTCAGCAGCCACTCAGGCCGGACCGTATCCAGATCATAGACCGGGACCACCATGCCCTCGCGTGCCGTAACGGTCAGGGCGGCCTGTTCGGCACTCTCGGCGCCACGCTGGATGAGCATGGCATCACATTCCGGCAGCGCACCGGGATCGACGCGCGTGATGACATTGGCCAGCTGGCGAGAGACCTGCCTCAGCCACTCCACTGCGTTATCGGGTGCCAGAACCAGAACCTGATTTCCTGCGCCAAGCGCGAGCCCCACGGCGTGCAGCAGGGCAGGCCAGCTTTCGCAGGCACAGAGAATGACGCCCTTGGGGCGCAGCATATAGCGGCTGGTTTCTCCATTCGGGCCAGGCATGTCGAGGGTGAGGCCGCATAATCTGTGTGCGATCACGGCTCTTACACGGCGGGCCGAAGGCGGGTCCCGGGGTTCGAGAAAGGCAAGAAAGGCGCGCGCCGTGGCGGGGACAGGCGCCTCTGGCGACGCTTCGAGCGGGCAGGGTGCGCCATGCATCAGGCGTGGGAGGAGCAGGGGACCACCCAGCTTGGGGCCAGAGCCGGAAAGCCCGCGCCCGCCGAAAGGCTCCGTCCCGATTCGTGCGCCGATGATGCCGCGATTGATATAGATATTGCCAGCGCGGCTGCGGGCACAGGCACGGTTGATACTCTCCTGGATACGGCTCTGCACGCCAAAGGTCAGGGCATAGCCTGTGGCATTGAGGGCATCCACGACGCCGTCGAGCTCGTGACGCGCATAGCGCCGGATATGCAGAACCGGGCCGAATACCTCCTGTCCGATATCGGCAACGCGGCCAATTTCGATAAGTGTGGGAGGGACGAAATGGCCCTTCAATGTCTCGACGCGCATGTCGGGCTGCCAGACGGGATAACCGGCGCGGCGCATCCGATCGACATGGGCTTCCACCCGAACACGCGCCCCAGCCGAAATCAGGGGGCCGATATCGCAGCACAGCCTGTCCGGTGCGCCGAGGTGACGTTCGATAATGGCACCACGCAAACGTTCGATGAGTTCATCTGCGCTGTCTTCCTGCACCAGAAGGACGCGCAGGGAAGCGCTGCGTTGGCCGGCACTGTCAAAGGCGGAGGTCAGGACGTCGGGAATGACTTGATCGAGCGGTACGCTGCTATCGACGAGCATCGCATTCTGCCCGCTGGTATCGGACAGGAGGGGCACAGGCTGGCCGGTTCGCCCGGTACGACCCAGCAACTCGCGGCTGATGGTCTTGGCCACGGCGGTCGAGCCAGTGAACATGACGCCGTCGATACGGGGGTCGGCCACCAGCGAAGCGCCGACATTGCCTTCGCCCGGCAGGAGCTGGAGGGCCGATGGCGGCAGGCCCGCTTCCATGAAAAGCGAGAGCAGATGGGCTGCGACAAGCGGTGTTTCTTCCGCAGGCTTGGCAATGACGGCATTGCCCCCAGCCAGGGCGACGGCAACCTGACCAGTGAAACTGGCAACAGGGAAATTCCACGGGCTGATGCACAGTATCGTGCCAAGCGGTGCACCGTGCCGCCCTGTTTCATCCAGCTTGCGCAGTTGCGCCGCATAGTACCGCAGGAAATTCACGGCCTCACAGAGTTCGTGCGTGGCATTGGCGAGTGTCTTTCCTGCCTCGCGAATCAGAAGTTCGAGCAGCGTCGCGCAATCCTGCTCGATGGCCACGGCGACACGATCGAGACAGTCCGCGCGCTCCTGTGCGGTGGTGCGACGCCATATCTGTTCACCCTCGGCAGTATTGAGGGCAGCATCGATATCGCGCGGTCTGGCATAGATGACGACACCAACATGATCGTCATGCGCCGCCGGGTTGGTGATTGAGCGCGCGCGCCCTTCTGGCCGTGGCATGGCCGGGCCAATGGGCATGGCCCTGAAAACACGGGCTGTCGCGGTAAATCCTGCGATCAGGTTTTCCAGATCGAGCGGGTTGTCGAGATCCGGCGCGATGGCCCCCTGTCGTTCTGCCCCGTAGAGATCGGCAGGCAGGCTGAGCGATGGGTCCGGTGAGCCGTGGGGCAGCGGTGCGCGTGCCAGCGTTACGGGATCGGCAATGAGTGCATCAAGAGAGACGGCCCGGTTGGCGACCTGATTGATGAAGGAGGTAGGCGCGCCATTTTCGAGAAGGCGATGCACCAGATAAGGGCCAAGATGTGAATCGGCCCCGACAGGTGACAGAATACGACAGGCAGCGCTGCGCGGACGTGTCGAGACCAGAGGGGTATAGAGCGTTTCCCCCATGCCATGCACGCAGCCGAATTCGTAAAGCCCCGGCCGCCATTCGGGCGCAATGGCAAGAATGGTCGCTATGCTGCGGGCATTATGGGTTGCGAATTGCGGGTAAAGCGCAGCCTCTTCTTCCAGGGCGCGACGGGCGCAGGCGATATAGCTGACGTCACTATGGCACTTGCGGGTAAAGACAGTGTAGTCGGCGTTTGCCCTGGCCTGACTGTGCCGGATTTCCTCATCACGATAACTGCCTTTGACCAGACGCAGCACCACGCGTCGCCGGGTCTCGCTGGCGAGCGCCACCAGATGCTCGATAAGGGGCAGGGACCGCTTGTCATAGGCCTGCACGGTAAAGCCAAGACCGTTCCAGCCGGCAATTTCAGGGGCGTGACAGAGCGCATCGAACAGATCGAGGCACAGCTCGAGTTTGTCTCCTGTCTCGGCATCGAATTGCAGGATCACATTGGCTGCCATGGCACGTTGTGCCAGCATCACCAGAACAGGCAGGACCTCATTCATGACGCGGTCGCGCTGGGTGGTCTCGAACCGGGGATGCAGTGAGGACAGCCGGAGCGACAGGGCAGGGCGTTCATACAAGGTCTGCCCCCTGCCATGCCGGCCGAGGGTCTCCACCATTGCCAATGCGTCATGGCGTGCACGATCGGCTTCTTCCGCCGTCTGGGCGCTGCCATGCAGGGATGCACAGGCCAGGCTGAAACCCTTTTGCTCAGCCGGACGATGGCGTCGCAGGGCCTGCCCGAGGGTCTCTGCCAGAATGAACTGGCTGCCCATCATGCGTATGGCTTTCTCGACGCCATGGCGGATGAAAGGTGCTCCGCTGCGCATGGCGAGGCCGCGCAAACCGCCCGGGGCGGCATGGAGCTTCGATGAGGTCGACATGGCCCAGCTTGCCGCATTCAGGAACAGGGGAGGCTCATCACCGCCATGATGATGCCAGTCACCCTGACCGATCTGGTCGCGTATCAGCGCATCACGCGTGGCTGAGTCGGGAATGCGAAGGAGGGTGCCCGCGAGACAGAGCAATGCCTTGCCTTCGGGAGAGGCGAGGGGGAAAGCCTGCATCATGGTCTCGATGCCGTTTGTCTCGGCATGAGCGCGCCAATGGGTCGTGAGAATGCGTGCCTGTGTCTCCGCCCGCTCTGTCAGGGGTTCTGGCAGGGTGGCCCGAGTGAGCAGCCCGGCAAAGGCCTCGGCCTCCGGGCGACGCGCAGCATGGGCAATAGCCTCCCGCGAGGGCGACAGGGCCGGGCGTCGGGGGAGAAAGCTTGAGAACAAAGTCATGCTGGCTCAGTCATGCAAATCGGGCGCGTCAATCATACGCGCCCCGCAACATCATGCGGGGATACGAAGCAGGCAGACTAGGCGAGGGCAAAGGGCAGGAAAACCCTTGCAGCGTTACGTTCCGGTCATGCGCGTGGCCAGATGTTAGAAACGCGTCCGGTGAGGCTGTGACTCATGACCCTGGGCGCAGCCAGATCACCGGAATGTCATGGTGATTTGTCAGAGGGTCAGGGGGTGACGATGCGTGAAGAGCCGCACATTGCGCTCTTCAATGCCGAATTCGCGCAGGGCAGCAGCAAATTTCTCGAAATGGGGCGTCTTGAGATGCGCCTCGAAAGCAGCGCGCCCTGTATAGACCTCGTGCAGCACAATGATGTCAGGCGCGTCCTGCTGGGTGAGTACATCGAAGGCCAGACAACCTTCCTCATCGGCGAGGGAGCGGTCGCTGTCGTAGCAGCAGATTTCGAGGAATTTGTCGAAGTTTTCAGCCGGTGCGGCGAATTCAGCGATGACTGTGAAGCTTTCAGACATGAAACGAATCCGATCAGTTTCCGGAATTGACTTTTCTGCTCCAATTCTGCGAAGAGTAAACACCGATTCACGGGAGAGACCGGACAATTTTTCCGGCGCCGAAGGAGCAACCGCCCCGGAAACTCTCAGGCAAAAGGACCGCGATCGGCTGGAACTTCTGGAGAGAGGCATCCCTGTAGGGTGTCCGCCGACGGGATAGCGATCTCAGGCAAAGGCGACAGAAGGGGCGACGATTTTTTCGTTTTCTGCCTTGGGGGATTCCGCCCGTTGTCCGACGCGCTCTGTTTCACGCCGCTCAATGACCTGCATATCGAACTTGGCGCCCGTATGGTGCCGTTCGCAGGCTATTCCATGCCCCTGCAATACCCGGCCGGGCTCATGGCAGAGCACCTGCATACGCGCAAAAGCGCGGGGCTGTTCGACGTCTCCCATATGGGGCAGCTGCGTATCACGCCAAAGCAGGGCACGCTGCAGGATGCCGCCCTCGCGCTTGAGAGCCTTATTCCGGTCGATCTGGCAGGTCTGGGTGCCAACCGCCAGCGCTACGGTTTTCTCACCAACGATGCCGGTGGTATCCGCGACGATCTGATGGTCGCCAATATGGGTGACTGGCTGTTCGTGGTGGTCAACGCCTCCTGCAAGGCTGCTGATACCGCGTTGATGGAAGCAGCCCTCGGGGATCGGGTGGTGATCGAGAAGCTCGATGACCGCGCCCTGCTGGCGCTTCAGGGCCCCGAAGCCGTCAACGTGCTTCAGGATCTCTGCCCCGAAGCCGCTGAGATGCGTTTCATGGATGCGATCGAGGCTGACATCGATGGCGTTGCCTGCACCCTGACCCGCTCGGGTTACACGGGTGAGGATGGCTATGAGATCGGCATCCCGGCCGAGCATGCCGGGCAGATTGCCCGTGCGCTTCTGGCAGATGAGCGCGTTCTGCCCATCGGGCTTGGTGCGCGTGACAGCCTGCGTCTCGAATCCGGTCTGTGCCTGTACGGCAATGATCTGGATGAAACCACCACACCCGTTGAAGCTGCCCTTGGCTGGGCCATGCAGAAGGCGCGCCGCGAAGGCGGGGCCCGTGCAGGGGGCTACCCGGGCGCTGACATCATCATGAAGCAGGCGCGTGAGGGTGTGTCCCGCCTGCGCGTGGGTCTGGCAGCGGAAGGGCGTGCGCCCGTTCGCGCTGGCACAGAACTTTTTGCCGATGAGGCAGGCACGCAGAAGGTGGGTGTCGTCACCTCCGGTGCTTTTGGCCCCAGCATCAATGCCCCTGTGGCGATGGGTTATGTCGAGACGGCTCATGCCGCCCTTGGCACCACGCTTTACGGCGCCCTGCGCGGCAAGTTCGTGCCGGTTCAGGTGCGCGCCCTGCCTTTCGTCCCGCCCGGCTTCAAACGCTGAAAACCGTCAACTGAGAGAACGCGATCAATGAGCACCACCTACTACACCCCGTCCCATGAATGGATCCGTCTCGAAGGCGATATCGCCACGGTCGGCATCACGGCTCATGCTTCCGACGAACTCGGCGAGCTGGTTTTTGTGGAAGCCAAAGACGAAGGCACCGAAGTGCCGCAGGGTGAGCCTGCCGCCGTTGTCGAATCCGTCAAGGCCGCTTCGGACATCTATGCCCCGGTGAGCGGTGTTCTGGCCGGGTTCAACACCCGTCTTTCCGACGAGCCGACGCTGGTCGGTACCGATCCGGAAGGCGAGGGCTGGATCTTCAAGCTGCGCGTAAGCGACTCTGCCCAGCTCGAATCCCTGCTCGATGCGGATGCCTACAAGGCGTCGCTCTGATCTGACCGCCGGGCTGGCTTGCCAGTCCGGCTCTTTTTGTATCGTCAGATCCGGATGGCCGGTCTGATGTTTCCTTCCGAGCACAGGGTGGCCCGTGCCGTCCTGACTCGTTTGCGTTCCTGACAAGGATCTGCCGAGACGTGACCCGTAACGCCCCGCTCAATACGTCGCCCAATACATCGCTGTGGCCCGCGCATGAAGATGACCAGTTCGTCTCACGCCATAACGGCCCGCGCCCTGGCGAAGTCGTTTCCATGCTCAAGACGCTCGGTGTGCCAAGCATCGACGCGCTGATCGAGCAGACGGTGCCTTCTGCCATTCTGGACCGCAAGGCCTCTGGCGTCGGCCCCGCGCTGACCGAGAGCGAGGCGCTGGCGCGGCTCAAGCAGATCGCAAGCCGCAATGTGGTCATGCAATCCATGATCGGGCAGGGCTATCACGGCACGATCCTGCCTCCCGTCATCCAGCGCAACATTCTGGAGAATCCGGCCTGGTACACGGCCTACACGCCGTATCAGCCGGAAATCAGCCAGGGCCGTCTTGAAGCGCTCCTGAACTTCCAGACGCTGGTTTGTGATCTGACCGGGCTCGATATCGCCAATGCCTCGCTTCTGGACGAGGCCACGGCCTGCGCCGAAGCCATGGCGCTCGCCCAGCGCAACGCCAAGACCAAGAGCACGGTATTCTTTGTCGATTCCGACACGCATCCCCAGACGCTTGCGGTGCTGCGGACACGCGCCGAGCCTTTGGGCTGGACCATCCAACTCGGCAACCCTGAAACCGATCTCGATCCTGAAGCCGTTTTTGGTGCGCTGCTTTCCTATCCGGGCAGTTCGGGTGAAGTGCGTGATTTCCGTGGGGTGATTGCCTCGCTGCATGAAAAGGGTGCCATTGCGGCCCTTACCTGCGACCCGCTCGCCCTTGTCATGCTTGAAGCGCCAGGCAAGCTGGGCGCCGATATTGCCATCGGCTCCATGCAGCGTTTTGGCGTACCTATGGGCTTCGGTGGCCCCCATGCCGGGTTCATGGCCGTGCGTGACGCCTATAAGCGCACCATGCCGGGCCGTCTGGTTGGCGTATCGCGTGACAGCCGCGGGGCTTCGGCCTATCGCCTTGCGCTTCAGACCCGCGAGCAGCATATCCGCCGCGAGAAGGCGACCTCGAACATCTGCACGGCGCAGGTGCTTCTGGCGGTCATTGCCTCGATGTACGCCGTCTATCACGGGCCTGAGGGCCTGCGCGCCATTGCACATCGTGTGAACCGCCTTGCCTCCATTCTGGCTGAAGGCCTGCGCGAACTGGCCGTCAAGGTCGAGACCAGCGTTTTCTTCGACACCATTACGGTCGAGGCCGGTGAATCCGCGACTCTCGTTCTGGAGCGCGCGCGCAAGGCCGGAATCAATCTGCGCGATGCCGGTCAGGGTCGTCTTGGTATTGCGTGTGATGAAACCACCGAGGCGAGCCATATCAAGGCGCTGTGGCGCTGCTTCTGCCCCGATGAGGCACGTCTTGCCGCGCTTGAGGCCAAGCTTGATGGCGCCACCACGATCCCGGAAGCGCTGACGCGCAGCGGGGCCTTCATGACGGCCGCCGTATTCCACGCGCATCGCTCAGAGACGGACCTGCTGCGCTATATGCGTCGTCTGTCCGACATGGATCTGGCGCTCGATCGCACCATGATTCCGCTTGGCTCGTGCACCATGAAGCTGAACGCCACGGCCGAGATGATCCCCATCACCTGGCCGGAATTCGGGGCGCTTCATCCCTTTGCACCTGCCGATCAGACCGAAGGTTATCTGGAGCTGTTCGGTATCCTCGAACATGCGCTTTGCGCCGTGAGCGGGTATGACGCGGTTTCGCTCCAGCCCAATTCCGGCGCGCAGGGTGAATATGCCGGGCTGCTCGCCATTCGCGCCTATCATCAGGCCAATGGCCAGAGCGAACGCGATGTGTGCCTCATTCCGGCCTCGGCGCACGGCACCAACCCGGCTTCCGCCCAGATGGTCGGCATGCGCGTGGTCGTGACCGCCTGCGATGCTGCGGGCAATGTCGATCTGGAGGATCTGCGCAAGAAGATCGCGCAGCACGAAGGGCGCATTGCAGCCCTCATGCTCACCTATCCCTCGACCCATGGCGTGTATGAGGAAGCGGTGATGGAGATCTGCGATCTCGTGCACGAGGCTGGCGGTCAGGTCTATCTGGACGGTGCGAACATGAACGCGCAGGTTGGCCTTGCCCGCCCCGGGCTGTACGGCGCCGATGTGTCGCATTTCAACCTGCACAAGACCTTCTGCATCCCGCATGGCGGCGGTGGCCCGGGCATGGGGCCGATCGGTGTCAAGGCGCATCTCGCCCCGCATCTGCCTGGCCGTCCTGAGCGTGGCGATGCCCGCGCCGTATCGGCTGCCCCTTTCGGTTCCGCTTCGATCCTGCCGATCTCGGTCGCGTATGTGCTCATGATGGGCGATGACGGCCTGCGGGAGGCCACTGAAATGGCCATCCTGAATGCTAACTACATCGCAGCACGCCTCGAGCCGCACTACCCTGTGCTTTATCGTGGCGCCAATGGCCGCACGGCGCATGAATGCATCATCGACCTGCGTCCGCTCAAAGACGCTGTGGGCGTTACGGTGGATGATATCGCCAAGCGCCTGATCGACCATGGCTTCCATGCCCCGACGGTCAGCTTTCCCGTGGCAGGCACCTTCATGATCGAGCCGACCGAGTCCGAGGGCAAGGCTGAGCTCGATCGCTTCTGCGATGCCATGATTGCTATCCGTGAGGAGATCCGTGCGATCGAGGCTGGCAGCATTGCCATGGAATCCAGCCCTCTGCGTCACGCGCCCCATAGCACCGCCGATCTGGTGGGTGAGTGGGACCGCGAATACGACCGCATGCAGGGCTGCTTCCCCAACGGGCTGGACCGCGTGAAGTATTTTGCGCCAGTCAATCGTATCGACAATGCCTGGGGCGATCGTAATCTGGTCTGTTCCTGCCCGGATATCTCCAGCTACGCCGAAGCTGCGGAGTAATTCTGGCTGACCCTCGTTCCCTCTGAGGGGACGGGGGTCTTCTTTTTCTGGAAGAAAAAGAAGCAAAAAGACTTTTCAGATTTGAGCCGACGGCATTGGGTAGCGTTTTTGCCCTCGGACCGCCGAAGGCATTTTATTGATCGGCGGTGACCCCTGAACCGGCACCTGCGCTTTCTTGCTGCCTCCTGCTTCAGGCCCTCATCAAGTCAGAAGTTTTCTGGTTCTTTTTTGCAAAAAAGAACGCTTACTTCGTATCCTGCCGCACATGCACCCAAACCCCGTCTGTCAGTTCGACAAGACGTTGTGGCGTCATGCGCACCGAGGCTGTGATCGATCCGGCGGCGGGGATGATTTCCTCGAAGGCGCGCAGGGAGTCGTCGCAATAGACCGGAAGAGGGGCAGGCAGGCCAAAGGGACAGACACCGCCCACCGGGTGACTGGTGACGTCCATCACAGCTTCGGGCCCGAGAAAGCGGGGCTTGCCGCCCAGAGCCTCGCGGGCGCGTTTGTTATCGAGCCGTGCTGTTCCAGCCATGACGACCAGGACAATACGCCCGCCCACATCCACGCAGAGGGTTTTCGCAATCTGGTCGGGTTCGACACCATGCACACCGGCCGCTTCGAGAACGGTGGCGGTACTGCGACCATCATCGATGATCGACAGGTCGGGGGCGAGGCGGGCGAGTTCGTCGCGAACGGAGTCCAGGCTCATACGGGTCTCAGCGTCTGATCAGGATGTAGTTGATTGTAAGGTCGATATCAAAATGGTCGCCCTTCATATCAGGCGGGACGGGTGGCAGATGCGCGCCCTGGAACATGCCTGTCGTTGCAGCATCGAGCGAGTAGGAGCCCGACTGCCCGGTAAGGCGCACTGATTTTACGCGGCCTGTGCGGTCGAGCACGACATGAACAGAAGAGGGGCCGTCCTCGCCGTTCTTGATGGCATCCTCAGGGTAATAGAGATGCGCACGGATCCAGCGGTCGATCTCGCTGCCGTAATCGTCGCTCACGCCGCGTATGGAGTTGCGCGTCATGAAGGGCGCATTGATCTGACCATTGGTCGAAAGCGGGCCGAGCGACATGTCGATTGGCGCACCCGAACCGCCACGGCGTCCACGCTGGCGGCGCGGGGTGGAGGGGGCCTCGCCAAAATCGAGCGTCGTCATGTTTGCAAACGGATTGTCCGACTGTTTCGTGGTCGGGCGTCGGCTGGAGCGATGGCTATGGGCGCGCGTCTGCGTTTTCGTACCCGATTTGGCGATGCCGGGGCTTACGGGTCGGTCGGTCTGTGTCTTGGGAATTTCGGTTGAGGGACCATCGGGCACAGGGGGGGCCGCAGGCGGTGTTGGTGTGGGTACGGCCGGGGTGGGTGTGGATTCGGCCTCGTCCGGCTGTTGTTCCTGCTCTTTCTCGGGGCTGGAAGCCGAAGGCGCATCGTGACTCTGCGATGGTTTTTCCTCACCACCGGGCTTGTCTTCATGCGGTCCCGCCATGCCGCTGCGCGAGGGCGGGGCAAACATCATCTCGACCTGTGGCTGTTCGATTCCCTCCGGCAGGCCTCGCGCATGGCGGGCACCTTCATAGATCAGCAGGCCCAGGATGATCGCGTGAGCAATAGCCGAAGCAATGAGGACCGTGACAACGCCCTGATCTTCCAGAATCTGGGGGCGAATGAGCGATGCGCCAGCCGGTTTGAGATCCGGCTCGAGCCCGGTTTTCGGCTCGTAATGGGTCAGGGGTGCGCGCGTGCCACGCATCGGGGGCAGGGCGCGCATCGACTTTGCCGTTGGTGCATAAAGCAACGGCTCGTTTCGTGCCCGTTTTCTATCCGGGCGCGGCATAGGGGCCGCACCGGATGAAGGGGGCGCCGGATCGACGGGTCGGGTGCGTTTCAGAAGAACACCTGCAAGAATCAGAACACACGCCGCCACGTGGCCGGGCAGGGCGCTCACCCTGGATCACGACACGATCTGGCTTCTGGCGCTATCATGACATTGGACCCATGATCTTGCCAAGCGCGTGAACGTCTTGCCTGTTACATAAGAGGAAAAACCGGTGCTCGAAGACCCAGCTCTTTACGCCTGTCTCGGGCAGGATCCGGCTCTGGCGGAAGTCATGGCCCGCATCGGCCCCTGTCGCCTGCGCGGGGCTGATGGCAAGACACCTTATCAGGCCCTGATACGGGCCATCATCGGCCAGCAGCTTCACGGTCGCGCGGCAGAGGCCATACTGGGGCGTGTCTGTGCCCTGTCAGGCGGGGATATGCCCGAGCCAGGCTTCCTTCTTTCCCTGCCCGAAGAGACCCTCAGGGGCTGCGGGCTCTCAGCAGCGAAATTTGCGGCGCTGCGTGGGCTCGCTCAGGCCACGCTGGAAGGTACTGTCCCCGGTGCTGAAGAGGCGTCTGTGCTGCCCGACGAAACCCTGATTGCCCGTCTCATCACGTTACGGGGAGTGGGGCGATGGACAGTCGAGATGTTACTTATCTTCACATTGGGACGTCAGGATGTGCTGCCCGTGGATGATTTTGCGGTCAGGGCAGGATGGCAGAAGCTGCGCGGGCTCGACGCGTCGCCCAGGCCGGCTCAGCTACGGGTGGAGGGTGAGCGTTTCGCGCCCTGGCGTTCGGCGCTGGCGTGGTATCTGTGGCGTCTCTCGGAAGAGGGGAAAACAATCCGCAATGCGCTGACAGGGTAAGCCAGGGTCGCCTCCCTCCCTCAGGATGGATGCCGAGGGAGGAGGGCGAATAATCGACCGGTCAGAGGGTCTGCGGTCAGAGGGCACCGAAGGCCGCCAGGGGCATTATGGCCCGGAAAGGGCAGGGATCAGCGAGAGCAGAAAGTGTAGTCCCGGCGTGATGGCGGAAAGTGGCACGCGTTCATTCAGCCCATGGGCAAAATTGTCTGACGACTTCATGAAGATCGGGCAGACGCCATAGCTTGGCACACCAATGGCCCGAAACCACATGCTGTCGCTCGCACCCGAACTCATGCTCGGAAACACCGGTACATCAGGGTAGGCAGCATGCGCAGCGCGGGTAACGGCGGCGGCGAAGGGGGCGTCCAGAGGCGACGGTGGTGTCTCGACCGATCCTGCACTCTGATCTTCCAGATGAACGGACGGGTCATCGATGATTTCTGCCAGTTCGTGCATGACGTCGATGCGTGAATGGCCGGGGAAGATACGGCAGTTGATATTGGCCTCGGCGTGTTGCGGCAGCGCATTGAGGGCATGGCCACCCCGGATTGTCGTCACCGTACAGGTCGTGCCGATACTGCCAACAAGAGACGGCTCGGCGCGTAATATGGCGACGGCTCTGGCATTATCAGGCGTCGCAGCAAACACACGCATGGCCGCAGCCAGCCGGGGCGAGGAGAACCGGGCGGCATTCATGAAATAGCTGCGTGTCAGGGCATTCAGTTCGGGGCGGAACGGATGCGCCTGTATTTTCAACAGAGCTTCGGCCAGCACGTCAATGGCGTTGCGAGATCTGGGTTCTGAGGAATGCCCCCCCGGATCGCTGACGCTCAGAGCGATATCGGCATAGGTTTTTTCAGCACCGGACCATGTGTAGAAAACGGGACGGTTCGTTTCCTCATCCAGCACGCCACCGCCGACATCGAGATTGAGCACTTTGCCTGCATTGGCAAATATCCTGGCCAAAGCCTGGCCGGTCTTCATCTCCGTTTCCTCATCGCCGGACAGGGCGAGAATGATGCCGCGATCCGGAACAAAACCCTGCTGTCTGAGGTGGATGAGTGATGTGATGGCAAGAGCATTGCTCATCTTCATGTCACTCGCGCCGCGTCCGTAGAGGTAGCCATTTTCCGTCACAGGCGTGAACGGGTCATGCTGCCAATCGGAGGGATTGGCAGCCACCACATCCATATGGCCCAGTATCAGGAGCGGCTTGAGGGCAGGATCGCGCCCTTGCCAATGCAGGGCAAGAAAGGCCGTCCCGTCCTGCTGCGTGATAGTGATGCTACTGGCAGCAAAGCCGCCACTGATCAGGGCTCGCCGATACAGATCGGCCACTGCCGGGGTTTCGTTGCGCGTCCCAGCAACTGAATGAAGCGCTATGGAGGAGCGGGCCAGTTCCAGGGTCTGAAGGCTCTCTCGGGTCAATGCCGGCAGGGGCTCCGCCCGAGCGGGCTCGCTATCCCAAGCGCTGGTGTGCAATAGAAGCATCAGCAGGATAGCACGCTTGATCATTGCAGGTCGGAACCTGGGCATCTGGGCGCGCATGGTCATATCATGTCGATGAAAGCGAGCATTTTCTCGGTGAACAGCTTGGGATTGTCCGCGTGGAGCCAGTGTCCGGCATCGGGGATCGTTTCCAGCCGGTAATGGGGGAAAAGCCGCCTCATGACCGGCTCATGATCCTTGCTGATATAGGGCGAATGTTCGCCGCGCAGAAAAAGCGTCGGCCCTTCATAAACATAGCCCTCGGGCATGTAAGGCCAGTTCTCGATGTTGGGCATCGAGTTGGTGATGTCCTGCAGGCCGATCTGCCAGCCCGGATCGCTGCCGAGGCGAACATTCTGGAGCATCAGGTCACGCACACTCCGGTTGGGAATTTCCCGGGCGAGAAGCTGATCGGCTTCCTGCCGATCGAGATGATCGGGGAAGTGGATATGCAGCATTGCTTCCGCCAGGGCGGCTTGTCCAAAGCCGGTGCGGGCCGGTGCCATATCGCCGATCAGCAGCCCTGCCACGAGCTCGGGATATTGCAGCGCCATGATCATGGCGAGCTTGCCGCCCATGGAATGGCCCACCAGTATGGCGGGCAGGGCTTCCTGCGCACGCAGGGTTTCCACCACATCATCCACCATGGTCGGGTAGTCCATCGGTCCGTGGGGGCTCTCGCCATGATTGCGTAAATCAAGCGCAAGCGTGCGATGGGTACGCGCCACCTGGCGCTGGAGGAACCCCATATTGCGTGCGCGTCCGAAGAGGCCATGCAGGAACACGACCGGCGGATGACCCGCGGGCTGGGCCGGGAGGCGCTCGATAACGTTCAGAAGCACGATGGGTGAGTCCTTATGAGCAGAGGGACGACGGGGGCCATTGCGTGAAGCGCTGCCCGATGGGGGCGGCAATGCGGCCAGTATGGGGCCTTGAAGGCGGAATGGAGCGGAAGTCTGGGGTTTTCTGTTGCCTGCGACAAGTCCGGACGACAATAAGGACAGCGCTTTCCTTCGGTCCTCAAAGTCATGTTAGGATCTCTCTTGGGTTCAGGGTTCCACAGAACTGCGCGGCGACAGGCTTTCAGGCGTATTCGCCACAGGGTGCATGTGCCCTACTATGCCCGCGCCCTCGTCCGATCCAATGAAATCTGGTTGACTGTCCTATCATCTTGTGTCGGAATTTTTGCTGGATTGAGTGTCTGGCTCATGACGCGGGCAACGCTGCTGGCCCACAGGCTGCTTTACGACCTGCATAATGATGGCAGGCTTTCAGGGCTTGACCGTCTCGACCCCTGGCGCACCGTGCTCATGCCCTGCCTTGGCGGTCTTGCGCTCGGCATGTTCGGGCTGATCGTCGCGCGGCGCTACCGTCATCGTCCCGTTGATCCGATCGAAGCCAATGCCCTTCACGGTGGGCGTATGTCGGTGCGTGACAGTGCCATCGTGGCGTTTCAGACCTTCATGTCCAATGGCTGCGGTGCCTCGCTCGGCCTAGAAGCCGGGTTCTCGCAGATTGCTGCGGCTCTGGGCTCACGATGTGGCGCTCTGTTCCGCGTGCGCCGCGCCGATATGCGTATCCTGGTGGGATGCGGTGCCGGTGGCGCTATTGGTGCGGCGTTCGATGCTCCCCTGGCGGGGGCCTTCTATGCCTTTGAGCTGGTGATCGGGACGTATTCCCTCGTCAATCTGGCCCCTGTCGCGATCGCCAGCATCAGCGCTGTCGGGGTTGTCCGCCTGCTTGGCGGGGTAACGGCGACGGTCACCATGCTGCCGCACGCTGCTTTGGGAATGCGTGACAGCCTTCCGGTCATGCTGCTTGGCATAACATGTGGTCTCACGGGTATTGCCGTCATGTATGGCGTGACATTTGCCGAGGGTCTGTTCAGGCGGCTGTCTCTGCCGGGCTGGGTCAGGCCCGGTCTGGGTGGGTTGATGGTGGGTGGCCTCGCTCTTTACTCGCCATCCATCCTGTCTGCGGGTCACGCAGCCGTTCGCAAGGTGCTGGTCGAAGGATTGCCAGTCTCGACACTCGTCATTTTGCTGGTGTTCAAGGCTGTTGCCTCGTCCATCTCGATCGGGAGCGGCTTTCGCGGCGGCCTGTTCTTCGCCTCGCTTTTTCTCGGCGTGTTGTCAGGATCGATTTTCGGGCATGGGCTGACAGCGCTCTTCCCGGCGGCCTTGTCAGTGACCACCTGCGCCATTCTTGGCATGAGTGCCACGGCGGTGGCGATCATCGGCGTGCCGATGACCATGACCTGCCTTATCCTTGAGATGACGGCGGATCTATCTCTGGCAAGCGGTGTTCTGCTGGCCTGTGTGATGTCCCTGCTCACGGTGCGGCGTCTGTTTGGCTACTCATTTGCCACATGGCGCTTTCATCAACGTGGCGAATCGATTCGCTCTGCCATCGATATTAGCTGGCTGCGTGAGCTGACCGTGGGGCGGATGATGCGCCATGAGATGACCTGCTTCACCCCCGACACCCTGCTTGGCCAGGCGCGGCAATGCTGCCCTCTTGGCGCAACACCGCAGATCGTGTTGGTTGATGCATCCGGAACATATCGTGGGATCGTGCTTCTCTCCGAGATCCATGCGCCGGATCACCCTGACGACAGGGTGCTTGGCGATCTGGCCCTGCATCAGGATATGACGCTGCTGCCGGAGATGACCTGCCGGGAAGCGGCTGCATTTTTCGAGCAGGCCGAGGCCGATGCCCTTGTTGTGATCGCCGATCGTCTCTCACGCCGTGTCGTGGGGCTGCTGAGCGAGAAATATGTGCTGCGTCGTTACGCAGAGGCACTGGACAGGACAAGGCGCGAGCTGACAGGCGAGGTGAGGGGCCAGTAACGCGGTCATGACAGGGCCAAGAAATCATTGTCATGCAGTTACGAGGCGTTGACACGACACGTCGACATGGGTAGCAGACGCGCACCAAGGACTCCCTGCACAGGGGAGAAAAGCGAGGTATGGAATCGTGGGCGCACAGGACGACCTGAACGTTTCCTCGCAGGCGGAGCAAGGCGCCGACAGCTTCAACAAGAGGCTGGCCGATGCAGAACTCCGGATGCGCGGCAAAAGCGGAAAGTCGGACTCGGTTTCCACAGGGGATGAAAGCAATGCCGATTATTCGGCATTCGGGCTGGCAATGCGGATCGGGACCGAAATGGTCGCGGCGCTGGTTGTCGGTGTGGTTGTGGGATACGGGCTTGATCGCCTGTGTGGCACCAAACCACTCTTCCTGATCCTGTTCTCGCTTATCGGCGGTGCAGCAGGAATGCTGAATGTCTGGCGTGCGGTGAAAAACGCCAACGTCTGACGGGGTGAAGGCGCAAGCTGCACCCTTTAACTGTGAGTTTCATGGATTTCCGGCATGGGCCTGGAAGTCTGCATCGTAAGCGGGAGAGGCAGCTTGGCCGCCGGATCAACGATTGACGCGCTCGGCCAGTTCGAGCTTCATCCTGTTCTCGGGCAGATTGGCGAGGCGCTGCGCTTCAGTCAGTCTCCGGCTTTCATGCTGGTGGCTGTCATCCTTGTTCTGGCCTTCCTGTATATCGGCATGCGCCCGGCGGCTGTTGTCCCGGGTCGTCTGCAGGCAGCGGCCGAACTGGGCTATGACTTCATCCATAACATGGCGACAGAGACGATCGGCAAGGAAGGCACGGCCTTCTTCCCGTTCGTGTTCGCGCTGTTCTTCTTCATTCTGGCCGGTAACTATCTTGGCCTGATCCCGTATTGCTTCACCTTTACCAGCCATATTGCCGTGACCGTGTCGCTGGCCCTGCTGGTTTTCGTGGTGTCCATTCTCGCTTCGCTGAAGCACCAGGGTTTCAAGTTCTTCGCGCATTTCCTGCCCGATGGCGCCCCTGTGTTCCTCGCGCCGCTTCTGGTGCCGATCGAGATCCTTTCTTTCCTTTCGCGACCTGTCAGCCTGTCGATCCGACTTTTCGCCAACATGATGGCTGGTCACGTTCTGCTCGAAGTCTTCGCTGGCTTCACCCTGATGCTGGCGGGTCTTGGAGCCTTCGGGTCGGTGCTGGCTGTGGCGCCTGTCGTCATCAATGTCGCACTGACGGCTCTGGAATTGCTGGTGGGCGTTCTGCAGGCTTATGTGTTCGCCATCCTCACCTGCATTTATCTGCGTGAGGCTGTGGCGCACTGAGTGCTCGCCGCGACCCACGCTCAACTGTTGTTTCGTCGTAACCAAGGAACCTGACTCATGGACGTCTCTGCTGCTCGCGAAATTGGCGCCGGTATTGCTGTTATCGCTCTTGCCGGTGTCGGCATCGGCCTCGGCAACATCTTCTCGACGCTGGTGAGCTCGATCGCCCGCAACCCGGCTGCACGCCCGCATGTGTTCGGCCTCGGCATGCTCGGCTTCGCGCTGACGGAAGCCGTTGCGCTTTTCGCTCTCCTCATCGCCTTCCTGATCCTCTTCGTCTGATCCAGAGGCAGGGGTAACAGTCATGCGCCTTCCGTCTCGAAACCTCGCTGCCACGCTTGCCGTCGTGCTTGCGCTCGGCACTGTGCCGGGACGGGCCTGGGCCGTTGGCATGCCGCAGCTTGACTTCTCCAACCCCCTGCTCATCGGGCAGGTGGTCTGGGGCGCTGTCATCTTTGCGGTCTTTTACGTCATTCTGAGCCGCTCGGCCCTGCCGCGCATCGAAGGGGTTCTGACCCATCGACGCAACCGGATCGAGGGCGATCTCGATATTGCCCGCCGTGCCCGTGACGACGCTGACCGCGCCGTTGACGAACTGCGTCGCGCCCGCCATGACGCGGCTGCACAGGCTCAGGCCAATATCGATCGGGTCGTTCACGAAGCCCGTATGGCTGCCGAGGCACAGACCCACGAAATGAACCATCGGCTCCATGCCGATATTGTCGAAGCTGAAAAGCGCATTGCTTCTGCCCGTGCCGAAGCGCTTGCCAGCCTGCCGACAGTCGCTACTGAAACGGCCCAGAGCCTGATCGAAAAGCTGCTGCGCCCCGCAGGTCTGGAAAATGCGGTTTCCAGAGCTCAGGTGCAGGACGCGGTCCAGGCCGGGCTTGCGGCCAGCAAGGGCTGAGGAGAATACGCGATGTTTCATGATCAGCGTTTCTATGTCGCTATTTCCTTCGTCCTGTTCTTCCTGTTTTTCGGACGCAAGCTCTGGGCGGCCATTGCAGCTGTTCTCGATGCACGTGCCGACCAGGTGCGCAGCAATCTGGACGAGGCAAGCCGCCTGCGCCGCGAGGCCGAGAAGATGCTTGAGGATGCCACGCGTGAGCGTGAGCAGGCCTTGGCCGAATCCCGTGCCCTGATCGAGCGTTCACGCGCCGAGGCAGCCAGCATTGCCGAGAACGCCCGTCGCGAGGCAGAAGCCGTGGCAGCCCGCCGCGAGCAGATGGCCCGTGACCGCATCGCGGCCTCCGAGCGCGCAGCCATTCGCGAAGTGCGTGAAATGGCAGCCGATGCAGCCATTCAGGCGACACGCAGCCTGCTGACACAGCATCTTACTGCCGAGCAGGCAGGCGCTTCAGCTCTGCTTGACCGTGGCATTAGTGATCTGCCACAGGCTCTGAAGGCTTCCAACGAAGCCGGATCGCGCAACCAGAACGCGGCCTGATCATCTGTCCGGGCTTCATGGCCCGGACAATTCATAGGCGGTTTCTGCCATGACCATTCGTCTTTCCATCGTTATCGCCGTTCTGAACGAGGCCGAGAATATCCGCCCCGTTTGCGAGGAACTCGCGAATGTGTTCGAGAACGCGCCGGATATCGAAATCATCTTCGTTGATGATGGCAGTCGCGATGCGACGGTGCCCCAACTCCTCTCTGCCCGTGAAAGCCTCCTTCCTGCGCTACGCCTGCTGAGCCATGATCGGTGTCGGGGCAAGTCTGCGGCATTGCGTACCGGCATCGAGGCAGCCCAGGGACGCTGGATTGCCACGCTGGATGGCGACGGTCAGGATGATCCCGCAGTTATCATCGACATGCTCAAGCGTGCCGAAGCCTTCAAAGAGGGCGAACCTCTGGTTGTGGGCGTTCGCCTCAAGCGCAATGACCGTCTTTCACGCGTAATCGCCACGCGACTGGCCAACGGGCTGCGTCGTCGACTGCTCAATGATGGCTGCCCCGATACGGGCGCCCCGATGAAGCTGTTCGCGCGTGATACCTTCCTGCGTATCCCTCAGTTCGAGGGTGTGCATCGCTTTCTGCCTGCCCTTCTCGGGTGCTACGGGGCAAAGCTGATTTGCGTCGAGACCCGCCACCGCGCGCGTCTGCACGGCCAGTCCAAATATACCAATCTCAATCGCGCGCTCGTCGGCATCCGTGATCTTCTGGGTGTCATGTGGCTGCTCAATCGCACGAGACTGCCGGGCCGCGTAACCGAACGCTGAGGGCTCTCATGACTCTGACCTGGCGCCATTACCTTGGCGTAGCGCTGCTGACGCTGGCAATTTTCCTGCCTGGGCGCATGAGCCTCGTGCCGCTCGATCGCGACGAGCCACGCTATATGGAAGCGTCGGCCCAGATGCTCGAGAGCGGCAATTTCGTCGATGTCCGTTTTCTCGATCAGCCCCGCTATCTGCAGCCCGCTGGGATTTACTGGCTGGAGGCAACGGCGCAGAAAATCTTCGGCGGTCCTCATGACCGTCATGTTGCCTGGCCCTATCGAATCCCGAGCCTGATCGCCGCCGTGTCTGCGGTGACTCTGACAGCCTATCTGGGTGCTCTGCTCTTTGGCGGGATGACCGGCCTTGTAGCCGCGGCCCTGCTGGCGGTCTCAACGTTGCTGACAGCCGAAGGGCGGATGGCGACCATCGACACCGTCTTGCTGCTGGACATCCTTCTAGTCGAGACGGCCTTGCTGCGTGCTTATCTCGACGCCCAGCGCAACCGCGAAACGCCGGTTACCATTGCGCTGCTGTACTGGGGTGCGCTGGGTTGTGGGCTCATGCTCAAGGGGCCGGTCGTTCTCATCCCCGGGCTCGCCACACCGCTGGCCCTGCGCGTGATCGAAAAGCAGGCGAGCTGGTTCCGGCGTTTGCGCCCTTCATGGGGCTGGCTGGTCACTCTGGCTGTCGTGCTGCCCTGGTGCATCGCGATTGGCGTGGTCAGCCACGGGGCCTTCTTCTCACGCGCAGTCGGAACCAATTTCCTTGGCAAGATCGGACACGGGCAGCAGGCGCATGGCTTGCCGCCGGGCTTTCATGCCGTGGTGTTCCTGCTTGCCTTCTGGCCCGGCTCGCTTTTTCTGGTGCTGGGTCTGCCTGCCATCTGGGCGCGTCACCGCGAGCCGGCCGTGCGCTTCCTGCTGTGCTGGATTGTCCCCCATTGGCTGGTTTTCGAGGCGATCGCGACCAAGCTGCCGCATTATGTTCTGCCCACCTACCCCGCGATTGCCATTCTGGTAGCGGCCACGCTGGTCAAATGGCCGCTGCGTCGACCCTCTGCCTTGTGGGCACGGGGGCTGATGGGGGTCTATGGACTGCTCTGGGGGGCACTGGCCCTGGTCTTTGCCGTGGCTGGACTCGCCTTGCTATGGCAGAGCGAACATCGCTTCGATATTGGTGCGTCGATTGCCGTGGCAGGCGCTCTGCCTCTGGTGGTTTACGGGTTCTGGCTTCTGTGGAAAGCGCGACGCCTTCAGGCGGCCTGGGTCATGATCAGCGCGGCTGTTGTGATCCATGCCGGCATCTTCCTGACGGTCATACCCAATCTTGGCCTCTTGCAGCTCGCGCCTCGCGCCGCGGCGCTTTACGAGGATTACAAGCCTTGTGAGGATAGCACGCTCGTCTCGGTATCCTATTCGGAGCCCAGCCTGGCGTTTCTGGCCGGATCGAACACGAAGCTGCTCGGTGTGCCCGATGCCGCACGGTATCTCACAGCCAATATGGCGTGTTCTCTGGTGCTCGTCGATCGCAAGGACGAGGCAGCGCTTCGCTCAGCGCTGGATGGGCAGGGCGTTGCCCTGACGGAATATGGCCGCGTTACCGGGCTCAACTATTCCAATGGTCA
The DNA here is from genome assembly GCF_900465345.1 of Asaia bogorensis. GTDB lineage: Bacteria > Pseudomonadota > Alphaproteobacteria > Acetobacterales > Acetobacteraceae > Asaia > Asaia bogorensis_A. The sequence goes on along the minus strand of NZ_UEGO01000008.1, from coordinate 6,886 downwards.
TAAGCTGGATCTGGGATTGTTTGCACCGACCCGCCGTTGAGGGCGGTGAGCAAGCCACAGTGATGAATTTCTTGAAGACGGGATGACGCCCGAGCGGGTGATTAATCTCTTCTTCAAGTATTCGCAACTATTTCCGATGTTAGATCAGGCCGTACGATCGGCTGCGATCGTGGCAACCAGCAGAGCGCCAATAACGGGAATGAAAGAAACCATCGTCAGAGCGCTCAGAGCGCTGAGCGGATGAGAGACGAGGTTGAGGATTTCGACGGTGAACATAAGCTATTCCTAAGGTATCTGGTGTGTGGGCGCGGTAAGAGCGCCCAAAACCGGCCCGAAGCAATCGCTCAAAACGCGCTCCAGCAATGCAATAAACGCATGGAACGACTTCGTTTTCTATTTGGATTTTACCTCCGGGTATTTGGCGAAATAAAATATCTCGCCAAGGTGTCCTGAGGCCTATCTTGTTGCTTTGATGGTGGTTACGGGCTTGGGAAGGGCCCCGTCTCTTTTCAGGCCATGCCAGGCCAGAAGTGTATCCACTAGAAAGGACGACAGCGCGCCGACCGTACAGAACAGCGCACCCCCGAACAGAAAGATCAGCCAGGCCACAGTCTGGCTGTTATGCAGACTGCCCAGAAACAGGGCCAGTGCCGCGCCGCAGGTGGAGGCCCCGCCAACGCCGCCCAGCATGATGGCACAATCCAGTGCAAAGACCCGCCGGCGTAGCCGATTCTGGTGCCGCTTCAGCCGTGCTGTCTCATCCGGGTCGTCCTCATGGTCGTCCTGCAGGCGATGGGCGACTTCCTCCACATGGTCCGAAACCCGCGCCAGACGGGTGTTGAACAGGGTCAGCAGTGAGGCGACACCTGACAGCATGAAAACCGGTGTCAGCGCGACCTGAATGACATGGGCAACACTATCGATGGGTTCGGGGGCCAGAAGGGCGTTGAGGCCAACGGGGTCGAGCGCCATGAAAATGATATCCTGAAGTGAAGGCGTGAAAGCGGGGCTGTGTGGAAGCCAGCAGGTTTTACAGTGCTGGCGCAACTCTGCAACATGACAGCGCAAGGGGCGACTGGTTGTGCTCCCTGTGCCGAGTCATGCGGTCTGCCCTGAGGGGGGCACGGCACTGGCAGGCCAACAGCAAGGGCTAGTCTTAAAATGACGCAGGCTATAGCGGCAGGTAGAGGCGCTGTCCCTTGGGATTGGTGTTTTGGAGCGCCTCTCTGGCGCACCGCTACAGCTATGTTAAAACCTGATCCGCTCAGGCCCGCCAGACAATGGGCAAGGCGTATCATGTGTCATGTTTTCCGGTGAAAGATCTCGGTTTGGCTTTTATTCCCGGTGTCAGGCGTGCGGCCTGTCTGTTGGTTGCCTCGGCGCTGACCTGCCTCATCCGTCCATCGACAGGTCATGCCGAGACGGTATCCTTTGCAAGGCTGACCTGGACCGAAATCCAGTCCCGTATCCAGTCGGGAACAGACACGATCATCGTGCCCGTAGGGGGAACCGAGCAAAGCGGCCCCTATATTGCCGTCGGCAAGCACAATGTGCGGGCCGAAGTACAGGCGGAACGCATCGCCGCCCGACTGGGCCATACGCTCGTTGCGCCGGTCATTGCCTATGTCCCTGAAGGCGGAACTTCCCCCCGTACCTCTCATATGCGTTTTGCCGGAACGATCTCGATCCCGCCTGCTGTGTTTGAAGGATTGATCATGGGAGCGGGGGACAGTTTCCATGTTCAGGGTTTCCGGCGTGTCGTGTTTATTGCCGACCACGGCGGGTATTTGTCCTATCTCAAGGCGGCGGTGGACAAGCTGAATAATAAGTGGCGTGGTCAGGGCGAGGCCATCTACCTCGCAGCCTATTACGACAGTATCGGCACACGCTATGCCGAGATCCTGCGGCAAAAGGGGTATGGCAAGGATTTGGGCAAACATGCGGATCTGAGCGACACGGCGCTCATGCTCGCTATCGATCCGACGATGGTGCGTGAGCAGGCGTTGCACAATGCGGCCCTGCCTGACAGCGCACAGGGTGTTTATGGCGGCGACCCGCGCCCGGCGACTGTGGCGCTGGGGCAGATCGGAACAGCGATTCAGGTTCAGGCGGCGCTCGATGCCCTCGGCGCGTCACGCTAAGCAGAACCGTTATCAAGGAGCATCTATGAAGTTCTCACATCACGCGTTCATCGTCTCGCTGGCTGGCCTGTCATTGGCCACGGCCCAGGCGACACGTGCGCAGGAAACCCCTGCAGCGCCGGCACAGGCGGCATCCGCACCGGCGACAGCATCATCGGCTGCTTCAGGTGTGACCTCACAAGCCCCGGCTCCTGCCGCCACAACGCCGGCTGCAGCGCCGTCATCCAGCTCTACCCCGGCCAGCCCAACACCGGTCGCCCCCGTCGCTCAGGTGACGCCCCCGGCCGCGACGAACGCGCCCACCCCGGTTGCCGGTGCTGTGCAGACCATTCCCGGCATGCCTGCGGTCATCGATCCCAAAAACATCTATAGCGAGACGATTTCTGGCAAGATCTCGCCGGCCATCAAGGATGATCTGGCGCGGGTTTATGTACCCAATCTGCGTGGCAACAGCGTGTCGGTTATCGATCCCGCAACGTTCAAGGTGGTCGATACCTTCAAGGTCGGTCGCAGCCCGCAGCATGTGGTGCCCAGCTGGGATCTGCGGACATTGTGGGTCACCAACAATGCCGAGGGCAGCAATGATGGCAGCCTGACGCCGATCGACCCGCGTACGGGCAAGCCGGGCCCTGCTGTCACGGTGGACGATCCCTACAACATGTATTTCACCCCGGATGGCAAATACGCCATCGTGGTGGCGGAAGCGCATGAGCGTCTGGATTTCCGCGACCCGCATACCATGGCCCTTATCGGTTCGGTTGAGGCGCCGCAGTGCAAGGGCATCAACCACGCCGACTTCTCGATCGATGGCCGTTATGCCATTTTCACCTGTGAATTCGGCGGCTATCTGGCCAAGATCGATACGGTCAACCGCAGCCTGATCGGGTATCTCAAGCTGTCGAAGGGTGGGATGCCGCAGGATATCCTGACTGCCCCGGACGGCCATAAGTTTTACATTGCCGATATGCATGCCGATGGTGTGTTCGTGGTCGATGGTGACAGCTTTAAGGAAACCGGCTTCATCCCGACCGGCCCCGGTACGCATGGCGAGTATCCCAGCCGTGATGGCAAGTTCATGTATGTCGCCAATCGCGGCTCACACAGGATTCATGGTCCGCGTCACAGCCCTGGCAGCGTGTCAGTGATCGATTTTGCGACAGACAAGGTCGTCAAGACCTGGCCGATCCCCGGCGGTGGCAGCCCGGATATGGGCAATGTCAGCGCCGATGGAAAACTGCTCTGGCTCTCCGGCCGTTTCGATGATGTGGCCTACGCGATCAACACCGAGACCGGCGATGTAAAGAAAATCCCCGTAGGGGCTGAGCCGCATGGTCTGACCGTCTGGCCGCAGCCGGGCCGCTACAGCGTGGGTCATACCGGTATTCTGCGCTAGGCTCTTTCCATCCTGGCTGTTCCTTTGGGCTCATGCGTTGGGCAGCCGGGATAAGAAGCGCAAGACCCATGCTGACGATGTGGTCAGCCTGGGCCGGGTGGCGAAGCCTGGGCCTTGCGTTTCCGCCATCTCGGCAGATCAGAGCTGTGTTGTCTGCCCGCTCGATCGATCGATCGAGGCTGTCATCGGCTGGTTTCGCCGAATGATGCTCCATAGAGCACGATTCCCCCTGTTTCGCGCCGCCCCCTCAGAGCGGTATCTGGAACTGAACCCAGTAGCGGTCGCCGCGCGTGCTGTTCTGTACGCCCATCTCGTGCTGCCATTTGAGGGCGACGGCATAGGGTGGTTTGAAAAACCAGATCAGTTGTGGGCCAAGTCCATATTTGGCCAGTCGGTTGCCATCCCCGACACGTCGCCCGTTCTGCACGTCATTGGTGAATTGCGACGTCACGAAGCCGTTCAGTCCGAGGCGAAGTTGGGGCAAGGCAGGGGTGAGCATGTAATTTGCGCCAAAGTCGATATTGATCACATTACCTGATTTGTAATCGGTAGCCCCGTTTTTGGCGTTGATCTGCAATTCACCCTCGGCTGAGACATCAAAGCGTTTTGTGGGCATCCAGGTCAGGGCGGCCTCCTGATTGAAGCCAAAGACATGGGTTGATTCACTGACGACATCGGTCTTGCTGAAGGAGCCGATGGGCAGAAATGCCCCTTCACCGAGATAGATATGCAGCTTGGGTGTGTGCCATGAGAGATAGAGCGGCGCGAGATAGAGCCAGTTGGCGCCAAAAGCCGTGCCGCCCTGTCCCCCCGCGCGGAGCGTCAGGCTGTTGATCGCAAGAATGGCGCTGCTTGAGATCGTGGCGCCCAGAAACTCGCCGTGCCAGCTATGGAACAGTCGCGCAGCATTGGCGATGGCGGTTGCCCTGAAGCCCGGCACAGCAGACTTCCGGCTTGTGCTCGAATAGGCGCCGTTCGGATTGACCACAAAGTAATCCTGCCACAGCGTCTGGCCGGGTGCTGGCGTCAGGGCTGGATAGATTGTCTGCACGCCCGAGGCCCAGTTGGTCTGGCCGCCTTCTGTCGCGACCGCTTGCGTCACGATGCCCGGACAGAAGGCGCTTATGGAGAACGCCCCGATGGCAAGCGTCCCGATGGAGAATGTCCTTCGGGCAAACGCCTTGAGGCAGAGCGTGAGGACCACGCCGGTTTTCAGGATCTGTCTCATCTCACCCCCGCTTGAAATCGAGCGGGAATGTCAGCATGCCGGGCGCAGGCAACTCTTGTCTGCAAGAGAGCTTTCTCTTGTCCGGAGGCTCCGGATTGTTCCAGAGCGGAACAATAACGATACCGCAACATTCCTGCTCATGCTAACCGGTGGGTTACGCTGTCAGATGACAGCATTGACGGAGGCAGAATGACATGCCGCTGGTATTGCAGAGTTATGATATTGCCGGTCTGCCGCCTCGGGCGGGAGTCGAGTTCTGGCACGATATTGTCTGCCGGTCTTTTGTGCCGCTTGAATGCAAGCCGGAACAGGCGGGGTTTCAGGGGGCCGTCACCCGTCTGGCGCTCGACAATTGCAGTGTCTCGACCGTGCGTTCCAGCGCGCAGTCGGTATCGCGCACCCGCCGCCTGATCAGCGCGTCAGAGGAGACCCATTATCTGCTGAGCCTCGGCGTCAGTGGCAGGGGGCAGGTATTGCAGGATGGTCGTGAGGCCATTGTCCTGCCGGGCACATTTGCGCTCTATCATACGAACCGCCCCTATACGCTGCGTTTTGACCGGGATTTCGAGCAGATTGTCTTCATGCTTCCCACCGATGCCCTGAATGCGCGCTTTGGTCACGCCGAGTATCTTACCGCGACCCTGATCGACGCTTCCAACCCGCTGGCAGATCTGACCCGTCATTTCCTGACGGGGTTGATGGCCACCACGCGGCCTATGCCTGACATGCTCGTGTCTAGGCTCACCGCCCAGGCCGCCGAACTGGTGGCGACCATGCTGATCGCTTCGGGGAATCGCTCAGGGGCGCCCACATCACATCGCATGGCCATGGGACTGCAGATACGCAATGCCATCGAGATGCGCCTGCGCGACCCGGATCTCGGGCGAAGGATGCTTGCCGAACAGTTTCGTATTTCCACGCGCTATCTCGATGATCTCTTTGCTGATGAGGGCATGGGGGTGGCAGAATATATCATGAAGCGTCGTCTCGAATGGGCGCGGGATGCGCTCTCTGACCCGAGCCGTGACCGGTACCAGATCGGCGAGATCGCGCGCATGAGCGGTTTTGTCAGCCAGGCCCATTTCAGTCGGGTCTTTTCTGTGGCCCATGGCTGTGCACCGCGTGACTATCGCAACAACCGCCAGAACAGGCTCGCCTTGCCCATCTGAGGGTTCTGCGAGGGCGAAAAGAGGCAGGCATGTTTTGCTTCCCTCCCAGACAAGACAGAAATTCGTTCCGACCTAAGATCGATCTCGTTCCGGGCTTTTCCCGCCCGATCAGACATCAACGGATGGAGCAGGCAAGTGAGTCTCAAGCACCCCCGATACAAGGTCGCTGTCGTGCAGGCAGCCCCGGTCTTTCTTGATCTCGATGCCACCATCGACAAGACGATCGCCCTGATCAAGGAGGCCGCCGCCTCTGGCGCCGCTCTGATCGCTTTTCCCGAAACCTTCATCCCCGGCTATCCGTGGCATATCTGGCTCGACAGCCCGGCCTGGTCGATCGGCAAGGGTTTCACCAGCCGCTATTTCGATAACTCGCTCGCTTATGACAGTCCCGAGGCCGACCGCCTGCGCAAGGCCGTCAGAGAGGCAGGCATCACGGCTGTGCTGGGGCTGTCGGAACGCTTTGAAGGCTCACTCTACATCGCCCAGTGGATCCTCGGGCCGGATGGCGAAACCATCGCCACCCGTCGCAAGCTGCGCGTGACCCATGTGGAGCGCACGGTCTATGGCGAAGGCGATGGCAGCGATCTTGCCGTTCACGACATTCCGGGGCTGGGGCGTGTTGGGGCGCTCTGCTGCTGGGAGCATATCCAGCCCCTCACGAAATACGCGATGTATGCCCAGAATGAGCAGGTCCATGTCGGCGCATGGCCAAGTTTTTCGCTCTATGAGCCTTTTGCATATGCCCTGAGTGCCGAGGTCAATAATGCTGCTTCGCGCGTTTATGCCGTTGAGGGCGGATGTTTCGTGCTCGCACCCTGTGCTGTCGTTTCCGAAGCAATGCTCGATGAATTATGCGATACGCCCACCAAGCGCGAGCTTTTGCGCGCAGGTGGGGCGGCGGCGCGTATCTACGGGCCGGATGGCCGTGAATTGGCCGCACCACTCGCCCCGGATG
>NZ_UEGO01000023.1 GCF_900465345.1 Asaia bogorensis | reverse complement strand
CGAAGATCCGCAAGCACGGCACCTACACACCACCCGGCGCTGAGGGTCTGACCGGCTGGCCCCTGCTCGACGCGCTGAAAGCCGATCTCCTGAACCTCGACGGGGATTTGCTGGCCGTGACGCAAGAGCGGATCGAGGAAATGCAGCGCCGGTTCGAGGCGGCGGAACGGTTCATGACGAGCGAGGTGCAGGCATGAAAACCCAGAAAATCCGGGCGATTTCGGTACAAACGGGACTCGGGGTGTGGTAGGATCGGGCATGAGCGAAACGACGAAACGGGCGATCCCCACGGACCTCATGGACCTCGGCACGCGATGGGCCGAACGAGTGGACGCAACGCACCTGATCGCCAAGCCCGTGCCATATCATGCCGCGAGAGCCAATTTGCGGGCCGCTGAGGGCGGTGCAGAGGGTGAGACGACAAACCCACTGTCGGAAATTGGACGGGGTTGTACGGGGCGGAAAATGGCTCTTGTGACGTGCATCCTTGATGGATGTCTAGCCTATGTCGTCGGTCTGATTGTGGCCGCATGGTTTGGGTGTATCGTTGGAGCGGTCTCGGCTCTCGTCGCGGCTGTCCTTATCGCCCTCGTGCTAACATCGCGCGACATGCCGCGGCGCGCTTCTGGTGGGGAGGGGGTTTGATGAGACTGGGGTATTACTTTCCCCCAAAGTGTGCAGTTACTTCCCGTCTGTAACCTGTCAGGAGGCCGGACGAATGAGTAACTCAGCCACATGGCGATGCGAGAAAAAATCTGCATTCTCCGATTGCGGTAAATATCGCTATCGCCTCGAACGTGTACGAGACGGCGGCCGCGGAACACTTCTTGTCGTCATGGTAAACCCATCCACCGCAGGCGGCGTGTTGGAAGGATCGACAGAGGAGACATGGGACCGGACCTTGGGTCGGGTTATGGGGTTTGCCCTTCGTGAAAACTATCAGAGATTTATCATAGTAAATAAATTCGCATTGATCTCCCCAGACGTCACCGATCTCATAGACCGCAAGGTTTCAGTCGGCGAACTCAACGATTTTCATATTGAGGAAGCGGCTAAAGAGGCGGACGCAGTGCTTTATGCCTGGGGTGCATTATCGAATGCTGCCGCGTTCCCACCGGGAGAGATACTTGGATGTGGACCGTTTGATACGCAAAAATCACAAAATACCGATGTCGATTGGCGCACCGCTTAAAGCAGGTCAGCCTAGACATCCTCTGTATGCGAAAGGGGATCTGGCGTTTACCCCATGGGTAGGGCGCATATGACCTTCCCTTCCCCATATGGCGCGACCTAGCCGACACGCGCGCCAGCCGAGACCCCGACCAGCGCGTGACGGGCGACGATCCAAGGTTCTATGGGGGCAGCCGCAATGAATTTTCCGCTGGCAGCGCAGGTTTAATTTGATTCCTGATCCGAAATTAACGGAGATTACCGTTACCAAATCAGGATCAGAAAAATGCTGAAAAGTCAGATCCCCGCGCTAGTGTTGTTCGCCCTCTGCCTGCTCATCGTGAGCTTAAGGGCGATGGAAATCGAGATCGAGTATGGCACGGAAGCTATGCTCTATATGTCCGCCTTTCTCCTCATTCTCGCCTGCATCGCGCAACTGAGTTTGAGGCTGTTCAATGCACATCGACTTCGTCGCCGTTATTAAGCAGTGAGGATCGCGCGGGGTTACGCGTCAGGAATACTTTGGTAGTGCGGCGTGATGCCTGTGAGGGGTGAAGGGATTTCGTTGTACCGGAGGGCTGTTTCTGGTAGGATTCCGGCATGGCCATATCCCCCGAAATCGCAGCAACGATCTCCGAAATGTCTAAGCCCAAAGCGGAGGATCGGCCTTTCGCTGCCCGTGCCGCAAAGCCGCTCGGGCCTACTCAAGAGCGCATGGCCAAGCCGGACTATTTCGGCGCTCGTGACAGCCGCAAAAAAGTGCGCGCCCTCCTGTCTCTGCGTGAATCCGGCGAACTGAGTTCCGAGAGCGAAACGGTCGCGAG
>NZ_UEGO01000026.1 GCF_900465345.1 Asaia bogorensis | reverse complement strand
GCTTGCATGGCCTGATAGCAACATCAACGGCGGCGCTGATTACAGCGTCGATTTCTCGGGGCTTCTCGCGCCCGGCGAGACTGTTCAGAGCTTCGCGTTCGACGCCGGTGGGTTCGGTGCCCAGGCATGGACGTATCTATACGGCACCATCTGCACCGCCTGGTTCTCATGGATCCAGGCTGGCGCGGCTTCCGTGAATGTCTGCGTCCTCGGCAGTTCGGGCGCGACTTATCAGGTGGCCGTCTCAGTCAGCATCGACGCGACGCCTGCCCTGGTTGCCGATGTGCCTCCGCCTCGCCCCGCATGACGGGGCTTATCGCGCCCCCACCCGAACTATCCCCCTCAAGCCGACCCTCACCGGGCGGCTTTTTTATTGGAGGCGACATGAGCGCCCAGAGTGATGCCATGCCGTTCGAGCAAATTGCCGACCATGACAGGCGGCTGACGATCCTTGAGAGATCCGTAGCCGAAATCCGTGCCGAATATCGCTCGCTCTCCGACAAGCTGATGCAGATGCATGGGGAGAACAAGGCAAGTGCAGAGGCGCGGGAAAAGGCAACGCTACAGGCGATTGGCGCAGTAGCAGCCAAGGTCGAAAGGCTCGGCGATCTTAGAGGGTGGGCGAAATGGGCACTTGTTGTCACGGGTATCGCCTTCGGCTACGCGAGTGCTCATTTTGCGGGGTGGGTGCAATGACCGGCATCGACACCTCACAACTCAAGCAGTTCGTCGTCATCCCAACGCTTAAGCAGATGGGATCGGGCTTCGCCAGCATGGCGGCCATCAACCTCGTGGTTGGCACAGCCCTTGCCGAAAGCAATGCAGCCTATCTGCGACAGGTGACGAATGCCGGATTTGGCCCTGCGCGCGGGCTCTGGCAGATGGAGCCCTTCACCCATGACGATTGCTGGTCGAACTGGCTGCGCTATCCGTCGCAGTCCAAGGCGGCCACGGCGATCAGGGCCATGATCGGCAATCTTCCTGCCGAGGCCGATCTGATGATTGTCCATCTGGCCTATGCCTGCGCCATGTGCCGCGTGAAGTATTTCCGCGCACCGGCTGCCCTGCCCCGCTTCGACSATGCCAACGGCCTGAGCCAATACCACAAGCAGTTCTACAACTCGGCGCTCGGCGCGGCTGATCCGGTCGCAAACGTCGCCCACTTCCGCGAGGCGATCCGCTCATGAAGCGTATCATTCTGACAGCATTGGCCTGCCTCGCTGTTCCGGCGAGCGCTGCGCCGTCCAACTCCACACCGGCCTGGAAATCATACCAGGAGACCGGCAATCCCGCCGATATCGTG
>NZ_UEGO01000024.1 GCF_900465345.1 Asaia bogorensis | reverse complement strand
TGCCTTCCTCGAAAGCATCAAGCGCCGGGAATGGTTCAAGACGGTTCCGCTCGCCCGTGTGTGGGTGTCGAGCAAGCGCATGTCGATGCCGCCTGGTGGGTCTGACGTACCCGCGAAAGGCGGTGCGATTGCCTATGCGTGGTTCGTGTTTGAGCACGGATATTCGGGGCCGCCGATCATCGGATTCCTGCCTGATGTGCCTGTGGCTGATGAGGTGGTGGGATGAGCAAACCAGAACCCCTGACGCCCGAGTATTGCGACCTGCGCGGCTACGAATTCATGCCGCTTTTTGGTCACAAGCTGTTCGCGAGCGAGTTTTACACCGAGGCAAGCGCGGACGAGTTCCGCGCAGGTCTGCGTCTTTGGTGGGCGGCATGGAATCAGGTGCCAGCCGGAAGCCTGCCGAACAGCGATCGCGCGCTCGCGACGCTGGCCGATTTCGGACGCGATATCGAGGCTTGGCAGGACGTAAAAGAACGGGCTCTGCACGGCTTTATCGAGTGCTCAGACGGGCGCCTTTATCACCCCATGATCTGCGCTGAAGCCATTGATTCTTACGAAGAAAGACTGCGCAAGAGCAAGCGCCGTACTGACGACAAGGAGCGACTGAAACAGTGGCGTGAAATGCGCCGCAATCAAGAGCGAAACGCGTCTCATGCGGATGACACGGACAACAGTGAAACGGAAGTGAAACGCGTTTCAGGCGCATATCAAACCGAGGAACGAAACGCCCCCGTACAACGCGCCGCGCGGCGTGACAGGGACAGGGACAGGGACAGTAATACACACTCACTACGTTCGTGTGCCGCGGCTTCGCCCGGCGCTGAACCACAGGCTGTCGCTGTCATCCCTCCCGATTCTCCGCTCGACGCCCGGACGGCGCTTTTCCGAACTGGCGTGACGACTGTGCAGGCCATGACCGGAATACCGGGGCCAAAGGTCCGAACGCTGCTCGGGAAATGGCTGAAGGACTGTGGCGACGATTGCGCGATGCTGAACGACATCATCGCCCATGCAGCCGACACGCGGCCAGCCGAGCCGCAAGCCTTCATCGCCGGGGCGATCCGGCACCGCACCGCTGGCGACTTCCGCCAACTGGAAACAAACTGGGGGCTCGATGACGTCGATCTCGACGCCGCGCTCCGAGACCAAGAAAGGGCCTTGGGCCTATGAGCGAACTGATTGCAAGAGATCGCCCGCAAGCAGCGAAGGCCATTGCGACGTGGCTTACCCGCCTCGCCCGCATGGTCCGGCATCAAGGCCAGATGACACCGCAGGAGCGCGGGGCCATGGTCGCGGAATATGCGGAAATGCTCCTGCGCACCGATCTGCCAGACGCCGCATTCAACTTCGACGCGCTGCACTACGTCGCAGAGGGCTGCGAGTGGTGGCCTGCGTTCTCGGTCCTGGCGTCGAAGCTCCAGGAACACTGGGCCATCAAGCGGGTCCAGATGGAAAACCGGCAGCATCTCCGCATTGCCGGGACGAGTGACAGCGCCCCGCTTTCGCCGAGTGACGAGAATTGGATGCGGTTCTGGCGTCGGAACGAGGATATGGGCTGGACGCAGGAAGGCGAGACCATTGCCGATGAGCGGGCCAAGGTCGCTCGCAAGCGGAACGGTCTGAGCATGATCCGGCGCTACGCCCCCGACGCCTATCTGCGCATCACCGGCAAACTGGCCGAAGATCGTGGCACCGGGCAGGATTGGCACGATGCGCGACAACTCAACGCCACCTTGCGCGCTCTGCGAGACCATCCGTTCAAAGCCGTCATGCTTCGGGCCATCCAGGCAGCAGTGAAGAACCGGGCTCCTGAGCATCTCGGGCTTGTGCAGGATGCGATTGCGAGCGCCGGAATGGCTGCCAATCCCGAGCCTCTCAGACAGAGGGCCACAGCATGAAAAACCCAGCAAATACGGGCGATTTCGGTACAAACGGGACTCGGGGTGTGGTACTGTCGGGCATGACGAAAAACGCTGCATTGACCGTTTGCGCGCTTGCCTGTTGGGTCGGGGTGCTAGTTTGCATCACCGTTGGGCCCGTTCGGGCTGGCGATGAGAGCGGGGCATGGTTTGGCGCGTGCTCCTGGCTCATCCTCTCGCTTGGTGCCCTCATTGCGGAGATCTTTCATCCGATCAAAGGCAGCCAGCGATGAGCGAAACGACGAATTCCGCTGACTGGCCGATTGGGGTTTCCGTCTCTATCACGCAAACCTGCGGCAAACCGGCAAGCGAATTCGAGATGCTGACTTACGCTTGGTATGCGTTAGGAGCCAAAATGCGGGCCGCTGAGGGCGGTGTAGGGGATTTTACACCCACTCGGAGCGGAAACGTCGGAACGGCCAGTGAGGCGCAAACGTCGACGCTTGACGAAGAGTGCGGATGTGACCGGTGTCAGTCCTCTCGCCCCGGCTTCCCCGGCCTGTCAAAGCCTGGCTGGCGCTATGCTTGCAGGCGGTGCGGAAACAAGCGCTGTCCCCACCATGAGTGGCATGGCTTTGAATGCACAGGCAGCAATGAGCCGGGGCAGATCGGGGTTGAGCGCCGCGCAGAGAGTGAGGCGACAAACTCGCCGGCGGAAATTGGACCGGGCTGTACGGGGCGGAAATTGGACCGGGCTGTACGGGGCGGAAATGGGCTCTCAAGGTCTGGTGGTTTTGGGTCGCTCTTGCGGTCCTCGCGTTGCCTGGGATCTACCTCTTCGGGATTGTCGATGGGCTGCTGCTCTACATTCCGTGCGTCGTGGCGGGGTGCCTGCTCGCTGAGTTCTGGGTTCTGCCGCTGATCGAAACGTGGCGGACGGCTATGTGGCGCGCTTCTGGTGGGGAGGGGGTTTGATGGACCCCATGGTGCGAAACCAGAAAAGAATGGCGCATGAACCACGATAAAACCCAAGCGGGACAGGGGAATTTCCATGGTGCTACTGAGTGCCGGGAGATGATTGACGCTGTTGTCAGTGGCGCGATAGCGGGCGTCTGTATTCCGCTCGGCTTGCTCATGCTGCGGTGGGGAGGAATCCACTTTTGAGCGGTCGCCTTCCCTTCCCCACCTGGCGCGACCTAGCCGACACGCTCGCCAGCCGAGACCCCGACCAGCGCGTGACGGGCGACGATCCGGGGTTCTATGGCAGCAGCCGCAATGAATTTTCCGCTGGCAGCGCAGGTTTAATTTGATTCCTGATCCGAAATTAACGGAGATTACCGTTACCAAACCAGGATCAGAAAAATGCTGAAAAGTCAGATCCCCGCGCTAGTGTTGTTCGCCCTCTGCCTGCTCATCGTAAGTTTGCGGGCGATGGAAATAGAGATCGAGTATGGCATGGAAGCTATGCTCTATATGTCTGCCTTTCTCCTCATTCTCGCCTGCATCGCGCAACTGAGTTTGAGGTTGCTTAATGCGCATCGACTACGTCGCCGTTATTAAGCCGTAAGGATCGCGCGGGGTTACGCGTCAGGAGTGCTTTGATAGCGCGGCGTGATACCTGTGAGGGGTAAGCGGATTTCGTTGTACCGGAGGGCTGATTCTGGTAGAATCTGGGTATGACGACAGCCCCGAAAATCCATGAAACTGTTGCTCAAATGGCGAGGCCGAAAGCAGCCAAGCGCCCTCCGGCCCCGAGGCTCGAAACGGGGCTCGTCGCAACGATGGAACGCGTGAACAAGGACGATTACCAAGGTCCTGTCGGCAAGCGCTCGCGATGCAACCACCTCCTGACGCTGCGCAAGGCTGGCGAGCTCGACGCTGAAGCCGAAACCCTGGCTGAGCGCTGGTTGAGCGATTACCAATTTGGCGTCCACGGCTACACCGACGCTATGCACAATCCGCTACCGAGCGATTACATTCGCGGCGATGCGATCACGTTCGCCACGTCACGCGGCATCGCCAGTGAACGGGTGGGGTTGGTGCGCGACAACCTGGGGGATGATGCGCACGATATGCTCGTCCGGCTCCTTTCTCTCGATCAGTCTTTCGCCTCAATCGCGCGTGAGAAGTTCCCTGCACGGAGCAAAACAAGCGCCGAAAAGGCCATAAGAGAACGCGCAGTCGTGCTGCTGCAAATCCTGCCGAGCGCCTATAAATCAGCCTGCCGCTTGCAAAAGCAGCGCAAGGAACAGGCGCGCAGATAACACTGTACAACGGCCATGCAGACGGATAATATCTGATAAATCCCTAAATCTGCGCGGTCCACAATGCTCCCTCAATCAACGCGATTGTCGGTGGGCGATATTGTGCAGTTCGGCGCGGTTCGGTTTTTTCTGGTTGGGCTGGGCTCTAATGCCGCCGTTCTCTGCGAAATCGTTGGTTCTTCAGCGCCCCATCATAGGGCTGATATCCCCCTGTCCTGGCCTGAGACTTTGCGGATGGGAGTCGCTACGCGCAGTCATATCAGGTGCGCACCACGGCTTTTTCGAAATGCCAAGAGACTTATGAAAATCGGCGCTGCCGATACGGCTGTTTTACGGCGTGCGCGTGCAGCCGTTCGGGTTGAGCTCGACGTGCAGAGACGCGAGGACGAGTGGCTTTTTGCTCGGCGTCTTTGTGGCTAAATTCTCATAAACATAATTGCCTGGAGGTCGCATGGCTGGGCGCAAACGTCCGGTAAAGAGCCGGGCCACTACAAAAACCACAAAGCCAAAGCGCGATGCGCGAGACGTCTTTCTCGACCACCTGCGCAAAACGTCGAATATCTCGGAAGCGGCGCGCGTTGCCGTTCTGGATCGCACAACCGTTTACAGGTGGCGCTCAGAAGATCCTGACTTCGCTGCGGCTTGGGACGACGCAATTGACGAGGCGACAGACGCTCTAGAGGCCGAAGCCCGACGCCGCGCAGTCGATGGGCACGAAGAATATGTGGTCTCAATGGGGCAGATCGTCCTCGACCCTAAGACCGGCGAGCCCTTGAGGCAAAAACGTTTTAGCGACTCACTGACCGCCTTGCTGCTGCGCGCGCACCGCCCCGAAAAATACCGAGAGCGGCATGATGTGAAGCAGTCGGGATCGGTTGCCATCACTATCACACCGGACGACAGCGCGCTTTGAGGCATGGTCGCAACGCTCAATCCTGCGCAGGCTGAGGCCAACCGGCTCTTAGGCTCGCCTGCAACGCACATTCTACTGCGTGGCGGGTCGCGCTCGGGCAAGACGTTCCTGCTGGTCCGCGCAATCGTCATCCGGGCAGTCATGGCCCCGGGCTCGCGGCACGGGATCTTCAGGCACAGGTTCAACGCCCTCAAACACACGATCATCGGCGATACTTTTCCGAAGGTCATGCGCCTCTGCTTTCCTGATCTGCCGTACACCCTGAACAGAACTGACTGGTTCGTGAGCCTGCCCAACGGCTCCGAGATTCTGTTTCACGGCCTCGACAGCTCGGACAGGACCGAGAAGATTCTGGGTCTGGAGTTCGCCACCGTCTATCTGAACGAAGCGAGCCAGATCAGCTACGGCGCCCGCAACATGTTGCTGACGCGCTTGGCACAAAAAACAAAGCTGGTCGCCAAGGAGTATATCGACGCCAACCCGCCAACGACCTCGCACTGGCTCTACAGCCTGTTCGAGCGTCGGATAGAGCCGAAAGGCGGCGAGCCCCTGCCCGATCCGGCGTCTTACGCGACGATGCAGATCAACCCGGACGCGAACCGGGACAATCTCTCGCCTGAGTATCTCGCCCAGCTGGAGGCACTGCCGGAAAAGGAGCGTCAGCGCTTCCTGTTCGGGAATTATCAGACTGCGATTGACGGCGCGCTCTGGACGCTGGATCGGATCAGACGGGCCTCTGCGGTCACTGAAGAGGAACGCGCTGTCCTCCTCGCGGATATGCGTCGCATCGTCGTAGCGGTCGATCCCTCCGGCTGTTCGGGCCAGGAGGATTACCGCTCGGACGAGATTGGCATTTCCGTTTGCGGCATCGACCGCGAAGGTTGCGGCCATGTGCTCGCAGATCTGACATGCCGCACCGGTCCGGCCGGGTGGGCAAAGATCGCGCTCGATGCCCTCGACCTGTGGAAGGCCGATCGGATCATCGCCGAACGTAACTTTGGCGGTGCAATGGTCGAGCAGACAATACGATCGGTCAGGGCAACCGCGCCAATCAAGATGGTGACGGCCTCACGCGGCAAATACGCCCGGGCCGAGCCGATCGCCGCACTCTATGAGCAAGGCAAGGTCACGCATCACGGGCGCTTCCCCGATCTCGAGGATCAGATGTGTCAGTTCTCGGCTTCCGGCTTTCAGGGCGCTCGCTCGCCTGACCGGGCCGACGCGCTGGTATGGGCGCTGACAGAACTGATGCTCGAAAAGCAGAGCGCCCCGGCTGGATGGGCGCCTGCACCGGTTACTTTTGGACGATAAGGCTCTCGCATGGACTGGCGGCATCTCACTGAGCGATACGTCGCGCCTCAAGGTCTGGCCGCGCGGAGTGCTCGTCTGCTCAATCTCCGCCGCGTGCTCGACGGAACGATGTATGACGTTCTGCCGCACGATTTCTCGGAGGAGTATTCCGGGGCCGGCGAGTATATTCCCCTCTCCCGCCGTCGCCCGTCCGTCCGCACCAATCTGTGCCGAACGGTGGTTGATGACAGTGTGTCGCTCTTGTTTGGCGACACGCATTGGCCGAGCTTTCGGGCAACGGACCAGAACACGAGCGATGCGCTTAATGCCTTTGCCCGGTGCGCGGGGCTTCGGACCCTTATGGTCGAGGCCGCAACGCGGGGTTCGGTCGGTTCTGTCGCGATCCTGGTCGAGGCAATCGATAGCCAGCTTGCGCCCACATTGCTCGACACCGCCTACCTCACGCCACGTTGGGATGCGCTTGGTCGCCTTCTTTCCGTGCAAGAGCGGTTCATTGTCCAAGGATCCGATTTGGCCGCGTCGGGCCATTCGATCCCTGACGATATGACCGGTGCGCTGTATTGGTGGCAACGAACATGGACTGCGCAAGAGTGCGAGGTTATGCAGCCGCAGCCCGTCAGTTCGGCCAAGTCAGCCAGCATTGATGCTGAGCGGTCGAGCAAGCACGGCCTTGGCTTTGTGCCTGTTGTCTGGATCCGGAATCTTGGCGGCGCTCCAGGCGAGGCTGACGGGGCTTGCACGTTCGAGAAGGCGATCGATACCGTCATCGAGGCCGATTACCTTCTATCGCAGGGTGGGCGCGGCTTGCGCTACGCCTCCGACCCAACGCTGGTGCTCAAGGCTGGTCGGGAAGAGTCCGGCGCCCCAGCCCGTCGAGGTGGTGCGGCCTCAGCTCTAACCCTGCCCCCGGACGGCGATGCCAAGCTGCTCGAGATCAACGGTGCGGCGGCTGATGCGGTCCTGACCCACTACCGGGAATTGCGAGCCCTTGTGCTCGAGCAGCTTCACGGCAACCGCGCTCATTCGGACAAGATTTCCGCAGCGCAGTCCGGCCGAGCCATGGAGATGATGTGCCTGCCGCTCATATGGCTCACGGATCGGCTCAGGCAGTCATACGGCGAGAGTGGGTTGCTATGCCTGCTCCGCATGGTCTGCCAGTTCTCCGCGGCTCTGGCTGACGGCGTGCTGATCGACGGCGGGCGGCATAAGGATCTCGACCCAACCGGTCTTTGCCTGCACTGGCCGCCGTGGTTCGACCCGACCGAACCCGAATTGCTGGCGCTGGCCCAAGGGCTCGTGACTGCAGTGGATGGTGGTCTGATCGCGAACCAGACCGCATGCATGATCTACGCCGCCCGGATTGGTGTCGCTGACGCCTCTGAGGAATGGGCGGCGATCAAAGCTGAGATTGCGAATGGTGAGCGCGTGGCCAAGCCCGCCGACGCGGTTCGCAAGGATGCCCTCGTTGGCAAGACGCTATCGCATCAGGTCGAGGCGTAATCGCGGCTGATGCCGCACCCCGAAAAGAGAGACAGATGTCCGAACCAACCGAAATCGACCCGAACACCGTTCGGGAGCTCGAGCGCGCGCGCGCCGACCTCAAGACACTGCGTGCCGAACTCAAAGGCGTGCAGGAAGACGCTGACCGCGCCCGCAAGGAGCGTGACGGTCTCAAGGGCCAGATGGAGAAGCAGCGTGCTGAGCATGACGCCAAGCTGGCCGAAGCAACCGCTGTGAATGATGCTCTCCGCGCCGAAAACGAAACAGCCATGACCGAACTGCGCTCGGCAGGCGACAAGGCCCTGATGCACGCGAAGGCCGAGGCGATTGCGACCCGACTGGGCGCTCATGACCCGGCTGATGTGGTGCGCCTGCTCGATCTCTCTGGTGTCAAGCGCGGCGAGGATGGCACGTTCGAAGGGCTGTCCGAAGCCCTTGAAGCCGCCAAGGAGAGCAAGGCCTATCTGTTCGGCGAGCCGCCCAAGACCGGTGCCGAGCAAGGTACGACCCGCACCGCTCCTGCTCCCCAGCCGGGCAAGCCCGAGCCGGTCAACGCCCGCACAATGGCGACGCAGGATTACGAGGCGCAGAAGCGCCTGTTCCTCGCACGCTGACAATCCCTTTCCCCGCCTGGCTGATGCTGGGCGTGACTGTGCCTGATGGCACGCCCCACTACTTCAACAGACACAGGGACACGCCCCAATGGGTATCGAAAACTTTCCCGCCAATCTGGCGGCGGCCATTCAGCAAGGCTTTCTCGCTCGTGAATTCCAGAACGGACTACAGTCCAAACTCGGTTTCCGTGCGGTCGCAGATCGCGAGCTCTTCCCGGTCCAGATCGGTGAAACGCTGACCAAGACACGCAAGAGCCTCAAGACACCGGTAACCACGCCGCTGAACCCGGCCGCCAATACCAATTTCGACAACGGCCTGACGCAGAGCGGCTGGAGCGTCGAGCAATACACGCTGACGATCAACCAGTATGGCGACACGATCGACCTCAACATGGTCACGTCTGGTGTCGGCATCGCCAATCAGTTCCTCGCGAACGCCCACACCAATGGCATCCAGGCGATGCAGTCGCTTGATCGTCTCGCTCGGAACACGCTGTTTGGTGGCGGGCAGAACGGCGTCGGCGGTTATCTCGGCGGCAACACGCGAGTGACCACCACGCTTGGGGCTGCTGGCAGCACAGTGAAGGTCGACGATATCCGCGGCTTCCAGAATGTCCTGCTGAATGGCCAGGTTGTGCCGGTCAGTGCGACCAATGGTATGACAGTCACGGTCGGATCCGGCGTCTATACCCTGGTCGGTGTTCTGCTCGATGCACCCTCTGTCTCGACTGCGCCGAACGGCATCTCGGGCTCACTCGTGTTCTCTGCAAATGTCGCTGTATCTGATGGCACCGCAGGTCAGGCGGTTCGCGCTGCAACTGCGCCTCTGGTGCTACGCACGAACGGACGCGCCACTTCCGCAGCATTCAAGTCTGGCGACACGCTCGGCATTCAGGATGTCAACGCAGCCGTTGCTACGCTGCGTTCGAACAATGTGCCGACCATCGATGGTCTGTATAACTGCTATCTGGACCCGATCCAGAGACAGGCGCTGTTCCGTGATCCAGACTTCAAGGAGCTGTATCGCGGCGCCTACAACTCTGATTCCTACCGTGACGGACAGATCATCGAACTGCTGGGTACTCGATTCATCGATACAACTGAAGCGCCGCAGCAGGCATCTCTTGGCGCAGGCCCGATCCATCGTGCATTGATTGTCGGAAAGGGCGCGCTGGTCGAGGGCGATTACCAGAACACGGGCCATTCCGACATTCCGGGCATGGAAGAAGGGCTGATCGAGATGATCGATAGCGTCGCAATGGTGACGCGCGAGCCCCTTGATCGACTGAAGCAGATCATTGCGCAGTCGTGGTACTGGATCGGCGGCTTCGCTTTGCCGACCGATACGACCGCAACGCCGGACATTATTCCGACTGCCACTAACAGCTACCTCAAGCGCGGCATCGTGATTGAAAGCCTCGGAACTGACCAGATCGTTTCAGACTGATGGCACGGCGTCCGCGCAATCTGTCTGAGCATGGGGAGGCGTCGGAAACGACGCTTCCTCAGCCTCAGGCCATTCGCCTGACCGCGCCGCACGGCTTTATCGAGAGCGTCCATAACAAGGGCGTCTTTCACTGGCCTGCTGGCGAGGTTGTCACCAATCCCGCCACGGTTGCGCTCCTGATCGAGCGTGGCGCGTCCTGGGAGATTGTGGAATGTCAGGATCACTGACCCCCATTCCAACGCCGGCTTTTGCGACTGCTCCGCTCACGAGTGATGAACTGGTCATGTGCCGCCGCTTCATGGGCTATCCGGCTCTTGGCGGCATCAGTTCGGGCGAGCAGTCGTGGCGCTTCTTCGCCGCCTACGGATTCAACGAGTGGCGCTTCCAGAACATGTCACCCGCTGAACTGGCACAGGTCCGCTCCTACCTGACGAACTGCATCAGCCTTGAACAGGCGATCTACGGTGCGACGGATAATCTCGATACCGATCAGGCGGCGGTCTGGAAGCACAACCGGTCCGAGGTCGCCGATCGGGTGGCCCTTTACAACTATTGGCGTCAGCAGCTTTGCGCGTTCTTCGGTGCCCCTGTTGGCCCCGGCGTTTACGGGCAGGCGGGGCGCATCATCGTTTGAGGTCGAGCATGGACTACAAAGACGATCCCATCATCACAAACGCCAATGGCTTCGCCCTGCCCCGTATCGCCTGGGCACTGGCCGAGGATGGCACGGTGCGCGCCGTTGCTCATACCTATGACGATCGCGCAGCGCCGTTCGAGGATGCGCCCGTGGCTGTCGCTGGCAAGGTGCCTCTCACTGGGCGTTGCGCTCTCAAGGTGACGGGCGCCGGGGCCATGATCGGCCATCTGGTCGATCGCAACGGCAATGTGTCGGCGTCTGGCGGTCGTGAGGCGGCCCTCGGCCCCGAGATGGCGGCCTATCACGACGCTTGGCCCGCACCGGTTGCGGCTGCCGCACCCGACGCAGAGCCGGAACAACTGCCTCCCGAACTACCGCCGCCTGATAAACCTGAAGAGTAAGCGCCATGCCACCCATCAACCAGGGCGTCTGCCAGACCGCTATTCAGCGCCACGTAGCGCGCGGATACGAGCAGGCAGCAAAGCGCCTTGGGTCAGTGGCGCAGCAATACCGGCCATCATGTCTGACGATGCCCTGCGAGCCCGCCCCTCATGCGCTTGTGATGGCGACGTTCAACGATGACCCGGAATTCGCGTTCCGGCGTCCCGTCCAGTGGGGCAAGCCGGTCGCATATGGCCTTTTCGATACGACCGATGTCGCGCCGGGCGATGTGTTCGTGCTGCCCAACGAGGGCACGTTCTTCATCACTCGGTTCGAGCCCTTCCGCCCGGCACAGGCCATTCTGAGCAATGCGACGGTCACTCTATCGGGGGCGCCGGGTGCAGGGTCAGGGCCGTCCGCAGGGGGAATTTCTTGCCCACTAGCTGGGTATCAACCGGGATATGGCGGGGCGACGGCCGGGACTGTGGTTTTGGCCACCGGCTGGCCTGCATGGATCGGTGAGCCCGGACGTGGCTACGTGCCTCAGACGGGAACGCCCGGCGCGCTTCCGGCCGCCGCGCTTCTCATGCGATTGCCGGTCATGCCTGACTTCTCTCCGACCTCCTATATGACGGTCGCGACCCAGGCGGGGCAGGCCTACACAATCACCGGCGTTGCTTCCTCGCAATACGGGCATGAATGCCTGATGGTCACACAGCAGGTCTGACATGTCCGATATTTCGAGCGTAGCAACCGGGCTGGCGCAGCTTTGTTCGAGCCTGCTTTACCTGAACGGCACGAACGCCGCCTCACTCTCTGGACGCCGAACGATCATCCAGCGTGGGTGGCTTACAGAGGCTGTCATGTCCGGCATATGCGGGCCTCAGGGCGGGACAGACTATGTGCTCGTCATGCCGGTGCAGGGCGCGTATCGGACCATTCCCGAGCCTTTGGGTTGGCCTTGGGAAACGGGGCCGATCACGGCGCCCACTGTATCGCTGAATGTCCAGGGCAACACGGCGACGGTGTCGATCACAGACGGGGCGGTGCCGGGCGGCAATGTCGGGCTTCAGGTTCGCGCCGATGCGAACGCACCCTTCCCCGACCGGCTGGCTGCTGTCCATGCTGTGCAGCCATCAGACACGGTGGGTACGATTGCAGCCGCTCTGGCCGCATTCTTCCCCGGTGCAACGACGCTAGGTCCGAAGCTCACCATTCCGCATGCGATCGGGCTGACCCCGGCCACGGGCGGAACCGGCACGGCAACGCGCATCACCAGGCGTCAGCAGCAACTCTTTCTGGTCACGCTCTGGTCCGGATCGCCTGAAGGACGCGATGCGCTCGGCTCGGCGCTTGATGGGGCGCTGTCTGGCGTGACGTGGTTTGCAGCCTCGGACGGGGCGCAATGCCAGCTCAAATTCGCCGGATCAGCTGACATCGACACGATGCAGGCCCAGAGCCTCTACCGGCGCGATATGCGCTTCAACGTGATTTACGACACCACACAGACCCAGGCCGCAGCACAGATGCTCTTTGGCGCGGGTGTGGTGCATGTCCAGACGCCTGATGGCCCTGTGATCCAGACATTCGGGTCTGTCATCCCTGACAACCTGCAATGACGCCTCCTGAGGGACGGCACTGACGCCCCTCGCCTCTTTCTCACTCACCCTTCGAGGAAAATTCATGAGCGGCACAACCACGCTATCGAGCGGGGGCAGCGGGGCTGCGTCTGCCGATCCGGCGGCCAGCGCGACCGTATCGGGCGCGACAACCACCAAGACCGCGACTGTCAGCCCGGCGCCTGACTACGCCTACATCCCCCGCGAGCCCCTGACCGTGCTCGGCAAGGGGTGCCCGGCTTTTGCGCCGATCACCGACGCTGCGACGATCACCGAGATCGAGGCGACCGGGCAGGTCAATCACTGCACGCGGGTCAGTGCCGCATCCCTTGGAGGCTGATTCATGTCGAGGATCTATCAAAGTGGTCAGTTGAACACGACCGCACTTACTGTGCCCGATCTTTATGTCTCGATCGTGCAGCCGCAGACGCTGCTCAACGGCGTGACATCGGGGCGCGTGGGCATTGTCGGCACGGCCTCGTGGGGCCCGGTCAACACGCCAGTCATCATTGGCGGCATGGGTGACTATCTGGCCGCGTTCGGCCCCAAGCAGGCAGCCGCAACCGATATGGGGCTGGCGGTCAATATCGCCTCGCTACAGGGTGCCTCTGACTTCCGCTGCGTGCGTGTGACCGATGGGACCGATACGGCGGCCACAGGCTCACTGACGGGCTTGTTGAACCTCACGGCGCGATACACAGGCACATCGGGCAATGCCCTGTCGATGACGGTGCAGAAAACTGCCACGCAGTATCAGGTCACGCTCAGCGCGCCGTTTGCCCAGACCGCCGAGGTCTACTCGGTCACCATCCAGAGCAGCGTTCTGGCCTCGATGCAGGCGATCGTCAGTGCGGTGAATGCTACGAGCAAGCTGGGCATCCTTGCGGTGGTTGCCTCACCCAGCACAGAGCCGGACTATCCGGCGACTGTCGCCCTGACTGGCGGCACCAATGGCAACGCCCCAGGCACAACCGCCTTCATAGGCTCGGACGGCTCGGTATCCGGCGCCGGAACGGGCATGTACGCCCTGCGCGGTCAGGGCTGCGCCTTGGGTGTGCTGCATGGCCTGACCGACACGAGCACCTTCTCGACGCAGGCGGCATTCGGTCTCGGCGAGGGCGTTTACATGGTCGGTAGCATGTCGGCCGGCATGAGCGTTTCTGCTGCGGTCTCGGCTATGGCCGCCTCAGGTGGTGCCTCCTACGCGCTCAAGGTCATGCACGGCGACTGGCTATGGTGGAACGACGACACGAACGGGCTGATGCTTGCCCCACCGCAGGCTTTTGCAGCCGGCGTGATCGCCAATCTGGGTCCACAAAATGCCAGCCTGAACAAGCAGCTTGCGGGCATTGCCGGAAGCCAGAAGGCGGGGCAGACCAGCGCAGGAGGCACGACGACCTACTCGACAGCAGAGCTCTCTGCCCTGATCGGTGCCGGTCTGGACGTGATTGCCAACCCCGCGCCGGGCGGTGCCTATTGGGCGTGCCGATCGGGCCACAACACCAGCCTGACGGCCACAGTGCAGTCAGACAGCTACACGCGCATGACCAACTACCTTGCCACGACGCTGGCGGGCGGCATGGGCGTTTATGTGGGCGCTGTCGTCAATGACACGCTCTTTGCAGAGATCCGCGCGACCATTCTTGGGCTCTTGTCCGGCATGTTGGGTCAGGGTCAGCTGGCGACGGTGAATGGTGCCCTGCCCTACACCGTGATCTGTGATCGCACGAACAACCCCGTTACCCGCACCGCACTCGGCTACGTTCAGGCCGATATTGCCGTGCAGTATCAGGGGATCAACGAGAAATTCATTCTCAACCTTCAGGGCGGCGCCTCGGTGCAGATCGCCTCGGCTAGCGGGAGCGTCTGATGGCCAACATGTTCAATGTCGGGCGGGATTGTCAGGTTGTCCTGCTCTGGAATGGCACCAAGATCAATATGCCGATTGTCACTGGCTTCCAGAGCCAGCAACAGACCCATCAGGTCAACAGCACGCCGCTCAATTCGCCTCCCATCTTCACGGATATCGAAAACGGCTGGCGCGGTCAGTTCGACGTGGACCGCAGTTCTGCCGATCTGGACAGCCTTATCGCTGCGAAAGAGGCCGCGTTCTGGAACGCTGGCACGATCGGCCAAGGGACCATCTATCAGTACATCACCGAAAAGGATGGCTCCACAACGACATGGGAGTACGCGGGCTGCACGGTCAGGCTCTCGGATGCCGGTCGCTGGCAGTCTGAAAACAAGACCTCCCAGCGCCTCGAATTCAATGCCAGCACAAGGACGAAAATCTCGTGACCGATACCATCAAAGACGCCAAGGGGCGTGAAATCGAAGTGCGTGAGGTTGTCGGAAGCGCCATGTCGCGTCTGGCACGCCTCAGTGGCGAGGCATTCGGCGCCAACCTCTGGACCACGGCCACGATTGCCCGAGCGAGCGTCGTCTCGATTGATGGCGTACCCCTGCCGCCACGCATTTCATCGCTCAACGATATCGACGGCCTGTGGGACAGCGTGGATGCAGAAGCGGCTTCGGCTGCGATCGAGTGGATGCAGGCTCGTCAGGAAAAGGCTGTTGAAGAGGCAAAAAACTCTTCGGCGCCCCAGGATTCCGAGACCGGCTCTGGCTCGTAAAGAATGGGGTGCCTTACCTCACGGCAACTGAAGAACTGACCGACGCTGAGGTTATGGCCCACGCGATTGCCTTCTCTGAAATGGAGGGCAATCGCTTTGATTGGGACCAGATGCAGTTTGAGAGGCGCGACGATGCGTGATTTTACCCCTGAGGCCTTTGCTGCCTTTCTAGGTGAGGCCGCTCTTGCCGTAGAGCATCGCAAGCGAAGCGCTCTCGAAGAAGCCGCACGCATTGTCGAGCACGAGGCCAAGGCCGAGATCGGACACTACCAGGAACAGGCCGGGCCGTTCGTGCCATGGGCGGAACTGGCGGATGCGACCAAGGATGATCGCGTTCGACAGGGCTACTCCGAGAACGATCCCGGCCTGCGCTCTGGCACGATGCGCGACAGTATTAACCACCGGGTTGAGGGCTCCGAGGCCCATATTGGCTCGGACGATCAGAACCTTGCCTATTTCGAGCTTGGAACTGAAAAGCAGCCGCCCCGCACGGTCCTGGCGGGGGCTCTCATCAGGAAAACTGACGAAGTGGTGCAGGCACTAGGCCGGCGCTTTGTTGCTAGCCTGACTGGTGACGGTGTGGCGAACGGAGCTTTGCCGCTGGATGGGGATTGACGTTCCTGCTTCCAGACCGAAGGCCAAGGTGGCACTCTCCGCATAAAGGGGGAGAGTGAAGTGGGTGCGAAATTCAAGAAGGCTTTGACCGTCATACTGGCCAGCATCGCGGCCATGCTTACGGGGCTGTGCATATTTCTGATCGGACAGTCGCTCTGGCCGCAATCAGAGTCGGCAATTCCCGATGAGCCCCAGGTCACCGCTGCGCAACCTACACGACCCACTCAATCGGTACTTGTCCGCCATCACGATGAGGAGGCACCCCAAGCGGCGAGCCCGTCAGTTACCTACGATGTCACCCAAGGCTCCGATTACGCTGCGCTTTATCTTGGGGCGCCGGACAATTCGTTGATCGTGTGCGCAAAGCGAGAAGATCCGCGCTATCCCTCAGATTTCCAGTCACAGTTCGACCACGGCAAGATCGTTGTTCCAAAGGGTTCTGTCTTCCTGTGGGGCGGACACTATTTCGGCCCACTGGAAGACCCTCGCGACGACAAAAATCTTGCTGAGCATTCAGATCCGCTGTCATGGTCCGATGTAGACGCCGCAGAACAGGCTCGACGCAACGATCTCGTTCAGAAAGATCTGTCAACTACGACGCCAGATGCCGCCGTTGTCACTACAGCTGCACTGACGCTTACTGAGAAGCGCCTTTGCGGGTCGGTTGCTGCACGTACGCTTGTCTCGGAGGATTGGACATTTGCACAGGCGACAGTCACTCAAGCCGATGCGGTCTATTACCAACTCTACGGGATTTTGAGGGGCAACAAGCTTGATACGTCCTTCGATCACGACACCATCCCCATAAAATGGGCTGGAGCCGCTGGATCGCTCAATGGCGTTGTGAAAGGGAGAGTCAGCAATCCGCTTTATCTCCCATCTGAGCACGAATGAGTCAGGTGTCCGTGCTGCTGAGAGGTCGCACGCCTCTCTGCAACAGCTATCACAGCTTCAGGTCAACCCCCACTCAGCCACTGCACGACTCCGCCATGATGCGAGCATGTGCCTCTGTGGTGCAGGCTAAATGAGTAGGAGCCGTCGCCGCACTTGGCCGAAGCTCCGGCTGGAATACCTCCGCCCACGACATGCGCAGGTGAATGCACGCGCTTCCCATCGGAGTTCGTGTAATGCCGGTGTTCCAGTAGCTGCGTTTCTTGCGGTGCACTCTTTATCGTCGGTGTGTGTATTTGGCCTTGGGTTGTCTTATCGAAAGCCAAACCCGGAGCGGTGAAAACGATTGCTGAAACACAAACTGCAATTGAGAACAAAAAACGTGGCATCAAGGATTCCTCACATGGCGTGTGAGTGGTCCCTATCAGTTGTTTGTAAGGAGCGAACTAGACAATTTATTACGACAGGTTAAAGTCGCTCCGTGCGCTGCTCTCTAGCCGCAAGGCAGATCAGCATCTAAGACCTTCCTAGAAGGCCGTCGCACCGCCGAGTTGAACCCAGCGGCGCGACATAGAGATCGACCAAGGTGATTGCAGTCTTTTAGATGCGCTCCATCAACCGTCCGAAATTCGGACGGTTGAGATTGCAAGGGCTGCGAGTGGCTTGCAACGCCGGCCGGTAGCCTCTCACCTTTAATCCTTAATAGCTTCCTGCAAAGCAGCCGCTCCCTCTGCCATCATCCGCTTGCATGTGAGATGCTCGCCCGGCGTGTAGCGCGGACATTTAAGCCAATCCGCGATCGGGACGCCGAATGTGCGCCTTTCCATATCAAGGGCGATTGCCGCCCCGCATTCCGAACAAGCAAGTTCCATAATGGCCGCTCCTTTGCCTCACGGTCGAGCACGGCGCGGAGTCGAGTCAATCACTCCTCAATTCAGATACCTCACCACCACGAAGGTCGGGGCGACCGTCTGCGCGCCTAGGACTGAGGTGTAGGTGATGGGATCGCTTCCGACGACGAGAGCGCGGCTTCCGTACTTCAAATGACCTTTCGGATCATTGAAGATAGCCGGATAGACTTCTGCGGTCCCTGGCATCGCGTTTGTAATGAGAAGCGTATGCTCATCCAGCCACTGCTTTTGCCCCCAGCGAACCGCAATAGTGGTTGTGAAGCACTTGCCCTTGGGGGCGTATGGATCATCAAAAGCCGCCACCAACGGTAGATCAATCGGCGCCCCGCCGCAGGCCTTGACTACCTCTGAACCGTATTGCCCAATCGCTCCCAAGGTCTCAGCCTCGACCTTCTTTTTTGCGGCCAAAGCCGTGTAATCACGATAAAGCCCTGTGGCGTTGCCGCCTCGATGGACGGCAGCTGCCTCGCGATAGATTTCCTGATCAGGCAAGGACTCCCTTGGGGGATTCTGAGCAATTGCATCGAACACCGCCCTTAGGTCATCAGCAGCAAAGCCGTATTGCTGCCCCGCCCGGTAATATTCCCCAACGGTGGATGGCGGCATCTTCGTATGTTCGCCCGTGATCGCCATCCACTTTATGGCCTCATCGCCACTAGGCAGGCCCGCCGCCATAAGTTGGTCGCGCTCTTCCGGCGTGAACCCATTCCTTGCCCAACCATTTTGAGACATGGGATACGCTTGGGCGCTGAAGCCATTGGCGGCATCTCCGTTTGCGTAATCGGCTTTGTCTTGCGCCATTGTCGGCGGGGTAGAGAGCGCAAGGAAGATCCCGCTAACGAGAATTGGACGACGAACTGTGATTGAATACGACATGTGCCCGCACATCTCCCCAGCGATTGTAAGATGATGCCACATTCTTGCCGGGTTTGGTATGCGAGTTCCATCCTAGCGTCCGGTTTCGTCAGCCAGTCTCAGTCCGGTTCAGGGCCAGTTAGAATGGGATTTCTGCATCCAGATCATCCGACGGTTTTGATACGTTGCGCTTAGGTTTGAGCGGCCATTGCGTTAGGTCATAAAACCTCCCTTCTTCATCGGAAGTGCCTATCGCCATTGTGCCGTCGCGCGATATTTGCCCGACTTCGTTCGACCTTGTTTGGAACGTCAAGGTGCTATCACCTATCTCGATCTGCTTGACGAGGATGTGGCCGCTGAGAACGTCCCTCGCGAGAGCCCGGAGATCTCGATCCCGCTGAAATTGTGCTCTTACTTGCTTCATAATGTCTTCGACGGAATCGCGAGCCTGGAGTGCTTCGCTCAGCAGACGCCGGACTGCCTCAACCTCCGACGCTATGCCATTGTCGCTCTGATAGGCCCGGACGCGCTCAAGCAGCTCCACGGGCAAAACGTGTATGCGTCGTTCTGTCGTCGCTTTCTCGGGTGACTGAGCCATAGTCGTCTCCTAAAATTCACGTCCTTCCCGACTCAGCACGCCGTTAACTGACATTGCAATTGACATCACAGTTCATACATGCGTTATTCATCGACGTGGGCCAATCTTGGCGCCACTTCGGAGGACAGCATATTGGCTGCGGTAAAAGGATATGGCAACGGATGCATATCGAGGGAGCCTATGAAACGCCTCCCTTTACGCATCGGGGCGTCAGTTTGCGAACGGATCGACGCATACGGGATCCCTTCCGGCTGTCGTAGCCGGAATGAAGCAATTACTCGCCTGATCGAAATCGGGCTCAAATTTTCGGAAAAGCAGGCATCGGGGCACGTCGCCAAACAATCCCCCGATGCCTCTGAACAATGACCCTGAAAGGACACTGCGATGACCGCAGATAGCACAAATGAAGACAAATGGGCAATCGGTCCGAACTGCCCGCCCGGCGCAATGGTAATTGGCGAGGATGGCGAACCCAAGTTCACCCCATACGGAATGGGCTACATCGCAGTAGAGGCCGCCAAATCGAAGGGCATGACTCTAGAAGATGCGGCTACCTACGTCGCAGAGACGTGCGGGCGCATATATGGCTCCTATCTTGAGAGCGGAATTCCTGTGGAGCAGGCGCAATTGCTCGCAAACCGCGTGCTGGAGTCCGCCAAGATGAGGCTCGAGGAAGTGTACCGGGGTTCAGGACTCGAGGGAGGCGCGGCATGAACGCCAATCTCCCCGTTCCCGCAGAGTTTTCTGCAATCGCGACCATCTGTGTTGCAACCGAAAGCACCATTGGTGGCCGCAAGTGCCTTACCGTCGATGGCCGGGCCCTTCACGCCGGCCTCAAGGTTGGCCGAGCCTTTGGAGCCTGGCTGCCTGCCCGTATTGAAAGTCATGGGTTTCAGGAGGATTCTGACTATCAAATTTTGCTTTCCAATTCGGGAAAGCAAAATGGCTCTGGCGGCCACAACCTAAAAAACTACAGCCTTACGATTGATATGGCCAAGCAACTGGCCATGATCGAGAACAACGAAATGGGCCGCCTTGCTCGGCGTTATTTCCTGTGGGTCGAGCAGGCAGCTATCAGCGCGGCCCTTCCTTTGGGCGCGGGACAGCATGGCGGCATCACCAAAGCGGTGATCACTCGAGCTTTGCTGCCAGTCACTGCCCGGATGGACGCCCAAGAGGCGCGCCTGGCCACGCTGGTCGAGCGCTTGGAAACAGCGATAACGGCGTATGACCCGTCGGCAGGCTTCACCACTGATTACCGCCCTATGCGCTTCTTCGTTGAAAATGCCGGTGTGCTGCAAAAGGGCCGAGGCGGCCTCATCCGCAATATGTCGCGTCGGTGCGTGAACTGGCTTCTCAGAAACGATCTGGGCGGCAGCATCCGGCATAGCAGGGATCAGGAACGGCACTTGTTCCACGTTGATGCTGTTCCCCGCTGGATGCAGTTTGAAGGCGCAGAGATGATCCGCGCGCACATGGACAAGATGACCGGGCAAGGCACTTTTGCCCCCAAGGGGAAGAAAGGCCGGACGGAATTGTCACCGCGCCCTTTCTCCCGCCCGAAGGAGGCAGCGTCATGAGCGCGCTGACCTCTGAGAGCGGCGAAGACTTCGCCCGAACATGGGGGAAGGTCATCACGTCTCTCCCGAACTGGATGGCCGGACTGGAAAGCGACCTGAGGGAGGTGCATCTGGCTCGCCAAGGCATCCCGACCAAGCGCAGGGCTCTTTCCGAGAACGCGGTAAGGGCGCTGACTGCGCTCTATCAGGAGTATGGCGACGGGGCTGAAAGAGCGCAGCGGAAGCGTCCCGCCCTCACTTAAAATCCTGACCAAGCAGTGATCGCGTCGTAGAGCAAACAGTACGCGATCACTGCGAGCACAATCATGAAATAAACTACTACCGGTCCTAACACGATCAGCAGGACCGCCGCTGACGAAACCTCATGCGGCGCTATTCTGCGTTCATGCGATGCTTGTTTGGGCGCGGTGGCTACAACGTGCCGAACCTGGCCGGTAGGTTTGCGCGCCGAGACCGATCGGGGGTGTCGCGCCCGAAACTGCGGCATATCAGCGACCAAATCAGCCTGCATCTGACGCCACATGGGCGTCCCCCCATCATCAAATTCGTCGTCTGTTTCGTCACGAGATGGGCGCATGCCCGGAGTATAGCATATGGCTGACGTCTATCGCATCGGTGTCGCGATCGGCATGACCGACAACTTTTCGCAGGCCTTGCAGGCGCTTGCAGCAAAGGTACTGGGCGTCAATGTCGCAGCCAAGGAGCTCGAGGGCACGTTCAATCGTGTCAAATTGCTTGTCGCAGGCCTCGGGGGTGTTTTCGTCGGCAGCGAGATGATGCGTGGCGTCAACTCAATGGCCGAAGCAGGCGCCAAACTTCAACGCGCCCAGACTGCCATGCTCCAGGCGGGCATGACCCAAAAGCAGATCGCACAGGAAACGGCGGTCGCCTACAATTCGATGAGCCAGGTGCGTGGCCCGGACATCGTTGACCGCGTGAATGCCATTCGCGAACTGCGTGGCATCGTGGGCACAGGTCCAAACGGCAGCGATTACCGAGAAGTCAACGCTGTCCTTCCGAACTACCTGCGGGTCCGCAGCCTCTATGGGGAGCATGGATCGCAGCAGCTATTCCGCACAGTCGAAATGCAGGGGGGAGCACGCTATGACGCCAATGGGAATTTCGATGAAGGGCGGTTTGCAAGATATCTCGACGCTGCGACCCGCACACTTCAGGCGTCAGGTGGGAACCTCAAGCCGCAAGACCTTCTGAGTGTCATGCAGATGGGGGCAGTGACGGCACGCGGTATGACGCCTGACGCCTTCTGGAACACGATGATGACGCCCGCAATGGAGATGGGCGGATACCGGGCGGGTACGGCACTTACAGCAATGTCCCGCGCCTTTTACGGCGGGATCATGCCCGACAGGAACGCTCGCGAGCTTGAGCGGCTCGGTATTTTTACCGGTGGGTCGATCCAGCATATGGGTCATCTCACGTCCGAACAACGCGCTGACCTGACGGCACATGGGTATCACGTAGGAAGAGGCGGCGTCGTAACGGTCAGGCGCG
Organism: Asaia bogorensis; assembly: GCF_900465345.1. GTDB lineage: Bacteria > Pseudomonadota > Alphaproteobacteria > Acetobacterales > Acetobacteraceae > Asaia > Asaia bogorensis_A. Next base: position 2,474 of record NZ_UEGO01000024.1, on the reverse strand, counting down.
ATGGAGTGGCCGGGGCGGAGGAACTGAATGACCCAAATAGGGGGTTCTTCCCCTGGATCAGAGATGTGCTCTCCCCTCGCCTGCGGCATGACTATGAGACCCGCATCGCAACCCGTCCTGGAAACACGGAAAGCTATGACGCCTACGTAAGGAATGAACTCTACTCAGCCCTCCCGACTGAGACCGCGCGTAGGTTCGGCGCGCTTATCGTTCAGCAGCTCACCAGCGTACAACGCGACACCACCTTACGCGAGCAGGCGTCGGGATTGCCTGCCTATGAGCAAGCACAGCAGAACTACACCCAACAGCTTGAGAACATGCGGCACTCGTGGGCGTCTCTCATGGAAACGCTCGGCCTCCCAGCCGCCAAAGATGCAGCAAGCATCATGCAGGGGATCAGCCACGGGCTTGATAGTCTCACGAGGGCTGCGGCAGCGCACCCCGAAGCGGCGCAATGGATGCTGCGTGTAGGAGCGGGCCTCGGCGTTCTGCTGGCGTTGGGCGGCACAGCGGCGATTGCTGGTGTAGCACTCGGAACCATGGCCGGAGGTATCCGCACAATCGGCGGTGTAGCAAGCCTGGGTGTGAGATCGTTGGGGCTACTCAGTTCTGGACTGAGCAAGATCGGCCTCATCGCTGAGGGTGGATCTCTGATTGTCGCTGCAACAGGCCTGACGGCTCTTGCAGCTGCGATCGGCGGTATCATTCTGGCTGTTAATTTGTGGAACCGACAGGATCAGATTAAAGCCGACCACGCTGCGCAGCTGAAAGCGCATCCGGAGATGCAAACGCCAAAGTATTTCGACGCCCCTTATGAGCTATCCGATTTTAACCCATTCAAATGGATGCAGCACCACCGCGCGCGAAGGCCGCTATGGCGCGAAGCCGACCCCGAGTATCACGCTCAATTTGGTAGAGATGAACTCACCCGCCAGCTAGGGATAGACGGCTACACACCCAGGAAGCCCGGCCCGCGCCAAGTCTCGAACGAGAATATCCCAATCATCGACCGACTGAATGCGGCGCGGGTCTTTCCTGAGAACGCCGGGTCAACGCGCCGTAGCGATCGGACATCGAGCGGCGCATCGCCTTCAGGATATGGAACGGAGCAGCGCACCCAGAGCCAGACGCTTCACCTCACAGTGCCCCTCACCCTAGACAAACGCGAACTCGGCCGAGCGATCCTGCAGATCAATCTGGACGACGCCCGCCGCGCAAACCGGGCCCAGTCGGGCGCGTTTGACGGGCTGGCGAATGCCCAGGTGCCGGGGATGAGTGTGGGGTATTGAGGTTAATCGCCGCCCGTGAGCCATGGGCGAAGGTGACCCTCCACAATCGCCATCTGTTCTTCGATAAGGGCCGTGTTCGCGCCCAGTCCTGACAGATATGCGCGAAACTCCAGATTTACTTCGGACCAGCCAATCTGCTCGCGCCGCAAGATCTGAAGCAAATCGAAAGCTCGCTCATTGTCCAATGGATGCGATGCATACGACGCCGTCATGTAGGCGAAACCGCCGCCTACTTGTTCTTTCCATGACATTTATTTTCTCCTCACGCTTGGACCCGCCCCGCCATGGGGCGGCACAGCCTGCGCAATTCTCAACAACCTGCACAATCAGAATTGGACGCCACAATGACCCATCGTCGAATTCCGCTCGAGATCAAGGTTTCCCTACCGGAAGGCTTTGCGGAGAGCATCGCGGATATGGTCCGCAGCCGCTTTCTTGATCTCATCCCCGTGCTCGCTCACGACTTGTCGCGAGACCTCGTTACGCTCGCCCACGACGAAACCACAGGACGTGCAGATGACCTTATCGTCACCACGTGGCTCCCCGTCGCGGACTTCGACGCCGAGTTCGCCGCCGCACTTCGGGCATTCAGGCTTGATTTGCATGAACGTATTGTCAGACATCGTGAGGCCCCTACCGTTGCGTACGGAGCGGAGCAGGCCTGCCGGAGTCCGGTCAATTGATTTTGCCAGTGCCTGCCAGTTGCCCCTACCCTATCACTCACGCTATCGTGAGGCGTCTGTGGTAGACATTCGCCCCCGTGTCATCCGCGGGGGCGTTTTGCATTCTGGTTCAGTTCGTCGGGTTCTCGGGCGCGTCCGGCAGCGGCGCGTTCTCGCCTGGTTTGGGCTCAGGTGCCGGGTGGCTGGGATCGTATGTCGGTGTCGGTTTCGAGGTCATGCGGGCTTTCCTCCGTCCTCTGGATGATCGGGGTGTTCAGGCGCGTCGTCCTGCTGCGGGCTCGTGTCGGGATACGGCTCAAACGGCTCGTCGCTCCCCGGCTTGGCTGGGTTCGGCTTGTTTGTCATCGTCGTTTTCCAGAGGTGAGATGACTCAAGGCTGACGGGGCGCAGGAGTTCCGTAAGCCGCGTGGAAACCTGCATTTCCAACGATGTTGCTATTTTGTCCAATTCGAATCAGTGAATTCATTTGCCAAAATGGAAACATACGCCCATATCAGCGATA
>NZ_UEGO01000028.1 GCF_900465345.1 Asaia bogorensis | reverse complement strand
AGTTGTCGGGTGGATCAGAAGACCTGGTGGCTATGGCGGGAGACTTCCACCCGATCCCATCCCGAACTCGGCCGTGAAACGCCCCAGCGCCTATGATACTGCATCTCAAGATGCGGAAAAGTCGGTCGCCGCCAGGTCCCCTGATCCACCCCACAAAACACACCACCACCCCCGCGGGGTGGAGCAGCCCGGTAGCTCGTCAGGCTCATAACCTGAAGGCCGCAGGTTCAAATCCTGCCCCCGCAACCAGTGAATAAGCGTCTGAAAAGACTAAAGAAAAGCCACCCAGAAGGGTGGCTTTTTTTGTGCCCAATTCCTCGCGCAGGAAACACATAGGAAACAAACGGAAAAGTAATCAGGCGCGTTTTTGTCGGTTTTCACGTTCGCGTGATGTATCAATGAACGCATTGTCCGTCGGTTTGCCGGGTCGGGGGAAGTCCAGCGTGACATTGTTGACATAAGCCCCTAGATCCAGATCGCGCGAAACGAATTCCGAGCCCTGGTCGACCCGGATCGTCTTCGGGTAGCTCCGTCTTGAACGTCGCGATGCACTGATCGTTGATGGTGGCAATGTTGTTCGATTTGGGTGATCGCGCAAGAAATGCTGGAAAAATAGGATGCTCATCTTTCCAGTTTTCAGAGATTTTCCGGCAGTTTGAAAGCTTCGCATCGCTCGCTATAGCGGTCGGTTAGATAATCGGTCCGATCCCGCAGCAGCCACGTAAATTTCATCAGCTCTTCCATGACATCCACCACGCGGTCGTAGAGTGGTGACGGTATCATGCGGTCATCATCGGCGAATTGCGTATAGGCCATCGGCACGCTGGACTGGTTGGGAATTGCGAACATCCGCATCCAGCGTCCCAGAACCCGTAGGGCATTCACCGAATTGAAGCTCTGCGATCCGCCGGAGACCTGCATGACCGCCAACGTACGCCCCTGCGTCGGACGAATAGCCCCTTCGGACAGGGGCAGCCAGTCGATCTGGTTTTTGAAAACAGACGTGATGGTACCGTGTCGTTCAGGGCTGCACCAGACCTGCCCTTCCGACCAGATCGAAAGCTCGCGCAGTTCCTGAACCTTGGGATGGGTGACGGGTGCTGAGTCCGCCACCGGAAGGCCAGTCGGATTGAACACTCGCGTCTCTGCTCCCAGCAGTTTCAGGATACGTTCTGCTTCCAGCACAAGCAGGCGACTGAAGGAGCGGGAGCGCAGGGAGCCATAAAGCAGGAGGATACGTGGTGGATGCTCAACACGTGGCTGAGGCTCAAGTTGAGCAAAATCGACCTGCTTAAGATAATCTGAATTAAGGGCAGGTAGGTCAGGAGCAGTCATAGCGTCATCGGTTCCTTTAATCGTCATGGCTGTTTCACGACGGGCAGCCAGCAGGCGAGCGCAGCAAGCGTAATCAGTAGGACGGGCGGCGTGAGGACCAGCCCGACCTTCATGTATTGCCCCCATGTGACCCGATAGTTTTTGGAGGCCAGCACATGCAGCCACAGCAATGTTGCCAGACTGCCGATCGGGGTGAATTTGGGGCCGAGATCGCAGCCGATGACGTTGGCGTAAACCATCAGGTCACGGGTCAGTGGCGTGATGTCCTGCGCCTGCCCGATCGCCAGTGCGCCGACCAGCACACTGGGCATGTTGTTCATGACCGAGGACAGGATAGCCGCCACAAAACCGGTGCCGATCGTGGCGATAAACGGCCCTCGGTGGCCAAGCCAGACCAGGGCTGTCGCCAGATAATCGGTCAGCCCGGCATTACGCAGCCCGTAAACCACCAGATACATGCCCAGTGAGAAAATCACGATCTGCCACGGCGCACCGCGCAGCACGCGGCGGATGGGAATGACACCACCATATCCCGCGACCCCCAGCAGGGTGCCGGCGGCCAGGCAGGCCACGATACAGACCGGGATATGCAGCGGGGCGGTCAGGAAATAGGCGGCCAGAACCAGGGCCAGCAGGGGAAAAGCCGCGCGGAACACATGGCGGTCACGAAGGGTCGTGGCAGGTGCGGGCAGTTCAGTAACGGGGTAGGTCTGGGGCACCTGCCGCCGATAAAAGAGCCACAGCACGGCAAGTGTTGCACCAAGGGCGGCCAGATCGACCGGGACCATGATCGCGGCGTAACGGTCAAACGGAATGCCGAAGAAATTGGCGCTGACGATGTTCACCAGATTGGAAATCACCAGTGGCAGGCTGGTGGTATCCGCGACGAAGCCCGTGGCGATGATAAAGGCCAGGGCGGCGGCGGGGCTCAGGCGAAGCTGGGTCAGGATGGCGATGACAATGGGCGTGAGCAGCAGGGCCGCGCCATCATTGGCGAACACGGCCGCGATGGCCGCACCCAGCACCACGATCAGAGGAAACAGCGTGCGGCCCCGACCCTTGCCCCAGCGCACCACATGCAGGGCGGCCCAGTGGAAGAACCCGGCCTCATCCAGCAGAAGCGAGATGATGATCAGTGCGATAAAGGTAAAGGTCGCGTCCCAGACGATGTGCCAGACGACGGGGATATCGTGCCAGTGGATCACGCCTGTCGCCAGGGCAACAGTGGCACCAGCCATCGCACTCCAGCCGATGCCCAGACCGCGCGGCTGCCAGATGACGAATACGAGCGTGGCAATGAAAATAACAAGGGCTAGCATCAGACGATCCGCTTTCCGGCCTCATCCACGATCTTCTCCCCATCCTCTTTGGAGAATGCGCCACGCTGCGAAGAAGGAAGGATATCCAGCACCGTCTCGGACGGGCGGCAGAGCGCGACACCGAGCGGGGTGATGACGATGGGCCGGTTGATCAGGATCGGATGCGCCATCATGGCGTCGATCAGCGCATCGTCGCTCAGGGCTGGATCATCAAGGCCGAGTTCGTGATAGGGCGTGCCCTTTTCGCGCAGGATCGCGCGCACCGGTACCCCCATGCGGCCGATCAGATCGACCAGTTCGGCGCGACTGGGTGGGGTTTTCAGATATTCGATGATCCGGGGCTCCTCGCCGCTGTTGCGGATCAGCGCCAGCACGTTGCGCGACGTGCCGCAGGCCGGGTTGTGGTAGATCGTAATGGTCATGGGCAGGATTCCGGGGACGGACAGCAGGAGGACAGGGTCGCGACCAGGGGCGCGCAGAGTTCGGGACTGCCCGCACAGCAGTCCCTAACCAGGAAAAGCATCAGGTCGCGCAGGCGTGCCAGGCAGGCGCGATAGACGATCAGTCGGCTGTAGCGCTGTGAGGTCAGCAGGCCAGCGCGTGTCAGGGTGGCGAGATGGGCCGATATGGTGTTCTGCGGCAGATCGAGCTGACGGGCGACTTCACCGGCAGGCAGGCCGTCCGGTTCATGGCGCACCAGCAGACGAAAAATTTCTAGTCGCGTAGACTGCGAGAGGGCATTGAGCGCGGCGATGGCAGAATCGGTATCCATATATCAACTATCATGGATATATTGGGCGGGGTCAAGGGCGCTACACAGGTCTCACTTGACACCTGTTTCTGCGTTACACGCCGAACAGGTGTCCGATGCCGCCGGTGACGATCATTGCCATAATACCCCAGAACGTCACGCGCAGCGCCGGGCGCAAAGGGGCTGCGCCACCGGCGACTGCACCAACGATACCTAGAACGGCGAGAACCACGACGGATGTCAGGGAGACACTCCAGGACACCCAGGCCACGGGGGCCAGAACAGCCGCCAGAACGGGCAGCACCGCCCCTGACGAAAAGGCAGAAGCCGAGGCGAAGGCCGCCTGGATGGGTCTGGCCGCTGTGGCTTCCGAAAGGCCCAGTTCATCTCGGGCATGAGCGCCGATGGCATCATGCTGCATGAGGGCGACGGCCACCTTGTGGGAGAGATCTGCATCCAGCCCACGCTGCTGATAGATCCCTGCCAATTCAGTCACTTCTCCGTCCCAGTCCGTGGCCAGTTCCTGTTTTTCACGGGCGATGTCGGCTTGTTCTGAATCCCGCTGGGAGCTGACCGAAACATATTCCCCGGCCGCCATGGAGAGGGCGCCAGCCACAAGCGCGGATAATCCTGCGATGAGGATACTGCCGTGTGTCGCGTGAGAACTGGCAACACCAACAATCAGGCTTCCGGTGGAGAGTGTTCCATCATTAGCGCCGAGGACGGCGGCGCGCAACCAGCCCAGTTTCTCGACAGCATGACGTTCAGCGAGAGGATGAAGTCGCGACATAAGATTATCCGTTAGCAATCTGAATTGTGTTCACGAATAGGTCTTCAATTTCCGCATGACAACAAATAATTAATTCTAATACTGAGAGTTATTTTCAATAGAATTTATTATTTATCATTCCTGTTTGTTCAGGTTCCTGTCAGGTTTGGTGTGATATGAACTACAGTTTCTTCACCATTATCTGGGAGAAGGTGCATGCCTGACGCGATGCCGGATATCACGCAGACCCTGCGCTATGACAGGCCGACGATCGTCCTTCATTGGGCGACTGCCTTTCTGGTGCTGTTTCTGTTCGCTCTTGGCGAAAGCTGGGGCTGGCCTGCAAAACCGATTCACCATCTGATGGTCGTTGCGCATCTGACAGCGGGTATCCTGCTGACGGCAATCATGGGGTTCCGCATTGCCTGGCGCCTGACGAAAGGCCGGCATCTATCGGACCTTCTGCGGCCGCTCGACCGTCTCTTTGCGCTGGGCGTGGAATATACGCTCTATGTCCTGCTTCTGGCTGAAATCGTGCTCGGCTACCTCTGGCGATGGGGGGCAGGGCAGGCCATGAGTTTTTTCGGCCTCCTGATGCCCACACCATTTGTTCGCTTCCCCGTGCCACTTCTCCATTGGATTCAAAACATCCATCACTGGAACGCATGGTTGATTGTCGCGATTGCCACAGCGCATGGCATGGCGGCGATTTTCCATCAGGTCATTCTGAAAGACGGTGTTTTAGGACGTATGCTGCTGCGTGGAGATCAAGGCTGTTCACACAAAAGCCGTAAGGCCGTGCTTTCTTCCTGAACTTCATATGGAGGTGCCTATGACAAAACGATTCACGACAACTCTCCTGTCAGTCAGTCTGCTTATGACCTGTTCCGCTGCCTATGCAGACCCTCCCTGGGCACGCGGCGAGCATGATCATGGTGGTCATGACCATCATGGTGGGGGACATGGCTATGGCCACATGAAACACTGGCAGAGAGGCGACTATTATTCCGGTCCGCGTGAGCAGCGCTGGATGGTCAGTGACTGGCGCGGGCGGCGGGGACTCTGGGCACCTCCCGCGGGTTACTACTGGATGCAGTCAGGCGGACAGTATCTTCTGATGGCCGCAGCGACCGGCCTTATAGCAGGGGTTGTTGCTGCGACCGTTGGTTCCGCAGCGCCAGCCTATCCGACAGCACCGGGTTATGTTCCGCCTTATTGAGGGAGAGATAATTACGATTCTTCGCTAGATTTATGTAGACTTTTTGTGATTGATGAAGTCGATCATGCCAGCCTGACGCTCTTAAAATGCGCATGATATCTGTCTCGCACCTATCCGGAAGACAAAGGGGCCAACCCGATGACCATCGTGCCCTTCGGCGCAGCGCCAGAACGTCAACGGATAGCCGCAGCATGGGAAGTGCTGTTCATCTTCCTCAGGCTGGGCGTTACCTGCTTCGGCGGACCGATCGCGCATATCGGGTATTTCCGTGACGAATTTGTCGTCCGGCGCCGGTGGCTTGATGAGCGCGCCTATGCGGATCTCGTGGGACTCTGTCAGTTTCTGCCCGGCCCGGCGAGCAGTCAGGTGGGATTTTCCATTGGCCTGATGCGGGCGGGCTATCTTGGTGGCGTCGCCGCGTGGACCGGCTTTACTCTGCCTTCGGCGTTCGCCCTTGTTCTCTTTGCCTATAGCGCGAGCGCACTCGAGGGGCCGATTGGCCTCGGCCTTTTGCATGGATTGAAGCTCGTCGCCGTGGCAATCGTCGCACAAGCCGTGTGGGGCATGGCACGAACACTGTGTCCGGATCGGGTCCGTGGTTCCATCGCGGTGATAGCCGCACTCATCATTCTTTTTGTCACCTCGCCCTTTGCCCAAATCGGCGCTATTGCCCTCGGGGGCGTTGTCGGCCTGTGGTTCTGTCGCGCTCTTCCGACGTCGGACAGCGGACATGTCGCCGTGCCCGTATCGCGCCGTGTCGGGGCTGCTGCGCTTCTGGTCTTTGTGGTGTTGCTCTTCGCTCTCCCTATTCTCGGAGGCCATGGCGCGCCTGGGGGATTTTCACTGTTCGATGCCTTCTACCGGTCTGGCGCACTCGTGTTTGGCGGCGGTCATGTGGTGCTGCCATTGCTCCATGAAGCCTTTGTGACACCAGGTCTGGTCAGTGACGACGCCTTTCTTGCCGGTTATGGCGCTGCACAGGCGGTTCCGGGACCACTCTTCACGTTTGCCGCCTATCTCGGTGTGATCGTCAAGTTGCCACCCCACGGTGTAGCGGGTGCCTTCCTGGCTCTGCTCGGCATCTTTCTGCCAGGGATCCTGATCCTCATCGGGGTATTACCCTTCTGGGATTCCTTGCGTAGTCGTCCAGCAGCACAGGCGATCATGCGAGGTGTCAATGCCGCTGTGGTGGGCCTGCTGGGCGCTGCGTTGTACACGCCGGTCTGGACGAGCGCCGTCAAATCGTCGGGCGATTTCGGGCTTGTGCTTGTCGGCTTTGTTTTACTGACAGTCTGGCGGGCGCCCCCGCTGGTCGTGGTCGCTATCAGTGCAGTGGGAGGAATTGTTTTGGGACAAGCTGCGTAGTGAAAAGTCAGGCATGGACTCTACGGTCAAAGTGAAATGCGCGGTGTGGATACTTCATCTTCAGTATTCTGGTGCAATACTTGGCAAGCGCTGGGGCGTCTGGGAATATTTGTTCGGATGATTGCCGAGACAGCGAAAAAATCCGCTGAACCACAAACGGTCATAATTGATGCGACCTAATCTTATGGCGCACTGCACGACCTCGAGTCTGCATATACTATGGAGAAAAAAGATTTTCTTTCCGGGATTTTGATGGATAGAGCCTCAGAGTTTCTGGTCTGTTCAGATGCACTCCTCGATCTCGCTGATCTGCAATCGAACTGTCACCAGAACACCTCTGGTCGTTCCTGGAATAGGCGAACTCACGGTCATATCGGCATGCAGTTGCTGTGATATCTGCCGCGCGATCGCCATGCCGAGACCGCTGCCTTCGGCATCTGTCTTTCCTCTGACGAAAGGCTTTTCCATATCCTGCAATACGTCAGATGTAAGCGGTTCGCAATCATTACAGATCAGGACTTTATGATCTTGCGAGATGACCACACTGACGGCTTGTGCAGATGTACCATGAAGAACAGCGTTTTCGAGAAGGTTGCGAAAAAGGATGCCTGTTGCATCCATATCGCCCTGGATCATGAGATGAGATAATCCCGAAAATTCAATCGGTTGGTCTTTTTCCCGTTCAAGTTCTTCTGCGAGAAAGCGAATGACAGGCACCAGATCGAACATGTTTCCTGCCAGAGCGATCCCCGATGTTGCGCGTGAAAGCTGAAGCAACTTTTCCATCATCCGGCCAATTCTGCGGGCCTGCTGCATGATGGTCGTTATCCGCTCTTCATAATCCGATCCTATAAGGAGTTTTCTGAGAACCTGAACCTGGGCAAGAAGCCCACCCACCGGATTACGCAGTTCATGCGCTGCATTGGCAGCAAAGGCGCGCTCGGCTGAAAGCGCCATTTTCAGGCGTTCCAGCAGGAGATTGACGGCGGAGTGGATGGACACAAGTTCTTCGGGAAGATCCAGTGGCGGAACAGGGGCCAGATTCGATCCTCCCCGGCTCCTGATTTCCTGCTGAAGGCTGGTCAGAGGACGCATGGCGCGACGGACACGCCAGCGGACCAGAAGCCAGATCGCAGGGAAAAAGATCACCATTGGCAGGACTGAAATCAGAATGGCCCGCCTGACGGCTTCATTTCTGTGAAAAGTTGGCTCACCCACCAGAATGTAATGGCGACCAGACGCTGATGGCACGATATATACCCTGAATAACGGGATGTTGTAAAATCCTGGCTTCAGACGTGGTACGAACAGCGTCTCCGGCGCATTCTGCGACCTGACCTCAAGGCGACCGTCCGGCGTGGTGATCTGGTAGGCCAGTGTCCGCCGGTTCACTCCGGGGAGCTGCGCGATCTGACCACCTGGAGTGGCGGAACCCGGATCGGTTCTGTCCAACTCACTGATAACAAATTCCAGACGTTCGGCCACTTCCTGTAGCGAGTTGTCGAGACGCTCCGTGACTTCGTAACGGGTAAAGGCCGCAACAAGAATACTGAGAAGCACCAGTGCACCAAGCACGATGATCAGTGTCCCAGACACGATACGGGACGCCAGGCTCCAACGCTTCATCGGGACGCATTCTCCGCGAGACAATAGCCTCTACCCCTGACTGTAATGATCAGGCCCGGTCCAGTTTTTTTCCTTATCCTGCTGATGAAAACTTCAATGGCGTTACTTTCCACGTCGTCACTGAGGCCATACAGAGCATCTTCAATCTGCTCACGACTGCACACAGCGCCGGGACGACGTGCAAGAAGTTCGACAATGGCCCATTCACGCGCAGATAGATCAACTGTCTGGCCATCACGTTCAAGCTGACGGCGCGAGAGGTCGATCCTGATAGTATCAATGATGACCTCGTTGTCTGGCAACGCCGCGTAACGCCTGGCAACAGCGTCGATGCGAGCAACGAGTTCATCGAGATCATAAGGTTTGACAATATAATCATCCGCACCTTCTGATAGCCCCGCTATCCTGTCACTGACCTGGTCCTGAGCTGTGGTGATCAGGATGGCCAGAGACGAACAGTCCCGCCGGATTTCCCGCAGTAGATCCCGACCATTACCGTCTGGAAGACCAAGATCCAAAAGCAGGAAATCATAAGAAGAGGCGATCAGGGCCGCACGAGCATCGGTTATGGTTTTAAACCAGTCGACGACATGTCCTGCCTGGCGAACGCGGTCTCTTACCGCCGAGCCCAGGGCGGGTTCATCTTCGATAATCAGGATTTTCATGAAATACGATTTTTCATAACACGCGCGTACAGGGAGGGCAGCACAAGAAGCGTCAGAAGTGTCGAGGAGATCAGACCACCGATGACGACCGTAGCCAGCGGGCGCTCGACCTCGGCGCCAGCACTGGTTGAGACCGCCATGGGGATAAAACCCAGACTGGCGACCAGAGCCGTCGCCATGACCGGACGGAAACGCTCTTCCGCGGCTTCATACGCGGCACGTGCAGCTTCCCGGCCTGCTACACGCAGGGAATTTATGGCGGTGATAAGTACCACGCCGTTCAGCACAGCCACACCGAACAGGGCAATAAATCCGATCCCGGCCGAGACACTGAATGGCAGGCCACGCAGAGCGAGAGCCAGAATACCACCTGTCGCAGCAACTGGCAGATTGACGAAAACAAGCCCAGCCAACCAGACGGAATTCAGCGCGATAACGAGCAGGGCAAAAATCAACACCAAAGCAATCGGCACGACAACTCCCAGACGGGCCATGGCCGAGCGCAGATTCTGGAACTGACCCGCCCACACGATGCGATAACCGGGAGGCAGGATGACTTTTCTGCTGACCGCCTTCTGCGCCGCTGCAACGAAGGAGCTGAGGTCACGTCCGCGCACATTGGCCTGCACAATCAGACGACGGCGGATATTGTCCCGGCTGATACGGGGAGGACCGTCCTGCACCGTGACCTTAGCGACCTCTGAAAGCAGAACCGCCCCCCGCCCATCGGCGCGGCGTATCCTCAGACGGGCGATCTGGTCGCGGGTGCCAGCCTGGGCAGGATCGAAACGGACCTGCGTGCTGATCAGGGCGTTACCGACCGTGACGGGCCGTCCAATATGACCGCCGACCGCTTCAACCATGTTCAGAAGCTCCTGCTGGGAAATACCCAGCCGCGCCGCCTTCCGACGATCAATGTCGATATGGATGAAAGCAACGGTACCGTCTCCCTGTGGAGCCACGTCAGCCGCGCCGGGAATGGTTTTCATGACGCTCGCGACCCTGTCCCCCAGACGCACCAGCGTAGCGAGATCATCGCCATAGATCGAGACGGCAATCTGGGTCCTGACACCGGACAGGAGATCATCCATCCGCATCTGCACGGGCTGGCTCCATGACTGTTCCATTCCGGGTAGTTCAGTGCCGAGCACCTGACTCATCGCCGTGACGAGCCCCTCCTGTGTATGCGCCGTGGTCCACTGTGATGGCGGCTTCAGAAAGATGAAACTGTCTGTCTCGTTAACCCCCATCGGATCGGTAGGAATGGCCGATGTTCCCGTATTGCTGACAACGCTGGTGACCTCGGAAAACCGGCGTAGGATACGCTCCTGAAGGCTGACTTCTTTTAGAGCTTCGGGCAGTGAAATGCCGGGCAGTCGCGTCGTCGTCACCGTCAGGGCGCCCTCGTCGAGAGACGGAATGAACTCGCCACCCAGATGCAGACCAACCCAGACAGAAAATGCAAAAATCGCTAAAGTCGTGCCAAACAGGGTCCGTGGCCGGTTTTCGCACCAGTTCAGTAGGGGACCGTAACCACGACGAAGAAAGGCAACCAGACGGGTATCTTCATGGCGGCCAGAAGACTTCATCACCAGAGCTGCAATCACCGGTATCCCGACTACACAGTAGAGCAGTGAGGCCAGCAGGGCCATGATGACTGTCTGCGCCATGGGCCGGAACATCTTGCCCTCGATATCCTGCAATGTCAGGATCGGCAGATAGACCATCACAATGACAAGAATGCCGAAACTCACGGGCCGGAGCACTTCGGTGGCCGCCGAGACCACGAGGGTAGCCAGCGGCGTATTCTGTCCGCTGGCCCGGTCGCGCGCACGATGGGTCATGAGGTTTTCCACCACGACCAGAGAACTGTCGACGATCATGCCGAAGTCGATGGCGCCGAGGCTGAGCAGATTGGCGGAAATGCCGAACCATCGCATTCCTGCCATCGCACAGACGAGTGCAAACGGGATGACGGACGCAATAACCAGAGACGCCCGCCAGTCACCGATGACCACGATCAGGACACTGATGACCAGGAGTGCTCCAACAACAAGATTTTCCTTCACGGTCCTGATGGTGCTGTCTGTCAGGGTCGAACGCACGTAATAAGGATCAAGCGTCACACCTTTGGGAAGAGACTGACGAATGCCGGGAAGTGCCGCGTCGATGGCGGCTAACGTGGCGTCGGAACTCGCTCCCATGCGCATCATGATGACGCCTATGACGATTTCACCCTGACCATCCCGCGTGACGGCGCCAAGCCGTGTTCGCGGCCCCATGGAAATGCGTCCGGCATCCCGCAGAAAGATTGCCGAACCGTTGGCGTTGGTTCGGACGGGAATGGACCCAAAGTCATCAAGCGAGCTAATCAGGCCGCGTCCGACAACGATCTGCTGTTCCTCTCCATGCTCGATCCAGCCGCCGCCCGATGCGGAGTTGTTACCGTCCACCGCCCGGAAAACGTCATCGACCGACACACCGAGTGCAAGGAGACGTGCCTGATCGAGAGCGACCTGAAACGTCTGTTCGGCGCCGCCATTTACGTTCACGTCCACGACGCCTGGAATCAGCTTCAGTTGAGGCGCGACAGTCCACGTCATCAGGCGGTTCAGATCCATCAGCGAATAGCCATCGCCTTTGATCTGCAACTGCATGATTTCACCAAGGCCTGTCGCGAGCGGCCCGATGTTCACGCTGACCCCCGGCACGGATATCATGCCTCTCGCCTGCTGAATCCGTTCTTCCACACGGGCGCGATCGAGATTGATATCTGTCTCATCCGCGAACTGGATGTAAACGACCGAGACCCCGGAGCGGGAGACCGAACGGAGATCGGTCATTTCCGGGATACCCGCCATGCTGGCCTCGATTGGAAAGGTGATCAGCCGTTCGACTTCTTCCGTAGCAAGGCCCGGAGCAACAACAGAAACGAGCACCTGCCGGGGCGAAATGTCGGGCACGGCCTCCACGGGAAGGCCACGCACGATCATACACCCGGCGATGAACGTCAGGCAGATTACCCCAAGGACCAGCCAGCGTCGGGTCTGCAGGGCGGAGAGAACGCTACGCATGACGCTCTCAGTCTCCATCATTCATATCTGACACCAGCATCACCGCCTTCAGGGCGAATGCGCCTTGCGTCACGATCCGCTCACCTGCGGAGAGGCCAGAGGTAATGACTTTCTGTCCATTGCCCGTAACACCAACATGCACTTCCTGTGGTCGAAACCGGTTTGAACTCACCGGCACAAACACAGTGCTTACGCCGTTGATTTCTGTGACAGCGTTCTCCGGCACAATGATGCCTGCCGTCTTTTCGCGTGTTGGCAGATGGGTATTGAGGAACATGCCTGGATGAAGACTGCCATCTGGATTGGAGGCCGTGCTTATGACGCGGACGAGGCCTGTGACCGGATCCGCCATGCTCCCTACTGAAGTTATTTTCGATTTCAGTAATGTCGTCCCTGTGTCCGATGTGAGTTCGGTGGTCTGCTCGCCGCCCTGGACCACCTGAGCGGCATCCTGAGGCAGGATGTCAGAAACAATCCATACCGATGACATGTCTGTCAGGCCTATCAGTTCCGTCGCAGGGGAAATGTCGTCAGCAATGCCAACGAACACGCTCTGTACTTCTGCTATGGTCGGCGCAATGATTGACGAAGTCTCGTCCAGCGGACTGGTCTGGGCTTTATCTGATTCCGTAACGGAGTTGTATTCTTCTTCAAGTTGATGCTTCAGCGTATCTACATCAGCCTGTCGGGCTATAACGTCGTCTTTTGCTGCCTGGAATACGGCCAGGCGGCGCCTGGTCTCTCCTGCTGCAACTGTTGTTCCTTCCAGTTCATGCCCCCGGTGGTAGGCTGACGCTGCATTCTGAGAGGCCGCATACGCTGTCGTCAGTGCCGCCTGTGCTCTTGTCATTTCAAGGCGGACCAGGTGTAATGAATGATCCTGATAGGTAAGAAGCGTCTCTCCTTTGTGCACATGCTGACCAGGTACCACAGCAACATTCAGAACTTTACCGGACCCTGCCGGGTGAATACGGACGACATGCCCCGCCTCGGCTGTGACGGTTCCCATTGCATCCAGATTTTTTGCGAGTGTACCACTCCTTGCGATCGAGATTACCAGAGCAGAATTCTTCTGCGCCGCCTCTCCCATTACGACAATCGGCGCACTGTCGGCGGCTCGTGCAGGCGACACAGTAATGCGAAAAATAATCATGACACAGAGTAAATATTTCCAGTCTTTCATGGAGGCAGATGAAGTAGTCACTGGAATTCTCCTGCGGCGATCAATGTTCGTATGATGGCGGCGTGCCAGGCAACTTCCGCCTGATTGCGGAGCTGCAAAGCACTGCTGGCAGCGGATCTGGCTCGTAACAGTTCGACCAATGATGTCTCACCGACCTGCCATGATCGATTCATCTCATTTGCGCGACTGTTCATATTCTCAGCGGACAGAACAGAATTTCTGAACATGTCTTTCGTGGCCGTCAGATGAGAAAAAACCTGAGCAAGTTCCTGCCTGACATTGCGGCGAGCCTGCTGCTCCTGACTGATAGCCGCTGCCAGCTTGTTGCGGGCGTCCGCTTCCATGGGGACGTTGCGGACATCGCTGGGAAGCGGGATGGAAACTGTTACCCCCACGCGGTCGTCCCACGGGCTGCCATACTGTTTTTCGTGAATTGCAGCTACGCCAACTTCAGGGTTCGGCATGAAGGAGGCTTTGGCGAGATGCACGCCAGCTTCCGCTGTATGCACGGCCTGACGGGCGGCTCTGACGCGAGGATCATTATTTTCGAGAGCTTCGGCAGAGAAGAGTCCGTCATGCGCTAACGCCACATTGTCAAAAGAGAGGATATCGGGGACGGCCGGGCGACCCAGCAAGATACGAAGCGCTGAGGTCGCTGTCTCGACCTGCTCTTCCGCCAGAGAATATTCGCTGGCGGCGTTTGCCACTTCAGATGACACGATCTGCTGATCGGCAAGAGGCATCTCCCCGGCATGTACACCACGACTTACAGAAGCATGGATTTTCTCCAGCATCTCTTTCTGGATGCGTGCGATTGCCAGCCAGCGCTTGGCTATAATGACGTTGGCTGATGAATCCAGAACTTTCATAGCCACCGTCATTCGCGCCACATGTAGACGTTCCTGAATGGTCAACGCTTCGGCTCTGGCGACTCCAACGGTCGCACTGCCTTGTCCCGGAAGCCAGAGCGGCACAGACACTCCCCCTTGGTAGGTTGTGTATCCTTCGTTGCTGCCTATGGCATGATCATCGAAATACTGACCCGAGACAGTTGGGCCGCCGGCAAACCAGGAACCGGCTGCTTCTGCTCTTGCTGCTGCTGAGCGATAGTTTGTATTCAGTTCAGTCCGACTGGGATCGGCAGCCCACGCTGCTTCAACAGCTTGGGCGAACGTAATATTTTCTGCTTTCGCTTCTGAAAGTAGAATAGGGGAAAGTAAAATAAATAAGATATAATATATATATGTATGTTTTATATTTTTTCTCATTTTTTTTGATCTGGAGCGCGAACCCAGATAATAAACATCACGATCACACATAAAATTATGCTGCCTGTATGTATTAACACGTGAAAAAAACTGCGACATGTCCGATATCATACCAGATGAAGCTGACAGTTCGCTGAACGGCATCACTGAAATGAATACAGCAGAGAACATAAGTGGTGAGGGGGGGATATTTAAGTCGAAACGGATGCATTCAACCCTATGCACGGAAAATAGACGGATATCGGTATTTTATGCCAAAGAGTATATTCGCTGATGGAAAATTTTTTCGGATTTTTGTTTGAAATAGAAGATTGACTCCGAAGAATTCGATGTTTTTATCTTCCTTTTGAGAGGCTAAGGCAAATTGGCTCTGGGGTCGTAGACTACTTATTGGACTGTTTTAACTACAGGTCGTTTACCTGTGCTTTACGCTTTCTGTCGCCTTTGCGCACATAGCACGGATGGTTGTTGACCTTATCCTACCGGAAAAGTGGGTGGGGGGGTGTTTCGGTGTGAACACCAGAGTCAGAGGGCTGCGCGAATTTTCGTGACGGGTTGAGAGGGTAGGGGAGAGTCTCCTGTCCGCCCGTCATGGAGTTTTTCGCCATGGCGACCACTATTCCCAAAATCAGCCTCAGTTCGTCCCGTGACATCCCGTTCAATCGTCTGGTGCTGTCCCAGTCCAACGTGCGACGCGTGAAGTCCGGCCTGTCGATTGAGGAACTCGCCCGCGACATCGAGCGCCGCGGGCTGCTGCAGAGCCTGAATGTCCGTCCCATGCTTGATGGCGAAGGGGCCGAGACCGGCACTTACGAAGTCCCAGCCGGCGGACGGCGCTTTCGCGCGCTCGAACTGCTGGTGAAGCAGAAGAAACTGGCGAAGACCGCCCCGGTGCCCTGCGTGGTGCGCGAGGCCGGGTCGGCCATTCTCGCCGAGGAGGACTCTCTGGCCGAGAACGTCCAGCGGCTGGCCCTGCATCCGCTGGACCAGTTCCGGGCCTTTCGTGACATGCTGGAGAAGGGCATGTCCGAGGAGGAAATCGCAGCAGCGTTCTTCGTCGCACCGGCCGTGGTTAAACAGCGTCTGCGGCTGATGACCGTGTCCGACAGGTTGCTTGAAATCTATGAGCAGGACGGGATGCGGCTGGAACAGTTGATGGCCTTTTCCATCAGCGATGATCATGTCCGCCAGGAACAGGTCTGGGAGATCGTGTCCCAGAGCCATAACCGCGAGCCCTACGTCATCCGCCGCATGCTGACGGAAAAGACCGTCCGGGCATCGGACGCGCGCGCCCGCTTCGTCGGGCTGGACGCCTATGTCACGGCCGGTGGCCACATCATGCGCGACCTGTTCGAGGCAGACGACGGGGGCTGGCTGCAGGATCCGGCCATTCTGGACCGGCTGGTCATGGAAAAACTGCACGCTGCCGCCGAAGATATTCGTGCCGAGGGCTGGAAATGGGTGGAGACGGCCCTGTCATTACCGTGGGGGCACACACGGCAGTTCGCGGAAATTGATGGCACGGAAGTGTCGCTCTCCGACGAGGAAGCCGCCCGTCTCGAAGTCCTGCGTGCGGAGCAGGAAACCATCGAGGCCGAATATGCCCAGGCCGATGAATATCCAGACGAGGTGGATGCAAGGCTGGGCGGGATCGAACAGGCCATCCTTGTCCTGGAGGAACGACCTCTGGCGTTCGATCCTGCCGACATGGCGCGGGCAGGCGCTTTCGTCAGCCTCGCCAGCGATGGCACATTGCAGGTGGAGCGGGGCTTCGTGCTGCCCGAGGACATGCCGACCGAGCCCGAAGAGACCGATCATGCTGCGTATAATGGGCGGGATGAACGTCTTGCTGATGATGGCGGTGACGGGGGCAGAGGGGGAGATAGCACTTCTCCCGACGTTGAGCCCGAGGAAGAAGACGGGATCAAACCACTGCCTGACCGGCTTCTCACCGAACTGACGGCCTGGCGCACGCTGGCCCTGCGGGATGCCTTTGCCAGCAATCCGCACATCGCCCTGACCGAATTCCTGCACACACTGGTACGCGATGTTTACTGGCAGACACCGGGGGCTGACTGCCTTGAAGCCTATGTCCGGGAAATCCCGCTGCCCGTTCATTCACCTGACATGCCGGGCAGTGTGCCAGCCCATGCGCTGCGTCAGCGTAACGAGGGCTGGAAGCACGATCTGCCTGAGGACGAGGATGCGCTGTGGCGCTGGATTGCTGGGCTTGATGATACCAGCCGCATCGCCCTGCTGGCCCATTGCCTGTCCTTCGGCGTTAACGCGCTTTATGAGCGCATGCCCTCCTATGGCGCGGTGTCGCAGCGCAGCGTGACCGAGCGCCTCAAACGGGCAGACCGCCTGGCATCGGCCCTTAGCCTTGATCTGGTGGAGGCGGGCTGGCAGCCGACCGTCGAGAACTATCTCGGCCGGGTGACCAAGACGCGTATCCTGCAGGCGGTGCGGGAAGCGCGCGGCGATGAGGCGGTCGAGCGCATTGCGCATCTGAAGAAGCCCGACATGGCCCGCGAGGCCGAGCGACTGCTTGATGGTTCGGGCTGGCTGCCTGAGGCGTTGCGCACGGCAGGAGGCGCAGAGCAGGTGCCGGTTGAAACGGCAACGATGGACGCTATCGCTGCCGAGTAGCCTTTATGAGGTTTGGAACTTTGAGACAGCGGCTTCCGGTGCCCGGAAGCCGCTTTTTTCATGTCCGGCGCCCCGGAAAGAGGGAGAGGGCGGCTTCGCCTTTTGTGCCGAATAACCGGCATAGAGGAGAGTTTTCCATGACCACGACCACCATCCTGCCCCCTGCGTCCCGTGGCGCCGCGTCCGGTGGCTTCCGCATCGATCCGTCGCGTGGCGAACGCAGCGCCCGCGTCTCGTCCGAATGGTTCTCGCGCCCCGATGACGAGCGCTACCTGTCCCTGTCAGCCTTGCATGCCGCCACGCTTGCCCGTGCAGATCGCGCCACGGCCCGCACGGTGGAAAGTCGCGGTATTCGCGTCGAGGCCTCGCGCGATAATGCCGAACGCCTGACGCTGACCGTGCCGGGACAGAATGAGCCGATCGCACCCACACACTGGGCGTTCGGCCAGATGTGCAGCCTGGTCGGCGCGCCGTCGTCCTACCTGCGCAATCTTCCAGCGCCACTCGCGGCGATCAACCTGCAGCATGGGCTGCTGTCGCACCGCGCCGAACTGGTCAAAACACTGGAGACGGAAGACGGACGCGTGGAACTGCGCGCTGTAACTGGTCCGGATTACGGCCGCATCTGGGACCATGAACTGGTGGGCGCGGTGCGCAAGATCGCGGGGAATGGCACAGGCGATACAAACTGGAAGGTGCCCGGTGTGATCGACTGGGCCACCATGACCCATAATCCCTATGTGGATATCACCAAAGAAACCACGACGCTCTATGCGTCAGACAGGGATGTGTTTCTGTTCCTTGTTGACGACACCCACCCGATTGAGGCGGGACGCTTGCCCAATGGTGATCCCGATCTCTATTTTCGGGGGTTCTATGCCTGGAATTCGGAAGTCGGCAGCAAGAGCCTTGGTATTGCGTCGTTTTACCTGCGCGGAGTGTGCCAGAACCGCGTTTTGTGGGGCGTGGAAAATTTCGAACAGATCACGATCCGGCATAGCAAGTTTGCGGCTTCGCGTTTCGTGCACCAGGCCACGCCTGCGCTGCGGAATTTCGCCACGGCCAGTCCGGCCTCGTTCATCTCGGGCATTCAGGCCTCGCGTCGGGCGCTGGTGGCAAAAACCGATGAGGATCGGGAAAGTTTCCTGCGCCGTCGCGGGTTCTCGAAACCGGAAACCGCGAAGATCATAGAAACCGTGCTGCATGAGGAAGGGCACAAGCCCGAGAGCGTGTTTGATTTCGTGCAGGGCATCACGGCGCTGGCCCGCACCAGGGCCAATCAGGATACGCGGCTGGATCTGGAAGAGAAGGCCCGCAGGCTGATGGAACGGGCGTCCTGAAAAACGACTGCACGCTTTTCCGCCAATACGGGGTCGGTACACAGAACGGACCCAGATATACGCTCTCATGACTGCCATCCGAGATGCTGACCGAGTTTAGTCCTTCGCTGGCCGCGAGACCAGCGGTCGCATTGACCTTGGCGGGTGTGCCGCGGGCGCCTGATCGACGACGATTGATCACGCTCTCATCCGCGGGTTGGTTACCGCACTACCCGTATCCGTCGCTGGGCCTATCCTCCGTCTAAGTTCGGGCGTCGGACGAACCTGCCCCACCGTACACCGTGGATTGCCCATCACAGTCGGGTGCCCGCGGCACGCCGGCCAAGGCTATGCAGATGGTGCGCTGGCGCCTCCTCTCACTGCTGGTTGGAAGATCAAGTGGCGACCGCCGGTGGTACGCGTCGGGCGATGTCCCAAGCATAGCCGACCAGTTCACGCGCGATCGCGGTGGTTACCTTGGGCTGGGGCTTGCCTGCGGCCGCGAGGCGACGGTAGCGCTGGCAGAGACGAACCTGCGCCTTCCATCCAATCGCCTGGATCTCTTCGGGCAAGTCGATGACGCGCTCACGATAGCGGCGTTCCTCGCGAGCGGGCAGTCGATACGACCAGCCAGCCTCGATCAGCATGGTGCGTGCCTGCGCGTTACCCGCGCGCGTGATCCGACCACGCTTGGTCCGGGCACCGCTAGAATGCTCGGACGGCACCAAGCCGACATAGGCCATCAACTGCTTGGGATTGTCGAAGCGGGTCAGATCACCGACCTCGGCGACCAGCGTCGCGGCGCTGACCAGCCTGATGCCGCGCAGGACCTGAAGATTGCGGACCAGCGGCGCGAAACGCCATGCATCTACCGCGTCGCCCAGCGCCGCCTCGAGCCGTCCAACCCGCGCCTGCGCCTCGAGCACCCGCTTCTGCATCTCCTCAAATGCCAGCTGCTGATGGGGGAAGTCGAACCGCTGTTCGGACAACCACCGCCAGTACATCTTCGTCCAGGCCGCCTTGCCGCCGAAACGACGATCGTGCCGCAGCAAGAAGCTGCGCACGGTCTGTTTGGCCCCGGTGGCATCTTCCTGTGCGCTGCGTCGGGCGCGGATCAGATCACGCACCGCCTCGTGCGCTTCGTCCGGAACCCAGATCGCGGTAAGCTCGCCAGCACGCAACAGTCGGGCCAGCGTCATTGCGTCACGCCGGTCGGTCTTCACATGATCGCCCGGCCGTCGTGGCATCATCGAGGGGGCGATGACGATACAAGCCTGCCCAAGTTTCGTCAGCAGCCGGTGCAGGCCATAGCCGCAAGGGCCAGCCTCGTAGCAGACGCTCAACCTCACGCCCGGCGCCGTCAGCCGCTTGACCAGCTTTCTGACCGCGTCGTCCTCGTTGGCGACCGTGCCAACAAAACGCACCTCGCCTCCGCGCTCTCCATCGGCAACCGCGACCGCGATGGTTTCCTTATGCACGTCCAGACCGACGTATTTCACTGCTTCCGTCATGACTCGCCTCCAGTGCTGACAAATCCATCGTCAGCATCTCAGATTTGAGCCCCCGCGGCTCCGGCAGTCATGGGGTCTAAGGTTTTGCCGTGCCTTCGACGGCGCGCATCTGGCGAAGCGGTCTGAGCGCGGTGGATGGCGCATCGGGATCGGTCCAGAGGTAATCGCCGGTGAGATTGATATGCTGCCAACCGAGCGGTGATAGGTGTTGCAGCAGGTCCGGCGGGACCGGCCGGCCGAGGTTGGCGAGATGCATCCGGGCGGCTTGCAGGTAGGTCGTGTTCCACAGGACGATGGCACCGGCGACGAGGTTCAGCGCGCTCGCCCGATGGCTTTGGGCTTGCAGCGCATGATCGCGGATACGGCCGATGCGATGGAAGAAGATGGCGCGTTTCAGGGCATTTTCCGCTTCTCCCTTGTTGAGTTCGCGGGTGGCGCGGCGACGCTGTTCGGGCTGCTCGATCCAGTCGAGCGTGAACAGGGTACGCTCGACGCGACCGATCTCGCGCAACGCCAGTGCCAGGCCGTTGGCGCGTGGATAGGAGCCGAGCCGTTCCAGCATGATCGAGGCGCTGACGACGCCTGTGCGGATCGAGGTTCCCAGTCGCAGCACGTCGTCCCAGTGTGCCTCGATCAGACCTTCGTCGATGCGGCCCGCGACCAGCGGCGCAATATCGGGGCCGGGTTCGATGCCGTTAAACAGGTGCAAACGGCGTGCGGCGATATTCGGGATACGCGGCGCGAACCGGAACCCAAGCAGATGACATAGCGCGAACACATGGTCGGAGACGCCCCCGCCATCGACGTGATGCTCTTCGATGTGCAGATCGGCGCCGTGGTGGAGCAGCCCGTCGAGCACCTGTGCCGCCTCGCTCGCCGAAGCGGAGATAACTGTGGAATGGAACGGCGCGTAGCGATCCGAGACGTGGCTGTAAAAGGAGACAGCCGGCTCTGTCCCCTTGTGCGGATTGACTGCGCCGGTTGCCTGGGCGCGGCGGTCGAGCGGAAAGTTCTGACCGTCTGAGCTGGACGAGGTGCCGGACCCGAACAGCGCGGCCAGCGGCGCGGTGTGTTGGGCGTCGACAAGCCGGGCGAGCGCGCGACCGTAGGTTTCCTCGCGCAGATGCCACGAGGCGAGCCAACCGAGTTGGCGCTGGGTCACGAGATTGCAGGCTTCCGCCATGCGCGTATGGCCCAGATTGGTGGCATCGGCGAGCACCGCCGTGAGGATCGCACGTGGTTCATCCGCGGCACGGCCACTTTGCAGATGCGTGAAGCACTGGCTGAACCCGGTCCATCGATCGACTTCGGCAAGAAGGTCGGTGATGCGGATCGCGGGCAGATGCGCATAGAGCGGCGCAAGGGCGGTATCGGATTCCTCGGGAGTAATCGCCTTCAAGGGCGAAATCCGCAGCCTGCCCAAGCTGAGCTGCACGTCTTCCAGCGCGTCCGTCTCCGCCTTTCGCTCGACCTCGGCCAATCGACGGGCGAGGCGGGCGCGTCGTTCGGCCAGCCAGATATCGGCCGTATCCGGTGCCGGTATCGGCAAGGGGCCGGCCGCGCGCATGTTGGCGAATACGGGGGCAGGAATGAGTTGCTGCTCGACAGCACGATAGCGTCGGCTTCCCTCGACCCACATGTCGCCGGCGCGAAGCCGGTCGCGAAGCTCGACCAGCACGCACAATTCATAGATCCTGCGATCGGGAATGCCGGTGCCGATCGCCCGACGCCAAGCTTGCCGGATGAAGCCGACTGGCGTGCCTGCAGGCAATTTGCGCAGATGACCAAAATGAAGGTCGCGCATGATCGCGACCGCTCGCGCGAGCGCATGGCAGGCTGGCACCGCCCCGAATGTGAACGAGGCGATGAACGAGGGACCGACCTGTCGGAGGACGGGGTAATTGGTCGCGGCGACCGCGACGGGATCGACCGAATCGGGGCGGATCAGCTTGCGGGCTTCATCGACCTCGCGGCCGAGATCATTCCATCCGATCGCTGCCTCGACCGCAGCGCCGATATCGCCACCTGATATCTTGGCGGCGAGCAAGGCAGCGCCGAGTTGGGCAAGCAGCCGGATTTTGCCGTTGATGGTGCGCCGGTTGCGCTTGAGTGTCGTGTCCGCGCTGTTCTGTTCGCGCCGGAACATCTGCCCAAGCAGGCGATCGAACATCAGCACCGCATCGTCGGTGAGGGTAACGATGGTTTCGAGGATGGTCGCCACCAATGTGGCGCGACGCCGCGTCGCTTGCAGCGTCCGAACATGTTGCGCGGTCAGCCGCACGCCTTCCTGGCACAGGCGTCGGAGGCGCTCGGGATGGACGCCTACGGCGATATCCGGATCGATCCCGATGGCCCGAAGCAGTGTCAGTCGCTCGATGATGGCGGCGAATGTCTTTCGGCCGGGCTTGCCGGGTGACTGCCGCACCCAGGCCAGATCGCTCAAGTTCGTGCCTGTGTGGGGCAGGAGAAGCGCATCGAGCAGCCGGCGCTGTCGAGCATCGAGTCCTCGGGTCAGATGCTCGGCGACATGGCGTTCGGCATCGAGCAACGCCTGTGCGACCATCCGCTCGACCGAACTGATGCCCGGCACAATGATGCGCCGTCGCCGGCACTCATCCAGCATCACGCGCGCCAGCCTAGCCCCGCTGGTCGTCGTCAGCGCGATCGGCAGGAGCCATTCCTGCAACGTCGTTCGCAGCGGCCGACTGAGCGGCATGAAGCCGAATGCATCGCGCAGTGCATCGAGCTGTTCGTACCGGGTCGGGCCGCGCGTCGCGTAGTCGGCCAGCACCTCGGGTCCGACCTGCAATTGCTCTGCGACGAACGCGAGCGGCGTATCAGGGATCAGTTCACCGGGTCGCAGGAAACGGCCAGGATAGCGCAGCGCGCAAAGCTGGATCGCGAAACCCAGCCGGTTATGCGGTCGCCTCCGGCGGACGATGATGGCCAAGTCGTCCCGGCTCAATGTCCAGTGCTGGACGAGCAGGGTTTCGTCGTCGGGAAGCGCGAGCAACGCCGCGCGTTGCTCGTCCGACAGGACGGCGCGACGCGGCATCGGCTTAGACCTTGGCCGGTGCGGTCCAGCCGATCCGGGCAAGCGTGCCGAGAAGGGTCGAACGCGGCACCTTGAAGGTCCGGCAGACGGACGCCTTGCTGGCCCCGCCATCCAGCGCGGCGGTGATCCGCTCGAGCGTTTCGGCGTCGATCATCGGCGGGCGGCCACCTTGGCGTCCCCGGCGTTTGGCAGCAGCCAGTCCCGCCATCACCCGTTCGCGCGTGAGCGCACGCTCATATTGTGCCAATGCACCGAACAGCGAGAACAGCAATTCGCCGTGCGGCGTGGTCGTATCCATCTGCTCGGTCAGCGACCGGAACGCGATGCCGCGCGCCTTCAGATCGGTGACGATCGTCAGCAGGTGCGGCAGCGAGCGTCCGAGCCGGTCGAGCTTCCACACGATCAGTGTGTCGCCCGCGTTCAGATAGTCGAGGCAGGCTTTCAGGCCTGGTCGGTCGTCGCGCGCGCCGGATGCCTTGTCGGTATGGAGATGCCGATGATCGACCCCGGTTGCGACGAGCGCGTCCCGCTGGAGATCGACCGTTTGGCGGTCATCGGTCGTTGACACCCGCATATATCCGACCAGCATGTACGACAAACCCTCGAAAGCATGTTTTCGAACACCCTATCAAAGCGACAGGGTTTGTCGATCGTTATGGGCTGAGGCGGGTATGGTTCGGCAAAAGCGCAGGTCCGGAGCGTCGCCTATCACCTGTTTGCCGTCACGCGTCTGCTGTCCGTATGGACGCAAGTAGAAGGCACGCTGATGCCGCAAGAAGCACCAGGTCCTTCAACAGGAACTGTCCGGTTCCGGCCGAAATCGCCGGGAACCCGCCAGCGGTCGGCTCGGCGACGCCAGGCGTGCTCAGGAAAAACGTCAGTGTCACGGCATAAGTCAGGCATGACATCGCCGCGCCGAGAGCGGAGGCCGTCTTGTTGAAAGCACCGATAATCAGCGCAGCGGCCGTCGCGAGCTCGACGGTGCCTATAAAATAGCTTCCACCCTGCACCCCAAAAACGGCCGGAATCCAGCTCATGATCGGACTGTTCTTCATCAATGGCGCGATGCCCATCGCTTCATAGCTCGTGAATTTCATGCAACCGAACCAGAGAAAGATGACCACCAGCGCCCAGCGCAGCAACGCGAGAGACCCGCGAGAGCCGGTCGTCTTTTCAGCTATGTGTAATGTCGAAAACATGGTGCCTCGCTTTCATCATGGCGCATGACCTGCCTTCATGCTTAGACAGGCGTGATATATGCGCTGCGCATACACTATACGCCGTCAATGAATGAGGCAACCCTTTGAACGTACTCTCGGACCGGCTCGTCAATCTGTTCGGCGCCCTCGCAGTGGGCATCACCGATCGAATTAAGAAGGCGGCATTCGACCCGACGATACCCGGCGGTGGCGAAACCACCGCGGCGATCGTCGTCATCGGTCACGCGACCGGTCTTTCGATCGACGAATTAGGACGGGTGCTAGGCTTGTCCCACGCGGGGACGGTGCGGCTTGTCGATCGATTGGTTGCAGCCGGGTTCGCCGTTCGATCCAAAGCGCTACGGGACCGTCGTGCAGTAGCGCTGATGCTCACTGAGGCAGGCGAGACTCGCCTATCTGCGATCCTGCAACGAAGAAACGAGACTTTATCCGAAATCCTTAGCCATGTCTCGAATGCTGACCGCCTCGTGCTGGAACGTATTGCCGAGACAATACTTGCGCAGATGTCTGACGACGCTGTCTCGGCGCTGACGATATGCCGGCTCTGCGACGAGAGGCGATGCTACAACTGTCCGATGGATGCCTTTGGAATGCTGGAGTCGTCGACGCATAGAGTCGACCCATAAGTGCGCGCAGAGACGCTTAGACCCCATGACTGCCGGAGCCTTGGAGGCTCGAATCTGAGATGCTGATGATGGATTTGTCAGCAGCGGAGACGAGTCATGACGGAGGCAGTGAAATACGTTGGTCTGGACGTTCATAAGGAAACCATCGCGGTCGCGGTTGCCGATGGGGAACGCGGAGGCGAGGTACGTTTCGTCGGCACGGTCGCCAACGAGGACGATGCGATCAGGAAGCTGGTCAAGCGGCTGACGGGACCGGGTGTGACGTTGAACGTCTGCTACGAAGCGGGACCCTGTGGGTATGGCTTGCATCGGCTGCTGTCGAAGCTGGGACAGAATTGCATCGTCATCGCCCCCTCGATGATGCCGCGACGCCCGGGCGACCATGTTAAGACGGACCGGCGTGACGCGATGACCCTGGCGCGGCTGCTACGCGCCGGCGAACTCACCGCGATCTGGGTGCCGGACGAAGCGCACGAGGCGGTACGCGATCTCATCCGCGCGCGACGCAGCGCGCAGGACGATGCCATCGGGGCCAAGCAGACGGTGCGCAGCTTCCTGTTGCGGCATGATCGTCGTTTTGGCGGCAAGGCGGCTTGGACGAAAATGTACTGGCGGTGGTTGTCCGAGCAGCGGTTTGAGTTTCCCCACCAGCAGCTGGCATTCGAGGAAATGCAGAAGCGGGTGCTGGAGGCCCAGGCACGGGTCGCGCGCCTGGAGGCGGCGCTGGCTGAAGCGGTGGATGCGTGGTGTTTTGCGCCGCTGGTCCGCAATCTGCAGGTCCTGCGCGGTATCAGGCTGGTCAGTGCCGCAACGCTGGTCGCCGAGGTGGGCGACCTCACCCGCTTCGACAATCCCAAGCAACTGATGGCGTATGTCGGCCTGGTGCCGTCCGAGCACTCCAGCGGTGCCAAGACCAAGCGGGGCCGGATTACCCGCGCGGGCAACGCGCAAGCACGGACGATGTTGATCGAGGCGGGCTGGTCGTATCGGCTGCCCGCTCGCGAGGAGCGACGCTACCGTGAACGGGTCATCGACTTGCCCGAGGACATCCAAGCGATCGGGTGGAAGGCGCAGGTTCGCCTGTGCCAGCGCTACCGTCGCCTGGCGGCCACCGGAAAGCCCCAGCCCAAGGTGACCACCGCGATCGCGCGTGAACTGGTCGGCTATGCCTGGGACATCGCCCGTCGAGTGTCGCCAGCGATAGCCGGCTGATCCACACAGAACAATTCCAGGAGGAGGCGCCAGGGCACCAACTGCATAGCCTTGGCCGGCGTGCCGCGGGCACCCGACTGTGATGGGCAATCCACGGTGTACGGTGGGGCAGGTTCGTCCGACGCCCGAACTTAGACGGAGGATAGGCCCAGCGACGGATACGGGTAGTGCGGTAACCAACCCGCGGATGAGAGCATGATCAATCGTCGTCGATCAGGCGTCCGCGGCACACCCGCCAAGGTCAATGCGAACGCTGGTCTTGCGGCCAGCGACAAGGTAAACTCGGCCAGCGTCTCGGATGGCAGTCATGAGAGCGTATATCTGTGCCCGTTCTATGTCCTGACCCCAATACGTTTTTACGAGCCCGGCCCCTGCGCCGGGCTTTTTCGTTTCGGGGGTCATTTCGATGGCTGATTTTTTCACGCATTTTTCCTGCGTTCTCGACGTGGGCACGGTGGACAATGCCGCAAAGGCGCTCGATCTCTACAACGCGTTCATGGATGAGTTGGCGGCGGAAGATCCGCCCTCTGACGGGTTCCGGCTTTCCGTAGAACCGGAATATGGTGGCACCAGGCTCTGGATGCGCGATGACGTGACCGGGGATCCGCAGCAGATCGTGGAATTCGTGCTACGCTGCGCACGGGCATTCCGATTGCGGGGGCGATGGGGATTTCAATGGGCCAATACGGCCTCACGCCCCCGGATCGGCGCGTTCAGCGGCGGCGCGCATCTGCTTGACCTTGGCAGCCGCAGGACGATTTCATGGATGACGACCGATCGCTGGCTGGCGATTGCTGTGGATGGAGGCAATCCCGATACAGGAGGGCAGGGCGATGATCGGACATGATGCGGGCGATCTCGCCCGCCGTCTGGCGGAGAACGCAGAGGCGGTGTGCCGTCGGTATCTGTCCGCCGGTCGCCGTCACGGCAATTACTGGTTGGTCGGAGATGTGCACAACACGCCCGGCCGGTCGCTGTTTGTCCGGCTGCATGACACCGCCAATGGCAGGGCCGGTAAGTGGATGGATGCGCAGTCCGCCGAGCATGGCGATCTGCTCGACGTGATCCGCGAAAGCCTCGGTCTGGTGGATTTCCGCGACGTGGCCGATGAGGCGCGTGCGTTCCTCAGCCTGCCACGTCCCGACCCGGCATCGTCGTCACAGGATCGTCCGGTCCGTGACCGTGGCTCCGCCAATTCGTCGGAAGCCGCGCGTCGGCTCTGGGCCATGTCCGGGTCGATCACGGGCACGCCCGTAGAAACGTATCTCCGCAGACGCGACATGACGCTTTTGCACGGAACCGAAGCCCTGCGCTTCCATCCGCGCTGCTTTTACCGTCCGGACGAGCACAGTCCGACGCAGACCTGGCCCGCCATGATCGCCGCCGTCACCGATCTCGAAGGCCGCGTGAGCGGCGTGCATCGCACCTGGCTGGCGCGCGACGGACGTGGCAAGGCGCCTGTCGAAATGCCACGCCGGGCGATGGGCGACCTGCTCGGCCATGCCGTGCGCTTTGGCACGGTGTCTGACGTTCTGGCAGCAGGCGAGGGGATCGAGACGGTGCTGTCACTGCGGCAGGTTCTGCCCGATCTGCCGCTGGCCGCCTGCCTGTCCTCGGCGCATCTCGCCGCCATGGCGTTTCCGTCCACGTTGCGCCGCCTCTACGTGCTGCGCGACGACGACCCGGCCGGAGACCATGCGGCGGCGACCCTGATGGCCCGGACGCAGGAGGCCAGGGTCGAGTGCCTCGTGCTGTCATCGCGTCTGGCGGATTTCAACGATGATCTGCGCTACCTCGGGCGTGGCGCGATGCGGGCGCTCCTGCATCCCCAGCTTGCCCCGCAGGACGTGGTGCGGTTCCTGCAACCCGTCGCGCACTGAGGCGGGCCGGGAAGGGAGAGTGCGGGTCTTCTTCTTTCCAGTGTGGCGCGTGGCTGTCCTGTTTCCGGATAGGGCGCGCCTGCGGCCTTTCGTGGAGGGGAGCGGGCGTCAGCCAGACCGGGCCTGCAATGGCGGAGCCGGCTATTTTCCGCCGCGCGGGACTGCGTCCGCGCTTTGCATCGCGAAGCAAAATAGCCGGCTCCTTGCCATCCTTCACTGCGTTGCGGCCGCGCGTTGCGCGGTTCCGGCCCGGCCTTCGTCTGCCGCTATCCGCCCCCGGAAAGGCCGCGAGGGGCGCGGCCAGAACCGGAGGACAGACCCATGACCCGCACACAGGACGATTTCGAACCCGCACACGCCACCTCTTCAACCGCCCACGTGCTGGCGGAACTCCAGCTTTACGGCCACCGTCCCTTCGAGGATGAGCCGGATCCGAGGCCCTTGCCCGACGCCAGCCAGATCGAGGGCGCGGTTACCGATATCTTCGATGCCCTGTCGGCCACGCTGACCGACACACGGTTGGAGCCCGATCTCGAACCGCTGCTCTGGTCCACCGTCAATGTCTTTCACCGCATGGTCGGGCAGGTCGAACGCGATCTTGACCGCAACGAGACGGCGCAGAAACGCAGCCAGCAGGAACAGGATGGCAGCGAGATCCGCTCGGTGGAACTGGAACGCCTCATTGCCGAGGGGCTGACCCTGCTGGAACGACGCAACGCCTACGAGATATTCCGCGACCTCGCCTGCGACCAGTTCGAGCGCCTGACCATGTCGCCCTGGCGACCGCGCTCCGGCTCGCTGGTCAGTCGCAGCACCCTGACGGCGTCGATGATCGACAGCCGCGATTTCCTCAATGCCCGCCGCAAGGCCGAAACCGAACTGCTCGTGCCGCCGGGACCAAAAGTCGCGGTGACCGGCGGTCTCGATTACGAGGACCATCATCTGATCTGGAACCGCCTCGACAAGGTGCGCGAGAAGCACCCCGACATGGTGCTGCTGCATGGCGGCTCACCCAAGGGGGCGGAATTTATCGCCTCCCGCTGGGCCGATCATCGCGAGGTCGCGCAGATCGCCTTCAAACCGGACTGGAACCGGCACGGCAAGGCTGCCCCGTTCCGGCGGAACGATGCCCTGCTGAAAGTCCTGCCCGTCGGCGTCATGGTGTTTCCGGGATCGGGCATTCAGGACAATCTGGCCGACAAGGCCAAACAGATGGGTATCCCCGTCTGGCGGTTCCGCAAGGACAGTGGCGCGTAAGCGCCATTGTCTCTTTCGAGCATATCTCTAAAACGATAATCGCTGCTCCCGATTTTTCGCATGACGCCGATCGATCAGAACTGTCCGTCGGGCTCCCCGTTGCCCGCGCTGCCGGTTGAAGCAAACGGGGTTGATCGCGCCGGAAGGCCCCGCCCGGAGAGATCGGGTGCGGGGCGTGACCTTTTTCCCCATTCCGGCTGCAGGGACGATGGATGAGGGAGCGGTGGTCCCCTTCCTTATCGGTGAACAGATCGAAACAGCCATGGCGAAGGAGGGATCGTCCAGCGGGCAACTGGCTGGCCCGCCTTCGTTGGAACGACGGGTCCATAGGATGCGGCCCGAACCGTTCGCAGCAGGGACGCGGCAGTCGGGGGCGGGTGTCAGGCCGTGATCCGCGCCACCAGCATGGAAGACGGTCGCACCGGGCGAGCGCGATATCCTCCTGTGTCGCACGTTTCCCACCTGTCGGACCGGTCATGCCGGCATCGTCTCTCCATGGGGCTGGCGGGTCCGCACACCATGGCCTCTGTCGGATGGCTGATCTAGCCGAAGACCGGCTGTGCCTCGATCGGCTGGCCGCAACGGCGTTCCAGAACTTTCTTCCCCTGTCGGCTACGCCGCCATTCCTCGCGAGCCAAGAAAGTTCCGGCCCTGCCGTCCTCCGCTGCGCTGCGGCCCTGAAGGGTGCTCTGCCGCTCGCCTCCGGCTGGTCGATCGCCATCGAGGCCACGGTGGTCGCGGCCCGATAACAGCATGGAGATACGACAATGGCTAACATCGGTTCCTTCAAGAAAGTGGGCGAAGGCTTCGAAGGCGAAATCGTCACCCTGGCCCTGCAGGCCCGCAACGTCCGTCTGGTGGCTGAAACCAACCGGGCCAACGACAACGCCCCCAACTACCGCGTCTACCTCGGACGGGTCGAACTCGGGGCCGCATGGACCCGCCGCTCCAGCGAAGGCCGCACCTATCTGAGCCTGAAGCTGGACGATCCTTCCTTCGCCGCCCCGATCTTCGCCAACCTGTTCACCGACGAGGAAGGGGAAGGCTACACCCTCATCTGGACCCGGCCGCGCAGCCGGAACGGGGAGTAAGCTCCCCACCACCAACCCCGCCCGGTCTTACCGGGCGGGGCCTTCCCGGTTTTCTTTTCCCACGTGCTTTTCCGGGGCGCGGGCGGCAGCGCTGGTCGCCCGACGTGAGACGCAGGAGGAATAGGGGGCTTTCCCTTAGCCTTCCCATTGTACCATGCGCGAGGGCGAACCGCGTCAAGGACGCATGGTCCCCCCAATTTTGCCCGACGCACCCCTGCGGGCGCGCCGAACAAAATCGGCTCCCCCACGCGCCGGCGAGCCGGTCGCCTGCGGCGATCCCTGACCCGGTCCGCCCCGGCATGAGCCGTCCGTCCTGTCTTCAAGAAATGAAAGGAGCAGGACGATGACCACGTTACACGACCACATCCAGATGCTGCGCGCCGAACTGACCAGCTTTTACCTGAGCCGCCGCGAGCGCCGGCAGATCGAGCGCGAACTCAAAGAGGCGCTTGCCCGACGCGATGCCGAGCCCCCCGCCTGACGGGGGGCTTCGCAGCCCTTCTTCTTGTGGTCAGCCCAGCTTTCAGTGCTCACGATATCGTCATGGTGCCATCATTCAAGGAAGCACTGCCTCGTTTTCCAACACGCGTACCAAAGGCAACCCGGCTGACAGATCCACCTGAAAATAGTGAGCTTTTATCGAAAAACAGTCGTGCTCGTTGGCAAATCGAAGGAGGGTCTATTAAAAACATTCCGGTTATGCATCATCTCGGGATGCAGCGCTTTCCTCGCGGCATCTATGACGTGCTCTGGCCATCTCGGTAGTTCTGGCGGGGAATGGGAGAGAACTGCCATGGACAAACAGCCCGACTGGCACGATCCACGTTTTCGCTCACATCTGCACCACCTCGATGCGCCCGGGCTTGCGCATGAACTGTTGCGCCGGATTCCTGCTTACGTCACGGGATATCAGTCTCTTGGTCGGCAACTCGGGATGCTTAGGAGTATTCGTTCGCGACATGAACTGGTGGAGCAGTTTGCTCGCCACTGGGGGTTATCCTGTACCGGCTGAACCGGAAATCCCCGCATGGATAGAACCGGCGCTCTGGGCTCCGGAATTTTATCCCGGTGTCACAGTCATCGTGGAAGCACCTACTGGCTTTGATTCCCGTAGGTTGCCAGTCATTCTCTTTGCGTCCATGGCCACAGAACGACAGGGATTACAGAGCAAATCTTTCGCCCTGCATCACGACGGAAACACCTACCGTGTCCAGATCCGTGATGCGAAAGCACGTGATCGCGCTGCAGTCCTCATTCCTCTGGACGGAGGTGAAGAACTGCGGATTGCAGAAGTGCGCAGGTTCATTCGCTATCTTTCCGGAATGCCCGTTCCGCCTTTATCCCGGGCGCTGGGGCTGCCGCTTTACCGTGCGCGTTTTATCGCAGATGCCATCTGTGCCTATGCCGGACGACGAACTGGTGCCTCCCATCGCGATATCGGTGTGGTTCTTGATCCGTCCGTAAGACACATGAACGCACGGCAATGGGACACCTCTTCCCAGCGTGGACGTGTTGGGCGCCTGCTGCGTAAGGCAACACGGCTTGCCGAAGAGCGCGAATATCTCACCCTTCTCAGACCAGCCCGTTTCCGTCTCTCCCGGTAGATTGCTTCACCGTCCGGACGATGCCGCCCGGCACGTACGCCCATAGACGGCCCCAATCTGCGTACGTCCCCGCCACGACAGTTCCCGTCCACGCTGCGCCCAGTCACGCCCGAACCGACGGAGGCCAGCATGACGCCGTCACACCCGCGTCAGGACAATTTTCTCGACGAACAACTGCTCACTACCCCACAGGCCGCCCACCGGCTGAACATCTCGCCACGAACGCTGGAGCGCTATCGCTGCCGGGGTAGTGGGCCCGTCTTTCGCAAGATGGGCGGCCGGGTTCTCTATCATGTCAACGACATCCGGCACTGGATCGAGAATGTCGCCTGCAAATCCACATCCGAAGAGTCCTATGAAAAAGCCCGTGTGATCGGAAGCCGCAGGCTGGAGCGTCGGCCATGAGTGCGCGTCCGGTGCCACCGGTTCTCTCGCCCTGCCTGCTGATCGATCTCATGTCATGGCCGTTCTTCAGCCTGAGCAAATCCCCCCGGCATGTGCCTGTCAGCTTTGTCATGGGGCGTGTCACCATGCAGGTGTCAGGTCGCGATGACGGTCCGATGGCAACCATATGGGATGCCGATATCCTGATCTGGGCTGTGTCCCGGCTGGTGGCCGCGCGCAGGCAGGGTATTCCGGTCTCACCGCGCGTGCAGGGCAGCATGAGTGAGGTGCTGCGCTTCACCGGGCGCGACCCGGCTGCCATTCGTTATGAGCGCCTTCGGACGGCGCTGGACCGGCTGCACGGAACCCAAGTGACGACATCGCTGCGCCAGACCCGTGACGGCGCGCAGAGCTTCTCGTGGCTGATCGCCTGGCAGGAACGGCGTGGAGAACTGGACCTGATCCTGCCCCAATGGCTCTGCGATGCCATCGGTCGACGGGGCGTGCTCACGCTTGATCCCCGTTACTTCGCCCTGACCGGCGGGTTCGAGCGCTGGCTGTATCTCCTCGTTCGCCGTCATGCCGGTCGGCAGTCCGATGGCTGGGCGTTCGATCTGCCCCATCTCTACCGCAAATCCGCATCCCGCTCTCCTTATCCCCGGTTCGTTTTCGAAATCCGTCGCCTTATCGCGGCGGACACCCTTCCGGGCTACCGCCTGCGTCTGGAGACCGATGCCAGCAATGTGCCGGTTCTCCGCTTCTCCCCTGATCCCAGCAAAGAAACTTACCCACAAGAGCTTGTGGATAACCATGTGGAGGACTCCTGATGCCCATCGACCTATCAGGAATCGGATTCTCGACCTATCAGGAACGGGAAATCCCTCTAACAATTTGGAATAAAAGGAGAAATTCGCGCTCTCTAAAGGTACTAAATATTATAACTATTCTGTACTTGTACACCGCGCTGGAGCGCGTGCGTGAGTCTTCGACTATCATAAAAACCGACGATTCTGTCGCGACATTTTCCGACAGTTCTGCGCAGTGGTCCATGGCGGCGGGCAGATGCGGCGGTATGGAGCGGGGGATTTGGTCATGACCCTCCTTTGCGGCGATTGCCGGCTCCTGATGCCTGATCACGGGCCTTTTGATCTGATCATCGCTGATCCGCCCTATGGCGAGACATCGCTGGCGTGGGATCGGCACGTGCGTGGATGGCTGCCGCTGGCGGCAAAGGCATTGAAGCCTCACGGCTCGCTCTGGGTCTTCGGCTCTCTGCGCAGCTTCATGGCTACCGCGCCGGATTTCCGGGCGGCCTGCTTGAGGCAGGCTCAGGAGATCGTCTGGGAGAAGCAGAACGGTAGCGTCTTTCATGCAGATCGTTTCCGTCGCGTGCATGAACTGCTGGTGCAGTTCTATCCGGAGGCTAGCCCTTGGCGCGACATCTACAACGTCGTTGCCACGACAGACGACGCGCGGGGGCGGGTGGTGCGCCGCAAGATG
Source organism: Asaia bogorensis (assembly GCF_900465345.1). GTDB lineage: Bacteria > Pseudomonadota > Alphaproteobacteria > Acetobacterales > Acetobacteraceae > Asaia > Asaia bogorensis_A. Next base: position 77,717 of record NZ_UEGO01000028.1, on the reverse strand, counting down.
CGCCCCACCCATACCGGCGCGATCGGTGCGGCATCGTATCGCAGCGTCGATGGCGGCCCCCGTCTTGCCGGTCGCCGCTACGTCGGTTGTGAGATCGACGCCGAGATGGCGCAGCGCGCCCTTGATCGTCTCGCATCCCTTCTTCCATTCCCTGCCGGAGAACGCGCATGATGCACCCATCGTGCGAGGTGCTGACGCATCTCGAACTGACCTGGCTTGAGAAGCGCATCGAACAGTGGCTTCGCTTCGGGCACGCTCTGGAAACACACCCGATCGATCGCTATCGCCGTCGTCTGAGCTTTGCGCCCGGTGCGGTCTTCGCCCTGTTGCGCTGGACGCAGGCGGATTGCGGGACGACAACCTGCTGCATCGATATCATCAGGGCGCCGCTGGCTGGCGAGCCGCGCGACCGCCTGCCGTTCGTGCCCACAGGTGCGGAGCGTCTGCTGCTGTTCACGGGCTGGCCGCAGGTGCGCGCCGTGCTGTCTGTGATCGAGACGGTGGAACGGCAGGGCATCAATCCCGTCGATGTTGATCCGGAATACTGGCGGCAACTCGGGCGGTCACGGCCTGATGGTCAGGGTATGTCCGGCTATACCGCGACCCGACATGCTGCGTGGCTGCGTCGGAGGGCCGTGCCATGACGCGGCGGGGCTGGTTCTTCACCACGTATTTCGCCGCACTCGGTGTCGGTCTGTCGATGGCGCTGCATCCGACGCCGCGGCTGATCTGGAACGTGACCGCCAGCGTGCCCGTAGGGCTGTATCGTCTGCACCCGGTGCGGGCTCCTCATGTCGGGGATCTGGTCGCACTCCACCTGCCGGAACGCGATGCGGACATGCTGGCGCGGGGCGGGTATCTGCCGCGCAGTGTGCCGTTGCTCAAACCCGTGGCGGCGGTCGGCGGACAGACAGTCTGCCGCTCCGGCAGTCACATCACCATCGACGGTCGGGCTACGGGTGATGCGTTGCCTGTCGATCATCGGCATCGTCCCTTGCCCGTCTGGCAGGGCTGTCACCGTCTCGGTGTGCGTGAACTCTTCGTCATGAACACGCACGAACCTCGCAGTCTCGACGGGCGGTATTTCGGTCCTCTGCCGGTCAGCAGCGTGATCGGACGCGCGACACCGCTCTGGGTTGGTGCAGGCCCTGCGCCTGCCACCAGCCCGCCTGCTTCTCATACCTCAGAGGATTACTGACATGGCGCAGATTGGACTCTTCACGCGCACGGCTGATGGCTTTTCCGGACGTCTGCGCACACTCGCACTGGATGCCGAACTGACGCTGGTGCGTGTCGAGACACCGGACGGCGGTAACGCACCGGATTATCGCATCCATCTCGGTGACAGTGCCGAAGGCCCGGAAGTTGGCGCGGGCTGGACACGCACCGGCGAACGGGCTGGCGAATACATCGTCGTGGTGGTCGATGATCCCTCTTTGGCACAGGGCCTGCGCGCGAGCCTGTTCCAGTCGGGCCGGGGGGGACGGGTCTGGCAGCTTGTCTGGAACCGCCCGCAGAAACGTCAGGGAGCACGAGAATGATGCGCCTGGTTGCAGGAGCAGGACGGGGTGGCCGCAATGCCAGCACGCGCATCCGGTTCAGCCTTGCCCGGTTGTGCTGCACAGGGCTTACGGCTTCGCTGGTGGTTCTGATGCATCCTGCCAGCGCGCAGGACATCGAGGGAATGATCCGTCAGGCGGCAGAGCGGGTTGCCCTGCCACCCGAATGGATACGGGCGGTGATGCAGGTCGAAAGCGGTCGTGATGCCCACGCCATCTCCGCCAAAGGGGCGATGGGCCTCATGCAGATCATGCCTGCGACATGGCAGGAGTTGCGGCGCGATCTTGCGCTCGGAAGCAATCCTTTCGACCCGCAGGACAACATCCTTGCCGGTGCCAGCTATCTCCGCCTGCTGCACGACCGCTATGGGGATGCAGGATTTCTGGCGGCCTATAACGCAGGACCCGGCCGTTACGAGGCCCATCTTGCAACGGGTCGGCCGCTCCCACACGAGACACGGACCTACGTTACCTCCGTCGCTCACCTGCTCGACCGGCGCACGTTTCCTGCGAGCGGTCTGCACGAAGCCGGCGTCTCCGTTGTGCGCGACCAGCCTAAAGAGACGCTGTTTGCCGGCCATTTCCCGCACACGCCCCGGGCATCAGTCGGCATGTCCGAGGCGCTGTTCGTGCCCGTCTCCATGGAGCAGGCGCCATGATCGGGCACGCGCCAATGCCGATGGTGCGGTGGGCCGGGAAGACGGGGGAACGGCGATTGCTCTGGGGATCGGGTCTTTGGGGGCTAATGCAAGATAAAAGCCACAAGGTGCGGCATGGTTGGGGAGGGCGGTTTTTCTGGGGTTTTCACAAGGTCATTTTCCCATCCCAAGGTGTCCGATCGCGTGATTGGCTTGTTTTCAATGTGTTAGCGCAAGGTCGCGGTCTTTATGGCCCGCGATGACGATTTCCGGGTCCGGCCGGGCCGCATCCGCTCTCCCCGTGCCCGCGAGAGACGGTCTTTCATTGGACGCGTGCTGGCTGCCACCAACCGGGCGGGGGGCATGGGCCGTCCTGGCTCGGGGCGCGCCGGAAAGGGACCGTCCACTTTCGGGCGGGGCAGGGGCGCGGCAACTCGCGCCAACCGTCTTCTGTCTCGTCGCACCCGGCTTGCCATAGTCAAGGCGCGAGTGGTCCGGCATGGCGTTCGGGCGAGCCTGCGTGCCCATCTGTCCTACCTCCAGCGCGAGGGCGTGACGAAGGACGGCGAGAAGGCGCGGTTGTTCGGGGCAGAGCGCGACCATGTGCCCGCACGCGAATTCGCCGAGCGAAGTCAGGACGACCGGCATCACTTCCGCTTCATCGTGGGACCAGAGGATGCGGCCGAAATGGCGGACCTGAAAACCTTCACGCGGGAACTGATGACGCAGGCCGAACAGGATCTCGGCACGAAGCTGGATTGGGTTGCCGTGTCGCATTGGAACACCGACAATCCGCATATCCACATCATCGTGCGGGGCAAAGACCAGGACGGCGAGGATCTGGTCATCTCCAAGGATTACATTCGCGAGGGACTGCGTGCCCGCGCCCAGAACCTGGTCACGCTTGAACTCGGGCCGCGCACCGACCATGAAATCCACCGCAACGTCGAGCGTCAGGTCGAGGCGGAACGCTGGACCCAACTGGACCGCCAGTTGCAGCAGGACGCGAACCAGCACGGCATCATCGACATGGCGCCGTCGCCTGACCGGCAGCCTGACGCGTTCGCGGTCATGAAGGTCGGGCGGCTGCGGCGACTGGAACGGATGGGCCTTGCCCATGAGGTTGGGGGTGGACAATGGCGGCTGGAGGAAACGGCGGAAGCCACCTTGCGCGAGATGGGTCAGCGCAATGACATCATCAAACGCATCCACCGTGGTCTGAGCGAACAGGGGATCGAACGGGCCTCGTCGTCATGGGTGCTGGCCGGGGAAGACCTGGCCGAGCCGATTATCGGGCGTCTGGTCGCACGCGGTCTGGATGATGAGATGAAGGGAAGCGCCTATGCGGTGATCGACGGTGTGGATGGGCGCACGCATCATGTCCATCTGCCATCACTGGAAGCGGCTGGAGATGTGCCGCACGGTGGGCTGGTTGAACTGCGGACCTATGAGGATGCAAAGGGGCAGCGGCGGGCGACACTTGCGGTGCGCTCCGATCTGTCGATCGGGGAGCAGGTGCGGGCGCAGGGCGCGACATGGCTGGATCGGCAGCTTGTCGCCCGTGAACCGGTGGCGCTGGGAGAGGGTGGTTTCGGGGCGGACGTCCGTGACGCGCTACGCCAGCGCAGCGCTCACTTGGTCGAGCAGGGGATCGCACAGCAGGACGGAGCGCGCGTGCGCTATCCGCGTGGCATGGTCGCCTCCATGCGGGCGCAGGAAATGCGGGACGTGGCCGGGCGTCTGGCCCGCGAAACCGGTCAGCCCATCCAGAGTGTCGAGGCCGGCGAGTATGTCAGCGGAACTTACCGGCAGCGCCTGACCCTCGCATCAGGGCGCTTCGCCATGATTGACGGCGGCCTCGGGTTCCAGCTTGTCCCCTGGACGCCATCGCTGGAGAAACAGATCGGTCGTCATGTCTCGGGCGTTGCGCGGGAGGATGGAGGCGTGGACTGGTCGTTCGGCCGGAAACGGGACATGGGGATCGGGATTTGATGGTGTTCGCGGCTTTGGAAATGACCAGACCGATTGGTTTCACGAATGCTACGCCCTTACGGTTTTCATCCACCCAACCATAGAACAATCCACAGACGTTCCTATGGTTGGGTGGATTTCAACATTGTATCGACAAGGACGGAATATTTCGATGTGTGCCGGGCTTATCTTGTGCGTGATGATCCATGCTGTGGCTACATAATCGGGGATAGAGGAAGGTCTGCTTCGTGGTAAAAATTTTATACTGGAAACTAAATTTACGTTTTACGTGGCCATTTTGCGTGCTGGTCGTCGATTACGTAGGAATGCGCGTGTTGGCCACTCTCCAAATCTTTAAGATGTGGATTATCCTCAGAGGAGGAGACGTGTCCGTGTATCAAGGTGTCAGGATCCTGTCTGGGCCAGACGAGCAAAGCTATAACAACGCCCGCTGCTGTCAGTAAACAAAGCAGGAGTGCGGAGACAGGTAATCCATACGCGGCACCAACACGCCCCGCGAGGGGGTAGGCGATAAGCCAGCAAACATGTGAAAGAGCGAACTGGGCAGCAAATAGCGCAGGTCGATCTTCGGCATGAGCGGAACGACGAAGCAGTCGCCCGGTCGGCGTTTGAGCACTGGAATAGCCTATTCCCAGTAATATCCAGAGCGGCAAAAGCCAGTTGTAGGTGGGGAGGAAGATGGCGAGGCCTGAGCCGACTACAAGCAAACCTGCGCCGCCGAGCATGACGGTGCGATCTGCTATACGGTCCAGGATGCGCGGCAGACCGAACGCTGCCAGCATCGAGCCACTCCCGAAGCAGGCAAGAGCCAGAGCTGTAGCACGCTGACTCAACCCAAAGTGTCCCTGGACATACACGACTGTGTTCACCAGAACGATTGAGGCTGCCGCTGCCACAGCAAGATCGATCGCGAGCAGGCCACGCAGGCGCGGCGTCGCAAGATAAAGTTTCATGCCACGTGTCGTACGCTCATAAATGCTGCGCGGTTTGGTTGGCTTCGGGCTGGGCAAGGCGACTGAGACAACAAGAGCTGCAGAACACAAAAATCCGATCGCAGTGCCGACGAACAGAAGGTTGAATGACACCAGCGTCAGAAGTGCTGCCGCCAGAAGCGGGCTGACGACACTCTCCATGTCATATGCGACACGAGAGAGGGAAAGAGCATCTGTGTAATCATGTTCATCGGGTAGGATATCGGGGATCGTCGCCTGAAAGGTCGGTGTGAAAGCGGCCGATGCTGATTGTAGAATAAAGATCAGAGCATAGATTTCCCAGACCGTGCTCACGAACGGAAGGTAGGCGGCGACAGCACAGCGTATAAGGTCGAGTGATACCAGCATGACCCGTCGCGGCAGGCGTTCGGTGAACGCGGCGGCGACCGGCGCCACGCCAACATAGGCAAGCATTTTGATGGCCAGTGCTGTACCCAGCACGGCGCCAGCGTTCTCACCTGCCACGCGAAATGCGAGAAGACCCAGAGCCACAGTCGCAAGCCCGGTACCGATCAGAGCTATAACCTGAGCCGCGAATAGATGTCGGTAACTACGGTGCCGGAGAATGTTCAGCATGACACTCTTTCCTCCCTTGGATTGCAGTCTGTTGGTCTCATCAAGGCGCACTGCCTGTGGAAGATTTGCGGCCGAAAGCCAGCGCATAGAGTGAGGGGAGAACCAGCAGCGTGAGAATGGTAGAGGAGACGAGGCCACCGATCACGACGGTCGCCAATGGCCGCTCCACTTCCGCTCCGGCACTTCCGGAAAAGGCCATCGGGAAAAAGCCTAAACTTGCGACTGATGCAGTGGCGATGACGGGACGTAATCGCACGCGGGCCGCTTCGAAGGCCGCTTTGGCCGCAGTCATGCTCTCACCCCGGTAGATCCGGATCTGCGACATCAATACAACGCCGTTCAGGATCGCAACGCCGAACAGCGCGATAAAGCCGATCCCCGCTGCGATGCTGAACGGCATGCCGCGCAGGACCAGCGCCAGAATGCCGCCTGTTGCTGCAACCGGCAGGTTGACGAAGACCAGCGCGGCGGCGCCGACCGATGACAGGGCTGCAACCAAAAGCCCGAAGATCAGCGCAAGCGCGATTGGCAGGACGACGGCAAGCCGCCGGGACGCTGATTCCAGGTTACGGAACTGTCCAGCCCAACTCATGCGGTATCCCGGCGGAAGATGTACCTGTCGTGCTACGACCTTCCGGGCTTCGGTGACGAAACTGGCGACGTCCCGACCGCGTATATTGGCCTGGACGATAATCCGCCGCCGTAGACTGTCACGGTCGATACGTGAGGTTCCATCCAGAACCGAGATGTGCGTGACATCTCCCAGAAGAACCCAGCCCGTGCCGTCGGTGCGACGCACCTGTATTCGGCCAATCCGGTCCATTGAGCGAACAGCATCCCGCGCGAAACGCACCTGCGTCGGGACAATGGCTTCGTCCAGCGTGACGGTGGTGCCAATTCTCCCCCCTACGGCCTCGACTGTCTGGAGAATGTCGGGAACCGCGACGCCAAGACGCGCCGCAGCGTCCCGGTCAACATCGACATGCATGTAGGGAACAGTGCCTTCGCCAGCTGACGTCACGTCGGCCGCACCCCGCACGCTCTCCAAGGCTGTCACCGTTTCGTCCGCCAGATGTGACAAGGTCGCCAGATCATCGCCGTAGATCGAAATGGCAAGCTGGGTCCGTACGCCTGACAGCAAATCGTCCATGCGCATCTGGATGGGTTGAGTCCATGAATATTCGGCATCAGGCAGACGTTCAGCCAGAGCCGCACTCATCTTATCGACCAGTCCTGCTTCGGTGCGCGCTGTTGTCCACTGCGCGCGTGGCTTGAGAAAAATGAAAGTGTCGGTTTCCCCTGTCCCCATCGGGTCGGTGGGGATCGCCGAGGTGCCGGTATTGCTGACGACCGTAGCCACATCGGGGAAGCTCTTGAGAATACGTTCCTGCTCCGTTACGCCTCGGATGACGGTATCCAAAGATGCACTAGGCAGGCGCAACGAGGTCACCAGCAGCGCCCCTTCATCAAGCTGCGGTACAAATTCTCCACCCAGTCGCATTGCCAGCAAGACCGCGACGGCAAACGTGCCTGCCGTGACTGCGATCAGCAGACGACCGTGATGTTCGCTCCAGGCCAGGGCAGGTTCGTAATGGCGGCGAACGAAGCGTACGAACCGCGTTTCGCGCTCTTCTCCCCCGAACCGGATCATCAGTGCAGCCAGGGTTGGTATGCAGACGATGCAGTAGAGAAGCGATGCCAGCAGGGCCATGATGACAGTCTGCGCCATCGGCCGGAACATCTTGCCTTCAATCCCTTCGAGCGTAAGGATCGGCAGGTAGACCAGGATGATAATAAGGATCGAGAAACTGACCGGACGGATGACGCTGGTCAGCGCACTTCCAGCCAGATCCTTGAAGGTGCGCTGGTCGTTTGCCTGGCCACGTGTTGTGAGAAGATGCTCAACTACCACAAGGGAGCTGTCCACGATCATGCCGAAATCGATCGCACCCAGACTGAGCAGATTTGCCGAAACGCCAAACCAACGCATGCCCGCCATGGCAAAAATCAGGGCCGCGGGAATGACTGAAGCGATGACGAGTGCCGCGCGCCAGTCGCCCAGCACCACGATCAACACGACAATGACGAGTGCGGCCCCGAGCGCCAGGTTTTCCTTGACGGTTCCGATCGTCTCTGACGTTAGCGTCGCACGCGTATAGAATGGGTCCAGCGTTACGCCCGGGGGCAGTGATTGTTGGATACCTGGAAGCGCGGCGTTGATCGCCGCCAGCGTTGCATTCGAACTGGCGCCATTCTGCATCAGAACCACGCCGTTGACGATCTCTCCCTCTCCGTCACGCGTGACAGCCCCCAGGCGCGTGCGCGCGCCGATACCCACAGTTCCCATGTCACGGACACGAATGACGTGGCCGTTGTGCCCCATCTTGACTGGAATGGCACTCAAGGTCTCCAGCCCCGCGACGCGGGCGCGAGCAACGATAACCTGTTGCTCGTCATGGTGGGCGATCCACCCGCCGCCCGAGGAGGCGTTGTTGGTATCGATCGCCTGCATGATATCATGGACAGACACACCGAAAGCGACCATCCGAGACGGATCGAGTGTCAGCTCGAAGGTCTCCTCGGCGCCACCATTGACGTTGACATCCACCACACCGTTCACCAGACGCAGTTGTGGCACCACACTCCAGGTCATCAGGCGGTTGAGGTCGGTCAACGAATAGCCAGCACCTTTGATCTGGATTTGCATGATCTCGCCCATACCAGTGGCGAGCGGTCCCATGGAGATGACGATCCCCGGAACGGATATGGCCTCCCTCGCTGCGGCAAGGCGCTGGCTGACACGCGTGCGATCGAGATCGATGTCGGTTGAATCAGCAAATTGAAGATAGACAGCGGAAACGCCTGTACGCGAAATGGAGCGAAGATCCACCACTCCAGGTATCCCCGTAAGGCTGGATTCCAGCGGAAAAGTAATCAGCCTCTCCACTTCTTCCGTCGCGAGGCCTGGAGCGGTAACTGAGACCATGACCTGCTGCGGCGAGATATCCGGGACGGGTTCCACCGGAAGGCCGGGGATCGTCATCAGTCCGCCGATCAGTAGCGCCGCGACAAGGCCGAGCAACATGAAGGCATTTTTTTGGATGAATTCCAGCATGGGTCTTAGCCGCCGCTCTGATCGGCAAGGAGTGCTGTGCCCTTGAGAGCGAAGCTGCCCGCGCCAACCACCTGCTCGCCGGCATGCAGGTCGCTTTCTATGACCGCCTGATCGTCCGTCGCCAGAAGGATGCGTATTTCATGAGCTTGGAACGCGCCTTTTCCGTCAGGCACATAGACGATGCTATGTCCGGCAATATCCTGGATGGCTGTGGTTGGCACGATAAGTCCCGATACACCATGCGTCGTCTCGATCTGTGCATCGAGCATCTCTCCAGGGCGCAGGGGGATAGTATGATTTTCCACGACGCTGACCACACGTAATAACCCGGTTGCCGGGTCGGCCATGCCGTCGATCGTACTGATCGTCGTAACCAGCGGCGCAACGTTTGCGTTTCCGGACGGACGGACGGTGACGCGGCCTCCGACGGCTAGCATGGCAGCATCCTGCGGTCGGATCTGTGCCACGATCCACACCGTCGACAGATCCGTCACGACCGCGACTGTCTCGCCTGCTGTAACATCTGCTGCAACCGCCGTGGCAAGGCTCTGCACCACACCGTTAACAGGAGAAATCAGCCGCGAATCCTCGCCATGGCCGATGGTCTCCGTCACGGACGTGAATTCCTCGTGCAGGCGATGTTCGATCGTTCCGATGTCGGCCTGACGAGCCGCGAGGGCAGCTTCGGCCTGCTGCCTTGCTGCAAGACGCCGCTGCACCTCGCCGGTCGACACGGTACTACCGTCCAGGGCACGTCCGCGCTGATAGGCTTTGGTGGCTTCGGTTAAGGCCGCTCGCGCAGAGGCTAGCGCGGCGCGGGCCTGATCCTGCTGGAGGTAGAGTTCGTGAAGGGTATGATCCGTGTAGGTGATCATGACCTGCCCCTGACGGACCTGCTGGCCGGGCGTGATCGACACGTCAGTGACCTTACCGCTTCCAGCAGGCCGAATGGCGACGGATCGCGCCGTGTTGCTGGTCACCGAAGCCATCGCCGGTATACTGGCCTGCAGTGTGCCGGATACGACCTGAATGATGGAGAGTTTTTCGCTGGCCTGCGCGGCCGCGTCCAGATGCACGGAGCGCATCCAGATGGCCGTTTCGGCCCGACCGGGAGCTAGCGTGACGACAGACGTGCCCATCAGCAAGGCTGCGGTCAGAAGATATCTGGTTTTCAAGGAAGCGTTCCTGTCGAAATACCGGTTCGGATGATGGCGCCGTGCCAGGATACTTCCGCCTGATTGAGCGCGAGTAGAGACCGCCACGCGTCGGTTCGGGCGCGCAAGGCTTCGATCAGCGGGGTTTCACCCAAGGTCCAGGAATGCTCGATGGCGTCGGCACGCCGCATCGTCTGCGCGGCGCTCGTACGAGCCTGAAGAAGGGCTTCCCGCGTTCCGGCGAGGCTCGCCATGACCTGGGCGAGTTCGTCATGCACGGCCCTTCGGGCCTGGATTTCAGCGCGCGTTGAGGCTGCCAAACGATCACGCGCGGCCGAGATCTGCGGGGTATGCGTCACATCACTTGGTAGGGGAATGCGGAAGTTGACCCCGACCTGCGTCGCCCACGGGCTGCCGTACTGTCCCTGATCGATTGCATCAACGCCGATTTCCGGGTTCGGCATGAAACTGGCGCGTGCCAGGCGCATCTGTTCCTGCGCGGCGATGACCTCTCGATGCGCTGATTGCACGCGGGGATCCTGCTCCTCGATCTTGCGCGTGTCACCGAGGGGAACCCGGTCGAGCCATCGCGGATCGGCAGCCATCAGATCTGGCACACCTGGGACGCCCAGAAGCGTTTGAAGGCGGGAACGGGCACTGGCCAACTCGGTGTTCGCCTTCGCGACCTCGCCGCGTGCGTCCGCGAGTTGCGCCGTCACCGCCTGCAATTCCACCGTGCCCACCTCACCATGTCCATGGGCACGTGCTGTCAACTCGGCGATATGCTCGAACGAACGCACGATCGCATGTCCTGCAATGACCCGACGTTCAGAGAGGATGACGGCACCCGTTTGTTCGAGAACACGAACCGCGACAGCCATCCGCTCGACATCGACGCGCGACAACGCCGTCTTGGAATCAGCTTGCGCCACGCGCTCTGTCGCGCTGCCCTGGCCGGGGAGCCAGAGCGGGACGGACACGCCGCCTTGCCAGGTGATGTAGCCGAGATTGGTGCCTGCGGCGCGGTCGTCATAATAACTGCCGGTCAGGACGGGGCCGCCCGCGAACCAGGACCGCGCCGCCGCAGCGCGCGCGTCCGCCGACTGAGTATTCGTCGCCAGTTCGCGGCGAACCGGATCGTTTTCCCATGCCGAGACCAGCGCAGCATGAAACGGAATGACCGTGTTGTCAGCCGCGAGAGAGACAGGGGGCCGCAGGAGAGCGGCGCCCACGCAGGACAGGACACAAATCCTGCCGCCCCACGATCCAGGATAAAACCGCGAGGAGATCATGCTCGATTGCTCAAAAATATTTGGTGAGGAAGGAAAATTCTTGCATCGCATCTTCACGGGTCATTTTCCCGTCCGCGATGGCGTCGATGATGCAGTGCTCAAGATGATCCTGAACCAGCAGTCGCTTGGCACCTCGGATCGTACTTTCGATCGCTTCGAGTTGCTGCGCCAGGTCTGAACATGACCGCCCGGCATCCATCATCTCCATGACTTTTGCGAGGTGCCCGTGCGCCTGTTTCAGGCGGCGTTTGATGAGAGGGTGAGTTTCATGTGCCATACATATACCTACCCTATAGGGGAGGGTATGAGTCAATCAAAAATAACGGAGAGCTTGATCGGGTTTTCGGGAGGGGGGCTTAAAATATTATCTCTATGTTAATGGATAGAAAATTAGTTGGTATATGTAAATGTAATGTGGTAAAAAATAAGTATTGAATATGTATTTAACTATCATATAAATAGAATTTATTGTTGGAATTGCCGTCCGTGTTCTGTATTTTTCGAGATGTAATTCGATTTATTTTTCCTCCGAAATTTTTACGCCCGACTGCGCAGGGGTAGCAATCGGTATTGAAAATAGCTTTTAGCCGGATGTTTTCTTTCTCCTGCCTTTTGCGGGGAGAAAATTACCATGTCCGGATCGCGGATTTTATGGGGACAGGTGAGCGTCGTTATGCTCATGCTCATCCTCTCTTGGTGGGGGGCGACACAGTGGGTCGCTTGGAAACTGGGTTTCCAAACTCAGTTAGGCATTCCGTGGTTTGTTGTTTTCCAGCACTGGCCCGTTTACTGGCCACCGATGATCTTCTGGTGGTGGTATGCCTATGATGCGTATGCCCCGGATATCTTCGAACAGGGCGGGTGGATTGCAGGAAGTGGTGGTGTGCTGGCATTGACGTCTGCAATCACGTTGTCGGTTCGCCGCGCCCGTGAGGTGAGACGGGCGGCGACCTACGGAAGCGCACGCTGGGCCAGTCGAGAGGAATTGCAGCAATCCGGACTGCTTGATCCTGACGGTGTCATTCTTGGGCAGTATGGTCGGGATTATCTCCGCCATAACGGCCCCGAGCATGTCCTCTGTTTTGCACCGACCCGATCCGGCAAAGGGGTAGGGCTCGTTATTCCCACCCTTCTGACATGGCCCGGATCAACTATCGTCCACGATATCAAGGGTGAAAACTGGCAGATTACGGCGGGTTTCCGTGCGCGTTTCAGCCGGGTCATTCTGTTCGACCCAACCAACCCAGCTTCTGATCCATACAATCCGCTGCTTGAGATCCGCCAGGGGGAATGGGAGGTCCGGGACGCGCAGAATGTCGCGGACGTGCTCGTCGATCCCGAAGGATCGCTTGAACGCCGGAATCATTGGGAGAAAACATCACACTCTCTGCTGGTGGGCGCCATCCTCCATGTTCTGTATGCCGAGAAGGACAAGACGCTCTACGGTGTCGCCAACCTGCTTTCCGATCCGAAACGCTCGATTGAAGCCACGCTTGCTGCGATGATGCAGACAAAGCATCTGGGCAAGGATGGTCCGCATCCGGTGGTTGCATCTGCCGCCCGTGAACTGCTGAACAAATCTCCCAACGAACGGTCTGGTGTGCTTTCTACCGCCATGTCGTTTCTAGGCCTGTATCGCGATCCGGTCGTTGCGAAAGTTACCTCGCGTTGTGCCTGGCGGATTGCTGATATTGTCAAAGGGCATCGGCCCACCACGCTTTATCTCAGCGTGCCACCCTCGGATATCAGTCGCACCAAACCGTTGATCCGTCTGATGCTAAACCAGATCGGGCGCAGGCTGACCGAGGATCTGAACGCGCATAAGCACAATCATCGCCTGCTGATGATGCTGGATGAATTTCCCGCACTCGGGCGGCTCGATTTCTTTGAAAGCGCTTTGGCGTTCATGGGAGGCTACGGCATCAAGGCTTTTCTGATCGCCCAGAGTCTCAATCAGATCGAGAAAGCCTACGGTCAGAACAACTCGATCCTCGATAACTGCCATGTGCGGGTCAGCTTCGCTACCAATGATGAGCGGACCGCCAAACGGGTTTCGGATGCGCTGGGGACCGCCACTGAAATCCGGTCGCAGAAAAACTATGCCGGGCATCGCCTGTCACCCTGGCTGGGGCATCTGATGGTCTCGCGTCAGGAAAGCGCGCGCCCGCTCCTGACGCCCGGTGAAATCATGCAGCTTCCACCAGCCGATGAAATTGTCATGGCGGCTGGCACCCCACCTGTTCGAGCAAAGAAGGCACGCTATTACGTCGATACGCGCTTCAAGGAACGGCTGTTGCCTCCGCCCAAATCAGGCGACGCAACGGCGTCAACACCAACCCATTCAGATGACTGGACCCTGCGTCCCTTGCCGGAAGCAGCCGGACATGGCTCAGCTCCCACACAGCCAACGAAGGAAGAGGAAACACCTCTGGGGGCGGGGCACAAGCGCACTCCGGATGCCGACCCCAGTGATATTCCACCCCGTGATGAGACGGATGAACAGCCCGAACAGACCAGACCACCCGAGGCCGGCCAGCGCGGCACACGGTGGGACCGGGACTTTCTCGATCTGCAGAAAGTCGTCCGGCTGGCCGCCATTGACCGCGATGATGGCATGGAGATCGGTGGACCATGAAGCGCGCCCGCAAGAAGCAGCAGATGACGGTCTATCTTGATCCCGATCTGTTCAAAGCCGTCAGCGAGATGGCCATCCGCCGCCGTCAGTCCGGTTCCCTCGTGGTCGAGACGGTTCTGTCTGTCTTTTTCTCGCCCGAAGAGGGGACCGGGCAGGCCGCACTGACCCGACGTCTGGACCGTGTCGATAAACGCCTGTCACGGCTGGAGCGCGATACCGGGATCACCGTCGAGACATTGGCCCAGTTCATCCGCTTCTGGATGATCATGACGCCCGCGTTGCCGGAAAGCTCGGCTGCTGCCGCACGGGCGCAGGCGGCCGAGCGTTATGAAGGCTTCATCGAGGCACTCGGCAGGCGTCTGGCAACCGGCCGTCGGCTGCATGAGGATGTTCTTCCGTCAAATCCCACCGGAGGGGAGACAGATCCATCGTAACGAAAACTGCGTCTCTGATTACTGCTGAATTTGACGGCACGCCTGAGGTTGAATCGACACAGAAATATATGTCTCTTCGGATTACGGCAGAACCGACTTTTCATAGCGTCGGACCAGCCTGAATGGTGCTTCCCGCCGATAATTATACGCCTCGTTGCGCCCCTTTACGCAGTTCGATGAAACACTGTTGAAAACTGGCGGAATGGTCCCTTCTTAATACTTCCCGCGCCTGTGATCTGTGTCTCAGGTCTCAAAAAAGCGGGGATTTTCATGACAGTTCATCAGCCTTTGTCCCCCGGGACGGTGCGAAGCTCCGCCATGCTGCGTACGGCGATGGGGCTGGCGATTGCCGCGCATCTCTCCGATCCTGCCACGATCGAGGTCATGCTGAACCCGGATGGTCGGCTGTGGACTGACCGTCTGGCCGGCGGAATGACCGACACGGGGGAAATTCTCTCCGCCGCCGATGCCGAACGCATTGTGCGTCTGGTCGCTCACCATGCAGGAGCCGAGGTGCATGCTGGTGCCCCCCGCGTGTCAGCCGAACTGCCGGGTGGGGAGCGGTTCGAAGGACTACTGCCACCAGTCGTGACAGCACCGAGTTTCGCCATTCGAAAACCGGCCGTCGCGGTCTTCACGCTCGGGGATTATGTCGCGGCCAACATCATGACAGAAGCGCAGGCGGAGTGGCTGCGCACTGCCGTTACGGCCCGCAGGAATATCCTTGTGGTCGGTGGTACATCGACCGGCAAGACCACGCTGACCAATGCGCTGCTGGCCGAGGTCGCAAAAACAGAGGATCGCGTGGTCCTGATCGAGGACACGCGCGAACTGCAATGCACGGCGCCCAATCTGATCGCCATGCGTACAAAGGATGGTGTCATCACACTGTCCGAACTGGTCCGATCAGCACTCCGCCTGCGCCCTGACCGTATCCCGATCGGCGAGGTCCGTGGTCCCGAGGCTCTTGATCTGCTCAAGGCCTGGGGAACCGGTCATCCGGGCGGGATTGGCACTCTGCATGCCGGATCGGTGCTGGCTGCCCTGTATCGGCTAGAACAGTTGATCCAGGAAGCAGTCGTCACCGTGCCACGCGCCATGATTGCCGAAACCATCGACGTGGTCGCCGTACTGTCAGGGCGTGGCACCGCCCGTCGCCTGACGGAACTGGCCGAAATCGACGGTCTTGATCCCGCCACAGGCGCTTACCGCATCCGTCCGGCCAGCCTGTCATCCTCCGAAACACCATTCTCCGGGAAGGAAGAGGCATTATGATGTCCCGTTCACGGCTCCATTCCGTCGCCCGTTCTGCTCGCTGCCTGCCCGATAGTCGTGTGATCGGCACAGCGATGCTGCTGTCGCTCTGCTTCGGGTCATCGGCCTGGGCATCGGGGGCCGGCATGCCATGGGAAGAGCCGCTCAATCAGATCCTGGAATCCGTGCAGGGGCCGGTCGCCAAGATCGTCTCGGTGATCATCATCACCGTGACCGGCCTGACCCTCGCCTTTGGGGAAAGCTCGGGCGGCTTTCGTCGCCTGATCCAGATCGTCTTTGGACTCAGCATCGCTTTTGCCGCCAGCTCTTTCTTCCTGTCCTTCTTCTCCTTCTCGGGCGGGGCACTGATCTGATGGCTGCCGGATATGACGATGATGCAGTGCCCGGATTTCATGTTCCGGTGCATCGCTCCCTGACCGATCCGATCCTGCTGGGTGGGGCACCGCGCGCCGTGGCGATCGCCAACGGCACACTGGCGGCGGCCATCGCGCTGGGCCTGCGGCTGTGGCTGATCGGCGCGGCATTCTGGATCGTGGGGCACACGCTCGCGGTCTGGGGTGCGAAACGTGATCCGTTGTTCATTGAGGTGGGGCGGCGGCACCTCCGCTACCCCGCCTGGCTGCGGGCATAGGGAGACCGGCCATGATGTCGCTTGGCGAATATCGTAATCGTGCTGCGCTTCTGTCGGATTTCCTGCCTTGGGCCGCTCTGGTTGAGAAGGGTGTGGTCCTGAACAAGGACGGTTCATTCCAACGCACGGCAAAGATACGTGGTCCGGATCTGGATAGCGCCACACCTGCCGAACTGGTGGGTGTGACGGGGCGATTAAATAATGCCCTGCGGCGTCTTGGTTCAGGTTGGGCTGTGTTCGTGGAAGCTCAGCGTGTGCCGGCGACCCTCTATCCCGACAGCGATTTTCCCGATGCGGCCAGTCAGATGGTCGATCTCGAACGACGGGAGCAATTCGAAGATGAGGGCGCGCATTTCGAAAGCCGGTATTTCCTGACCGTGGTCTGGCTGCCACCTGCGGAATCTTCCGATCGGGCAGCGCGCTTTCTCTATGAGGGGCGGGAACGCGACGGCCCCGATCCACACGGCATACTGAATTCTTTCATTGACCGCAGCGACCGTCTTCTGGCGTTGCTCGATGGGTTCATGCCCGAAGCGGCGTGGCTCAATGACGGCGAGACGCTCACTTACCTGCACAGCACCATTTCGACGCGGAACCAGCGGGTCCGGGTGCCGGAAATCCCGATGCATCTCGACGCGCTGCTGGTAGATCAGCCGCTCTCTGGTGGACTGGAGCCAAAACTCGGCGATGCGTATCTGAAAACTCTGACCATCACGGGTTTCCCATCACGGACCTTTCCTGGAATTCTGGACGACCTGAACCGGTTGGCGATGCCCTATCGCTGGTCCACCCGTGCGACCCTGCTCGACAAGACCGACGCTACCAAGGTGCTGACCAAGATCCGTCGCCAGTGGTTTGCAAAGCGCAAGAGCATTGCGGCCATTGTCCGCGAAGTCATGACCAACGAAGCATCCGTTCTGGTGGACAATGATGCCGCCAACAAGGCGGCCGATGCCGATCTGGCGCTTCAGTCGTTGGGTGCCGATGATGTGGGGCAGGCTTACATCACCGCCACCGTCACGGTGTGGGATGGCAGTGCCGGTATTGCTGCTGAAAAACTCCGTCTCGTGGAAAAGATCATTCAGGGCAGCGACTTTACCTGCATGACGGAAAGTCTGAATGCTGTAGAGGCGTGGCTGGGATCTCTTCCCGGACATGTCTACGCCAATGTGCGCCAGCCCCCGGTCTCGACGTTGAACCTGGCGCATATGATCCCGCTCTCCGCCGTGTGGGCGGGACCGGACCAGGACGTGCATTTCAAGGCGGCGCCGCTGTTCTACGGCAAGACCGCTGGGGCCACGCCGTTCCGGTTCTCGCTTCATGCCAGTGATGTCGGTCACACCTTGATCGCGGGACCGACAGGGGCGGGTAAGTCGGTGCTGTTGGCTTTGATGGCGTTGCAGTTCCGTCGCTATGTGGGTGCGCAGATCTTCGCCTTTGATTTCGGTGGCTCGATGCGTGCCGCCACGCTCGGCATGGGCGGAGACTGGCATGATCTCGGTGGTGGTCTGACGGATGATAATTCTCAGTTTCCTGCCGTCTCACTCCAGCCGCTTGCGCGGATCGATGATCCAGACGAGCGCAAATGGGCCAGCGAATGGCTGGGGCAGATCCTTGCCGGCGAGGGGGTAACGCTGACGCCCGACGTCAAGGCGTATCTCTGGTCAGCCCTGAACTCCCTGGCGTCTTCACCCATGCAGGAGCGAACCCTATCCGGGCTGGTGGCATTACTTCAGTCCAACGCCCTCAAGCAGGCGCTGGCCTCATACTGCCTGGGTGGTCCATATGGTCGCCTGCTGGATGCGGACGCCGAACGGCTGGGTGATGCCGATGTCGTCGTCTTCGAAACGGAGGGTCTGATCGGTTCCGGGGCGGCGTCTTCCGTGTTGTCCTACCTGTTCCACCGCATTGAGGGGCGGCTGGACGGTCGTCCGACCCTACTGGTCATCGACGAGGGATGGCTCGTTCTGGACGACGGGAATTTCTCCGGCCAGTTGCGGGAGTGGCTGAAAACCCTGCGCAAAAAGAATGCCAGCGTCATCTTCGCCACGCAGTCGCTTTCCGACATTGCCAATTCTCCCATAGCCCCGGCAGTGGTGGAAAGCTGTCCGACACGGATCTTCCTGCCCAACGAGCGGTCCATCGAGCCGCAGATCATGGCAATTTATCGCGATTTCGGCCTGAACGACCGTCAGATTGCCATCATCGCCCGCGCGGCCTCGAAGCGGGAGTATTACTGCCAGACCCAGCGTGGCAACCGGCTGTTTGAACTCGGCCTCGGTCCCGTCGCTCTGGCCCTGTGCGCTGCGTCCGGCAAGGACGATCACCGACTGATCGATGCGGTGCTGGCGGAACACGGCCGCGACGGTTTTCTCCCCGCGTGGTTTGAGGCGCGTGGCGTGTCATGGGCGGCGGATCTTTTGCGTGAAGACCTCCGATCGGAGGGCGTGCCATGACGGAAAAATCTTTCCGGCTCTGGGCTGAATTTTTCGGTCGCGTGAGCGAAAAACAGTTCCGCCGAGGTGTCCTTCTCACTTCTGCACTGCTGACGGTCGGCGGGACGTTCTCTCCCTTGCGTCCGGCGCACGCGCAATGGGCCGTGTATGACGGGGCGAACCATGTCGAGAACGTGCTGATCGCAGCTCGTACCCTCCAGCAGATCGACAACCAGATCACCTCTCTCGCCAACCAGGCCCAGATGCTGGTCAATCAGGGGCGGAACCTCGCAAGCCTGCCACTCTCGACATTGTCGACGCTGCAATCAACGATTTCCCAGACGACGGCTCTGCTCGCGCAGGCGCAGAATATTGCCTACAGTGTCCAGTCCGTCGAACAGCAATACCAGCAGGCGTACACATCTGTCTCGTCGGGTATGTCCGACAGCGGCCTGTTTTCTCAGGCGCAGACCCGCTGGCAGAATTCCGTCGGTGGGTTTGAGGATGCCCTGAAACTTCAGGCTCAGGTGGTGGGCAATATCCCCAGCGACAGCAGCGCCATGAGCCAGCTTGTCTCCTCCAGCCAGACCTCTACGGGCGCGTTGCAGGCCGCCCAGGCCGGAAACCAGCTTCTGGCCCTGCAATCCCGCCAGTTGTCCGACATCCAGGCGGAACTCGCCGCCAACGGCCGCGCCACCGCCCTGCAACAGGCACGCGACGCCGCGACGGAAGCCGAAAGCGAGGCGCAGTATCAGCATTTCTCCCGGCATGACGTCTACGTGCCCGGTACGGTGTCGATGTTCGGCAGCAGCGGGAACTGACGGTCATGGCGATGGGCGATGTGGGCGTTATCGACACCTTCCTGAATACCTTCACCACCACCATCGACAGTGGGTTCGGTCTGGTGAAAGGGAACGTGATTTCCTTGGCCGGAACGCTGTCCGTGCTGGATATCGCGCTCGCCGGACTGTTCTGGGCCTGGGCGGCGGATGAAGACATCATCCAGCGTCTGGTCAAGAAGACGCTCTATATCGGCTTCTTCGCCTGGATCATCAACGATTTCGATGCGCTCTCGAAGATTGTTTTCGACAGTTTTGCAGCTCTCGGTCTGAAAGCCGGAGGTGGCACGCTGGCACTTTCGGATTTTCTGCGTCCCGGTCGTCTGGCCTCGACCGGTTTCGATGCGGCCCGCCCCTTGTTGGACTCTGCCCATACTCTGCTTGGTCCGGTCGCCTTCTTTACCAACTTCATACAGATTTTCGTGCTCTGCCTGTCCTGGCTGATCGTGCTGGCGGCGTTCTTTATTCTGGCGGTGCAGCTCTTTGTCGCCCTGATCGAATTCAAGCTGACCACGCTGGCAGGCTTCGTGCTGATCCCCTTTGCGCTATTCAACCGCACGGCCTTTCTGGCGGAGAAGGTGCTGGGCAATGTCGTCTCGTCGGGGGTGAAGATCATGGTGCTGGCGGTCATTTCCGCCATCGCTTCGGTGCTCTTCAAGCAGTTTACGACATCCTACGGCGATGCTGTTCCCACCGTCGGACAGGCGACCTCGGTGGTGCTGGCCTCTCTTGCAATTGTCGGCCTGTCGATTTTTGGCGGCAGCATCGCCAACGGGCTGATCTCCGGCGCACCCCAGCTTGGGGCAGGGGCCGCTGTCGGCACTGGTGTGGCGGTGGGCGCCATGGGGGCTGCTGCCGTAGCGGGCGTTGGAGCCGTCGCTTCTGGCGGTGCCGCAGCCGTTGGCGCGACCGCCGCTGCTGCACGTGGCGGGGCTACGATCGCCGGGGCCGCCACGTCAGCCTATTCGGCTGGAGCGGCCGGTGCATCTGGTGGCGCGGGCAGCATGGTTGCCGGGATCGGAGGTATGGGCCGGGCTGTCGGCGGGAATGTCGCGAATGCCGCCAGAGGGGCGGCCTCGCGTGCAGGCTCATCTCTCAAGGAAAGTTACGCCGCCGGCAGCCAATGGGCCGCGCAGGGCATGGGGGGCGGGAAGGGTGGTGAAACCGGTGGCTCTGACGGCGGTGGGCCCCCGCCATCCGGGGATAATCCCTCAGGAGGAGGAGGTTCTCCGGCCGGTGGTGGCCCGGCAGGTACCGGTCCGTCCGGAGGTGGTGATGGTGGTGGAGAGGGCGGGGCTGGCTCTGGTCGCACCGACGGTGAGCCGCCGCGCTGGGCGCGCACCATGAAGCGTCGCAACGCCGCCACCCATGCCGCCGAGGCGGCCCATGTCATCCGCGCCGCCGATGGCGGAGGCGGATCGGCGTCCATTGATCTGTCAGAAAAGGAATGAGGACGATGTTCCGTCGCTCCACCACGCGCTACGGGGCAACACCCGAGCCGGTCACACCTTATCAAAAAGCGGCGCAGATATGGGACGAGCGCATTGGCTCCGCCCGCGTCCAGGCGCGGAACTGGCGACTGATGGCGTTCGGGTCGCTGTTTCTGTCCGCAGGACTTGGCGCGGGACTGGTCTGGCAGTCCGCGCGCGGCACAGTCACGCCGTGGGTCGTGCAGGTCGATCATCTGGGCGAGGCGCAGGTCGTCGCCCCTGCAACAGCGTCCTACAGGCCTACCGATCCACAGATTGCCTGGTATCTGGCCCGCTTCATTGAGGATATCCGCAGTCTGTCCTCCGATCCCGTGGTGGTGCGGCAGAACTGGCTGCGTGCGTATGATTTCACCACACCCTCGGGTGCCGTCGCTCTCAATGACTATGCGCGCCTGAATGACCCTTTTGCCCGGGTCGGGCGTGAGCAGGTTGAACTGGATGTCTCATCGGTCATCCGTGCGTCGCCCACGAGTTTCAGGATTGCATGGGTCGAGCGGCATTATCGCGATGGGGCTTTCGTTGGCACAGAGCGATGGACCGCCATTGTTGTGATCAGGCTCAACACGCCGCGTGACGCCGACCACCTCCGAAAAAATCCTCTGGGGATTTACGTCTCCGCCATCAACTGGTCGAAGGAGCTGGGCCAATGATCCGTCGTGCTCTTCGTTTTCTGCCACTGCTGATCCTGCCTCTGGCCGGCTGCGCACAGCAGTATCATCCACCCGTTATCCGCTATGATGATGCCGTGCAGGCGACACGTCTGCCGGATCCGCCGAAGCCGGTTCAGGTGGTTGAAGTCCCGAAACCGCTTCCCTTGCCCGGGCAACTCAAGCCTCTGCCATCACGACGAGCGGTCCATCCGTCCCCCGAAGTCGCCGACCCGACTGCGCGTGTGACGCAGGCCAATCTGGCAGCGCGCATTCAGCCCACGCGGGCCGGATTTATCAATGCCGTACAGGTTTATCCCTACAGTCCGGGCGCACTCTATCAGGTCTACACCTCGCCGGGTGAGATCACCGACATCATGCTCCAGCAGGGCGAAAGGTTGGTCGGCACGGGGCCGGTTGCCGCTGGGGATACGGTGCGCTGGATCATCGGCGATACCGAGAGCGGGACAGGGGCGACCAAACGCATCCATATTCTGGTGAAGCCAACACGGCCGGATCTCACCACCAATCTGATCGTCAATACCGACCGACGGACCTACCTTGCCGAATTGAGGTCAACGCCAGCTACCTATATGGCATCGGTCTCCTGGAACTATCCCGAAGACGATCTGATTGCTTTGCATCGGCAGGATAGCGCTGCCGATGAAGCTGCGTCGGTGGATGCGGGGCTGGATCTGAACGCCCTGAATTTCCGTTATGCCATCCAGCCGGTAAAAGGCGGCACGCCGCCCTGGCTTCCCAGCCGGGCCTTCGATGATGGGCATAAGGTCTATATCGCCTTCCCATCGGGAATAGGGCAGGGAGAACTGCCACCCCTGTTCGTGCTGGGGGCCGATGGCGGCCCTGAACTGGTCAATTATCGGGTTCGGCAGAACTGGATGATCGTGGACCGTCTGTTCGCCGCCGCTGAATTGCGGCTGGGCGACAAACAGTCTGAACAGCGTGTGCGGATTGTCCGTACCGATGGACGGCGCTCATGACGGGCGAGCAGGACGCGGACCGCGATGCAGGAGGGGTAGGGGGAATGGACAGCGGGCGCCCGGCGGTTCCGCCCTCTACGCCAGACCTCCGTCTGCGGGCGGTACGGCCAAAGGTCGTCCGGCTGTCACGCTACGTCGTCTGGGGGCTGGCCGGCACCGCGATGATCGGGATTGGGCTGGCGCTGGGCTATGCGTTGCAGAATTCCGCCCGGCAGGGACCAACGTCCGCCGTGCAGGATTCCGATGCGCGCCCCTCGGCCGAAGGGCTTGATGCCTTGCCCAAGGATTATACCGGCGTGCCGAAGCTGGGTCCGCCGTTGCCTGGTGATCTGGGTAAACCGATCCTGAAAGCGCAGCAGGAAGGGCGCGCTGGTCCTGTCTCCGGCATGGGCGACCATCGCGCCGAACAGGAAGTCGCGGCTGCCATCGCCAGCAAGCTGTTCGTGCAGACACGTGATGGCGGACGACAGGACAATGAACGCCCCATCGTCGCACCGGCAACCGGGGGTAACGCAACGGCTGCACAATCTGGCGCGAATGACCGTCAGGCTGCCAACCGTGCCTTTCTGGCGGGAGAACCTGACCGTGTCACGGTCAGTCCCGATCGCCTGGCTCCACTGACTTCGCCCTATGTGATACAGGCCGGGACAGTGATTGCAGGCGCACTGAACACCAAAGTCAGTTCCGACCTACCAGGCCAGCTCATTGGGCATGTGACGCAGAATGTCTACGACAGCCCGACCGGCCGTTATCTTCTGGTGCCGCAGGGCAGCACGCTGTTCGGGAGCTACAACAGCAGCATCTCATTCGGGCAGCAGCGCACGCAGATCATCTGGACGCGACTTATCCGGCCTGATGGCGACAGCATCGTGTTCGACAGGATGCCCGGCGCGGATGCGATCGGCCAGACCGGCCTGAAGGATCTGGTGGACCAGCACTGGGGCCAACTCTTCAAGGCCGCTCTGGTCACGACCCTGCTCAGCGTCGGCTCGGAAGCCGGCACATCATGGGGTGAGAATAACCTGTTTCAGGCCATCCGCAGCGGGGCCAGCAACGGGTTCTCCATGGTGGGCAACCGTCTGATCGACCGGAGCATGGACGTGCAGCCTACGCTGACTGATCGGCCCGGCCTGCCGTTCACCCTGATCGTCAATCGCGACCTTGTCCTCAAACCCTGGCATCAGCAGGAAGGAGCATCCCCATGACCAAACTCCGTATCAGTGCCATCCCCGACAGTCGGCCTGTGAAGCTCACGATCGAATTGCCAGCGGAGATCCATCGGGATCTGCTGCTCTATGTTGAACTGGTCTCGGGCACTACCGGTGAGCCCTCAGACGCCGTAACTGATGCGGCCAGACTGGTGCCGCTTATGGTTGGACGTTTCATGGAGACGGATCGGGCGTTCCAGAAACAGCGTCATGCGCGGGTAGCTCGGGTGAAGTCGGCGGGATCAGGTCAGGGTAACGCTCCCTGAGCAGGGAGAGGAAGGAGGTGAGGGGGCGGCTTGGGTTGCTTCGCAACCAGCAGGCAGCGAACCGCAACTCGCTCGGCGCGTTTTCGAAGCGTAGCTCCCGGTA
Organism: Asaia bogorensis; assembly: GCF_900465345.1. Taxonomy (GTDB): domain Bacteria; phylum Pseudomonadota; class Alphaproteobacteria; order Acetobacterales; family Acetobacteraceae; genus Asaia; species Asaia bogorensis_A. The sequence goes on along the minus strand of NZ_UEGO01000028.1, from coordinate 53,435 downwards.
GACAACCCCCGGCAACGTCTCGCCTGTGCTGCTTTCACAATCGATCATGATCCCTCGGTCCTCACTGACAAAAGGCCGCAGAGACGCCAACGGGATATCATGCTCAATCAGGGTGGGATGATGACTGCCGCGGCCCAGACATGAACGAATGATCCGTGTCAGTTCCTGACCTGGATCCAGACTGCTGACCAGAAAACGCTCCTTTTTCAGCATCATCCATTCGAGCATCGCTTCGCCAGCAAGAGGGTGTTTCGCGGGTAAGACGGCAATGCATCGCTCTGGCCACAGCGGAAGAGACCCTTCCGGCCAGTTCAATTCACCGGCTGTCACGATGGCAATGTCAATATGACCCCGTTCAAGTGCCGCCAGAAGTTCACGCCGGGTGCCCCCAACGAGCCGCCACTGGAGGTCCGGGTAACGATTGCGGAATTCGGTCAGGGTGGCGCGCAGGTTACCGGTCGAAACAGAGCTATAAAATCCTATGGCAATGCGCTCGCTTCTCTTATGGCGGCTGGAGCGCGTATGGGCAGTCAGACTCTCCATGTCCTGAAGGATACGTCGTGCGGCCTGCATGAAAGTGGTGCCATCATCAGTGGGGTGAACGCCGTCTCGCCTCCTTGTAAACAGGGAATAGCCGACATGGTTCTCAAGCGCCTCGATGTGTCGCACAACAGTCATCTGCCGCACGCCAAGTTTCAGGGCGGCTTTTCTGATGCTCCCTTGCTCAAGGGCTGCGATCGCATATCGCAGGTGCCGGGTTTCTATCGTCATTACCCGAGGTTAGCAGGGTCTGGTTCTAGAAATACAGCGTTACAAATCTATATCGCTTCTGCACGAATTTGTGAGAAAATGTCAGTTAGCTCTCCTCATGATGTGAGAGTTTAGGTTTTGTATCATGATGCATGTCGTCTTTAGCCGACCGCTGAGCTTTTCGTGATAGCAGGACAGTTCAGTGATTACACCGGGGCCTCTGTTCAGCTGGACAGCCTGCCTATGGCGCAATGGACACTGGCGGACCGGGATTATGATGCTGACTGGTTCAGAGATGGCTTGGAGGAAAAAGGGATCAGACCTCGCGTCCCGGGACGGCGATTCCGCAGAGAACCAGTCAAATACGACAAGCGAGAATACAAACGTCGCAACCTCATCGAAATCATGTTCGGTCGCCTCAAAGACTGGCGACGGGTCATCACGTGCTATGATAGATGTCCGACCGCCTTCTTCTCCGCCGTGTGTCTAGCTGCAACCTTCATGATTCTGGCTATAAATCCTGATTCTAGCTCAAAAGTCTCGATTCCAAACGCTCCGTCTCGATCATCCGCAGGTCAAAGATCGCAAGATCATTTCTTGCCGCAATGCCGCCCTCGTCCATCCACTGTACGCCTGCGTCACGAGCCTGTGGATCAAATCCTATTGGCAGACCTACCAGCATGGCGGGCTCCTCAAGGCGACGAGCTCGATCCTGCTCACGTTGAACAAGGTCGAAGTCTTCTTTCGTCCGTATCGGGCGCACCCCGAACCGAGTGATGAGCGATATGAGGTAAGCACCTTCATGGCCGGTTTTCTCCTGCGGGCGCGGCTCCAACGCTGTTCGATCGGGGTAGATGTTGGCCTCTGTCAGATTATCCTGCTGCCTTCTGGAGATACGCGGTGTAGTAACCGATGTCTCAAATTGATGCGTAGCCTGGGTAAAGGCGCCAAGGTCTCTAAGATTGTCGATCTCGTCTAAGTCCTCAGTTACAGGCCATTCCATCTCCGGTGGGACTGGCCCAGGCTTGGTCATTACGACCACGGCTTCCCGACCGCGCTCCTTCGACAACAGATCTTCAGCAGAGTGCCACCCCAGTCCAGGTGCGATGCTTGCCAGCCAAGCCCGGCTCATTGCACCTCGATGGCGGTTCGCATCCTCCGGGGAGAATGGTCGATAATCCGAGGGTGGATCCCATAAGATTGTGGTCGGCTTTACTTGGCGGTGATCGGTAGCCCAGCGGGTGGCGGCAACCCACTTGGCGGGATGAATTTCCGTTGTGCCGTCGAACGTCTTAACTCGCTCGAACTGCGATTTCCCATCATGCGCGCACTTCGGACCGCCTGCGGACAGGAAGTCGTTTGAGGTGAGGCTACCCTTGGCTTCGCAGAGCACGAAGCGCGACGCCTGATCATCCCAGGCTATCCAATCGGGTATGTCGCCAGTAACCTGACGATCGACGCGAACGGACTTTGGAATCACTAGGCCGTTTCTCTTCAACGAAAGGAAGCGCGTCAAGCCAAGATGGTGCGTCAATAGCGCACGGGCGAAGAACCTACCGTACAGTCCAGAATAAGCGCGCCGCAATTCGGCACTTTCGGCAAGATCATCGCGCCATCGCAACCAATAGCGGTCATGCTGACTGACTTGCGTGCTAAATAACTTCAGCCATGCGCTCACTAGTGGTGAACCCTGTAGGGTTTCCTCCGCAGCAGCACGGGCTACGCCTAACAGGCTGATGGCGGATAGTCCGGTCTTATCATTACCAGCCGAGTCAAAGACCCGATGACGTGTCCAACGGTATGCCATGTGCCTTACAAACGATTTGAATTTCACGATGAATTTAAACCTGAAAAGTGCCTATGGACAAGCATAATGCCGGTCCGGGGCGACGATCAGGTTAGGTGTCTCCAGCCACCCATGTTGTGCTGGCGGCAGTAACTACATCGTCTACAGCGGCTGGAAATGTGTTCGACGCCAAGTGGGGCAACTTTGTTCGGATGCGGGGTTGTTATCGCTCAAGCTGTCTGTCAGTTTCTGCTAAGGTATATGAGGACCGGGATAGGCGCGTTGCAGGCAGACAGGTTTATATCCGCCGAACAGCGGATATGAGGCGCAAGTCGTGTCTTGGGTTTGTTCTTCGAACATACAAGCAGCTAAGGAGGGTGAACGGAATGTCGGCTTTAGGGCTGGCCCGCAGTCTAAGCTCTTTGTTTATTTACTTGGGATCGCGCCCAATAGCTGAGCTTAAGTGATCAGAAAGGCGAACACCGCAGGCAGACCATCACGCCCACCTGAAGCCGCTATGTTGGCTCAGGAGGCATCGGTAGCGATACCACATTCTCAGCGCCAAATAGATGTGCCGCTGCAGCAAGCGCCTGTGGTCCAAGCGTTTGAGTTGCTAGAATGGCAAGTCGCTTCTTCGGCCGCGAGATAGCGACATAAAAGAGGTTCCGCCATCGCGCGAAGCTCGCCTGGTCCTTGGAAGGGATGTTTTCGGCTTGCAGGCATTCGAGAAATTTCGGCCAATTGTAGTGGCTCCACCCGGCGCTGAGAATGACGAGCACATTCTCAAATTGGGCGCCCTTCACGCTGTGCTGCGTAGCAAACGGGGTGAAGCCGTTGATGAATTCCACGAGCGCGACCAACTCGCGATAAGCCACGTTTCGTAGCGCGCGATGTCGCTTGAGTGAGTTGGATTCGTCCGGTGTCTCATTGGGGCCAAGGGCTGTGATCTCGGATTCGCGTTTGGTAACCCGATCCGTAAGACGCGGCCGTTGTGTACTTTTGAGAAGATCGATAACTTCGCCGATCGTGCCGCCAATACGAAGCGCAACGAGCTGGTCCATCTGCGCACGCCATTCTGTCTTGTCGGCGGATTTTCGGATCGTGGGAAGACTGCCCATAAGACGGAACATCTCGCCATAATTACCGGCGATGTAGGCTTGGCAGATCGGCTCAACAGTATCAGCAAGGAATGCGATAGTCGCGTCCTCCTTCTTTGAGAAGGCCTCCTTGTGCTGGAAGATGTTAGCAAGGTTTGGGTATCCACGCTCAGCCGCGATGGCGTTATGCGTGAGCATCAGGATCTTTGTTTTTACCGGATCGAAGTCCCACCCCTCCGCCTGCAATCGCATCTTGAGGCTGTCGATGAAGCGCACGGATAGCTCCGTGGGCAGCTCTGCTTTTCCGTTTCGGGAATCCAATCGCTCGCCCGTATAGGCATTGCAAAAGAAGAAACGCGCCTCGCCTTGTGCAGCTTCGTCATCCACCTGTTGAAGAAGCTCAGGTCGGAGTTTGTTCAGAACGTCCACGATGACCGGGGCGGAGCGGAAATTGGAGCCTTTGTCGATCAGCTCGACGTTGGGAAACTCGGCGAGTTTATAGTCTTTACGATAGATCGTCTGCCAGTGATCGCCGAACAGGCCGATAGTCGGCCCCGTGCCGGTTGCGAAGAAATTATCCGAGAGCGCGGTCATAACGACCGGGTCAGTGTCCTGATACTCGTCGATAAACAGTACGGGATGCAGGCTGCTAAAAATCCTCTGAAACTTCTTATTTCCGAGCAACGCAGCGAGATATCTCGGGATATCATCGTGATGGAGAGAGACTCGCTTATCGTCGATCCCGAAGTAGCCGAGGCTGTATTCGACTGTCTGATTATGGATACCCCCGGCGAGCTTGATCGCTTCCTGACGGTTCTCCTGAGCAGCGACGAGATTGCGAAGCTGCTTCTGAAACGGTGCGATAAAGGACCATCCGAACCCGTGGATTGTGTTCACGAGAATGGCTGGATGCTCCTCAATCTCCTGAGCGATCTCGTTACGAGCTACCTCGGTGTAGGTGATACAAGCCACTCTCTGTCCAGCGCTCACCAAGGCGGTACCCCGCTCAGCGATAAGCTTCCGTAGAGCCGCGACCAACGAATAGGTTTTACCTGCTCCCGCGCCCGCTTCGAGACGAAAGTCCTCTCCGGCCTCTAGGCAGGCTTCGAGTCTCTCTTGTGCATGCTGGGCCGCGATGACCGCTGGCGACGGGGGCCGAAGCGTCATATCGCTGACTCCTCCGGCTTGTCGGACGGAACGATCGGCGGCGGAGCAGCAGATGGCGGTGGTGGCTCCGACAGCCAAATTAGTCCTTCGCGGATGTACCGAGGCACGTTCCAATTCTCTTCACGGACGGCAAATTTGATCGCCTCCTCCGACTTCTTAAAATCCTGCGCGGTCTCCCACGCATTCTTGGCGGCCTCTGCATCATCAGATATCTGAAAGTCGGCAAGATTAGCGAGAATGAGCGCGTCCTCGTAGCTTCTCGCACAATGAGGTGATCCGTCCTCCGGCATTTGATAAGCGATGCGACAGAAACCTCTCGTCTTGTCGGCTGTGGTCTTCGCGATTAGGTCGTGGACGGAGATATGAGGTTCGTTGAACCATGCTCTGAGCGCCGAATTTGACGTACGTTCGCCGTCTGCGCACGGACACTTCCGCCATTTAGAATTCAGGAGTTTCACTGCATCGAGATCTGAGATGATGAGTGTCTTCAACTCCAGAAACTCAAGGAGCGGATAGAAGACTTGTGCGTGCGCGCCGCCCGCCTCAATGGTAGTAATATATTGGCGACTGAGCTTGTTTTTCGCGGGTAGGTCTACATCCACTATTTTGGAGATGCGCGGCATCAGGATCCGTTCAGTAGCTCCCTCTACGAGGATGGCCTTGTCTGCGAAATACAGATCGCACTTGGTGAGAGTCATGTACTGTTGGAGGAAACGGCGGTCCTTAGTGCTGATCGCTTCAGCCCCGCGGCGGAAATCCTTCACCTTGGTTCGGCGAACACCGGCTTGCGCAGTCGGCTCGTTCAGAAAATAGCGGATCGCATCAAATTGAGCTGCATTGGCAAGGTGCGAAGAATGGGTCGAAACTATAAACTGTGCCTGCCAGAGCGGCTCGCCGGGATATTTTTCGGAGAGCGTGGCGACGGCCGCATTGAGTTGGCCAATAAACACTTCCTGCATTTGGGGGTGGAGGTGGGCTTCTGGTTCCTCGATGAACACGAGATGGGTCGCTGGCCGTATCGCGGAGCTGCGATAGGCCTTATGCAGTGCCTCAAGCTGGAGTAGAATATAAATGAGGTTGCGAGTACCCAGTCCGTTGTAACCTTCGGGCAAATGAACGCCGTCGGCACCGGTATAGAGAATGCGGGTGTTGTCGGTGAGAAGGCTCTCCACATCGATCGTCGTCTGAGGTCGCAACTCGGTATCGTTGAGGCTCGGGAAGCCGAAAATGTTGAGCGCGGGCAGCAAGGCTTTCAGGCGCTCGTCAAAGTCTCCTTGCATCGCCTGCTCGAGATCGGCCACCGATGCAGTGAGCCCGTGGGCAATATACTGATCATCTACGGATGCGGTCGGCGTGTTGGCGGTCTTGAACAGCTTGTTGAGAAGCTTCCCAATTACGTCGGTGTCGCCACGTTTGCCAAGATCGAGAGTTCGCTGAGCCTTGATAAAGCCAGTATGGATCAATGACGTGAGTTCGGCTGTTTTATCGAACGCGCGTCGGTTGGTTGCGTCGGTAGGATCAATCGCAAAGCAACGAATAGCATAAGCCTTGGGGATAGCATCCCGCAAATGGTGAGAGAGCCTCTCCTGGGCAGTCACCCCATCTTCTAGGTCCGGCAGGTCGAGTAGGATCGGGACCGTATTAAGTGCCGGCGAATATTCGATTCTGGCGATGGCAGTGACGCAATCAGGATCGAGATCGATGACGAAAGGCGACAGCGCGCCGAGATCGTCGGCGGACGGATCATAGGTGAAGGTTAGCGTGAGTGCGATAACCGGCAAATCCGTAAGCACGGCCTCGGCGGTGGTGTCCTCGTCATCTCTAAGCGCTTTCGCTGAGAGAAACTTTGGTCGGACTGCAGCGGCAAAATCTTCAAGGCGAAACTTGCCTGCCCTCTCACCAAGGAACCGATCGAACACTTCTGTAAGGGAGGTCTTGCCGCTATTGTTGCGACCGACAACAACAGTCGTACTCGCTTCCACGGCAATCTCGATATTTTCGAGAAGACGAAAACCCTCGACATGCACATTTGTAAGTTTGATCATCTCACCCCCTGAATGCAACCTACTCTATCGGTAGGTTCGCTTAGTCCCAAGAGCCAGTTGATCAGATGCCAAATTAATCCAGCGAAAAAAATGCAGCGAATCCAATTTGCAGACGGTTAGCCGATGGTGTTCAGATGGTTGCTGAAAAGCAACTCGATCAGCCCGTGCGCCTCCTGCATTGGTAGCTCTGAGATTGCATCGCTGATCAATGTCTGTCTGACCCACTCACTCTGGCGGTGCGGAATGGCCGAGCTCAATCGCCTTTTTGCGCTGGGCTGAAGTCAGCGCTTTCCAGATACGATGGACGTTGCGCCTAGGCATTGCGCCAAGATTGCTTACATAGCTCGCCTTATCTAGCCGCACCTTGAAGAATGTGGGGTCGTGGTCAATCGCGTTGGCCTGCAAGCGCCAGAACACGACGTTTGCGAATTTTGGCGTCAGCGATTTATGTAGCTGGTAGTATGCAAGCGCACTAGAAAGAATGTCATTCGCTTCAGCTGCGGCGAGGCGTTCCAGCGCGCGCAGGCAGCTTTCGAGCCGCATCAGCCGCATCCTCTGAGCAAGGGCTTTACGTGCCTCGTCCGGTCTGAGCTCGCGGCCCTCCTCGAAGACTGCAACCTGGAATTTAAGAATGCATTCGGAACCGACGTTGAGGCTATGACCCGTTTGATCGTTTCGGATCTCGAAATGGTATCGAAGACCCTCCTTATCGCAAAGACGGCAGGTCTCCACCGGCACCTCGTGATCAATGGTTTGGCCAGTGAAGTGCCATTCCCTGAAGGCAATGGGCAAAGTCCCTGCGACCGACAATGGAAGGATATTCTCGGCTACGCGTTTCGGGAAGCTACCCATGCTCGGCATCATCACCATCCTCTTCGGGAAAATAACGGCAAATCGACACGATCAGAAAATATATGAACGTCTGCCACTCCGGAAAGCCGTTGAAGCCATATCGTAAGGAACGGCGGCTTCGTCCTCAACTTGGCCGACATGAAGGCGAGAGTAGCATAGCCGCTTCGGATGCTTCGACTAATTCTTTCGGCCGTCAGTTCGACCGCGTGCGACACCGCTGTGGGCTTGAAGCAGTCGTTAGTACAGGATGCCATCGCTCTGAAAGTAAACTTTCGGAGCATGGTCCAAAGCAGTGAACCGACCTTCCTGAAGGTCTGGTAGGAAGCGTCCTGTGAAGCCGTTTTTATAGCTGCCCGACCTTTGTGCCTCGTCTCCAGATGCAAGACGGGATCACGGCATATGCTGCGGAGTTACCGTCTGGGTTGTGGAGTCCTGAGCGATTTTTATCCCTGATCATGGGAGAAATTCCCCGTTTACGAGACGACGAAAACGGTTATGGCCCATTGGGACGAGGCTTCATCCCACATGTCGACATTCCTGCCGAAATTGAATCTGCTTATCAGCATGTTTATGGACTTTTAAATAATCATGAAAAAACGTAGGGCCGCATCCTCACATGACGGGCGTGTTTACCGGGAGATGTCCTGAATTCATGTGTGAATTACAAACCTAAGGGACGAACTTCCCGGATAAGATCGATCAACAGGCGCAAACCGAGCGGGACCTGCCTTCGGCTGGAATAGTAGATTTGATACCCTTCACCTCGGGCAGCCCATTCTTCAAGTACAATCTGAAGCCCGCCACCTTTGAGGTAGGGGGAAAACACGGGCTCAACACAGTACATAAGACCGGAGCCAGCCAACGTCATGGCCAACATCGTGGGACGATCATTCAGGACAAACTGGGTCGGAACCGACATTGAAAACTCGCCGTCAGGTCCTTCGAATTCCCATTGATAGATACGCCCGTCGCCTAATCGCCCATTGATACAGCGATGATTTTTAAGGTCGCTCGGTGTCTGTGGGATACCGAACCGCTGAAAATACGCTGGAGCTCCTGCGACAATCCACCGCAAGTCGCCTGAAATACGCTGTGCCACCATGTCTTCCGGCACGGTCCCACTGACACGGATACCGGCATCGAACCCCTCATGGGTGATATCTACCAGACGGTCCGTAGCTTCAATTTCGATTTTTATTTCGGGATAGCGCTCTGCATAGAGTGCCAGAACAGGGGGTAAAATCGTGTGTGCGGCATCCACCTGCGCGTTAATTCGGATGCGTCCTTGGGGGCATTCACGATGTTTGTTCAGCCGTTCCACGGCCTGATCGATATCTTTCAGCGGCACTTCAATTGAATCACGAAACTCTTCACCTGCGGCGGTCAAAGTCACGCTGCGGTTCGTTCTGTTAACGAGACGCACGCCAAGCTTTGCTTCCAGCCCCTTTAGCGCATGACTGATCGCCGAGGGGCTCACCCCCATTTCCAGACCGGCCAATCGAAAGTTGCGATGTCTGGCGATGGCTAGAAAGTAGGTGAAATCGGTGAGCTGGGAGCGTGCTACGGACATGTTTCGGATTTCAGCCTTTCTTGCCGGCACGTGCCACAATCTTCTTTTCTTCAAACGCTACGGTATTGATCACGAAGGCAATCAAGCCATAAATTTTTTTGGTCGATTACCTCCACGCCTGGGGCTTTTCCACCTTGCCGTTCTCGATAAGCCACGCAATTGATTCCTTGACGCCAGCTATGCTGCTGTAGGCAGGCTCATAACCGAGTTTCCGGCGGGCTTTTTCGATAGACAGGCACGAACTCCGCGCAAAATGCTCCCAGGAGTGATGGGCTTCTTCTGGCGTGGGCTGCAGCTTCATCCATTCCTCATAGGGAGCATAAGCAATCTTCGGTTCAAGACCAAACCACGTAAAGATCGTCTCCGCGTAGCCTCTCAGGTTCAGCGCCGTATCTGAAACTGCGTTGAACGTCTCGCCAATTGCAACGCTGCGATTTGTCATTGCACGCTGGATCAGTTGCGAAATGTCGGCCGCGTGAACATGGTTCACCGTCTCCAGTCCGAGATTGGGAAGGACGATTTCTTCCCCACGAGCCATTTGGGAAAAGACGTCTGCCTTGTCGTTCGCGAGGGGCGTAATAGGGGTCCATCCTTCGCCAACGATCTGACCGGGGCGAAAGATTGTCGCGGGGAAGCCGGTGGTACGCGCCTCGTGCATAAGCCATTTTTCAATTTCAGCCTTCTCGATACCGTATTCGCCGAAGGGATTAAGAGGCTCGTCCTCACCCGCTGGTACTGCGGCGGTATGTCCGTAAACCCAGAGCGTGCTGCAATGCAGGAAATGTTCGATCTTACCACGCAGCGCTTCGACCAGTGGCCGGGTGCTTGCCAGATTGAAAGAAATAAGGTCGATGACGATGTCCGGTTTCAATCCGACGATGCGTTCAACGAACGTGCCAGCTTTTTCTTCCTCTTGGCGATCCACCGTGACTTGCTCGACGCGATCCCAGGCGGTGTTATGGACATAGCTTTTGGCCAGTCCCCGGCTGACACTGACCACGTCGTGCCCTTGATCAACAAGCGCTGGCACAAGATATGTTCCGATATGGCCCGTGCCGCCGATGACGATCATTCTCGACATTGTCATTCTCCCGATCTGTGTGGGCGCGCGTTTACGCATGGTCTGTGCATTGGAAGATAACGCTTATTTCTTCATTTCCCTTCCCCAATACCTTTCAATGACGTGATGAAAATATTTCATCAAAAGATATAGAATTCCCTTTTAAGGGTTTGATGAAATTTCTAAAATAAAAAAACTCCCTTTTCAAATTGATTTGTTAATATTTAGATACATATTAACGATATATATTCTATCATTCGAAACTAGAGGAGATTTTTCTGTATTGATTGTATTTTAGCGACCCAAAAGCGCCAAGGAGATTTTCTCGGACACAAGGTTGGTTGAGAGCCTCACGTTCTCCCGCTTTAAGTGAGCGTAACGAGCTGTCGTCTTGATATCGCTGTGTCCCAGCATACGACCGATCATCGTCAGGTCAGCTCCCATTTCCAGTGCGTCAGAAGCGAAGGAATGGCGCAGATCATGAATCCTGACGTCGTCCAGACTCGCGGCTTTGCGAATGCGGCGCCAGGGTTTTTGCAGGTCAATCAGATAGCCACCTTTTTTCCGTCCGGTAATGACATAAGGATTGTCCTCTAACCGGGGGATGGATTTGATTACGTTCATGGCCGCTTGTCCGATCTGGACGATTTTGGCCCCGGTTTTACTGTCAGGCAGCCTCAATTCAGATTGGTCGAAGAAAACGTAGCTCCATTGCAGAGTCTGGATTTCACGTAGCCGGCAACCTGTCAGGACGAGCAGACGGATCGCCCAGACGGCCTCTGGCATATCCTCTGCTTCATTGAGTGTGGCGCCGAGGCGCGCATATTCTTGTTGGGTTAGATAACGCTCGCGCTTCTCTTCCTTATAGCGCTGAACGCCGCGGCACGGGTTGAGACCGTCCGTCCGAATACCCCAGAGGTCTGCCAGACTGAACATTTTGGACAGTACGCCGAGCGTCCGATTGGCCTGATAAGGGATATGTCGTAGATCCCCGTGAAATTCGGAGACGTCCGCACGCGATATATCTGCCATCCGCCATGTCCCGAATTTCGGAACGATGAACAGATCCACAGATCTCTTATACTCGCTCTGGGTCGTTGGTTTGAGGTGGACATCCACATATTCGTCCAGGAAACGATTACTAACTTCCCTGACGGTCATCGCTTTGCGTTCTTCTACGCGAGTATCCGAGGGATTTTCGCCGCTATGAACCCGTGCAAGAACCTTGATGGCTTCTTCACGCGCGAGATCGGCCGTCCATGGGCTCCCATGTTGCCCAATCGTGTAGCGGCGCATGCGGCCGCCGGAGCGGTAATGGATGACGTACACCTTTCGGCCGGACGGCCACACCCGGACTGCGAAGGCTGGAATGCTGTCATCCCAGAGGAAATAATCCTTCTCTGCCGGTTCGGCAGCGGTGACAGTTTTCTTGCTGAGCTTGGCCATGCTTGCCTCCATCGCAGGAAACACATAGGAAACAGATGAATGCGAAACCGGGCGTAGCCGGTACGACAATTGCGTAGCCTGATGGGACAGTTTTTCAAGGAAAATAAGGGGTTCTGCGTGGTTGGGCGTAGTTCTGTCGGCTCGGGCGGGGAGGGGCGTAGGCCCAAATCCCTAACTCATAACCTGAAGGCCGCAGGTTCAAATCCTGCCCCCGCAACCAAATATCCCCACATCATACCAACACAACGCCTCAGCTTCACAGCACAAGGCGTCTTTGGCGTTCCCGGCTTCACATCCCAAGCCCGCGTCTGACAGCGCATTCAATCTGCCCCCTCTTGTGCTCTTGTGCTCTTGTGCATCACGCACAACACACTTTGCAGTCTCTCCAAAGATACATATGCGCGTGCACCACCCGGCATGCGCAGGGCCAGTTATGGAGCATTTAGGCCGACAGGTCCGCTGCGACGGCTTCGATAGGGGCGGGGGAGAGCAAAAGCTAGATCTAGACGAGAAAGATGATCCGAGTGCTCATTCGTTCTCATGATCGTCCTACTCAACAGCCCGTCGCTTGGGCGATCCAAAATCATTCTGATAAGCGCGGTGACCATGCGTCAGTCACCAGCGTCTGGCTGGCCTCGTCGGCAGACATAATCGTCCGGGACAAACCTATGTCCGCCTATAGACCGTCGCCTCGAACGTCACCTGATTTCGTGCGGGTTTTGGTCTGGCCGCAGCGCAGATCGGAGGAGAAGCCTGAGCCTAAACGTACAATATTCTCTTCCTGCCGCCCCGATCAGATGCACATCTCCTTACGCAATGCCTCACACGAACTCACGCCCATCAGTGACATGTCGGTATGCAACTCACGCTGTAAAAGACCGATCGCATGACGGATCGACGCCTCGCCGCCCAGGCAGGCAGCATAGAGGAAGGGGCTCAAATTGCTTCTAGCGCACACGCTACTGCAACTTATTACCATGATAGTCCGAGAAGGCGCGGTTTCGTGCAATAACCATCAGCACTTTTGTTTCTTCGGGCTATGGGCTGCACGACATCCAGAAGCGCAATATCAGAGGCGATGAATTACCGCCTCTGATTGGTCTTGTGTAGTTTCGCGATAGCGTTGGGAGCTTCCGGCCTAGAGGAAGAATCCTGTTTTGGAACGCGCAGCAAACAAAATATTCGAGCATATGTGTCTAGGTATGTCATCGCCGGTCACCCACGCATTGATCATCTAGGTCTGGGCTTCAGGATATGGAACATGGGGCCGGTGAGCACGGTTGAGATAACAGCCAGAACCATGAGCGATGCGAAAGCAAATTCAGACAACATGCCCTGCTCATTCAGGATGGTCGCAGCGACAATCTCCATTAAGCCCTTGCATTGCAATAATGCCCCAAGGCTGAGGGTCTGACGTTTTGAGAGGTCCGACGAGGGGGGGATGAGATAGATCGACCCCATCTTCGTCACGATAGAAATCAGCACAAGCGAGAAAGATGCCAGGACGGATGGCCAAGTCAGCGCATCTCCGTCGATGCGTAGACCACTATGGCCAAAGAAGAGCGGTGCCAGCCAGATGAGGCAGAATGTGGAAACAGCCTCGAAAGGCAGACGTCGCACCCATGAGGGCGGCATGAATGCGCCGGCAAAATACGCGCCGATCAATTCATGCAGGCCAAGCGTCATGCTGGCCCATGACCCGATGACAAGATAGATGGGTACAACGCCCCATATGACAGCCTTGGGCGGATTTCGTATGTGACGCGAAGCCAGAGAGCCAATAACACCAAGGCCGATCAGGAGAATAATCGCGAGACACTGTTTAAAACCCCAGCTATGCATAGCCGATTGGCGCTCAGCCGCAAATTGAAGAAGAGCGAGACCGATCCAGAGCGTGGCGTCATCTATGACGGCGAGCTTGAGTGCCAGCTGCCCGATCGGCTTGTCCCTCACCGGCAATTCGCGGACGATGCCGATAAGCACCGGTAACGCACTGACGGCGACGCATAGGCCGATCGAAGCTGCGCCGATCAGTGGTGAGACAGCAGGAGCGTGCCACCCGGGCAGAGGCAGAAAAAAGTAGTAAACGAGAACGGTACCAATAAGGAATGGTCCGCCCAAGGCTGAAGCCGCCCCTCCAAACAGGCGGGGCAAACCTGGCGCGGGAATCTGGCCCTCCGGTTTGTCACCCTCGGGGTGCTGCCACATCTCCATTCCCGCTGTAAAAGCCAGCACAAGAACGGCAACCCATCCAATAGTGTCGCCGTAGAAGGAGGGAACACCGATAGACTTGAGAGGTATATGCCAGACTGCGGCAAGGATACCAATGAGGATCGGTATAACCGCTATCGGTATGGCGCGACCGAGCAGGCGCCAAAGGACCCAGGGGACAAACACGAACAAGCCCAGATCCGCGATGAGCGCCGTAAAATCGTTCATACCTGTCCTTTCGGTTGAGCACGAAAAGATAGCTTAATACCTGCTTCAAGGGAAATCATCGCCACGGTCTTGCGACGGCGCAGGCGCTCTATGCCGCATATCTTCGCTTGATACGGTAAATCACATGCAGTTTCGCGCTTCTATTGTTACGGTCGGCCTCGCTTGTCGAACAAACCAATAAGAATAGAGGCGCTGGAACGCTGTGAAATCTGAATTGAGAAAATATCGTCACTCCAGAGAAGTGCTGTATGGTGGGGTACTGACCGCCTTCGGCATCATCATCTGGGTTCTCGTGTTGGCGGCCTTTATTGTGGCGGCGCTGGCCCGTCCAGGCGCGGCGGTTCACCTCGTGGTTCTCGTGATCTATCTTGGCGTGTTCTGCGTCGTTAGCCTTGTCGCTGCGGCGCTCTATCGTGCATATGCGCTCGGCAACATGGTCGCGCTCTCACCCAAGCAGTTTCCCGATCTTTACGCGACGTTTGCTGAGGTCAGTCAGACACTCGGCTTGAGTGAAATCCCACGCGCCTTCATCTATAACTCCCATGGTATCACAAATGCCTTTGCCATACGCCTGCTTCGTGGACGCTATGTGTTCCTGACCTCGGCCATCATCGAGACAGATACAGATGCGCAGCTTCGTTTCATCATGGGTCATGAAATCGCCCATCATGTGCTTGGGCATCTCAACGGCTTCAAGACCTTGCTTCGTGCGCCGGCCTATCTGGTACCGTTCCTTTACCGTGCCTATTCACGCGGACGCGAATATAGCTGCGATGCCGTAGGTGCATCGATCCTGCCGGATTATCGCGACGGCGTAGGGGCGTTGCAAATGCTCGCCTGCGGAGCACGACGCCTCAATACGTCGATGAATGCTGAGGCTTTCGCCGAGCAGGAGGCACAAGTGCCAGGCATGGCTGGCTTCATGGTGGAGATCATGTCGACCCATCCACGCCTCACGCGACGGGTTTCGCGTCTGATCGCGCTTTTCGCGACCCCCGAACAGAAACATGGCACTTTCTGACCCGTCGCGCTCTATCGACGGGCCTGATCGGCTTCAATGACACAGGGGACGTTCAGCAAGGGGAGGTGATCCCTTCCTGGATAACGAGGGAGGCATTCGCCTCCCACGCCTTCAAAAGGAGGCCTGCATGCTGATCGTGAATGAGCGCGGCGCGCCGATCAGTACCTCGCTTGGATAGCTGGTATCGGCCCATTGCACGTAATGCTTGTTTGCAAGATTATCTATACGACCATACAGGGTGATCCCCTTATAGACGTGCCAGCCAGCAAACACGTTCACAAGGGCATAGTCCTTGAGCGTAAGGGTATTGGCATAATCACCCTTGCGTGCCGAGACGTAACGCATGCCCGCGCCCAGATCGAGCGGCAGGTCGAGAACGCTCGACCATACGCCCCATAGATTGGCCGTTACCGCCGGGACGTCGGGAACCTGATTGCCGCTCGCATCGGTCGAGGCATTCGGGAAGAATGTGCCGTAACGGGCATAGGTATAGGCCACATTTCCCGAGACGCTCCAGTGCCGGTCAATGCGCCAATCGGCCTGCCACTCCAGACCACGCGATTTCTGGCTGCCAGCTGTCGAAACGCTATCCTGTCCGGTCTGGACCAGCACCCTCGTCCTACGGATATCGAAGAAGGACAAGGTTGTGACGAGCCGTCCCGAAAGAGCGCTTGCTTTGAGCCCAATCTCTCCCTGACGCGAGTGACTCAAGCGGGAGAATTGCCCTCGATTGGCAAGGAAAAGATTGGAGCCCGGTGGGTCCTCAGCCGTGGTATATACCCCATACAGGCTCAGATTGGGCAAAAGGTCGAAAACCGGACCGATGCGGAAATTGGCCGGATTGTAATGCCCCCTGAAGCTGGTAGATGCGTTGAACTGGCCATTCTGGTTGAAGTTCTGCCTGTCGAGCGAAAGCCAGTCATATCTGAACCCTCCCACCAGCCGCAGCCTGTCGGTGATCGAGAGGGTATCCTCAAGAAACAGCCCCGCGTCGATCATGGTCGTGGGAGATTTACGGTAGGGATACTCCCCGGCAAATGACCCGAGTGCGCCGCCTTCAGGGCTCGTCAATGAGACGCTGTCGGCGTAATCCGCATCGGGAAAGCCGCGATTGCGGATGAAGCGAATGTAGTAGGCATCTCCGCCAATCACGAGGCGATTGCGTAACCCGAACAGGGGGTAATCGAAACGCGCATCAACGCTGTCTCCAAGCTGATGCTGGTTCTGATAGACATAGAAACGATCGCGGCCGATCCGGCCGGGCATGATTGCCTGTCCGCTCGCATCAGTGGCGCCGGGTGACGCGATATAACTGTAGGTCTCGGCATTGTCCCAGCGACGTTTGGCATAAAGGAAATAGGCCTTGTCATGCAGTGAGACATGGTCACTGGCAGCCCAGTCCAGATGCAGCGTCGGCGTCGCATTCACGGAGCTGGCCCGTGGGTTGGCCACGTTATAGTTGCGCCACAGCGAGGCTCGGCTGATGACAAGTCCCTGAGTGGAATGGAGCAACCCACCAGCTGCGTCTTTTACAGCGGAGCCCGGTACAAGCGGCGCTCCGTAATAGGTCGAGAGATTATCGGTCAGGTAATCGACGGTAAAACGTGCCGTGAACTTCGCGTCCGGATGCCACAGAAGCGTGGTGGTCCAGTCATTGCTGCGCGGGTTGGCGCCTTTGACATAGCCATCAGATGAGGTCCGGCTGAAATCGCTTCGTATCGCCAGGGTATGGGTGAGGGGCACTGACCCGCCAATGCCAGCATTCCAGCTATTGAAGCTCCCGTAGGAGAGCAGGGCGTTGGCACGCACATGATCCATGTCCGGCGTGCGCGTGCGCATATCCACGGTACCGCCGACGGCACCCTGGCCATAAAGAACGGAGGAGGGGCCTTTCAGGATCTCGACCGCCTCGAGATTGAAGGCGTTGAGTGGCCGGTTCACCATGGTTGTGGGCCCGAAATAGAAACCGTCGCGCAGGATCAGCACCTGGTTGCCGCTGAAACCACGCATCATGAGCTGGGCCGGGTTGCCGGGCGAGCCACCGGAGGTCACACCCGGTGCGAAATCGGCAGCATCTTCAGCATGCACATAGCCGCGCTGCGAGATGATCTTCTGATTAATGATCGAGATCGAGGCCGGATTATGCTGGAGGCTGAGTCCGAGCCGGCCTCCTATGGCTGGGCGTGCCTTGAGACCGGTACTCTCACCATGAGCCGTAATATACTCGTCGTTACTGCCTTGCTCCTGAGCGAGGGCAGCAGGTGAAAGTGGTGGAAGGCCAAGTGCAGGCGCGAGCGAGATACCTGTCAGAAGACAAGCCCTGAGTGAGCGCATGGGGCGCATGATATGTGTTCTATCCCGTGTTCACGTCACTACGATGGGCAGTGTTTCCCCTGCCACCTGCAGGACACCCCGCCCGCCGGTTTTCGTCCGTGACCCCGTGTGATGGCAGGTCTCCTGACTTGTGCGTCATGATGTGCGAACTGGCCTTCCCGGAGGGATAGTCCCAGTGGCTGAACCCTTGGCGGGTCCACGTTCGCACACTCTTCACCTACAGTTGCGGGGGCAGTCATGGCGTTCGACCATGTTCCCTTTTCATCCCGTCTCCGGGACACCATCGGGTCGGACCCTAGCTTTACAACTCGTGCTGTCAATGCTGAGTGGATCCCGGTCTATAGTTTGGCTTGTCCTTGCGTCTATTTTACGACAGCGCTAACGGCCTCGGGTGTGCAGGCCCGCGACAGCACAACCGTTCCTTACGCGCTCGGGAGAAAGGGTCGCGCCTTCATGAGGTCCTGTCCCTGTTCTCGCAACTATGGCTGTGTCGTTCTCGCTAACGATTACTCACGTCGTTTTCCTGATGAGACAGGCTTTCAGGCCGGGTTCCCACGCCCGAAATGCGGGTCCGACCGGCTGGGCGATCCGTTTTCGACATGACCCGCGAGAGAGAGAACAAGCTTGCCCGAACGGGTGACGCAATCGGCGTGATACCAGTGGTCACTGGCGGCAACCGGTATGGTGTGGTGCAAAACCTGCCCCGGTTGCAAGGAAAGGTCGTGTCGCTGCCCGGTATAGTGATCGATGAGCGAGAGCACGACGGGTTCGTTTGCACCGGTCCCCTGTCCCGCGCAGTTCAAGGACAGATGCAGGCTGTTACCGTTCGCCTGCGCAGTCAGGCCAATGCCGCTTTCGGGATCATGGAGACGGTAGAACCCGTTCGGCCCGTAGATCTCGACCGTGCCTGAGGCAGCACAGTGGAACATAGTGGTTGTCTTGCCTGCAACGGTCAGATGTTGGCTTGCTTCACCCGTCTGACGGATACGAAAAACTACACCCTGCTCAGCCGGGTTGGCAAAAACCAGTTTCGTCGGCGCATCGGCATGGCTGGTAACAGCGAAGCGATAAGGCAGAGCCCGGCTCGGACGCTGACCGGCCTCCTGCAGGGGCAGGCTGCCATGCTCTGGTACGAGCGGAGGCGGGTGTGCACAGGAAATTCGTGTCTGGGGCAGATACGCGCTCGTATCAGGAAGAGCCACGGACCACTTCGCATCAGGCTTGCTGAAATCGAAGGCAGAGGTCAGATCGCCGCAAACCGCACGGCGCCAGGGTGTAATGGTCGGGCAGGGAACATTGAATCGCTGCTCCAGAAACCGGATGACCGACGTATGGTCGAACACCTGCGAATTGACCCACCCGCCTTTTGTCCAGGGCGAGATGATCAGGGCGGGTACGCGGGGCCCGAGGCCGACAGGCTCGCCGTGATAGGCCTCACCGTCCGGAAGCTGGCCAGTTGCTGTCTGCGATGAAGGAACAGGCGGCGGTACGTGGTCGAAAAACCCGTCATTCTCATCATAATTCAGAATGAAAACAGTCTTGGCCCATGTGTCGGGGTGTCGAACGAAAATGTCGATCAGCTTGGAAATCAGATGCTCGCCAAAGCCGGGCGGCGCTTCGGGATGCTCCGACAGGGCCGCCGGTGGGACGATCCATGACACCTGAGGCAGCGTTCCATCGATAATGTCCTTCTCGAAGGCCTCCAGCAGGTAGCGCCCCTCCAGTTCGTGCATGTTCTCCTTGTTTGAGCCCGGAACGACAGCGCGCGCCTGACGATACCGCCAGTCCTGCTTGTCGAGATTACGGAACTGCCTGAAGGAGGCGAGGGGATTGTCGCCAAAATTGTCGTATTCCTGGTAGAATTTCCAGCTCACCCCGGCCTCCTCAAGGCGCTCGGGATAGGTCGTCCAGTCAAAAGGTGTGAAGGCGGGATTGTCGTGCGCCATATCGGCTGACCAGTTGCCGTCATCGACATTCTCGACCGCCTGTTTGCCATCAGCGCCGACGGCAAGGCCGTTTGTACCGGTAAAGAAATAGAGGCGATTGGGATTGGTCGGGCCGAAAATGGAAGCGTGATAGGCGTCGCAAATGGTGAAGGCGTCGGCCAGTGCGTAGTAATAGGGAATTTCTGCGCGGGTAAAATACCCCATCGTCATCGGGCTTTTATGGGGGACCCAGCCATCCCACTCGTTCCATGCGGACTGGGTGCCTTTCCAGCTATGGTCAAGGCTTTTGAGGCAGGCCGCCGAGGTATGGATCGTATCGAACAGGAAAGGCCATATGGCCCGGCCTGTTGCGTCCTTCTGGGCAAAGACCGGGCTCCCATCCGCCTGCTTTTCGGCGCGGGGGTCGCCAAAACCACGCACGCCACGCAAGGTGCCGAAGTAGTGATCGAACGCCCGGTTTTCCTGCATCAGGATAACGACATGCTTGACATCCCTGATCGTGCCGGTTTCACGATTGGCAGGGATGGCGAGGGCCTGACGCAGGTTTTCTGGCAACATGGTCCCCGCCAGCGCGGCAGCACCGAGATGAAGGAAATGCCGACGGCTGGGTTTCATGCTGACTGCTCCGGAACTCAGTTGAAATGCTTGCGGATCGTGAAGAAAACCATGCGCGGGGCTGCGGCCTGAAGCGTCTGGAATGTGCCGGACGGATCGGAATTGATAAAGCCGTTGCTGCCCACTGTCGCCACATAGCGCTTGTTGAACAGGTTGGAGACGTTGATCTGCGTATCCAGACCGCGGAGCCAGAAATTATGGCTCTTGAAGCGATAGCCGAGATTCAGGTTGAACACGTCATTGGCCGGCACATAGGCATCGTTCGTATAGGTGTAGTAACGTCGATCCTGGATCTGCATGAGCACGTTGCCCCAGATCTGCCCGTCATCATAGCCAAGCTGCACATTGGCCAGATTGCGCGGCATGCCGACCACGTTCTTGCCCTTGATGGCGGCCGAGACCTTGCCATCAGCCATCACATCATCCTCATAGAAGGAGTTGTTGAAGGCATAGGAAGCGAAAATCGACCAGTTGGGCGCGAACTGCCAGTTCACGGCGGTATCGATACCGCGTGAGATCACCCCGCCGACATTCGACAGAACAGAGGCGTTACCCTGAATACCCACACCCTGCGTCACAGCCAGCAGGCGATTGCCGAATTCGACATAGTAGCCGGTCACGGTCGCCTGGAATGTCCTGGTGTGATAGCGGTAGCCGAGTTCTTCCGTGTTGGACATTTCGGGCTTCAGCTTGCCCTGAAGCGCCTGGAAGCCGGCAACTGTGGTCGAGAACGGCCCCGAGGTCTGGGCGCTATCGAAGGCAGCCATGTTGCGCGCATAATCCACGAAGATTTCGTGGTTATGGTTGAACCGATAATTCGCGCCGATTTGAGGGAGGAAGCCATTGGTGGCGTTGAGCGAGCCCGAGGGATAGGCCGTGGGCATGGGGGTGCCAAGATAGCTGCCGTTCATGGCGCGTGCCGTGTTGTCCACGATCAGCGACTTGAAGCCGTAATTGACCTTCAGCTTCGGTGTGATCTTCCAGGTATCACCCAGATGGACCTGATAGGTCTTGGTGTTGAAGGCACTCTGCCACTGCGTTGCGAAGGCGTTGTCACGATACCAGTGCGTCGAGGAGGGTGAGCCATCCAGCGCCAGCGGGTAGAAGCGGCGTGCCTGGTTGAAATTGTTATTTTCGAACCAGAACCCGCCTTCGATGGCGTGGTTGGCGATCTTGTATGTCAGGCTGCCAATGAAACCGGCGCGATGGATATCGTATTCTGTCGTGCGGGTGGAAAGAGGGGAGCCACCAAGCTGTGTGGGTGTTGCCGTATAGGGCGTAACCCACACGCCTTCACCTGTGTTGGTGTGGCCATAACCCATGACATAGCCGGACAGGCGATTATTGATCCGGAAATCAAGCTTGCCATATCCCATGGCGTCCTCGCGCAGGCCGCCTGCATTATAATAGACAGTATCCTGATTTTCGATGCCTTTCGGAAAGGCGGTGCCATTCTGATAGGCATAGGCAATCTGCTTCGCGAGGGCGTAGTTGCCTGTGATATTGTCGAGATTATAGCCGTAAGTCTTGATCTGAGCGAGGGAGAGATCCTGATAGTCATTTTCGGCGCGCTTGGACCAGTCGCCAAAAACAGTCAGTTTCAGGTTGTCTCCCAATGGCTGGACATATTTCGCATTGGCCTGGTCCTGGCGCTGCACGCCGTCACCCTTCCATTTATTCGCGTCCTGATGGTCATAGGACACATAGAACTTGCCGCCGCCCTTGAGCATACCGCTATTGATGCGGGCGAAGGTACGCCAGGTGGAGGCGGAGCCGATCGTGCCACTGACATCGGCGCCGAATTTGTCTGACGGATCAATGGAGGTGAATTGAAGCGCACCACCGAGGTCATTGGATGCTGCGACACCCACAGCCCCTGCGCCCTGCGTTAGCGTGGCGGGGCCGTTATTCTCGGTTTGCAAGGCGCGACCGATAGAAAGCCCGTTATCATTGCCATAGGCCAGATTGCCGAGCGGGACGCCATCAAAGGTGAAGCCAAGCCGGCTCTGGTCAAAGCCACGGATGATGATCTGCTGCGACCATTCATAGGAGCCCAGCGGATCGGACGAGGTGAACATGACCCCCGGCAGTTTAGACAGCGCCTTGAACGGGCTCGTACCCGGTGTGTATTCCTGAATGGCCGTGCGGGAGATCGTCTGTGTTTCGCGGGCCTGACCAGCGCCGAGAACAATGATCGATTCAGGCGATTTTGCCTCGACCGCGGTTTTTGGCTCGGCAGCTGTCGCAGTTGCACGCTTGCGGGCTGGCTGGGCCTGTCGCGTCTTTTTTTTCTGGTTTGGCTGTGCCGCGTCACGCTGGGCGACCGTAACATTCTGGGCCATCGCCGCGGGGTGCATTGCGACAAGCAGGGCAGGGAGGCTGGCCGAGATAATGAGACGATGTCTGAGTTTCATTGATAGGAGCCGTTTCGTCCGAGAGGGTCACGATGCGGCTCGTCATTATCGTGACAGGACGTGTCAAAGTATTATGGTTTTATTAAAATCAAATCGGAAACAAAACATTCATCACTCTGTCATATAGTAAATCTCCAACCTTAGTTGTGCTGTGTTGATTTCAGCGCAAGCGTTGTGACCAGAGCAAACGCAATTCCCGTGATGTAGGCGATCAGATTGAGCCACGAGAATTGTTGGCCTAGCAGGAAATGTCCCACACTATTGCGCCGTAGCGTCTCCAGAGCGTCACAATGAGCCAGCTTGATGCACTCGCTGGCGCCGGCTCCAAGGGCAGCGAGAAGGAGCGTGACCCGCAAGGATTTCCCACCTGTGAGCAGCAGGGCAAGGAACCAGAACATGGCCCCCCAGAGAATGGATCCGCTCCATTTCCTGAACATCGGAGGCAAGCCGAGAGGGGCGAGGCGACAGAACAGACCCAGCGTCATGACAAGCAGGCACAGCCCCAGTGAATGGAGACGTCCCGGAATCTCATGCCGGGGAGGGAGCAAATCTCTCTCTGCCAGTCTCACCGCCCTCCTGCCTCCACGGCGTTTTCGAGTTCTCGCGGACGATCAGGCCGCAGAAGCATTGTGACCGTGATGAAAGCAACGTAGAGCAGCAGATACCACGAAACGAGTTTCTGGGGATGGACGACCCATGTGAAATCACGCTTTGCGTAAAGCCATGTTCCCGTAAAGGTGCCGATATTTTCCGCAATCCACAGGGCTATACTTGAGAAAAAGGCGGCCAAGGGCAATGGCATACGCCAGAACACATCGACGATCCGATAATGGATGACGCAGTGCCGGTAAAGAAGAACGGTCGCGAGGACGAGCAGCCAGCGCAGGTCCGGAAGATAATGGTGCGTGAAGAAATTGGCATAGATGGCAAGCGCCAGCAGCAGTGAAAGCCTGAAATCCGGATAAGGCTCAAAGCCCATATCGAACAGGCGTATGACACGCGCCATGTAACTGCCTACCGAGGCATACATGAAGCCCGAAAAGAGCGGCACATGAAGGATCTTGAAGAAACCGGGCTCGGGGTAGGCCCATGATCCGGCGGACACCTTGAACCACTCCATGGCCGTGCCCGTGATATGGAAAGCCAGAATGATCAGGGCTTCTCTTCCGGTTTCGAGCCTGAAGAGAAGAAACAGGATCTGGGTCGCGATGGCGAACAGGAAAAGCGCGTCGTAACGGGCAATCGCCCATTGCGGTAACCAGATCCAGTGTGAGACCAGAATGGCCGCCAGCATCAGCCCGCCAAACAGGCAGGCCCAGCCCTGCTTGAGGACGAAGAGAACAAAAAGACCTGAGAATCCATGAAGATATTTTCTGACCACACGCCCGAGTTCGTGCTCGAGATTGGCTGTTGCGCTGGCATCGGGTTGGGACGGGGCGTTCATGGCGCGGCTCCTTGTCGTTTGCCGCGCCATTGCCGCACCCCGTGCCCAAAGGCAAGAGGCGCATCCCCCGCTCTCAATACCTAGCGAGGCAGGAAGCTGCGCTCAGCGGGAAAGAGCGAAATTGAGCCCCCCCATAACGGTCAGGCCTTGATTGGGAATGGTCGAGATCTGGCTCGTATAATAGCGACGATTGGTGATGTTATCGGCATTGATGAACGCCTGAATCTGATGGGTGATCTGGTAAGAGCCGAACATGTCGAACACCACATAACCGCCTTGCTTGGGGTAGAGCGCCGTGCTGCTTGAGGGTCTGCCGAGCGTTTGCGTAGCGGCCCGAATACGGGCACCGAGCGAGAGCTTGTCGTCGAAAAGATGCAGCCCGACCGTCCCTGCCAGAACTGAACGTGGCGGCGTGGTGAGCATGGCGCCGAAGCCGGTGTAATCGGCGCGCGGCAGCTTTGTGGTCGTGTTGGTGTAGGACAGCGTTGCAAAGACCAGGCGGTTATCGTAGCGCGCCTGCCCCTCGAAGCCGTGCGTGAAGGTGTTACCCGCCATGTTCTGGTAGAAATACCCGTAGGTCGGGATATAGGAGCCAGCCGCCGGACGCCCGATCACACGCGTCTGGGCGATATAGTTCTTGATGCGCGTGTCGAAATAATCGCCGTCGAATGTTACCTTGTCGCCATCCGTCAGCACGTCACGATAATGTAGCTTGGCACCAATTTCCCAGCCATAGGTCTGCTCAGGCGCGAGATTGGGGTTGGGAATGAATTTGAGGAAGCCAAGGCCCGGATGCGAGCTGGCCATGAACATCTCGGTGACGGCGGGCGGGCGAAAACCGAGACCGTAGCTCCCATAAAGCTGCAGGCCATGCACCGGCGTAACGGCCAATGTTACCTTGGGATTGACGGCATCGGCGCCTCGGGAGGCGCTGAAGGCACCCGCATTGACGGACGTGAAGCCTGAGGCCTGATTAACCCCGCTGCCAGAGGCATGATAGGTGTCGTAGCGCAGGGCGCCCGTCAGCTGCACGATCTTCCAGTTCAGGGCGAGCTGGGTGAAGGCGCTGCCAACCCCGCGCCCGCCTGAAGGGGTGGACCCCTCATAGCCCGTCTGGTCCTTCGTCTTGACGGAGTCATGATAGTATTCGCCGCCATAATTGAGCGAGGCGAGCACGGGGCCAATCGGGAATTGCGAGGTGTTGTCCGCCTCGAAGCCCAGCGTGGTCAGGTTGTATTTCGTCAGATTGGCCGCAGCGAGGGTGCTGGCGCGATAGGCCGGCATGGCATTGTCCAGCCCGGTGGAGACCACATAGCCCTTGACGTGCAGCAAGATGAGCTTGTTGTCGTGCGGTGTGAAGCGTTACTCCAGATTGCCCTGGTTGTTCTGTATCTTGTTGCCCGCGTAGATGCCTTCGGTGCCCTGTCCGAATTCATTGTGATAGATGACTGTCCCCAGGGTCAGGCTCTGGTCCATGCCGGGCTTGATGTCGATCTTGAACAAGCCGGACTGCATACGCTGGTAGGTATCGGGAATGCGCGTGCCGGCGCCATCCTCGTAATCGCCTGAGCTGCGCATGCTGAAGGCTGCGGCCAGACCCAGCCAGGGGCGCACCCTGACACCTGCGCCAACCACGCCCGAACCGTCATAATTATTGGTGCCGCCCAGTGCGCGTGCCATCACGCCATAGCGTTTACCTGAATCGACCAGATCATCAACGCCCAGCGTGTGCATGTTCACAACGCCCGCGATGGCACCCGCACCATCAGCGGTCGAGACCGTGCCACGAGAGACATCCAGCCCCGCGAGTAAGGCCGGGTCGACGTAGACACTGCCATTCGCGCCATGGCTGCTGGTCTGGAAGTCCTGCCTGGCGCCATCCACCATGACATTTACACGTCCGAAATCCTGCATGCCGCGTATGGAAATCGCGAGGGAGGGGGAGCCATCATTCTGGAAATAGACGCCTGGTAGCCCTGTGAGGATCATGTAGGGCTCGGTAGGGGCGACACGGAGCATGTCATTGCGGGTCAGTGTTGAGCTCGCCTGCGGCACGGCGATTTCGTTCGTTCCGTGAACCTTCACGCTCGGCAGGGTGATCTCGTTGCCATTGCTGCGGGTTACGGTGCCGGACCGTGCTTCTGCGCGCGCCAGTTGCGTGGCTCCGGTCGCGGTCGTTGTGCTCGCTGCCGCACGCGCTGATGGGGGAGAGGCGTGTGCGCTGCCAGTCGGCGTGTGCCGGTTTTGCACCTTTTGAAGCGCGTGAGGTCCCAGATCCTGACCGGTAGACGGGGCATTGCCTGTCTGGGCGCGTGCCTGAACCGGAGCGAGGGTGATCAGGGCGAGTGACGTCGAAAGAGAAAGTACCCGGCGGGTAGTGATCATGGCGTTGGCCCTGCGAGTCGATGAATGATGTTGCGAACGGTTATTGAGAATGACTCGCACTTGCAAGACGTAAAAACATCCTTTAAATCACCGCTCCATCGGGTGAGGGAAACCGGCCACACAGCCCCCATCTCCCCGCAGAAAAGGGTCAGGAACCATGAGCATCAGGTTGTTTGGACGGCGTCAGTTCGGGCTCTCGGCATTGGCAACCGGCGTTTCCGGAGCCGCTTCGCGCGCTGCGCGGGCCGGTGAGGCCCGCCCCATACGCGTAGAGGATTGCCGCGGTCGTCATGTCACGCTGGGCACCATGCAGCGCATGGTTTCGATCGGTGGCACGATTACCGAGACGCTTTATGCGCTTGGTGTCGGAGAGCGGATCATCGGGGTCGATATTACCTCGACCT
Source organism: Asaia bogorensis (assembly GCF_900465345.1). Classification (GTDB taxonomy): domain Bacteria; phylum Pseudomonadota; class Alphaproteobacteria; order Acetobacterales; family Acetobacteraceae; genus Asaia; species Asaia bogorensis_A. The sequence goes on along the minus strand of NZ_UEGO01000028.1, from coordinate 26,660 downwards.
ACCCGGTTGCAGCCCTGCGCGAAAAGAAATCGGTCGGCTATATGCGGCAGCTTTCATCGGAAGGGGTCTTGTCCTTACGGCCCGATCTGGTGCTCGCGATGAATGATTCCGGGCCACCCAACGCGCTCGACCAGCTCATGGAATCACCTGTCCCGATCGTTATGATCGATTCAACGCCATCTCTCGAAGGTGTGAAGAACCGCATCCTGAGGCTCTCGCGCATCGTGGGTGCCGAGGAGCAGGGGGCGTCGATGGTGGTGCGTTTCGATAACCAGCTGCGCACGCTTAAGGCATGGAAAGAACTGCACCCCAAAAAGGCCCGCGTGCTGTTTGTCATGCGTGTGGTCAATGGACGACCTATGTCCGCTGGAACCGGGACGGCGGCCGATGCCATCATAACGCTCGCGGGCGGTATCAACGCCGGAAGCGGCATGCAGGGCTACAAGGCGTTGGAGCGCGAAGCCCTGATCGGGCTGCAACCGGACGTCATTCTCATGATGAGTCAGGGCGGACAGTCCATGCGGGATGCCCTCCTTGCGGATGAGGCCGTCAAACTCACACCCGCCGGGCAGAGAGGGGCGATTATCGACATGGAGGGGGAGAAGCTCCTTGGCTTCGGGCCGCGTACTGCCGAAGTCGCGCTCGAGCTGGCTCAGGAAATTGCCCGCCACGCGCTGCCTGCATGAATGTGCGACGTCTCAACCCGGTCTCGGCCTTCGTCCTGCTGGGGCTCGGGCTTGTGTCGAGCTTTCTTCTTGCTCTGGCCTCTGGCGCGACCGGTTTCGGCTTTTTCCCCCACGGCGTGAGCGATCCGCAGGTCATGCGGCTTGTCGTCATGGGCATCCGTCTGCCGCGTATCGTTCTGGCCATCCTCGTTGGGGCGGGGCTCGGGGCGGCAGGGGCGGTCATGCAGGGCATGTTCCGCAACCCGCTGGCTGATCCCGGCCTTATTGGTGTGTCGTCAGGTGCAGCGCTGGGGGCGACGCTGATGATCGTTCAGGGCACATTATGGTTTGGTGACACCGCTCTGGCCCATTGGGGTATTCCGGCTGGCGGCATGATGGGCGCCTGCGTGATGACTGCCGGGCTCCAGGCGTTTGCAACGCGCCAGGGGCGTCTTTCGACCAGTCGTCTCGTTCTTGCAGGTGTGGCACTCGGCGCTCTTGCCTCGTCCGCGACCGGCATCCTGCTTTACAGGGCCAATGATACGGCGTTGCGCGATCTGACATTCTGGACCATGGGCAGTCTCTCTGGCGTACGCTGGCCCGAGATCGAAATTCTGGCGCCGCTCACCATCGTCTCTCTTCTGTTGCTCTGGGCGCTCTCACGACCGCTCAACCTGCTGCTGGCCGGTGAGGAGAATGCCGCGCTCATGGGGTGCCATGTGAGGCGGGTGAAATATCTTTGTCTGTTCGCCGTTACGCTTGCAGTGGGGCCGGCCGTATCGTTTTCGGGCGTGATCGGGTTTGTCGGGGTGATCGTGCCTCATCTTGTTCGCCTTGCGAGCGGGCCCGACCATCGGATCCTTATCCCGGCCAGCGCCATGCTTGGCGCCATTCTGCTGGTTCTGTCCGACACTTTGGCCCGCATCATTGCGCCTCCTTCCGATGTGCCGGTCGGCATTATCACGGCGGCGCTGGGTGCGCCTGTTTTCATCTGGCTTCTGATGCGCAGCAGTGATCAGGAGATTCCGGCGTGAGTCTGATGCTCGATAGTGTCTCTGTCGTTCATGACGGGCGTTTGTTGCTCGAGAGTGTGTCCCTCACGCTCTCGCCGGGGGAGATGATTGCGGTAATCGGGCCCAACGGAGCAGGCAAGACGACGCTCATGCGTGTTGCTTCCGGATTGCTCGCGCCAAGTTCGGGCCATGTCACACTCGACGGCACGCCGCTGCATCGTTTCTCCCCCGCCAGCCTCGCTGCCCGACGCGCCATGCTGACGCAGGACCAGAACCTTGATGCCCGCTTTTCGGTGGGTGAGCTGGTGAGGTTCGGGGTCCAAGCTCGGGGCCCGTCTCGCGTGAGCCTCGACGCGCTTGTTACCCGAACCCTTAAGGAAGTCGGTCTGGCTGCGTTCAGTGAGCGTGACATCACCAGTCTTTCGGGTGGGGAGCGTCAACGCGCGCATCTTGCACGTATTCTGGTGCAGCTGCGCTGGCATGGCCATGAAGGATACCTGTTGCTGGACGAGCCCGTTTCAGCACAGGATATCGCTCGTCAGGGGCAGGTTCTGTCTCTCGCGCGGGCGTGTACGGGCAAGAACGGCGTGTGCAATGGCAGAAAGGCTGCAGGCAATGGCTGTCTCGCCATCTTACACGATCTGAACTGGGCCGCCGCTTTTGCCGACAGGGTTGTGGTGCTTGCACGGGGGCGGATTTACGACGCCGGCCCTCCTGAGGACGTCATAACACCTTCCATGCTCCGGGACGTATTCGGTCTGACCGATGTCGTTCCGGGGTGCCATCGTGAGACAGGGCGGCCATTTCTGCTGCCGCATGATCTCGTTCCGCCCCGTTTCTCATGAGTAATATCAATAAGATTGTGAAAGTATCGTCGATGTATATCGCCATGAACAGGTTTCAGGTTTTGCCCGAGAGCGAGGAGGCCTTTCGCCAGCGCTGGCTTGACCGCGAGGTCCTGCTGACAACTGTGCCAGGGTTTGTCTCGTTTTCGCTTCTGCGCGGGCCGGTCAAGGATGACCATATTCTCTGGTCATCTCACACCATCTGGTCATCCGAGCAGGCATTTCGTGACTGGACCCAGTCCGAACAGTTTCGCAAGGCGCATGCTGGTGCGGGTGGCAACAAGCCCCTGACACTGGGGCCGCCGGTGTTCGAGGGCTTCGAGGTCGTCCAGCATATCGATAACTGAAACTGGTGCCTCCGGGCGGAAATCCTGACCGGCATGACTGCCTGATGCCGGTTCGGGATCTCTCACCCTCGGTACGCTGTGCGAACCGAAGCGGGGACTGATCGCAAGACGCGTTGCGATGCCTTATCTCGCGCGTGCCACGCACGAGATCAGGCATCTGCATGGCGTGTGCTTATGTGCCGAGGCGCGTCAGGATCAGGTCGAAGGCACGCTCGACCGTGGCCGCGCGCACATCATTGCGGTCACCGGAGAAATGAGCCGTTTCCAGTACGGGATTTCTGGTCCCCTCCATGACACACAGGCAGACCGTGCCGACGGGCTTGTCCGCCGTGCCGCCCGCCGGACCGGCTATACCGGTGACGGCAACAGCGATGGTCGCGTTTTCGGCACGGTCGAGGGCGCCCATGGCCATCTCTGTTGCGACAGCCTCGCTGACGGCACCGTGACGTTCGAGGGTACGCTCGGCAACATCCAGAGCATCCATCTTCATGGCGTTGGAATAGCTGACGATCCCGCCCTCGATCACGTCTGACGATCCTGCAAGCGATGTGAGCATCGCCGCAATCAGCCCCCCTGTGCAGCTCTCTGCGGTCACAAGGCGTGCCCCACGCTGACGCAGGAAATCAAGAACGGCTTGCGCCTTTTCTGTCAGGCTGGTTGGAACGAGAGCTGATTCAGCCATGATGATTGACCTCCAGCACACGATAGAGCGCCATGTTTTCCTCGACGCGCTGGATATAGGAGCGTGTCTCCTCGTAGGGCAGGCTCTCGATCCAGTCGACCATCCCCTCCTGGGTAAGGGGCTGGGGCAGGGGGAGGCTGGCCAGCCATTGATCGGTGCGATGAGGCCCCGCATTATAGGCGGAGAGAACAACAGGCACGACATTGCCGAAGCGCTGCAAAAGCTGCGCCAGATAGGCGCGCCCCAGCGTGAGGTTCGTTGAAGGGTCCCGCAGGCCACTGGCGCTCGTATCGACCCCGGCAAGACCTGCACGACGGGCGACATCCCGTGCTGTGCCTGTCTGAAGCTGCATCAGGCCGATGGCCTTGGCCGGGCTCGAAACATGCGCGTCAAAACTGCTTTCCTGGCGCGCTACAGCAAGGGCGAGCCCATGTGGCAGGCCGTCCCCCTCGGCCTGCACGCCATCGAGAACGGGCCAGCCTTCGGGATACAGCGCTGCGCCCAGACGACCTGTGCGACGCGCTGCGAACACAGCAGGCTCAAGCACATCAATGGACAGGCTGAAACGTGCCAGGGCTGCCTGACCGGCGGCATCCTGCACCTGGGCATAGCCCATCATCAGGAACTCACGGGCGTGGTCATCGTCTCCGCGCTCATGCAGCAGGCGGGCGGCTTCGATGAGATCACCGCGCGAGACCGGGCCGCTGGAGAGCGACGGCACGCGTGCGAGGGCCTGAGCCAGACTGGGCACGTCACCGCCATCGGGGAGCAGTGTATCGCTTTTTCCTGACAGCGCGGCCTGTGCCAATTGCCCGTAAAATGTCGTGGGCATTGTGGCCGCCTGACGCCATGCGGCATTGGCCTCGCTCTGTGCACCCTCCGCGGCGTAGGCGCGTCCGAGCCAGTAATAGCCGCGGCTTCTGGTGATCAGGCTCGTCTGACGGGTGAGGGGAGAAAACGCCTCCCGTGCCAGGACAGGGTTTTTGACAAAACGCAGGTCGATCCACCCACGCAGGAAGCGCGCCTCCAGCGCGGGGGCGGTACTGAGGGGTAATGTCGTGTCATCGGCCAGGATACGCGCCTGCGGTACGTTGCCCTGCACGAGGAAAGCGCGCGCCAGGCCAAGGCGCTCATTGGTCCAGTCGGTTGATGGTACGTGCTTCTGGGCGGCAAAGCCGTTGCTTTGCCAAAGGGCGAAAGCGACATCCGGCGTCTCGTAGCGCCGAAGCTGCCGCAGGCGCGCCAGCATGATCTGTGGCTCGGCGCGTTGTGCGTCGGTAAGGGAAGCGAATTGCGCCGCTGAATCCGGGGCGTTGGAAAGCAGCGCGATCAGCACACGCGCTGTTCCCTGCCGGGAGGGAGCCAGTAGCGAAACCTGTCGCCCTGCTGCCGTGAACTGGCGTGTGCGCAGTAGGCGCTGGAAACGCGCCCAGTGATCGTCAGGGGTCAGGCTCGTTGCGTATTCCGCAAGGATGAGGCTGGAATCGGTCTCCCGATCCGCGCCGTTACGCCAGATGCGACGCGCCTGACTGGCAGCGTCGGGCAGAAGGGTTGCGCAACGCATGAAGGCCTGTACGCCAGTAAGCGGCTCACGTGGGCAAAGTGACGCCAGTTCGCTGTCGCTCGTACGCGTTGCCAGTGCCTGCTGGTAGCGCGACAACATGACGGAGCGTTCGGGCCAAGCGGGGGTGATATCCAGAAAATCGGCATAGGCGCGCGCCGAGATGCCGGGATCCGGTTTGATCAGAGCAAGCCAGGAGTCGAGGCGTGAGGCGACATCCCCCGGTGCACTGGTGACAGGAGGCACGATCGAGGATGTCGCCGCGCTATCACCGCCCTCATCTGGAGCTGCGGCCTCGGTAATCGGTGGGGTGGGCTCCTGGGCGTGAGTGCTGCAGCCGCCAAGCAGAAGAAGCGTGCTGGTCAAAAGGAGAGATTTAGCCCGCGACATGATGCACCACCTCGATACTCCCCTTGTAGATCAGCTCACAGGCGACAAAGGCCACAATGGCGAGACCCAGCCACGCAATCCAGCGATAGCGTTCGAGCAGCTTTGCCACGAGCGTCGCCGCCACACCCATGAGCACGACAGAGAAGGCGAGACCAGTCACAAGCACGTAGGGATGACCTAGCGAGGCGCCTGCAACCGCAAGCACGTTGTCGAGGCTCATGGATAGATCGGCGAGGATGATCCGGAAGATCGCCTGACCCAGCGTGCCGCTGCGCGTCTCCCCCTCGGCGGGTTCGGGGTGGCGCATCTCCTGGTACATTTTCCAGCAAACCCAGAGCAGCAACAGCCCGCCTGCAAGGGTGAGGCCAATAACGGCCAGTAGCTGCGACGCCACAAGGGCAAGAACGATACGCATGAGCGCCGCACTCGCGACCCCCACGATGATGGCCTTGCGTCGCTGGGCTGCGGGCAGGCCGCGCACCACCATGCCAATAACGACGGCATTATCGCCCGCCAGGGTGATGTCGATCATGACAACCTGGGCAAGCGCGATCAGGGCGTGCCAGGTGAGATCAGGCGCCACATTATCCTCCACATATCTTCAGGGCCCGGAGCCTAGCGGCCAGACGGGGTGCGCGCAATTATACGCACCCCAACGCAGGGTGTTCGTCTGGAAGGTGTTCGTGACGTGCGTATTGCGGTAAGAGGGCCCGATCCGGACTCTCCGCTCTCGCAGCGTTTTCTTCCCGAAGGAGCCTTACCGTCATGGTGCCACGCTATAGCCGCCCTGAAATGACCGCCATCTGGTCGCCTGCCAACCGCTATCGTATCTGGTTCGAGATCGAGGCGCTGGCCTGTGAGGCGATGGCAGAGCTGGGCGACATGCCGAAGGAAGCGGCGCAGGTCATTCGCGAGCGTGGTGACGCCGCCATGGCCGCGTTCTCGGACGAGGATCTGGCCCGTATCGACGAGATCGAGGCCGTGACGCGTCATGATGTGATCGCGTTCCTGACATGGCTGGCTGAGAAGATCGGCCCGGAGAGCCGCTTCGTGCATCTTGGCATGACGTCCTCCGACGTTCTGGATACGTGCTTTTCAGTCCAGCTCGTTCAGGCAACCGATCTGCTGCTCGAAGATCTTGATGCTGTACTGGCCGCACTGAAGAAGCAGGCTTTCGCTCACAAGAACACCGTCACGATCGGCCGCTCGCATGCCATTCATGCCGAGCCGACCAGCTTCGGGCTCAAGCTCGCTGGCCATTATGCCGAGTTCGCCCGCAATCGTGAGCGCCTGCTGGCAGCCCGCAAAGAAATTGCCATCTGCGCGATTTCAGGCGCTGTAGGCACCTACGCCCATATCGACCCCCGTGTGGAAGAATTCGTGGCAGCGCGTCTTGGCCTTGCCGCCGAGGATGTTTCGACGCAGGTCATCCCGCGCGACCGTCATGCCGCATTCTTCTGTGCTCTTGGCGTGATTTCGAGCGGTATCGAGCGTCTGGCTGTCGAGGTGCGTCACCTCCAGCGTTCGGAAGTGCGCGAGGCGGAAGAATTCTTCCATCCCGGGCAGAAGGGCAGCTCGGCCATGCCCCACAAGCGTAATCCGGTGCTTTCAGAGAATCTTACCGGTCTGGCGCGTCTGATCCGTTCGCACGTCATCCCGGCGCTTGAAAACGTGGCCCTTTGGCATGAGCGCGATATCAGCCACTCCTCTGTCGAGCGCAACATCGGCCCCGATGCCACGATTGGCCTCGATTTCGCACTGATGCGCCTGGCAGGCATGATGGACAAGCTGGTGGTGTATCCCGAGCGCATGATGGCCAATCTCGAATCGCTGGGTGGTGTCGTCCATTCGGGCGAGGTCCTGCTCGCTCTTGCCCGCTCGGGCATCTCGCGTGAGGACGCCTATCGTATCGTGCAGCGCAATGCGATGGAGACCTGGACGAAACTCGGGACACCGGAAGCTCGGAGCTTCCGTGAGAATCTGGATGCGGATCCCGAGGTCGCTGGTCGGGTCGATTCAACGGTGCTGGATGAGGCTATGGACAGCACACGACATCTTGTTGCCGTAGACCGCATATATGACAAGGTTTTTGGTTGAGATCCCACATTATGTGTTGACCTTGTGGCGTCTAATTGTGGAAGTAACGTGTTTGTAATCTCAAGCACGTTCATCCGGACCAAGACGAAAGCTGACCAATGGCTTCCACATCGCGCCCACGAGGGCATGCACTAACGAACTTCATCGCCGTTATCGCGGCGACGGGCGGCCTCCTTTTCGGGTATGATACTGGCATTATCTCGGCCGCCCTGCTTCAGCTCACGCCGCAATTCCAGCTGACCACGGAAAGCGCCGAGATCGTTACCTCGGCCGTTATTCTCGGTGCGCTGATCGGTTGTATCTCGGCAGCACCGCTTTCGGATCGTCTGGGTCGTCGTCGTACGATCATCGCTGCGGCGACACTGTTCCTCATCGGAACGGTGATCGTGACCTTCGCGCACACCGTCGCCATCCTGACCTTTGCCCGCCTTATCCTTGGGCTTGCCATCGGTGCCTCCTCGCAGATCGTGCCGATCTACATTGCCGAGATCGCGCCGCCCGAGCGTCGTGGTTCGCTCGTGGTCGCGTTCCAGTTTGCCATTGCCTTTGGTCAGCTTATCTCCTTCATCACCGGCTATCTGCTTCAGGATTACTCCTGGCGCCTGATGTTCGGCCTGGGTGTCATTCCGGCGGTCATCCTTTTTGTCGGTATGCTTTTCCTGCCCAACAGCCCGCGCTGGCTGGCCATGCAGGGTGAATTCGAGCGTGCTCGCACCGTTCTGCGTAGCGTGCGTCGCACCGATGCCGAGGCTGACCGCGAACTGCAGGAAATTCAGGACCAGCACGACGAGAAGGCCCCGCTTTCCGAAGTGTTCAAGCCCTGGGTTCGTCCGGCTACCATCGCGGCCGTCGGTATTGCACTGCTGTGCCAGCTTACGGGCATCAACGCGGTTATGTATTACGCGCCGACCATTTTTGCCGATGCTGGATTTGGTCAGTCATCCGCTCTGCTGACCTCGGTTGCGGTCGGTGTTTCGATGGTTGGCACGGTCGCGTTCGGCGGCTGGGCTGTCGATGCCTGGGGGCGTCGCACCCTGATGCTCCGCATGATCCCCGGTGCTGTCGTCTCGCTCGTTCTGCTGGGCTTCATGTTCTTCACCGGCCAGACGCATGGTTGGGGTGCATTTGTGACTGCCGCTGCCGTCGTGGGTTATGTCGTGTTCAACGTCGGCAGTCTGTCGGTGGCGATCTGGCTGGTGGGTGCCGAAGTGTTCCCGCTGTCCTGCCGTGGCACGGGCATGAGCCTTGTTGCTGCCAGCCACTGGGGCGCAGATCTGATCATCTCTCTCACGACGCTCAGCATGGTGAAGGCGCTCGGCGCTGGCGGGACGTTCTGGCTCTTCGCAGCCGTGAATGCCGTCTCGTTCTTCTTCGTGCTGCGTTATGTGCCCGAGACACGGGGCCGTTCGCTCGAACAGCTCGAGGCATCCCTGCGTGACGGCACCTTTGCGCCCATCGCTCGCGCCAAGGCTGCTGCTGCCGAATAAGACGACAGGCGCTCTCCTGTCATGGCGACAGGGGACGATCATGGGTATGAACGGCGTTGCTCCGCTGCTATATGCGGGACAACGCCGTTCACCGTTTTTGAAAGATCGTCATGGCACGCCGTCGTCAGCTCTATGAAGGAAAAGCCAAGATCCTGTTCGAGGGGCCAGAGCCCGGCACACTCGTTCAGTATTTCAAGGATGATGCCTCCGCCGGCAACGGCGTGAAAAAGGGGATCATTACCGGCAAGGGCGTGCTGAACAACCGCATCAGCGAACACCTCATGCTCCGCCTGCATGAAATCGGTATTCCGACTCATTTCGTTCGTCGCCTGAACATGCGCGAGCAGCTGATCCGCGAAGTCGAGATCATCCCCCTCGAAGTCGTTGTGCGCAACGTGGCTGCGGGCTCGATTGCCAAGCGCCTAGGCCTTGCCGAAGGCACGCGTCTGCCCCGCTCGATTCTCGAGTATTACTACAAGAACGATGCGCTCAACGACCCGATGGTGTCGGAAGAGCATGTCACCGCCTTTGGCTGGGCCAATGCGCAGGATCTTGATGAGATCAACGCCTACGCGCTGCGTACCAATGATTTTCTCACGGGCATGTTCCAGGGCATCGGCATCCAGCTTGTCGATTTCAAGCTCGAATTCGGTCGCCTGTGGGAAAACGACGAGATGCGTATTGTGCTCGCCGACGAAATTTCTCCCGATAACTGCCGCCTGTGGGACACCAAGACGAGCGAGAAGCTCGACAAGGACCGTTTCCGTCGGGATATGGGCCGTGTCGAGGAAGCTTATCAGGAAGTCGCCCGCCGCCTTGGCATTCTGCCCGAGGCCGGCAACGGCGATCTCAAAGGACCGGAGGTCATGCAATGAAAATTCGCGTCAATGTCATGCTGAAGGAAGGCGTGCTCGATCCGCAGGGCAAGGCCATTGGTCACGCCCTTGAGGTGCTGGGCTTTGCCAATGTTGGCGAAGTGCGCGTGGGCAAGACCATGGAACTCGAGATCGCGACCGAAGATCGTGAAAAGGCACTCGCCCAGGGCGAGGCGATGGCCCGTGAGCTTCTGGCGAACCTCGTGATTGAAGATTTCGCTGTCGAGGTTGTTGGATGACCCGCAAGCTGGCTCTTCTGGCGGCAGTTGCTCTTGCACTGCCAGCAGGCGGCCTGGCCGGTGTGGCTCAGGCTGATGAGCATCGTCTCTCTTCCATGCAGGCTGGTCGCTTTGGCGCCATCTGCTCCAAGCCTCAGGGCAAGGCCGTCTGTGATGCCTATATTGCTGGCATGGCTGATTCTGGTGCGCTTTCAGCCCTGAACGCCAAGAGCAATGGCGATAGCGGCACGGTGGTCGGTTTCTGCGTTCCTGACGCCGAAACAACCGATGCCATGCGCAGCAAGGTGCTGTCCTGGCTCAAGGCTCATCAGGACGTCCTGAAATTCCCTGTTGGCAAATCCGTTTTTGCGGCTCTGCACGAGGCCTATCCGTGTTCGGGCCAGGGAGGGAAGCCATGAAGGCCGGTATCGTCGTTTTCCCCGGCACGAACCGTGAGCGCGACATGGAGCAGGCGCTTCGTCTCGTCAGCGGCAAGGCGCCCACCATGCTCTGGCATCGTGATACGAGCCTCCCCGATCTGGACCTGATTGTCCTTCCGGGCGGATTCAGCTTTGGCGACTATCTGCGTTCGGGCGCCATGGGCGCCCATTCGCCGATCCTGCGCGAGGTGCGTGCCTTTGCCGAGCGCGGCGGGTATGTACTGGGCGTGTGCAACGGGTTCCAGATCCTGACCGAAGCCCAGCTTCTGCCAGGGGCGCTCCTGCGTAATGCAGGGATGCGTTTCCTTTCGCAGGACGGGTTCCTGCGCGTCGAGACGCAGGATACGGCCTTCACGCGCGACTGGTCCAAGGGCGATGTCTTCCGTGCGCCGCTGGCTCATGGTGACGGCAACTACACGGCCTCGGAAGCCGAGCTCGATCGCCTCGAGGGTGAAGATCGCGTGGCTTTCCGCTATGTTTGCGCCAAGGGCACGCTCGATGCCGCGAACCGCGTGAGCAACCCCAATGGCAGCCAGCGCTCCATCGCAGGCATCCTGAGCGCCAACAAGCGCGTCTGCGGCCTGATGCCCCACCCTGAAAACCTGGTCGATCCCGATCTTGGCGCGACAGATGGCGTGCCTCTGTTCTCGGGTCTGGTGAAGAGTCTCGTCGCATGAGCATGATCGTCAACGCTGAACTCGCCGCCCGCTTCGGTCTGTCTGCCGAGGAATACCAGAAGGTTCTGGACATCATGGGCCGCGTGCCCAGCCTGACCGAACTTGGTATCTTCTCGGTCATGTGGTCGGAGCATTGCTCCTACAAATCATCACGCGTGCATCTCAAGACCCTGCCCACCACGGCCCCCTGGGTCATTCATGGCCCCGGCGAAAATGCCGGTGTTGTGGATATCGGAGACGGTCTCGCGGCTGTCTTCAAGATGGAAAGCCACAACCACCCGTCGTTCATCGAGCCCTATCAGGGCGCGGCGACTGGTGTGGGTGGCATCCTGCGCGATGTGTTCACGATGGGCGCGCGCCCCGTTGCCAATCTGAACGCACTTCGCTTCGGTGACCCGTCGCTTCCTGTGACGCAGCGCGTGATTGACGGCGTGGTGCGTGGCATTGGTGGCTACGGTAACTGTGTTGGCGTGCCCACGGTAGGCGGTGAGATCAACTTCCACCCGGCCTATAATGGCAACCCGCTCGTCAACGCCATGACCGTTGGTATCGCCCGTCAGGATCGCATTTTCCTCTCGGCTGCTGCGGGTATCGGCAATCCGGTGGTCTATGTGGGCTCCAAGACCGGGCGCGATGGCATCCATGGCGCCACCATGTCCTCTGCTGAATTCGACGAGCATGCGGCGTCCAAGCGCCCGACGGTGCAGGTGGGTGACCCGTTCACCGAGAAGCTGCTGATCGAGGCCTGTCTCGAACTGATGGCGACCGACGCTATCGTGGCGATTCAGGATATGGGTGCGGCTGGCCTCACATCCTCTGCTGTCGAGATGGCGGGCAAGGGCGGTGTCGGTATCGAGCTCGACCTCGATAAGGTGCCGCAGCGTGAAACGGGCATGACGGCCTATGAGATGATGCTGTCGGAGAGCCAGGAGCGTATGCTCATGGTGCTCAAGCCTGAGCGCACTGACGTGGCCCGCGCCATTTTCGAAAAATGGGACCTCGATTTCGCTATTGTGGGTGTGCTGACAGATACGGCGCATATCACGGTCAAGCATCTTGGCAAGACGGAAGCGGATATTCCGCTTGCGCCACTGGCTGATGAGGCACCGCTCTACCATCGTCCCATGACGCACGCTGCAAAGCCGGCGCGTCTGGGCACGGTGGCCGATCCTGCGGGTGTCGAACATGCGCTGCTGACCCTTCTGGCCTGCCCGGATCTCGCATCGCGCGCCTGGGTCTGGAACCAGTATGACAGCGGTGTAGGTGGCCAGACGGCCCGTCGCCCCGGTGCGGCCGATGCTGCCATCGTTCGTGTCGAGGGCACGAAGCGCGGTCTTGCCATGACGACCGATTGTACGCCGCGCTATTGTCAGGCTGACCCGCATGCGGGTGGGGCTCAGGCCGTTGCAGAAGCCTGGCGCAATATCACGGCAACGGGTGCACTGCCGCTGGCCGTGACCGATAACCTGAACTTCGGCAATCCGGAAAAGCCGGAGATCATGGGTCAGTTCGCCGATGCCATCAAAGGCATGGGTGAGGCCTGCCGTGCGCTGGATTTCCCGGTCGTGAGTGGCAATGTCTCGCTGTATAACCAGACGAGCCATCCCAGCGGTCTGAGCCAGCCGATCCTGCCGACGCCAGCTATCGGCGCTATCGGTGTGATCGACGATGTGACCAAGGCGATTGGTCTTGGCATGCCTGAGCAGTGCGAGCTTGTGCTGATCGGTGAGATCCGTGGTGAGCTCGGCCAGTCGCTATGGCTGCGTGAGATCTGCCATCGCGAAGATGGTGCCCCGCCGATCATCGATCTTCACGCCGAGCGTCGCAACGGTGACTTCGTGCGCAAGATGATCGGGGAGGGGCGCATCGAGGCCTGCCACGACATCGCCGATGGCGGATTGCTTGTGGCCGTGGCGGAGATGGTCATGGCGAGCGGCGTTGGCTGCCATCTTGACAAGCCGCATCACGGCACCAGCCTTCATGCCTACTATTTCGGCGAGGATCAGGCCTGCTACGTGGTGGCCACCAAGCATGCTACCGCGCTGATCGACGCAGCTGAAAAGGCTCATGTGCCAGTGCGCCATCTCGGACGTTCAGGGGGTGATTCACTGGTTCTGACCGACGGTATGAGCCTGTCGGCCGAGCGTATGCGCAAGGTCAATGCCGAGTTCTTTCCCAAGCTGATGGAGCGCTGAGCCATGCCAATGAGCGCCGAAGAAATCGAACGCACCATCAAGGCTGCCCTGCCTGACGCCGTGATCGAGATCCATGATCTCGCGGGTGATGGGGACCATTATGCTGCAACCGTGACCAGCACCGCTTTCGCGGGGCTGCCACGGGTGCGCCAGCACAAGCTCGTCTATGACGCGTTTGGTGGTCGTATGGGGACAGAGCTGCACGCTCTGGCCCTCAAAACACAAACCCCCTGACAATCGAGACCGGTTGGGTCTATAATTAAGTGATTATTGACCCAACGCGCATCTCGCGCACAGGAGCGATCCATGGCCGAAGCTACTTTCCAGCAGATTCAGCAACTTATCGACAACAATCACGTCATGCTTTTCATGAAGGGTGACAAGCTGTTCCCTCAATGCGGCTTTTCCGCACGCGTCGTGCAGATCCTCGGGCACATGGGCGTCGATTTCGAAACGGCCAATGTGCTTGCCAGCCCGGAACTGCGCCAGGGCATCAAGGACTTTTCGCAGTGGCCGACGGTGCCGCAGCTTTACATCAAGGGTGAGTTCATCGGCGGCTGCGATATCGTGACCGACATGTTCCAGAGTGGCGAACTGGAGTCTCTGCTGGAGGAAAAGCAGATCGCCAAAAAGGTGTCCTGATCTGCCTTGATTAAGCCATAAACTTTGCGCGCTGCCACGGTTTCGTCTTAAACTGTGGCAGTATTGCAACGGTAAATCTTCTTGTAAAAATTTCTTCTTCAGACCTCTTGTTGTGCTTTCGCAGTCCTGACTAACGTGGCGGAAGTCATTCAGAGGGAAGAAAAAATGCGGCGTCTATCGGGTCTCAAACTTGCAGCTTCAGTCGTCGCCGTCGGGGCAGCCTTTGCCTCTCATGGTGCAAGCGCAAGAGAGATCACCGATTGGGAAGCCTCCAAGCTGACGCTTGATGCACTGACCGCTACGCCCGTCTATCACCGCCCCGTCACAACCTATACGCATCACCACAGCGCAGCCGTTCATCAGGTGGCCGCCCGTCACGTGTCAGCGCCGTCGCGTCGCGCCCTTGTCCACACCGTGGTCTATCACGCCAAGGCACCGGCAAGCAGCAAGCATCACGCTCGCCGTCACGGCTGATCGACTGGGGCGCTATTGCGCCCCGCTTAAACTGCCTTCCTGCGCGGTTGGTATCTGATTTCCCCTGCAAGGAATCTTATCGGAGCCGGTCTCCGCTAATGAACTCCGTTAGCCAATCAGACCGTCATCCAGGCGTTTCCCGCCGACTATTTCCGACCGCCATGCTATGCAGCCGCGGTCGCTCCCCGAGGGCTTCTGTCTCTCATCCAAGGCGGGTCCGGAGCAGCGGCAACTGCGCTGTTCGACGGTTGGTCTAACCGTCCCTCAGAATATCCTCGATCCATCCGACATTCCCAGCGACGTCATATATCATGAGGTCACACCGGGTGTTTTCGCGTCGCCATGACGGCTGTGTCTGAAGAAGAAACTCCGCAGCGGCCAGAAGACGGCGCTGTTGAGGGAGCCTCAGGGCGTAGGCGGCCTCATCCAATGTGCGGCGCTGCTTGACCTCGACGAACAGGGTGAGACTGTCATTCGCCGCTACGAGATCGATCTCGCCATATGGGGTGCGGCATCGCTCGGCAAGAAGCACGAAGCCCGCATTTGCAAGCGTTTCGCGCGCGTGAGCCTCTGCCGCCATTCCGGCGACGAAAGCCCTGCCGCCGCGCCTTTGGCGCGCGGTCGTCACAGCCTGCTACGGAGCAACCTTGCAGCCTCGACGGCAAAATAGGTGAGGACGCCATTACAACCGGCACGCCGGAACGCAAGCAGGCTCTCAAGTATGGCGCGATCGCGGTCCAGCCAGTCATTCTGGATAGCCGCCATCAGCATCGCGTATTCACCCGACACCTGATACGCGAACGTCGGAACGGCGAAGGTTTCGCGTACCCGATGGATGATGTCCAGATAGGGCATGCCGGGTTTGACCATGACCATATCTGCGCCTTCCTGGATGTCGAGCGCGACCTCGCGTAGCGCTTCATCGGAATTGGCAGGGTCCATCTGATAGGTTTTCTTGTCGCCCTTGAGCAGTCCCCCGGACCCCAGAGCGTCACGGAACGGACCATAGAAGGCAGAGGCATATTTGGCCGCATAGGACATGATGCGCACGTTGTCGTGCCCCGCTTTGTCCAGAGCGGTGCGTATCGCGCCGATGCGACCATCCATCATGTCAGACGGAGCAATGATGTCGATCCCGGCTGCGGCTTGGTTGATGGCTTGCAGGGCCAAAATCTCTACCGATGCGTCATTGACGACGTAATCGCCCTCGATAAGACCGTCATGGCCATGATCGGTGTAGGGGTCGAGCGCCACATCACCGATCAGCCCAAGGTCAGGATACAGGCGCTTGATTTCACGCGCAGCCTTGCAGATCAGGTTGTCCGGGTTGGTGGCCTCACGGCCCGTCGCATCCCTGATGTCTGTCGGGGTGATCGGGAAGAGGGCCACAGCGGGGATACCGAGACCGATGGCCTCGGCCAGATGAGCCTCAAGCAGGTCCACGCTCACGCGTTCGACCCCTGGCATGGAGGCGACACTGCTGCGCTGCTCTTTGCCATCACAGACGAAGATCGGCCAGATCAGATTGTCGATCGTCAGCGTCGTTTCGGCTACGAGGCGGCGCGTGAAACCGTCGAAACGGTTACGTCTTGGACGGCTGAGTGGAAAGGATCCGGTGATCATCGCGTTGTTCCCTCGGCGGTAAGCTTGCTCTTTTTGATACCATACAGCGCATAAACGACCAGTCCGGCGATCAGCCAGACCACCATGCGTAGCCAGGTAAGCGCATCCAGCGACACCATGACCGCGAGGCAGCTCAGGATACCGCAGACCGGGGTGAACAGCCCGCCGGGTGCACGAAACGCGCGGGGGCGGTTTGGCTCACGAATGCGCAGGATCAGGACACCCACGCAGACCAGCACGAAGGCGAGCAGGGTGCCGATTGAGGTCATGTTGCCGAGCACAGAGATCGGCACCAGCCCTGCCAGCAGGCAGGTCACCACGAGAAAGATCAGGTGAGACACGGCTGGTGCCCGCGTGCGTGGGCTGAGGCGGCCAAATATCGCCGGTAGCAGGCCGTCATGCGACATGGCATAGAATACGCGCACCTGACCCATCATGAGCCCCATCAGCACCGAGATATAGCCAAACAGGATGCTGAACTTGAGAGCGCCCTGCAGCCAGAACAGATGGGTGATATCGATGGCGGTGGCCACAGGGCTGCCATCGCCCTCAAGCTGGCGATAATCAACGACACCGGTCAGCACGAAGGCGAAGGCGATATAGATGATGGTGCAAATAAGCAGGCTGCCCAATATACCAATAGGCATGGTCCGCTCTGGATTGCAGGCCTCCTGAGCGGTGGTGGCGATGATGTCAAAGCCCAGATAGGCGAAGAAGATCATGCCAGCAGCCCGCATGATGCCCGAGACGCCAAAATGACCGAACTCGCCTGTGTTGGGCGGAATGAAAGGGGTGAAATGCTCGGGCTTGATGAAGGGCGAGCAGAATATGATGAAGGCGCCGACCACTCCGAGTTTGAGCACCACGACCACAGCATTGATGCGCGTGGACTCGGAAATGCCGCGCAGCAGAAGCATGACGATGAAGACAATTGCCGCCATGGCGGGAAGGTTGATCCAGCCATGAGCCATGCTGCCATCCGGCAGCTTCACCATGCTCATCGGGGATGCCATCCAGCGCGGGTCCGGATGCAGGTTCCACTGACCCAGAATCGAGGCCAGATAGCTTGACCAGCTCGAGGCTACGGCTGCTGCCCCTACGGTGTATTCCAGCACAAGGTCCCAACCGATAATCCATGCAACCAATTCGCCAAGCACAGCATAGCTGTAGGAATAGGCCGAGCCGGCAGAGGGGATCATGCTGGCCAGTTCGGCATAACAGAAGGCAGCAAATCCGCAGGCAATGGCAGCCACCACGAAAGCAAGTATGACCGCGGGCCCCGCATTCTGGGCCGCAGCAATGCCTGTCAATGAAAACAGGCCAGCCCCGACGGTCGTGCCCACCCCAAGGGCAATCAGTGAAAACGGTCCGATAACGCGGTGCAGCCCGTGTTCGCCTTTTTCGTCGGTTGCCACGTCAATCGGTTTGCGCCGCCACAGGGCGGCGAGGGGCTGGGCCATTCAGTCTTCCTCTAAAACAACTCTCCCGCGCTAAACGGGTTGGCGGCGGGGGGAAATCTGGGATATTGCCCATCGTGATACGCCATTTTCCGCGTCTGTGCGCCCCCTCCGGGAGAGAAAAGAATGACTACTCGCGAGAACATGTCCCCCCAGCACGATTTCTATCATCGCGGTCTGAATGAAGCAGACCCCGAGGTGGCAGAAATCATCAACGCCGAACTGATCCGTCAGCAGGATGGCATTGAACTGATCGCATCCGAGAACATCACCTCTTTTGCCGTTCTTGAGGCGCAGGGCTCGGTCCTGACAAACAAATACGCCGAAGGACTGCCCGGCAAGCGGTATTACGGCGGGTGCGTCGATGTCGACCGCGTGGAAAATCTGGCGATTGAGCGTATCAAGGCGCTGTTTGGCGTCGAGTTTGCCAACGTGCAGCCCCATTCTGGCGCGAACGCCAATCAGGCCGCCTTCATGGCGCTCGGCAAGCCGGGTGACACCGTGCTGGGCATGAGCCTCGCCGCTGGTGGACATCTGACGCATGGTGCGGCACCGAACTACTCAGGAAAGTGGTTCAACGCGGTGCAGTACGGTGTGCGTGCCGAGGACGGAACCCTCGACTACGAGGAAATGGAGCGCCTTGCACGTGAGCACAAGCCGACGATCATTGTCGCAGGTGGCTCGGCTTATCCCCGTCATATCGACTTCGCGCGCTTCCGTCGTATCGCAGATGAGGTGGGCGCCTATCTGATGGTGGACATGGCGCATTTCGCCGGTCTCGTCGCGGCTGGTCTTTTCCCGAGCCCCGTGCCCCACGCGCATATCGTGACCAGCACCACGCACAAGACGCTGCGCGGCCCGCGCGGTGGCATTGTGCTTACGAATGATCCGGACATCGCCAAGAAGGTCAATTCCGCCGTATTCCCGGGCCTTCAGGGTGGTCCGCTCATGCATGTCATTGCTGGCAAGGCTGTGGCCTTTGGCGAGGCCCTTGGCGAGAAGTTCAAGGCGTATCAGGGCGCGGTGGCTGAGAACGCCCGCGTTCTGGCTGAGGAGCTTGTGGCACGCGGCTTTGACATCGTGACCGGTGGGACGGATTGCCACCTCGTTCTGGTCGATCTGCGTCCCAAGAAGGTAACGGGCAAGATTGCCGAGGCGGCTCTCGAGCGCGCCGGGATCACGGCCAACAAGAACGCTATCCCGTTCGACCCCGAAAAGCCGTTTGTGACCTCTGGTATCCGTCTGGGCAGCCCGGCCGCGACGTCACGCGGTTTTGGCGTTGAGGAATTCCGCACGATCGCACGTATGATCGATGAAGTGCTGAGTGCCTACGGAACGCCGGAGCAGGACAGCGTCGAGCAGCGCGTTCATGACGAGGTAAAGGCGCTTTGCCGTCGCTTCCCCATCTATGACGTCGCCTATCCCGGCGCTTGAGGATAGAAGAGGGGGGGGCGATGAGCCCCCCTTTTTTTGCCCGCGCGGGGCGATTGCGGTGGATCGTATGACCGGGTTTCGCCGTGATCGTGTCAAGGGTGTCGTCTGGCTGTGGCGACCAGATAGGGTCTATAGCCTGCGCGCGAGCCTCACCGCCAGTTGTCCTCTGCGTACACACAGATTGGGCATGATGAGGACGCATTGGTCGTATGGCGTACAGATTTCATCATCACCATCCAGCGCGATAACTGTGCCCGCCTTTTCGATCACTTGACCACCGAGATAACTCTCGGTGAACCCGAAACTGGCGCTTCTGGCGACGACATTGTCGGTCACCATTGCCTGACGTGAGACGGTGACTGGCTCGTCCCGGCTCCCCCAATGCACAAACCCTGCATTCTCAACAAAGTGACGAATCACGCGTGCGCTGGTCTCGACCGTTTCCGGTCGCCAGTGCTGACCTGCCTCAAGCAGCACGCTGCGCCCTGTGCCGCCGGGAGCCATGAAACGCTCCTGCTCGATCAGCCTTGCGCCTCCCACATGCCCTAGATCGGTGAGGGTCAGAAAGGGTGTATCGGCCTGCGACGAGAGGAGACCCGCCAGTGTGATCGAGCGCTCTGTCTGCGGCGAGATGAAGAGAGGCGACGAGTCCCACAACATGGAATGAAGATCGAGCAGCATGTCGCTGCGCTGGATGACGGGCAGCAACTCCTGCGCCCGCGCCATTTCAACCGAACCAGGCTTCTGGCTCAGCCTGTCATTGGACCAGACACGATTGAGATCTTCACCGATAAAGCGCGAAGCCGTCGGGTTTGATGGGTCGAAACGCTCGAAGGCGGCCATATTGGCAAATACGATGCGCAGTGTTCCGCAAAGGGGCCTGATATCCTTCCTGAGCAGACGGTCGGCAGCGGCGGCGCCAGCGAACTCATTGCCGTGAATAAGGGAAATCACCGCGATTTCCGGCCCCGGTACGGGGCTCTCGCGCTCGATGACACCGGGTATTCCGTTATTGCCGGCCCGCCACGGTGAGAGATCAGGTGGGTCGATCAGGATTGGGAATTCGGGAAGGCGACGCGGCAGCGCCAGGCTGGGCAGGAGGCGCTGCCGCCGCCTGCGGACAGGGTGATGATCACGCGGTGATGCCCCGCAACTCATGCGGCAAGACAGATCTGTCTGACAAGGCGGTCGATCATGGTTTCACATCGCGCCAGCTGGTCGATTGTGATCCATTCATCGGGTTTATGCGCCTGGGCGATATCACCGGGGCCACACACGATCGTCTCGAGCCCGGCCTGTTGATAGATACCGGCTTCCGTCCCGTAAGAGACATAACCCGCACTGTTGCGCCCCGTAATCTGCTGCAAAAGCGAGACCAGGGGCGATGTGGGTGAGAGGTTCAGGGGCGGGAGGTCGACGAGAGGCGTCAATGTCAGCCCGCAAGATGGATCGGCCTCGCGCAGGGCTGCGTCGATTGGCGCAAGACGCTCCGTAATGGACTGGAAGATTGCGGCGTTATCGTCACCCGGTACGGCACGCCATTCGAGCTCGAAACTGGCTTGTTCGGGCACGATATTCAGAATGCTGCCACCACTGGCGAGCCCTACCTGCATGGTTGTGTGATCGGGCAGGAAACCGCTGACATGGGGGCCATCGCGTTCAAAAGCGTCGCTCATATCCGCAAGTGCTGTGATGGCACGCCCCATGGCGTGAAGCGCGTTGACGCCCAACGCAGGCTGGGAGGAATGGGCAGGGCGGCCCCGGATATCGACGCGCACCGTGAATCGCCCTTTATGGGCGATGATCGGTGCGAGCATGGTCGGCTCACCAATCACGCACAGATCGGGCATCAGGCCGCGTGAGATGACATCCTCGATCAGATAGCGGGCACCGTTGCAGGTGATTTCCTCGTCGAAGGTGAAGAAGAGATGGACAGGCTTGCGCAGGGGCAGGCTTTGGATGCGGGGTACGGCGGCCAGCATGGCGGCCACAAACCCCTTCATGTCGGTGGCACCGCGTGCGTAGAGTCTCTCGTCCTGCCGGGTGAGGCTGAACGGATCACGAGACCAGTCCTGTCCCTCGACGGGCACGCAATCGACATGGCCAGACAAGGCCAGACCACCGGGCGCTACCGGGCCGATAATGGCATGCAGGTTCCATTTGCCGTCTTCTGGCCCACGACTGCGCGTGTAGGGCACATCCTGCTCATCAAGCAGCGCAGTAATCCAGTCGATGAGGCGCGCATTGGCATGACGGCTTGTCGTATCGAACGAGACAAGCTTTTCCAGAATCGCAATGATGTCCATCGTCTGGGCCTTGGGAGCGGTCATGAGGAGAGTTTAGACCCTGCCTGTCAAAAACCTCAAGGCCGTGTAACTCAGGAAACGATGCTGATACGGTAGCCGATCTCCTTTTCGATCGCCCTCAGCAAAAGCCGCTCATCACGCGTGCAGCAGAAGGACAGCGCCGCGCCGCGCTTGCCTGCCCGCGCCGTGCGGCCGATGCGGTGCACGTAGGTTTCGGCCTTCTCGGGCAGATCGAAATTGAGGACGAGCGCCACATCATCAATGTCGAGCCCTCGGGCTGCGACATCCGTTGTGAGCAGGATCATGGAGCGCCCGCTACGCAGGGCCTCTACCGCCTTCTGTCTTGCGCCCTGTGCCAGATCGCCATGCAGCGTTGTAACGGGCAGACCTGCCTTGCGCAGGTGCTTTCCAATCTGGTCCACCGAAGCCTTTGTGCGCAGGAACACGATCTGGCGTCCCTCGGTTTCGGTACACAGGCGGGTGAGGGTGGCCAGCTTTTCCTCGGCCTCAACAAACATGGCGCGCTGCTTGATACGACGC
The DNA here is from genome assembly GCF_900465345.1 of Asaia bogorensis. Classification (GTDB taxonomy): domain Bacteria; phylum Pseudomonadota; class Alphaproteobacteria; order Acetobacterales; family Acetobacteraceae; genus Asaia; species Asaia bogorensis_A. The sequence goes on along the minus strand of NZ_UEGO01000028.1, from coordinate 4,692 downwards.
GGCGTGACGGTCTGGCTTTCGAATTCAAGCGTGACGGGTTTGTGAAGCAGGCGACTGGCCAGGGCGCGGCCCGTGGGCGGCAGCGTGGCAGAGCACAGCATGGCCTGACGTTCCTGCGGCAAATGCAGGATGATATCATCCATTGCTGCAAGGAAATCCTCGTCCAGCATCTGGTCTACCTCATCCACGATCAGCATGCTGACAAGGTCGAGCCTGCAGGCGCCGCTGGCGAGGAGGTCGATCAGACGGCCAGGGGTTGCAACCGCAATATCCACGCCTTCCGCCAACGCCTCGATCTGCGCATCCTTGGGGAGGCCGCCGCAGAGCAGACGCGTCCGAAAGGGCAGGCGTCTGCCGATCTGGCGGCATACACCGGCGATCTGGGTCACGAGCTCACGGGTCGGGGCCAGAATCAGTACACGGGGTGCGCCGGGCTGACGTTCCGCGGAGAGCGACAGAAGGCGCTGGAAGGCGGGCGCTGCGTAAGCCGCGGTCTTTCCAGAGCCGGTCTGTGCCACAAGAAGCACATCGCGCCTGTCATTCAGTTCGGGCCAGACGCGGGTCTGCACCTGATTGGGTTTCTCTATGCCTACTTGCTTGAGGCCCGCGCTGACCAGCGGGTCGAATGGAAAGGCGGCAGGATCTTGAACATCACTCATGGATGCTTCTTGCCAAAGTTCTGCCGGTGAAGGAATTACCGAGTTATGAGTGTAGCCATCATTGCTGAAGATTTTGCCGGAATGCGCGCCCAGGCGAGCGGTCTTGTCGAGCGTGCGGGGCTGGAATGGCATTTTCATCCCGTGCGGATCGGAGGAGTCTGGCGCCGTATCCCCACGAGATTCTGCCCCGATCCGCTGCGTGCTACGGCACCGATCGTGCTGCCGGGCGACACCCGCCTGCTTGTCAGCGTTGGCGGGACAGGCGGGGCAGTCGGGGCAGCGCTGAAAAAGCGCACTGGCCTGCCGCTGGTGCAGATACAGAACCCCCGCATGGATGCGGCTCGCTTTGACCTGATTGTGGCCAATGTTCATGATCGCATGGCCGGACCCAATGTCGTGGCGGCCCGAACCGCCCTGCATGGCGTAACCCCTGCAAAGCTGTCTGACGCCCGGACCCTGTGGGAGAGCAGGCTGCGAACAGGCAAAAAGGCCCTCTTGTCCGTTCTGATTGGCGGCGCGAATGGCCGGTTCAGTTTTGGCGTCAATGAAGCCGCAACACTCGGCGCACAGCTTGCCGGGATCGCCCGGACGCAGGATGTAACGATTGCCCTTACACCCTCACGCCGAACCGATCCGGCAGCTTTGGCGGTGTTGCGCGAGGCGCTGGATCCGTCACGCGCCATGATATGGGACGGGCAGGGCGATAATCCTTATCTTGGTATGCTTGCCTGCGCCGATATGATTGCCGTGACGACGGACAGCGTGTCCATGATCTCGGAAGCCGCCGCCACGACAGCGCCGGTCCTGATCATCGATCTGCCGGGGCGTTCACGGCGTATCCGGACCTTTGTCGAGACGCTGGCCGAGGCCGGGCGCGTCCGTCCGTTCACGGGGGCGTGGGAGCCGTGGGCTATAACGCCGCTTGACGATACCGGCAGAGCGGCCGATGAAATGCGTCGGCGTCTCGCTCTCTGAACAAGGAGTGGCGGGGTCCGTAATAAAGAAAACGGGTACAGGACGACCATGCTCGATATCATCACCTTCGACGCTCAGGGCGGCGGAAACATCCTCTACAAGGCGCTTGCGCATCCCTTGGCGAGCGAGGCTCTGAGGCGACTGGAAGCGACACTGGCGGCTGGAGGTGGCTTTGCGGTTTATGACCCGGGCAATGTGCTGCGTACGCTGGTCGCCCTGTACCCCGGACTCACGCCTTCCTGCGGTGTCTACACGCATGACAGCGAGCAGGTGGGCAAGGATGATGGGCTGGGCGGCGAGAAGCTGGCCCTGACGGATCTTTCATCCTCCGAGGCCAGGCAGGTGCTTGCCCTCTCTTTCGAGCATGAAAAGATGTTGTCGCGCCTCGCGCGCGTCACCCATGCCGATCAGCAGATCTTCTCTCTGGAGCCCGCAAAATTGCCGGACTCCATGCTGAGCAATCCGCGTAACTATCTCGACAAGCTCAATTTCGCGACGAATTTTGCGTTCTTTCGTGATGATGAGCGCTTCAGCACGCGGCTCGTCACGGCGAATTACTGGTGCAATTACGACGCGACCGATGTGCGTTACTGGTTCCGCCTTTATGACGACAAGGGCGAGATCCTGGCTGAATGGGAAGAGGAAATTCCCGACGCGCCTGCCGGTATTGTTGTGGACAGTACCGTGGTGCGGGCGCGTTTCGATCTGCCGGCTTTCTGCGGTCAGCTTTTTGTTCATGTGCTCGGTGCGCGTGGGCATGATGTCGTGAAATATGCGCTAGACACTTATGGCAAGAATGGCGAACCCAGCCTCTCGGTCACGCATGACGCCAATGCCTGGCCATCACCGCGTTTTGCAACGCTACCAGCACCGCGCCCCGGTGAGACGCTGGTCCTCTGGATCCAGAACAGCCACGCAACGCCCATTCCGGCGGGTGCCATCACGCTCAATCAGATGGGCGAGGAGACGCATTTCCCGATCACGGTCGAGGTTGGCCCATTCTCCACCTATGCGCTCGATGTGGGCGCGCTTGTGAAAGATATTGTTTGGCCGGCCCAGCTTGAGTTGCGTTCGGGTAATCACATCGTACGGCCACGCTACGAGATTACCGAAGGGGCCCTGACCCGTATCGCCCATCTGAACGTGGAGCGTCGCGACCTCGTACCCGAACCAGCATTGCGCAAACTCCCGCCTTCGATGGGCCGTGGGTTTGTGTTGCCTTTCCCCATTCTCGACCCCAGGCGCTTCACCAGCGTGGTGCAGCCGAACCCGATGTCGGAAAAGATCACCAGCCTCCCGCTGCGTCTCGATGTTTTCGACGATGAAGGGACGCTCATCACCCAGAAGTTTCTGGGCAATCTGCCGCGCAACCATGAGACGGCTATTGCCCTGCATGAGCTGACCGACTGCGCTGGCCATGCCGACCTCGTGTATGATTTCCGCGACGGTGGCGAGGGGGATGGCTGGATGCATGCCCTCATGCGCTATGAGAACCGCGAGAACGGTCACGCGGCAGAGACCAGCTTTGGCGGGCATATCTTCAACACGCTGATGACGTGGCGTAGCGAGCCGCAATCCTACGCCGGTCCGCCGCCGGGTCTGACGACACGTCTTTTTCTCAAGCTCGGTCAGGAGGGCCATGAAAGCTTCTCCTGCCTGATTCATCCGGCCTCGGTGGAGGGGACAGCGCCCTCAGAGACGATTCTGCATCTCTATTCGAATGATGGCGTCGAGCTGGAGCGCCGCAGGATCAGCATCAATCCGTCGGGCTCCTATATGGTCTGGCCGCATGAGATCTTCGGTGCCGAGAAACTGGCCGAGGCTGGGATTGGCGGCTATGTCCTGATCCGTGATCTGAGCTGCCGTCTGTTCGGCTATCACGGTCAGCGCAACGCTTCGGCAGGGTTCTCGCTCGACCACATGTTCGGGTTCTGATCCTTTTTTTCATTTTCCGCCTTGCCGCGTCTTCGGGCCTTTGCTAGAGACGCGGCACCGCAGGATGGGTGCGTAGCTCAGCGGTAGAGCACTGCCTTCACACGGCAGGGGTCACAGGTTCAATCCCTGTCGCACCCACCATCCTCACCCGCAGAAAACTGCCGTTTTTGACGATCGCAGGGCGGTGCCCCTGCATCTTCTCGATCTAAACCGATCTATTACGGTCTAGAGTCGTCCGGCCCGATCCGTGCAAAATCCGTGCAGTTTGTTCGTGACTTGTTCTCGTTAGGCGCGAGTCGTTTCCCCTTGTACTGACCCGACAGATCGTGCGATTCTGCGAGGGCTGCGGCGACCCGAGAAGAGCGGTGTGGGATGCGCTCCCTGCCGGGTCGGTGAAACTCCGAATAAGCCGCAGCACTCATTCCTCGTCGTCTAACCGGTAGGACAACGGATTTTGATTCCGCCAATCTTGGTTCGAACCCAAGCGAGGAAGCCAAAAATTCGCCGACTATATCCACGCAATGGCGCTTGTACTTACCCGCAGGTTTGTGCGACTCTACGCGGGCTGCGGCGGCGTGGATGGACACGCGGGAGAGGGCTCTCCCTAAGCGAGATCATGCGGCTCACCAGCCCAAAGCAAGCATGTCAGACGGTTAATCGGTGGAAAGGCCCCACCAGCGCGTGAGCGTCCGTCAGCGATAGCCGGTATCAAGCCCGGCACGCAGCGATCATCGTGGTGGTGATAGGCAGGGGCGGCTTTCGGGCCGCCCTTTGCTTGTGCGGGCGGTTTTAATTGACTCCCGCCCTTGTTCGCGTTCTGTTCTCGCTCATGACAGACCTGACCCCAGCCTCCGAAGAAGACGTGACATTCGCCATCCGCATGTCGATCTCGCTCGACTACCGGGGTAAGCCAAGGCGCGTGAACGCGAAGATGACCGGGGCGGAGATGGACGCACTGGCCCAGAAGATCACTGAGCAGTTGAAGCGCTCAAACATGTGGCCGCATCGGGGGCCAGGAGCGCCCACGCATCAGGCGCCGGATTACTCAGTGGCTTGGCGGGAGGAAATTGATTGAGCAGGCGCGTAAAATCAATATCGGGATGCTCTTCAATACAGTTAATTA
>NZ_UEGO01000030.1 GCF_900465345.1 Asaia bogorensis | reverse complement strand
CGTCAGGTAAGAGTAGGAGGCAGGGATACGCCCGGCGAAAGCGTACGCATCCACTGACCTGGTTTTCTGGAGCGACACGAACGAGGAGTCCGATTCAACCATAGGAGCGAGTTCAGGATCACTCGATGGGGTAATTTCCCCCAGATAGGCTGTGTCCGCCCCCCCCTCCTTCCCCGTTGCCCCTGCCTTTGTCTTCTCCGCCAGCGTCGTACCCGGTCGCAAGACGAGAACGAGCAGGGCAAATGTTACGCAGTAGCGCATACGAGGCGTCCGGACAGACGAGACGAGCCCAGCCCCCTTCGCAGGGTGACCAGAAAAGCGCGGGACATTGTGAAACGACAGCAATATAACTCCTGCTGTAGGCCGAAAGCTTGAAGATCCTTGGCAGAAAACCGTGACATGATCATGTCACGGGTGACCCTGCAAGAAAAGACGCGGTGCAATTCAGACGCAACGACGCGACACCCGCCATGAGCGTTTACGCCGGGATTCCGCCCAATCTTAATAAATTGAGTCTCGGATGGCTGTTGTCCGGATTTATCTTTTCAAGCTAGATAACGGGCAATGACAGACGCGATCACGCGCCGCCGTCCTGCTAGTGACGCTTCCGGCCCCGATTCCTGGACCGCCCCACTTGAACCTGCCCTCCCCATGGAGCGTGCATCGGGGAATGGTATGATTTGCAGGCTCCGCGCGATACGTCGCATGGGCCTGTCCTGCCTATGGACCCTTGTTGCCAGTGTCCCGCAGCGCATCCTCCTCAAACGTGGTGGTGCCGCAAAGATCGTCTTTGCAAGGTTCTACTGGGCAACCATCTGCCGCATTCTGGGCATGACAGTGCGCGTCATCGGTGAGCCGGCAGGCACCACACGCGACAGCGTCGCCGTGAAAAACGGTGAGCGACCGGTCATCTTTGTTGCCAATCACTCATCGTGGCTCGATATCGCGGTGGCGGGCGGTATCCTGCCCACTGTGTTCGTTGCCAAACAGCAAATCGCTGACTGGCCCGTCATCGGCACGCTTGCGCGCCTGGGACGCACGATCTTTGTCAGTCGCCAGCGGAACAATACGGGTCGCGAATTGCAGGCGATGACCGATCGCCTCAATAATGGCGATAACCTGATCCTCTTCCCGGAGGGCACCTCGACAGATGGCACACATGTTCTGCCTTTCATGTCGTCATTCTTTGCCATCGCCAAACCCAGTCGTGTCGATACCACGGTACCGACCCCACCCTCCGTGCTGATCCAGCCCGTCTCAATTGTTTACGACCAGCTAGATGGTTTGCCGATCGGCCGCGCCCGGCGTACCGCTCTCGCATGGTATGGCGATATGGATCTCGCCCCTCACATCTGGTCTGTCACGCAATGGCGCTCGCTTGGGGCCACGGTCATCCTGCATCCCCCGGTTGATCCGGCGGATTATCCAAGCCGCAAGGAGCTCTCGACTGCGGTTCAGGAGATCGTGGCGCAAGGCGTGTCACAATTGCACCATAATCCCGAGCACCCGGAGCCGGTGCAGCACTGAAACAGGTGGGCCGAGCCCTGATACCCGGCCGTTACAGCACGCATGGCACGGCTGACATACGCGCTCTGCATTGCTGCGCAGCACAACGCATGAATATTAGCCATGCATTTACCTCTACCTTGCGCTACAAAGCGCGAAGGACATATCGAAATGATCGGCTCCGCCTGATGGACAGCTCCCGCATTAAATCGGCGCGTGCTCTCCTATAGTTGCCGACACAAGCGGACCACAGGGCCAAAGGTTAGGATACGTGAACGTCGAGACTTTAACCGACAGCACTCTCCCCGTGCAGAACGACAGCCAGACCAACGCGCGTGGGCTGCATGTCATCACCTGGGGCTGTCAGATGAATGTCTATGACAGCGCGCGTATGACCGACGTGCTCGCGCCGCTCGGCTTCAAGCCGGTGACCACGCCGGAACAGGCAGAGATGGTCATTCTCAACACGTGCCATATCCGCGAGCGCGCTGCCGAGAAGGTGTTCTCCGAGCTGGGCCGCCTGCGCAAGATCAGTGAAGAGCGCGAGACCGCCGGGCTTAGCCGCTCGATCATCGCCGTTGCCGGTTGCGTGGCTCAGGCGGAAGGCGAGGAGATCCTCGCCCGTGCGCCCTATGTCGATATCGTTCTCGGCCCGCAGACCTATCATCGCCTGCCCGAAATGGTGGCGCGTGCCGCCCGTGCTGGCGGTGCCGTGATCGATACGGATTTCCCGGTCGAAATGAAGTTCGACTTCCTGCCGCAGGATTCTGCTCCTCAGGTGGAAGGAAACCTGACAGCCTTCCTGACTATTCAGGAAGGCTGCGACAAGTTCTGCTCTTTCTGTGTCGTGCCCTATACGCGCGGCGCCGAAACAAGCCGTTCCCTCCCTTCCGTGCTGGCCGAGGCGCGCCGTATGGTGGAGAGCGGCGTACGGGAGATCACGCTGCTCGGGCAGAACGTCAATGCCTATCACGGCGATGATGGCGAAGGTGGCACGGCCGATCTGCCACGCCTTGCGAAAGCTCTGGCGGAACTGCCCGGCCTTGAACGCATACGGTACATGACGTCGCATCCGCGCGACATGGACCAGTCCCTGATCGACGCGCATCGTGACAATCCTGCGCTCATGCCATTCCTTCATCTGCCTGTGCAATCCGGGTCGGATCGTATCCTCAAGGCCATGAACCGCGGTCATACGGGCGATGAATACCGCGCGCTGATTGCGCGGCTGCGTGAAGCTTGTCCCGATCTTGCTCTTTCTTCCGATTTCATCGTCGGCCATCCGGGAGAAACGGAAGAGGATTTCGAGGCGACGATGCAGCTTGTGCGCGATATCGGTTTCGCCCAGGCATTTTCGTTCAAGTACTCGCCCCGCCCCGGCACACCTGCAGCCGGCCAGCCCTTCCAGATTGAAGAAGCGGTCAAGGACGAGCGCCTGCAACGCCTGCAGGCCCTACTGCGCGAGCAGCAGGACGCCTTCAACGCCGACATGGTCGGCCGGACACTGCCGGTGCTCTTTACCGGGCGCGGCCGCAAACCCGGACAGATCACCGGGCGTTCACCCTATCTGCAACCGGTTCATGTCGAAGGGACCGATGACCTTATCGGTCAGACCGTGCCGGTTGTGATAACCCAGCGTCTTACCAATTCGCTGGCTGGTATACTCTTACGGGAGAGAGTCTGCGCTTGAGCCACCCCACGGCACCCCAGTCGCATCCCGGATACGGGACCAATGACCGTAACTCCAGGCGGCACCTCCCGCCTGAAACCCCTCCTCACGAACAGGGACACCGCACCTCGGCGCTGCGTTTCGGAGATAACATTCTCCTTCAGCAGCTTCTGGGCGATCACGACCGCCATCTCATCAGGCTCGAACAGGGTTTCGATGTCCGCCTGACGTGCCGCGGCAACAAGATTGCCATCACGGGTGAAGCGGCTTCTGTCGCTCGCGCTCAGGCCGCCATCACGGCGCTCTATAACCAGCTTGAGCATGGCGGCAAGATCGACGGCCCCGTGGTCGACAGCGTCATTCGCCTATCTGCCCTGCCGCGGCCCACCCGCGCGGCGGAGCCCCGAAACGCGCCCCGCCAGAACGAGGCAGCAGCAGCCGAACTGACACGCAACGAGACCGAGGGACCAGCGCCCTTTCTCGACCTGCCGGCCATCAAGACCAAGCGAGGGGCCATTGCGCCGCGTTCGCGCGGGCAGGCTGCCTATATGCAGATGCTGGCCAAGACCGAACTGACATTCGGGATCGGGCCGGCAGGTACCGGCAAGACCTATCTGGCCGTGGCACAGGGTGTTGCCATGCTGCAGGCAGGCCAGGTGGACCGGATCATCCTCTCCCGCCCTGCCGTCGAGGCTGGCGAGCGCCTCGGCTTCCTGCCTGGCGACCTACGGGAAAAGATCGACCCCTACCTGCGCCCACTCTATGATGCGCTCAATGACATGCTGCCGGGTGATCAGGTCGCCCGCCGGATGGCCAATGGCGAAATCGAGGTCGCACCGCTTGCCTTCATGCGCGGCCGGACCCTCGCCCACGCCTTCGTCATCCTTGACGAGGCCCAGAACACCACCCCGGCCCAGATGAAGATGTTCCTGACCCGCATGGGTCAGGGCGCCCGCATGGTCATTACCGGCGATCTCAGCCAGATCGATCTGCCTTCGGGCGTCGCATCCGGTCTGCGTGAAGCGGTCGAGACCCTTGAAGGCTTGCCGGGAATTGGTATTACCCGTTTCGAGTCCGCCGATGTCGTGCGTCACCCTCTGGTGGCACGTATCGTGGACGCTTATGATCAACGAGTGGCTGCGGCACGGGACTATTCCCGAGGCAGGTCGCGCCGGGAATACAATGGAACCTCGAAGTAGTCTGACCCCATCCGCCGAAGAGCCGTCCTCTATCACGAGGGCGGCCCTTCGTTCACGTCTCGATCTGATCGTGGCCGATCGCCGCTGGCGTGCCAGTGTGCCCAATCTGGAAGCGCTCGTCGCCCGCTGCCTCGAGGCAAGCTGGCCGTGGCTTGACCGCGACCGTGTTCCGGCCTTCCTTCTTGCAGGCGACCACGCCATCAAGGCACTCAACGCGACGTTCCGTGACAAGAACAAGCCGACCAATGTCCTGACCTTCGAGGAGAACGGTGCGTTCGGCGATGGCGACATAGCCCTTGCCTACGAGACCGTTCGTCGCGAGGCCAAGGCAAGCGGCAAGAAATTTCCGCATCACTTTGCGCATCTCGTCGTTCATGGCCTGCTGCACCTTGCAGGTCATGACCATCACCGCCCCGATGAGGCGCGGCTGATGGAAATGACGGAATCCCGTATTTTGGCCCGTCTCGGTGTTCCCAACCCCTGGCGCATGGGCGGGGGGCGTGGCGCATGAGCGAGAGCGACGACCATCGCCAGAGGCCGGCCAAGGGATTGTTCGGCATCTTCAACCGCAAGGGGCGCGAACAGGGGCTGCGGCTTTCGATTGCGGCTCTTGTGGAAGAGGCAGCGGCACCCCACCCGGAAGCGGGCACCCGTCCGGAGCTGGACCGGCAGGAACGCGCACTCATTACCAATGTGCTGCATCTGCGCGAAAAAACCGCCGATGACGTCATGGTACCCCGTGCCGATATCGTCTCGATGTCAGCGGATATCACGCTGGATGAAGCGCTGGACTTCATGCGCCGTGAAAACCATTCACGCGTGCCGGTCTATCGCGAGCATCTCGACAACGTCATCGGGATGATTCACGTCAAGGACCTCATTGCCTATATCGGCACCTCGGAGGCGTTTGATATCGAGCCTCTTCTGCGCCAGCCCCTGCTGGTAGCGCCGCAGATCCCTGTGCTCGATCTGCTGTTGCAGATGCGGCAGCGCCGCACCCATCTGGCGCTCGTCATCGACGAATATGGCGGCGTAGATGGGCTGGTCACCATCGAGGACCTTGTGGAAACCATCGTGGGTGACATCTCCGACGAACATGACGAGCCAGTCTCGGCCATGATTTCCGAGCGTGCCGATGGGTCCTTCGACCTTGATGCCAGATTGCCGGTGGATGAACTTGAAGGCTTCATGGGGCCGGTTCTGACCGAGGCGGAACGTGAGGCGGAAATCGAGACCGTGGGTGGCCTCGTTTTTCGTCTTGCAGGGCATGTGCCGATACGGGGTGAGGTCTTTACCCATGAAAGCGGCCTGGTCTTTCGCGTGACCGATGCCGATGCACGCCATATCCGGGCGCTTAGGATGCGCGTACCGCCCGATTGGGTGCGTAGCGACAATCCAACGCCCCACCACGGCGACGAGAAACGCTGAACCGTTCCCCCTCCCTCGCCTCATGATGTCTCGTGCGCCGTCGTGCGGGACACTTGACGCGGAGAGGGCTTCCGGTCTTCAAAACTTTGGTATCATTCACGGGGAGAGTTCTTCATGTCTTTGTACCGGCGCAGTTTCCTGGCAGCCATGCCCGCCCTCGCCCTCATGCCAAAGGCCCGCGCAGAGGATGCCCGACTGACCCCGCGCACCCTTGGCAACCCCAAGGCGCCCGTCACGGTCAATGAGTGGTTCTCCCTCACCTGCACTCATTGTGCCCATTTCGAGATGACGGTTTTTCAGGATGTTAAGAAAAACCTGATCGATACCGGCAAGGTGTTCTACGTCTATCACGATTTCCCGCTCGATCAGATCGCCCTGCTCGGGGCGATGGTGGCGCGTTCGCTGCCTGTCGATCGCTATGTGCCGTTCGTGAATTCGATGCTCTCAAGCCAGGATCGCTGGGCTTTTGCACGGGATGTGAACCCGAAGCAGCAGATCCAGCAGATGGCTGCGCTTGCAGGTATTTCAGCTGAGCAATTCGCCAAGATTGACGCCGATGATACATTCCGTCAGGCACTCGTCGCCCAGCAGGATGCCGATCAGGCCAAATTCAATATCGGCGGCACGCCCTTCTTCATGTTCAACAAACAGCCCTATAATCAGGAGCTTCTGACCTATGAGGCCTTCGAGGCCGAGGTCAAGAAAGCCGGCGGCTAAACAGAGGACCCCGCTTTTCGCGTATGTCAGCCAAGATCACGCGCCTGCGGATAGCGGGTTTCAAGAGTTTTGCCGATCCAGCCACAATCGACATCCTGCCTGGCCTCACCGGTATCGTGGGGCCGAATGGTTGTGGCAAATCCAATGTCGTTGAGGCCCTGCGCTGGGCGATGGGCGAGAGTTCCGCCCGTGCCCTGCGCGGCGGCGAACTGGACGACCTGATTTTTGCTGGGACGAGCGCACGTTCGGCCCGCAGCCTCGCCGAGGTGACGCTGTGGCTGGATGAGGCACACGGTCTCGCCCCACCCCCGTTCAGCGAAACAGACGGTCTCGAAATCACCCGACGAGCCGAACGCGGATCGGGCAGTGAGTTTCGCCTCAACGGGCGCGCCCTGCGCGCACGTGACATCACCACGATGTTTGCCGATCTCTCTTCGGGGGCTCGCAGCTCCTCCATTGTCAGCCAGAACCGTGTCAGCGCGCTCATCAGCGCCAAGCCCGAAGAAAGACGATCGCTCCTTGAAGAGGCTGCGGGCATCACGGGTCTTCATGCGAGGCGCCATGATGCTGAAATCAAGCTCCGGCAGGCTGAGGGCAATATGGAGCGCTCGGAAGACCTGCGTCAGCAGATCGAGACGCGGCTGGCCACACTCGATGCGCAATCGGTTCAGGCACGAGCCTATCGCAGCCTTTCCGAAGCGATACGTACAGATGAACTGACCCTCTCCTGGCTCATACACCGCCGGGCCGCCTTGCTGGTCGAGCGCACACGCGAGCAGCTTGAGGCTGCGGAAAAATCCCGTGACGATTCGGCGCGCGCTGCCGATGAGGCAGGGCAGCAGGGCGCAGCAGGACGCGAACGCCTGCTCTCCCTGCGCGACCATACCGACGCCCTGCGTACCACCCGCGACAGGCTGCGCGTTATCAGCGAATCAACCCGCGAGGCCGTGGCTCAGGCCCAGGCGCGCCACGAACAGACGACCCAGCGCCACGAGCAGATGGAAGCCGATCACCAGCTGGCCCTGAAACGACTTGAGGAACTCACGCAGCGTGAGGCGCTGCTGAAAGAGGAAGAGCAACGGCTTGCCGTCATCCTGCGCGAGCTGCCCGATACGCTTGTCACCCTGCGCGAATCCGCTCAGGAAAGCGCCGAACTCCTGTCCCGCCTCGAGCAGACAAGACTGGCCCTGGCTGACAAGTTGACCACACGGCGCATGACCGCTCAGGCCCTCACACTGGAGCATGAAGCTGCCGCAAAGGCCGTTGAAGCCCTGACGGGTGAATCGGCAACGCTCGCGAAGGCGATAGCCGAACTCCGGGATGAGCTTCCCGATGAGACGGCGCTAGAGCAACTCGCCCGGCGACTGGACGAGCAGCGTCAGGAGAGAACCGCTCTCGACCAGCAGATCCAGCAGCAGACACAGCTCAGGCAGGAACAACTCGTCAACACCTCCAAAGCCGAACAGGATCTGGCCCGAATCGAGAGGGAAGCTCGCGAAAATCGCGAGATGCTTGCGCGGTTAACGGCGCGGGCAAGCAACCTCAACCAGCAGATCGCAGCGCACCAGAATGAACTGGAAGCCCTCGAAGCCACCCGGCTTGATGAGACTGCGCTGAACGCGCTTGATGCCAAGGCCGACACCCTGATGACGGCACGGGATGTCGCTAGAGCGACAGCGGAAGAGAGCCGCTCCACCCTGGCGCAGATCGAGCAACAGCTCAGCGCCCAGCAGGCAGAGGCGCGCAGCATCGCCCGACAGCGGGAGCTTCTCGAGAAAGACCGCGATCAGGCCCGCCAGAGTCTTGAGCGTCTCAATCAGTCTCTCGAGACCCTTATCGCCCGGCGGGAGGCTCTCGGCCGCGATATGCCCGACGATGCTACCATCAGTGACGCCACCGGAGCCCGGGAGGCCGCGCAACGCACGCTGTCGTCCCTTATTGTCGAAATCGAGACGACAAGCCAGGCGCGGCGCGATACGCAGCAGGCGCGGGACGAGGCCGAGAACGCCCTCCGCCTGGCCAGTGCCGATCATCTCGCCCTCGTGGCAAGACGTGATGCCTTGCAGGCCAACACGCCTGACGATGCCCTTCCAGACCCTGCACTGGCGCAAATGGAAATTCCCGCGGGGCTTGAGCGCGCCGTTGCTGCGGCGCTCGGACAAACGCTCGAGGCTTCGCTGGACACACTCCAGAGCCGCGCATGGCAGACGCTTCCGCCGCTGACCCCGGCGCAGTTCGGGGCTGGCTGCACATCGCTCTCGGCCCTGATCAAGGCGCCTGAAGCGCTCCGGCGCTGCCTCGATCATGTTGGCCTGATCGATAGCACGCAGGATCCCGAATCACTTCAGACGCGTCTCCTCCCCGGTCAGTGTCTCGTCACAAGCGAGGGTGCCCTGTGGCGCTGGGATGGCTATCGCGAAGCGCCCAACCTGCCCTCGACCGCCCTCAGCCGGGTCGAGCACCTGGCCGCGCTCCGGGATCTGGATACCCAAATTGCTGCCGCGGAGGCTGCCATTCCTGCCCTGCGGGCAACGCTTGGCTCCTTCAATGATCAGGAGGCCGATCAAGCGGCAAAGCTGACAGCCCTTCGCGAGACGGTACAACGCGAGGAAAAAAACCTGAGCGCTCTGAAACAGGCCGAGACCGACCGGCTCGATCGTAAGGACCGGCTCGCCGGGCAGATTGCCCAGATCGATCAGAACAGCACCGAGACCACAATCCAGCGGGACGAAACCCGTGACCGCCTGACCAACGCCGTGGCGGGTCTTGAGGCTTTGGGTGATGAGGCCAAACTGCACCAGGCCTTGCGCATCCTGAATGACGATGTTTCCAGGCAGCGCAGCGTGACCGAGGCCGCTATTACCGCCGCGAGCCAGATCGAGACCGACTACACAACCGCCCAGCAGGATGCGACAAGGCAACGCCTGCAGAACGATTCCTGCATCGCCAAACTCGCCACGATCGGCGCCGTGCTTAAGCAGGCACGTGCTGATTATGATGACGTGGCCGGTCAGCGTCAGGCGCTCTCGCAAAACGATCACGACGCCGCACTGGCCTCTGCCCGCACGGTGCTTGAACAGTGCAAGAGTGCTCTTGTTACAGGTGATCGGGAACGCGCCGCGCTGAAAACAGGGCTCGAGACTCTGGGCCGTGATATCGGCCATTCCAGCCGCGAACTTCAGACGCGCCGTGACCTCAAACTCAGCCTGAACAGCCGCCTTGCGGCTCTGACCCCGCGCCAGAACACCGTCAAGGATCAGCTCAAGCGAGCACTGGAGGCACAGAACGATCTGGCGCCGATCCCGGATCTTGCGCCCTTCGAAGCAGAGCTCAGCTCGGCGCTCGCCGCAGAGGCTGATCAGCGCGAATGCGACCTCGCCGCCAGGACGCAGGTGCAAGAGGCCCAGTCACGGCTGGATCAGGCGACGCAGGAGAAGCACGCCGTCGCGCTCAGGCTTGGTGAAACGCGCATACAGGGTGAGACCCTGCGCGACGATTGTTCCCGTCTTGAGGAGCGTCTGACACTCAGCCACGAGGAGATCTCCCGTAGTGCTGCTGAGAGAGCCGCGCAGGATGAAGCGCTGCACACCCATCAGACCGCCTTGCAAAACGCCGAGCAGGAGCACGAACAGGCTACTATCGCGCTGACAGAGCTCGATAAGGCTTTGCAGGATCTGGCTCACAGCCAGCGTGAGGAGGAGCAACGCGGCGCACAGGCCCGTGAAACTGCCATCCGGTTGCAGGAACGCCTCGCCCAGGCACTATCGCAGCATGAGAAACTGGCCGAGACACCGCTCGTCGAGCCGGAATCACCCCCTGATATCCCCCTCACCGAGGCAAGCGAGACCACGCTCAAACGACGGCTCGCCCGCGCCCAGAAAGACCGTGAGGCCCTCGGGCCGGTCAATCTTCTGGCCGAGCAGGAATACACGCAGGCCAAGGAGCAATCTGACCACCTGACACGCGAGCATGAGGAGCTGACCTCCGCCATCCAGCGCCTGCGTGGGTCAATCAATGCCCTCAAAAAGGAAGGGCGCGAGCGCCTGCAGGCGGTCTTCGTTGAGGTGGACCGCCATTTCCAGTCGCTTTTCAGCCGTATGTTCAATGGCGGCAAGGCGCATCTGGGTCTCGTCGGGAGTGATGATCCTCTCGAGGCGGGGCTCGAAATCTTTGCGCAGCCACCAGGAAAGAAGCTGTCGACCCTCTCATTGCTTTCTGGCGGTGAGCAGGCGTTGACAGCGCTATCACTGATATTCGCCACCTTCCGGTGTCAGCCCTCACCGCTTTGTATTCTCGATGAGGTGGATGCCCCCCTGGACGATGCCAATGTGGAGCGCTTGTGCGGATTGCTGAAGGACATGGCTGAAGAGGCTCAGACACGCTTCCTGATCGTGACCCACCACCAGTTGACCATGGCCCATATGGACAGGCTGTTCGGTGTGACCATGCAGGAGCGTGGCGTCAGTCAGGTGCTTTCGGTTGATCTGTCGCTGGCTGCCGCTTTTGCAGAAAGCGGCGCCGTGGCTGTGGCGTCCTGAATGCGATCGGTTATAACCATGTCTTCATTGTGTTTTTCGCCAGATGCAGCTCATACTGGCTGTTTCGACATATGAGAGCATTGAAAGGCCCCGACGATTACGTTTTCTCCCCCCCCTCCTCCCGACCTGTCCAGGCTGAGTGCCGGTCGCGGCATACGCGTGGTGGGAGACGTGCATGGAGACCTCACGGCTTTTGAACATGCGGTCGCGACAGACCGGTTCATCATCCAACTGGGCGATCTGGTTGATCATGGTCCTGACAGCGCAGGTACGCTCAGGCTCATGCTCGACCTGATTGACGATGGTCGCGGTCTGTTCATTCTTGGCAATCACGACCGCAAGCTGGGTCGCGCCCTTGAAGGGCGCAGGCTGCGTCGTGACCCCCCTCTGGAGGAAACCCTGCGGCAGCTCTCCGGCCCTGTCCAGGCTGGCCTACGTGAGCGTGCCTATGAGGCGATCGCTACCGCTCCCGCCTGGATCATCCATGACAGGCTGATTTTCGTCCATGGCGGCTTTCACACCGACATGCTTGTGGAAGCGCCCCCGCCCGCGCTCGGGAGCATGAGCTCGCTGCTATCACGCGCGCTCTTTGGCGAGACCACTGGAAGAATGCAGCCTGACGGCTATCCCGAGCGACGTCTGCGCTGGATCGACCATATTCCTGCAGGCCATGTCGTCTATTGCGGCCATGACCGACGCTCGACCGACGGACGCCCCTGGATACGCGATGGGCGCAATGGCGGCCGCGCAATATTCACTGACCTTGGCGCCGGTAAAGGCGGCCATCTTGCCTGGATCGATCTCGATGTCTGAAAACGAAACCCGTACACTGCTCGAACAGCATCGCCAGAGCATCGACAACATCGATGCAGCCCTGATTCATATGCTGGCAGAACGCTTTCGCCAGACCCAGGCTGTGGGTGAGTTGAAGGCGCGCGCTGGACTTCCTGCTGCCGACCCCTCTCGTGAGGCGAGACAGATCGAACGCCTGCGTCAGCTTGCTTCCTCGGCCCGCCTCGATCCTGACTTCGCGGAAAAGTTTCTTGCTTTCATCATCAAGGAGGTGATCCGTCATCACGACTCAATCGCCGGGCGCAGCCCGCGCTGAATGACGGAGCCTGAATGACCTTGCACCATCTTTTTCTTGTCAGGCACGCTCAGGCTGTTCCCGAAATACCGGGGGGAAGTGATCGCGAGCGCCGGCTCACCGCAACAGGTGAGCAGGATGCTCGCAGCCTTGCCGAGAAGATTGCGGCTCTCGATGTTCCGCTCGACCGCGTCCATCTCTGGCACAGCACAGCATCACGTACAGCGCAGACTGCGAGCCTCATAGGGGAGGCGCTCCCTGATACCTGCGTCTCGTTTGGCCTAGATGCGCTTTATGATCTTGATCTCTACGGTATCCTGGAACTCCTGCGTGAAACGCCGCAAAGCGTCGGGACCCTGATCATAGTCGGGCATAACCCGGCTATAGCTCAGACGTGTCGACACCTTGCCAGCAATGCAATCGACGGACCGGTCGCACGCGAGTTGATGGAATCGTACGAGCCCGGCACCGCGACCTTGTTTACAATAGCCTCGGACTGGGCTGGCCTGTCTCCCAATACCGCAGGTCTCGGCTCCGTGCTTCACCCCTGAGGCTCATCACCCATATGTTGATTGCCCCCGTCCGGCACAATTCGTAAGGCATTTCCTATGGCTGAACACGACACTAACGGACCTATCTCCGCAACGGCGGCCCTCAGCATAGGCGAGCGCTCTGCCGAATTCCCCATCATGAAGGGTACGATGGGCCCCGATGTGGTGGATATCCGCAAACTCACAGCCGAGACCGGGATGTTCTCCTTCGATCCCGGCTATGGTGAGACGGCTTCCTGCCGTAGTGCTGTCACCTTCATTGATGGTGATGAGGGCGTGTTGCTGCACCGGGGTTACCCCATCGAGCAACTCGCAACCGAGGCCAGCTTCACTGAAACAGCCTATCTTCTGGTCTATGGCGAGCTTCCGAACCGGGCGGATTACGATCGGTTCCAGCACGACCTCAAGGAGCAGGCGCTTCTGCATGAGCAGATCCGCAACTTCTTCAATGGCTTCCGCCGCGACGCTCATCCAATGGCCATCCTTTGTGGCACCGTGGCCGCGCTGTCGGCCTTTTACCCTGATGCCGTGGATATCTCCCACGAAGCGTCGCGTGACCTCTCCACACGCCGTCTGATCGCCAAGGTGCCAACCATCGCTGCCTGGGCCTATAAATACACGGTGGGTGAGCCATTCGTTTACCCCGATAACAGCCTGACCTTCTCGGAAAATTTTCTGAAGATGCTGTTTGCCAAGCCAAACGCTGATTTCAAGGTCAATCCGGTTCTGGCCCGCGCCATCGACCGTATCCTGATCCTGCACGCGGATCACGAGCAGAACGCCTCAACCTCGACGGTGCGTCTTGTGGGTTCAACAGGCTCGAACCCGTTTGCCTGTATCGCTGCCGGCATCGCAGCGCTATGGGGCCCGGCTCACGGTGGCGCCAATGAGGCCGTTCTGGGCATGCTTTCCCAGATCGGATCGAAGGAAAACATCCCGGCCTTCATCACTCAGGTGAAGAACCGTGAGAGCGGCGTAAGGCTGATGGGCTTCGGCCATCGCGTGTACAAGAACTTCGATCCACGTGCGAAGATCATGGAGCAGACCTATCACGAGGTGGTGGCCGAGCTTGGGCTCAAGCACGATCCGATGTTCGATCTTGCTGCCGAGCTCGAACGTATTGCCGTCAACGATCCCTATTTCGTGCAGCGTCGACTCTATCCCAATGTCGATTTCTATTCAGGGCTGATTCTGAAAGCGATGGGTATCCCGACCTCGATGTTCACCGTACTTTTCGCGGTGGCTCGTACGGTAGGTTGGGTCAGCCAGTGGCGAGAAATGATCGAGGAGCCGGGTCAGCGCATCGGGCGGCCACGCCAGCTCTATGTAGGGCAGGCTCGTCGGGAATATGTGCCACTGTGTCGTCGCAGCTGACTATAAGAGACTGAACACAGAAAAAGCCGGAGAAACCCTCCGGCTTTTTTTGTTCTGATACCTGACAGGATCCGATGGGCATCAAGCATCAACACAATCGCAGATCGCCTGAGCTATCGTCATCCCCGACCATCTCACATTCGATCGGACGGACGAAACCTCTGCTCGAGAGGGCGAATACCGGGTATCAGCAATCGCAGCCCGGCGTCGCACCCTTATCCTGACGCACGATATGATGATCAATCCATTCCGACACCAGACGGCGCGCCTCGTTGATCGACGCTTCAGGATGATGGATGCGATAAAGGGTCGTGCATGCGGTGAAAGCCTGGATGTCAGGCTGACCCACTTCCCGCAATTCTTCATACGCCGTGATCACGGCGCGTTCGCACTTTCGGGAAATGCGGTTGAGATCAACAGTCACGCAAACAGATCCTAATTGAGAATTATTATCAGTTGCTGCATTGTAAATCTTTTCCGATGGTAAATGCAAGCGTAGCCTATCGCACTCACGGGAGCGTTTTCTCTGCTTATTTGTCTTACTTTTCTCACGAAGGCCGGATAATCCTGCACGGCTAAAGATCATGGAGTGACAAGAAATGGCTCTCAGCAACGAGATCAACGGTGGTGCGGTTCGCCAGACCCAGTGGGACAGGGATGCAGCCCTGACCACAGCGCGCATCCTTCTGGAAATCAAGGCGATCAATTTTCGCCCTGACGAGCCCTACACCCTGACCTCAGGCTGGAAATCGCCGGTCTATATCGATTGCCGCAAGATCATCTTCTTCCCGCGGGCACGCGCCAAGATTGTCGAACTCGCCGTCGAGAAGATTGGCCGTCACATCGGCTATGAGAGCATCGAATGCGTTGTTGGCGGTGAAACCGCTGGTATTCCCTTCGCTGCCTGGATTGCCGACCGGATGATGGCGCCAATGGCCTATGTCCGCAAAAAGCCCAAGGGCTTTGGCCGTAACGCGCAGATCGAGGGTGACGTCCCGGAATCGATGCGCACCCTTCTGGTGGAAGACCTCACCACGGACGGCGCGTCCAAGGTCCGCTTTGCCAATGCCTTGCGTTCGGCGGGTGCCATTGTCGATCACACCTTTGTCGTCTTCTTCTATGGCGTGTTCCCCGGCGCACAGAAGACCCTTGCCGACATGAATGTCTCGCTTCATTCGCTCTGCACCTGGTGGGATGTGCTTGAGGCCTGCTCGGGCGCCAATTATTTCTCTGAGAGCGACATCCATGAAGTGCGTCGCTTCCTTGAGGATCCGTGTGGCTGGTCCAAGGCACATGGTGGCGTCGGCAGCGCTGAAGAAGCCGCCGCCCTCAAGGCCAAGGCGGAAGGCTGACTTGCCTACCGATCCGGGTCGCGTTCTGGCTTTTGACTCGGGCATAGGCGGTCTTGCGGTGGTGCAGGCTCTTCGCACCACCCTGCCACCCGGCACCCTGATCGACTATCTGGCCGATAACGCGCTCTTTCCCTACGGTGAACAAGACGACGCCGTCCTCGTCACGCGCATCCTTGCGCTCATGGAAGAACGCATTGCCCGGCTTCGCCCCGATGTCGTGCTGATTGCATGCAATACGGCCAGCACCATCGCCCTGGAGGCCCTGCGCGCTCGTTTCGATGTACCCTTCGTGGGCTGCGTGCCCCCCGTTCGCTGGGCGGCGCGCGTCAGTCAGACGCGGGTCTTCGGCCTATTGGCCACACGAGGCACGGCACGTCGCCCCTATCTGCGCAGCTTACGCGACACTTTCGCTGCCGATTGCGAGATGATTGTGCACGGGGCCCGTACCCTTGCCGATCTGGCGGAGCAGGCCTTTCTGGGCCGTCCGATTGATGACGATCTGGTGGCACAGGAACTGCGCCACTTGTTTGAGGCGCCCAATGGCGATCGGATCGATACAATCGGACTGGGCTGCACCCATTACACGTTCCTCAGCAATGCCTTCCTGCGCCTGTGCCCGCCGGACATCAACTGGCTCGACCCGGCTCTCGCGGTCGCCCGGCAGGTCAATCACGTGCTTGAAATGCGGGTGGCAGATCGTCCGACCAGCGCCGCCGCGCCAGAATCGCTCTGCCTGACTGGCCCAGCCGCGGATGAGCAGGCCCTGAGACACGCCATTGCTCGCCTGGGGTATCAGGATATCACGGTTCTGGACGCATCCCCCGTCTCTTGAACAGGGGTGTGCTGGGCCTGCCTCGCGGCCAAGCGTATGAGGCGCGACCTGCCTGACAACAGGGTCTGGAGGAGAGCTTTCTGCTCCCCCGTCTCTTGAATCAGTTGGCGCGGCTGACCGTATAGGAGGCTGCATCAATCATGAGTTGCCGGATTGGGCTGTCCGGGAAAGACGACAGGGCTTCGATAGCCGCATCCGCATAAAGCTGAGCCCGATCCAGGGTCGTCTGGATTGCCCCGGTTTTCTCGATAAGGGCGAGCGCGTGTGGCAGATCCTCGTCGGTCTGCTCACCGGTTTCGATGACACGAAGCCAGAACGCTCGGTCGGCCTCATCGCCAGCCTGGAAAGCCGCCAGCACAGGCAGGGTAATCTTGCCCTCACGCATGTCATCGCCCACGGTCTTGCCCAGCACCTGCTGGTCAGCCGCGTAATCAAGCGCGTCATCGACAAGCTGGAACGCCATGCCCAGATTGGTGCCATAGGCCTCGAGCGCATTTTCGTCGCTCTCCGGGCGTGCTGCCACTACTGCGCCTACCCGGCATGCAGCGGCAAATAGCGCGGCGGTCTTGCCGTGAATCACCTCCAGATATTTCTCGATTGGCGTGGAGAGATCGTTCTGTGTCGCCATCTGCAACACCTCGCCTTCGGCAATCGTGGCCGAGGCAGCAGAAAGAATGGCCATGACCTTGAGAGAGCCATCGGCCGTCATAAGCTGGAACGAACGGGCGAACAGGAAATCGCCCACGAGCACCGAGGCCTTGTTGCCAAACACGGCATTGGCGGAGGCAAGGCCACGGCGCAAGGTGCTCTCATCCACCACGTCGTCATGCAGCAATGTGGCCGTATGGATGAACTCGACGCAGGCGGCGAGCCCGACATGGCGCTGGTTCTCGGGCGAAGGCTCATAGCCACACAGACGCGCCGATGCGAGGGTAAGCAACGGGCGCAGCCTCTTGCCACCAGCAGCGACCAGATGGGCGCCCAGTTGGGGGATAAGCGGGACCGGGCTTTGCATACGCGCGACAATCTCGCGGTTGCAGGCCTCCATGTCATCCTTGAGAAAGTCGGAAAGGGCGTTAAGGGCCGAGCGCTCGCCATTGACGGGCACGGCTGCACTGTTGTTTTGCTCGGCCTTCATATCGGCCAGGCTGTCGGCACCACCCAAGGCAACTCTCCACTTCCTACTTGGCCACTGACGACCCTGATGCAGTATAAGGCACGAGCCGACACCCCGCACGGCGTAACAGGACACCGAGACAGAAACCGGATTTCATGCATGAGCCATTCAGACCGGAGAACCGGCCCTCTGACAGTCAAATCCATATGAGCGGCAGGACGGCCCCGGTCAACCCGGCAACCCTCAAAGCTGATGCTGCCGCAATCAATACAACCGATACGATGCCCGGTTATCTGCTCGACCGACGCGTCCAGTATCACCAGTTCACAAGGGGTTATCGCACCGGCATAGAACCAGTGTTGATGGCCGCCTTCGTGCCCGCCCGACGTGGCCAGAGCATTCTCGAGGCAGGATGCGGCGCAGGTGCCGGCCTGCTCTGCCTCATGACGCGATGTCCCGAGACCAGCGGCGCAGGTATCGAAGCCGATGGCGCGACGGCGGAACTGGCGAGACTGAACATGGAGGCCAACGGTCTGGGCGCCCGCGTCTCGATCATTCAGGGCAGCCTGCCAGACATCCCCCCTGCCCTGCGGCAGATAACGCCGGGGGTCAACGGCCGCTTCCATCACGCCATGGCCAACCCTCCATGGCATCCTGCCGATCATACCGGGGCCGATGATGCCCGACGCCGCCTGGCGATGACCATGCCAGAAGGAGGCTGGACCGCATGGATCGACGCGCTGTCAAAATGGGTGCTTCCCGGCGGCAGCCTGACGCTCGCCCTGCCTGCCTTCGTCATTGACACAGCCTGCGAGGCCTTGCGCCAGGCCGGGTTCGGGAGCCTCACCCTCTGCCCGCTCTGGCCCAAACAGGGGCGCGCAGCGAAGATCGTTCTGCTACGCGGGATATGGGGGGGTAAGGGCGCGTTCCGCCTTCTTCCCGGCCTCGTGCTCCATCGTCAGGAGGGCGGCTACACGGATGAGTGTGAGGCGGTTCTACGTCAGGCGAGCGCGCTGGAGTAAACGCGGAAACTTCGCGCAAATTTGTCGGTCTAACGACACCCCCCGACACGGGAGCATAGGCGCCCGGGAAATGGTCGAGGGTAATTTCACCCTCGTCCGGGAGCCATCCGCCCAAGCGTCCGTTCGACTTGCGAAAGTCACGCGGTGCCGAGATTTCAGGGCGGACTATGACCCCGCCCCGCATTTCAGGAAGCGAAAACGTCCGCCTCGAAAGCCTCTTCCCAGGACCCCGAGGTTGAAGCACGGGAATATTCCGTTGAGCGGTTTTCGAAGAAATTTGCGTGCTCGACCGCATTCAGCATGTCGTCAAGCCAGGGCAGCGGGTTCTCCTCGATACCGTAGAAGGGATCGAGACCAAGCTGCGTCATGCGACGATCAGCAATGAAGCGGATGTATCGCTTGACCTGATCGGCGCTCAGGCCCTCGACATCGCCCATCTCGAAAGCGAGATCGATGAAGGCATCCTCATGCTCAACCGTTGTCGCACAGATCTCTGCGAGTTCGGCGCGGAAATCCTCTGTCCAGATCTCGCGGTTTTCGCGCACAAAGGTGCGGAAAAGACGGATCATAGACAGGCAGTGCAGCGTTTCATCACGCACTGACCAGGAAACGATCTGCCCCATCCCCTTGAGCTTGTTGAAGCGAGGGAAGTTGAGAAGGATCGCGAAGGAAGCAAAAAGCTGCAGCCCTTCCATGAAAGCGCCAAACGCTGCCATGGTCTTCGCAATTTCTCGCTTGTTGTTGATGTTGAAGGACTGCATGAAATCATACTTGTCCTTCATCTCTTTGTACTTCAGGAATGCCGAATACTCTGTTTCCGGCATGCCGATCGTATCAAGAAGATGCGAATAGGCAGCGATGTGGATCGTTTCAATATTCGAGAACGATGACAGCATCATCAGCACTTCGGTCGGTTTGAAGACCTGGCTGTAATACTTCATATATGCCGAGTTCACCTCGACGTCGGCCTGCGTGAAGAAACGGAAGATCTGCGTGACCAGATGGCGCTCGCCCTCGCTCAGCGTACGATGCCAATCCTTAACGTCATCGGCCAGAGGCACCTCTTCTGGCAGCCAGTGGACACGCTGCTGGATCAGCCATGCGTCATAGGCCCAGGGGTAACGGAAGGGCTTATAGACCGGGTTGGCGGTCATCAGGTCGAAATGCTGTTCTTCGGCGAGCGGCGCGCCGGCGTTCTGTGTCTCGCTCATGGGCTCTTCCTGCTCCGTTCTGTCTGGAGGCCGGAATCGGTCCGGCCCTGATTTTCCTGCAATGTCAGCGCAGCCACGCCGTGATCGTCACTCAGGATCAGGCGATCGCCTTCCCTGCGCCACGCACGCACGGCCTGCATGGCCTTGAACACGGCGTCTTCCTGCGTCATGCGCACACCCGGGCAGGCCATGCGTGTTCCCGCCGTCGGGCCAAAGGTGAAATGGGTCGCGTCGGCAACTACATGCCCCATCATCCGGTTGCATCCGCCCGTGCCAGACAGCGCACCATCAGCACGTATGACCATGAAGGCAGGTGCTACGGGATCAACCTTCTGGGCGCCAATATCCGTGATCGCCCACGCGCCGGCGACGGGCTGGGGCACAGGCTGGCTGACGGATTCAACTTTCACCGTCGTGTCTGACGGCACAGCGGCCGCCTCCATAGTAGCGGTCTTGCTTATGGCAATCAGCTTGCCACTCTGGCGGATCGCAGCATGCAGCGCATAGCGGTGTCCGGCCGTCAGGTGCTGCGCATCGTAATGCAGTGCGTAGCCATAGGGCGACTTGCCAACCGGCATGAACTCTGTCCTGCCAAGCGTCACCGAGGGGGCGTCGGCAAGGCTTACATCATCCAGCCGCACGGTGATCATCGCTCCTTTCGGCATGACCATACCGGCAGGTGTGACGACCACACCCTTCACGACGGTCTGATTCACCTCTGGCCCGGGCGCCGGCGCTTCCGCCGCAACGGCACACCAGTTATCAGCGGAGGCTGCCGTGAGTGCGCCTGTCAGCAACGCCACCGCACAGAGCGAATGCTTCACTGACATGACAGACATTCCTCATAGCTCGTCGTCGCGGCGGGCTTCTTGGCAGCCTCAGCCGCGTCACTGCTGTAATCCTCGTCCTCGAGAATATTGTTCTTGAGCGCCATGTCACTGACCGCGTCAGCGCGCTGGATCGAGAGCGAACGGCAGTAATAAAGCGACTTCACGCCGCGCTTCCATGCAAGGAAATGGATCTGATGCAGGTCGCGCTTGTGGATATCGGCAGGCAGGAACACGTTGATGGATTGCGCCTGACAGATGAACCCGGCGCGATCAGCCGCATGTTCAATCACCCAGCGCTGATCCAGTTCGAACGCTGTCTTGTAAACATCCTTTTCATCCTGCGTCAGGAAGTCGAGATGCTGCACAGAGCCCTTGTTCAGGGTGATCGAGGACCAGACTGCATCGTTGTTATACCCCTTCTGCTCCAGCAGCTTGAGCAAATGGCGGTTGCGCACGGTGAACGAGCCCGAGAGGGTTTTCTGCAAAAACACATTGGCCGAGATCGGCTCGATACCGGGGCTGGCATTGCCTGCGATGATCGAGATCGAGGCCGTAGGGGCAATCGCCATCTTGTTCGAGAAACGCTCCATGATGCCGTATTCCTCGGCATCGGGGCATGGCCCGAGCAGCTCGGCAAGATGCTTGGAGGCCGCGTCGGCCTGCACCTTGATGTGCTGGAAAATGCGCTTGTTCCACACACGCGCCATCACGCTCTCGAACGGGATGCTGCGCGCCTGCAGGAAGGAATGAAAGCCCATGACCCCAAGCCCGACCGAACGCTCGCGCATGGCGGCGTAGCGGGCACGCTCCATGTCATCGGGTGCGCGGTCAATGAAGTCCTGCAACACGCGATCAAGGAAGAGCATGACGTCTTCGATGAATTGCGGGTTGTCCTTCCACTCATCCCATGTCTCAAGATTGAGCGAGGAGAGGCAGCATACGGCGGTACGGTTCTTGCCATGATGATCGAGGCCGGTGGGCAGGGTGATTTCCGCACAGAGATTGGAGGTCTTGACCTCAAGCCCGGCAAGCTTGTGATGCTCGGGGCGCGCCTTGTTCACATGATCGGAATAGATGATGTAGGGCTCACCCTGCTCCATGCGGGCCGTGAGGATACGGATCCAGAGCTGACGTGCCGGAATGCTGCGGATGACAGACATGTCCTTGGGCGAGCGCAGGCCCCATTCCTCATCTTTCTCCACGGCGCGCATGAAGTCGTCGGTGAGGAGCACACCATGGTGCAGGTTTAGAGCCTTGCGGTTAGGGTCACCACCGGTCGGGCGGCGCATCTCGACGAATTCCTCGATCTCGGGATGCCAGACGGGCAGATAGACTGCCGCCGAACCGCGACGCAGAGAGCCCTGCGAAATGGCGAGTGTGAGGCTGTCCATGACGCGGATGAACGGAATGACACCCGAGGTCTTGCCGTTCTTGCCGACATTCTCGCCG
Source organism: Asaia bogorensis (assembly GCF_900465345.1). Lineage (GTDB taxonomy): Bacteria > Pseudomonadota > Alphaproteobacteria > Acetobacterales > Acetobacteraceae > Asaia > Asaia bogorensis_A. Next base: position 58,302 of record NZ_UEGO01000030.1, on the reverse strand, counting down.
ATCGAGCGCAGATTACCCCAGTAAGAGCCAATGCCACCACCCTTGGAGGCCAGCCAGACATTCTCGTTCCAGAGGTCCACAATGCCACGCAGGCTGTCATCGGCCTCGTTCAGGAAGCACGAGATCGGCAAACCACGTGACGTTCCCCCGTTGGACAGAACCGGGGTCGCGGGCATGAACCAGTGTTGTGAAATATAGTCGTAGAGGCGCTGTGCATGGGCGGCATCAGCACCGTAATACGAGGCGACACGACCGAAGAGGTCCTGATAGTGCTCGCCCGGCAACAGGTAGCGGTTATCAAGCGTCGCCCGGCCGAAATCAGTCAGCAGCGAATCACGTGACCGGTTGACCCGGACAGGGTGATGGCCCTCAAGCTGAACGACATCATCGAACATATCCGGCTCGGCCTCGATCTCCTGGGGAGCGCGGTCACAGGGCTCAGGCAGAACATCAGCCGTCGCTGAAACAGGCTCACGGATCGTGTCGTCTAGCAGGCTCACGGGCCATCTCCCCAGGATCAAATCGAGTTTGGTATCGCAATTTCCGAGTGTCCTCTTGGCGCAAGTCGCGCCTGCCAGACAAGCAATATATCGGGTTAAATTTCGCTCTCGGCACTACATATGGTGTTGACAGGGGCAGAAGCCCTTGGAGAACATGGAGTTCCCCCAAGCCGCTTTTTTTACGGCACGCTCCCGGCGTTGCGATGATGTCACAGCGTTACAGGTGAACAATTCCCCGGCCCCTGCGTTGGCTGAGCAACCGGAGGCTTCTGCGTCCGGAACCCAGCAGGAGGACTTGCACATGACGATCAAGAAAACTGCCAGCGCCCAGTGGAGCGGTGGCCTGAAGGACGGCAAGGGTACGATCTCGACGCAGAGCGGTGCGCTTTCCAGCCAACCCTATGGCTTCAACACGCGATTCGAGGACAAGCCCGGCACGAATCCTGAGGAGCTGATCGGTGCGGCGCATGCCGGCTGTTTCACCATGGCGCTCTCCATGATTCTTGGCGAAGCAGGCCTTACGGCAACGTCGCTTGAGACCAAGGCGACTGTATCGCTCGACAAGACCGAGGGCGGTTTCGAGATTTCTGCCATTCATCTCGACCTCAAGGGCGCTGTCCCCGGCGCCGATCAGGCGAAGTTCGAAGAACTTGCCACGAAGGCCAAGAATGGCTGTCCCGTCTCGCAGCTCTTCAAGGCTGATATCACCCTGTCTGCCGCGTTGGTCTGAACCGTTGGGCTGGCGACTGCCAGCCTGACACCCCTTCCCCTGAGCACCGATGCGTGCGCGTGGTTAGCGATCATGCGTAGATCAGCCCGGAGGTGCCGGGGCAGTGATGGCGGAACGTGGAACGCCTTACCATATTCGGCTGAGTGTTCGATCGTCCTGCCATCGGACTCGATCTACCCCACTTACGGGAGTGAGCCCGGGTACTCAGCACCCGCCGGAGAGTGATCTCTAATCGCGGGTGCGATGCCAGCTGTTCTGAGCATGGTCACGCAGGATGTGATCTGCCAGCAGGCAGGCCAGCATAGCCTCCGCCACGGGCACCGCACGGATACCGATACAGGGGTCGTGGCGGCCCTTTGTCATGACATCGATATTTTCGCCCTGACGGTTGACCGAGGGCACCGGCACCAGGATTGAACTGGTCGGCTTGATCGCGAAACGTGCGGTGACAGGCTGGCCAGTCGAGATACCACCCAGAATACCGCCCGCCCGGTTTCCTTCGAAATGAAGCGCTCCGTCGCGCATGCGCATCGGGTCGGCGTTCTCTTCACCACGCAGCACCGCAACGCCCATACCCTCGCCAATCTCGACTGCCTTCACCCCGTTGATCCCCATGAGGGCGGAGGCGATGTCGGCGTCCAGCTTGCCATAGAGCGGCGCACCGAGGCCGGCCGGGAAATTCTCGGCAACAACTTCAACCAGCGCGCCGATGGATGATCCTTCCTTGCGCACGCTTGAGAGAAGGCCCTCCCACTCAACCGCCGTGACAGGGTCCGGACAGAACAGGGGATTGCGATTGACTTCACCCCAGTCCCACCGCGCCCTGTCGATCGCAAGGCCGCCAATCTGTACCAACGCTGCGCGTATGGTCGCTGTCTCGCCCAGCAGGGTTTCGATCACACGCCGAGCGACACCGCCAGCTGCGACACGGCAGGCTGTCTCGCGCGCCGATGAGCGTCCGCCACCGCGATAATCCCTGTGCCCGTATTTCAGGTCATAGGTGACGTCGGCGTGGCCGGGGCGATAGCGTGATGCGATGTCCGAGTAGTCTTTCGAGCGCTGATCCGTATTTTCGATCATGAGCGCGATCGGCGTGCCAGTCGTCCTGCCCTCGAACACGCCGGAAAGGATACGGACCTGATCCGCCTCCTGGCGCTGGGTGGTGAATTTGGACTGCCCCGGCCTGCGCCGATCCAGCCAGGGCTGGATGTCACCCTCGTTCAGGGTGATACCGGGCGGGCAGCCATCAACGACGCAGCCAATGGCCGGCCCGTGGCTCTCGCCCCAGGTCGTGACACGAAACAGCGTCCCGAAGCTGTTATCCGACATGTCAGCCTTCTGAGGATGCGACAGCGATATCGGGCGCGGTCGGGTTCTTCATACCCACCACGTGATAGCCGCAATCGACGTGGTGAACCTCACCCGTGGTGCCCGACGAAAGGTCAGACAGGAAATAGAGGCCCGAACCTCCTACATCCTTGAGCGAGACATTGCGCTCCATCGGCGCGTTGAGCTGGTTCCAGCGCAGGATGTAACGGAAATCGCCGATGCCATTGGCAGCCAGCGTCATGATCGGCCCGGCAGAGATCGCATTGACGCGGATATTGTCCTTGCCGAGATCGGCCGCCATGTAGCGAACCGAAGCCTCAAGCGCAGCCTTGGCCACACCCATCACATTGTAATGAGGCATGACGCGCTCGGCACCGAGATACGACAGGGTCAGCAGCGAACCGCCATCTGTCATAAGCGCCGCGGCCCGGCGGGCAACCGCCGTGAAGGAGAAGCAGGAGATATCCATTGCCTTCAGGAAGGCATCGCGAGGGGTGTCGACATAGCGCCCACGCAGGAACTGCTTGTCAGCCCAGCCAATGGCATGAACCACGAAATCGATCTGGCCCCACGCTTTCTCGATTTCATCAAAAGCGCGGTCGATATCGGCATCGTCACTGACATCGCAGGGGATAACCAGGGATGCGCCGACACTCTCCGCCAGCGGCTTGACGCGCTTGCCCAGAGCCTCGCCCTGATAGGTAAATGCGAGCTCTGCCCCCTGTGCGGCGCAGGCAGAGGCGATGGCCCAGGCAATGGAGCGGTCATTGGCGACGCCCATCACGAGGCCGCGCTTGCCCGCCATCAGCGTCCCGGTAGGGAGATCGAAGGAAGCGGTGGACATGAGGCAGATCCCGGTTAATGTCAGAGAAAGAAATAATAAGGCTCCGCTACGTCGCACATGCCTGCCGCGCAAACAAGTGTCGAGATGACACGTTAGCAGGGACAACGAATACGGACCTGAATAACGCGGGAGACGCCCTGTCATGGCTCACGATACAACATCCCCTCTCATCCCCCTTGATGCAGATCCCTTTGTTCTTTTTGCCGAGTGGATGAAAGAAGCCGAGGCGAGCGAACCCAACGACCCGAATGCCATGGCACTTGCGACAGCCACACGTGACGGCATTCCTTCAGTCCGCATGATCCTTCTGAAGGGCGCCGATGAGCGCGGCTTTGTGTTCTATACGAATCTCGAGAGCCGCAAGGGGGGCGAATTGGTCAGCAATCCGAATGCTGCCCTGCTTTTCCACTGGAAATCCCTCCGCCGCCAGATCCGCATCGAGGGTCCGGTCGAGCCGGTCAGCGCGGAGGAAGCCGATCGCTATTTTGCCAGTCGCAGCCGCAATTCACGGATCGGTGCCATCGCCTCCGACCAGTCGCGGCCTCTTGCCGAGCGTGCTGATTTCGAAAAACGTATAGAAGCCGTGACGGCGCGCTTCGAGGGGAAGGAACCCGAGCGTCCGGCCAACTGGTCAGGTTTCCGCCTTGTGCCCCGGCAGATCGAGTTCTGGCAGGATCGGCCCTATCGCATGCATGACCGCGCCACATGGACGCGCGAAGAGAATGATTGGGTGGTAACCCGGCTTTATCCCTGACCCAGACCAGAATGGGCGCGCTGTGCAACGCCCATTCCTCCAGACCCATTATTCATCAAGTGAGACCCCTCATGGCCAACGACGTCAGAAACATCCTCGTCCCGCTGAATGGCGCAGGCAATATCGATGCCGTTCTGCGTGTCGGCCTTCTCCATGCGCGCGCGTTCAACGCTCACCTCTCGACCGTTCTCGTGGGCGACGATCCCAATGAAATGGCGGCCCTGACAGGCGAAGGCCTATCAAGCGCCATGATCAACGAGATGATGGAGGCTGCCGAGCATGAAGCGCATCGTCGCATGCTTCAGGTTCGGCTCAAATTCGATGCATTCATTCGCGACAATGACATCGAGCCCAAGCAAGGGTTTCTCGAAAACGATCCCTTGGCGCATTCGCGGCTGAGCGCATCCCTCGAATTCCTAACGGGATCGGAACACGAGGCCGTGACCTGGCGAGCCCGCCTGTCGGACCTCACCCTAATGCCGCATCTCGGGCCTAACGATAATGCCCGTGCCTCGGAAGTCCTGCACGCAGTGCTTTACGATAGTGGCTGCCCGCTGGTTATTGCGCCCCCCACCCCGCCGGTCAGTTCGGGCAAGCGCCTGTGTATTGCCTGGAATGGCACCGCAGAGGCGGCATCGGCCCTGCGTGGGGCTCTCCCTTATGCCAAACAGGCCGAGGCCGTGCAGATCCTGACCAGCGTCGATTATCATCGGCGCGGGCCTGAAGCAGATACGGTGCAGGATTATCTCAAGCTGCACGGCGTGAATGCCGAGATCAGAAACTTCAAGGGAATCGAGCGCGATGTCGGTGCAGGCATCCTCACCGCGTGTGCAGATTTCGGCGCTGACATGCTCACAATGGGAGCCTATTCTCATTCACGTCTGCGCCAGATGATCATGGGGGGTGCCACCCGACATGTTCTGGAGCATGCAGGCATAACGGTTCTGATGAGCCGTTGATGTCGAATTTTTGCCATGGCGCGGCGGACATGCTACCGGCGCGGTATGGGTGACTTCCTTCCAGCCGCCGAATGACCCGCCTCGAGCACGAAACTCCGGCTGAAAGCCAGGCCGGATCTCCTAGGCGTTCACGCGCCGAACGCATCTTGCTGAAACTGGCGCGCATTTATCTCGGCTTTGCACAGAGCACCATTCGCTGGCATTTCACCGGTGCGCCTGAGTCTCGGCCTTCATTGCTACAGAGCCCGGATCGCAGGGTCGAGGGTTGTATCACGGCCTGCTGGCATCGTTCCCTGCTTTCCCTGCCGGCAATGTGCCGCTGGGGACATCGCCAGAACGCCGCCCTTGATTTCAGGGTCATGATCAGCCGCAACCGGGACGGGCGGTTCATCAATGACCTCGTGGCTCCCTGGGGGATCACCGGCGTCGAGGGATCGAGCGACCGGCAGGGCAAGAAAAAAGGGGGCAGTCGTGCCCTGCGTGAAGCTGTGCAGGCAATCCGACGCGGCTCTGTCTTTGCCATCACGCCAGATGGTCCACGTGGCCCGGCAGAGCGGGTCCAGCCAGGCACCCCTGCCCTGATGCGTCTCTCAGGCAGCCCGCTCATTCCCATAGGCGGGGCCTGCACATCGTTGCGCCTGCCCACCTGGGACGGTCTGCGCATTCCCCTGCCTTTCGGTCGCGGATACATGCTCTACGGCGCCCCCATGACGGGGGACACGACGCCAGAAGAAATCGAACAGGCCCTCAAAGGTCTCTCGACCAGCGCCGAACACTATCTTTCTGCAGGCCGTTTCACCGTTCCTGACTATCTGTGGCACCTGCTGGGCGTGATGATCACGCCGGGGCTGCGGGCCATGATGATCATGAGGCTCAGGCGCGGAAAGGAACGTCGAGAACGTCTCCCCGAAAGGCGTGGCCGTACAGAACTGGAGCGCCCGGCCGGTCGCGTGTTGTGGCTTCATGCTGCAAGTGTCGGTGAAACCCACTCCATTCTGCCACTGATCGAAACATTGTCAGAACGCAATCCTGACTGGCACTTTCTCTTGACCAGTGCCACGACCGGCGGCGCTGATATCGTCGCTCATTACCTTGCCCAGCCTGAGCACAGCGCCATACGTATCCTTCATCAGTTCATTCCCTATGATACGCCCGTCTGGACGCGACGTTTTCTCGATCACTGGCAACCCGCGGCCCTCTTGCTGACGGATAGCGAACTCTGGCCTGGTCTGATCCTCGCCTGTACCCGCCGCGCCATTCCTGTTGGCGTGCTCAATGGACGCCTTTCCGAGAAATCCTGGCGGCGCTGGCATCGGGCACGCCATATTGCCCCACCGCTTTTTCATCGCCTCGCTTTCGTCGCCGCGAGGGGAGAGGAGGATGGGCGACATTTCACTGCGCTAGGAGCCCGGGACGTCGTTTGCCTTGGCGATCTCAAGCAGGATGCGCCACCCCCATCTGTTGACCGCAGCGAGCTCGACAGGCTCAGATGGGCAATCTCAGGGCGACCCGTATTTCTCGCTGCATCCACCCATCCGGGCGAGGACGAGATCATCCTGCGTGCAGCCTGTCGCGCAAGGACTCATTTCCCTGACCTGCTGACGATCATTGCCCCCAGGCATCCGGTGCGGGGGCCAGATATCGCTGCCCTCACCTCACCTGCAGCGCCTCAGCGAAGCGCAGGAGTCATGCCGACCCGGGACGATCCCGTATGGATTGCCGATACCCTCGGAGAAATGGGGCTGTTCTATCGCCTAGCCGATTGCACCTTCATTGGCAACTCACTCCTGGCCCCAGGCGGCGGACATAATCCTTTCGAAGCGGCAAGACTTGATCTCGCCCTCGCGACTGGCCCCTTTCATGACAATTTTCGTCCGGCCTTTACGCAACTGAAAGGGCTCGTCGGGACTATAGATGATGAGATGCAACTGGCTGAATGGATCATAGAGGTGTTGACCGACCCTCCCTTGTGGAAGGACCGTGCCCGTCGCGCGAGAGAGACCATCGGGTCCGGACATGACGTTGCGCACAGGCTGGCCGAGAAGATCGAGACGTTGTGCGCCTGAAACTCTCACCCCCAGCCTTCTGGCTCAGACATAACCGAAGCTGGCAGGCGCGCGCCCTCAGGCCAGCATCACTTCTTTTCGACACGATCAGTCTTGTCAGAGCCATGCGCGCGCGCCCTGCAACGGCAAGTATTCCGGTTCTCTGCTGCGGTAATCTCAGTGTAGGGGGAACCGGAAAGACCATATTGGTGCGCGATCTGGCAGCAAGGCTGTTGGCCCGGGGGGAGCAGCCCCACATCCTCAGTCGTGGTTACGGTGGTCGGTTAACCGGCCCCCTGCGGGTAGCGGCTGATGTCCATACAGCGCAGGATGTAGGTGACGAACCGTTCATGCTGGCACAGGACTTTCCCGTATGGATTGGAGGCAATCGCGCAGAAACGGCCAGGCTCGCGACGGAAGCCGGTGCAACGTGCCTGATCATGGATGACGGCCTGCAGAACACAACCCTGCGTCAGACCATGCGCCTGATTACCATCGACGGCGCGATTGGGCTTGGCAATGGCCAGACCCTCCCCGCTGGCCCCTTGCGCGAACCGGCTGGAAAAGGACTTATGCGTGCCGATGCGCTCATCGTCATAGGACGCAACGACACGGACCTTGCCGCGATCGTGCCGCCGGCAGTCACAGTCCTGTCGGCGCGCCTTATTCCGTCGGCTGCCATAAGACGGCTACAGGGAAAGCAGGTCATCGCCTTCGCTGGTATCGGGCGTCCCGCAAAATTCTTCGACATGCTGCGCGACGCCGGGGCGCCCGCAATGCGCAGCATCACCTTTGATGACCATCACGCCTATACCGAGCGTGATTGCCGCCGCCTGTCGGTACTGGCCCGTCAACCCAGGACCGCTCTGGTCACGACACGCAAGGACTGGGTCAAGCTGCCAGACTGGTTGCGCGACGATGTGACCGTTATCGACGTCGAATTGCTCTGGTCCGATCCCGAAGCGCCCGAACGCCTGCTGGACCAGCTATTCGCAACTGTGTAGAGCCGCCCCATGAGCGACACTCCTGCGATCTCTCTCCTGCACCGCGTCGAATACGTTGTGGCCCGTCTGGCATTGGCCGGGTTCTCCTGCCTGCCGGCGGCGAGCGCCTCCAATCTCGGAGGGTGGCTCGCACGGACCGTTGGGCCACGCCTGCCTGTCTCACGCGTTGCTGATGACAATCTGAGTCTCGCGCTACCACGTCTCACGCAACGGGAACGCGCCGCCATCATCAAGGAGGTCTGGGATAATCTGGGGCGCACGCTCGGCGAATTTCCTCACTTGTCTCGCCTTGAAAAGGACACGGCTTGCGGTCCCGGCTGGTCGATCAGCAATGTCGAGGCGCTGAATACCGTACGGATGACGGGTCGACCCGTAATCTTCTTTTCAGGTCATATTGGCAACTGGGAGATGCTGCCCCCCCTTGTCGCGCGTCACGGTCTGCCTTTCGCGTCGTTCTACCGTGCAGCAGGCAATCCGCTCGTAAACAGACTCATCATCAGTCTGCGATCGCGCGCAATGGGCCTTGAGGTCCCCATGTTTGCGAAAGGGTCGAAGGGCGCGCGTTCGGCCCTGCGCCATCTCGCGAAAGGGCATCATCTGGGTATCCTCGGTGACCAGAAAATGAATGACGGGATAGAATGTCGCTTTTTCAACCTCCCTGCCATGACAGCCTCGGCGGCAGCGGCCTTTGCCGTCAAGCATGACTGCCCCATCGTGACGGGGCGAATCATCCGGCTTGGCCCGGCGAGACTGCACCTGGAGGTTGGTCCCGTCCTTTACCCTAACCTCGCCGCGCGTCGCAGTGACGAGATCGGCAGTCTCACCCAAAGGCTCAATGATCAGCTTGAACGCTGGATCACGGAGAGACCCGGGAGCTGGCTATGGCTCCATCGTCGCTGGCCAAAAGAATTGTATACAAGAAAATGGCGTAAATAACGGTCGGGAGAGACCGAAAGTTTCTTTTTTCCTATCTGAACATAGGTGAAACGAAGCATTGCTTTTGTGCAACACCCTGCCCTCACGATGACGGAAAACGTCATACAAATGCAATTTTACGTTGAGACCGTCCGCTTTTGCCGTCTAGCCTCGGTGTTGCACCAGAAATGAGGACGCAACGTATGGCCCAGACGCTGCCGTTTCCCAAGAACGAAACTCCAGCACCTCTCAGCAATGTGATTCCACTGCGCTTCAATGTGCTGCCTCGTCATCGCGAGTATCTCTCGCAATGGCTGGAGGCTGGCCTCGCGATGGGGCTTTGCGACGCTGATATCGAGACGGAATCTCTCGATGGACGAAGCGAAGCTGTCGCCCATATTCTGATCTGGGTTCGTGAGAATGCGGACCCTGCCTACATGATCAAGCCACGCGGTCTTCGCTGGGTCCTGATTGACCACATTCGCGAGCATGAGCTAGGCGTCTATCCGAGCCTCGAGCTCGCTCTGAATACGGTCCGTCCGGTTTTGCCTCTCAAATCCATCGCCGCCGCCTGAAACCTCGACCAAGCAGGTGAGCAGGCAGGGAAACAGCGCCCGACAGCTGTTCCCCGTTATCTCTCCTACGCGAGGAATGCCTCCGGGGCCTCAGGAACAGGACGTCTGGCAGAGTTCTCTACCAGCAGGGCCGCCCCTCTCACCCGCAGGTGAGCAGGGCCAGCATAAACCGCTCAGCGCGACAGGCGTCTCGGTGCAGCCGAGGCCATCTTTACCCCACCACCGGGCAGAATTTCAAACAAGGCAAGTCCGCGTGTCACCGTGCCATCGCCCCTTAAAACGAAAGTGCCGTCAGCTCCGGCAAACCCGTCAGGGCGCAGCAGCGAGCTTTCGGAAAACCCGTCAGGGCGCTGGCTGAGTACGGCTGCCATTGTGGCCGTGTCGTAGGCGACATTGGCTAGCACCGATGGGGCATAGCCGTAACGTGCGCGATAGCGCTGAACGAAATCATTTCGGAAAGACGGATCTGGCGCGGCGAACCAGCTACCGCGCAGCGCACCAAGCTTGGCAGCAAAAGCATTCCATAGCGCCGGCCCGAGGATGCGGGTCTGACGTGTGTCGATCGCTGCCTGTTTGAGCCCGTCAATGACGTTGGCAAGTTGCAGCCCTGTATCACCCAGCAGCAGCGCGTCAAAAGGTGGCGGCGCCAGCGTTGGCTTGGCTGTCTCGGCTGTTGCCCCCGCATTACCGGCGCTTGCGCCACCGGGATTCGTGACGGCAACCGCCGGAGCGGTTGCGGACTCATTACCAAGAGGATTGACGGCATCAGGCTCGGAAGATGCGGCAGGCTGCGCGGCGGCGGCCTGTCGGGTTGCCTGATCCTGTCGCGCCTGCCAGTCCGCCAGTGTCTTGAGTCCGGAAGCGATCGACTCGCTTGTGCCGTTATGGAAGGCGATATTTGGCTGTGCCAGACCATGGGCAATGCAGGCCTTGCCCAGGGCATCAGCCAGTGCGTGGCCCAGTGCCGAATCGGGAAGGTAGGCAGCAAAGGTCTTTCGCCCCTCGGCGCTCGCAGCTTCAACGAGACGATTGACCTGCTGCTCGACCGTCACACCCATCACCCACACGCCGGGTCGTGCCTGTGCCTGATCACTCGTATAGGCAAATTCCGGGATATTTGCAGGGGAGATAATCGAGGCCACTGTCGCAGTCTGAGGGGCTGTCAGAGGACCGAGAATAACGCGATCACCCTGCGCAATCGCGGCACGGGCTGCGGTTTCGGCCGTCTGGCCGGGGGCATCTGTATCGCGGATATCAAGCGTTACACCGTGCCCGTCCGGTACCGCGATATGGGCTGCGTTGGCCATCTGCTGGCCGAGCTTGCCGAAACGACCGCTCAGGGGCAGCAACATCGCGATTTTCTTCTGACCGGAAGCTTCCTGAGCCGATCCGGGTCCAACACTGGCAATGGGGGGCGGGCTCTCCGGACCACCGCAGGCAGTGAGGGCAAGTGCCGCGACGCCTGCGAGAGCAGACAGCTTGCATGCAGAGGCCGACCTGAGCGATGTGAAGGAAACCACGCGCTGACGGGGACCGAATGTCCGACCTATCATCTTACACCCATACTCCTGTTGACGACTCGACCCATGATGGTCCGCCGCATGCTTATGACACTTCCGGCAATTCCGCGACCCTGCCACCCGGCAGCCTGACATTCGTGGCTACACCAATCGGCAATCTGGGCGACATGAGTACGCGTGCAATCGCTACACTCAAGGCCGCGGATGTCATCCTGTGCGAGGATACCCGGGTAACAGCCAGGCTGTTGAAGGCCTATAACGTTTCCACCCCGACACAAGTTCTGCATGACCACAATGAGCAAGACCGCCTCCCCGGCCTGCTCTCCCGTCTCGCAGGCGGTGCACGACTGGCCCTTGTCTCCGATGCCGGAACACCGCTCGTATCGGATCCCGGCTTCAGGTTGGCACGTGCGGCAATCTCGGCTGGCGTCCTTGTCAGCGCCATACCCGGAGCCAATGCCGCGACGCTCGCCCTCACCCTTTCAGGCTTGCCGCCTCACCCCTATCTGTTCAGCGGCTTCGCGAGTCCGCGTTCCTCGGCCCGGCGCTCCCAGTTTGCTGTTCTGCGTGCGGCAGAACAGGCGGGCCTGTCAGCAACGCTCATCTGGTATGAAGCGCCCCACCGCCTGCTGGACATGCTGGATGACCTGATCGCTGTTTTCGGCCCCGAGCGTGAAGCCGCCGTGGCGCGTGAACTGACCAAGAAATTCGAGGAAATAAGACGAGGCTCACTCGCTGTGATCCGCGAGCATTTCACCGAGACGGCCCCCCGCGGAGAAATCACCGTCCTCGTGGGACCGCCAGGGGACGAGGCGGATGACAACGCGCATGCTCTGGACGCGCGCCTTATTGAGGCGCTCAAGACCCATTCCGTTAAAGATGCGGCGACTCTGGTCGCCGGGGCGGTCAATTTGCCCAAGCGCGTTGTCTATGCCCGCGCGCTGGAGATTGGCAAAAGCTGATCAGTGACCGAATGCGAGGAAGGCCGCAGGTCGCGGCTGCCTTGCGTCGGTGCGGACATCATACCGGCGTGGGGTCGCCCTTCGAAGCGCGGAGGACGACGCATCCCCGCGCTCTAAGGTGATCACGTCAGTCCTGTTCTTTTGGTAGTGCGAACAATGTCGCCGGGTTGCCGGGATTGGAAACGACGTTGAACAGGTCGATCTGCGTCTCGCGTCCTTGCGCATCCTTGACCACCCATGATTTCAGCGTCAGGGGGGAGTCATTGAAGATAAGTGTCAGGCTACCCTCTGATGGTGTCGCCGTGCGAACCAGGGTGACCTGCACCAGCCCATGGTCATGCTGGAAGGCCGTCACCGTCACATCGCCAGACAAGCGCAGATCGGGCCGTAGCAACAGACCAAGCGGTGTCCGATCGAGAGGTAGCGTCGTGACCTGCCCGAGCTCCCGATCCTGATAGACAACCTTGCCGTCATTGGCGATGAGCAGCAGCGGGCTCGGCTTATCGTAATCGAAACGCATCTTCCCAGGCCGGTCCAGCCAGGCCTGTCCCGTGGAGCGACTGCCATCGGGCGCGATCTGCTGGAACCGCGCCTTGATCGCATGGATGGCGTTCAGCGCATCCTGCACCCGGGCAATCCAGCCAGCATCGGTGGGCTTGAGAACCGCAGCCTGAGGCGTTGCAGCATTGCCTTGGGCCAGCACCGTGTCGGGAGTAATGGCCGAGATGCCGCCCAGGAGGCCGGTCAGAATCACGGTTCGGATAAAGGGTCGTGACTTGTTCGCGCTCATTTCAGATCGCTGCTTCTTCAAAAACGTGACGGACATCGCCCTGCCAGGCTCCCTTGAAACGCTCCACCCAATGCTCGGCCTGCGTTGGCCCGCCATCAGCGATGATCTGGAGCGGGGCAAGACAGACTTCTTCACCCAGACCACGCGCACGCAGCCCCTGCTCAGCCAACGCAATGACGCGCTTGGCGAGCCCGCGTAGGCCGCCGGGGAAATCCGCGCCCATCGCCTTGTGCGGCACCTCAGCACGCAGGGCGCGATAGTCCGACCAATCCTGCTCACGAACCAGCGCCTCGGCTGCGACCAGAGTGGCCGGATCATAGAGCAGCCCCACCCAGAGCGCCGACTGAGCCAGCATCATTGCCGGGCTACCCGCATCGGCACCGCGCATTTCGAGAAACTGCTTGAGGCGTACATCAGGGAAAACCGTTGTCAGGTGATCCTCGAAATCACCCATCGTCGGGGTGAAACCAGCAAGCGCTGACTGCGCCTTACCTTCCAGCCAGGCGCGGAACGACGCCCCTGCAACATCGCGTATCTCACCATCGCGCATGATGAAATACATGGGGACATCAAGAACCCAGTCCACATACTGCTCGAAGCCGAAATGGTCATCGAAACAACAGGCTGGCATGCCCGAACGCGCGTTATCAGTATCGGTCCAGACCTGCGCGCGGTTCGACAACAAACCGTTCAGCTTTCCCTCATAGAAGGGAGAATTCGCAAAGAGCGCTGTTGCGAGCGGCTGTAGCGCAAGGGAAACGCGCATCTTGCGAGCCATGTCCTCCTCGGAGCCGAAATCGAGATTGACCTGAACCGTGCAGGTGCGGGTCATCATATCCAGCCCGAGTGTACCGACTTTCGGCATGTAGCGTCGCATGATCGCGTAACGGCTCTTGGGCATGATCGGCATGGCATCACGGGTCCAGAGCGGCTGAAAACCCAGGGGCGCGAAGCCCAGACCAAGCGCCTTGGCTGGCTCCCTGATCGCGTCGAAATGCGCCTGCATCTCGTCGCGTGTCTCGTGCAGCGTCGCGACGGGACGTCCTGACAGTTCGAACTGCCCTGCAGGCTCAAGCGAGAGAGATTCGCCCTTATGATCGCCCTGCCCCTTGAGCCCTATGAGTTTGTCATGATCGGTAATGGCCTGCCAGTCACGCCCGTCAGCCATGACTGCCTCAAGGAGCGATTCGATACCCTTCGGCGTGTAGGCAGGTGCCGAATAGGCTTCGCGGCCCGAATGATCGCCCGGCAGAACAAAGCCGAATTTCTCGTGCTCGGTACCGATGCGCCATGACTCCTGTGGCTTGGCCCCATCCGCCAGAAGTGCAACGAGCTGCGCCTTGCTCTCGATGGGCGCGTCATTCAGGTCACCGGGATTGGACATGGGCGGTACTGGAGCCTCAAAGGGAGATTTCTGGAAAAAGAAACTGTCGAGTTTCGTCCTATATGGACCGTGATGCGCGAAACGCCAACTGGGCAAGCCCGGCAATCACTGCCGTATCTGCCCTGAGGATCAGATTTCCCAGCGAAACCGGCCTGATCGCGCTATGCGTATTCAGCAGGCGGCGCTCGCTCTCCGAGAATCCACCCTCCGGCCCGATCAGCAGGCCATAATGCGACGGCACCGGTTCAACGCCCGGACTTAGCTGTCGTTCCAGCGCTGCATAGAGCGGATAGGACTGGGGCCATTCATCAAGCAGTTGCGCCAGTGGCCGCAGCGGCTGGATGACTGGAATATCAAGCCGTTCGCATTGTTCCGCGGCCTCGATCGCAATGGCGCGAAACCTCTCGGCGTTGATGCGGTGCGTATTGGTGCGTTCCGTGATCACAGGCGCGAAACGTTTGACACCCATCTCGGTCCCCATGCGCAGCACAAGATCGGTGGCGTCGCGCTTGAGTGGGGCAAATACCAGAACCGGCCCCGGCACCTCCACCGCAGGGCGGCTGAGCATGGTCAGAACCGCCTGCCCCCGGTCCTTGCGCTGGATCTCAAGACGCGCTGTCCATTCGCCCGCCCCTTTACCGAATACGCACAGCGCTTCCCCTTCGTTCAGCCGCAGCACAGCGGTGAGATAACGCATCTGACCCGGATCGAGCGCGATTGCTGTGCCCGCCCCCATGCCGGGAAGGAGCTGATCCAGATAGAGCCGGGGGGCGTCCTGCATGTCTGCCTCGTGATGCGTGATTGACGTTCCCTGTTCATAGACGCAATGAACCCTCATGACGACATGGAGACCCCGATGACGCGCGAGACCGTGCCCCACACTGACATACGCGCTCATGGCTGGATCGCCCGTATGCCGCGCGCATGGCGGCCCTATCTGCTGCTGGCCCGTCTCGACCGCCCTGTCGGCACGTGGCTCCTCCTTTTGCCCGGCATCTGGGGAATCGCGCTGGCCGAGGGCGCGACATTCTCCCGCCGTGCCGTGCTGATCGCCCTTTTCGCCATTGGCTCCCTCGCCATGCGGTCAGCCGGTTGTGTCGTCAATGACATCTGGGACCGCAAGATCGACGCCCAGGTTGCCCGTACCGCAGGTCGCCCTCTTGCCAGCGGCGCTGTCTCGGTGCTTCAGGCCCTCTGGCTGCTGGCAGCCCTGCTTGTTATCGGCGCCCTGGTGCTATTCCAGCTTCCCGCAATCTGCTGGGCGCTCGCACCGCTTGCCCTGCTTCTGGTCGGGCTTTACCCGGCAGCCAAACGCGTAACGTGGTGGCCGCAGCTCGTCATGGGGTTCACCTTTGGTTTCGGCGCCCCCATGGGGTACGCCGCTGCCGCAGGGCGGGTCGATTGGGTCTGTGCCCTGCTCTACGCCGGCACGATCCTGTGGCAGCTTGGCTTTGACACCATCTATGGCTTTCAGGACATGGATGACGATGCCCGTATTGGAGTGCGTTCAACCTCGCGTCTCTGGGCAACGCAGGCGCGGCCTTTCATCGCATCCTGCTACGCAGGGGCGGCCCTCCTCCTGTCGGCGGCCATCGCACTGGCTGGGCTGCACTGGAGTGTCTGGCCTCTCGCGCTCCTGTCCAGCCTCATGCTGGTCAGCCAGATCGCTCGTCTGGATATCCGCAACCCGGCGCTGTGCCTGATGCTGTTTCGTCAGAATGTCCCGTTTGGCATGGTTCTGGCCGCGGCACTGATCTGCGGGCGGGTGTTGTCGTGAGAGAGGCCGAAAACTTCATTGCCAGTCAGACGGTTATCGAAACCGCGCCCCTCGTCCCGGAGCTCAGGCTGCATCTAGCCACTGAAATCACCCCGATCTGGCAGGCGACAGAAGCCCACCTGGCCGAGATGAACATAGAGCCGCCTTTCTGGGCCTTTGCGTGGCCGGGCAGCCAGCTTCTTGCCCGTTTCATCCTCGACAACCCGGCTCTGGTGCGGGATCGCATCGTGCTGGATTTCGCCTGTGGGGGTGGTCTGGCAGGCATCGCGGCAGCACGGTCCGGCGCAGCAGAGGTGCTTGCCAATGATATCGACCCACTTGCCCTTGAGGCCGCGCAGCTCAATGCCGCGCTGAATGGCGTTGGCCTCACCCCGCTGGAAGGCTCCATCATCGGCATATTGCCCAAGGCAGACCTGCTTCTTTGCGGAGATGTCTGCTACAATCAGCAGATGGCGGACCAGATCATTCCGTGGCTGCGTCACTGTGCGGCCCATATGGAGGTCTGGATGGCTGACCCAGGCCGCCCCTATGCGCCGAAAGACGGTATCGAGACGCTAAGCGTGATGGATCTGCCCACAACGATGGAGCTGGAGGGCAGGACAGCGCGTGAAACTCGCCTGTGCCGAATTCTGCCTCTACCGGCCTGACTGACCCCAGCCCGGTCAGGCCTTCGCCTTGATCGAACGCGCCAGGCTCATCGCAGCGCCAACCCAGGCAATCAGCATGGCGCAAAGCAGGCACAGCGTTGAGGCATGGGTGCTGAAGCGAAAAACGCTCGCAACCAGCAGCGCGCCAAGCGTCTGCCCGCCCAACCTTGCGACCGACACGAGTCCGCTTGCGCTTCCCTCACGCCCACGGGGAGCCGCCAGCATCATGACGCGGTTATTGGGGGGCTGGAACATGCCGAACCCGGATCCCGCCAGCCAGGTGCGCCAGATGATATCCAGATTCGAGGCATCTGGCGGCAGAAGCCAGAGCAACGCAAACCCGCATCCGGTTACGGCAAGGCCGAGGCTGGAGAGCAGAACCGCAGGGACCCGATCGGTCCAGCGGCCAATGAGGAACGACATGGTGGCCACGCCTACCGCCCAGGGCGTGATCAGAAACCCGGTGACTGTCGCCGGGCGCTGGAACACGGTCTCAAGCGTGAAGGGCATGGCAATGATGAAGAAATTCGACGCGACAAACCCTGTCATGCCGACGATGAACGCAATCAGGAACGACGGCACACCCAGCAGATCGACCGGTACCACAGGCTCGTCCTTGCCGCGCTGATAGCGCAGGAGCGCTGCCCAGCAGAGAACACCTGCCCCCGAGAGCAGCAATGCGCCCCAGAGCCCGCCATGCACCGCGTCATCAACGCCAATCACGGTGAAGGTAAAGGCACAGATGGTCAGCACCACAGCAGGCAGATCGACCGCCTTCTCCGAGCATGGCGTGACTGGCAGGGCGAAGCTGGCCAGCGCCAGGGCCGCCAGCCCGAGGGGTACATTGATCCAGAAAATCCACGGCCAGTCGGCAACCGACATGACCAGGGAACCGACGGTAGGACCAAGCGCCACGCCGGTACCGATGATGAGGCCGTTCAAGGCCAGCCCTTTGCCGAGTGCTGCCTTGGGATAGATGAACCGTATGAGCGCAATGGCAACGCTCATGATGCTCGCCCCGCCAACACCCTGCAGAGCCCGCGCAAGAGCAAGCTCAAGCAGGCTGTGCGACAGGGCACAGAAGATGGAGGCGACAAGAAAGATCGCGATGCCCAGCCGGCACATGCGCGCAAAGCCTATACGTGCCCCGATCGACGCCAGGGGGAGCAGCATCGACAGCGAAGCAAGCTGATAGGCATTGATGACCCAGATGGACTGGGATGAGGCGATATGCAGGTCATGCGCAATGCTCGGCAGCGCGACATTGGCCACCGCGTAATCAAGCACTGAAAGCAGCACGGCCAGCGCGACTGCCAGCATCGCCCTGGCGCGCTCGACACCATACAGCCCGTCAGGCTGCCCGGTGCCATCGCTGTCGTTATGCGAAATTCCGCCCTGTCGCGCCGCTTTCATGACTCAGGGCTGAGCCATGAACATGCGCTGATAGAGCCCGTTGGTCCAGCTCATGCCCTGAAGGAACAGCGCTGCATCGAAACGGGGTGCACCATCGCGCAGGAAGGCATGCTGGCCATCGACCTCATGCCATTCCAGCGCCGTACCGGCCTGCTCGAGCGCATCGCGAATCTGGCGACGTCCCTCATAGGGCACATGCGGATCATGACGGCCCCATACCATCATGATCTCGCCGCTTATCTCGGCAGCGCGGGCCAGCGTACCATCATGGCGCTCGCCACCCAGCGTGCCGGTATGCAGATCGGTAGCATAGAAACAGGCTGTCGCTTCGATGTCCGGCAGCAGCGCTGCACGGAAGGCAAGGTGGCCACCCAGACAGACGCCAAACGCACCAAAGCGCCCGCTGCACGCTTCGTGCCCGCGCAGCCAGGCAACAAGCGCCACATTGTCACTGTCAAACTGCCCGATGGGCTTGGTGTATTTCAGGTCGTTCCCGCGATCTGTACCCGGCTTGTCATAGGCCAGCACACAGCCGGGAGCCTCGTATTCGTGATAGACTTCCGGCACCGCGACCAGATAGCCCTGCCCTGCAATCATCGCGGCGAGGCGCTCGATAGGCGCGGTCACCTGATAGATTTCCGAAAACAGCAGAATGGCGGGGAAACGTCCCGCTCTTGCCGGACGGAAGAGATGGACGCGCATCTCACCCGTGGGTGTCTGGATATCAACTGTCTCGTCGCTTCGGATCAGCACGGTGTTCCCCTCTCAGGATCTTATGGAGTCGTAAGCGCCACTGGCGAGTCTCTACTCTGCATAGAACCTCATGCGTTCCACGACCATGCCCACCAGAACAACGCATCACAGCCGATGCGACTCGTAGGCTGATCGTGCAAACCGTGCGGGCAGCCTCGCAAACACTTTGGATCGGTCCATGATATGGAACGGACCGGTACAGGCGGGATCAGGCTTGTAAGATTTCTGCCCAATATGTGAACACGCAGCAACGTGATGACACGTTGACAGAAACCCCGTTAGCCCCGCGTGATCACGTCATGTCTGCGCTTTTTGCCATCTCCCTTGCCTCCGCCGCGATCCTTGCGATCGTCGTCCTCATTGCCTTCTTCAGGCTCAATCCGTTCATCGTGCTGTTCACGACGTCGCTGGCGCTTGCGCTTGCGGCGGGGATGCCAGCCGACAAGGTGGTAAAATCCTTCGAGGAGGGCGCAGGCCACGTGCTTGGCCATGTCGGCACGGTGATCGCGCTTGGCACGATGCTGGGCAAGATGCTGGCTGAGTCGGGCGGCGCTGACCGCATAGCCCTGACCATCTCCAACCGGGCCGGACGCTCGCGCGTAGACTGGGCGATGATGATCATCGGTCTGCTGATCGGTCTGCCGGTATTCTTCGAGGTCGGATTTGTCCTGCTCATCCCCCTCGCCTTCGTGCTGGCTGCCCGTACCGATACACCGTTGCTGCGTGTCGCGCTTCCCATGGGGGCCGCGCTGTCAGTCACCCATGCCATGATCCCGCCGCATCCGGCCACGCTGCTCGCACTCTCGGCCTATCACGCCAATACAGGCCATACGATTTTCCTCGGTATTCTGATCGGCACACCCATCGCCATCATTGCCGGCCCTCTCTTTGCTCGCTTCATTGCCCCCCGCGTTCCCCTGACCGAGGCCAACCCGCTGGCAGAGCAGTTCGTGAACCGCGAGCCGCCCAAGAACATGCCCGGCTTTGCCATCACGGTCTTCACCATTCTCTCGCCAGTCGTGCTGATGCTCGTGGCGTCGATAGCCGATCGCGTCTCGGCACCGGGAACGAGCCTGAACACGGCCCTGCATTTCATCGGCAACACCGATATTGCCCTCGTGCTGGCTGTCATCCTCTCCTTTTATGTTCTGGGGCTGGCCCGCGGCTTCTCACGCGAGACAATCCTGCGTTTCACCAATGAATGTCTTGGCCCGACTGCACTCATCATGCTGCTCGTTGGCGCAGGCGGCGGCTTTGGCCGCGAACTGGTCGATAGCGGTGTCTCGAAGGTCATCACCGACACGGCCCTGGACTTCAATGTGCCGATTCTCGTTCTGGGCTGGCTGCTGGCGGTTATCGTGCGCGTAGCCTGCGGCTCGGCGACGGTTGCCATGAGCACCGCCTCCAGCATTGCTGGCCCGATCCTGCTCAAGAGCCATGGCGTTTCACCCGAACTCATGGTGCTGGTCACGGGCGCAGGCTCGGTGGCTTTCGGCCCCATGAACGATGCCGGCTTCTGGCAGATCAAGGAATATCTCGGCCTGACCGTGCCGCAGACCATAAAGACCTGGTGCGTCATCGAAACGCTGATTGCGTTCCTCGGCCTTGGTTTCTGCCTGCTGGCGTCCCTGTTCATATAAGAAAAGCGCGGGACAATGATCCCGCGCTTCTTGCCGCTGCGCCGACAGGCGCATCTTGTGAGAGCCTCAGAGCGTAGCCAGAAAGGCCTCTGACGTCATAGGGCGGGAGAACATCGGGTAGGTGTACTGAATGGCTGCCTTATGCTGCGCTTGTGAAAGCGTGGCGGTGCAATCGGTCAGGGTCACCACATCATAGCCCAGCTCATAGGCCGTGCGCATGGTGGATTCCACACAGCAATCGGTCAGGAAACCACCGAGCGCGACACGCGTGATCCCGTTATGCCGCAGCACGAAATCGAGATTGGTGCTGGCGAAACTGCACAAGCCACGCTTGCCTGAAATGACGATATCATCACTCTCAGGCGACAGCGCGTCGATGATCTCAGCGCCCCATTCCCCTCTCTGGAAAGCCTGCGTCGCCTTCACGCCCGCCAGAATTCCGTAGGGCGCGCTGGCGAGCTCCGGATAGCCCTTTGCGAACTCGATGGGCACCCAGACGATCTTCACGCCCTTGGCACGCGCCGCTTTGACGAGAGCGATTGTGCGATCGATCATGCCCGTGCGGGCAATCTCGGCCTTCACGCCATCATGCAACGCTCCGCCCTCGGAAACGAAATCATTCTGGAATTCGATCAGCACAAGGGCGGTCTGGCTCATGACTTGTTCTCCGCATAGGGGTTCTTGGTGCCCCTCAATTGCAAACGGATCGGCGTACCCGGCAGATGGAACGTTTCGCGCAGCCCATTCACCAGATAGCGCTTGTAGGCATCCGGCAGCAGCTCTGCGCGCGTACCGAACAGGATGAAGGTCGGCGGGCGGGACTTGGCCTGCGTCATGTAACGCAGCTTGAGACGGCGCCCGTCAACCAGTGGCGGCTGATGCCGCTCAAGCGCGGCCTCGAACCAGCGATTAAGCTCGCCGGTCGTCACGCGGCTGTTCCAGACCTCATGCGCCCGACGAACGGCGGGCAGAAGCTTGTTCACCCCAGCACCCGTCAGGGCCGAGAAGGTAACGACCGGGATACCGCGCATCTGGGCCAACGAGGTCTCGATACGATCGGCAATCGCCTGACGCGTGGCTGCGCGGTCCTCGACTGCATCCCACTTGTTCAGGGCCAGAACACAGGCGCGCCCTTCCCGCTCGATGAGACGGGCAATCTGCAGGTCCTGCTCATGCACACCCAGCGTGGCATCAAGCGTCAGCACAACCACCTCGGCCATTTTCAGCGCCTCGATGGACGCCGAAACCGACATACGCTCCAGATCCTGCTCGATGCGCGCCTTGCGACGCAGCCCGGCCGTATCGACAAGCTGGATCGGCCCAACCTCGTCATGCAGCGACACCGAGATTGAATCACGCGTCAGACCCGGCTCGGGCCCGGTGATCATGCGCTCTTCACCCAGCAGGCAGTTCAGGAGCGTGGATTTACCGGCATTGGGGCGGCCCACAATGGCGAGGCGCAGCGGGCCCGCTGGCCGCTCCTCGATTTCCTCGCCATCCTCGTCAAGCACCTTGGCACGCGAACGCGGCTTTTCACGCACACGCTCACCTTCGGGCAGGCGATCGGCGATTTCACCCATCAGATGCGCAATACCCTCGCCATGTTCGGCAGAGAGCGCCAGTGGCGTCCCGAGACCCAGGGAATAGGCCTCGAGCACTTCGTTACCCGCCGCCGCACCCTCTGCCTTGTTGGCGAGGAGCAGCACTTTCTTGTTCTGCTTGCGCAGCCAGGCAGCAAAATGCTTGTCGGCCGGCGTCACACCGGCGCGGGCATCGATGCAGAACAGCACGAGATCCGCCTGCGCCACGGCCGATTCTGAAGAAGCACGCATACGACCGAAAAGCGTGTCCGGCGCAGCTTCTTCGAGACCTGCCGTATCGATCAGGCGCACCTTGCGCCCACGCAGCAACGCCTCTCCTTCCTTGCGATCGCGTGTCACGCCCGGCATGTCAGACACAATGGCCTGACGCCGCCCTACCAGCCGGTTGAAGAGAGTCGATTTACCGACATTGGGACGCCCGGCAATGACAACGAGCGGAAGAAAAGAAGAGTCAGTCACGGATCAACCATATGCATTCAGGTTACCATCGGTCGACAGCACAAGAACCTTGCCGTCGCAGATGATGGGTTCAACCAGAGTAGGCTTTTTTGTTTTCAGGGGTGCGTCAGCCTTGCCCGTGACCGCGTCGATCACCTGGAAGCCGTTTTCCTCGAGAGAGGAAACACACACGAGCTTTCCATCGGCCATGACAGGGCCAAACCACGTCACGGCATATTTCTGCTTGGTCTCGTTCTTGAAACGACGCAGATCGTGGATCCAGCGTACATGGCCCGACAGTCGATCAAGACAGGCAAGCTGCTGATCCGAAGAGATCAGATACAGCCAGTCGCCCACAATGAGCGGCGTATTCTGCCCGCTGGCTTCACGCTCCCAAAGGCGGCGACCCGAGCGCATATCGATGGCGACCAGAACCTTGGAGAGCGAAACCGCATAGGCTGTGCCGTCCTTGACCACGGGTGCGCCACGCACACAGGCCAGATCGAGCATGGCGCCGCGACCGTTCGAGCCGCCAAGGCTGTCGCTCCAGACAAGCTCACCGGATTCCGCACGAAGCGCCACAAGGTCGCCACTGCCAAAACCGGCCACGACGACGCCATTATATACCGCCGGGGCGGATTGCCCGAACATGACCGTATCGGCCTCGGTGGCCTGATAGGTCCAGATCTGCTCGCCCGTTTCGGCATTCAGCGCAAAGAGCCGCTCATCGATCGTGCCGAAGAACACGCGACCATCGACGATTGTCGGTGCCGAACGCCCCGGCACAACCGTTTCAGCACGCCATTTGACCTTGCCGGTCTCGGCAGCCACCGCAATGACCTGCCCGACACCGTCGACGATATAGAGCGTGTCACCGGCAAGGCCCATACCGCCACCGATATCGCTCGAACGTGCCTTGTTGCCCTTGGGGATGAATGTCCAGAGCGGGCTCATGGCAGGCCAGTTCCAGGCTCTCACCGTCCCGACACCATCGCGGGTGTAGATGCGACCTGCGTCAATGACGGGTGGCGACTGGATGGCACCGCGGCCATTGGGGCCGAGGGCGACGAAATGCAGGAAAGCAGGCTCGGAAATGCCGTGACCGATCGAACGCGACCAGGCGAGTTGCGGACCGGCCCAGTTTGTATTGAGCGAGAGATGGTCCGGCACGCGCCCGACCAGCGGCCACGCTGTGATGGGCTGGGCCGGGGGCAGAACGATCGGTGTATGATCCTCTTCATCCACGACCAGACCAGCACCGGTCGACAGCACGTCGTAGCGCTTGCCCGCAAGGATCTGCTTGGGGTCGTCCTTGAAGATGCCGCAGCCACTCAGCATGGCCGTTGTGGCGAGGGTCGAACCCAGAAAGAAGCGTCGCCCCGGCTGGCGCGGGGATGTCTTGTTCGTCATGGGCATCAACCGGCTCCGCCGAAGGTTTGAAGAAGGATGGAAGCACGCTGGCGAACACCGTCCGGCGCGTCGGGTGACTGCGCGAGCCCCATGAGCAGGCTGCGTGCCTCGTCATGCTGCTTGGCTGTGGCATCTGCCCGCAAATCGAGCGCCGCAAGGCCTTCCTGGGCGAAGGCGCGCCAGGGACCGGCGCTGGCAGCCAGCACCTCGAACCCCTTTCGGGTCTCGGCCGGGTTCGCGTCATCGATATGGCTGTTGAGCAGAAGAAGACGGGCCAGATCACAGAGCGAGGCATTCTCGTCCTTGTCGTCAATCACGCCCTGCCAGGCCTTGCGCGCGCCATCGACATCGCCAGCCTGAACCTTGAGCTGGGCCAGCCTGATGGCGGCGAAGCCACGTGTAGCGCCGGGGGCCTTGCTGGCGAGGTCAGCCAGGACGGCCTGATTGGCCTTTTCGGACTGGCTGCGTGCGGCCGTATCGGGCTGGGGCGCCTGAAGCGCCTCCATAGCCGTATAATAGCGGCCCGAGGCCTCTGCCTGCGCCTGATGGTGGCGATGAATCTGCCATTGCCATCCGCCTACACCGATCAGTGCGACAAGCGCCACACCGACCGCAACACCTCCAAAACGCCGGGCAGTTGCGCGCATCTCAGCTGCACGCATCTCCGCCTGGGCCTGACTGAAAAACTCGTCTGCCACCGTGATCCTCTTGCGACACTATTACCGCAACCATACAGACGCCTGCACCCTGCGGCAAATTGCTTTGTCATTGCAGACACGCATCGGACAAACTTCAGCCACAACCGCGCGTCAGAACAGCGTTTTACACTGATTCAGAAAGTCCTTCATGCGCCCAGATCCCGTTGCCCCACTGGCGAGACGACGCCTGCTTGTCGGCCTTCCCCTTCTCGGGATCGCCGCCCGATCGGCACTCTCCCACAAGGCCATGGCTCAAGGGGCTCTCACCCAATCGGCCCCCGTCCTCTCTCCGGCAACCCATCAGGCCCTTTCCGATATTGCTACGCGCTACGAGAAGATTTCGGGCGGGCGCCTTGGCGTCCACATCTTCTGTCCCGAAAACGGTACAGCGCTCTCGTGGCGAGGCGAGGAACGTTTTCGGATGTGCAGCAGCTTCAAGGCGTCGCTCGCCGCCTGTGTGCTCGCACGCTGCGACCGGGACGAGGACGATCTGACCCGACGCATCGCTTTCCGCGAAAGCGACTTCAAGGAGCCGTTCTGGGCCCCGGTGGCCGCCCGGAACCGCGATGCCGGCAGTCTCAGCCTCGCGGCGCTCTGCGCGGGGGCGGTAACGATGAGCGATAATATCTGTGCCAACATGCTGTTGCGTCATATCGGCGGCCCCGCAGCCCTGACGCGCTTCTGGCGAGATAGCGGCGATGAAATCACCCGTCTCGACGCTTATGAGCCGGAACTGAACCGTCCCTCTGCCAACCCTGATGACAACACGACCAGTCCCGTTGCGATGGCACGGACACTGCATCGCCTGATCCACGGGACATTGCTTCATCCCAGCTCAGCAGCATTGCTTCGCAGCTGGATGATCAATTGCACCACGGGCACCCAAAGACTGCGCGCCGGGCTACCTGCGCATTGGGTGGTTGGAGACAAGACGGGAAATAACGGCAAGGATATTGCCGCCGACATCGCCTTCGCATCGCCCGACAAGAACGCCGGTAAATCGGTTATCATCGCCACCTACACCGCAGGCGGCACCCCGGACGAGACACAGTTCCGCCGCGTCTTTCATGACATCGGCGCCCTCGCCCCGGCATTGCTGGGCTGAAACCTGCGCCATTCCGAGGGGAGCGGAACGAAAAAGGGGACGGGCTCATACCCATCCCCTTCTTCCATAAGCCCGAAAGGCGCAGGTCTTACTTCTTGGCGAGTTTCTTGCCGGCGGCCGTCAACTCAGCCGAGATATGGCTGAAATTGGCGGCGATACGCTGCTGAACGCCCGTGCTGACGGCATGCACCTTCGCAATACGTTCGCGCGCATCCTCGCTGATGGCCTGTTCTTCTTTCTGTGACGCACTGGCAACACAGCTATTATAGGCGCGCGCCTCTTTCTCATAAGCCTGGAACTTGTCCACGCTCGCATTGTAATGCGCGGTATCGGTCGCCGTGATGGAGGGGGCACTCGGCTCCTGACCGCATTTGGCGCGCGGATCGGCCTTGGCGACAGAAGGGAGGCACCCGGTTACAGTAACCGAGGCCAGAGCGATCGTGGCAAGGAGCGAAGGTAAAGCGATAGGTTTCATGATCGTGCGATCTGCTGATGTGAAGTGAAAGACGCTATTGCGCAGGAATTACGGCGCAAATCGGGCCAGACGACCGATGGGTGCCGAGGTAATTTCATCATCACGCATGACGATATGCCCACGCACGATCGTCCCGACAGGCCAGCCCGTGACCTGCTTGCCATCGAAAGGCGTCCAGCCAACGGGGCTCGCAATCCAGTCGTTACGGATTTCGCGTCGGGCTTTCGTGTCCACGAGCGTGAAATCAGCGTCGAACCCGACGGCCATGCGTCCCTTGGTCTGCAAGCCATAGATACGGGCCGGCCCCGCCGCCATCAGATCGACCAGACGCGGCAGGGACAAGCGACCTGCATTCACGTGATCGAGCATGACGGGCACAATCGTCTGAACACCCGTCAGACCGGCAGGGCATTGCGGCCAGGGCTTTTCCTTGGCCTCGCGCGGGTGCGGCGCATGATCTGACGACACGACATCCACCCGCCCGTCACGAAGGGCGGCCCAGCAGGCGTCATAATGGCGCTGGTCGCGAATAGGCGGGTTCATGACGGCATAGGCACCGAGCGTCTCATAACAGTCCGGCCCTACCTGTGTCAGGTGATTGACCAGAACCTCCACACTCACATGGGAACGATGGGCAGCAAGCCAGTCCAGTTCCTCGGCGGTCGAGGTATGCAGGATATGGACCGGTCGGCCCGTTTTGCGGGCAAGTGCCGTGATCCGTCGCGTACCGAGAAAGGCACATTCCTCATCGCGCCAGATCATATGGTTCACGTGAGGCATTCCTGTCTCAAACAGGGGCTTGCGCGCTTGTAGGCGATATTCATCCTCGGAATGAAATGCCACGCGACGGTGCCCGCTGCGCAACACAGCCTCGATGCCCTCATCATCCTCGATCATCAGATCGCCAGTGGATGACCCTGCAAAAACCTTGATGGCGCACACGCCGTCTTCCTGCTCCAACGCGGCCAGTTCAGGCGTATTGGCGCGGGTTGCCCCTACGTAAAGCCCCATATCGATCAGCGCGTTCTCCGCCACGGTCAGGCGCTTGTCGGCAATCGTGGCGGCGGAGGTGATGGAAGGCGATGTATTGGGCATATCGAACACCATCGTCACGCCGCCAAGCGCCGCAGCGCGGGTGCCAGTTGCGATGGATTCGATTGCGGCATTGCCGGGGTCACGCAAATGCACATGCGCATCGATCAGGCCAGGCAGCACATGCAACCCGGTCGCATCGATCTCCTCCGCAGCGTCGTCCCGCGCCGTCACGGCCAGGCTCGCAATGCGCCCGTCTCTCACGCCCAGATCGGCCTTGGCCTCACCCCAGGGGAAGACACAGATCCCGCCTCTGATGATCAGATCGTAATGCATGGGTTTCTCCTATTGCGGGTGATGTAAATCAGGGAAAGATCAGGCGGCGAGCGTGTCGAACACATCGCCATGGTACGGAATTCGCTCGATATGAATCCGGTACCACAGGGCATAGAACAGCAACGCCCAGGCAGCATGACGCTCGCGCCGCCCCTCTGCGCGATCGAAAATCCGACGAATGTCCTGAGCCTCCAACACGCCCGCGAACGCTTGCGCCTCAGCCACCAAAGGCCCGAGACGGGCGGAACGGGCGCCGATCCACTGCCCGACCGGCACCGTGAATCCCTGCTTGGGCGCAAAAGGCGACGACCCAGGCACATTCTCCTCTACCCAGCGTCGTAACAGATATTTGCCGTGGCCGCCCTTCACCTTGAGATGATCGGGCAAGGACCAGGCCAGTGCGCTCATGACCGGATCGAGCAAGGGGGTCCTGCCCTCGATGGCATGGGCCATGAGGCAACGATCGAGCTTGATCAGCAGGTCATTCGGCAGCCATTCGTCCAGATCGAGGCCCTGCACGGATCGCAGACGCGTCTGCTCATAAGGTGGCGTGAAGTCCTTCTTCCACTGCCCCCCAGTAGGCAGACGGCAAAGCCCGTCCATCATGCCGCGCCGCCAGGGCAGACGCCCGCCCCGCCACCAGGGACGCATGGCGCGGCGATAGCGGCCATAGCCGCCGAAGAGCTCATCACCCCCCTCACCGCTCAGTATCACGGTCACATCCTTGCGCGCCTCACGCGCAAGAAACCAACTGGGGATTACGGCATAATCCGCCACCGGATCATCCAGGCAAGCCACGATTTCAGGTAGATGGCGCCAAACCATGCTTTCGGTAATGGTCAGCACATTGTGCTCCGCGCCCAGCACACGGGCGGTCTCCGCCGCCTGAGCGCTCTCATCGACCGAGCCGGTGTCGAAACGCGCTGTCCAGGCCAGAGGCGCCCCGCGACCAAGACGCGTCATGGCTGCAAGAACCGCCGTGCTGTCTATGCCGCCGGAGAGAAACATGCCGAAAGGCACATCGGCCCGCTCATGCGCCTGCACACTATCCATAAGGGCATGATCGAGGCGTGAGAGCGCCATCTCCTCGTTCAGATCCCGGTTGATCGCGCCATGACGGGCGGGCAGTTTGCTGGCGCGATCCAGTGCGCCATTAACGAAACGCAGGGTTTCGCCGGGCAGGACGCGCTTGATACCGGGATAGATCGTCTCACGTCCCGCAACGAACTGCACCTGAAGCAACTGGTCGCGGGCGGCCTCGCGCACGCCACGCGTGACAAGCCCCGTTGCGAGTAATGCCTTCGCCTCAGAGGCAAAGATCACCCCCTGCTCGATCTCGGCGTAGTAGAGCGGCTTGATACCGAACGGATCGCGACTGAGGGCCATGACCGTATCAGGCCCAGTCTCGTCCAGCAGCGCTATCGCGTACATGCCGCGCAGTTCGAACGTATAGGCGGTATCGCAATCGGGCCAGAGAAACAGAGGCGATTCACAGTCGCTGCCCGTCTTGAATGGCGCATCGGCAAGCGTCGCGCGCAGGGCCGGATCGTTGTAGATCTCGCCATTGGCAACCAGCGCAATTGGGCCCTGAATCAGAGGTTGCGCCCCCCCTTCCAGGTCGACAATGGAAAGACGGCGATGAACAAGCGCCGCTGATCCTGTCTCATGGAATCCCTCGCCATCAGGACCGCGGTGACGCAGCGCCTGAGCCATGATCTGAAGGATTGCCGTGTCAGGCGCATACCCGGGACGACATACCACGCCAGCGATACCACACATGGCCTAACGCTCCCCGCTATGCCGCGAGGCCAGCGCATGCAGGAAATCATCCCAACGCGCCAGTACGACCGGGGCGGCAAACTCGCGTTCAAAACGTGCCCTGCCATTGACGCATAGCGATGCCGCCAGCGCAGCCGTTTCAAGTACCGTCGCAATTTCCCGCGCAAAGGCCTCGGGATCTTCGGTGGGCGCAAGCAGCCCGTCCTGCGTTCCGGCCAGAACCTCCTCCGGCCCCTGTATCGCGCTCGCCACGACAGGACGCCCCGCCGAAAGCGCCTCGATCACCACATTGCCCAGAGGTTCGATGCGCGACGGACAAACCAGCAGGTCGCACGCCTTGAGCCACGGGCCACTATCCTGCACCCAGCCGGGCATATGCACGCGATCAGACACGCCCTCACCACGCGCAAGACCGGTAAGGGCTTCGCGCTCCGGCCCCTCACCCGCAATGACGAGATGGACGCCGGGTAACCGCTTCATGGCGCGTATCAGAATATCGAAGGCCTTGTTGCGATGCAGCCTGCCCAGAGCCAGAATGAACGGCCGCCCCTCCGGTACGCAATCGGGACGCTGCGGCTTCACATGGGCCAGATCACTGGCGAAATTGGGCAGATAATGCACCCGCCCTGAATCCCAGCCCTGGGCCACCATCCATCGTGTCAGCCCGCGGGTATTGCCCACGAGGTCGGAGCATTTCCGGTAATTGGCAAGGTCGTAATAACCGCCCAGCCTTCCCGCAACAGGCCACGGCCCTGTCGGCATCATACGGGCGGCGCGGCTCATCCAGGCGATGGTCACGTCAGGCTGAAACCGTGTGAGGGAGCGACGCAGACGCCAAGGTGTCAGCAGATCGAGCCGCCCGCCGAAACGCATGGCCTCAGTGTTGACGTGTCGCGCGCCCAACCGCGCTTCGCGCGCAGGGTCACGACGAAGGATCGCCCTAACATCATGACCGGCCTCATGCTGGGCCATGCACAGGCGTTCATAGAAAAGTTCGGCGCCCCCACTACGTGCGCCCGCCATGACGTGAGCGATGCGCAGAGGGGTGAAATGACGCTCCGGCATGCTCATATCGCTCTCCCGCCCGCGCATCGCCTGACTGACAGACGCCGATCCTGCACCCGCACCAATCGTCTCAACCGCCATGATGCGCCTCTCCCTCTTCTGCCAGCAGGGTCTCGATTTCGGCCAGAACGGTCGCGACAGTGAGCCCAGCAATCGGGGCCTTGCCCTCCGGGCCGGGTGCCGCCACAAAATGTGCCTTCCTGCCCGTCGGCGCATATTCCGAGGCGCGACTGGGGCCGAAGAGACCAAGTGTTGGCGTACCGGCCGCCGCCGATAGATGCATCAGCCCCGAATCATTGCCGACAAACAGGGCGCAGCGGCGCAGCAAGGCACCTACGAGGCCAAGGCTTCCTTCCCCGCCAAGATCAATGGCGCCTCTCCCCTCCTCTAGGCCGGATGCCGCAAGCGCCTCGATGACGGGCCGTGCGAGTGCCTTCTCTGCCTCGCCGGGGCCATAGAAAATGACAGGGGTCAAACCTCGTGCCTGCATGGCCCGACCGACCTCGATGAAGTGCGGGGCGGGCCAGATCTTGCCTTCCCAGTTGGCGGTCGGCGCGAGGGCGCAATAATGCCTTGTCGCTGGCAGGATCTCGGCCGCAAGAACCTCCTGTTCCGGGCGACACCAGATTTCGGGCATGAGCGTCCTCTCGCCCCGGAACAACGCTGCCAGATGGCCGATACGCGCGCCCGGCCGACGGCCACCGCGCAGGATGCGCCGGTGCAATGTCGGCAGGAAAAGCGAGACGCCCGAACCGCGCAGATCGACAATCCGGGTCCAGAACGTGCCCACACAGCTCCACCAAAGGCCAAGCCAATGCAGGTCGTAGCGCTTCTTGCTGACCACGATTACCCGGTCGACCGAGGGGCATGGCTCGAAATAGCTGGCTGCGACAGGCCCGCAGGCCACGGTGATGCGGGCATCCGGGTGAAGGCGGCGCAGTTCGGCCAGCACGCCGGAGGAGATGACGGCATCACCCAGACGGTTGGCCGTGATGAACAGGATGCGTTTCATTGCAGCCAGATCGGCTCTTTCAGTCCCGCTACGAAGGCCTCATGAGCCGCTGTCGTCGCCTCATCCGGCGGGGACATGGGGCGCGGTCTGCGATCGGGGTTGCCGCGATAGGTGGCAACACCATCGCCGCTCCCAGACACCGCCAGTCCCAGTCCGCGCTGGCGACCGCCCATCAGCTCCAGATAGACCTCGGAAAGCAGCTTGCAGTCGAGCAGTGCATTATGGGTGGTACGTGCAGACAGATCGATGTCATGACGACGACACAACGCATCGAGCGAGTTAGGCAGACCAGGATAGCGTTTCTTGGCCATCTCGAGTGTATCGATCATACGCGCACGATCGAGGGGCGCCTTGCCGCATGCCTTAAGCTCGGCATTGATGAAGCCAAAATCGAACGGCGCGTTGTGGGCAATCATCTCATCATTGCCGATGAAGGCCAGGAAGCCGTCCACAATCTCGGCAAATTTCGGTTTATCGAGCAGGTCATCGAGCGTGAAGCCATGCACACGGCTGGCCTCGGGCGGCACGTCACGCTCGGGGTTGATCAGCACGTGGAACGCCTCTCCTGTCGGGAGATCGTCAATCAGTTCGAGCGCTGCGATTTCGATCACGCGATCGCCGGTCGCCGGGTCGAGCCCTGTGGTTTCCGTATCGAAAAGGATGGACCTTTTCATGCTGCGTTCTCCAGGGTTCTCATCATGCGTTTCATCTGCTGCGCGGTATGGCCGCGCGAGAGGCCATTACGCAACAACAGATCGGCGCGTCGATTGCGTTCGTTATCGCTCATCTGACGTGACAGCAATGCACGCGCCTGGGCCTCGCTCATTGAGCGTCGGCGCATGATCCGACGCAGGCGCACAGGCAACGGCGCCGTCACCACAACGACCAGATCGCAGTCACGATCGGCTCCGGTCTCGAAAAGAAGCGGGATATCCAGCACACAAAACCGCATTCTGCGCCGACGCATCTGCCGCAGGAAATCCTGCCTCGCCTTGCGAACGAGCGGGTGGATAATCGCCTCAAGGGCTGCAATGCGCTCCGGATACCCGATGACGGTCTGGCGCAAAGCGGCGCGATCAACCGCCCCTTCTTTCACCGTCTCCGGCCAGAGCCGGGCAAGGGCCGGAACGGCCGCGCCATTTTTCGCCTGAAGGGCGTGGACAGCGCGATCCGCATCGAAAACCGGCCATCCCGCCTTGCGAAGAAAATGCGCGACCGTGCTCTTGCCTGCTCCCATGCCGCCCGTCAGGCCGATCACGACGGTTCCTTTACGCTGTGGCCGCCAGTCCTTGCGAGGGCAAACAACCCCGATGCGCGCTTTAGAACTCAATCCGGCACCTCTGACGCAGTCCTGCTCAATCGATCGTCTCGATCAGACGTGCTCGCAGCGCGTCATCCACCTGCGGCTCGTGACCGAACCACGCAGCAAAACCCGGCCTTGCCTGATTGATCAGCATACCAAGCCCATCGACCCCCTTGAGTCCGCGAGCACGCGCCGCAGCCAGAAGAGGCGTTTCGAGCGGCATATAGACGATATCGGACACCACCAGATCGGACGACGCCAACGCGAGTGTTGCGGCCCAGTCGTGAGTTTCCTGCCCGGCCATACCCAGCGACGTGGTGTTGGTGAGAAGCCCGAAAGAGGCGAGAGCTTCGGGCCATTCCTGCCAGTCCAGAACGGTACCGCCCTCCAATGCCTCGACAAGCGACTGCGCACGGCTGCGGGTACGATTGGCAATGGCCAGGTCGCATCCCGCATCAAGCAGTGCCGCACAAACGGCCCGCGAGGCCCCTCCGGCGCCAAGCACCAGTGTCTTGCGCGGCAGGGTGATCCCTGCCTGATCGAGCGAGTCCAGATAGCCCGTGCCGTCGGTGCAATCGCCGAGGATGGTGCCATCGGGTGGAAAGACCAGCGTATTCACGGCCCCTGCCCGTCTGGCCTGGTGGGTGTGCCTGCCAGCCAGACTGTAAGCGGCTTCCTTATGCGGGATCGTGACATTCAGGCCTGCAAAGCCAAGGGCCTGCAAGGCGTGTACGCCAGCCTCGAAGCGTTCCGGCGCCAGCGGCAGACGCAGGTAAAGACCGTCGATTCCGTAAGCCGCGCACCAGTAATTATGCAGGATGGGCGAGCGCGTATAGGCGAGCGGCCATCCCGTTACAGCCGCGAGAATAGGCTGGCCCTGCGGAAAAAGCGCCGCAAGTTCAGCCTTGGCGTCTGCCAGGTTCAGTGCGCCGTCGAGATGGCGTTCCAGTAGAGCGGCAACAGCCGCGCCAGTCTCTGTGCCCAAGATATCTGTCCTGCCTCGTTTTCAATCAGATCCTGACGGATCTCTATCTCCAGATAGGGCAGACCGCCCTGCTCTGCATGATACGGCACGGTATAATCCGATGTCGCGGTCAGGACATAGGGTTCATTATCCCCCACGCACAGATCCCCCTCCTGCCGCAGCAGATCGAGCATGATTCGTGCCGAGCGCGTATCCCGATGATGCAGGATCCCCACATGCCAAGGACGATCCTTCCCGTTCATGCGCGGCGTGAAGCTATGCAGGGCGATCAGGGCCACGGGCGTTTGCCGCCGGCGTAGCAGTGCTGCGATCTGGTCATGATAGGGATGAAGTATTTCGCGCTCACGACGCGTCCGACAGGCGGCGCTGAGTGCCACGTTCGCGCCTATGGTTGTGTGGTCCGACACTGCCGGGATGGATGTCGGATGACCGGGTGCACGATTGCTGTCGATCACGAGACGGGAATAGACTTGCTCGACCAGATCAGCACCGAGCAGCGCCTGCAACT
Organism: Asaia bogorensis; assembly: GCF_900465345.1. Lineage (GTDB taxonomy): Bacteria > Pseudomonadota > Alphaproteobacteria > Acetobacterales > Acetobacteraceae > Asaia > Asaia bogorensis_A. The sequence continues at coordinate 24,014 of NZ_UEGO01000030.1, read as the reverse complement.
GCACACCAACTCCGTGGATACCGATATCCCAGGCGATATGTCGCCCCCAATCGGTCTCCTCCACTCCGAGACGCCCCAGCGCTTTGGGTACCTCGCGCCCTGCGTGGTCGCTCACGAGAATGAACGGCGATGCACCTGCGGCTTTCGTTACCCGGTAGGGCAGCGGATCTTCAGGGCCGAGAAGAGGGGGAAGCTCGCTCATGAATTGCGCGCACCTTGCTGACTGACTAGGTTAGCCCACCTTGACCACAATCCCCATGCCATGGACAACCCCGTGACCGAGACTAAGCCCCAGCCATCGAGCGATACTCCCACCCAGACCGAAGCACGTCTGGCCAACCCGCAATGGGGCGGGCGCTTTGCGGCCGGTCCGGCTGCCATCATGGCCGACATCAATGCGTCCATCGATTTCGATCGCAAGTTGTGGCGTCAGGATATTCGGGGCTCGCTGGCTCATGCAGCTATGCTCGCCCGCGTGGGTCTGCTGACGGCGGCCGAGGAAAAGGAGATCCGCGACGGGCTTCACGGCATTGCCCGTGATATCGAAGCCGGGAATTTTCCTTTCTCGCAGGATCTTGAAGATATTCACATGAATATCGAGGCACGCCTATCCGATCGTATCGGCGAGGCTGGCAAGCGCCTGCATACAGCGCGCTCGCGCAATGACCAGGTTGCCACCGATTTCCGCCTGTGGGTACGCGACGCCATTGACGGAATAAGCGGGCAGGTCACCGCGCTCATGCGCTCTCTGGCGACACGGGCACTGGAACATGCTGCTGACGCCATGCCGGGCTTCACCCACCTGCAGGTCGCCCAGCCTGTCACTTTCGGGCACCATCTGCTGGCCTATGTCGAGATGCTCTCGCGTGATCGCGACCGCCTGCGCGACGCCCGCGCGCGACTGAACGAATGTCCGCTCGGCTCTGCGGCGCTTGCAGGCACGTCCTTCCCGATCGACCGGCGCTTCACGGCTGCTCAGCTCGGCTTTGACCGACCCACGGCCAACTCGCTCGATTCGGTGTCCGATCGCGATTTTGCGCTCGAATATCTCTCGGCTCTGTCGCTGCTTGGCATGCATCTGTCGCGTTTGTCCGAGGAGCTGGTGCTATGGTGCTCGGCACCGTTCAGCTTCGTACGGCTTTCAGACGGCTTCACCACCGGCTCCTCCATCATGCCGCAAAAGAAAAACCCCGATGCCGCCGAGCTGGTGCGCGCCAAGGTCGGGCGCATCACGGGTGATTTCATGGGCCTGCTGATGGTGATGAAGGGCCTGCCTCTGGCCTATGCAAAGGACACGCAGGAGGACAAGGAGCCGGTATTCGATGCCACCGAGGCCGCTACCCTGTCTCTCGCCGCCATGGATGGCATGATACGCGACATGACCGCCAACACAGACAAGATGCGCGCCCTTGCTGGTGCCGGTTTTGCGACCGCGACCGACCTTGCAGACTGGCTGGTGCGCGTGCCGCGTCTACCCTTCCGCACGGCGCATCATGTCACGGGCCGACTGGTCGGCATGGCCGAAGCCAAAGGCTGCGATCTGGCTGATCTCACGCTGGAGGAAATGCAGGGTGTCGAGCCGCAGATTGATGCCAGCATTTTCGATGTGCTGACCGTGGAATCCTCCCTCGCCTCGCGCACCAGTGAGGGCGGCACAGCGCCGGAGAACGTCGCCCGCGCAGCAGGGCTCTGGCTGTCGCGCCTTGAGGAGAACGCAGCATGACCCGCACGACCCGAATTCTCGGCCTGGCTCTGGCAGGCGCGCTCATGCTCACCGGCTGCGGCAAGAAGGGCGCCCCCCACGCCCCCGGCCCGGCCAGCAAGATCACCTACCCACACAGCTATCCGCCGGAGTAACCCGCCTTACCGATAAAGGTCGTCCGGGCAATGGATGAGCGCGCCAGAGCGATAATGGCAGGCGCGCTCATCCCCTTCTCCCGCAGGGCACGCAGGCTCTCGGCACCATCCCGCTTTGAAAGCTTGCGCCCGGTTTCATCGCAGATCAGCCCGTGATGAGCATAAAGCGGAGCCGCAAAACCAAGCAATTCCTGCAATACACGGTGCATCGAGGTCGCCTCGTAAAGATCCGCGCCTCGTGTGACGCAGGTAATGCCTTGACGGGCATCGTCGCAGGTGACGCAAAGATGGTATGAAACGCCATTATCGCGCCGTCCCAACACGACATCCCCAAAATCCTGCGCGCGCCCTTCGATGCGTTGCGTGCCCTCCTGCCAGGAGGGGATACACCCGAGCCGCTTCAGTGCTGCGTTCATATCGAGACGCCATACATGCGGCTGATCCGGCACAATCTGGCCATAACGACCACGGCAATGCCCGCCATAGACGGCGCTCCCATCCGGCGCGATGCCCGCCGCACCCGCCTGCATTTCGGCCCTTGAGCAGGTGCAGGCATAAACCAGCCCCTGTTCGCGCAATCTATCCAGCATGGACCGGTAATAAGGCAGATGGGCTGACTGGCATATGACAGGCTCCGCGCTTTCGAACCCCAGCCACAAAAGATCGTCCAGGAGCGCCTGCGTGTAGGCAGGGAGGCAGCGCTGCGGGTCGATATCCTCGATGCGGATCAGGAATGTTCCGTCATGCCCTGCGATATCCCGCGCATGACAAGCTGAGGCAACATGACCCAGATGCAGAAAACCCGTCGGGCTCGGCGCAAAACGTGTGCGAAATCCTGTCATCAAACCTTCGCTTGCCCTGCTCCCGGAAAGCTGAAATAGTCAGACCCATAAGACAGACGGCGCGTATCTATAGGCGCTGGTTTCCCGTCGCGCTTGAGATAATCCGATCGTGCCGCCCTGTAAAAGAGGATGCGATCGATGCTTGCCAGCGCCCAGCATTTCCCCGCCCTTGTTCTGAATGCGGATTTTCGTCCGCTTTCATACTTCCCGCTATCGCTATGGTCCTGGCAGGAAAGCGTCAAGGCGGTGTTTCTCGACCGGGTTTCGGTCCTGAGTGAATATGACGATATCGAGGTCCATTCACCGAGCTGCGTCATGCGCGTGCCCAGCGTTATTGCGCTAAAAGAATATATCCCCACAGCGCGACGACCTGCTTTCACGCGTTTCAACGTTTTCCTGCGCGACAACTTTTCCTGCCAGTATTGCCACGACCGATTGCCCACGCACGAACTAACCTTTGATCACGTTATCCCCCGTGCCAAAGGCGGCCGCACCACTTGGGAAAACGTCGTGACGGCGTGCAGCCCGTGCAATCTGATCAAGGGATCGAAACTCCCTGCCGAGATCGGCATGCACCCGCGCATCAGGCCTGTGCAGCCCTCGACACGACGCCTACAGGAGAATGGCCGCAGCTTTCCGCCAAATTACCTGCATGAAAGCTGGCGCGACTATCTGTACTGGGACAGCGAGCTGGAGGGCTGAGTTTCGCCCTCCCTACCCGCTTCCCCCTCAGGGCGTGGGCTTAAAAACTGCTGCATAGAGCTCGGGCTTGAACCCAAGGGTCACTGCTCCGTCACGCACCAGGATAGGGCGCTTGATGACGGTCGGGTGCGCGAGCATCAGCGCTACAGCCTGAGCTTCCGTGCTGATCTGCTTGTCCGCCTCAGGCAGCTTGCGGAACGTCATCCCCGATTTGTTGAGCAGCTTCTCCCACCCAACAGCTTTAACCCAGTTCGCCAGTTCCTCAGCGCTCAGCCCATCCTTGCGCAGATCATGGTAGCGATAGGCAACACCCTCGGCGTCCAGCCAGCGCCGCGCCTTGCGCACAGTGTCACAGGTCGTGATTCCGTAGATCGTCACCCCTTGCTGCAATTAACCCTCCTCTTAAATGTCAGATCTTCAAACTGGGCGCTGCCATACCATGGGTTACGGCGATTACTGATATTGCTTGACATGATCCCAGAGACGATCACCGCCTTATTTTTAACCCTCACAAGGGCGGATCAAATCCGCAGCTAAGCAAAAATTCGTATGCCGCTTTCGCGTAACCTTGCCCATAAACCTGCCTTCTCTCAGGCTGGTCTAGAGCTTCACCGCGTCTTCTGAAAACGGGGCCAACTCTAAGTTGCCATTTAGGCGAGTTTCAGGCAAATCAGAGAAATGAACAACCTATCACTCGCTGACGGCAGTCCTCACAAAGGCATTCATGGAGTATCAGGTCGCGTTAGCTCGTTTGCAAAGCGCAACGCGGGATTTTGCGCCTTTGTCGTGCTGCCGACTGTCGTGTCCGCAGTGTATTTTTCCGTCTTCGCGTCTCCGCAATACGTTTCGGAAGCACAGTTCATCGTCCAGGGGCAACATAACCAGTCCAATCTGATGCTTGCCGGTCTGCTTGAAGCAGGCGCTGGCGGGAGTGCCAGTGAAGACACGTATGCCGTGCAGGATTACGTTACATCCCGTGATGCGGCAGAATTATTGCTACGTACGGAGAATCTTGGCGCAGCCTATCAAAAATCAGCAGCAGATGCGCTTGCTCGGTTTCCAAATTTTTATTCCGGGCACACGTTCGAACATTTCTACGCGTATTATCGCCGGCACGTGGTCGCAGAACTCGACACCACAACCGGTGTTTCGACCTTACAGGTCCGAACATTTAGCGCTGAGGATTCTCAGCGCATCGCGCGTGCCCTCGTCACGGCTGCCGAAAACCTTGTTAACCGGATGAATGACCGGCAGCGCAAAAATACGATCGCTGCATCTGAAAAGGAATTGAACGAATCAATTCAGAAATTATCCGCGGTGAACAAAAAGATTGATCTTTATCGCGACAAGATTGCGATGCTTAATCCGAGTTTGCAATCTCAACCAGTGCTCAAGGATATTGCGGCCCTTCAAACGATCGTTACAACAACACGTGTGGAACTTGCTCAACTTCAGCATTCAACGCCCGATAGCCCGTTGATTGAAGTATACAAGCGTAGAATACTAGCCATCAATGCAGAGATCTCGCATGCCGAAACGAAGATTACTGGCTCTGATGCTTCGTTCGTTCCCAAGATCAGCGAATACGAAAGTCTTGTTTTTCAACGAGCACTTTATGAAAAAGAAGTTTCTACTGCGGATGCTGGCGTGGCAACCGCAAAATTACAGGCTGACCGCCAATTGTCGTATCTGAACGAAATCACACAGCCTAATCTTCCGGATTATGCGGCATATCCGCGTGTAGTTTCTAATGTCGCCGTGGTGTTTGCGACGATGCTCGGGCTTTATCTGATGGCAATGTTGCTTATCAGCGGCGCTCGAGAGCACAAACTCCTTTAAGCTTTTCTCATGCTGCAATGTATAGACGTTACAAAAGATTATCCCGTGGCCGGTGGAAGGCGCAGGGTTCTAGACCGGATTAACTTTCGCCTTGAAAAAGGTCAGAAACTCGGTGTTCTGGGGCGTAATGGGGCAGGGAAATCAACTCTCATTCGCATGATTGGCGGCGTTGAACCCATTACCAGCGGACACATCGAACATACAATGTCGATATCGTGGCCACTAGCATTCGGAGGGGCGTTTCAAGGCAGTCTAAGCGGATTGGATAACCTGCGTTTTATATGCCGTATCTATGGTCTCGATTACATCGCAACACGTGCGTACGTAGACGACTTCGCGGAGCTTGGTTCTCAACTGGCAGATCCGGTCAAGACATATTCGTCTGGAATGCGTGCCCGTCTGGCCTTTGCATTGTCAATCGTTATAGAATTCGACTGCTACTTAATCGATGAGGTTATCATGGTCGGTGACGCGCGCTTTCATAAACGCTGCGAGGAAGAGCTTTTCGTGAAGCGACAGGACCGGGCCATGATCCTGGTTTCTCATGACATGGGATTTATGCGCGGTACGTGTGATCGTGCTGCGATAATATCAAACGGGGCATTCACCCCGTTTGATAATGTTGAAGAAGCGATTTCAATTTACGAGGCTCTCTAATTCCTCGTGGCAGTACTCAGTGCGCCAGATAGGCTGCTGTAATCATCGGGCTGATAAGCGTACTGATTAGCTGATTAACTTTATAGAACCTGTTGGTTTTCGCGTTGGCGATCACCAGAACATCTTTGGTCTTCATGGGAATGCTTTGAGCCAGAAAGTAGCTGCTTGGGTTCATCATATCCAGCTGATAGACCACCGGAATGCCTCTTGGTGTCGGCGGCGTGTCTAATCCGAGTTGCCTGGCTGCGGCCGGATCTTCAAAGCGAAACAGAAAGGCAGCGTTGGGGTCGGCACGATTGTCGTTAGGTCCACCAACACGCGCCAATGCTTCAGCTAGTGAAACATGAGGGGACTTGAACGGTGTTTCGGTGGCTTGCAGGCCCGCAGCACCGAATACGGTATAGCTACGGGGTTGATAGATAACGTGAATTCTGTCCCCGGGGCGCGCACGAATATCTTGCTGAGGAAATGATTCCAGCGTTCCAAGGTCTGTAGCGCCGACCTTCTCTCCGCGAACCAGTTCAACGTGCGAATCTTCGGGCGGATAGATGGCCCCGCCGGCAATGGCCACAACGTCAGACAAGTGCTCTTGGGCCGTGCTCAGGACCACTCGGCCTGGTTTATGTACTTCGCCCGATACAATGACGGTGTTTGCAATGTCGCTTGAAATCCGAACCATAACTTCGGGATTCTGGGATTTGCCGGCAAGGCTGCTTCGGATATTTTGGGCAAGTGCCTGAGGGGTTAACCCGGCCGCCCGCAGTCGGCCGACGTAAGGTATGGATATGGTTCCATCTGCTTCAACCTGTGTAGGCGGTAGATTTTGGTTTGTTACATTTGCCGCGGGGCCGGTAGAGAGCGCGGTGGCGCTTGCGGCGCTTGCGGCACCAGCAGCACCAGCAGCACCACTTGACGGCGTGAACAAACCGCTGCCCAGTTCGAAAACTGTAATCGTCAATATATCGCCCGCACCAATCCGATCATTGGTTGACGAAATGGTCTCAGCATTGTCGATACTGGATATCAATGGAGGAATTTCGGTCGACAGCACTTCCGCCAACTTGGGATTCACAGGCAGTATGTGGAACCCGAGAGGGTTGAGTTGCTTAGTCTGCGCAGCCTCTAGCACTATGCGCTCTGTCGGGCCGCTGTCTGGCAGTGTATTGCATGCGCTAAGCGCCAGAAGCCCAACGCTGGCCAGGCAGCCACTTATAAACCGCCTGGGACCGCGATGCTGACAGATATCCGAAGTTAAAAAAAAGCACATTAAGATTTATATCTCTCTGGTGGTCGATAGAGTGGAGGCGTACATCGCGGCAAGGCGTTGTTGGTAGGACATCATGCTAGATTTTTGCGCTTGACGATATCCTGCTTCAGTCAATTCCTTGCAAAGGGTATTATTAAGTGCTGGCCCCTATTTTTTGGAGAGGGGATGAAGCTATAGACTGGCCTGAGTGAGGGCAGGTTTATGGGCAAAGTTACACGGGAGAGGTGTACGGGGAAGTTAAGGTCTTGGCTCGCGATGGTGGTGATCCGGCACGAGTTGACCCTAACGGAGTTGTCGTCAAAGCGCGGTGTGCATCAGACGTTGATCGCGCAGTGGAAGCGTCGGGTGGTCGAAGGGATGACAGTGCCTTTCTTAGGCGAGCAGACGCCCGAAGCCTGTGCCAGTCCGGTCGAGGTGGAAAAGCTTCACGCCTAAACTGGACAGGCTCAGTTGGAACGGGATTTTTTGCGAGATGCCTCCACGCGGTCGTGCGTGCTCAGAGATCCGTCTTGGAGGGCGATACGAACCTCGCGCCGTCGCGGCTGATCAACGCGCAGTTTCTTGAGATACCTTATCCCGGGTTGCGGTAGATGACCCGGCATCCTCATAGGCGCGGCAAACATGTCGGGCACAAGCGCGTCCGTCGGCTGATTGCGACGATGGGGCTGCGGGCGATTTACCAGCGGCCACGTTCGGACGTGCCGCATCCAGCACATCGAAAATGTCCCTATCTGCTACGGGATCTGGTGGCCGCCCCCCCCCCCAATCAGGTGTGGTGCTTCGACGTTACCTGCATCCCGAGGCGGAAGGCCTTCCTCTGCCTCATGGCGATCATGGACTGGGCAACCCGCGAGGTTCTACCATGGCAGCATAACAATAATCGGCTACAACTCATCAGGCCCGTAAGACTGTCCAAACGAACAAAGCCACCTCTAGGTCACGTTGACGGAAGATCTGATTCAATGTCTTGCGGCGGCGAGGCTGAGGAAACTCACGAAAGAGAGGGCGGTCTTATCGTAGCGGGTTGCGATACGACGCATCTGCTTGAGCCTGTTGAACATCCGCTCGATACGATCTCGGTCCCGATAGCGTTGCCAGTCTGTTTGCTGAGGAGCCTTACGGCCTTCGCGTGAAGGAACACCGGCAGGATCGAATGGATCAGAAGCGCCTGACGAAAACAGTCGCTGTCATAGCCCGCTCAGCCAGCATCGCCCTCGCGTTTGGAACAGGCAACATCAGCAGGGTGTCTGTGGCTTTGTAATCTGAGAAATGTAAACGCCGTAATCGCATATCGCAACCCGCTAGGACAGATGCCCGACCGTCTTCTTCTCAGCCAGCGCCTCGCCGCAGCCGTCATATTCTGACTACGAGTCCTGAGTCTAGTGTCTCGGGGCCATCCCCCCAAGACACTTTTCATCGCATCAACCCTAAGCCGTAGAAAAACCGCAACTCTCCTTTTGACTGAAGGCGGAAAAGGGAGCATATAAACTAATGTGCGTGTGACGGGAAGATTGATATGCTCGCACAGATCAATGCGTTCTGTTTTCCGAAAAAAGAGGAAATTCAGCACAGACAACGAAGATTGCAGGGGAATTCTGCCGAGTGTCATTGAGGCTTTTCAGAAATGACTGGCTGGAACGGCTTACATATATGCCGTTGTCAGTTTTTATCCCGGTTTGGGTCGTCATATTCTTCCTTGTCTTCCTGGATTGCGTGCCTATGACGGTGGCCCCGTTTATAGCTCTATTCCTTATGGGTCTTATTTCGTGGTCGTTTTTTGAATATCTGGGACATCGTTTCCTTTTCCACCTCAATGTTTCCCATGAGGTTGGCAAGCGATTTATCTACCTGATTCATGGCAACCATCATGAAGAACCGGAAGAGAAGCTCCGTAACATGATGCCGCTATCCGTCAGCCTTCCTTTTGCAGGTTTGCTCTGGGGCTTGGCGCATCTTTTAGGGGGCCATGGCGGCAGCACATTTTTCCTTGGCTTTCTTGCGGGCTACATTGCCTACGATCTTGTTCACTACGCCTGTCATCAGTATCGGCCTAAACGGGGCATTCTTCGCAAGCTACGTCGTCACCACCTTATTCATCACTACGCAACACCAGAAAAGAATTTCGCGGTAAGCAACGATGTCTGGGATCGGATTTTTCACACTAAGACCGGACGCTCACCCTGACATCAATGCGGACTGGACTTGATACCCGCGGTACCGGAAGCCCTGGCGGTAAGGGCATTGCCTTATACGAGGCGACTTTAAAAGAAGCCTCCAGAGAGGCAGGCATTCACCCGGCGTGGTTACATAATGACATGAAATTACATTGAAATTTTCATAAGTTTTCCTGAGAGGTCAGATACTCAAGAGGCTCGGGAAAAACCTCTTAGCCCTGACCAATTCTCTTTGATTCCATTTCTCTCGCGTTGATTGGGGATCATGGAAAAGGAAGAGGAAGTGGCTTAGTTTCTGTGATGTTAGAGAGCGGTTTGCTCGACCGAGCGTGCCTGGTGATCAACTCGAAGTGCTTTCCCGGTTTTCGGGTCTTGGGGTATTATGCCCTGAGCTGGAGCAGGCTCCGACCAATTCAGACGACAGCAACATCGGGGGGCCGCCATTTGATCTGGTGCTGATGTGCAAAACTCTACTGGCAGGACAAGCCGGCAAAGCTGTCGCATCAAGAACGTCATGCGCGCTGGACACTGAAGCTCATCAAAGCAAACCGGCTGGACGATGGAACCATGCCCTCCAGTAGGACAGAAGTCCCCGATCTGCTCAAAACACAGATCATAAGCGATTCAAAGAGTCGTCGATTAGATCAACCCAAAGCCTAAAATCATAACCACGGCAAATCGATTAACGGCTCTTCAATCCTGCCATATGACCGCAGTAATATCCACCAACCGAGCACATATCTATTCAGGAAACCTGTGCAGAGCGAAGCACGTCGTTTATCGTGCGCCATTACAATACCGAAGGTGTTTTGTCTTGGTCAAATAGTCATATTGTCGTACCACAAGACCTCTATCAGTGCGTTTGTGACGTAGCTACCATGCCAGAAACCAACAGCTTGTCATGTTTCAGAAAAGTGTCCAGACCGACATGAAATCACAGTCTTTGCTCTCCCTGTTTTCGTTGCAATGCCGCGTGATTGGCGCATTGATGATGCGTGAACTGCATACTCGCTTTGGTCGGCATGGGTTGGGTTTCTTGTGGATTATTGGCGAGCCAATTTTGTTCTGTGCAGGTGTTGCGATTGCCTGGAGCGCTATACGACCAACGCACGAGCATGGTTTGCCAACCACCGCGATTGTTATTACCGGATATGTGCCCCTAACCATGTGGCGACACTGTATCTCCCGTTCGGTACTAGCGTTTGAAGCTAATGGAAGCCTCCTGTTTCATAGACAAGTGACACCGTTCGATATCATAATGGCAAGGGTTATTTTGGAAATAATGGGCACCATTTGTGCCGGTTTGTTTGTGGCTGGTATCGCAATTATCTTCGGATTTATGGACTCTCCAAAAAATTACTCGCTTTTATACATGGGTTTAGCATTTCAAATGTTATTCTGCTTAGCTACCTCTTTGATTGTCGCTCCTTTAACACAGCGAAGTGAAATGTTCGAAAAATCGATCAATGTGATTTCATATCTATCTCTGCCTTTGTCTGGTGCCTTCATGATGGTTGATTGGGTTCCCCCTCATTACAGGTGGATACTCCTACTATCTCCAAGCGTTGACAGCATTGAAATGATCCGCGCGGGCCAATTTGGTTATAACGCACATGCACATTATGATATTTTTTATAGTATATGGATAAACTTCCTGCTCATCTTGATAGGAACGTCATTAACTCTCAGGGTGAAAAAATATATTCACATTACCTAATAGGCTACTAATTTCATATTAACAACGATTTCCCATATAAGTTTTATTCTTTGTTAGAGCCTGTTTGGAAAGTTGGAGCAGATGTGATTCAAGCTCTGGATGTGAACACCAGAGCAGAGGGCCCGAATGGCCTAGAGCGCCAGCAAGACGGGGCGCTATCCGTCGGACATGATGGACGAGGAATGGGAGCGGATCGCACCGCTGATGCTCGAACCGGGGCGCATGGGCCGTCCACGCGAGATCGAATCTCGCGGGGTGATCAACGCGATGCGCTACCTGGTCCGCTCGGGCTGTGGCTGGCGGATGTTGCCGATCCATTTCGACCACTGGCGCACGGTCTATGGCTGGTTTCGGGAGCTGGCCCGGCGGTTTCTGTTTCAGACTATCCATGACGTCGAACTAATGCTCGCTTGGAAGCGGTCAGGCCGCGAGACAAGTCCGACCGCCGGGGTGATCGACAGCCAGAGCATCAAGGCACCGCGTGCGCAAACAAGAGGTTATGACGCCGGCAAGAAGGTCGTCGGGCGCAAGCGGCATATTGCCGTGGATACAGACGGACGTCTGCTGATGGTCAATCTGCCCCGGCCGACATCTCCGACAGCGCAGATGCGCAGATGATTCTAGATGCGATCCACAAGCGCTAGCCCTGGGTGAAGCACCTGTTTGCCGACGGCGGCTGAAGACCGGCTCCAGTCGATGGACAAGGCGACTTATCTGGACTTCGTCGTCGAAGTCATCCGACGCCGGGACGGCGCGAAGGGCTTCGAGATACTACCCCGCATGATGGGTCGTGGAGCGGACCTTTGGCTGGATGACCCGCTGGCGACGTCTCGTGCGTGATTATGAGCGTCGTATCGACGTCTTACAGGCCGTGATCCTCGTCGCCATGGGCGCCAATCTCACCCGCAGAAATGCCTCCCGTGAATTTCCAAACAGGCCCTTAGGCCTTGATGTGTCCTGCGGCGGCAGCGATCACGGAGAAGGAGGAAGAGGCGGTTTTCCCGTATCAAGTGATAATGTCTCTGCGCTCTCCGAGCCGAGCCCTAAAATGTTCGACCAGATGCGGTGTTGATAGGCACATTTGGGGCACGAAAGGGACGGCCCATTTCATTTGATCGGAATGACGGGTTTCGAGCCTCTGCTCCACAAATCCTCACGCGATCGGTTCGAGGCATATTCCCGGTCCTAAACGGCATGGCGCGGCACACCCGGCAATGCGTTCAGGAGTGCCATGGCAGACGGCAGTTCGTGCGCCTGCCCCGGGGTCAGGATGAAGGACAGAGCTTTTCCTCGTCCGCCAGCCGCTACGCAGACCGTGCTACCAAAGCCTCCGCACGAGCGGCTGGGTGCTTGACAATTGCTCCAGCCTTTTTGAAGAAGCCCCCCTGGTAGCGGCTCTTGCCGCATAGTGGTGTGCCCTGATGTTCGTACCCTCGAACAAGACCAAGCTCGGGGCTGCATCCCGGTCCTTCGCCCTTTCGAAGACTGCCTCCCATACACTGAGCTTCGCTCAGCGGATGAAAGGTTGAGCAGCAGTCCATCAAGGGCCGAACGCCGAAGAAAGAGGGCGCCGTTTCGATGGCGTTATAAGATCGCTGATACCGTCAGGCTCAGATTGTAGGGCCGTGTTTTGCCTTTGGATCGCACAGTTACTACCCAAGGCTCCCAGACCCACCGCGCATCATCAGAAGTTGAAGACTGTATCATGCTCGTCATAAAGAGCCATGCAGACCCACTACATCTTCAAGGCCTAAAAGGCCCTAGATACCTGTCGGCGATCATCCGGCCTGCGCGTAGGACGCCGCCGGCCCCCCGCGTCATATCGCGCAGTAGGCTGGCGAAATCCCGCCTGAGTGTGCCGCGTTCATCAAGCTGGCTATAGACTTGCCAGAACGCTTCAGGCCCGATCGCACGGGGCATGTTCCAGACTCCGTGATAGCCGAAGGTTTTTTGCGGATCACCCGTGCGCTCCGCCGCGAAGGCATCGGCTAAATCACGTGGGGCAAAGCGTATGCCCTGCCCTTCCAACCAAGTGCGGTTGCGTCGCCCGATCGCCATGTCTTCTGGGTGGACGGGCACGAAGGCGGGATCGCGGCACAGTTCCATCAAGCGTCGACTTCTTAGAGAAAAACCGCCGTTACCGACATCATGCTCATCATCGAACTGTGGCCAGCTAGCGCCGACATAATCGTAATCTAGAAATGCTGCCTGCCAACGCCCCGCATTAAGCAAGTGCCCATCCCATTGCGTCACAAGGCAATGCGTGGTTTCGACATGATCGACGAGTCTTGTCAGCATGAAATTGGAGTACGCGGCAGATGAACGCAGCGGAACTATCGGTATCACTTCAATCTCGGGGTGCGCCGGGCTTACTGAGATATCGGTAAACAGTCTACAAGCCCCGAAGCGGACTTGGCGTAGTGATGTTTCCAGCGCACGCAAGGTAGCTGCCACATTCACCGATGTCACCGCGCAAAGCGTCACCTGTGATAGATGCAATCGCGCGTTTGCACAGTATAGATGCGCGGCATCAACGGCTTTTGTCTTATCCATTGATGCGGATCACAAAACGCTCGCTGTAGCGGCTAAGTTGCAAATGATGGAAAGGATCGACTTGCCGATCCATGTCTCCCGTCCCCCAGCGTAGCTTGAGCGCAGCTAGTTCGCCCATCAGCCTTGCCGCGCCTAGCGCATCGCGGTCAAACCCGCGAGATACGGACTCGTGATGAATTAGCACAGCTCGGGGTTCGTACAGAGACTGCCAGCCTTGTTGGTTGAGCCGCATGCACAGATCCACATCGTTGAAAGCAACGGCAAAACTTTCTTCGTCCAGCCCTCCCACGGCCTCGAAGCTCGTACGTCGCACGACTAGGCAAGCGGCAGTGACGGCGGAGACGAATTGCGGTAAGGCGTGGCGACGAAAATAGCCATTGGACTCTGGACGTAGCAGGCGATGAGCATGCGCTGCCCCGCCGCAAATGCCCAGTATCACGCCCGCATGCTGAATGCGTCCGTCGGGATAAAGCAGGCACGCGCCTACCGCCCCCACGTCGGGTCGCAGCGCTTGGCGAGCCATAATCATAAGCCAGTCCGGGTCCAATATTTCTATGTCATTGTTGAGCAAGCACAGTAGCTCACCGGTCGCTGCTCGTGCCGCGCGATTGTTCAGGCGGGAGAAGTTGAATGGCCCGTCGTCGCGCAGGATCTGGAAGATCACTGGATCAAGTGCGGCAAGATATTCAAGCGTCGCCAAATCATCGCTGCCGTTGTCCACAATGATTACTTCCATCACTGGATAGTTCGTGCGCTTAAGGCCTTCAATACAGGTGCGCAGCAGGTCTAGCCGGTTGCGCGTAGGAACAATGATGCTGACCTTAGGTAGAGGTCGCTCCCTACACGGATCGGGCACTGTTGAAAGTGCTACTGGAACTTGAGGGGCCGGGCGGGTGCTGCGATGATGCAGGATATAAGGTAGGTGCAGTACTTCTTGTGGCGCTGTGCTGGTGACCAGCTTTGCAATCATCGACACCAGCGCGCTATCCGTTAGCACTCGACTAAGCCAGGTCGGGTCGACTTGAAAGATAGCAGCACCAGTCACGTAATCGTGGTGGCGCAGTAGCTCGGAGTTCCATCTCGGCTTGAAGTGTGGATACGCGCGGCACCCGTTTGCAGCCAGCGCATCGTCATCGGCATATATCACACGCGCAGCAGGCTTTTTAGCCACGGCAGCGCGGTAAGCTGTACCGGCCCCCAATGCCAGCTCGTCTCCGGCCCCGAGCCACAACAGCCACACCGAGCCGCCCCCTCCTGCTTTAGATGGATCTGTAGGCATAAGCGAAATGCCTTCACGCTCAAGGCTGCGTAACGTCGCATCGCGACCCGATCCTTCGCTCACGACTGCTACGATGCTGGAATTTGCAAGGCTTTCGCCTAGTCCTTCTACGGCCGGCTCCTTACATAGCCACAAGCGGTAGGCATGAGGGGAATTACTCAGCAGCGCAGCAAATTGCGCACGTGAACGCACCCGCTTGCCTAGCACGCGCCACCAAAGGGCAGTCAACCATAATCTAGGCGAAAGACGTGCGGCGTCTAGGTAGATAACTAGCCTCAGCAGCCCGGCTTTCATGAATGTGCCTCAATGTCCATAGCACGGGTAGTGGGACTTCCTCCCTCAGTACCGCATGTCTTGATCGCGGCACGAGTGAACATTGCCTCCATGTCGCGACGCGGGGGATCGGGTGACGTCGCTGTCCATGTCCGCATGAGTTGGCGCTCATCAAGTCGGTGCCGTTCATGCTTGGCGAGGCTGGCGAGGATATCCGCAATCATTCGATCGTCGCGACGTCGAGAGACGACGTGGAGTTCTAGGTCGCACGCGAAGAGCTCATGCACCAACAACACGGCTTCTCCTTTGCTACGACCTGGCATGTGTAGCTCGGATACAATCACTTGTTGTCATCGTTCAGCCGGTCTGCGAGCGCGGTCGAGGCAACGGTGGACCTTTGCAGCGTTCTCCACTTCCTCGTCCATACGGTTGCACCCGACGAACGTAAGTGCCGCACGCCATCGGGTGAGGTTCTGCTCGTTGGTTGAAACACGGACATAGCCGTAACGCATTATTGCCTTGCCTTTCTCTCCACCTGACGTGCCCTACTTTTTGTATGCACCCGAAAAAGAGTCTCCTTTTTTATGGCTTGGCGTTTATGGGATGACAAGTGTCCTGCCATCCAGTCAGGAGTGGGGAAGCACCGTGTTGTAGACTTCCTGCCAGTTAGCTAGAATTAGTCTCGTATAGCTGAAGAGGCTGAACAGCGTTTCGATAGAGCATTCAAAGGTGGCTCTATTCGTTTGGACAGTCTTACGGGCCTGATGAGTTGTAGCCGATTGTTGTTATGCTGCCATGGTAGAACCTCGCGGGTTGCCCAGTCCATGATCGCCATGAGGCAGAGGAAGGCCTTCCGCCTCGGGATGCAGGTAACGTCGAAGCACCACACCTGATTGGGGGGGGGCGGTCGGCCACCAGATCCCGTAGCAGATAGGGACATCTTCGATGTGCTGGATGCGGCACGTCCGAACATGGCCGCTGGCAAATCGCCCGCAGCCCCATCGTCGCAATCAGCCGACGGACGCGCTTGTGCCCGACATGTTTGCCGCGCCTATGAGGATGCCGGGTCATCTACCGCAACCCGTGATAAGGTATCTCAAGAAACTGCGCGTTGATCAGCCGCGACGGCGCGAGGTTCGTATCGCCCTCCAAGACGGATCTCTGAGCACGCACGACCGCGTGGAGGCATCTCGCAAAAAATCCCGTTCCAACAGAGCCTGTCCAGTTTAGGCGTGAAGCTTTTCCACCTCGACCGGACTGGCACAGGCCTCGGGCGTCTGCTCGCCTAAGAAAGGCACTGTCATCCCTTCGATCACCCGACGCTTCCACTGCGCGATCAACGTCTGATGCACACCGCGCTTTGACGACCACTCCGTTAGGGTCAGTTAGGTCTTGAATAATGTACGGACGCGCAAAGCTCGTTGTAAAAAACATGATATGGTCCGTGTTTTCTAATGATGCGTGGTCGGTTGGGGAACCTCTGATCGAAGCGGTTCGTCCGAGGGACAAACCCCTGCCTCGCAATCTGCGGCGGACCATATCGGCGATTTTCTGGCGTCATCAGAACGGGACGGAGTGACGATCCATTCCTAAAGAACTTGGTGCTTGATGAAGAGCGGCTCAACATTTCATCTCTGGGGCGAGAGGCGATGTCTGGCAAGCGCCGTTTGGACAAGTGAAGGGTCAGGATCCGGCTTTGAGTATAATCTTCATCGACGGCACAAACATTCGGGCTCATCATAAAGCGGCAGGCGCGGACAAAAAAGAATGCAGAGGAAGCCAAAATGATCATAAAGCACTTGGCCGCGCGCGTGGCGGTTTTGGCAGTGGGGTCTGTGTAGTCGCAGATAGCCATAGAAAGGCCCTATCTTTTAGCCTGACGCCAGGTCAGGCCTATGAACTTCCATCAGCCATGGCACTCCCGAACGCGTTACCGTACGCCCCGCGCTACATTGTCTACGACCGGGGTAATGCATCGAATCGGTTTCGAGAAGTCCTTTGGAACGGGGCTCAGGCCCGGTCATCCCGACAAAACTCAAGAAGCTGCAAGTGGCCTGTTTCAAATACACCTACCGGCACAAACATCTGGTCGGAAATCTGTGGACGCGCCTTAAGGAGTGTATGGTAGGCACTACGCGACATGAAAAAAACCGCAGTATCCTTCAGGGCCGTCATCTGTATCGCCGCAGATTATCTCAATAAATAACAGGCCTTGGATAACGGGGCAGCACCTCAGAGACAGAGTGGTTTTCAGGCCATCCGAGTTATATATGTTGATTTGTTTTTTTTATTATGAGGTCATGAAGTTCCGCTGGCGTTATATCACCAACAGACGGAAAATTTCTTGTTTTATGGATATGATAAGAAAGAGAAATAAAAGGAGTTGACCGTATCTTCGAAGGGGTGACGTATCCTGGAATCGAGGGACGGTGATCGCCGAAAAATATGAGATGGGCTGAGTGGCCACAGTCGCGCAATGTAGTGTCCAAACTCTTCAATAAAGCGTCGCTGTTTTGAGCGTGACGTTCCCAAGCTGTTAGAGCATCTGAGGCATCTAAGCGGCCGGCATCCCAAGGGCCGTGATTTTCCATGGTTACAACATAAATCAGTTCTGGTGCTTCTGCGGTCATGATGCGTTTGTTAAGATAGTCACTGATTGCCTTGTCGCTGATATAGGGACCGGCTGTTTCAGCGTGTACAAAATCATCTGGGCCGACGAGCGTGGTAAAGCCCAAGGCAGGCATTAGGCGATCTCGGCCGTAGAACCTTAAATCGTGAGGATGGATGAAAAGCCGTTTTTGATAAAGGGCAGCCAGCCGATTTGGTAACCCAAAGGTACGCTCATCCTGAGCTGTAAGAAAAGGGTCAAAGGCTCGAAAGCCAAGCTCCTCCTCACTGCGCCCGCAGAGCACAGCGTATTCCGTGCGCATTGTATAAGCGCCGAAACCGCTAACGGACAGGGCCCCATGGTGGTCGGAATTTTTCTTAAGTCGCTCAAAGTTGTGGAGGGGAGCAAGCGGATGGCTAGGAATTAGATCTACGGGATTTGCAAAGGACTCGCACTGTACGATGACCAGAAAGGGTGCCGGGCCTGTACCTGGTTCCCGTGCAGGCAGTGCCTGGGCAGCAACCGGTGATGACGTTGCTCGCCATCTGAGGGTGTAAATGAGCAACACCGAAAGTAATCCGAATCGCACGATGTCTGCTTCAAGCTCAGGGCGCAACATAACATTGGAACGCCAACGAAATTTCCAGCCAGCGCCGAGGCCCAACAGAGAGGTCAGCAATATCAGAAAACCGGCGAAATGAGGTACAGGAGCAGCAGAAGAAAACGTAATGACGCATCCAGAGATGAGCATCAGAGAAGGTATCAGGATAATCTTCAAAAAATTAGGAATCGCAGCGAGGTAAAAGCGTGGATAACGCAAGAATGAAGCAGCGACCGCCAGGTCGGAAAAAACTAAGGGCTCGCCCAACACCCGAAACTTGATGTTGGAAGCAATAACAAGGGCAAGAAAAAATGCGTCCGTGAGAACGGAAGCAACCCAAAAGCCACCTGTCAACACAAGTGTTGCGCCGTACAAAATCAAGATAGAAAGGGTGTGGGATGTGTATCCGCGCCAGCCACTACGACCTGGCCGAACGCGTCTGTCAATCAAGATCGAAAATACGACCGTGCAGCAAAGGGAGAACAGAACGTCCTTCACAGAAACGACCCATAAAAAAGATAAAACATGAATTCGAAATCGGCTTTCGGATGCAGCAGGCTTTCAGTTAGAAAGCATGTCTATGAGATTTCATCCATCAAGCACAGGCTCTACGATTGACTCGGTCTTGCTAAGGCGGCCACCAAGGGCGGAACGCGAGGATGTCGAACTAGGATATATCTCCTCACTATCTAGCGAAAATCTGCATCATTCTACTGTATCGATCTTGCATGACATTCGGCGTGCAAAGATTGGGGGAGCTTTCTGGTTACCTTCTGTAGTGCTTTCCGCTGAGCGCAATATTCTCCTGTCGCTGCCAGAAGACGGAGCTCTTGCCTGGAGTTTGTGGAAGCATGTTACGGCTCAGGTAGATGCACGGAACATTGTCGTTTTTTCTCAGCACTCGCATCATGCCGATGCGATCAAAGCAGCAAATGGGCATGTTGTATCGCAGGTAGACCCGCACACCGTAGTCGAACAGACTGAGGAAGTCTGGGCAACAGGTCGGGACGACGTAGCGCTTCTAGGTGCAATTTATGGGCGGTTAGTGAAAATATGGTCACCCGAAGAAGGCGAGGCCATATTTTCTGAAACAATGGCTCTCGAATGGCTGACACAAGCTATTTCCTGGCGTAGCCCGTTCGATGGCAGATCAATAGATCTAACCGAGTCGGTAAGGATTGTTTCTGACGATCGTCGTGCGTGGGAGCGGACGCGGGATGTAGCTGCCTGTGTTGGCATGGCATGGTGGAAGCGCGAGCGTATTCGCGAGTTTTTCAATGTTAGTCGGAAGAGGGCCTTCTTTCTGCATTCCGTTTATGGCGCTCTAAGCGAAGCGCAACGTCGCAAAGGAGTAATTGCTGCTTGGTCCAGCCGCATCCCATCTGGATTAAGGGATAAGGCCAAAGCTCAAGGTGTGGAAATTTCCCAAGTCGAAGATGGCTTTCTGCGTTCTGTCGGGCTCGGTAGTGATCTTCTCCCCCCCTGTTCTATCGTAGTCGATCGGTCGGGCATCTATTTTGATCCCTCGCGCTCCAGTGATCTCGAAAAAATCCTGATGGAGACTCCCTTCGATGATGACGTGCGGGCTCGGGCTCGCCATTTGATTGATACACTTATAGCGCGGAATGTCTCCAAATACGGGAGCACGGCTGATGTTAGTCCCTTGCGTTCACGTCCTGCCGGAAAGATGATTATTCTGGTGCCGGGGCAGGTCAGTGATGATCTGTCCATTCGTTTGGGCTGTGGGGACGTCAGCGACAACCTCTCCTTGCTTCGGAGAGTTCGTGATCGGATGCCCGATGCGCATATTGTTTTTCGTCCTCACCCGGACGTGGATGCAGGCCATCGCCTAGGTGCAGTTCGAGATGATATTGCTCTGCGATACGCAGACGAAATCGCACGAGATGGCTCAATGGTCTCTTTGATTGCTCAGGTAGACGAAGTTCACACCATGACATCGCTTGCAGGCTTCGAGGCGTTGTTACGGGGGCGTGCGGTAACGACTTATGGAAATCCATTCTACGCGGGATGGGGGCTCACGTGCGATCTGGCTCCGAGCACGGGCCGTAGGGGGCGAAATCTACAATTGGAAGAGCTTGTAGCAGGGGCGCTCATTCTCTATCCACTATACCTGGATCCGGTCACCCGAACACCTTGTGGACCTGAGGTTCTTGTAGAAAGAATTTCAGACCCAACGATATGGACAACATCTTTCGCTGTGCGTCTACGAAGATTGCAAGGCCGTCTACGTAGACGAATACAGCATACACGCATGAGGATCTGGCCGAAATGAAGGCACCGGGCGATAGCCACTTCGGCAAGGACCATCTCAAACCGCTTAAAACACGGAGTTTTCTGTTTTTACAGGGGCTAATGGGGCCGTTTTTTGAGCGCGTTGGAGAAGCCCTGCTAGCGGATGGCTACAAGGTTTTCAAAATTAACTTCAATGGTGGAGACAAGCTTTTTTGGCGCCTCCCAGGTGGTGTGGACTATCGGCGAAGCCCTGAAGACTGGCCTGATTTTTTGCGTAACTTCATCGTGAAACGCGAAATTACGGATGTCGTTATTTTCGGAGACTGTCGCCTGCATCACATGGCAGCGGCAAAAGTCTGTGAAGAGCTCCAAATCCCGATGCATGTCTTCGAAGAAGGGTATCTCAGGCCGGACTGGGTAACACTCGAACTTGGGGGCGTGAACGGCCACTCGCGTTTGCCGCGCGATCCCGACTATTACCGTGTGGAGGCACAATTGCTCCCTCCCCAACTGCCTCACAGTTCCGTGCCATCTTCTTTTCAAAGGCGAGCAGCGGAAGGTATTGCCTATAATACTGCTGACCTTCTTTTGAGATGGTATTTCCCGCATTGGACAAACCATCGTCCTTGGCATCCCCTTGTTGAGGGAATGGGCTGGCTAAAGCGGTTTTCGCGTCGTAAAGCCGTCGCCGAGCGTACGAAGAAAATTCTGAGTAGGCTTGAGGCCTGTAAAGCGCCTTATATGCTCTTTCCTCTCCAGTTGGATGCAGATGCTCAGGTCCGCCTCCATTCGGGCTTTAGTGGCATGCAGGAAGCGATTGAATACGTCATTTCTTCCTTTGCGGCTCACGCACCGGCAAATATGCGACTAATCATCAAGCAGCATCCCCTAGATAATGGTCTGCGCGATTGGCGGCATATTATTGCATGCTCCGGGCGCCATAATGGAGTGCTCGGTCGGATTGGTTTCATCGAGGGTGGTGACATTGCCTTTCTGGTAAAACAGGCTAAAGGCGTCATAACGATCAATAGTACGACGGGCACATTGGCACTAGCAGAAGGTATTCCAGTTATAACGTTGGGACAGGCCATCTACAATATTCCCGGCATTACATACGAGGGCACAATTGATGCATTCTGGAACGCCCCGGAAAAGCCAGATATGGAACTATTTTTTGCATTTAGGCGCGTTCTAGTCGAATATTGTCTTGTCGCCGGTGGCTTTTTCTCAGACGAAGCCATGTCCAAGCTAGTGCGGGGTGTCGTAGCAAAACTTGAACGACACTCGCCTCAATTATTTCAGACACGGGCTACCAAGGAAGGACATGAATTCTGGCACGGAATGAGCCGTCCCCTCTTGCGGCTTGCAGAAAAGGTCGCGGACGCAGTAGGGGCTCCTGAGTGAAGGCCAGTCAGACAACATCTCCGTTTCTCCTGGATATTTCACGCCTTCTGTCCCGTTCGGGAGCAAGCGTACCGACCGGCATTGATCGGGTCGAGCTAGCCTATGCGCGATACCTGTTGGCTCATGCATCAGAACACACTCGCTTCTGTGCCATGCACCCAATTGGTGTGATGGGAATGATTGACCAGGCCTTGGCGCGGCGGTTTATACAGGCACTCGAACTCCAGTGGGGACAATCTGTTTCCGGTCGGCCGGCCGCACGCCTATGCGTTAGAATCAATCGTGGGCTGTTCTGGCATCGCCCTACTGCAATGGCTCCCGGCACAATATACCTTAATGTTTCACATCATCATCTGACACGCCCTAAGGTCGTAGGTGCCTTTCTCAGGCAGACAGGCGCTCGTTTCGTGGTGATGATTCATGATCTTATTCCGATAGACTACCCGGAGTATTCTCGTCCGAGAGAGCCCGCGCGGCATGAAGTCCGTCTCAAGACAGTCGCAAGTTATGCTGATTCCATTATTGTACCATCGCACTACGTGAAGGAAACGGTATGTCGATATCTCACTGAACTTTCTGTCAATATTCCAGTCTATGCAGTTCTTCATGGAGTCGATACTCCTCATCTCCATACACGCAGGATGGAACTGAATGTATCCCTCCGCGATCAGCTCAAAGGGCGACCCTATTTTGTATGTCTGGGCACCATTGAGCCACGGAAGAACCATCTCCTCTTGCTCAATGTTTGGCGTCGTCTCGTTGAACAGGAGCAACATTCGGCACCTATACTGGTAATCGTAGGTAAGCGCGGCTGGGAGAATGAGAATATTCTTGATCTTCTCGATCGTGCACCGGCCCTCAACGGGCACGTCATTGAGTGCCAGTCATTGCCTGACACTATGGTTCAGACCCTTCTGAAAGGCAGCTCCGGGCTTCTTTTCCCATCTTTTGTCGAAGGTTTCGGCCTCCCACTTGCGGAAGCTTTGTCACTAGGCGTGCCCGCGCTCTGTTCCGATATTCCAGTTTTACGAGAGGTCGGAGGATGTGCGGCAAGCTATCTCGATCCTCTGGACGGGCCGGCATGGTTGGACGCAATTGTGCGTTACGCTGCTTCAGGGTGTGACAGGACAGATCATGCATCACAGACAGGAAACTTCAGCACCCTTTCTTGGGAAAAGAGCGTAGCGCAAGCACTTTCATTGATAATGTAATGGCATGTATTTATTTTATTCTCATCTAAAAATAAAGGTGGGATGGTAAAGCCTTTTAGAACTTGAAGCTGTAATGGGTCTGCATGGATCTCTATGACGAAGATGTGGCAGTCCGTGACTTCTGGTGATGCATGGCGAGTTTGGGGGTCTTGGGTAGTAGCTGTGCGATCCAACGGCAAAACACAGAGGTGGACCCGTCTGTTCGGATAGTTTTGTGGGCTTGATAAGCTATACCCGGTTGTCGTTATGCCGCCATTCTGACGGCGCTACTGTTGACCATCTGGTCCGGGGTTAACCCCGGACCAGATGGTCAACAGCACGTCATGATACGCCTCATCGGGCGTGCGTCCAGCCAGTGCCGAGTGCGGACGCTGCCCGTTATAATGGGCGATCCATCCGGCGAGCCCGGCTCGTAGCTTCGATCCGGTCTCGAATGCGTGCAAATAGACGTATTTGTATTTCAACGGTCGCCACAGACGTTCGATGAACACGTTATCCAGCCAGCGCCTGCGTCCATCCATGCTGATGCGAACCTGGCGTCGTTCAAGGACCTCGGTGAACCGGGGCGTCGTGAATTGTGAACCCTGGTCCGTGTTGATAATCTCCAGCGCGCCGTAGCGGATCAACACTACCTGCAGCGCCTCGATGCAGAACTCCGCATCCATCGTGTTCGACAGCCGCCAGGACAGAACCTTGCGCGTCGACCAGTCCATGATCGCCACGAGATACAGAAAACCCTTGCGCATCGGGATGTAGGTGATGTCCGAGCATCGCACC
>NZ_UEGO01000033.1 GCF_900465345.1 Asaia bogorensis | reverse complement strand
GCATAGGGGAGGGGCGGGGTTGCGCGCAGGGTCGAGGCTGCCCAGATCCCGAGACCCGTCAAGGCAAGGATGGCGAGCGCGGAGCAGCTGCCAAGACGCCGTTGCCGCTGCCCCTCAAGCTTCTGATGAAGCTGGTAGACAGCGCGAAAGGACAGCATGTCTCCCGCTGCGGGTAGAGCCGCTGCCGGGGTGGCTGGCGCCGTACGATAACGCCTTGCGGTCACGGTTCGTCGCCCTCCTCCTGACCCTGCAGATTGACGAGCGCCACCTTCAGGAATCCTGCCTTGCGCAGCAGATCCATGGTTTTCGTCAGCGTCTCGTAATCCACGGTCTTGTCCGCGCGCAGGAAGATGCGCTCATCCTTATGGCCATTCGTCAAGGTCATGAGACGCAGGGGAAGCGCCTCATTGCTGATATCGTCCTCACCCAGAGCCAGGGATTTGTCGGCTTTCACCGTGACGAAAATCGGATTGGCCGGACGCGGGGCCGGTTTCTGGGTTGAGGAGGGCAAATCCACCGGAACGTTGACCGTGCTCAGCGGTGCCGTCACCATGAAGATAACCAGAAGCACGAGCATGACATCGATCAGCGGTGTCACGTTCAGCTCATGGGCATCGAGCGCCGTGTCGTCGGCATGACGCATACGCAGCGCCATGATCAGCGGCCGGCCTGCTCGGCACGCGGTGTTGCAAAGCGCAGCACCTGCCCACCGCCGCCCTGTACATGCAGGCGGCTCAGGTCGCGTGAGACGAGACGCAGAATAAGCGCGGTGAGATCACCCACCTGCGCTTTGCAGCCAAGGCACTGTCGCGAGAGGAAATTATAGATCACGACGGCTGGGATGGCTGCCACGAGCCCCAACGCAGTCGCAAGCAGGGCCTCGGCAATGCCGGGGGCGACCACAGCAAGGCTCGTGGCCTTCGTGGCGGCAATACCGGTGAACGAGGTCATGATGCCCCATACCGTGCCGAAAAGCCCGATAAACGGCGATGTCGCGCCGATCGTAGCCAGAATTCCCGTGCCGCGCATCAGGCGACGCCCTTCTGCCGCTTCCAGACGCTCAAGATGCAGCATGATGCGCTCTTTCAGTCCTTCGCGGTCTTCCAGCACATCGGCAGAGCGTGTCCATTCATTGGAGGCTGCCAGTAGCAGGGCGCGGACGATGCCGATATCGGGGCAAAGCGACTGGGACTCGGCAAGCGAAGCTGCATTTTCCAGCTTCAGTTCGGCCTGTGACAGCGCACGCCTGACACGCATGACCTCAACGACCTTGGCGACAAACACCGCCCAGCTGATCACGCAGGCCACGATCAGCAGCATCATGACGAAGCGCACGACGGGGCCGGCACCGAGGAACATTTCCCACGGGGTGAAGGGAAGTGAGGCGAGGTCGCCAGCGGGCGCAGCCATGAGGCTCTCCTGTTCGTGTGAGGTGCGTACACCCCCATTCGGGGTTTTGTTCTTGTTACGGGGTGTAACCAACCGCTCATTCCCTGTTAATCAGATTCATTCTCAATTACAAGAAGTCGATTGCACAGGAGAGCGCCCATGCTGGTTCACATTCCCAATGTCCTGACACCTGAAGAGCTGCGTCATTGCCATCAGACGCTTGAGCAGGCGTCGTGGCTGGACGGCAAGGTGACCGCCGGGCAGCAATCGGCAAAAGCCAAGCACAACCTTCAGGTGCCGCAGGATTGCGAGGCCTCGCGCGAACTGGGCGAGATCGTGTTGCGGGCGCTGGGCCGGAACCCCGTGTTCAATAGTGCCGCCCTGCCGCTGCGCGTCTTCCCGCCGCTTTTCAACCGCTACGATGTGGGCATGAAATTCGGCGCCCATGTCGATAACGCCATACGCCCCATCCCCGAGAGTGGCTTCAGAATCCGGACCGATGTGTCCTCAACGCTCTTCATCACCGGGCCGGATGAATATGACGGGGGTGAACTGGTGATTCAGGACACTTATGGTGAGCAGCGTGTCAAACTGCCCGCAGGTGACATGGTGCTGTATCCGTCTACCAGCCTGCATCGCGTGAGTGAGGTGACACGCGGCTCACGCTGGGCCTCGTTTTTCTGGAGCCAGTCCATGGTGCGCGACGACACAAAGCGTGCCCTTCTGTATGACTTCGACCGTTCGATCATCGAGACCCGCAAGGCTCTCCCCGATGATCATCCGGGTGTGCTCGGGCTGACCTCGACCTATCACAACCTGCTGCGTCAGTGGGCGGAGCTCTGAGCGCCCTTCCGTTCGTGCTGCTGTCTAGCAGGAGTAAATGAAGGGGAGGTGCTTAGCCAGCGAGGCTGACGCCCTGTCTGCTTCATTTGTCTGAGTGGCAATTCAGGCGTGATATTCGGGGCTGGCCCCATGATGGCACTTGCCGTTATGTCGGGCGTTCCGGTCTCCTGAACCCGAGTGTGCCATGTCGCCCCGCTTTTCCCTTCACTGGCAACGTCTCCTGCTGGTGGGAGCCCCGTTCTGCGCGGTTCTGCTGCCCATGCCTTTTCTTTATGGGGCCTCATGGCGCCTGCTTGGTGTGCCGGTGATCCTGTGGTGGCTGTTTGCCTGTCTGCCGTTCACGACGCTCTGCCTCGCCCTTGCAGTCCGGCCCATGGGGGTAATCGCTAGGGATGCTGCACCTGTCGGAGGGGCAGAACGTTGAGAGTGGCGGGTTTCGTTCTTGTCCTCCTGCTCGCACTGGGCTTGGCCTGCGCGCCGCTCAGAAGCGGCGTCACCCGTGACCCTCGCGCCTTTTTTGCCGCACGAGGGCAGTTCGGCGTTGCGCTCTTCTTTCTGCTTTCAGTAGGCGAGACCTATTCGATCGGTTCGGTGCTGGGCTTTCCCGGAGGTATCGCCGCGAGCGGTTCCATCGACGTGGCATTGTGGTTTATCGGGTATATCCTGCTCGCCTTCCCGGTCGGGATGGTGCTGTATCCCCGGTTATGGCGGGTGGGAAACCGCCTGGGTGCCATAACCCTGCCAGACCTGCTGGGGGGGTATTTCCGGAGTACGCTTGTCGGGCGTGTAACAGGTCTTGTGCTCGTGATTCTGATGCTCCCGCTGGGGACCATGCAGTTCATAGGGCTGGATGCGGTATTTTCGACCCTTGCTCTTCCAGTTTCCCCTGTCATGCTCAGTGCGTTCGCAGCAGTGCTGGCTTTTCTTTTTGTGGCAGGTGCCGGATTGCGTGGTGCGGCGCTGAGTGCGGCATTGAAGGATGGCCTGATCCTCCTTTCCATCGTCTGCGTGGCGTTTGCAGCCCTCCTGGCCTGGACCCATCAGGCGACGCGCCCTCTCAACCTGGCGCTGCGTGGTGCCAGTCCAGATCCTTTTTCGACCTGTGTGATGATCATGAGCACGATCGTGACGCAGGCTTTCGGCTTTTGCATCGCGCCACAAACCGCTGCCGCCGTCTTTTCGGCCCGTGATCCGCAAACCATCAGACGGGCCCAGATCTGGATGCCGCTTTATATGGTGCTGTTTCCGCTGCTGGTCGTCATTGCGTGTTTCGGCCTGACCCATCCCGTCATTATGGGCCGGCCCGACTCAGTCTTTCTCTCGGTAGCGTCGCATCTGCTGCCGGGTTGGGGTGTCGGGATCGTCTCAGGCGCGGTGGCCCTGACCGCGCTCGTCTGGCTCGGGGCGGTGTGCCTCAGCCTTGCGGCGATCGTCACCGGCAGTTTCACGCCGCATCTTTCTGCCCCTGCGCAAAAGCGCACGGGTCTGGCCATCATTGCACTTTATCTTGGCCTCTCCGTGCTGACAGCTGCCCTGCATACCGCGCTGATCGTGACACTCAACCGGCTGTTCTATGTAGGGCTGGTGCAGCTCCTGCCCGCCGTGCTGCTCTGCGTGACCGGATATCGCGTTTCCTCCGCTCGGCTGCTTGCTGCCCTGTTCCTCGGACTTGTATCGGGTGGCGTGGTTTTCGCCTTGGGCTGGGGGCCCTTTGGTCTTAGTCCGGCTCTTCCGGGTTTGCTGGTCAATGGTGCGATACTGTTTCAGGCCGGATTGCCGCGCAGGGATACTGTCTGCCACGGCAAAATGGGGAGGAAGGCCAAAGGCGCCTGATCTCTGAAGGGTCAGGGCCGAATGCGGGAGAACGCTATCTGGGCGGCAAGAGCCACAAGAAGTGTTGTGCCGCCGAGCACCGACAGGGACAAAAGCGGGTTCAGCAGAGCGTGGCCGGTCAGAGCGCCTCTCATGCCGTCAATGCCGTAGGTCAGCGGGTTGCTGAAGGCGAGCGCCCTTATAAGATGGCTCTGCCCTTCAAGGGGAAAGACAGCGCCGGAAAGATAGAAAAGCGGCGTCAGGATAAAATTGACGATTTGTGAAAAGCTCTGGGCATCGCTCATGACGGAGCCCAGCACCGAGCCGAAAAAGGCAAAGAGCAGCGCCAGAAGCAGGGCGAAGGCGAAGGCGAGCGCCAGATGGGCGGGTGAAGGGAGAACACCTGCCAGTGTCAGGCATATCACACTCACGATGATAGCCTGGATCAACGCGACACTTGCCACACCCAGCGCACGTCCCAGCATGATCCAGTGTCGGGAAACCGGCGAGACCAGTGTCTCCTTGATGAACCCGAACTGCCTGTCCCATAGCAAATCCGCACCTGAATAGACCGTGTTGAACAGGATACCTGCGCCCACTACCCCCGGTGCGAGGAACGTGAAATAATCCCCTTCGCCCGCCTTGCGAAAAACCGGCGCAAAGCCCAGACCGAGGGCAACGAGAAACAGGAAAGGCTGTGCCAGCGCCGAAATCAGCCGGCCTCGCGCACGCAAGAAGCTCCTGATCTGCCTGAGCCATAAATTATAGATGACATCGATCATCAAAGCGGCTCTTCCCCGGCTGTAAGAGAGAGGAAACTGTCCTCCAGCGAACCTTGCTGGGCGTGATCCATCACAGCGCTGACCGCGCCTTGGGTCAGGATGCGTCCCTGTTTGATCACAGCGACGCTCTGTGCAACGCGTTCGACCTCATCGAGATAATGGCTCGTCAGAAAAATGGTCGTACCCTGATGGGCCTGCAATGCCTGTAGATGATCCCACAGCACACGCCGTGATTGCGGATCGAGCCCGAGAGTCGGTTCATCCAGAAAAATCAGGGCTGGGCGGTGCAGCAGGGATCTGGCGATCTCGACCCGCCGCTTGAGACCGCCACTCAGGGTACTGACCATCTGCCGCGCATGGTCCGCCATATCGAACAGGGTTAGCGCGTCTGTGATACGTGACGCTCTCTCGGCACGCGGGATGCGATAGAAAGCGCAATGGATCCAGAGATTCTCCTGCACGGTCATGGCGGGGTCCAGGGTGCATTCCTGGAATACCACGCCAAAATGACGCCTGGCTTCCATCGGATCATTGGCCAGATCGATGCCATTCAACAGGATGCGTCCGCTATCAGGGGGAAGCAGGGTAGTCAGCATCTTGATCGTGGTGGTCTTGCCTGCGCCGTTGGGCCCCAGAAAGGCGAAAATCTCACCGCGAGCGACCGTAAAATCCAGACCCGAGACAACCTGCCGATCCCCATAGGATTTGACCAGCTTCTCCACCCTGATCACAGCCTGTGGCGCATCTGCCATGCCCGAAGGCGCGAAGGGCTGGGCACGCTCCGGCCTGCATGAGCGATCATGAGCTTGCTCGGTAGAGGGCGTGGCTGGCGTCAACGGGGTGATATCCCTGTGGCCAGGGTGGCACTCCCGGTTTCCTGCCTCAACAGGCCCCAGCCCTCAAGCGTGTCGATGGCGCTCTCGACACCCTGCTCTGCTTCGATCAGTGGACGCAATGAGGTGGCCTTGTCGCGCGGAGCGCGTGTTGTTGCGCGTCCAATGGCCTCGGCCAGCCTTTCGGCGGTGAGTGTCCTGCGCGACAGGCGCATCGGGCTGATACCGATGGCCTTCAGGCGCCAGCTCCAGAAAAACTGGTCAGCCAGAAACGGTATGATCACCTGAGGCAGGCCAGCACGCGTGGCAGCCGCCACCGTTCCAGCGCCCCCATGATGAACAGCAAGGGATACGCGGGGAAAAAGCCAGTCATGGGGGGCGTTGTCGATGAAAAAGATATCCCCCTCCTGGTCGGGCTTGAGATTTTTGAGCGCCCCCCAGCCTGTCGCGACGATCGCGCGCCGTCCTGTCAGGCGCAGGGCCCTGAGAATGAGTGCGGTAAACTTTTCCGGGTTGCCGGTCATCATGCTGCCAAATCCGACATAAACCGGGGCGGGACCGTCGGCGAGAAAGGCTTCCAGCTCCGGTGAGGGGCGCCAGCTTGTTTTCTGGTCATAGAACCAGCTCCCGGTGACGGCAATGCGCTCACGCGACCAGTCAGCGGGTTGGGGCTGGATGTGCCGACTGAAGGCATAAAGCAGGTAGCGCCTGTTACCTTCGCTATCCGTGTCGGACCACGGTCCCTTCCAGCCAATGGGCGGCAGGGACAGCTCGCGGCGCATGATCGCCACCGGAAACGACATGAAACGCCAGATCAGAAATCGTGCCACATGGGTCAATGTCTTATGCAGGATACCGGGCAGGCGCAGGGCCGGGTTCGGCCACAGGGGAGGCACCCATTTGGACGGGGTCATGGGCATGAATTGCGCCTGAACGAACGCTATGCCCCGCTTCCGGGCAATTGAGGCACCGAGTATCGTGCCGGAGCCCGATCCGATGAGCAGTTCTGCTCCTTCAGTGGCCTTCATCCCCTGCCTGACCCATAGAGGCATCCAGCGACACAAGGCACGGGCAACCTGCCACCCCATGCGCAACTGGTTTCCCTTCTCGAGTGCAGCATGTTCCTGCGTCATCAGATCGGCAAAATCGGACTCGATGGGTGCAAACCCGAGACCACCGCCTGTTATGAGGGACTCGTAACGCGCTGATGTGGCGATACAGACCTCGTGGCCTCGTCTGGCAAGGCCCT
The DNA here is from genome assembly GCF_900465345.1 of Asaia bogorensis. GTDB lineage: Bacteria > Pseudomonadota > Alphaproteobacteria > Acetobacterales > Acetobacteraceae > Asaia > Asaia bogorensis_A. The sequence goes on along the minus strand of NZ_UEGO01000033.1, from coordinate 149,850 downwards.
GCCCCAAGGCGACGAAAGGACGCGCATCGCCCTGCGTACCGATGGTGAGGATCACGATTTTCATGGTAGCACCCGGTCAGGCGGCAGAGAGGCAGGAAGCAAGGGCGTGGCCCTGTGCGAGACTGACATTGATCAATCGCGCAACGGTCTCGACATGGCCGGGCAGCAGCATATCGCCATGACGGCAGTCAAGGTCATAGGCCGTGATATGGCCAGAGCTGTACGCCCTCCAGGCATACGGGTCGTCCGAGATGATCGTCACCTCGTTCTGGCTTCCCTTGTCCGCAGCCCTCAGGAACAGGATATCGGCATCATTGGGCGTCGGAACATGGGCGAGCAGCATCTCGATATTGCGCCTGGTGATCAGGCGCAGCTTCTCGGCAAGGCTGGTCAGGGCATTGAGGTCGATTTCAGGTAGATCCGGCAGCACCGTTGTGTCCAGTGTGTCCAGAAACAGATCGGCCAGGCCATCGAGCGTTTCAGGCAAGGCTGCATCCTCGACCGGAGCGATCTGCAGGAATTGCAGGGCAGCGCGTATGGCCTGGGGGCTATCCGGATCAAGGTTCTGATCCTGGAGGAGGCAGGGATAGGAGTCCAGCATGGCCAACAGGGCTATTTCCTCCCCCTCCTGTCTCAGGAGAGACGCAATCTCGTGGGCAACGACGCCACCCATGGACCATCCAACCAGATGATAGGGGCCGTGCGGCTGGAGGCGTCGCAACTCGGCAACATAGAAGGCCGCCAGGGCCGCGAGCGTGGCGGGCGCATCGTCTTTCAGCAGGAGCCCGGCATCCTGCAGGCCATAGACCGGATGGGACTCAGAAAGGAGTGGGGCCAGCGTGTTGAAGTTCCAGCTCATACCGATCACGGGATGAAAACAGAAGACCGGCGCGGCATCTCCCTGTGCCCGTATGGCAAGGCATGGTGCAAGCGGGTCGCAGGTGACCGAGCCCCCTTCGAGCAGGGGGGCCATAAGCGCGATCGTCGGAGCGGCAAAAACCTGCCCGACAGGAAGTGCGTAACCCTCGCGTGAGAGGCAGGCGATCATCTGTACGACCATGAGGCTGTCGCCGCCGAGTTCAAAGAAGCTGGTATGGATGTCGACGCGTTCGAGATCGAGCAGTTCGCCCCATAGCGCGCTCAGCCTGCGTTCCGCCGGGGTACGGGCTTCAGTGAAGATCGTGGTCTCCGTCTCTTCACGCAGGGAGGCCAGCGCCGCCCGGTCAAGCTTGCCGCTTGTCATGCGCGGCAGTGTTTCGATGCAGACGATACGCACCGGAATCATCTGGGGTGGAAGCAGGCCAAGAAGGGTGCGTCTGATCTGTGCAGGGTCGAGCCTTGCGCCATGGGTTGCGGGTACGAGATAGGCGGCGAGGAGAGACACGCCGCGAGCAGGGTCTTTCTCGATCATCACGGCGGCCTGCAGGATTTCCGGCAGGCTGAGCAATGTACTCTCGATTTCATTGGGCTCGATACGCATCCCGCGTATCTTGATCTGCTGGTCACCGCGTCCAAAGACGGTCAACGTCCCGTCATGTTCAATGGCGGCCCGATCGCCTGTGCGATAGGCCTTGCGTCCGGGTGCCCCAAGAGGGTCGGGGATGAAGCGGCTTGCCGTGAGTTCCGGCTGATTGAGATAGCCCGTGGCAACGCCATCACCCGCAATCAGCAATTCGCCCACAACGCCATCTGGAAGGGGGGTGAGATCAGGCGCGATGATGTAAATCTGTGTGTTGGCCAAGGCATGGCCCGCGGCCGGCGTATCGTTTTCCTGAGGGTCGAGATGATGCGTTGTGGACCAGATCGTGGTTTCTGTGGGGCCATACAGATTATGCACCGCCCGGCCGAGAAGTAGCATCTGGCGCGCCATATGGGCTGGCATCGCCTCGCCACCGCTCATGAGCATCATACCCTGCAGGGCGCTGCTCTCGGCTGTGCCGAGCAGGGTCTGCCATAGCGTCGGGGTCGCCTGCATGGCTGTGATGTCATGTTTCTGAATAAGGGCTGCCAGACGGCTTGGCTCGAGGATATCCTCGCGGCTGGCAATGACGCAGGCACCGCCGGATACGAGTGGCAGGAGCATTTCGAGCACGGCAATATCAAATGTCCAGGTCGTGACAGCCAGAAGTGTTTCCCGCGCGCTATAGGCCAGTCTTTCCGTGATGGCATGCAGGAAGTTTGTCAGGGCCTTGCGGGGAATAACGACCCCCTTGGGTCGCCCGGTCGTTCCTGAGGTATAGGTGACATAGGCCGTGTCATCCGGGACGGGCGAGGACGAGGCTGTTTTCCCCTGCGAGAGCACCTGCAGCGTGGACGCGTCGCTGGTAAGAGCCCATGCGGTGTATTCTGCCGCCCAGTCGAGATGGGCGGCGTCCGGCACAATGACGGCACTGGGTTCAGCATCTTCTAGGATCAGTTTCGCCCGTGCCTGGGGCGAGGCGATATCGAGGGGCAGCCATGCGGCACCTGCCTGCAGGACAGCGGCAACAGCAAGGATCATGCGTCTGTCGCGTGGCAGGGCCAGAGCGATCAGCTTGCCCGGCCCCATGCCTTCTGCCCGAAGCTGTTCGGCCAAGGCACGGCTCTGTCGAAGAAATACCTCGCGCGTCATCACGCCATAGGCATCGCTGACGAGGGGGCCGGAGCCGCTACTGACCCCATTGTCGATAAGCTCTGACAGGGGAGTGGTAGGCCAGTCGCGGCGGGTCGTCCGGTTTCTGGCTTCCTGCGCGTCGCGTTCGTCTGTTGTGAGCAGGGACAGATGAGCGAGCGTGATATCCGGTGCGTTGGCGATCTGTTCAGCCAGACGCAGGATCCGGGTCAGATGGGCATCCAGTTCATGGGCCGCGTAAAGCGCTGGATTGGCATCGCATTGGAAACACAGGCCAGCGCCGTCCTTGCGGTCGAAGACGAAGATGGTCAGGTCCTCCATCGCGCCATTGCTCAGATTTTCGTTGCGCGCGGTGATGGGACCGAAGGAGAGATTATAGTCGAAAGGCTCGATATTGATGCCGATACGGCTGATCTGGGTGGTATTGCTGAACAGCCCGAGATCACGCCGCATATCCTCGTAGCGATATTGCTGGTGGCGTAACGCGTTGCGCATGGCCCGACGTGCCATGCCGACCAGGTCCGCAAAACGGGTCTCCGGTGTGATCCTGAAACGCAGCGCCACAGCATTGGCGACCATGCCGGGTGTGTGTCTGAGTTGACGATTGGCGCGTGCACTGACGGGCATGCCCACGACAAGGTCGGATTGTCCGGTAACGCGATAGAGATAGGCCACGAGAAGGGCTGTCAGTGTCTGCGGGAGGGTCGCCTCCAGCGCGCGACCGATCCGGGTCAGACTCTCGGCGCGCTCATCCGACATGAAGGCTGCGCGGGTTATCGCGCCGCCTGCCTCGCCGCTGGGAGCACGCTGGGGGCGCAGCGATAACGAAACCGGCTCGGGTGCTTCAGCGAGCGCTTCGCTCCAGTAGGCCTTGTCTTTTTCGAAGCGTGGCGACTTCCGGTAGGCCTGTTCCTGTTCATGCAGGGTCGAGAGTGGCAGGAAGGTGGCCTCCGGAGGGGATATTCCGGCGTTGCGCGCGGTGTAGTGGGCTGCGACACGCGCTGCCACCATCCCGCCGGAAAATCCATCCAGCACAGCATGATGACAGCAGTGAAACCAGATATGATACGTATCGGTGAGCCGCAGCAAGGCGTTCTGCCACAACGGGTCACGCTCCAGATCCAGCGGGGCACGCAGGCGTTCAAGCATCCAGTCACGGGCGGATTGTTCCTGATCGGACATGTCGTGAAACGGAATGACAGGACAGTCGACGGGTGCTTGAGGGCGGATCGCATAAACCGGTCCCTCTGGTTTCCTGAGGATGGCGGTCCTGAGCGTCTCGGCCTCGGCCTGGACGCAAGTGAGTGACTCAATGAAGAGGTCTGTGCGAAGTTCGCCGCGAAGATGGATCGCCTCTGCAATATTCAGGCTTGATCCTGAAGGCGCAAGAAACTGGGTCATCCACAGGCCGCGCTGTGCAGTGGTCAGTGGCAGCGTTTCAGTTCGGGTTTCTTGCAGCATTGTTCCGTGCCAAGCCCTGTTCGGGCATTATTATTTGCGTATATTTCTTAGTTTGCTTTTAGGGATTAGAAATATGTTTTACAATAAACAATAATAATAATTCAGTTCAACACCGGAACCTGGTTGGCGATTGCGTCGAAAATGATTAAACCGGCATGGGCGTGATATCGTCCTGCGAACACCCGAATATACAAATCGAAGCCAGGCAAATCACGGCGCATCCTGCAAAACGGAATGAAAGACTTCGTCAAAATAGGGCACGAGTTGGCTGAACTGCCCGAAAGTGACACATAATATCACATATGTTCAGTTTGGGCAGAGCCATGCCAGGGCAGCCCTTATGGCAACCGCCCTCGCTGATGGGCTTCAATGCATTGATAAACCGGTATAATATTTATGATTGGAAGCCTGATTGGCGCATAAACAGCAATCAGGATCGTTCTGGTCCCACATAATAGGTAACGAATATCACTCTCGTTAGTGTGATTTCGTTCATAACCACTGTTACGGTTATGGTTCTTGGGCACTTAGGGTGTTTTCCCGGCACACAGTATGGGGCCCATTATGGTTCATTCAATCGTTCACGCAGCGCATACCGGCCACGGCGATGGCGCTTCGTCCCAGTCTCCCGCAGCACGGCCCAAGCTGGACCGCATCTTCAATGATCCCGATGGCGTGGTCGAAGACGGTGTGCGCGGCGCACTTCTTGCCCATCCCGACATCATTGTCGAAACGGCCAATCCGCGTGTCGTCAAGCGCGCCAAGACCACGGGCCGTCGCAAGGTTGGCGTGATCACGGGTGGCGGTTCGGGTCATGAGCCGGCTTTCCTCGGCTATGTCGGTACGGGTCTTCTGGACTCGGTAGCCATTGGCGAGATCTTCTCCTCGCCGACGGCGGTGAGCTTCCTCGACGCCATGAAGGAAGCCGATATGGGCGCTGGCGTGGCCTGCCTGTTTGGCAACTACGCGGGTGATACGATGAATGTCCGCATGGCAGCGCGTGATGCGCAGCAGGCTGGCATCAAGGTCGAGACCGTGGTCGCTACCGATGACGTTGCTTCGGCTCCGGCAAGTGAAGCCGAGCGCCGCCGTGGTGTCGCTGGCGAAATCCTGATGTGGAAAGCTGCCGGTGCGCGCGCCGAAGAAGGCGGCTCGCTGGATGAGGTGATTGCCGTGGCCCGCAAGGCCATTGCCAATACCCGCTCCATCGGTGTCGGCCTCACGCCCTGCACCATTGTCGCCAACGGCCACCCGAATTTCTCGATCGAACTCGGCACCATGGAAGTCGGTATCGGCCATCATGGCGAACCCGGCGTGTCGGTTCAGGAACTCGGCCGCTCGCGCGATATCGCCAAGCTGATGCTTGAGCACATCCTGCCCGACCTGCCCTTCACCAAGGGCGACCGCGTGACGGTGCTGCTCTCTGGTCTGGGTGCCACCCCGATCATCGAACTCTATGTGCTGTACGCCGATGTTGCCGATCTCCTGAAGGAGAAGGGCATTGAGGTGGCGCATCGCTTCGTTGGCAATCTCTTCACCTCGCTCGAGATGAAGGGCGCCACCCTGACGATCATGAAGACCGATGAAGAGCTGGACCGCCTGATGGCTGCGCCCGCCGAATCCATCGGTCTGGTGCGCGTTGGCGCCGGTGCGGCACAGGTTCAGGCTGCTGAAGCACCGACGGCCAAGGCCGACCCGGTCGAAGCACTGGTCAAGACCGCGACGGGCGAGAAATACGTACCCAAGAGCGGCATCCCCGTTGCCGAAACCACGAAGGTCATCCCGGCTCTGGTCGATGCCATCGTCAAGGCACGTGACTGGCTGAGCGAGATCGACGGCAAGATCGGTGATGGCGATCACGGCATCAACATGGCCAAGGGCTTTGCCCGCTGCGGTGATGCGCTGGGCGCCAACCCACCGGTCATGGAAAAGGGCCTCGATGCCCTGTCAGATTCGCTGATGGCCGGCATCGGTGGCTCGATGGGCCCGCTTTATGGCCGTTTCTTCGAAGGCATGGCGATCCCGCTGCGCAATGTCGAATTCCTTGATGGCAAGCTCTTCGCCCAGATGCTCGATGGAGCGCTGGCCGGGATCAACAGCCTTGGCAATGCCCGCGTGGGTGACAAGACCCTTGTCGATACGCTGCAGCCTTCGGTTGAGGCCTTCCACAAGGCACTGGATGACGGAAAGTCGTTCGAGCAGGCCCTGATTGCGATGTCGGAAGCGGCAGAACGCGGTCGTGACTCCACGATCGATCTGGTGGCCCGTATCGGCCGCGCCAGCCGACTTGGCGAGCGCTCACGCGGCGTGCTCGATGCCGGTGCAACCTCCTGCTGCCTGATCCTTCAGACAATCGCCAAGGAGCTCGTGGCTCCGGCGCGTAACCACAACGCCTGATACGCCACGAACCGAAAGACCAAGACCATGAACAAGGTCGTTACGCCTGACCTGGGTGCCCTGCAGAAAGAAGCAGCCAGCGTCGCCCTGCCGGAAAAGATGATGGCCGTCGTCGCCTACGAACCCGGCGATTATCGCTGGGAAGAGGTGGACGTCCCCCGCGCCGGTCCCGATGACATCATCATCGAAGTCGAGACCGTTGGCATCTGCGCCGGTGACATCAAGTGCTTCCTGGGCGCCCCTTCCTTCTGGGGCGACAAGGAACAGCCCCGCTACGTCAAGCCGCCGATGATCCCGGGCCACGAATTCATCGGGCGCGCTGTCGAGATCGGTGAGAACCTGCGCGGGCAGTACAAGGTGGGTGACCGCCTGATCAGCGAGCAGATCGTTCCTTGCGACGATTGCCGCTACTGCAAGGGCGGTCAGTACTGGATGTGCGAGCGTCACGACCTGTACGGCTTCCAGAACAACACCAACGGCGCCATGGCGAAGTACATGCGCTTCCCCAAGACGTCGCGCACCCATCGCGTTCCGGAAGACATGCCTGCCGAGGCGGCTGCCCTGATCGAGCCCTATGCCTGCTCCGTTCACGCCGTGAACCGTGCAAACATCCAGCTCGATGACGTGGTGGTTCTGGCCGGTGCCGGTACGCTGGGTCTGGGCATGGTGGGCGCTGCCCGCCTGAAGAACCCGAGCAAGCTGATCGTGCTCGACACCAAGCAGGACCGTCTGGATCTGGCCAAGAAATTCGGCGCGGATATCGTGATGAACCCGCTTGAAGAAGACGTGGTGGCCAAGGTCAAGGAACTGACCGGCGGTTATGGCTGCGATGTGTATATCGAAGCAACCGGCCATCCCTCGAGCGTTCGTCAGGGCCTGCACATGATCCGCAAGCTCGGCCGCTTTGTCGAATTCAGCGTGTTCGGCGATGAAGTGACCTGTGACTGGTCCATCATCTCCGATCGCAAGGAACTGGACGTGCTCGGCGCGCATCTCGGCCCGTATTGCTATCCCTTCACCATTGCCGCCATTGCTGATGGTCGTCTGCCGGTCGAGGGCGTGGTGACCCACTCCCTGCCGCTGGACCAGTGGAAGGAAGGCTTCGACCTGATGAAGAAGGGCGACAAGTCCATCAAGACGGTCCTGATCCCATAAGATCAAGCCTGTTTCAGGTGAGAAAGGCGGTTCCGAAAGGAGCCGCCTTTTCTGTTTTCAGAGTGTCAGCGTGCCTGCAATGCGTGGCGTCACAGTCCCCCCGACCCAGATCGTCTCCCCGTCCCTGACGATTGAGACACGGCCATTGCGGCCCATCGCAGTACCTTGGCTCGCGATATAGCTCTCCGGGGCTACGCCCTTGCCAATCATCCACTGGGCCATGGCGGCATTGAGACTGCCTGTCACCGGGTCCTCAAATCCCTGGTTCTGGCCGACAAAGGCCCTGATCTCGAAGGCAGCGCCCGTCTCATCATGGTTTTCCTGCCAGGGCGCTACGATCCCGTAGAGATTGTCGCCCATTCTCGACCAGTCAGGCCTGACCGAGAGCACATCCTTGCGCTCACGAAGGGAGAGAAGCTGCCAGGGTGGGCCATTATCCCCCCAGGCAGCATCCAGAATATCGTCGGGAGCAAGCCCCAGCGCCGCGCAGGCGGTGTTGCGCTCCTCGATCGTCAGGGGGGTGGCCCGTCGCCTCGGTGGGGCTGCGAAAGCAAAACATGTGCCATCAACCCGCACGCGCACCAGCCCCACACCACATTCCTGCACGATGGTTCCATCATGGGTGTTGCCGGGGAGGGAGGCCCATACGAAGGCCGTGCCGAGTGTCGGGTGCCCCGCAAAGGGAAGCTCACCGCCGGGCGTGAAGATGCGCACGCGATACGAGGCCTCGGGCGTCGTGGGGCGCAACAGGAAGGTCGTCTCGCTCAGATTGGTCCAGTTAGCGATGCGGGCCATCAGCGCATCATCAAGGCCATCGGCATCCAGAATAACCGCCAGGGGATTGCCGGCGAAGGGCGTGGCGGCGAAGACATCGACCTGCCGGAAGGGATGGTCGCTCATGTTCGACCCTTTCGTAGAGCGGGAGGGACAGAACACAAGCGTAACAGACAAAATATTGCACAGGCCAGCCCGGCCGAAAATCGCCACAAAGCGCCGTTTGAACCATGAGATAATGAAGAGGGCCTGAATGCAGGAGGAGCGCAGCCATGAAAGGCGTGTATAGACTGGGCGCTATGCTCGGGGTCGGCATGGTCATGGGTCATGCCGGGATCGCGCAGGCTGATTCTCTTGCCACGCTCGGGAGTCTTTCGGCGCTACGCGAGCACGGTGTGATGTTTCACGTGCAGCACACCAACGAGACGCAGGCGATGATCGGCTCCCCCACGCCCGGGCTGGGGCTGGAGAAGGGCGTCGGCAATGTCGGTATCTTTACCTATGGCAGTGATATCGACTGGGAACGTCTGGCGGGCCTGCAAGGTGTCTCGACGCATATCATTCTCGCCAGTGGTTATGGCAGCCCGACAAGCCACAAATTCGGAGATTTTCTAAACCCGAGCCAGGCCACCTATGGCGGTGTCGGCAATGTCGTGATCCATCTGGTCTCGGCCTATGTCGAAAAATCCATGCTGTATGACCGGGTGAGCGCGGCTGTGGGGCGCATGACGTTCCTCTCCGATTTCTCGGCTAATCCGCTCTACTGCAATTTCATGAACGGCGCTTTTTGCGGCAATCCGCGTGCAGCATCGGATAACAAGGCTCATGCGCCATTCCCCATGTCGAATTGGGCGACGCGGGTGCGCGTGCAGATTACCGATGAGATGGCCATCAAGACCGGTCTCTACCTGACTGAAACCGAGGCGATCTATACGCACCATCAGACACGCACGGGCTTCAAATTCAATGGCGCCACGATCGATGGCATGGCCCTGCCGCTTGAGATGAGCTGGACACCGGTTTTCGGGCCGAGGAAGGGCCTGTCTGGTCTCTACAAGCTCGGCTTCGTTTACGACACGGCCCGTCATGACAGCCGTTTCGAGGGTATGGAAGGGCAGAACCTCTATTTGGTCGGCGCATCGCCACGCCAGATCAAGGGGGCATGGTCGGCATGGGTTATGGCGGATCAGATGGTCTGGCGCTTTAATGGGCGTGGTCGCGATGCCGGGCTGACCCTGCTGGGGGCGGCCTACTGGAACGCGCCACGCACAGCTTTGCGCAAGGCCCAGTATTCTCTGGGGTTGTTCATGAGAGGCATGATCGCCTCCCGCCCGAGCGATGCCATCGGGCTCGATATGACGGTCATTCAGGTCTCACGCGCTGCGCGCCGGGCGCAGCTGGCCGCCTATGCGCGGGAGGGGCATTTGCGGGGGCATACCAGACGACCTCAGGATTGGGGGGGCATCATCGAGGTATTCTATCAATTGCATATCTGGCGTGGTGTCTCGATTGCGCCCGACATCCAGTATTACATCAACCCGGGGCTACAGCCCGGGCTACGGAACCAGCTTCTGATGGGCGTCAAGACGCATATCGAGTTCATCTGACAGAATGACCTTCGTCTCGTGCAAAGCGGGAGCAACTTGCTGGGCAAGCCTGCTCGGGCTGTGCAGGCGGAATGTTGCTGGAAAAGCACATATCTGATCCGAGTTAAGAAAGATTTTAAGAATCGTTTGCATCTGAGTGTAACTTGACCGAAACACAGCGTCGAAGGCCAGGCGCCACGATTCTGAGTATTGATACCTGCACAGTCAGGTAATGGATGGGCATTACCGAAATATATTCGGATGTGTCAAAACATTTCAGGTCGTTATGCGCCTCGCTTTCGCTGTCAATAACGGATTTCTGGTGATTCGTATGCCTGAAGACTGCACGTTCCCTTGTGGAACGCTGAATAATAGCGCCCCCCGCACAGTGGTATCCGGTAGTTACTCAGGAAAACAGAAACGTCTTCTGCTGCTGGCGCTCACGGCCGGTATGGGGCTTGGCGCTGCCGAGGAAGCCGAAGCGCAGGATGCGGTGACGACAGACCAGAAGGCGAGTGATGGGCAGTCCATCGCGCTGCCAGCCGTGCGCGTGCATGGCAAGGAGCAGATCAACACGCTCAACACCAACACGACGACGCTCGATATCGGCCGTATGCCCGATAACGTGCGTGAAACGCCCCAGACGGTCAGCGTCGTGCCCAAGCAGCTGATCGAGGAGCAGCGTCTCTTCACGCTCGATCAGGCGCTGTCCAACGTGCCGGGCATCACCATGTCTGCCGGTGAGGGCAATGGCGGTATGAACGGCAACCAGTTCCGTATTCGTGGCCAGCAGGCACGTGGCGATATCTATGAGGACGGTCTGCGCGATTTCGGCAATTATGTGCGCGACGTTTATAACACCGAGAGCGTCGAGGTGGTGAAGGGACCGTCAGGCGAGTATTTCGGTGCGGGCAATGTGGGCGGCGTCATCAATCAGACGCTCAAGAAGGCGCATAGCGGCAATGCTTTCGGGGCGGATCAGGCCTTTGGCAGCGGCATGCAGTATCGTGGTTCGGCGGATGCCAATTACGAGATCAATGCCCATACCGCGCTGCGTGTGAACGGCATGTACAACAAGCAGATGGTGGCAGACCGCAATAATGTCCGCACCGATCGCTATGGCGCTGCTGCCGATCTGGGTGTCGGGCTGGGGACGAAGAACACCTGGCATCTGAACTATCAGTGGCTCGGCAGCCGCGGTCGCCCCGATTACGGCGTGCCGATGATCCAGATTGGCAAGACCTATCGTCCGATCACGGAATACGGCCTGCCACGTGACACGAATTATTCGCGCAATTTCGACCGCGACATGGGCAATGTGCACATGGTTACCTCGAAATTCGCTTCCGTGCTGTCCAAATGGCTGACCCTGTCGAACGACACTCGCTACTCTCATTACACCCGCAATTTTGCAGCGACGACGCCCGCAGCCTGCTCCGGAGCGTGCGCAACCTCCTTCCTGGCTGGCGGCAATCCGACACTGGCTTATGGCGCCGGTGGTGGCATGGGGTATGATCAGGCGGGCTGGGGCGTGCAGAACGTCAGCATGGGCCATTCCAAGTTCCGGACCGGTTTCATGCATCACGACATCCGTGCTGGTGTGGACATCAATTACACCAAGGATGACCGTCTTTACGGCACCTGGATCAACCGGGTGAACAACCAGCAGATCCGTACGCCGCAATTCGAATATCCGGGCACCATGCTGACTTTCCCGGCAACGGGCAGCCGCACGGCGGATTTCCGCGATCTGGGCCTGTTTCTGGCAGACAAGATCCACCTGACCAAACAGATCTCGGTCTATGGCACAGTGCGTTGGGACGATTACCGCTCGACCTATTGGAGTGCGGCGCAATCCTCGATTGGCGTGCAGAAGCAGAAATCGAACAAGTTCAGCCCGTCCGCCAGCCTGATGTACGAACCGCTGGAGAACACGACCTTCTACTTCACCTTCTCGCAGTCCTATAAGCCTGTGGGTACGGATGTTTCCTCACTGACCATGAGCTCGACAAGCATCGGCGACGTGGCGGCCAATGGGCGGGACCTCAAGCCGCAGCGCAGCGACCTGTATGAACTGGGTGGCAAGGCCGATTTCTTCAACAAGCGCCTTGGCGTAACTGGCGCGATCTTCCAGATCGAGCAGAACAACTCCTTCACCTATGACGATGACGGCAACATCATCACCGGCTTCCAGGATGCAGGCTCCGGTCGTCGCATTCGCGGTCTTGAAGTCAGCGCCACAGGCAAGTTGACCCACAACTGGGAGATCTATGGCTCCTACGCCTATATGGGTGGCAAGGTGACGAACAGCGCGCTCTATGGCGGCAATCGTGCACCGCAGCTGCCTGCGAACAGCCTGTCGGTCTGGAGCACCTATGATGTGTCCAGTCTGGTCCTGAAGCCCAATAACGGCAAGCTGCAGGCTGGCGGTGGTGTGCAGTATTCGTCGGGTTACTGGTCCAACGAAGGCCGTACAGGGCGTATGCCGGATAACGTGTCGCTCAATGGCATGATTTCCTACGACATCTCGCACTACCACGTTCAGTTCAACGCCAATAACCTGACCAATCATCGCAACTACGCCTCGGCCTTCTCGACCTCGCGTGCTGTCCCGCTTTCGGGTCGTACATTCCTCGGTTCGGTCGGTCTGCGCTTCTGAGCCATGCAGGCTGACGTTACTGAGCCGGATCGGGACAATCATGAAGGGGAGGCAGGCGTTACGCCTGCCTCCCCTGAGGTCATTGCGCCGCGTTTGCCGCCACTCGACGCTTCCGTAGCGGCGCAGCTCTATCTCGCACAATGGAATCTCGATCGTGGGGCGGTGAGCGAGGCCTTCTGTCTTTTTTCGCAGGCCGCGCGGTCAGGTCATCCGACATGTCTCAATATGCTGGGGCGCGTTTTCGAGCAGGGCTGGGGGACGAAACGCGACGTGCATGAGGCGCGTCGTCTCTTTGAGCGCGCAGCCTCCGGCGGTGAGGGCTGGGCATACTACAATCTTGCCGATCTTTATCTGGTTGGAGATGGTGTGCACGAAGACCGCAGTCGGGCCTGTGGTCTTTATGCCGAGGCGGCACGACGGGGTGTTGGCAAGGCATTCAACATGCTCGGTCTTATTCTGGAAGATGGTTATGACGACCTTCCCGCCAATCCTTCCAATGCCAGGGAGTGTTTTCAGGCTGGACGAGATTGTGGCGACGAAGCTGCCGCCATCAACCTCGCACGGCTTGATGTCTCATATCACGGGTGAACCGGTGTTTCTCCGCAGTAAGCCAGATCATGCGGTGATCTTGCGAAGACCCTCTGCTTTCAGTTGACAGAGGCTTCCTTGCGTTCACCCATTGCGAATGCCTTGAGGATTGACTCAGCCAGAAGCTTCGCGGCTTTGGGCGTAAGACGCAAATGGGCAGTTGGCGCTACGACAATCTCGTTACCATAAGGACGCTCGGCCGCCAGGGTGACAGTGATGATACCTCCGACATGACCGTAAACCGGGACATTGTCCGCAAAAATGATTGGCGCGGATTCTGCGCTCAGAGACGCGATGCCTTGTGCGATCTGATGCAGGATCTTGTCTGAAATATTGTCTGCCATTTGCAGAATACCCTTGATTATTGATTGAACGCAGACGGATCGAAGCGTCGTGAAAGTGTCATAACGCATTCACTCAAACAAGCACGGTTTCCAAGGCAAAAGCGTGGCATGTCCAGCGCTGCGGCTTGGCCCCGCAGCGTGCAATTTGCATACGTGACTGACTTGGCGAAAAACAAGGTCAATAGTGAGCGATACCCCGAATGTGAAAATACCACCCGGGTCCCGATTGACGCGGGCGGCGCTGAATCGGCTCACATGCGATGGGGTCAGATCAGGCGGCTCATACCTGTCGCAACGGGTGTCTGAGTATCGCCAGAATGTACGATGGCCGATTTTTCTGACAGGATATTCTGCAGTGTCAGATCGGCTCGTATCTTGCCACTGGGGGTACGGATCACAAAGCCCTTGCGTATGAAATGAAAGGCGAAGCGAGTGATGCGATAACTGTTCATGGTCGCGACCAGGCGCTGGCGGAAATCCGGAAGTGATTCGATATCATCGTGTTCGATAATCACCGTCGGTAGTTCACGTTCGGGGAGGACTGGTGGTACGACCATGCAAAGTGCCCCATCAAGTGCCTGGCTGAGGGACAGCGATACATCGTTCGTGTAATAGATATTTCCCTCATACAGGAATTTTTCGCTCAGACGCCCGACGTGAAAAAGCTCGCCCTGATGCAGGAAGCCAAAATCCTGCGTGCGCAGATAGCGTTTGCCATGACGCTCGACAAAGCATTGGGCGTTCCGCAGCGGGCTGTTGAAATAGCCGGTACTGACGCTGGGGCTGTCAATCCATATCTCGCCAACTTTGCCCTCCGTGAGGAAAGAGAGGGTTTCCTGGTCGGCAATGTGGATATGCTGGTCTTCATGGGGTGTGCCGCAACTTGCAAGGGCAGAAGTCATTTCGCGGTCTGTCTCGCCGGCCGAGACGTCGACCGGAACGGCGTCGCCGCGGCTGAGAGCCTCGCGATCAAAAGCCACCAGATTGACGCCTGCGCCTTTGCGCCCGGAGGTAACAAGCAAAGAATTTTCTGCCAGCCCATAGCACGGATAAAACGACTTGCCGCTGAAGCCCTGTCTAGAGAAACGCGCCTCGAATTTAGAGAGCGTGTCGGGGCTGATATTTTCCGATCCATTGAAGGCAATTGCCCAGCGGGAGAGATCCCATTCAGGTGAGGTATCTCTTTCGGGAAGACGGGCGCAGTAACGATAGGCAAAATCGGGGCCACCCGAAATCGTCGCACCATACCGGCTGATTGCCTGTAGCCAGCGTGACGGTTTTTCGATGAACTTGTCAGGCCCCATGAAGTAGAATGGATTACCCGCGGCCAGTGCGGGAAGCACCGCGCCAACCAGCCCCATATCATGGGTAAAAGGCAGCCAGCTCAATCCGGTGTCATTGTCCTGATATTGAAATGAAACCAGCTGGGCATGGATATTATGGCAGATATTGCGATGGGTCAGGCATACGCCTTTGGGGTTTTCTGTGGAACCGGATGTATACTGGATGACAGCAAGCGTGTCAGATGTTGGCATATCGGGTTCGATCGGTGCCGGGGCTTTGAGCGCGCTTTCAAGCGGGATCCATTTTACACCGGATCTGGCTATCTCACCCTGATGGAAAAGAGTCAGGGTATCGCGCTTGCCCAGCACGGCTTTGGCCTGGCTGTCCTGCAGGATGAAGGCAAAACGTTCGATCGCCCCGATAGCGCTGGGATAGACCCCGGAAACCGGAACAAGACCGGCATAAAGGCAGGAAAAGAATGCGACGATGTAGTCGATGCCGTTTTCGAACAGCAGCATGACATGGGCGCCTTTTGGCAAGGTACGCGACAAATGGGCACCTGCCCGCCCGGCCCGCTCATGAAGTTCGACAGCACTCAGCGTGTCGGTCACGTTCTCCCCATCACCAAGGAACAGGAAGATCGGATTTTCTTTTTTCGTGATGCGCCGTAATTTGAGCAGGTCGACGAGAGTACGCTCCTGCCAGGCTGCGGCTCCAAAGATTGCCTGTTCATCTTCATACATCTTGCAGAACCTGTCCGTTCTTATCTTCTTGAGCGAGCGCTACACGCTGTGCATGCAGCTGCTCGCAGTAGCTGATCACATGCATGGGCGCGATCATTCGTGTACATTCAAACTGTCTCGCCGTATCTGCGTGCCGAGGGCAAAATAGAAGATTGTCGTGCTGGAACGGCGTTCTGACATCATGCCAGCAGCTATTGCAGACATGAGGGTTGAAGACACGATACGGCGTGTGAAACTCGTTTGACGGGTGGGTGAAGCCGCTGATCATGATAACCGGAGTGCCCGCCGCCCAGGCCAGCCAGGATAGCCCGCTGGACAATCCGATGAAGAATGCTGCGTGGCGAAGCCAGTAAGCCCGCTCTGCGAGCGGCCTCTCGCCGGTCTCATCCCGTGTGCCATGCGGGATATAATTCCAATGGTTGCCGTGTCCTGCGACATGATCCCTGTCAATGCAGACTACCTCATAGCCAAGCTCATGCAGGCGGTCGATCACGCTCGACCAGCCGATGGGGTTATTCCAGTATTTGCACTGGCTTGAGGCCTGGGTTGCGATAACGACGTATGGCTTCTCGATTGGCCGCTCGGCTATGGGCCACTGGACGATACGGGGTGGAATCTCCTTGTCGTCTACGCCAAGAATATGGGCAGCCGTTCGATGCAGGCCGACAAGTCTGAAATCAGAGGGCTGCCAGTTATGGTCTTCATCCTGGAAAAAAAGACCAATATAGTAGGTAGCATAGAATTTTTCGCGCTCTGCCTCGTATTCGGCAAATGTGCAGCACTTTATGCCTGGGTACTGGCCTGAGAAAAGCTTGCAGGCGGCCGGGCTCATGCCGACTGTCAGGCGGCACTGGTGTTTCTCCTGAAATTTGACAGCGTAGGAAAACCACCCGATCGCGTCACCAAGCGTGCCACCTGGCAGCAGAATGGCAACGTCGCGATCACGGCAATCGTAGTCATGGACGAGAACGGTTTCGTTTGTATCGAGTGACTCGATTTCGATGCGCATTCGTACAAAATAGCGTTTTGCGCCGAGGATCGTGCAATTGCTGGCTTCATCATTGTAAAGATAGAGGGATCGTTCGATATCCAGCAATTTCACACGCCAGCGCCCCGGCGGAATGCTTATGCGTGCCCCGGCATTAAAATCGAATGCAATGTCATTTGAAACCCGCTGTGTGGGTGTTGGCGATGGATCGGGAAAGACCCTGCCATCACTGGAGTTGGATACGCTGCTTTCACTACTGGCAGTCTCGCCTGACGGGGTGGCCTGGCCGGTATGTGCTGATGAGCCCTGGCTTGCCACGGCGACTGCATCAATACTGGTTTCGGCTGATACCGTGTCGGGAGAGTCAAAGTTCAGGATTGAATCGATGATGGAGTCAATCTTGCTCATATCAGCCTCGATCCTGCTGGTCGGCGATCACCTGATCAATCATCATCGCGACCTGTTCGAACGCGATCATCTTGGTGCATTCAAAATCGCGCTCGGTGTTAGCGTGCCGTGGACACCACATGTAATTCGAGCGCTCGAACTCGATGGTGACATCATTCGAGCAACCGTTGCAGACATGCCGGTTGATTACACGATAGGGCGTCTCGAATTCGTTGAGAGGCTCTGTAAACCCGCTGATCATGATGACCGGGCAACCGCTGGCCCATGCCAGCCATGACAGTCCGCTGGACAGGCCAATGAAAAAAGATGCGTGCTTGAGCCACCTAGCGCGTTCGATAAGAGGTATCTCTCCGGTCATATCCTCAACGCCATGCGGAATATGATGCCAGATGGTCCCCTGACCTGAGACGCGATCGCGATCGATGCAGATCACGCGGTAACCCTTCTCCTTCAGGTAATCGACGGTCTTTCGCCAGCCTTCAGGGTTGTTCCAGTATTTGTTGTGTCCCGTAGCCTGGGTCGCAACGCACACATAGGGTTCATCAATGGGGCGGCCACCTTCCGCGAAACGGATCCTGGGGGTTCTCTCCCTGGGCTGTAAGCCGAGTATGTAGGCGCCGGCGACAGCGAGCCCGACCTGACGATAATCGGTCGGCTGGTAATCACGGTTCGTGTCGTTGAAGAATATGAGAACCTTGTACCGCGCGTAGAAGGCCTTTTCCAGAATGGAATTATCGTCAGTCACAATGACCGAGTCATTCTGGCCCGCAAAAAGTTCAGCGAGACCGGGTCTTACCAGACAATACAGGCGACAGCGATGCTTGGCAGCAAATGCCTCTACATGACCCATCCAGGCCAGATGATCGCCAACACCACCCAGATGCATGTCGATCAGGACATCCTTGTCGGTCAGATCTATCTGATGCTCGAATACGGTCGCGCCATTGCGTGAGACACGTAATGCGAAGGGAATGTAGTATCGCTTGACGCTGCAGACCAAGCCACCGGAAAGATCCTGGGAAAACAGCAGCGTGTGTGTGGCGCTGTCGCGGATCTCTGCATGCCACTCACCACTAGGCAGACCGATGCGGCACCCATCCTGAAAATCGTAGTGAATGCCCTCGGGGCCGGCCTGACTTGGGGTGTTATCCATTATTATTGCTTCCGATCAATCAGCCTGGGCTCGTGCGTCATGATCATCCAGTATTTTGTGATAAATTGCCAGAACAGCTTCATTAACGGCCGTAATAGAGTATTGATGAGCGGTCTTTTGAGCTTCGTCCAGCATTCTTTCGATGTGTGGTTGTGGGCCCCCGTTTCTGAATGCCGATATCAACTGGGCAAGACAATCGACGATTTCCTCACATTGCTCTGGTGAAAACCAGTACCCATTGCGATGAGAGGCATAATCCTTGCCACCGGTGCCATGAAAGCCAACCAGGGCACAACGAGAGGCCATGGCTTCGAGTGGCGTGAGTGGTAGCGCCTCCTGCCGGGAAAGGGCGAGAAAGATGGCCGAATGCCCCATGACTTCGGCAACTTCGGTCTGGGGCAATTTTTCAAGCAATTGCCATGGTACGTCGCGTGTTTCCGGATATTTGAGGTGGAGCATCGACATAATGACAAAATATATCGGTGAGTTCACACCCTCCGCAGGCCATTTTCCCGGATTGGTCGCTATGCAGAGATGCTTCTGTCGTGGACGAAACAGCGTCGTATCAACAGAGTTCGGAACCGAGTAAACATTTGGCCCGCGCAGCACAGAGCTGACGGATTGCGCCGCCTCGCGACCAGTCACAATGAAATGCTCGAAACCCATATCAAGAAGCGCCTGGCCGCTTTGATTGTAGCTATAGAGATAGAAGGGGTTCTGGCAGAACAAGACCTTTGTGCCCTCGAAAGGCGTTTGCGCCATTTCGAGAAGGAAGTCCTTCAGGATTTCCGGAAATACCATGATGTCGTCTTTGCCAGCTTCGAACCTGGCACATATTTTTATATTGTCGGGTACGTTCATCCAGTTGGGTTTGCCTGAGGGTTGATAGACCTCGACCTCATGTCCGTCGTTCGCAAGAATAGCTGCGTGCTGATAGGTGACCTTGATTCCTCCTGAAATTAAATCCGGGCTGAATGGATTGAGGAATATTATCTTGGCCATGAAGCGGGTCCTTTCATCGGACGTAGGATCATTAGGGTCAACACAGGAGCGGCCAAGGTGTGGCGAATCCTTGTAAGAGACGTTCGTGTCTTCTCCAAATAAACAAAATCTTCCCAAAGACGTGATTACACGAAATGGTTATCGACATGATCTCTGCACATGAACTCGCATCTGGGTGAGTAGAAGTGTGCCATTTAATGATAATTATCATCACAGACAGTGGATCTGACAATGATTGAAAGTTTTTGTTATTTGTAGATGACCATAAGGTACGGTGGAAAATTCTTATAACAATCAATATGGTAAAGCACAAATAGCGATTGATAATATTTAATGTGTGGTAACTGAACTTTAACTTAGTATTTCAGATTAACGATGTGACTTTGATGAACCGGTTCCATCGTTATTCAATATCAAAAACGTGAAAATTCTATTCGCAGATATAATGTTTGCATTGTTTCGGCCTTCGTGACATCCATTGTTTGTCAATCGACAACCAAAGCGATCAACCCGGTGGTGCAAGTCAATCAAGCCGGTGGTGATTGATGTCATGAACAGTCACGACGACATTTTTGAAGCCCTAGTCGTGCCAAGAGCGGTGAACGGAAGCGTCAAGCCGCCGTTACAGGAGGATTTGAAATGGCTATCACATCAGATGTCACTGCCAAGGGGGCATCGGTAGTCAGTTCTGGTGGCGTATACAGCGTCCTTAGCGGTGCGACCCTCGTCGTCCAGGTCGCTGGCTTCTCTACCAGCGGTGCCATCGTTTCCGGATTCGGCGACGGGACGCGAAATTCCGGTTTCATCCCCGGGCAGTCAGGGGGCACGAACTATCCTGCTCTGCTTCTGGCATCTGGTGGTGGCGTCGTGTCTGGCTCTACCGTGGGTTTCGGTGGCGTCGGCATGGGTGTGTACGGTGGTACCGTTGCGGGCGGAACGGCCTTCGATAGTGGGTCGTTCGTTGCCGCGAATGGTGGTGTCGTCAGTGGGGTCAATATCGGATCCAATGGTGGTCTGCTCGCCTCTACCGTTTCGGGAGAAGGGGGGGGTGCCGGTATTGTGCGGGACGCCCAGGTCCATGCAGGGGGATATGCTCTTGCAGGTGGTGGCTTCACCATCAAGGGGCAGAAATTTGCCGGGGCAGGGATCATATCGCGAGGAAACTTCGATATCGGCTCGACCGAAATCCTGGTTTCGGGTGGCACTGATATGGGAAGCATCATCGGTGGAACGCAGATAGTCTCCTCGGCTGGCATCGCGATGAAGTCCATCTTCAGCGCCGGAACCCAGTTGATCTATGCAGGCGGTGTGGCGAGTGGGTCCATCGCATCTGCGGGCGGCCGTATCGAAGTCTATTCCGGCGGTGTGGGTTCAGGATTCCAGATCGGCTCTGGCGGTTCTCTGCATGTCGGCTCCTATGGCACTGTCAACGGCGTGCAGATACAGGCTGCGGCAGCGGCGTCTGCTGATCTGGCTGCCGTCATTTCTGGCGCCACGATTGCGGGCGGTGGTACACTGACGCTTAATTCCGGTGCAACGCTTGTAAGTGGCGTTCTTTCGGGAACGGACAGTGGCGGCGGCGCTGGCGGCCTGCTCGTTGTCGAGTCCGGAGCCGTTCTGAGCGGCGTTCTCAAGATGGGCTGGAAAAGCAGGCTCGATCTTGACAGCATACTATACACTTCCGGGGCGAAACTCATTGCCTCTACCAACAGTGTTCAAATCGTGGATGCGGATGGCAATCTGCTATGGAGTGGCGCGGTTGCCGGGAGCACGTCGAGTACGACCGCAGACTTCCATCTTGAGAGAGATCCTGTCGATGGCAGTATGATCCTCGTATATGACAAGTGCTTTCTGAAGGGGA
This sequence comes from Asaia bogorensis, assembly GCF_900465345.1. GTDB lineage: Bacteria > Pseudomonadota > Alphaproteobacteria > Acetobacterales > Acetobacteraceae > Asaia > Asaia bogorensis_A. The sequence continues at coordinate 128,836 of NZ_UEGO01000033.1, read as the reverse complement.
CGATGATCCGGACCGATCGTGGCGATATCGCGGTTGAGAACCTGGTCGTTGGTGATCGTGTGATTGCCTTCGTTAATGGCAAGGAGGTTGCACGCGAGATCATCTGGACAGGACGTCGTTCCACCTCCGTGCGCCAGGGGCTGCCTGATGATGAAGCCGGTTATCCGGTACGCATACGGCGTAATGCCATAGCCGAGAATATTCCGAACAAGGACCTGCTCGTGACTCCCGAGCATGCGATGTTCCTTGATGGTGCGTTCGTGCCGGCTCGTATGCTGGTCAATGGTCGCAGCATCTTCTACGACCGGACGATCACGCATTTCGATTACTATCATATCGAGACCGCCGAGCATTCGATCATCTGGTCCGATGGGGCGCTCAGTGAAAGTTATCTCGACACAGGCGATCGCTCTGCATTCTCGCTGAACAGTCCCGTTGTGCATCTGCTCAATGCTCCGGAAAATGACTGGGCTCGGGATGCTGCGGCAGCGCTCAGAGTGGATCGCGATTTTGTGGAGCCGCTCCACGCGCGTCTGCAGGTACGCGCGGATGAGTTGAATTTCGGATCGGTAGCGCCTCCCATGCGGATCACGAGTGATCCGGACCTGCGTCTGATAGACCTGACCGGGCGCGAGTTCCGTGCCATCCGTTCCGTGAATGGTTCGCATGTCTTCATGGTGCCGGCAGATGCCGAGGCGGTTCGCATCGTGTCGCGTACATCGCGCCCGGTGGATATGGTAGGACCGTTCCATGATGATCGTCGTCATCTTGGCGTTCTTGTTGGCAAGATCCAGGTTTGGGAAGCTGGTGAAACTCGGTACCTTGATGCGCACCTGAAGACGGACAATCTGTCTGGCTGGGCCAATCGAGAGGCGGGCGAGCATCGCTGGACGACGGGCAATGCACTCCTTCCCCTTGAAGGTTTGCGTCCTGACGTAGTTGCCATGCTCTCCATAGAGATACAGGCAGGTGGGCCTTATCCCGAAGAAGGCGAATCCCAGGTCTGCGGTCTCGCAGCAGGCTGAGAGCAATGCTCTAGGGCAGGCGAAGCGATGAATCAGGTATTTCGTTTTCAGAATTACCTGATTCTCCTGGAATGCCCGTTTCTTCCCTGTTTGTTGTTTTGTGGACTTGTCGCGCGACCGGTTTCGGCTGGTTTGCGATGAGTTCACATTAATTTTAGAATGGCGGGTTCGCGAAATATAAATCCCCATATCCGCCACTTCAGGGGGGGCAAGTCCTTGTTCACAATGGCATGTCAAACAATTCTTATATAGTTTTGTGTTTTACAAATCATTATGTGGTATTGTGCATAAACATTTCCGATATATAACGGCATTGCTTGTAAAGTTCTTCTATGTAACCCAGGAGTTCGTTAAGTAATTATGAACGATCTCCGGATGTGTCCAGGTTTTCATGTGTTTTTGCGAAGGGCGTAACCCGTCTGGCGGCAGATATCGGAGCCTGGCGCGAACTGGAGATGTTCCTGGCGGGAGGATGGCAGGTGGGTATTACCTCAAATAGCTTGAGTGGCGGTGGTACAGTCGTCAGGACAGGGCCGGCATCATATCAGGTGCTGAGCGGTGCAACGCTTATCACTACGGGTGCCGCTTGTTCGACGTCGAATGTCTATGTGGAAGGCCTGGGTCCGGGGGGAACCAATAATCCCTCCATGCTCATCGCTTCTGCGGCCGCGGTTGCCTATGGCGCGACCGCCCTGTCGGGCGGCGTGGTTCTGGCTGGCGGCCAAGGTAAGGTTGCGGGTGGCACGGCATATGACAGTGGCGGCTTCGCGGCCATCAATGATGGTGTGGTCAGTGGTGCCACGATCGGCAATCTGGGTGGTGTGCTCGCCAGCAAGATGCCCCAATATGGTGGCGCGCCGGGCCTGGTGATTGATACCCATGTTCAGGCGGGAGGTGTTGGACTTGCGGGTGGTGGCTTCACCCTCAAGGGACAGTCTTTCGTTGGTCCGGGCATCATCTCGTCCTGCAAATTCGATATCGGGTCGACGGAAGTGCTTGTCAGTGGGGGTACCGATATCGGTAGCCTTGTGGGCGGCGTGCAATATGTGTCGGGTGGCGGTTCAGCAGTGAACACATTGTTCAGCGCAGGCACGCAGCTTCTTGGTGCGGGTGCCTGGGCAAGCGGATGTATCGCCTCGGCGGGTGGCCTCATCCATGTTGGTGGGGGTGCGAGCAGCATTGCCACGACGCTTGGTGCCGGCGGCAGCCTCATCGCTGAGGCATCTGCCATGGTGAAAGCGCTGACAATCCAGGCTGCGGCAGCTGCAACGCTCAAGGCGCAGTCCTACGCTACGACAGCTCTCATCGGGGCAGGCGGCACGTTGAGGGTAGATTCCGGTGCAACGCTGACCAACGCTGTCATCTCCGGTATCAGCGCAGAGGGCGAGGGGCCGGGCGGCTTGCTGATCGTTGAGTCCGGAGCTGTTCTCCGTGGAATTACGATTGGCTGGAAGGGACGTATTGACGTTGATACGCTGAACTGGACAGAAGGGCAGCGCATCATATACGGAAGCAATACAATCAGTATTGTCGACGCGTCAGGAAATATTGTCTGGAGCGCGGATGTTCGTGGTACAAAGGGCAATGCTGCAACAGATTACCATCTCGAAAGGGATCCTGTGGATGGAAGTACTGTCATTGTCTATGACAAATGCTTCCTGCGGGGGACTCTGATCCGGACTGACCGGGGTGAGATAGCTGTGGAAGACCTTGCTGTAGGTGACCGCGTGGCTGCTCTGGTGGATGGCAAGACAGAGTTCCGCGAGATCGTCTGGTTGGGCCATCGTTCCACAATTGTGCGGACGTGGCTGGAGGATGATGAAGCCGGGTATCCGGTACGTATCCTGCGTAATGCGCTTGGAGAAAACGTGCCGAGCAAGGACCTGCTGGTCACGCCCGAACACGCCATGTATCTTGACGGTGCTTTCGTTCCCGCGCGTATGCTCGTGAATGATCGGAGCATCTACTATGATCATTCAATCACGCATTTCGACTATTATCATGTCGAGACGGATGCGCATTCCATCATCTGGGCTGATAACGCGCTGAGCGAGAGTTATCTGGATACAGGTGATCGCAAGCGCTTTGCGCAGCCTGGTTCCGTTGTTCATATTCTGAATGCTCCGGAGTCAACCTGGGAAGGTGATGGTGCGGCACCGCTTCGTGTGGACCGTGGTTTTGTCGAGCCGCTACATGCGTCTCTCGTCCGTCGTGCGGCGTCGTTGAATCTGGGTTCCGTCACGCAGGAACCTGAAGTGACGGAGGATCCCGATCTTCATCTTGTTGATGAAAAAGGGCGGATCATGCGCAAAATGCGCGTCGTGAACCGTTCGAGTGTCTTCATGTTGCCCCCGGATGCCAAGCGGGTCCGGCTGGTATCGCGTGTTTCCAGGCCTGTGGATGTCATCGGAGCATTCCATGATGATCGTCGCCTTCTCGGCGTCCTTGTCGGGGATATCCAGATCTGGGAATCGGACAGAACCCGTCACCTTGCGGATCACCTGACTGACGAACATCTCGATGGCTGGGCAAATATCGAGGATGGTCGTCAACGCTGGACCACGGGTTCTGCGATGATCGATCTCAGTGACCGTCAGTCTGACGCCGTATGTATTGTTGCAATTGAAGTTTTGGCAGGTGGGCCATATCTTGCTCACGCCTCTGCCGGGCATCGCGAAGCTCAGGTGGGCTGAGTTTCACTCATTAATCGGAACTCCTCTCCAGAGGGGGATCCAGGGCGGCCATAATGGCCGCCCCGTTTGCGTTTAGGGATTGTCGTTCATGTTTCACGTTATGGCCCTGCGTTATGCCCGGCAGAACCCGCAATCCCTGGCCTTCGACAGCCTTGCGCAAGACTGGACCTTTGGTCAGCTGGAGCGGGATGTGCGTTCCGTTACCCGGGCGCTCGACAAGTTGAGAGACGCTGATCCAAGGCTTGTCGGTATCCATTGCGGGAATCTCTACTGGCATTGGGTTTTCATTCTCGCACTTGCATCACTCGGTCTTGCCAGCGCGTCTTTTCCTGAAAGTTCGGATCCTTCGTTTCTGCGCGATGTACAGCTACTCGAACCGGACATCATGATCTCGATGGGAGGATTGTCTCTTCAGGACGTCCAGGTCCTCGAAATCAACGAGTCTTGGCTCAGTCGTGTCCGTCAGACTGAAGCAGAGCCGTGCAATCATGCTATCAACTATGACGCCATCTGCCGTTATGCCATTGCCGCAGGAACCGATGCAGAGAGACAGGTACTCTCCATGTCTTTCCGTCAGGCAGAAATGGCGATCATGCATATGGTCATGCAGGATCAGACGCTGAGCGCTGTGGCGTCCATGCAGCCGCACATCCTCTCCACAATCGGTGTCATCTCCCTGACCGGGTTCATTGTCGGGTGTAGCGGGTTATGCAGCGGGGCGCCGCTCAATTTTGTAAGCCACACTGATATTGGCATACTCATTGCCCGCAAAATTCCCACCGTTGCTGTTGTGACGCCCAGTCATCTGGCTCATATCCTCGAAGTACTCCCCCCGGGAATGAAGGCGCTCGACACACTCAGACTTATCGTAACGGGAGGGCGCCTCAATCGTGTGCTGCGTGACAGGGCGCTTGAGCAGCTCACACCTCATGTCATCAGTGCTTATGGTACTGACGAGTGCGGTGCGCTCGCCATCGGCCATGCGCAGGATCTGACCAGTGAGGATATGGTCGGGGCGGTGCTGCCATGGGTCACACTCCAGATTGTCGATGCTGATAATGCGCCTGTTCCGCCGGGTGAGGAGGGTATTGTTCGCATCAGAAGCTCAGGACTTCTGGATGCGTATGTAAGCGAGAATGCAGGTCAGTCACGCCGGTTTTTTGCCGGATGGTTTTATCCGGGAGATCGTGGGCGTGTCGGTGAAGATGGCATGGTTTGTATCACCGGACGCGTAGATGATCTGGTATCAATCGGTGGTGAAAAATTTGACCTTGGGGTGGTCGATGACATTTCACGGAACATTCTCGATATACGGGCGCTGGGCAGCTTTCTCTCTCTTGACGAGGCAGGACGCACGAGGATCAATCTTGCGATTGCCTCGTCATCAGAATTCGATGCCGAGCGTCTCGCACAGGCGCTCAGGGCTTTTTATCCCACCTTGCCGCCTGTTCGTGTCATGTCTGTCGATCATATTCCATGGTCGCTCGATGGGCGCGTTGATCGCGAGCGGCTCTCGGATGCCTTTCATCGTTCCGAAGGTGTCTGAGGGCATAAAAAGACGTCGTTAATGCAGGTCGGCTCTTAACAGGAAGAACAGGATGCAAAATCCTGTCGGCGAAAAAAAACAAGTAAGGTTCGAGTTACGATATGTCGCGCAATAAAAAATCTGATATCGCCATCATAGGAATTGGATGCCGGTTGGCGCCTAATATAACCAATGTTGACGAGCTCTGGTCATTTCTTTGCGCTCAAGGAGAGGCAGTTACCGATATTCCGGAAGAGCGTTGGAGCGTAAAACGTTTCTACGCGGAGGAAATCGAGTCCCCGTCGAAAACCTATATGCGGCGGGGTAGTTTTCTTAAGCGTAACATACACGAATTCGAGCCGCTGTTTTTTGGTATTTCACCGCGAGAGGCGCAGATTCTCGATCCGCAGCAAAAACTGCTCCTCGAAGTAACATGGGAAGCAATGGAGGCTGCGCGTGTCCTCCCCTCGCAATTGTCAGGTCACAAGACGGGCGTGTTCATCGGCATTTTCGCCATTGATGCTCATGCCCATACGTCCAGCCCCTATAATTTGCCGACAGTGCGTGACCATTTTGCGGCGACGGCAACGCCTTCCACCATGCTTTCCGCCCGTTTGGCGCATGTGTTCGATTTCCAGGGACCATGCATGTCGATTGACACCGCATGCTCATCATCGCTCGTGGCTCTCCATCAGGCCTGCCGTAGCCTGAATGAGGGTGATATTGATGTGGCGGTCACCGGCGGTGTCAGCCTTATGGATTGCCCGCAAACCTCGATCTTCATGTCCAAAGGGCATTTCATCGCGCGTGATGGACGTTCCAAGAGCTTTGATGCGGCTGCAGATGGCTACGGTCGCGGTGAAGGCAGCGTGGTGTTCGTGCTCAAGCGTCTGGAAGACGCAGAGCGGGACGGTGATACGATCCATGCCATTGTAAGCGCAACCGGCGTCAATTCGGACGGGCGTACGCAATTTCTCACATCCCCTGATGCTGGCGCACAGTCGCGCCTCATGACCGAGGTTCTTGAGCGCGCCGATGTCGACCCGCGCGATGTGGCTTATGTCGAGACGCATGGTACCGGCACACCTGCGGGTGATCCGATCGAGACCTACGCACTGTCGCAATCCATTGCACGCTTCAAGGACGAGAAACTTGTCATAGGGGCGATCAAGGCCAATCTCGGCCATACCGAGGCTGCCGCCGGTGCGCTTGGCACACTCAAGGCGGCGCTCTGCCTCCGTCACCAAGAGGTGCCGCCTCAGCCCAGTCTGCAGACGATCAATCCCTCGATCCATCTGGATGAATGGAATCTCGATATTCCGCGAGGCGCACCCCGTTCGCTTGGGGGTGAAAAAGTCGCTCGTTTTGCTGGCGTCAACTCTTTCGGATATGGTGGCACGAACGCTATCGCTGTCCTGCGTCGCCCTGATGACAGAGCGCCTGTAAGCAGCAGGTACAAAATGGGGCGACGCATCAACGGCAAGATTCCGTTCCTGCTCACCGCATTTTCCAAGACATCGCTGCCGCTCATGGCGGCTGCCTATCGCGAGCGTCTCGAAGGAGGGGCACGGCCTGCGCTTGCCGATCTCGCCTATAGCCTTGCCACATCACGCACATTGTTCCGCCATCGCCTGCTTGTCATGGCGCATGACGAGCAGGAACTGGCAGACAGGCTTGATGCCTATCTGAGGGACCAGCGCGAGGAAGGTATGTTCCAGGCAACGGTCGAGGCAGAGTCCGGCCGTGGCATGGTGTTTGTCTATTCCGGTGTAGGCCCGCAATGGTGGGGAATGGGTCGCTATCTGCTGCGCGAGGCACCGCAGGCCGTGCTGGACAAGGCGAATGAATGCGACGCGCTGTTCAAGACCTTGTCGGGCTATTCGATCTGCGAAGAGATATTGCGAGAAGAGGCCGATAGCCGCATTGACAGCACGGCCATTCTCCAGCCTGCCATTTTCCTGATACAGGTGCTTGTCACCGAATATCTCGCCCTGCAGGGGATCCTGCCTGAAGCTGTGGTCGGTCACAGCATGGGTGAAGTTGCAGCTGCTTACGTTTCAGGCGGTCTGAGCCTCGAAGACGCTGTCACGGTCATCTATCATCGCAGCCATCTTCAGGGCACACTCGACGGTACTGGCCGTATGCTTGCTGTGGGTCTGTCGGCAGAAGCCGCAAACGAACTGATTGCAGCTGAGGCACCGGAACTCTGCGTGGCCGCCGTGAACGCGCCGACTACCTGCACCCTGGCAGGGCCGGAAGAGGCGATACGTCATCTGGCTGCGCATCTGACACAGAAAGGCCTGTTCAACCGTATCCTGAATGTCGAGGTTCCGTTCCATAGTGAGGTGATGGATCGCATTGAAGGTGATCTTAAGAAGGCTCTTGCATCCCTCACACCCAATGCCGCCACCACGCCTTTTTATTCCACGGTCTATGGCAAACGTGCCGAGGAGGACCATCGGGCAGATTGCGGTTACTGGTTCAGCAATGCCCGACAGCCAGTACTTTTTGCTGCCGCTATCGAAGCCTGTCTGGAGGATGGCTTTACGCAGTTTGTGGAGATCGGACCGCATCCGGTGATCGGACGCGCACTGAAATCGGTAGCGGACAAGCAGCAGGCCAAGCTGAGCGTCATCAGCACTCTCAACCGTCAGGAAAGCGAGGCAAAATGTCTCGAAAATGCGGTTGCCAACATCATCCTGCATACAGCACGGCTCGACTGGGAGGCCATCACAGGTGGTACTCTGATCGATCTCCCGACCTATCGCTGGTCGCGTGAAATATTCCGCATTGAGAATGAACGCGAAAGGCGCTTCCGCCATGGCGGGACAGGTCATCCGCTGATCGGCTTCGGCGCCATGTCCCCCGGGAAATCCTGGGTGGTGGATCTCACTGAGATGGGCGTGCCCTGGCTCAAGGATCACTGCATCGACAACGTCGTGCTCCTACCTGCGGCTGGCTTTATCGAGGCGGCTTTGGCGGTAGGACATGATGTCGAGGGTCAGACGGGCGTCGTGCTCGAAAATTTCGAGGTTCACTCGCCGCTGGTCGTGCAGCCCGGCGATAATCCAATCCTCTATCTCGATTATGACGAAAGTCGGCGTGCGCTTCATTTCCACAGCGCCAAGGAAGAATATTCGGAAATGTGGATCGACCATGGCAAGGTCGATATTCTCTCCGCTGCGCCATGGCCTATGCCGGTGATCGATCGTGCGATGGTCGAGCAGGCGCTTGAACAGGGTGTGGACGGAGCAGGACTATACGAGAAGATCCGCGGCCATGGCTTCCATTACGGCCCGCGTTTCCAGACCCTGCAGCGCCTCGCTGTGCAGGATCATGTGGCGTATGCTCGTATCGGACTGACCGAGGCAGAGCTGGGTTCGGCCGAGGCCTATTATCTGCATCCGGCCCTACTCGATGGTGCGATGCACGCATTGATCGGTCTCGTGCCTGAGAGCTTCTCGGATCATATGTACGTACCCGTCGGCTTTGAGCGGCTGAGCTGCTTTGGCATGGGCAGCACCGAGGTTCTGGCGCGGGTCGAGATCACGGCGATCAGCCAGAGTCAGATCGAGGCTTCCCTACGTCTCTATTCCATGACGGGCATTCCGGTGGCAGAGGTAAAGGGCATGCGCCTTGCGGAAGTGCCACGCATCCACAAGGAGGTCACTACCCGCGTCGAGACGCAGGAATACTATACAAGATGGATAGAGTCAGAAGCCTCGATCCTTTTCGCCGAACCCAAGACCGTGCTTGTTGCCGGACACAGAAGCGCCACGCAGAAAAAACTTTGCGCCCTGTTCGAGGAAAACGGCGTTACGGTCCTTACCACACCGCGTAGCGGGGAGATCACCGCTGAGACAATCGGGCTGGAGCCTGGGCTTGCGCTGGATGCGATCATCTATATGGCGGGCCCGACACCAGAGGTGGATTTTGAAAAGCTGGTCGGGCAGATCAACGACCTGGTGAAGTTTGGCTCCCGCGTTCTCATCGAGGGACAGGAGAAGAGATCCAGGCTGATCTATGTCTCAGAAAACGCGACTTTCTTTGATCCCGAGGATATTCTTGCCAATCAGGCAAAGGTACATCCTGAAGGGGCTGCCCTGGTCGGGTTCTTCAAGGGGCTGATTGATGAGCGTCCTGATTTCCAGGGAAAGATTGTCGACGTTGATACCCTGAATGGGCAGGATGCGCTCACGGCACTCGCGGCCGAGATTCTGCATGAAGATAACGAAGTCGAGATTGCCCTTCGTGAGGGGCGTCGTTTCACCCCGCGTTTCATGCCGGTCGAGGGGCAACCGGACCGTCCCCTGTCGCAGCTTCCTGGCTCGCCGGGTATCAAACTGCAGAAAAGCCGCTCCGGTACGCTTGACGGTCTGTACTATCAGGCTTTCGATGTGCGTCCACCGGGGCGGGGTGAGATCACTGTTCGTGTGCTGGCCACATCGCTGAACTTCAAGGACATGCTCAAGGGCATTTCCGTCCTGCCTGACAAGTTCCTGCTTGATACCTACCATACCACTGAGATGGGTATGGAATGCTGTTTCGAGGTGGAGGCTGTAGGCAAGGGGGTCAAGAATTTCCAGGTCGGGAAGAGATACCTGACATGTCATCCCGGATGCTTTGCCTCCCATATGACAATACCGGTCAAAGGCTTTCGCGCGACGCCACTCGAACTCTTCGAGACACAGGGGCGGCCTGTCACGGTCCATGAAGCGACCGGACTGCCAATTGCCATCGCAACAGCACTTTACAGCCTGTACGACCTGGCGCGTCTGAAGAAGGGGGAGATCCTTCTCGTGCACTCCGCCGCAGGGGGTGTCGGACTGGCTGCCATCGAAATTGCCAAGATCATCGGCGCGCGTATTTTCGCAACAGCCAGTAATGACGAAAAACGCCAGATCCTCCTTGATCGTGGCTGTGAGGCCGTCTGGGATTCACGCAGCCTGGCGTTTTATGATGGTATTCTTGCGGCAACCGGGGGGAAGGGTGTTGATGTTGTCCTGAACAGCTCACCCGGAGAGATCCAGGCGCACAGTCTTGCGCTGCTGTGCAATACCGGTCGCTTTGTCGAAATCGGCAAGAAGGACATCTGGGAAAAGCGCGATCTGTCGCAGTTCAGCTTCAATGGCAACGTGTCCTTCCACGCCTTCGATCTCGATCTGATGATGGCGCGTGATCATCGCAAGGCTGTCTCGATTTTCGACCGTATTCCCTATCTTTCCCGCAAGTTTGATACGGTGGTTCTGCCGCACAAGGTCTATCCCGCCTGTGAAGTACGCGACGCCTTCAAATTCATGTCGTCTGCCAAGCATATCGGCAAGATTCTCGTATCCTATGAAGATCTGGCAAATGTGCGCGCCCAGCGTCAGCCTGTAAGACCGATCGACCCAGCGGCAGCCTATCTGGTGACAGGTGGTCAGGGCGGCCTTGGCTTGGCCACGGCGACGTGGCTGGCAGCCAGTGGCGCACGTCATCTGCATCTCATGGGACGCAGCATACGCCGTGACAAGGAGACGCTTGCCAAGATCAAGGCCCTGAAAAAGGCGGGTGCCCGGGTCACGTTGCATTATGGCGATGTCAGCGTCTTCGAGGATGTAGCCCGTATCAAATCGGCCATTCTGGAGACGAATATTCCGCTCAAAGGTGTGTTCCATGCAGCGGGCATCCTCGATGACCGCCTGATTTCGAAATACTCTGAAGAAAGCCTGCGCAATGTGCTCAAGCCAAAGGTCCTGGGCGGGCATCATCTGGATATGCTGACACGCGACTGTCCGCTGGATTATTTCGTGCTCTACTCCTCGATCGTGACCGTTACAGGCAATATCGGGCAAAGCAGCTATCTGGCGGCCAACGCCTATCTCGACGCGCTCGCCAGCGCCCGCCGCAAGGCAGGCTTCCCGGCGGTTTCCGTGCAATGGGGTCCGATCGCCGAGGTGGGTATGCTGGCTCAGGAAGGTAGCGTCGTACAGTTCTTCGAGAATGCCGGATTCCGGCTGCTTGAAGGCGATGAAGCAGTTTCCCTCCTGCCTGGTCTGATCAACCGGGACCGCGATACGGTGGCAGCTATGGCGATCGACTGGGAGACCTGCTTCACTCAGCACGGGGCAATCGAGCGCAATCCCAAATTCGCGCTTATCAGGCGCGAGAAGAGCATCAAGAATACCTCGGCGCAGAAGCTGGCGCATCTCCAGGCTCTGTCACCCGAGGAGCGTTACGAGTTCGTGCTGGATAACGTGAAGTCGATCCTGGGCAACGTGCTCAAGCTCGAGCCCGACAGCATTGATCCGGGTGCACGGCCAAACGAGCTGGGTGTCGATTCACTGGCGGGTGTGGAAATCCAGACGGCGATCAAGACAGAATTCAATGTCGAGATCTCCCTGCTTGTCCTGTCGCGAAACGAGCCGATACGCGAAATTGCGCGTAACGTGCTGCGCCAGATCAGTCTTAACATGGCATCTGCCTGAGGCGGGACGGCATCGGGAAGGTTCGATAAAAAGGCTGGTGGACGAAAGCCCACCAGCCTTTTTCATGTCTGACAGCATGAGGGCAGGGGGCTACGCTATTCGTTTTCCATTGTCTCGCCCGGAAGCTCGTCCGGCTCTGCCCACGCAATGGCGCCCACGATCACGCTGGATCCAATGACAAAAAGCTGTGCCGAGAGCGGGAGACCAAGATTACGCCCGAAAACCGGGACAAGCTTGCCCGCAAGCCCCTGACCAAGCGAGCCAATGGCATAGCTCAGCCCCATGCCGAAGCTGCGCGTGTCCGAAGGGAAGCGCTTGGCGAGATAATGCGGCACGAGGGCAAAGACGCCCGAGGCAGCAAGCCCCATGATCACGGCCGATACCAGCAGAACGGGGTAGGTCTCCGCACTCAGGAACGGATAGATCGTGAGGATCACCACAAGCAGTGTGCCGATGATCACGCGCAGATCGCCAAAGCGGCTGGCCAGCGCCCCGCAGGATAGCTTGCCCACCAGCGAACCGATACAGAAACAGCCGATTGGCCAGAACACGAGGGCCGGCGTCAGGTGATGAACATTGCGCAGGATCGTTGGATAAAGGCTGTAGATGGCAGCCTTCTGGAACTCCAGAAACGACATCAGCGCAATGGCCTGCACGGCCGCCAGCGTCAGGATGAATTTGGCTTTTGGCTGGGGTGCCGCGCCGTTGAGCCCCTTCTGGCGTTCCTGCTTGAGTGTCCATACCGGGCTTTCCTGAACGCCCCAGCGTATGAAAAGCGCGAGCACGGCGGGGGCCAGCCCTATGAAGAACAGCAGGCGCCATGAGTAGTGCGGGAGGATAACGGCCTGGGCTGCGGTCGCAGCCAGAAACCCCAGCTCATAACCCGACATCATGATGGCCGAGGCCATGGCGCGGCTTTTGCCGGGTACGCTTTCCATCAGAAGGGCTGCGGAAGCCGTCCACTCACCGCCAAAACCGATGCCGAAAAGGAACTGGATGACAATCAGGCTGATCAGGCTGTGAGAAAAGCCTGTGGCTGCTGAAAAGACGCCAAACCACAACACACCCAGCAGAAACGCCAGTCGGCGGCCATAGCGGTCTGCCAGCCATCCCCACCCGGTATTGCCAACGGCACGCCCGATGCTTTGCGCCAGAAGTACCGTGCCCATGGCGCTGATGGTGACCCCGAAATCGTGAGAGATATCGGGCAGGGTGAGCAGCAGCGCTGTCTGGTCGAAGGCGTCGAGAAACCAGCCGAGGAACGCGGCGAAGGTGACGCGCCAGAAGGGTTTGAGCGCGACCAATGGAGGATAGGTGAGGATCTGGGACAGGTAGGATTGGCGGGCGGAGGCCGACATGGTCTCGTCCTTGAGATAGGGGGCGCAGAAAAAACGGATGAAATGAACGGTCTGGGAGAGGGAGTAAAATCGGCTGAGGGCGAAACGGTTCCATCGGATTGAGAGAGCATTACGCCAGATGGGGGGCTGACTGATCAGGTCATGAGGTTCGGATAGAGGACTCCTTCACTCCTCATTCTGCCCCGGCAAGAGCACGAAATCGAGTCCCGTTTGTCGCAGAAGGAAAATCGCCTGGCCTGGTGAGGGGAGGCAAGGCGCAGTGAGGGGATTCAGCGCGTTAAGGGCATATTATAGTTCCCGCTCTACAATTGCCGTCTGCCACCCTTGCCGTGAGGAGCCTTGCCGAGTTGCCACGAGATAGGGGCCCGATCAAGGATACCATAATGGCCGGGCGCAACGGCGCGGTGCTCTCAGATGTTGTGCTCCGGGGGCGAGGCCGGACAGACAACGCGGGTCCGGGATTATCTATTGAGGAGAAAAGCCCTGCACCGATCCTGTCGCCTGAAAGGGGGGAGGCACAGGCAGACCGGATGGGCGTACGGGTCTCTCGCGTCACGTTGTCCAGTATCATCCTTCCCGATCTCACCCGACCGAACCTTCAGACAACATGTTCTGACCCGGTGAACTGCGCTGGTGCGAGTGCAGGCCGGATTGGCACGCCAATGGAAGGCGCCGTTCGGAGGCGATCGCGCTCATGCTCTCATGTTTCTCACACGGCTCACTGTTCCGGAACCGGGATGGGCGCGCCTGTCCTGCGCTGGATTGGCCGTTATGGTCGCACAGGTGATCATGTCAGGCTTATCGGATGGGATGTCGTACCATTGGTTCAGCCGCGAACCAGGCAGAAGGCGCGTGACAGGGACGATGTGACAAGGTCTGACATCGCGACATTGCGTGAAATCTGTCATCGTATGTCCCCGGTCGGTGGGCATTACAGGGTCAGTCTGGCTCTGTCTGATCATACCTTGCCTGACAAGAGCTTCGTGCTGGCCCTCAAAGAAGTGTTTGCGGAGACACGCTTCTCTCCACAGGCCCTGCGCCTTGTTCTGGATGAACGCAGGTTTTCTCTCGTCGGGCGCGAAGAGGCGAGATGTCTCTCCGCTCTGGTCGAGTGGGGGGTGGAATTGTGGGTTGGGCGTTTTGGGCAGGGAGTATCCAGTCTCAGCCTGTTGCGAGAGCGTGCGGGCTCAGGGTTGATTGCCGGGGTAAGTCTGGAAGCCGGCCTTGTCTCTGCACCATCAGGACTTTGGCGTATGGCCCCGCAGAAACAGGAGCGGCTCGACCCGGTTGCAGCGAAATTCTTCTCTGCCACATGCGGGGCCCTGCAAGCCATTGGGATCAGGACGCATTTCGCCAGAATCGCCTCTTCGGCCCAGTATGGCTTCGCCCTTGGGGCTGCGTTCGATGAAATGAGCGGCTTTTGCCCTGAATTAGAGGACATTGCGATGGAAGCAACGCCGCCTTGCGCATAAAGCAGGGCTGGACGTAGCCTCTCTCTTGCGACAGGTTCCGCCAGTCTCTCCCGTTGCGCGGGCGAGCGCCCATAACGTGAGTTTAACTTGCCCTGCAACGCGGTTAGCTGTTTTGCGCTATGGACATAAAAGAGGGAAGAACGAGATGGCGCACGTCGATACAGGCTATGACACGTATTTCCAGAAGGCTCTGGACGGCCTCAAGGCTGATGGCAGCTACCGGCATTTTGCCGAGCTTGAGCGCCATGCCGGTCAATTCCCTCACGCCTATCACCACGGTCTGAAGCGCGATATCACTGTCTGGTGCTCGAATGACTACCTTGGCATGGGCCAGCACCCCGATGTGCTCAAGGCGATGCATGAAAGCCTGTCTCGTAGTGGCGCCGGGGCCGGTGGCACGCGTAATATCTCGGGTACAAACCATGAGCATGTTGCGCTGGAAAAGGAACTTGCCGCGTTGCATGGCAAGGAAGCAGCCCTTCTGTTCAATTCAGGTTATCTCTCCAACTGGGCGACGCTTGGTACGATTGCTGCCAGGCTCAAGGGCTGCGTCGTACTCTCTGACGCTGCCAATCATGCATCGATGATCGAAGGCATACGCCATTCGCGCGCCGAGAAGATGATCTTCCGCCATAACGACGTCGAGGATCTCGAGCAGAAGCTCAAGGCAATCCCGCTCGACACGCCCAAGATTGTCGCCTTTGAATCGGTCTACTCGATGGATGGCGATATCGCGCCGATCGAAGCGATCTGTGACCTTGCCGATCGTTATAACGCCCTGACCTATCTGGATGAGGTCCATGCGGTGGGCCTGTATGGACATCAGGGAGGAGGTGTCGCCGAGGAGCGCGGTCTTGCGCATCGCCTGTCAGTCATTGAGGGAACTCTGGGCAAGGGTTTTGGCGTGGTGGGCGGCTATATTACCGGCAGCGCAGCCCTGTGCGATTTTGTGCGTTCCTTCGCCTCGGGATTCATTTTCTCGACTGCGCTCCCACCGATGATCGCCGCAGGGGCGTTGGCGAGCATCCGCCATCTGCGCAACAGCCAGAGTGAACGGGCGGCGCATCGTCAGGCAGTGGCGTGGCTGCGTGAAAGCCTCGACCGTGCAGGTATCCCCCATCTGGACAACCCATCGCATATCGTGCCGGTGATGGTGGGCGATGCGACGCAATGCCGCGCGTTGTCTGATGCGTTGCTCCAGCGCTTTGGCCATTATATCCAGCCGATCAACTACCCAACGGTTCCCCGGGGCACGGAGCGTCTGCGCATCACACCAGGGCCCCTGCACAGCAAGGACGATATCGACTCTCTTGTAGCAGCGCTGGCCGAATTGTGGCGAGAGCATCGTCTGGCCAACGCAGCCTGAAAGCCAGAATCACTCATGGGGCGGAGCCGGTCATGCTGCGGACCGCCTTGCGGCGCCCCGGCGACCATATTGCCGTGTCTGGAAGCCGGAACCGGGTTGCGCTTTCATCAGTGAAAGATCGTGGGATACTGGATCCACCGCGGATGTAGATCCCTGATTGTCATGTTGTTTTGACCGGGTGGCTTTGGTCGCTATCCGGCATTGAAGAGGCCTGCCATGCCGGTACAGGCAGGTCGTACACTACCAAATTTCTGTTCCCGCAAGGATATGCCTGATGTTGTCCCTTTCGCGAGCACCCGGTTCGGGCGCCACGGTCCTGACACTCCAGAACAGGTATCCTGCGCGAAGACCCTCCCTGCTGCTGCTGTTTGTCGTCCTGTTTGCTGGCAGCCTGTGCCTGCGTCCAGCCGCGACGCTTGCCCAGACGCAGCCCGCCGCAACAGCACAGGATACACCGCGCATAACGGCTGATCAGGCACGGCAACTGGCTTCAGTGCTCAATAATGAAGTCAAGCGCCGCGAATTTCTGACAACGCTGCAAAATCTCAGCCAGGCCCAGCAGGCGGCCAATCCGGCAGATTCGGCTGACAAGCCGGGCCCGAAGCTCAAGCCCGATGGGCTTGGGGCAGAACTGCTCGGCAGTGCCTCAGACTGGACCCATGCTGCAAGCGTGCAGGCGCATAGCCTCTTGCGTACAGTGGTTGACGTCCGTGCCATAGGGCCGTGGTGGCGTCATATGCGCAACGATCCGGCCGATCGTCAGGAATCCCTGAAGTTGCTGCTGCGTGCGCTTATTCTGGCCGCAGTGAGTACCTGTCTCTTCTACGCCCTGCGTTTTCTGCTGCGTGGCGTGCGTAATCGTGTCGAGGCCCTCGCCCGTATCAAGGGACGTACGGCGCTTGCTCGCGAGATTGATGACCGTCAGGCAGCAGAAGAGGCGGCTGACGAAGCCGTGCGGGAGGATAACAAGGCGAAGTCTAAAGATGAGGTCGTTGCCTATGACGGAATATCATCCTCTGACCCTGCCTCCTTGCTAGCGCAGGACCATGGTGACGCCTATCAGAAGCCTGCGGACGAAACACCGCATCTCCAGTCCGCAAGTCCCTCGCCGCAGGTGAAGGATGTCCCGGGTGGCACTACGCCTCCACCGGACAACCAGGATCGCGAGCGTCTGTCGCGTTTACGTCATCAGGGCGCCCTTGCCAGACTGACGCTGGTTCTCAAGCGGCTGCCATACAGTTTCCTGTGCCTGCTGCTGGATTGCCTGCCAGTTCTCGTCGTGCCGTTCATTGCGCTACTCATCATCATCCTAGATCCTGCGGCTGATGAATTTACGACGGCATTGCTGCGAGCCCTCAGCCTGACAGCGCTGGTGGCAGGAGGGCTGATCATTGCCATACGCACTATTCTTGCGCCCCAGCGCCCCTGGCTGCGTCTTGCGCTGCTCTCCGATTCTGCGGCGAGCTTCCTGTTTGACTGGCTGCGCCTGCTGATCCTGACCACCGGTATTTCAGCCGCTGCTCTCGAAACGCTTGATGATTGTGGTTTGCCCGACAGGGTGATCGAGGCGCTGCTCAAGATCCTGACGCTCGTTCTGCATCTCATGGTGGCAGCCATGATCATTCGCAGCCGCCCCAAGGTCATGCGTTTTTGCGAGCGCAGGGAGAAGCGTGGCTTTGGTGCCAGCATGTTGCATCTTTTTGGTCGCACATGGTGGGTGATTGCCTTGTTCTTCGACATGGGACTATGGCTTGTCTGGGCAGCCGAAATCCATCATGGCTATGCTGCCATCTGGAAGCTGTTCCTGCGCAGCGCCGTCGCGCTTGTAATCATGCGCTGCGTCAGCATTGTACTTTACGGCTTGCTGGAGCGTGTATTCCGCTCCGCACCGGGTTGGGTCACGCTCAGTGAAGACGCACAGACCCGCTTCAGCCGGTATTACGCCCCTGCGCAACGGGTCACGTCTGTCATCATAATCGCGCTGACGGTCCTTGCGCTTGCGAGTGCCTGGGGTGCGCCCATCAAGGCCCTGTTTGGCGCTGGGGGGCTTGGCTATCGCCTCGTCTCATCATCCATGACGGTACTGATCGCCTGCCTGCTTGGTGTTGTGGTGTGGGAGGCGAGCAACATCAGGCTGGAACGCTATGCGCGCAAGGTCGGTGGCCTCGATGACGGTGCGGCAAGAGTGGCGCGCGTGCGAACATTGCAGCCCATGATCCGCATCGTTCTTCTGGTCATTCTGGTGGCGGTCATCGGGTTCACCGTGCTGAGCGAAATCGGCGTGAATGTCGCACCGCTTCTGGCAGGTGCTTCGATTTTTGGCGTGGCACTCGGCTTTGGTTCGCAAAAGCTTGTGCAGGATTTCATCAACGGGATCTTCCTGCTCATGGAAAATGCCCTGACGGTGGGCGATGCCGTGACGCTTAACGGGACTTATGGCGTGGTCGAGCATCTCTCGCTGCGCACGGTGCATGTTCGCGCCAATGATGGCTCGATGAACATCTTCCCGTTCAGTTCGCTCGGCCAGATCATCAATTATAATCGCGATTTTGCCCGTGCGATCATTGTGGCCGAGGTCGGTTATGAGACAGATACGGATGAGGTGGTGAAGGTGATCAATGACATCACGGCTGAAATGCGGGCAGATGACAACTTCAAGGCTCTGATCATCGACGACTTCCAGATGTGGGGTGTGGACGCGCTGAATCAGACCTCTGTTACCGTGAGAGGCACACTGCCGACGATCACCTCAGGGCGCTGGCCAGTGCAGCGTGAGTTTTATCGTCGCCTGAAAAAGACATTCGAGGCCCGTAACATCCATCTGCCCTATCCGACCCGTTATGTGGAGGTGACCGGTCTGGCGGGTATGGGAAGCGGCGAATTGCCGGAACGTGATCTGCCGTCCGGAGATGCGGGCACCACCAGGAAAAACGCGCCGGTACCATCGCCCCGGCAAGAATGATGGTTTCCTGCTCAGGGCCGCCGGGGACGGCCTTGATGACGGGCGATCCGCGCGACATGGGAGAGGGACAGTACCGCTCCCGCCGATACAGGCCACGGTAGTCATAGTGCGGGAGTTGCCCCGGCGCGGGGGCTTTGTGTCCCTGGCTGGAGGTCCACAACGGACAGGTAGATGCACAGATTCTCCCCGGGAGGGGTCAGCCACGCCTGAGAGCGTTCCTCAACTTCTCATCGAGCATGGCGGTGGTGAAGGGTTTGGGCAGGATATGGATTTTCTCATCCTGTCCGCTCCGGTTGAATATCGCCTGCTCGGCATATCCCGTAATGAACAGCACCGAGAGCGAAGGGCGCAGTACGAGGGCTGCATCGGCCAGTTGTCGGCCATTCAATCCGCCTGGCAAGCCGACATCGGTAATCAGCAAATCATAGAGACGTTCGCGGTCGTTCAGCAGGGCCAGCGCTGCCGTACCGTCGCTCGCCTCCTGAACAATGGCACCCCAGTCTTCCAGCGTTTCACGAACCGTGAAACGCAGCGTCTCCTCATCATCGACCAGCAACACGCGCAGATGACGCAGCGCATCGCCATCCTGCGCAAGATTCAGCGTGAAAACAGGGGAGGGCAAGGGAGCGGCATGGCTGGGCAGCCAGATATGGACCGAGGTGCCCGCACCGGGTATCGAGGCAATGCTGACCCGTCCCCCGGACTGTCTGGCAAAGCCATAGATCATGCTGAGGCCAAGTCCGGTACCTTTGCCAATCGGCTTGGTTGTGAAGAAAGGATCGAAAGCACGTGCCATGACATCAGCGCTCATGCCCACGCCTGTATCCGTCACTGACATCACCTGATAGACGCCGGCACGGACCCCCCATTCCTCTGCCTGAAGCGCCCCCAGCGTGGCGCGTGATGTCGCAATCGTCAGATGTCCGCCTTCCGGCATGGCATCGCGTGCATTGATCGAGAGATTGAGCAGCGCGTTTTCAAGCTGGTTCGTATCAACCAGAGCCGGCCCGATGGTCTCGTCCAGACAGAGTTCGAGCACGACAGATGGACCGACTGTACCGGCAATCAGGTCCTGGAGCCCGCGAATGAGCGTGTTGATGTCAGCAGGTTGCGGATCGAGCGTCTGGCGGCGCGAAAAAGCCAGCAGGCGGTGTGTCAGGGCGGCGGCGCGATCGGTAGCGCCCTGAGCCGCTGTTATGTAGCGGTCCAGCCCTTCGGTGCGTCCCTGTTCGATACGACGCGTCAACAGCGAGAGCGCGCCCCCGATGCCGGCAAGGATATTGTTGAAATCATGGGCAAGGCCACCGGTAAGCTGGCCCACGGCTTCCATTTTCTGTGACTGGCGAAGCTGATCCTCCAGGGCGATGCGATCAGTTACATCGCGGCCAATCAGGTAGATATCCTCCCCTTCGGTCGAACCGGACCAGTTGAAAGTATGCCACTCGCCATCCTGGTGCAGAAAGCGCAGGTCCACCCCGTGGTCGAGCCTGCCCTCGCGCAGTAGGGCAAGGGCTTCTGTCGCCCGCGCCACGTCTGCGGGATGCACAAGCTGTTCGGCCTTGCTGCCAATCCAGTCACGCGCCTTGTCACCAAAACAGGTCTGCCAGCTGGGGTTGAGGTAACGCAGCCTGCCGTCGCGATCGGTCAGGGCCAAAAGGTCGGCGCTGATCGCCCAAAGTCTGTCACGCTCGCGTGTGCGGCGCAGAACCTGCTCTTCGAGGGTCTCGTTCATGCGGCGCAGGGCTTCCTGCGCGCGCATCTGGCGTATGGCGGCCCAGCTTCTGTCGGCAATGGTGCGAACGAAGGAGAGGGTGATCTCATCCCAGCAATGGGCATGGGCAAAGTGGACGATGGCGACAGCCTGCAGGATACCATTATCCATGATCGGCACATTGAGCAGGGCGCAGATCTTGAGCGGTGCAAACTGGGTAGCCTGCGCTGCCGTCAGGGGACTGGTCCTGACATCGTCAATGGCCACGACCTCGCCTGCCTTGAGCAGATCGATATAGGTGCCAAAGGACCGGAATGCGTAAAGGCCGGAAACATCGGGAATATCATCATTCCTGCGCCAGCAATCGGTGACCTGCGCCAGTTCCCGCTCATGGTCCACATCGGCAAAGCCGGAGCGATCTGCCTCGATGGTCATACCAAGGGTGCGCGCGGTGAGCGCCAGGATATCGGCCTCGCTCGTCAGTGCGCGGAGTTCATCACCGAAAGTGACAAGGGCCTCGCGCTTGAGTGTCTGGCGCTTTGGCGCGTCGATATCGAGCAGGATACCCGGAAAATGACTGATATGGCCATTATGGTCATAGGTGCAGGAGCCATTGGCTTCGATCCAGCGGCTGGTGCGTGAGCCATCATCGCAGAGGCGGAACTCGCAGCGAAACGGCTTGCGCTCCTCAAGTGCCGTATCGAGAGCCGCCTGTAGAACAGGGCGGTCCTCGGGAGCCACACTATCAAGCAATTGTATGAGTTCCAGGCCATCGGCGAGCTGGGCCGGGGGCAGATGCAGGGTCTGCGCCATACGCAGATCGCCCGTCACAAGCTGGCGTCTGGCATCCCACAGCCACATGCCGATGATGGTGCCTGCTGCGAGTGCAAGTTCGAGTCTCTCATGTTCCTGATTGGCAACCGTCATGTCGCGTGAGACGCCGAGAATACGCTCGGGTCTGCCATCAGGGCCCAGAATGGGGGTGACGACCACATCCCACAGACGTTTGCGCCCGTCGCTTGTCTCGACATATTCCTGAAAATGGCTGGTGAGGCCGTCTCTGGCGGCACCGATCGCATCAAGCGAGAGTTTTCGGCCGCGCTCCTGCCATACATCAGGCCAGTATACGCCGAGCATATCTGCAGGTGAGCAGAGGCCGAGAACGAGTACGGCCCCATGATTGACGAAGGTTATCTTCCCGTCGAGGTCGAGAATTTTTATGCAGTCACTGGCGCTGACGAGCAGGGAATTGATGACAGCCTGACTTGCGTGCAGGGCAGCTCGCGCATCACAATCAATCCCGGCGTCAATGACGGTTCCTGTACACCCCTTGGGGTGGGGTTGAACACTGACATTAACGGCTCTTGGTGCACCACTGGCCTGCCGAAATACCAGTCCGGAGCCTCCGGCCCCGGTTAGCCATCTGACCGGATCGGTCTCGAGCGCTGTCGGCGAGGATTCATGAATACAATCCAGAAAGACCGGCCATTCGACTCCAAGGCGCAGGGCTTCGGCGTCGATGCCACACAGGGCAGCCAGATAGGGATCCCCTGTCAGCAGGCATGTTTCGGCGCTCCACAACAGGAAGCCCAGTGAGGCTTGCCGCACTCTGCCTTCCAGGTCATCCGGCGTCGTGGGCCGTAGGACGTCAGGGAGGGGAGAGACGATCTGACGTTCGGTGCGGGCGGCATCATCCTGCGCCGAGGGTGCCAGGATGAACGGGTCATTTCGGCATATTGCACCAAGCAGATTGGCATGAGCCTGCACAATGCGCTTTTGTTGCAGGGATATGGGAGCCTCATGGGCAGCGACCGCGACAAGCCCTGCGACCGGCGTACCGAAAGGGAAGAAATCCCAACCTGCAAGCTGTCCTTTCCCGGGGAAGGGAACATCTTTCATCCAGTCTTGTTTGCTGGAGCGTGAAAGATCAGGAAGAACCGTCATCCTGCCCGGCGTTTCCGCCTGTGTTGCCTGAATGAGGTGCGGCTCCCCATCTCGCACGGCGATCAGTGAGAAAGCGAGATCGGGGAAAGTCTCCTGCAAGGGGAGCAGGAACGTGGGGGGCGATGCGATCGGCTGGATTGCCGAGGTGTCAGGATCGGGACGCTCCCAAAACAACATGTGATACGCCCCCATGATTCAGGCTGCCCCTGATGAAGCAGGGGCAGGACAGTCGTCTCAGGCACCATACGATGAGCCCGCTTGATCACTATCAGTCATAGCGCTCCAAGCGTGAAAGCGTAAACACAGAATTCCAAACAGGTCAGACGGAAGCCGTCAAACCACCGTCAACAGTTAAAATGTGACCATTGACGAAGCTGGAAGCCTCGGAGGCGAGGAACACAGCGGCCCCGACAAGCTCTTCGCTTTTGCCCCAGCGTGCGGCAGGGGTGCGTTGGCAAAGCCAGGATGAAAAATCGGGATCAGCCACAAGAGCAGCATTCATCTCCGTCTCGAAATAGCCCGGCGCGAGGCCGTTGATCTGTAATCCGTGCCGCGCCCAGTCGGTCGCCATGCCTTTGGTGAGCATTTTCACGGCCCCTTTGGTTGCGGTGTAGGGGGCGATGCCGGGACGCGCCAGTTCGCTCTGGACAGAGCAGATATTGATGATCTTGCCACGTGCGCGCGTGATCATGCCCTTTGACACGGCCTGGGCGACGAAAAACACCGAGCTGAGATTAGTGGAAATCAGCCGGTCCCATTCGGCACGCGGAAACTGGTCGAGAGGCGAGCGGAACTGGATGCCTGCGTTGTTGATCAGGATATCGATCGGCCCTTCGGCCTCGATCGCTTCAACGCCTGCAATGACCTGATCCTGATTGGTGACATCAAAGACGCTGCCGCGTGTCACGATGCCCTCGCCCTCAAGACGGGCGCGTGCGGAATCGAGATGCGCAGGGTCACGCCCGTTCAGAATGATTTCGGCCCCGTAGCGCCCCAGACCCTGTGCCAGAGTAAAGCCGATGCCGCGCGAGGCACCGGTGATGAGGGCGCGCTTCCCCTTGAGGGAAAAAAGGGCGGGCTCGGACATGGCTGGATCCTTTTCTGGACGGTCCGGCCCGTGACTGTCGGGGCGGACATGATCTGGCGGCTCGCTGAACACATTATCGTTTCGAGCCGCTCATATGCTGGGCATGGTATCAGGGATGCTCAGACTGCCCAGCCGACATTTTCGTGTGGTTTCTTTCAGCGATCCTTCACCTGCACCCTTGTCACATCACGGGAAGGGATGACAGGGGCGTATGTCCGGAGAGTTTTCAAGTGCCCTTGCCCAGGCAAGTGAGCGGGCCTGTGTCGCCGCCGATCTTGGCGCGGCGCATAGGGCACGCCATACAGGAGAAATGACCAAGGAAGCGACCTATCTCCCTATCGCCCTGCGCCTCGATGATGGCCGCGCTCTCGTAATCGGGGGCGGGCAGGTGGCCGCCAACAAGCTGCGCCTGCTTCTGGGGCGCTGTGATGATATCGCCCAGATCGGTCCGGTTCATGACATCGAAATCCGCCAGGCGATCGACAGCGGCCACGTCACCCATCTCGGCGAGGCACTCGACGCACATCGTATCAGCGCGTTGCTGGGGGAGATGCGCATTGTTTTCGCGGCCACCGAGGATGCTGCGTTCAACCGCATCATTGCGGCACAGGCGCGCGAACAGGGGGTGAATATCTGCGTCGTTGACGATCCTGAGCCATCCACTTTCATCACCCCTGCCATCATTGACCGGACCCCGGTTCAGATTGCGATCTCCACCAATGGCGCGGCGCCCGTACTGGCCCGGCGCCTGCGCACCCAAATCGAGGCGCTGCTTCCCGACGGGCTCTCGCGTCTCGCGCGCTTCATGCAGGCGCAGCGTACCTGGATACGCCATGCCCAGCCGGACACCATGATCCGGCGACGGGCATGGGAGGATTTTGTGGATGGCGCAGGTGCCGAGCAGGCCCTGCGGGGAGAGGATGAGGCTGCAAGAGCCAGTCTCGAACGCAGCCTGGGTGGCGTGCCGAGAGAAGGCGAGGTCTGGCTGGTCGGTGCCGGGCCGGGTGATCCGGACCTTCTCACGCTGGCGGCCCTGCGCCTGATGCAGAATGCCGACACCGTCCTGTATGACCAGTTGATTCCACCCGCAATCATGGACCGCGTACGGCGTGATGCAGAGCGTGTGTTTGTTGGCAAGAAGCGCAGCCACCACACCTTGCCGCAGGAAGGGATCAATGACGAGTTGATACGCCGCGCCAAAGCGGGTGAACGCGTTCTGCGCCTGAAG
Source organism: Asaia bogorensis (assembly GCF_900465345.1). Lineage (GTDB taxonomy): Bacteria > Pseudomonadota > Alphaproteobacteria > Acetobacterales > Acetobacteraceae > Asaia > Asaia bogorensis_A. The sequence goes on along the minus strand of NZ_UEGO01000033.1, from coordinate 103,998 downwards.
GGAGGCGATCCGTTCATTTTCGGGCGTGGTGGTGAGGAAATGGAGGCGCTGGTGGATGCCGGCGTCACTGTACGCGTCATCCCCGGCATTACGGCTGCCAGTGGTTGTGGCGCGGCGGCAGGCATCCCGCTGACGCATCGGGACTGCGCACAGAGCTGTGTGTTTGTCACCGGTCACGCCCGCGCCGATGGCACGCTCAATCTGGATTGGCCGAGTCTGGCCAAGAAAGGGCAGACACTCGCCATCTATATGGGGCTCGCGCCGATGGCGGATCTCTGCGCCCAGCTTCAGGCCCATGGCCTGCCCGCCGACTGGCCCGCCGCTGTGATCGAGCATGGCACGCGTCATGATCAGCGCGTGCATGTGGCAACGCTTGCGACGCTGCCTGCGTTGGTTATCGAGCGCAATGTGGCAAGCCCGGCGCTCACCCTCGTGGGGGAGGTGGTGAACCACCGCCGCTCGGGGCATGGGAAAGCAATTCACCATAAAGAAGCGTGAGTTCGTAGTTTACCCATTGCACGGTGTTGTCTGAGGTATTATGTCGAGCGTGATGGCGCAATAAGCGATTTTTCAGTGTGGATTTAACCAGTCATGGCCCTGACCCAGACCGAACGGCAGATCCTTGAAACGACCGGCGAGGAAGCAATCCTGGAGCGCTCCATGGAAGTGCTTTCAGGGCGTATGGCGCTTGTCTCGTCCTTTGGTGCCGAATCCGCGCTGCTTCTTGCTCTGGTTGCCGAAATCGACCGTGATTTTCCGATATTCTTTCTCGATACCAGGCGCCATTTTCCCGAGACGCTGAGCTATCGTGATGTTCTGATCGAGCACCTTGGACTGACCGGGGTTGTGAATATCGCCCCATCGGCCAAGGCGCTGCATGATCGTGATCCTCAGGACATGCTGGCCGATTTCGACCCGGATGCCTGCTGCGCCCTGCGCAAGGTCGAGCCCATGGATGACGCATTAAACGATTTTGATGCGTGGATAACCGGGCGCAAACGCGGTCAGGCAGCGACACGCGCCTCGATGGCCGTCTTCGAGCCGCTCGCGGACGGGCGAGCCAAGATCAATCCGCTTGCCTCCTGGACGCGAGAGCGCATCGCGAGCGAAATGACCCGGCGTGACTTGCCGCGTCACCCCCTGACGGCCCTCGGTTTCAAATCCATCGGCTGTGCGCCCTGCACACGGGCCGTGGCCGAAGGTGAGGACCCCAGAGCCGGACGCTGGGCCGGCCAGACCAAAACCGAATGCGGCATTCACCTGCCAGCGCGATAACGGAGCATAAAATGAGTTTGGCGTCCCCCACCCTCGCCACGCCGCGTGCCATGGATGACCTCGATCAGCTTGAGGCGCAGAGCATCTTCATTCTGCGCGAGGCCTATCGCAAGCTGCGTCCGCTCTCCCTGCTCTGGTCTCTGGGCAAGGACAGCAATGTCATGGTCTGGCTGGCACGCAAGGCGTTCATGGGCCGTGTGCCGTTTCCGGTCATGCATGTCGATACGGGCAAGAAATTCCCTGAGATGTATGCCTTTCGCGAGGAATACACCAAGAAATGGAACCTCGACCTGATGCTCGGCGATTGTCCGCCGGTTGAGGAAATCGATCCGTCCCTGCCGCCTGCGGCGCGCTCTGCAGCGCGCAAGACCGCCGGTCTGGCCAGCCTGATTGAAAAGCACAAGCTGCGCGGGGTCATTGCCGGTATCCGCCGTGACGAGCAGGCGACGCGCGCCAAGGAGCGCGTGTTCAGCCCGCGTGGGGCGGGTCATCGCTGGGATGTACGCAATCAGCCGCCGGAATTCTGGGACCAGTACGCCACCCCTTATGAGGATGGGATGCATATCCGTGTGCATCCGCTGTTGTCATGGCGCGAAATCGATATCTGGCGCTATATCGAGCGCGAGAACATCCCGCTGGTCGATCTGTATTTCGCGAAGAACGGCAAGCGTTACCGCTCGCTGGGTGACCAGGATATCACGAGCCCCATCGACAGCAACGCCTCGACTCTCGCCGAGGTGATTGCCGAGCTTGAAAACAGCAAGACATCCGAGCGTGCCGGTCGCGCGATGGATCATGAATCGGAAGACGCGTTCGAGCGTCTGCGTGTTGCGGGTTATCTCTGAGCCATGGGCGAAATCATGAAAAACAACGACCTCCCAGCCTCGCTGCGCGCAGCTGCCACGCCGATCGTTATTGTTGGCCATGTCGATCACGGCAAGTCGACGCTTATTGGCCGTCTGCTTTACGACACGGATAGCCTGCAGGACGGCAAGCTGGCTCAGATTGTCGAGAGCAGTCGCAAGCGCGGCCTCGCTGTCGAATGGAGCTTCCTTCTCGACTCGCTTCAGATCGAGCGCGATCAGGGTGTGACCGTCGATTCCACCCGTATCCCTTTTCATCTGGGCGGCCGCGAGTTCGTTATTGTCGATGCGCCGGGCCATCGCCAGTTTCTGCGTAACATGATCACTGGTGCCGCTGACGCCGAGGCTGCCGTTCTGGTGGTGGATGCGCTTGAAGGCGCCCAGGAGCAGACGCGTCGTCATGCGATGCTCCTGCGCCTGATTGGCATCCGTCATGTGATCGTGCTGCTCAACAAATCCGATCTGCTGGATTTCAATCAGGCGAAGATCGCCCAGGCCGAAGCCGATGTGCGCGACTTGCTGGGTCGTCTCGAAATCACAGTCGAGGCCTTCGTACCGGCCTCCGCTCGTGATGGCGACAACATTGCCAGCCGCTCGGAGCGCGCGCCCTGGTATACGGGGCCGACGCTGGTTGAGGCTCTGGCCGCCGTACCGGCACCGGCCTCACGCCTGGCTCTCGATTTCCGTATGCCTGTGCAGGATGTCTATCGCTTCGACGATGTGCGCTATGTCGCCGGGCGGATTGAACGCGGTGTCATTCGCGCAGGCGATCGCATCATGATCGGCTCACAGGGTCAGCAGGCCACAGTTGCAGAAATCTGTCGCTGGCATGCGCCGGAAAATCCTGTCGCGGGAGCAGGGGAGTCCATCGCGTTGCGTCTGGAGCCCGATCTGGTGCCGGATCGTGGGGATCTGCTTTATCCGGTGCAGGAAAATGGGGCGGCACCGATCCGCACAGCACGCCTGCGCACGCGCCTCTTCTGGCTTCGTGGTGAGCCCCTGCGTGTGGGTGAGAGCTTTACCCTGCGTCTGGCCACAGCCGAACATGATGTGACGGTCGCCTCGATCGATGCCGTCGTGAACCTTGATGATCTCACGCTTTCGCCCGGCGATGAGGTGCCGCCGGATGGTTTTGCCGAGATCACCCTGGTGGCCTCTCACGCCATCCTGTTCGACCCGTTCTCACCAGGTTACAGCGATGGGCGTGGTGTGCTGGTGGATCGCTTCCAGCGCATTGTGGGCGGTGCCCCACTTCTTGGGGCTGCTGAACTGCCGGATGGTGCTCATGCCATCCACCCGACAGCCAGCAAGGTGACTGCCGCTCAGCGCGAGTCTCTGCATGGTCACAAGGGCGCTGTGTTCTGGCTGACCGGCCTGCCGGGTTCGGGCAAGAGCACAATTGCCCGGGCGGTCGAGACTGATCTGGTCGCGGCTGGAATTCGTACAACAGTGCTGGATGGTGACACGCTGCGCGCTGGTCTGTGCAGCGATCTCGGCTTCTCGCCAGAAGATCGACGCGAGAATATCCGTCGTGCTGCCCATGTGGCGCGTATTCTGGCAGAGAGTGGGCAGGTAGTGATCGTTGCTCTGGTTTCCCCTTTGATCGAGGATCGCAGGCTTGCAGCCCAGATTGTCGGCGAGGGGTTCCACGAGATCCACGTGGATGCGTCGCTCGAACTCTGTGAAACGCGCGATCCCAAAGGGCTTTATGCTGCGGCCCGTGCTGGCAAGCTACCCCAGTTCACTGGGGTGAGTGCGCCTTACGAGACGCCTACAGGCCCTGCTTTTCGTCTCGACACCACCAGGGATATAGACGCTTCGGCAACTGGACTGAGTGAGTTTGTCCGGAAGATGATTGAGGGCTGAAAAGCAGGACATCAACGCGGTTTCGATAAAGGGGCGATCATTGATCGCCCCTTTTTTTATCCAGAAACTGCATCCTCGCAAGAGAGAGGCTACTCAACGAAGAGAATAATTCGTTTCATTTCTGCATACGAAATATTTATAGTTATAACAGATCCAGATCTTTCCTACGAAAATTATTATATATATGAATATAGATTCCATAGATTCGTAAATCCATAAGTTAATAATTAATAAACAACCGAATAGATGGGTTCATGAATCATATTGTTGTAAATATACGCAGATTTCATGTCGTCAGGATTCGAATTTCGGTCATCTGTATTGTCAGGTCACGCCAATCTGTTTCTGTGATTTGTTGCAGCCCCCTGAAGAGCGCGTACCTCTTGTCATGACGAGGTCAGCGCTCCTTCCGATCAGGCGATATTCAGTTCGAGGAGGAAAGCGTGATTTATCATTTCGATAAAGACAACACATCAGGTGCAGTCGAGGTCGACAGGCCCGCAGAGATGTACGTCCATAGCGGAGCCTCGATTTCTGCCCTGCAAACCCCTGTCTATACCGGGGGGCCTTACGATAATGAACACGCTATAATTATCCATGCTGATAGTGGCGCGCGCATTGTTGACAGTGTTCTGGCCGGGTTTCGTGGCGATCTGACAGGCGCCTATACCAGTGCCCTTACCTTCGACCTGACCTATCTCACCGTTTCTGGTGGGGAGATGAATGACAGTTTGATCAGCGGTATCTCCCAGATCACTTATGCGGATGGGGCTGTTTGCCGCGGTATCACGGCCGTGGACAGGGGCGCTATCGTATTGTCCAGTGGTTCGGTGGCCAGCAACATCACGCTTCAGCCGGGCGGTACGATCTATATGACCAGCGGCGCGACGGTGACGGGAATTGATTGCTTGTCCGGATCGTATCTCGGTATCGACGCAGGGGCTCAGTTGCATGCGGTCAGCATTGCCGCTGGTGTTCATATCTCGGCGCTGTCACAAATCGGCACACCCACGCCACCCGAAATCAGGGATCTGACACAGGATCTGGCTAATGGTGTGACAGGAAACTGGGTGGCAGTGCCGGGGGCAGATGGCGCAACGTGGTACCAGTCCGGATCACTCTTTACGATGAACTGCGCGGCATTTTACGGGGATCCCGGAGGGAGCCTGACCATAATGAGCGGCGCTGTCGTTTCGGGTATCGTCGCTAGAAATATCAGTGTCGTGGTTCAGAGCGGTGGCAGGTTGATAAGTTCCTACATTGATCAGGCGAGTTCGCCTGACGGTGTTTCCGTATCTGCCGGCGGCATGACCATCGGAAATATCTATATCGACAGCGATGTGCAGATTGACGCCGGAGCAATCTCGAAAGTCGAGGAATTCTATAGCAGTGCCACTGATGGCGCCCATGGTTCGGTCAGGCACAAGGTCGAGGTACTGGCCGGGGGCAGGATTATCGATCCTGATATAGGAAGTTCCATCAAGCTCATGGTCAGGTCTGGCGGCTGGATGGTCGGGCTGGCCATGCAGGCCAATGCCAATTTGGAAGTAGAGAGTCTCGCCTCGAGTCTCTTTATCGATAATATAGATGCCTGCTTCCTGTCGGGGGTCATGCTGCTTACCGACAGTGGAGAGCGGAAAATCGAGACACTCAACGCGGGTGATCGTCTGATCTGTATGGAAAACGGCATCAAGATCACGCGCATCATCAAGCGGGTGATCAGGAAGGAATGCCAGGTTCGTCACGACCTGCCTGACGATATGTCGGGCTTGCCTGTGCGCATCTTGCGAGACGCCTTTGCGCCGGGACAACCCCATAGCGATTTGCTAGTCACTGCCGAACATTGCTTTTTGTTCGATGGTAAATTCGTGCCGGTACGCATGCTCGTCAACAACCAGACCATTCTCTACGATCGCTCTTTCCGGACCTACGCGTATTTCCATCTCGAAATGGAGCGTCATTCTGTCATCTTTGCTCAGGGCGTGGCGACTGAGAGCTATTTTGATTCCGGTGCGGGATATGGCACGGTTTTGCGCCAACTGGATCTTCCGGAAGAACCCCATGCATCGAGAACGCTCAGAAGCTGGGCATGTGATGCAGCGGCCCCACTTGAAACATCCGCCGGTTTCGTACAGCCGCTTCATGTGGCCCTGTCTGAACGCGCGGCCGGGATGGGTATACTACCCCAAGCAGCCAGGCACGAAATGACTTACGACCCGGTTCTTGTTCTGAAGGATCAGGCTGGCCGTATTCTGCCTCTGGCTGAACAGTCATGGTCGCATAGGGCGTATAGGGTGCCGCCTGGAACACGAAGAGTATGGCTCCATTCGCGTGCGGGGCGTCCATTTGATGCCATTGGGCCTTATATCGATGACCGTCGTGTGCTGGGTGTACTGATTGGCGAAATCACACAGGCCCGGCAAGATCATAACCAAAGGCTTGACGCACATCTGACATCGTCAGGTCAGCCCGGCTGGCATAATCTGGAGAATGCCCGTTGTCGATGGACAAATGGCTGTGCTGCCATCGATCTGGTATGTCCAGAGGGTCAGGACGAGACGATCCTCAGATTGGAGATCCTTAGTGCTGGCCCTTACAGGATAGACCTGCCCGAGCCGCAGATGAAGGTCGCATGATTTGCAGGAAGGGCAGCGCCAGCATGGCGCCGCCCAGGTTTGCGGCCGGGTATGTGTCGTGGCATGAGGGGCACGGATACGTCACGCTGAGTGCGGCGCTCAGTCATCCGTAAAGGGCGAATGGGCTGCGGCATCTGCCTCAACTGCGCAGCGTTGCTTATCCGGCAGAATGCCGTTTGCTTTCATTGCAACGAGCTCCTCTCGGGCTTTGGGCATAAGGGCGCGTATGACCGGATTTTCGAGTGTGGCAACGGCAAAGGCCCCGGCTGCCTGATAGCCTGCAGCAACATCCGACGCCCAGTGCACGCCGCATATGATACGGCTTTCTCCAATCACACGACCACGTTGCAGCAGTTCTGCGCTGCGTTCCGGCAGAAGTGCCGAGAGGACAAGCGCTGTGGAATAGCCGGCGATGGTATGACCCGACGGGTAAGACGGGCTTTTCGCCAGTCTCTCATCACGCGCAACGCAGATGGGCGCATCATTGCCGATAAAGGGACGCTTGCGCTTCCAGTAATGCTTTTCTTCCGACGTTCTGCCGCTTTCGGCCTTGGCCATCATGTCGAGGATACGCGCCAGGGTCGGGGCCTTGGCGATGTCGATCGTAAAGCCTGCCGCGCAGGAAAAGCCCTTGAGGAAGGGGGCAGGGCGCAAATCGGCGTCGCTTTGCGCGAGTGTCCAGCGTGGCGTGTCCTTGAGGGCGCGTGTGCGTGCGAAAATGCGGTCGTCATCACCTTGCGACGCCAGCCCGACCGATGGCGGGGTTGCAAGGGCCAGACGCTCATCCGGCAGATGGGCGGTATCGAGAGGCTGGGTGGGTGCCGTGGTGCACGAAGCGAGAAGGCAGAGCAGAAAACCGCCCCGGACAAAGGAATTCCGACCGGATTTGGAAGGGGTCATATCGAGCCTATTCGTTTCATATGAGATACGAATGGCTGTTATCAGGATTGGAAGATTCGCGAAACTGTCTCAGCAAGCAAGATGTGTTGTGACGCTCTCCTGCAACGTCACCAGAGAGGCATTCAAGGCAAAATCGACGCGAAATGAGCTCCATAGCGCGGCGGTTCAGCGGTAGCTGGAGCGAGCAAGGGTGTTTCCCTGTCCTCAAGCAATCCGAGGACGGTTGCAGTCCGAATGCGCTCTGCTGGTGAGGCAAAATCGTAGATCACCTCGCGGGCAGCGCGGCTGGAGGCGATGATACCGGCGCGACGCAATTCGCCCAGCTGTTGCGACAGGGCGGGCTGACCAATCCCGGTACGGGCCTCGATTTCAGCCACGGTATAGGGAGCCTCGCTCAGGACGGACAGGATCGACAGGCGCTGAGCCTGCCCATAAAGGCGAAGGCGCTCGACAAGTTGTGCCATATGCTGGCTGTTCATGGCCTTCATCGCCCGTCATCTTTCTGCAGGCAGTGAAACCAGGGCTGCTCGCATGGCGCGTTCATTTCCGCCACGGTGAGCGAGGGGGGGCGGAAGATGGCACCCCCTGGCTGCCAGTTCTCCGGCGTCAGGGCATCGCCATGCGCGGCGCGCTGCAGTGCTGTTACTGCGCGAAGAATTTCGCTTACCGAGCGACCCACACAGAGTGGATAAACCAGGATGGCCTGTATCCGCCCATCGGGGTCGATGATGTAGGTCGAACGCACCGTACTGCTGTCCTGAGCTGTTGCATCGAGCATGCCGTACGCGCGCGCAATGGCCATGGAGGGATCCTCCACCACCGGGAATCTGATTTCGGTGCCGAGATCGCGCCCGATGGCATTGATCCAGGCCAGATGGGACGACAATGAGTCGACAGAAAGACCGATCAGCTGACAACCGAGCTGATCGAATTTCGGCTGGGCCTTCGCGAAGGCGATGAACTCACTGGTGCAGACCGGTGTGAAATCGGCAGGGTGTGAGAAGAGCACAACCCATCGTCCCCTGAAATCGCTTAGTGTCAGGAGACCCAAGGTCGTGCGGGCACGAAAATTGGGGGCGAGTGTGCCCAGACGTACAGGTATCTGTGCCTGCTCTTCCATCTTCATCCATCTCCTGCACCGTTAATACGCATCGGCATCGACGATTCACGATCTAACGTTGGGTAGCCGTGCGGTCCTTGACGAGAGCAAGTATCACAATTACATAAACGGCGAAATATCATATTCAAGAAATATGTAATTCATGATCAGTTCAGCGGAGCGCGCGTGATGGATGACGCAACGATTGCCCAGGCAGCCAGCCAGATCGAGGCCAGCAGGGCGGGCCAATCTTCGTGCCCGGTGGTACGCAGTTTCTTCGACGAGACAACGTTCACTGCTTCGCACGTCGTGCACGATCCCCGCACCCGCGAGGCGGCGATTATCGACAGCGTGCTTGATTATGACCCCGCTTCTGGTCGAACGGGGTCTTTGAGCGCGCAGGCCATTCTTGAGTATGTCCGCGCTGAGTCCCTGACCGTGACATGGCAGCTTGAGACCCACGCCCATGCCGATCACCTGTCGGCAGCGCCGTGGCTGCAGGAGCAGCTGGGAGGCAAGCTCGCCATAGGATCCGAAATCACCCATGTTCAGGAGGTGTTCGGCAAGATCTTCAATGCCGGAACACGCTTTGCACGGGATGGCTCGCAGTTCGATCATCTGTTCCGCGATGGTGAGCGTTTCAGAATTGGTGAAATCGAGGCGATTGCGTTGCATGTGCCGGGGCATACCCCTGCCGATATGGCGTTCGTGATCGGTGACTGCGCCTTTATCGGTGATACGCTCTTCATGCCCGATTTCGGGACAGCCCGTGCTGATTTCCCCGGTGGCGATGCGAGGCAGCTCTATCGCTCCATTCGCCGCCTGCTTTCCCTGCCGCGTGAGACGCGTCTTTTCCTGTGTCATGATTACAAGGCACCCGGACGTGACTGGTTTGCCTGGGAAACCACCATTGGAGCACAGCGCGACAGCAACCTTCACGTTCATGACGGTGTGAGCGAGGACGAATTCGTCGAGATGCGCACGAAACGTGATGCGACTTTGAGCCTGCCCAATCTCATTATGCCCTCGGTCCAGATCAATATACGCGGGGGGCGTCTGCCGGAGCCGGAAGAGAACGGTACGCGTTATATCAAGATACCGCTCGACACGCTTTGAGAGCACGCTGTGCGGTATCCAGCCTGAATGGCCTGCACAGCACCTTGTTGAACCCCGCCCGTTACAGAACGCAGCATCCAGCCGGTGCGCATTGACCCGGCCCGCAATACAGTCCGAGAAGAGAGAGGCAAGCTCATGTCCCTTCGTTTCCTGACGGCCCATTTCGCCGTATCGCCCCAGATCAGGGTGGAAGATCTGCCCGCGCTCAAGGAGCAGGGTTTCAGCGGCATTATCTGCACCCGCCCCGATGGTGAGGAGAAGGATCAGCCCGGCGTGGCCGATCTGGGTGTGGCGGCGGAAAAATGCGGGCTGGCTTTTGCCTATATCCCGGTGCGTATGGGGGCCACGCCCGATGCGCATAGTGTCTCGGTCATGCGCCAGACCCTTGCCGAGATGACCGGGCCTGAGAACACGGGCAAGGTTCTTGCCTATTGCCGCTCTGGCCGACGTGCGGCTGATCTTTATGAGCTGGCGTCGACCCAGAAGGAAGAAAAGCCCGCTGGCGCTCAGCGTTTCGATGTTGTTGTGGTCGGCGGTGGCGCGGGTGGTCTCGCCTGCGCGGCAAGCCTGTTGCGTCGTCGGCCCGGGTTGCTGGTCGCTGTCGTGGAACCCTCGACCGAGCATTACTATCAGCCGGGCTGGACCCTCGTGGGCGGGGGTGTCTTCACGGCGCAGCAGACGCGTCGTTCCGAGGTCGGGCTTATCCCGGCGCGCGCCAACTGGATTCGTCAGGCCGTCACGGCCTTCCTGCCGGAGCAGAACCGTATCGAGCTGGGCGACGGGACCCAGATTGCCTATGAGGCGCTTGTTGTGGCGACCGGGCTCAAACTCGACTGGGCTGCTATTCCAGGACTGGCCGAGACGCTGGGCAAGAATGGCGTCACGTCGAATTATCGCTACGATCTCGCCCCCTATACCTGGGAGCTGGTGAGCAAGCTCGAAGAGGGCAAGGCGCTGTTCACCCAGCCACCCATGCCGATCAAATGTGCAGGGGCGCCCCAAAAGGCCATGTATCTCGCCTGCGATGCCTGGCGTCGTCGTGGGGTGCTGGGTCGTGTGCAGGTCGAGTTCGATACAGCGACGCCCAGCCTGTTTGGTGTGGCCGATTTCGTACCGGCCCTGATGGATTACATCAAGGGCTACAGCATTGACCTCAACCTCAAGTCACGACTGGTAGCGGTCGATGGCGAGCGTAAGGTTGCAACCTTCGAGCGCGTCACGGAAGCCGGCACGGAGCGTGTCGAACGCGCATTCGACATGCTGCATGTTGTGCCCCCCCAGACCGCGCCCGATGTCATTCGTTCCTCGCCGCTTGCTGGCGCTGATGGCTTTGTGTCGGTTCATCCGGATACGATGCAGCACACGCAGTATGCGAATGTCTTCGCCGTGGGTGACGTGGCCGGCACAAGCAATGCCAAGACGGCTGCCGCTGCACGCAAGCAGGCACCTGTGGTGGTTGAGAACCTGATTGCCCAGCTTTCCGGGCGCAAGCCGGATGCTGTGTATGACGGTTATGGCGGCTGCCCGCTGACGGTTGAGCGCGGCAAGATTGTGCTGGCCGAGTTCGGGTATGGCGGCAAGCTGCTCCCGACCCTGCCGGCCTGGCTGCTTGACGGCAAGAAGCCCACACGCCTGGCCTGGTTTCTCAAGGAAAAGATCATGCCGCGTCTGTATTGGGATTTCATGTTGAAGGGACGCGAGTTTCTGGTGCGACCAGCCCGCAAGACCGAGGGCTGATCTCAGCCAATGATGTCGACCCCGTTCATGCCTGACGCGTTCATGTCTGCCTCGTCTGTCCCTGCTCTGGCATGCGGGAGTCTGGTTGGTCTGGTTCTGGGACTCATCGGTGGCGGCGGGTCCATTCTGGCTGTCCCGCTGCTGATCTATGTTGTGGGGGTGCGTAACCCCCATATCGCGATTGGCACGAGCGCTTTTGCTGTCGCGATCAACGCGCTGGCAGGTCTGCTCAGCCATGCGCGTGAGCACACGGTCAAATGGCGCTGCGCCGGTTTCTTCGCGCCTGCCGGGATGCTTGGCGCGGCGCTTGGGGCGCAGATTGGCAAGGCTATGGATGGACAGCGACTTCTGTTGCTGTTTGCAGGGCTCATGGTGCTTGTCGGGATCGCGATGATCCGTGGCCGTCATGACGAGGGCATACCGGGTGCGGCATGCAATCGCGACAATGTCTGGAAGGTTGGCCTGTTTGGCCTGTGCACAGGCGGGCTGTCCGGATTTTTCGGTATCGGCGGTGGGTTCCTGATTGTACCGGCGCTGATGGCGGCTACGCATATGCCTGTCCTCAATGCCGTGGGAACCTCACTTGTGGCCGTTGCGGCTTTTGGTGTGACGACCTCTGTCAGCTATGCGCTTTCGGGCCTTGTGGACTGGCCTTTGGCCCTGTGGTTCATCATGGGGGGTGTTGTCGGGTGCCTGCTGGGGACGAAACTGGCCAGCCGCCTTGGCAAAGGGTCCGGTGCCACGTTGAAACTTCTCTTCGCTGGCCTCATCTTTGTCGTGGCGGCCTATATCGCCTATCGCACACTCTGAAAGCGCAGGCATTTTGTTCTATGCGTGCCTTCAGAAACCCTCGCCCCTACCTGAAGGCGCTATGTGGCGCCTTCAGGATACGTCCGGAAAGATGAACCGCCATGAGCGCGCCTGACAGCAGACTGACGCAAGATGATATCCTTTCGGCAGTGGAGGGGCTGGTAGCGGCCGAAAGCGACATGATCGCGAATATGGCCAATATCGCAGCAGTTCTCTTTGAGGCACTCCCGCGCATCAACTGGGCAGGGTTCTATCTGCTGCGCAAGGGTGAACTGGTTCTGGGGCCGTTTCAAGGGCGTGTAGCCTGCACCCGCATTGCGCTGGGGCGCGGGGTATGTGGCAAGGCTGCCAGCGAACGTAGTATCCAGCGTATCGATGATGTCCACAGCTTCCCCGGCCATATTGCATGCGATGCGGCATCAGCGTCGGAGATTGTTCTGCCTCTGGTCAGAAACGGTGAATTGCTGGGCGTACTCGACATCGACAGCCCCGAGCAGGCGCGTTTTGGCGATGCGGAGCAGGCTGTGTTGGAGCGCGTTGTTACCCTCCTGCTCGAAGCCTAAGGCGAGATCGCGCGCGGCCTGATCGTGAGAGAAAGGTCATGTGCGCAGTCCGGCAGGGGCATTGCTGAGGGCAAAAAGAAGGGATGAGAGCTTTTCTGTGGGTGTAACCCTCGACCCTACCCTGCCAAGAGAGTCAACGCCGATGGTATGCCTCTCAAATCTATTGGGGGGTGCAGCCCCGTCGTCGCCGCGCCGCTCAGCTGAGGCCATATGAGCGTGGCTGCGGCGGCATCGCATCCTCCTGTTGATTGAACGTCTCCTGCGCTTCCATTCGGATCGCGTGTTACAAGACAATCGCCATCCGGCTCAGGCGTTCGGGCGGTTCCAGACGATGATGGAAATCGGAAAGCTGAAAACAATGCCGCCTTCTGTCTGACGTGGTGCCATGTCCGAACTGTTCTCACCGCTCGCAATCTCCTGCATGAAAAAGGACGCGAGAGCCTCGCGATCTACTTCGGCAACCTGATCGTTCAGGCGGGATTCCAGACGGTAGCGGCTGGTTTCCACGTGGTGCAGCCCGGCCTCCTCACCCAATCTCATGATCTGACTGAGCGTAAGAGCCGTTGTGTGCGAGGGGTCACGCAGCTTTTCGGCATGATCGTATTGGCTCTGGCAGGCTGGAGCGGGTGTCGCATCGATGACGACAATCCGACCGCCGGGACGACAGACACGGATCATTTCTGCGAGGCAGGTCTGCGGCGTTTCCATGTGATGGAAGCTGTAACGCGTCACCACCAGATCGAATTGTTCGTCCTCAAAAGGCAGCGCCATCGCGTTCCCGGTCTGGAAAGAGGCTTCGACGCCCAGCCGATCGGCACGCGCGCTCGCCTGTGCGATCATCGCGGGGGTCAGATCCAACCCGGTTACCTCGGCCCCTGCCTCTGCCAGCGCGCAGCTGACGATGCCGGGCCCACAGGCCACATCCAGCGCCTTCACGGCTGGGCCGGGCGCACAGGCCTTCATGGTCTGGGCCATGCTTTCCGCCTCGGCATGAATGGGGAGGTCAGCGAAAGGGGCCGCCCATCGGGTGAATTGCCGTATGACGGTGGCATTGTGCGGGTCAGGGGTGCCGCTCGGGGTCGCGGTTGCGGGCAATACAGACATGGTGGTTTCCTCTCCTTGCCGGACAGGATAGGAAGATCGCTAATGGCCGACTAACGCGCTTCGGCCAGAAAATGACGGGAACCGGCCAGATGAAAATCCTGAGCAGTAAGGAGACCACGGCCGTTCTGGTCGAAGCAGGCCTCGACAGGCCGCAGCAGAAATCCTTTGCCCTGAGGCAATCGACCGAGGCGATTTTCTATGACTGGCATGCGCATTCTTATCACCAGATCATCTGCGCCCGTGCCGGTACCACGCAGATAGAGGGGCCAGACAGGCGCTATCTTCTGCCTGCTGGCCACGCCTTGTGGATTCCAGCCGGGACGCGCCATCGCACCATGATCCGTGATCATGACGGCATGTCCTTCTTTCTTGCGCCTGACGATACGCAGACTGCGGTCGAGGCGATGACGACATTTCCTCTGACACCGATCTTGACCGAGATGATGTTCTACGCGCTGCGTTGGCCGGATGGACCACAATCCACTGATGTGCTCGCGCAGAGCTTCTTCGATACCCTTGCCCTGCTCTGTCATGAGCGGATCAAGGCAGCGCCTGCCGCCGGGCTCGCCTTGCCCATGCCAAGACACCCACGATTGATACGGGCTGTCGATGCGGCATTGCTTGACCCGGCATCGGCCACGATGACCCGGATCTGCGCCTGTGCTGCCATGTCGGAGCGCAGTTTTCGCCGCCATTTTCAGGCTGAAACCGGAATGGGCTGGCAAAGCTGGATGACCCAAACGCGCCTGTTTCATGCGGCCCTGCAACTGGGGCAGGGGCAGCGTGTGACCGATGTCGCAGCAGGGTGCGGCTATGCTTCATTGAGCGCCTTCGCCAAGGCCTTCAATCAACGTTTCGGTCTGACTCCTGCACGGTTCAGGGCACATGCGATGCAAGAACGCTAGGCAGGGTTGCTCATCGGTGCGCAGGTAATCCCACCCGGTCCTGCTGAAACAGGTTTCCCGCAGGCGTTTCCGGAGGACGACTCTCCTCCGGTGGTGCGTGGGGGAAACCCATGGTCACGGCCCCGCCTGAACCCTGACCGGACCGGACTCTAATGTGCCGCGCCCGGTGGCGTGCTCTCGTAGCGGTCCCAGTGCGTGGCGAGGTCGCGCACGACAATGCTGCCAATCTGATAGGCTGCGTTCACTGACGGGATGAAGGCCGAGTAGCCTTTCTCATTGGCTTCGTCCGAGAGAAGCTGCGCGGCCGTCTGGCCCGGTGGGGGCATGTCGAAATTGCTGGCAGTGCGCAGGATGAGCGCGCGTTCGGGATCGACGCGCCCAGCCTTCGCCTGAAGGGCGAGTGCCTGACAGAAGGCCACGTCTTCCTCGGCGGTAGTCGCCATCACACCCTGATTATCGGTCCAGTAGCGCACCCAGCGCTCGGCCCAGCGATTCATGAGCTTGCCCACCCAGAAGGTCTCGCCCGAGATGGTATCACCCAGCATGACAGAAGGCGGCTTTTGCGCTGCGGCGTAGCCATGATAGCGGGCGCGGCTCTGCTTCATGCCCTCGCTGTCGGGCAGGGAAACGGAACGGGTCAGTTCATAGGCCCAGCGGGTGAGGCCCGGATTGAGGGTGTAGAGCATATCGCCTGAGAGGGAATGCAGGGGTGGGCGTGGTGTTTCGTCGGGGCGACTGCCCTGTACGGGCGTGAAACCGTCAGGCCAGTCCTTGGGAATTTCACGCGGGTCGATCAGATGGGAGAGCCCGCCATTGATGACGCGGGGTGCCCAGACGGCGGAGCCGATCGTACCAAAATTGGGATCGATCCCCGCAATGCCTGCCAGCACGAAATAGCTGTGGCGCAGGTCGAAGCGTGGGTCGAGCAGCAGCGCCGTCATGGCAGAGGCCATATGCTCCGGGCCTTCGCCAGAAGCGATGGCAAGCACCTGCAACTCGGGGTTGTAATGCATGACTTCATGATCTGTGCCCGGGGCGGGAAGCGTCTGGCTGAGCGGGAATTTCTCGATCCAGTTCTGATATTCGCCCGGTGTGTCTCCCGTGTCCTTGCCGATTTCAAAGGTCGTCACAACCACAACGCGCACAGGGATGGTGGCAGCAGAGGCATGACCCGCGACCGGTGCTGTCGGCCCGGCAGCATGGGCGGGAGCTGCGGTCAGGCCCGCGGGAACACTGCACAGGAAGAGGGAGAGGGCGAGGCGGTGGCGAAGGCCTTTGGGGCGTGTCATCATAGGAAAAGGGGCTCGTGGCTGACGGTGTTTTCGAAGGCTGCGAAGTTCTGTTCGAGCTGAAGCTGAAGGCGCGCCTTGGGGCTTTTCTTCAGGAAATCGGCGCAGGCAAAGCTCTGCGGAGCCTTGCACAGGGTGATGACGTGATCTCCGTCCCACAGGCTGGTGCCGGGTATGAAGGCATAGGTCAGGCTGTTGCGCGAGATGGTCTTGAGGTCGGCATAGGTCAGGGGGGCGGTTGAAAGGGCCCTGACATAGGCCTCTGTGAGATTGCTGCGGGACACGCCCTCATCATCGGTCGAGAGCACGACCGGCACATGGGCGCGTCGATACAGCCCCATCGGATGGGCGGCACCGCTCACCCCAAGGATCTGGTCATTGCTGGTCAGGTTGATTTCCACCGCGACACGGCGCTGGGCCATTTCACCCAGCAGGCGCACAGCATCTTTTTCCCATGTGATGTCCACGCCATGGCCGATACGGTCTGCGCCAGCAATCTCGACAGCATCACGAATATGGCTCTGCAGCCCGGTGATAGGCACCAGCGCAGGGGTGAGTTCGCCAGCATGAAGACTCAGGCGCACATCGGGATAGAGCGCGCCAAGTTTTGCGAACATCTGCATGTGCAGGGCGTAATCGGCCATTGCCACGGCATCGTCTTCAGGGGCGACGAAATTCATGCCGACAAAGCGAGGGTCTTCATGGGCAAGGGCATAACCCGTATCGAGCTGCGCAAACACCTCGGGAGGGGTCATGGTCCTGATGGCCTGAAACAGATAGCGTACCGTTACAGCACAACCCGGATGGGCCGCAGGCGTATCGCATTGCAGGATGTCGCGCGCCTGATGCTCCATCTCATCCGTCTCATGGCGCGCTTCGGCCACGAGGCGGGGGCGCTCATCATGAAGCGCCTCATGGGCGGCATCGAGGTCGAGGTCGTGCAGGGGGTGCTGGTCGCCGGCTTTCACCATGCTGCCCAGTGCGGGTGAGATCATCAGTTCCAGATAGACCACGTGATCGGCCGCCGCCTGATCGCGCGCCTGTGCAAGCATGGCGCCCTGATGAGCCGAAAGCACCGGCGCAAAGCGCCCGAAAGTCGAGAAAAAGTGATCGTGCCCGGAGCGGTCTGCCGGCGTGGGAACGAAATCATGCATCGAAAGAGAATCGATCATGAGCTCGCGTGCGTCCTGTCGGGTGCGAAGCTGGGAAGCGGGCATATCGCCCGGCGTGGCCAGACGGCACTTGGTGGGCAGGATTCGTCCCTGCGCCAGAGAGACGCACAGGCCGTCCTGACCGGCCCAGTCAAGGAAGCTTTCGGCCGGAATGGCGCCAGCCAGATGGTTGTGGAGATCGCCCCCCTTGGGAAAGCCGCGCAGAAACACGGTCAGGCGCGCGGGGTCATTACGCAGATGATCGAAAATGCGCGAGGTTGCCTGCGTGTCGGCTGTCTCGGCGCGGGCAGAGGCAGACGAAAAGACGAGCGGAACGGCAAGGGCGAAAGCGGGCAGGATGCGGGGCAACATGCCGCGAAACGTGACGAAACCTTTTGGGTTTTGCAAGCACGCGAACACGCAGGATGTCGCTTTTATCGGCATGACAGCAGCGCGAGGCTGAGGGAGCCACCCGCTAAGGTTTCGAAGAAATCGTCTGAAATCAGGAATGTCTGTGCGGGATCAGTGGATTTGCAGCAGGCTGCACTGGAACTGAAACGGAACAGGGCCCGGACAGTAGCCGGGAGGCACCCTGCCTGCTGCACGGGGCAGGAGAGGCAGGAGATGCCTGGGTGCCGGATCGGGCGGCGTCGAGACGCTACCCATGACATCCGGCACGGTAGAGCGGCTTACTTGCCGGCCAGAGCGTCCTTGACGTTCTTGGCGGGGGAGTAGCTGAGCTTCTTGGACGCTGCGATCTCAATCGTCTCGCCGGTCTTGGGGTTGCGGCCCTGACGTGCTGCGGTCGAACGGACCTGGAACTTGCCGAAGCCCGGGATGGACACTTCGTCGCCCTTGGTGGCGGCTTCGATGATGCTGGCCCAGACGGTGTCGAGGGCGGTCTTGGCGTCGGCCTTGGTGCCACCGGTGGCAGCGGCGATGCGGTCGATCAGATCAGTGGACTTCATAGTGATCCTCTTGCGTTTGAAATGGCCGTGGAGCCTTAGGCGCAGTTCGATGAGAGAACAAGGCAGGAAATGCAATATTCCTGATTGTTCTCTGCCGTCGAATCTTCCAATCATACAAGAGTTTCCGGAAATGGCGAAGGGGCCGCCCTCGTTCAATCAACCAGTTTCCACCTTTGGGGGGGTAATCCATGCGTCAGACGATACGCTTCTATCTGGGGGAACGCCTCTTCAGCCTGAGTGATATCGCCCCCGACACAACCTTGCTGGACTGGCTGCGCCATGAGGGGCGTACCGGCACGAAGGAGGGATGCAACGAGGGCGATTGCGGGGCCTGCATGGTGATCGTGGCGCGGCTGCGTCAGGGCAGGCTTGCGGTGAAGGCCGTCAATGCCTGCATCCAGTTGCTGCCCATGCTGGACGGTGCCGCTGTTTTTACAATCGAGGATATCGGGACACCGGGAGCGCTCCACCCCGTGCAGGAGGCTATGGTAGCCCTCAACGGCGCCCAGTGCGGCTTCTGCACGCCGGGTTTTGTGATGTCGATGGTGGCCTATCGTCAGGCCGAAGGCGCATCGGATGACGACGCCGCGATCGATGCCGCGCTTTCGGGCAATCTGTGTCGCTGCACGGGTTACGCGCCCATCGTCAAGGCAATGAAGCAGGCGCTCTTGGCTCCTCCTGCAGCTTTCGAGCAGAGGGTGGCAGAGATGACCGAGCGCCTGCACGCCTTGGCAGACGGTCAGGATGTGCTGATCGAGCATGAGGGCAGCAGTCTTTTTGTGCCTGCCACGGCGGAATCCCTGGCGCAACGGCTGACCTCGTTTCCGGATACCGTGATCGTGGCCGGGGCGACGGATGTGGGGCTCTGGGTCACCAAAGCCATGCGCCCTCTGCCGCGCGTCGCGTTTATCGGGCAATGCGCGGATCTGTTGCGTCTGGAGACGGGCGCCCAAGGCCTTTATATCGGGGCTGCCGTCACCTACGAGGAGGCGCGCGAGGCGCTCTCGCGGATTCTGCCCGATTTTGGCGTGCTGATCGGTCGAATCGGTTCCACACCGATCCGGAACAGTGCGACGCTTTGCGGCAATATTGCCAATGGTTCACCGATTGGCGATGGCCCACCTGCGTTGATTGCCGCCGGGGCAATCCTGCATCTGCGTTGCGGCCTTGAGAGACGGGATATGCCGCTTGAGGCGTTCTTTCTGGCCTATGGCAAGCAGGACCGCCGACCGGGCGAGTTTGTCGAGGGTGTGAGCGTACCAGCACCGCGGCCGGGAATATTCTATCGCAGCTACAAGATATCCAAACGTTTCGATCAGGATATTTCTGCGGTTCTGGGTGCGTTTGCCTTGCGCTGCGACGCGCAGGGGCGTGTGCTCGATGTGCGATTGGCTTTTGGTGGCATGGCCGCCACGCCATGCCGCGCCCATCACGCCGAAAAGGCTATGATGGGCGCTCTGTGGAACGAGGACGCTCTGGAGGCTGCCCGCGAGGCCCTGTCGCTGGATTTCAAACCGCTGAGCGATATGCGGGCCAGTGCCTGGTATCGCCAGACGGTCGCTGCCAATCTTCTGACGCGGTTTTTCGAAGAGAGCCGGGGTGAGACCATGCGTCTCGCCAAGGCCGGGAGCTTGGCCCATGTCTGATGTTCAGGGTTTCATGGACACGCCAATCGCCGGGGCAAGCAAACACTCTGCCGCCGAAGGCGCAGGCCCGGGTTCGATGAAGCACGAAAGCGCCATTCTGCATGTAACCGGGCAGGCGCAGTATATCGACGACCTCCCCGAGCCCAAGGGGCTGCTGCATGTTGTGGCGGGGCTGAGCGAAAAGGCCCATGCCCGTCTTGTGTCGGTCGATCTGTCAGCGGTGCGCGATTATCCGGGCGTGGTGCGCGTCATAACGGCGGCAGACATACCGGGAGACAATCAGACTAGCCCGGTTCACGCCAATGACGAGCCCTTGCTGGCGGTGGATCTGGTCCAGCATGTTGGTCAGCCTGTCTTTGCCGTGGTGGCGACCGATCGTGCCATCGCGCGCCGTGCCGTGCGTCTGGCGCATATCGACTATGATGAACTGCCAGCACTGCTCGATATCGACGCTGCGCGGGCCAATGGAAGCCCGCTGGTCTGGCGCCCGCTGACGATGGAGCGTGGTGCCGTTGGTCCCGCTCTGGAAAGCGCACCGCGCAGGCTGAGTGGCTGCGTGACGATTGGCGGGCAAGAGCATTTCTATCTCGAGGGGCAGGTGGCTCTGGCCCAGCCGGGTGAGGCTGGCGAGATGCGGGTCTGGTCCTCCACCCAGCACCCCTCTGAAACGCAGCATCTCGTGGCAAGTGTTCTGGGCCGCCCTCATCATCTGGTCACAACTGAAATCCGCCGCATGGGGGGCGGGTTTGGTGGCAAGGAGTCCCAAGCCAATGGATGCGCCTGCCTGGCTGCCCTTGCGGCAGAGCTGACCGGCCAGGCGGCCAAGATGCGCCTCGATCGTGATGATGACATGATGATCACGGGCAAGCGTCACGATTTTCAGGTGCGTTACGATGTCGGCTTTACCAGCCAGGGCGATATTCTTGCCGTGGATATGGAACTGGCGGCCCGCTGTGGCTGGTCAGCGGATCTCTCGGGGCCAGTGACAGACCGCGCCCTCTTTCACGCTGATAACGCCTATTATTACCCCGATGTGCGTTTTCGCTCACAGGCGCTCAAGACCAACACACAGTCCAATACGGCTTTTCGCGGGTTTGGCGGCCCGCAGGGGATTGTTGCTGCCGAGCGTGTGATTGAGGAAATCGCGTTTGCCACCAGCCAGGACCCGCTCGATATCCGTCTGCGTAATGTCTATGGCACTGGTGAGCGCAATCTGACGCCCTACCATATGGTCGTTGAGGACTCGATCAGCGATCTCGTCATGACGCAGCTGGCAGAGCGCTGCGATTATCGTCATCGCAAGGCGGCCCTCAGAGCGTTCAATGCAACCAGCCGCACTTTGCGCAAGGGGATCGCACTCGTTCCGGTGAAGTTCGGCATTTCATTCACCGCGACGCATTACAATCAGGCTGGTGCTCTGGTTCATGTCTATACCGACGGGTCGGTACAGGTGAATCACGGTGGGACAGAAATGGGGCAGGGTCTGCACACCAAGATGGTGCAGATCGTCATGCAGGAATTTGCCCTGCCTGCTGACTCAGTGCGCATCACCGCCACGACGACCGGCAAGGTGCCCAACACGTCAGCCACGGCGGCATCATCTGGCGCAGATCTGAACGGTATGGCGGTGCTCGATGCCGTAAGCCAGATCAAGGGGCGCATGATCGCTTTTGCTGCTGAAAAATGGCAGGTTGCGCCCGAGGCAATTTCTTTTACGCCCGAGGGTGTCAGCATCGGGGACGAGTGTGTCAGCTTTCGCGATCTGGTGTGGCAGGTCTATTTTGCCCGTATCTCGCTGTCAGCCAGCGGATTTTACAAGACGCCCAAAATCTCCTGGGATGCCGCAACGGGGCGTGGGCGCCCATTCTACTATTTCGCCTATGGTGCGGCCTGCGCTGAAGTCACGCTCGACCTGCTGACAGGTGAGAACACGATAGACCGTGTGGATATTCTTCATGACGCGGGGCAATCCCTCAATCCGGCCATTGATATCGGCCAGATCGAGGGGGCGTTCGTTCAGGGAGCGGGATGGCTCACCACGGAAGAACTGGTCTGGGACGAGAAGGGCCGCCTGCGTACCCATGCGCCAAGCACCTATAAGATTCCAGCCTGCTCTGACCGACCGCATATCTTCAACGTGATGCTGCTGGAAAATGCCCCCAACCGTGAGGAAACGATCTACCGCTCGAAGGCTGTGGGCGAGCCTCCTCTGGTCCATGGTGTCGCAGTCTTGCATGCGCTGTCCGATGCGATTGCCAGTCTGGGCGACTACCGGCACTGTCCGGGGCTGGATGCACCCGCGACACCCGAGCGGCTGTTGCGCACCATCATGGCCATGAAGTCATCTGTCGCCCAATCATCCGCTACCCGGCCGTCATCTGTTGCCGTGGGCGCCCCGACGGGAGAGAGCGCCTGATCGACCTCGACCTGATCCGGCGCTGGCAACGCGAGGCGGTTGCTGTGCTCCGGATCCTTGTGGCCGACGCTGCGGGCTCGACCCCGCGTGAGGCCGGGGCGTTTATGCTGGTGTCTCACAACGCCCAGACTGGCACGATCGGTGGTGGAACGCTGGAATGGGAATGTCTGGCCGAGGCACGCCGGATTCTGAGCGGTGCCACCCTTGCGCAGGAGCATCGCTATCGTCTCGGACCCGAGGCCGATCAATGCTGTGGCGGGGCCGTGACGATACGCTACGAACCGGTTTTCGATCTCGATCATGAATTGTCCTGCCTCGAGGCTGAACAGGCGTCATGGCCTGTGGTAAGCCTGTTTGGCGCAGGGCATGTTGGCCGCGCCCTTGTCCGTGCGCTTTCCCCCCTGCCTATGGCCTTGCGCTGGATTGATTCACGAGTGGATGAATTCGGGCTCGTGCCCGAGGGTGTGACAATGAGCGTGACGCAGGATTGGGAGGCCGAACTCGCCCTGCTGCGCCCCGGTGATGGTGTGGTCATCATGACACCCAGCCATACGCTGGATGCGCTCATCACGGCTGCCGCCCTCGATCGTGGCGATCTGGCCTATGTCGGCCTGATTGGCTCGCGCACCAAGCGACGCCGGTTCGAGGCCGGATTTCGTGCGCTGGGGATGGCACAGCACAGGATTGATGCGCTGGTCTGCCCTATCGGGCATCGTGACGGTCCGTACAGGATCCGTGACAAGCGTCCTTCGGTCATCGCTGCCCTCGTTGCGGCGGAGCTGGTCGTCAAACTCGTTCATGGCGGCCATACGAGCGATGAGTGCGGTTCGTCATAAGCAACGGAACGGCGGGAGGCCGACCATTGCCAGCCCACTGGCCCGACAAGCTGTGATCGGCCATCTGGCAACATCTGCGCGGCCTGGCCCGTTGAACGCACATCAGTAACTTATACCAAAGGAGACATTCATGACCGGCCCTGGCCCCATACGCGGCGTGTTATTCGATATGGACGGGCTTTTGCTCGATAGCGAAACCCTGTCTCTCGATGCCTTTACCCTCGGCGCGCGTGATCTGGGCTATGACATGGATCATGAATTTGCGCGCCAGATGATCGGCCTGCCCGGTGATGCTTGTGCCCAGCTGGTGATTGACAGCTTTGGCCCCGACATTGATCTGGCTGCATTGTTCAGGAGGCAGAATATCCGTCTGCATGAACTGGTTCAGGCGGGTAAACTCGTGCTGAAAAAGGGCGTGCTTCCGTTGCTGGAAATGCTCGATGCCCGCCAGCTGCCACGCGCCATTGCCACATCCTCGGGGCGTGAGCGTACCGAGGCGCATCTGCGCCATGTGGGGATCTATGACCGGTTCGATGCCATCATCACGCGTGACGATGTGACGCGCGGCAAGCCTGACCCGGAGCCCTATCTGCGCGCCGCTGAGGCGATCGGGGTCGAGCCCGCCTATTGTCTGGCGCTCGAGGATTCCCACAATGGCGCCCGCGCGGCCCATGCCGCCGGGATAAGGGTCATTGTGGTGCCTGACCTGATGGCCCCGAATGCGGAGATCACGGAGAAGGCCCATGCGATCATGAATGATCTTCATGAGGTGTGCGACTTTATCGATCGCGCAGGCTGATTCGTCGCAGTTGAGGGGGCGGGTGAGGGATACTTATCTGTCCCTTCTCTGCCGTATTCGATTGAAGCTTGTCAGGCGGAGCGCGTTGCGCCCTCAGCCGCTTCTAGTGACAGCCACCGCCCTTGCAGCCGGAGCATCCCCCGCAGGACTTGCCTTCCTTAGGCGTCGGGGCACCAGCCGCGTGAGGGACATGCAGGCCAAGCGCGGTTTTGACGCGGCGCGCATGAGCAGGAAACAGCCGGTTCAGCCAGAAAACCACGGCGACCACGATAACGGCGATGACGATGAGAGTCTGGATCATGGGCCTTATCCGCTAAGGGCGACAGTCACATGATAGGTAAGAAACGACGCGAGATAAGCAAGGCCGAAAAGATAGGCCGCAGCACCGGCGACGACTTTCCATGAACGCGTCTCACGCCGCATGACTGCGAGGGTGGAGATGCATTGCGGGGCATAGACATACCATGCCAGCAGCGAAAATGCCGTGGCCATGCTCCAATGAGCGCTGAGCAATGGCAACAGGGCACTTGCTGCACTGTCTTCATTGGCACCCAGCGCATAGACGGTTGCCAGCGCACTCACTGCGACCTCGCGCGCAGCAAGGCCGGGTATGAGCGAGACGCAGATCTGCCAGTTGAAACCGAGCGGGGCGAAAATCGGCAGCATCCAGTGCCCGATATGGCCAGCGAGGCTGTAATCGATGGCCGCCCCTGTGGCATTGGCGGGCGGGGCTGGGAAGCTTGAGAGCGCCCAGAGAAGCACGTTCAGGGAGACAATGATCGTGCCCACGCGGGAGAGGAACATGACCGCGCGCTGCCACAGGCCCAGGGCCACGCTTTTCAGATTGGGCGAGCGATAGGGGGGCAGCTCGAGCATCAACGGATGCTCATCGGATGCCACACCGCGTGTCATGAGGCGCGCGGCAACAATGCCGCTGAGAATGGCCACGAGGTAAAGCGCAAACAGCACAAGGCCCTGAAGCCCGAGAAAGCCAAGCACCGTTCGATGCGGCACGAAAGCGCCGATCAGAAGTGTATAGACCGGCAGGCGTGCTGAACAGGTCATGAGAGGCGCGATCAGGATCGTCACCAGACGGTCGCGCGGGTTCTGTATCGTACGCGCCGCCATGATGCCCGGAATGGCACAGGCGAAGCTGGAAAGCAGCGGAATGAAGGAGCGTCCACTCAACCCGGCCAGAGCCATCACACGGTCGAGCAGGAAAGCGGCTCTTGGCAGATAGCCCGTTTCTTCCAGGGTCAGGATCCAGAGGAACAGGATCAGGATCTGGGGGAGGAAAACGATGACGGTTCCTGCCCCGGCAAAAATGCCATCCGCCAAAAGGCTGCGCAAAAGCCCGGGCGGCAGGGGTGAGACCACCATCTGTCCCAGAGAGGCGATGCCGGCTTCCAGCGCATCCATGAGCGGTTGTGCCCAGGCAAAGACCGTCTGGAACATGAAAAACAGCACGACCAGCAGAATGATCGGCCCCCAGACGGGATGCAGGAACCAGCGGTCGAGCCTGTCAGCCAGCCGGTCGCCACGCAAACTCCCTTCATTGGTATAGCGGGCGATAAGCTCGCCTGCCCGGGCATGCAGGTCGATCTCTTTGCCGAGTGTGGGCGGGGTCAGGGTCTCGGTCTGATCCAGTGCCGCAAGAAGATGGCTCACACCGCTCTTGCGCAGGCTGATGGTCGGGATGATGGGCAGATCGAGCGCTGCGGCGAGGCCCGGCACGTCGATTTTCAGCCCGAGCCGCTCGGCCTCATCCATCATGTTGAGCACGACCAGCATGGGGCGGCCCAGCTGCATGAGTTCGAGCAGAAAGCGTAGATGCAGCCGCAGATTGCTGGCTGAGACGACGCAGATGATCAGGTCAGGCTGTTTTTCTGAAGGATGACGACCCATGCAGACATCGCGCGTGACATCCTCATCCGGGCTGGTGGCGCTCAGGCTGTAGGCGCCCGGCAGATCGAGCAGGCGTACTGACCGGCCATTGGGCGTCGTGAAATACCCTTCCTTGCGCTCGACCGTGACGCCTGCGTAATTCGCGACCTTCTGTTTGCTGCCGGTCAACTGGTTGAACAGCGAGGTCTTGCCGCAATTGGGATTGCCGACGAGGGCGGCACGCAACGGAAGGGTCTCCGTTACGGTCGTGGTCACGGCATCCATCAGGGATCAGTGGTCGCGCTTGAGCGAGACGCGTGCAGCTTCGCCACGACGCAGGGCGAAGCAGGTGGAACCAAGACGAACGGCAATGGGGTCATGGCCGACCGGGCCGGTCGCGACGATCTCGACAGGTGCGCCCGGAATGAAGCCAAGCTCCCCAAGGCGCAGGGCGATCGGATCGTTTTCCGTGCGGGAAACGACCTGACTGATCACCGCGTGGGCGCCTTTGGGAAGGGAGTCGAGAGTCATGGGTCAATACACCTGTAATCTGGGGCGAGACGCCCTGAGAACGCTTCTCAATTGCCTAGATAGTCTTTCATGTTTTCTTAGGGAAGGGGGAGGAGGTTAAATCGTTCGACACGTGCGCGACGTCGCTATGCGCAAGGGGGATTATTGACCGGATTGTTTACACAAAAAGTGCAATACCCCGGCAGGTCAGTGCGCTATGTCCCTCCCGACGCTTTCTTTCAATCACTGATCACGATGTGAGAGTGACCATCCGGGGAAATCGGGCAGGCAGAATAGACAAGGACAATAATCCATGTGCAATTATCGTAAATCGTAGGAGAAATTTTCTATATTTCGATAGGCGGTCCTGAAAACTTCAGGTTTTTCAATAATAGTTTTTGCAAGAAAAAATTACTTAATTATATATATTACGGATAAAGAATACCAACTGACTTTCATCTCGAATTAGAAACGGCGCAAGAGAGGGTTCATAGGTATTGATTCACGATTATCTCGCTATGTTGATCGAGGTTTCGAGTTGATTTCGTCAAAACGAGGACTTAATTCATAATTAGCCGGTATCGCCTGGAAAGGGCGAAATATAAAGTCACAAATCATCTTTCATCGAGTGCGCCCTGTGTCTGCAGAAAACCTGAAATCCGTTCATGATGTCCTGATCATTGGGGCTGGCCTTGCCAGTCTTACTCTGGCCAGACAGTTGCTGGACAAGCAGCCGACGCTCGATATCTGCATCGTTCATAATCGCCGGTTTCCCTATCCCGAGCGAATTCACAAGGTTGGTGAGTCCACCGTAGAGATCGGCGCTTATTATCTTGCGCAGATCATCGGATGCAAAATTCACTTGGAAATGCAGCATCTGCACAAGATGGGGCTGCGATTCATCCAAACTCTGGGCCTGGAGGGCAATGCGCCTTATCGCGAACTCGGGCTTCAGTATTATCCTCATCATACGACCTATCAGATTGATCGTGGACGGCTCGAAAACTATCTGCGCGACGAGTTGGGCAACAGGATTTCGCTGGTCGAGAATAGTCGCGTTCTCGGGATGGAGAAGGGCATCGACCACAACACCGTTTCCGTGCGAGATCACGATGGTGTCGTAGCGACACGGCGGGCGCGTTGGGTGGTCGATGCCTCGGGGCGCGGGCGTGTGCTGATGAAGCAGTTCGGCCTGCAGAAAGAGGCTGCCGTCAATCACTCGGCCGTCTGGTTTCGTGTTGGTGGGAATGTCGACATCAACGAATTTCTCAAATCCACCGACGCAGCCAATCCGTTTGGCGACGCGCCGGAGCGTGGGCGCAGTACCACCCATCTGGTGGGCAAGGGTTACTGGGTGTGGATCATCCCCATCAACAAGCAGACGACCAGCATCGGGATCGTCTTTGACAACAGTGTCCACAAGCTGTCTGAGATGAGTTCTCACCCGTTGGCATCTGACTGGCTCAGGCGTCATGAACCACGAATGCAGGATTATCTCGAGAAAAAATCGTTCGAGGTCATCGATTTCGTAATGCTGCGCAATTACTCTTATCTTTCCAAGCAATATATCTCTGAGGATGGCTGGGCGCTTACAGGTGAGGCTGCTGGATTTGTCGACCCCATGTATTCGAATGGGACCGACTTGATCGGGCTTTCCAATACCATGATCACCAATGCGATCACCCGGCCTGACGGCAAGGAACTCATCAACCGGATAAATGACCTGCTCGCGGAAGTTTATGCTGGCTTCGTTGATACACACCATGATTCCAGTCCGAAATTTGATGATTGGAACTATATATTCGTCAAATCGAACTGGGATGCCTGCTTTTATTTCATGTTCATGTGCGTGCTGTTCATGAATGACAAATTCGACGACATCGAGTTTGTGGAGAGTATTCACGGCACCGTTGCAGAGTTCTACAAGGTGCACCATGAGGTCATGACCTTCCTGCGGACACCCGGTGCCGTGCAGGGTAACTACGAACTGGCCGATTTCATCAGTCTGGTTGGCTCCGTGCAGGATTATGCCAATCGTTCGATTTTCCTTGATGATAAATCGGATGAGGCTGTCACGGCTCGTCTTGAGCAGAACCTGAACACACTGCGTGAACTGGCAGACTCGATTATCAAGACGCAGACTTTCGATGAGAGCTTCCAAAACATGGGTAAAAGGCTGGATGCAGCCTGATACTGCCAAGGATGTTGCGATAGCGCCTGTCTCGCTCAGAAGGACGAGTGTGATCACGCCAATCTGTATGGAGCGACGTGAGATCAAGGGCATGTCGCAAGTCCATGTGTCACCCGCGGATGCTTTGTGCCCATGAAAGGCCAGGTCGGGCCCCTTGTCTCCTCTATCGTGATGTCCTCTATAGATAGCCTACATGATGGGTTGTGAGTGCGGGGTCTGATCCCGCATTCCTGAGGAGCGGCAGATAATGCGTGAGGAAATCGAGCGGCGTGTGAAGCAAGGGGTGGGGGCAGAGCCAGCCGATCTTGTCATACGCAATGTCAGGCTGTTCGATCTGGTCACGGGTGACCTGCTGCCGACCGATATCGC
Source organism: Asaia bogorensis (assembly GCF_900465345.1). Lineage (GTDB taxonomy): Bacteria > Pseudomonadota > Alphaproteobacteria > Acetobacterales > Acetobacteraceae > Asaia > Asaia bogorensis_A. The sequence continues at coordinate 75,065 of NZ_UEGO01000033.1, read as the reverse complement.
GATCTGCGGTGATCGTGTCGTGGGTATTCTCGATACCTATGAAGGGGTACGTGAGATCAATGGGCAGGGACGCATTGCCGTTCCAGGTTTCATTGATACGCATCTGCACGTTGAATCGTCGCTGATTACGCCATTCGAGTTTGATCGCTGTGTGCTGCCCTATGGCGTGACAACGGCGATCTGCGATCCGCATGAAATGGCGAATGTGCTGGGCGGCGAAGCCTTCGCGTATTTTCTCGAATGCGCTACCCGCACCGTGATGGATCTGCGCGTCAATCTGTCGAGCTGCGTCCCGGCCACACCGTTCGAAACCTCGGGGGCAGCTCTCGATGCTGACGCCCTCACACACTACCGGTCCCATCCCAAGGTGATCGGGCTCGCTGAATTCATGAATTTCCCGGGCGTGCTTTCATGCCAGCCCGATTGCATCGACAAGCTCGTGGCTTTTGCGGGTGAGCATATCGATGGTCATGCGCCTCTTTTGCGTGGGCGCAAGCTTAACGGCTATCTGTCTGCGGGTATTCTGACGGACCACGAGGCCACGCTGGCCGATGAGGCGCTGGAGAAGATCCGCAAGGGTATTACCATCCTCATCCGCGAGGGGTCGGTTTGCAAGGATCTGGCAGCGCTGGCGCCTTTGCTAACCCCCGAGACATCGCAGTTTTTCGCTTTCTGCACCGATGACCGCAATCCGCTCGAAATCGCGCATGAAGGCCATATCGACTTCCTGATACGCAAGGCCATTGCGCTTGGCGTCGCCCCGCTTGCGGCCTACCGTGCGGCGTCCCTTTCGGCGGCGCGTGCTTTTGGCTTGCGCGACCGCGGACAGATTGCCCCGGGACAGCGTGCCGATATCGTTCTGCTTGATGACCTCGAAACCTGTCAGGTCGCACAGGTCTTTTCCGCAGGGCGTCTGGTTGACGAGGCGTTGTTTGCAGCGCGTGAGACGATCGACCCGCAGGGATATGGCACGATGCGCCTCGCCGCGCCGATCACTGCCGAAGATCTGGTTATCGCGGCACCGGGGGAAAACAGGCCTGTCATCGGTATCGTGCCGGGGCAGATCATAACGGACTTCCTGCGTTTCGATCTGCCCGTGCAGGGTGGGGCGGTTCAGCCAGACCCAGCACGTGATATCGCGAAGATCTGTGTCATCGCGCGGCATGGCAAGAATGACAATATCGGCCGCGGTTTCGTCAAAGGCTTTGGCCTGAGCACCGGAGCGCTCGCCTCATCGGTGGGGCATGACAGCCATAATCTCTGTGTCGTCGGGATGAATGACAGCGATATGGCGCTGGCTGTCGCGCGACTGGCCGAACTCGGTGGTGGCTTCGTGGCGGTCAGGGAGGGTCACGTTGTGGCAGAATTGTCCCTGCCATTGGCTGGGCTGATGAGCGACAGACCCTTCGAGGTCGTACGGGCCGATCTGGAAAAACTGCGTGCGGCAGTCGGCGCCATGGGGGGCACGCTGGAGGAGCCCTTCCTGCAACTGGCGTTCCTGCCGCTGCCGGTCATTCCGCATCTCAAGATCACAGATCTCGGGATGATCGATGTGGATACCATGTCACTGGTATCCTGAACGTTGGATAAACAAGGTTGATCAGGGCTGCGCCGGTGTGTACCGGCGCAGCGCCTTGCTCAGAAATTGGTGGTGAACTGGCCGCCAATCACAGCGGCGTCGTTGAAGGTGGTTGTGGCACCGGGATGCTGCAGGTACTGGAAGTCAAACTGCAGCGCCGTGGCCCGTGCCAGATGCACGCTGTAGAAAGCTTCCCAGACCTGTTCCCAGTTCTGCACGCCATAGACGTTGCCCCACTGGTTGGACACGAAAGGCAGACCCAGAGCGACTGAGGATTCCTGCTGCAAGCGCACCGAGCGGCTCATGTTCATATGCTGGAACATGACACCGATCTGGTCGAGCGGGCGATGCCACGGCGTGCCGCTTTGCAGGAGGCCAATCCATTCATGGTCACGCATGGCCACCACATTGCCCTGGGCATAACCGACACCGCCGATAACGATCAGACCATCGGCCAGGCCTTTACCACTACGCATAAGCATCTGGTCGAACATGAACCAGCTGGACCACATACCCGATTGCTGGCGTGCGCCCAGGCCGCTGGCCTGATAGGACCCGCCATAACGATCCTCATAAAGATGCGGGTAGCGTGAATTGTCGTAATAAAACCCGACCTTGTAGTGACCCAGCAGCTTGTCCTTACCGAAGGCGGGATCCCAGCCAGCCTCGAACTGAGAGCTGAGCTTGCCCAGACCATCCTGGGCAAGGGCCCATCCTGATACACCGCCATTGAAGGCGTGCGGGCTGACGGCAAACAACCCACCCATAAGATAGGTGCGCTCCGTCGGGCGTACGCGCAGCACGGCACCGATATTGGCAGAGGGCCAGTCGCGTCCACCGGGTGCATATTTGCCCGGTGCGAAATTGCCGCACACGCTGACATTCATGAAGTTACAGGCAAGGGCATCAAAGTCGAAGAACGTCCCGGTGGGGATCACACCGGCGGAAAGAATGACCCGGTCATGCAAAAAGGTCTTGTCAGCGTACATCGAGACAAGATGGGCGACGACATTGCCGCGCGCGCCGTAGATCTGCTCGGGGTTGGAGACATAGTCACCCAGCGAGTAGCTGAAATTGCGACCATGGCCGTTCACGACCAGCATATGCGTCCAGAATCCCTTGAACCCTGCCAGCTTCTGCCAGTCGATGTCGAGTTCGGCAGCAACCTGACCGGCAAAGACATTATCACGCGTGCGCCCACCCGTGAGATTGCCCATATATTCTTCGTTGAGCGCTATGTTGAGGAAGATACCGCGCTTTTGCATCCAGCTTTGCGCCCCGCCCCAGTCACCCAGCAGATGCGGATTACCATAGAGGGAAGGAACAAGGGGCCCGATGGGCACAGCGCCCTGACCGGCAATGGGAAAACCCATCGCAACGTAATCGTCACTTTCGAGGGTCTTGGCCGTCTGCGCCTGAGCGTGAACCTGTGTGGCCGAGACCGCACCGCAGGCAAGCGTCAGTGACAGAGCGAGAGAGGCTCGGCATCGCTTTGCGGGACGTCTTTTATGGCCCGCAGAGGGGCACGCGCCGGATGGGCTGGAAGGGGTGTGCGGGATTAGTTCTGTTCTGCTCATCACTCTGACTGGTCTGAGTTGGCCGCTGCCTTCAAGCGGCAGCGTGATTGCACAAGGCATTAACAGAAAGACATGTTCGCGCAACACCAAGAAAAAATACAAGATTTCGTGTGATATTGTTACAAACCCGTGAGAGGATTGAGGGATTTCTCACGCCCGTCCCCATCTCCACTCATGCCTCGTAGGTTTTGCGTCCGCCAACCCAGATCTCCCGCACGGTAAGCGCGGCATCCATCACCACCATATCGGACAGCTTTCCGCAGTCGAGCGTGCCACGGTCGTGAAGGCCGAGATAACGCGCCGGGTTGCTGCTCACCAGTGCGCTCGCCTCGGGCAGGGAGGCCCCATGAGCCACGGCGTTGCGCAAGGCCTGATCGAGCGTCAGCACGCTGCCGGCCAGCGAACCGTTTGGCAGGCGGACCACGCCATCCTTGATGACCACATCCTGACCACCCAGTGAACTCGGACCATCAGGCTGACCCGCGCCACGCATGGCATCGGTCACGAAAACCAGACGATCGCGCATGACGCGTGAGGCAAGCCGGAAATTGGCCGGATGCACGTGATGCGTGTCGAAAATCATTTCCGCATAGCTGGCGTCATGACACATCAAGGCGGTGACCGGGCCCGGATTGCGGCCCTCCACAGGCGACATGGCATTGAACAGATGCGTCCCGCCGCCGACCCCGCCTGCCGTACAGATACGGCAAAGGGCGGTCACGCTCGTTTCGTAATCTGCCGTGGTATGGCCGAGACTGACACGGATACCGGCAGCAGCGAGGCGATCTATGGCCTCATCAGCATGCTCTATCTCGGGTGCAAGAGTTACCACGCGCACGCATCGGGCTGCCAGCACTTCATCGAGCTTGTCTGGGGTGGGGGCGATGGTGAAAGGCGGCTGAGCCCCGAGCTTGTGAGGGCTGACAAAAGGGCCCTCCAGATGGACACCATGGATGCGTGGCTCATCGGAACCGGGATTTTCCATGATGCCGGCCACATCATGCAGTGCGCGCATCACATCGTCCCAGGGACGGGTGATTGTGGTTGGCAGGATTGTGGTCGTGCCATGCTGCATATGAAATCGTGCGAGCGTTCTAATCGCCTCGGGGCCATCCATCGTGTCAGCGCCGCCCCCGCCATGTACGTGCCCATCAATGAAGCCGGGCAGGATGTAACGATCGGTCGCCCCGGTAGCCGGCTCGATGGATCGGATCACATCATCGAAGGAAATGGTACCGGGCATGATACGATCTGGCAGGACGATCTGTCCGGTAAGCTGGGTAAGCACGATCCTATTCTCCCTGTGAGAGCCCGACGCGGCCATAGCGGCGGGCGTATCCTAGAATGATGAGATAGGCCGGAATGACGATCATGGCGAACATGCCCTGAAAGCCAAAAACCGGTTTAAGCCAGACATAGAACTGGGGCACGACCGCACCGCCGCTATACGACATCACCATGATGGCCGAGGCCATGGCCGTGAGATGACCGGCGCCGCGTATGGCAATCGGGAAAAGGGTAGGCATGATCATGGCATTGGTCACACCCAGCAGTGCGACGCAGAAAACGGAGGTATAGCCTTGGGTCAGTACCGCCAGAACGGTCAGCACACAGCCGACAAGGCAGGACAGCTGCACATAGACTTCCTGCCGTATGAACCGCGGTACGATGATGAAGCCCATGATATAGCCAACCAGCATCCCCGTCAGCGTCAGGGCCGTGAAGAACTTGGTCTCATCCAGAGGCAGGCCGAAGCTCTGCCCATAGGTGCCAATTGCATCGCCCGCCATCACTTCGATGCCGACATACAGGAACATTGCAATGAACCCGAATACCAGATGCGCCTTGAAGAAGCTGGGGCTTGCGCCGTCGCCCGTCCGGATCGGAGGAGCTTCAAGATTGGGGAGCGGGGCAAAAGCCACGATTGCGGCGATCAGAACCAGCACGCCGGCCATACCCAGATAGGGCAGATAAAGCGCCTGCACGAAATTGTTAAGCAGGGCTTCACGGATAGCAGGGTCAGTGGCCGACTGGGCTTTTTCTGCGACAGAACCGATATTGCGCATGACGAGCAGGCCCAGCACAATGGGAGCCAGAATACCGGCGGTCTTGTTGCAGATACCCATTATGGAGATACGCTGCGCTGCTCGATCGGCTGGCCCAAGCAGGCTGACCAGCGGATTGATCACAACCTGCATGAGAGAAATGCCAGCTCCAAGGATCAGAAGGCCAGTCAGCGCGCCAGGATAGATTCGCCACGCGACAAACTGTCCGAAAACGGCGACGCCAAGAGCTGAGACAAGCACCGAAAGGGTGAGCCCTGTCTTGAGACCCAATCGCTGTGCGATCAGCGATGTTGGGATGGAAAACAGGAAAAAAGAGAAATAAAACGCAAGCGGAATGAAAAAGCTGGAGAATTCGCTGAGCGAGAAGGCAACGCGCACGAAGGATATGAGCGGGCCATTCAACCAGGTCACAAATCCCATCGCAAAGAAGATAAGTGCTGCAATGGCCAGGGCACTATAGCCGTAGGGACCGACCAGCCTGTTATCATGTGGAGAGAGGTTGGACATCTTGTCTGAAATTCCTCACTTGAAAGCGGGATATTTATTTTAAAAATTGAACTATGCGGATTATAGGTAAGATGCAGCCTCCAGGCCAGCACCATTTCGACGTTTTGTTTTCACAATAATCGGAAATGACGTCAGGTACCGCCCCCATCGCGTCAGGCGCTCTCCGTTGCCTTGCCGAGCGGGCATGAAGTGACGATCCAGTCAAAATCCAGATGAATGGCATGATTACGGAGGGGGCTGTCAGAAGTCAGGAAAGCCAAGGACGCAGGCTAGCTATGCCTGCTCTAAACGATTTACTCCTGATTGCGGCGGGTAGTGCCACATGTTGAAGCGGAGATAGTCAGACATTATCCTGATTATTCCGGATGGAGTAACATCAGCAGTCATCGTTATCACTCAGGTAGTCGGGAGACAGTGTTGCCAGGCGACGAATTGACTTCCGTGCTTCATTGGACAAGGCCTGATGTCAGGCCAACATTACGACGGCCCACAAACTGGACGATAGACGATCGCCGCCTGATTCTGTTAAAGAAATAGGAGATGTTCTCGATAGGCCACCACCGGATCCTGAGCGTGCTCAGTCGTTCCGGGCCACAAAGTCGCACGGATCTTGCGCGTATACTCGGTCTCAGCAAGGCGAGTGTAACCGCCCTTGTGCGTGAGCTGATAGAGCGCCGGATACTTGATGAAAGGGAGCGTGTTTACGGATCTGGCCGACCCTCGGTCATGCTTGGTCTTCGGCAAGATGCAGCCAGTTTTATCGGAATCTCCTTGCAGGGAGATCCTGCGTGCGCTGTCCTAACGGATCCTCATGGTCGTATCCATGCGCAGCTGGCTTTCCCCCTCGTGAGCGATGTCGAGGCAAGTCTGAACGCCATGTCAGATGTTGTGCGCCGAATCGGAGACATGTCGCTGCCTGATATCGGCATGATCGCAGGTATTGGCATCGTCATAGCTGGTATTGTTTCTTCCGACAGTCAGACATGCCTCGCTTCCGCAACGCTGGGCTGGCAGGGTGTCGAAATCGGTTCCCGCCTTTCGGCCATGACCGGTTTACCGGTATTCGTGGAGAATGACGCCAACGCGCTGATCGTGGCGGAGCAACTCTTCGGTAACTCCGGCGAACTCCCCGATTTCAGCCTGGTGTTCGTCAGCGAGGGAATTGGGGGTGCTCATATCGTCAACGGTCGGCTTCATCGTGGGAGACATGGCGGGGCTGGCGAGATGTCTCATTCGCCCATTGCGATTGATGGCGTGGCCCTGCCATGCCGTTGCGGCAATACGGGGTGTCTCGAAACCCTCGCTGCTCTCCCCGCCATTCTGGGAGCCGCGCGTCGTGCCGGGCTGCCCGATGACATAGCCGGTATTGTCCAGTTGGCCACGGATGGCCATCCGGAAGCTCTGACCATATTGCACAGGGCAGGCACGGCTTTGGGTGTGGCACTTTCCCAGGTCATCCAATTTGTGGATCCTGCCCGTATCGTGGTTCGCCTTGAACCAAATCTTGTAGATAGTGTGTTTGCCCGCGCTCTACGTCAGGCAGTCGAGGCACATGTTTTGCGGCGTGACAGTTATCATACGGAATTATTACTATCGCCGCTTCATCCGCTGGATTTTGCTACTGGCGCAGCTAGTCTGGCGGCGCAGCATTTCTTGTTTGGCAATGCCAGTCTCTAATCGTTCCGCCTGTCAGGCTGAGGTAAGCACCGCGTGCTGAGCCAAGTGGGGAGCAACGGGCAGTGCACCAGAAAGAGGAAGCCTCATCAAGGCAGGACGATATGGCTTCTGACGCTGTTAGACCGAAGGGGCGGGTAAGGCAGACGAGTCTCGAAATCTGTGTTGACGATATGGCGGGGCTTGCTGCGGCCCAGCAAGATGAGGTGTCGCGTATCGAACTCTGCGCGGCGCTTGATCTCGGTGGAATTTCGCCTTCTGCCGGGTTCGTTGCGCAGGCGCGCAGGTCCTGCGTGCCGGTATTCGTGATGATCCGCCCGCGTGCGGGGAATTTCGTATTTTCTTCGGCAGAAGTCGCTCAGATGGAAGACGATATCACGCTGGCGCGAGAGGCCGGTATGGATGGAGTTGTGCTGGGAGCCTCTCTCACGGATGGGACGCTCGATTGCGTTCTGCTTGAACGGCTATCCCTTGCCTGCGGTACCATGCACCGGCAATTGCATCGTGTGTTCGACCTTACGCCGGATCCTGTGGCGGCGCTCGATATGGCGATGGATCTGGGTTTTGAGCGCGTGCTGACCTCAGGGCAGGCCATACGCGCACCAGAGGGTGCAGAATGCCTGCGCAGGCTGCATGATCATGCGCGTGGCCGTATTGATATTATGGCTGGCGGACATGTGCGCCCTGAAAATGTAGGCAGGCTGATTGAGGTGAGCGGCGTGAAATCGTTCCATGCCTCTTGCCGGATAAAATCAGCAGTGCAGGATGGGCGACTGGATCATTTCGGATTCGCAGCGTCTCACGCTGTGACATCTTCTGCGGAGATCCTTCGGCTGCACGAGGCGATACGCACTGCATGCCCGGAGTGACCTGCTTCTGAAAAAGGATTGGGCCTGATGTTTCTCCCGAAAAGGGTAATCCACTCCGGGGTTGCGCTTGGCGTATTGCTGGCTGGATATGCCGCGATCCGTCCTGCCTTGGCAGCGCCGCTGACCCCGGTCTTCATGCCCCAGCCTGCCAGGGTTGCACTGGATGCACAGAGCCTTGCGCTCACGGCGCTGCCGGATATTCACTGGTCACACGCGCCCACCCCGTTGCTGAAACGGGCTGCTGCGCGCTTCAGCGCACGTCTTGCAGCGGCTGGCGTTCGCCCTGCGACGGGTCATGGACCCACGCTCACGATCGACGTAGGGCGAGACCCTTCCTACCTGACGCTCGACGCGCATGAGGCCTACAAGCTGGATATCTCTGCCACGGGTATCAGGCTGACTGCCGATGGCCCTGCCGGTGTAATCCATGGTTTTGCCACGCTGCTGCAGATGCTGGACACGAGAGGCGCTGCACCAGTGATTGCACAGGGGCGTATTGTCGATGCACCACGCTTCAAATGGCGCGGTCTCATGTTCGACGTTTCGCGTCATTTCCAGTCCACCGACACCATCAAGCGACAGCTGGATGCGATGGAACTGACCAAACTCAATGTCATGCACTGGCATCTGAGCGACGGAACAGGCTTCCGCGTTGAGAGCAAGCGCCTGCCACGCCTTCAGGAACTTGGCGGCCATAGCCGTTACTACACGCAGGATCAGATACGCGAGATCATCGCCTATGCTGCCGACCGGGGCATACGGATCGTGCCGGAATTCGACGTGCCGGGGCACACGCTTTCCATTCTGGCGGCCTATCCTGAGCTTGCCGCGCAGCAGCCCGTCGTGACGATGAAGGACTGGGTGAAGGATTGCGACGTCGCTTCGGGTAATGGCGAAACAACAACTCATTGCGCGAAGCACCCCAACCTCAACACGCCGGCAATGGACCCGACGAGCCCCAAAGTGCTCGAATTCGCCCGTATCCTGTTTGCCGAAATGGCACGGCTTTTCCCGGACCGCTATTTTCATACCGGGGGTGATGAGGTCGTATCCAGCCAGTGGACCACCAACCCGCAGATCACGGCCTATATGCAGGCGCACGGCTACAAGGATGCGCCTGCCATGCAGGCGGCCTTTACTGCAGAGATCGAGAAGCTCCTCGCTGCGGATGGCAAGATCATGATGGGCTGGGATGAGGTGAGCGAGGCCCCCATACCCAAAAACGTCGTTGTCGAAGCCTGGCGCGGCTCCAAATGGATTGGGTCCGCCACGCGTGTCGGTCATCCGGTGGTCGTGTCATCGGGGTATTATCTCGATCTGCTCAATCCCTCGACCACACATTACGCCGTTGACCCGTTTGATACGCGTGCCGATGGTCTGGCACCCAATCCGCCCGGGCAGAAACCTCGGCCGCTTGAGGATGCCTTTACGCTCGACCCCAATGCGCCACCGCTGGACGAGGCTCAGAAGAAGCTGGTGCTGGGTGGTGAGGCACCGCTCTGGACGGAAGTCGTGTCTGATGAAATGGTCGATGCGCGTCTTTGGCCGCGCTCCGCGGCCCTTGCCGAGCGCTATTGGTCCGATCAGTCGGTAAGAGACCCGCAGGCCCTCACAGATCGTCTCCCGCTGGTCATGAATATGCTTGAGACATTCGGCTTGCAGGCGAGTAATCATCAGGCCCGGATGATTGCCCGTCTGACCCCACAGAACATTACGCCATTGACGCAGCTGGTCGCGATTACCGTGCCGGTGCGCAATTATGCGATCAACCGGCTTGCGAGCCACAAGGGTGATGAAATTCTGAATTCTCCAGCGGCAATTGCGGGGCCAGACAGTTTCGAGGGGAACAAATTCAATATCCTGGCGGTGCGGTACAAGGCAGGCGATCACAGCCTTGGCGCTTCGCTACAGAGCTGTCTCGCGCGCTATATCGGCAATGACAGTGCGTTCCAGGCTCTGTCGGGACAGTCCGCTATCGACGAGGTCAAGCCGGTTTCTGCGCAGATTGCCGCATTGTCACAGCTGGGTCTTGAGGCCATGCAACCTGGCAGGAAGAACAAGGCATGGCACGAGCGCGCGAGGACGCTCCTAGCCGCTCAGGATGCGGCCTATGCCGCCAGTGCTGATCATGAGGCATCCAATCATGTGGAGCAGCCTCCTGGCGGATTATTGATTGCGATCGTACCAGGCATAAAGGCACTGGTTGACAGCGCAGAATAAGAAAAAGGGCTTCGGGTGATGATCCCGAAGCCCTTTCGTCTTTCAGAGCAGCGCGGAAAAGAGGGCATCGCGAGGCGTATTGCACCCTCGATCCGGTCTGGAAAACCCCCTCCCAGAAATCGGAAGATCTAGCGTGTCTGGAAATCCGCCATGCGCCGCGTCTGTTCCGTCAGGGCTGACGCGCTGGCCTCGTCCAGGATAACCGTGCAGCGCCCATGCAGACGAATGGCCGAAGCGCTCACCTGAGGCGTGACATCACCCTCGATGGCACGTGCCACGATATCAGCCTTTGCCCTGCCGAGTGCGAGGAGAAGAAGCTGCTTTGACTCGAGTATGGTGCCAACGCCCATCGTCAGGGCCTGACTAGGCACTTTGTGCGGATCACCGCCAAACATGGCGGCATTCTGTTGCCGTGTGCGCTCATTGAGCGTCACGCAGCGTGTGCGCGTATCGAAAGGAGAGGGAGGCTCGTTGAAACCAATATGTCCTGTATCGCCAATACCGAGCAATTGCAGGTCAATGCCGCCTGCCTGGTGAATTGCCTGTTCGTAGGCAGCACATTCCTGGCTCAGATCGGTGGCCATGCCATCAGGAAGGTGGACGTTTTCAGGGGAAATATTGACGTGCCGGAAGAGCAGATCATTCATGTAATAATGATATGACCTACGGTCATCGGCAGGGAGCCCTACATATTCATCAAGATTGAAGGTGGTAGTCTGAGAAAAATCGAGTCCCTGCTTCTGATGCAGCCTGACAAGGTCTCCGTAGACGCCCTCCATGGTCCGCCCGGTCGCCAGGCCAAGCACAGGTGACGCGCAGGAGGTCATCACAGAAGCGATTTCGGCAGCGGCGAGTCGCATGGCGGAGCTGGATTCAGGCATAATGATAAGGCGCATGGACGGTCATGATCCTGTTTTGTGAGGCTGTGGGCGGGTAAGAGGAGATACCGATTCCCTCCCTAGTAAAACCTCCCCCTTTGTTTATCGACATAAATTAAGCAGAATTCGCATTCAAGACACCCAGATGTGACGATCAACGGAAAAAACAGGGTTATTTTCTGATAAATTTCAATAATCACTTAGTTTTCAGAATAAACTATTGCGGCTCAAAATTCTGCCGTCTAACGTTTCGGTTCAAGGTGGAACGATACGGAAAGATAACAACGATTTCTTTCCATCGTGGCCAGTATATTCTGAATCCTCCACGCAAACGGGAGTGGACCATGCGCCATATGAGACGTGATCTCCTTGTTTTCTGTTCCGCTATCGCAATGAACTGTGCCGCCGGTGCTGCTCTTGCCCAGGCGGCGGCGAAGCCCGGAGAAGGCGGGCAGGCTGAAAATTCCCAGGCGAAGATGTCTGACCAGAAATCCGGTATCTCGCATCGCCGCGCAGGAAGCGCGACAGAGGGTTCAGTCCTGGGGCCCAACCCGCAGGCAGAGGAAATCTCGGTCAGATCATCCAGCCGTCATGCAGATGGGACGACTAATACCACCCCGGGCGGCGGGTTGATGCCAAAGCAGACTGCGCCGCGCTCACAGAGCGGGGTGACGCGCGATTTTATCGCCAAGCAGGCGCCCACGGGCAATATCTCGTCGATGATCGCCAATCTCCCGGGCGTGGTCTATGCCAATCAAAGCCCGCTTGCGACGGCAGGTGACAATATCACCATGCGTGGCATGAACCAGAGCCAGATCGGTTATCTGTTTGAAGGCGCACCGCTGGCTGATCCGATCAATTACGAGCCTTACACGGCGATGCTTGTCGATACGGAAAATCTGGGTTCTGTGACGGTCTCACAAGGCTCGCCCGATCTCAATGCGCCGACATTCAACGCGGTTGGTGGGCAGATCTCGGCAACAGCGCTCAACCCGTCGCACAAATATGGTGGCTTCATCAATCTGATGGGGGGCAACAAGAGCGCCAACAAGGAATTCCTCCGTCTGGATACGGGTGATATCGGGCAGACGGGCATTCGTGGTTTCGTATCGTTTTCGCACCAATCGAACACTAACTGGCGTGGTCCCGGCGGGCTGAAGCGCTACCATGTCGATGCGAAATTCGTGAAGGAATGGGGTGATGGCAACTCGATCAGCGCCATTTTCGGCTTCAACAAACAGGAGCAGACGCCTTTTCGGTCGCCAACGGCGGCCCAGTGGAAGCAATGGGGCGAGGGGCTGACCTACAGTGATCACTACACGCCAGGGGATGCCAGCTACTACAAGCTTCAGTTGAGCAATCTGAACTCGCAGGATGTCGTGGTGCCTATGCATTTCACGCTGGCACGCGGGCTCAAGCTGAGTGTCACGCCTTATTATGTTCATCAGTTCGGCCCCGCTGTGGGTGGTGAGAATATTCCGGCATCCGGTGGTACTTTCGGGACGCAGGTCTATGGCAATCTGAACCAGCCTTACGTTACCAACGGCAAGATCACGACGGTTGCGGTCGATCCGTGGAACCAGAAAGTCGGTGCCATCAATACGTCTCTGGACTGGACCTCCGGGCACAACACGCTGTCTGGCGGTTACTGGTATTCCTATGCAACGCATGAGGAGCACTCGACCTTCGCGACAGTGGATTTCTCGGGCAAGGCTGCCAATTCTTATGGAGCCTATGGCATCCGCGTGCCGGGCGGTGATCTGCTGAGCGGCTACAACCTCAATTTCATGCAGCAGATCAACGCGCTGTTCATTGCCGACACGCTCAAACTGCTCAATGACAAGCTGACACTGAGCGCGGGCTTTCGTACGGTCATGGTGTCACGTCAGGGGACGAATGACGTACCCGGAGCCGATCCCTACAAGACAGTGCGCAATTACTTCGCACCTCTGCCACAGGTGGCCATCAGCTATGCGCTGACATCCAAGGACCAGATCTATATCAATGGCACGACCTCATTCCGTGCGCCGGCTTCGGTGCAGGCCTATAGCCAGATTTTCGATCCCAACTCAGTGGGTGCCACGTCACAGCCAGGCAGCCTGAAGGGCGAGTACGGTATTGGTGAGGAAATCGGTTATCGCCATAACGGCACGCTGATCCATTTTCAGGTTTCGGCGTTCAACATGAACCTGACCAATCATCAGGTAAGCTCCACCTCCTATATTCCTGGCACCAATACGCTGGTTTCCATGCCCATCAATGTGGGTGGCGAGACGATCCGCGGTATTCAGGGTGAGCTGGGGCTCAAGCCCTGGCATCATTTCAGCCCTTATGTCTCGGCCCAGTACCTGCACGCGACAACGGATAATAATCTGCCTGTCTCGGCGACCAACGCAGCGGGTCAGTCTGTCATCGATTATCTGCCAACGGCGGGGAAGACGATGGTGGCCACACCGCATGTGACAGCGTCCGTTGGTCTTGCCTATGACGACAACAGGCAGTTTTTCGGGAATTTCAGCCTGCGTTATATCAGCTCGCAATATTCCACGTTCATGAATGACCAGCGCATGCCGGGCTATGTCGTGTCAGACATCACGCTTGGTTATCGCCTGCCTCATGTCGCGCATTTGAACGGCCCGAAAATCCAGCTCAATCTGGTCAATATCGGCAACAACATCTATCGTTCCGCACCAGCCAGTTTCGTCACCAGCGCCCAGAGCCGCACAGGAATTTACGGTAATCAGACCAAGGCTGGCTCACCCATCTATCTCGTTGGTGGCAATTTCGCGGCTCTGGTTTCACTCTCGACCGGGTTCTGATCCGGCGTGGATCAATAACCGGATCGACTTGACTCATCGCCCCCGCCCGGGGAATGTCCGGGCGCGTTTCAATGGCCTAGAGACGGGAAACACGTGCGGAACAACGATATTGTCGCCATTGATGGCGGTGGCACGAAAACACTTCTCCTGCGCGTCAGACCTGACGCCTCCCTTGCCGACATACGCAAGGCCGGTGGGTCGAACCCGTTTGACGTACCAGAGTGGCGGAGCGTGATTACAGGGCTGCTGGAGGGACAGCAGCCCTATATTCGTGCGGCTGCTTTCGGCATGGCTGGATTTGGCGAGAGCGGGCGTCTCAGCCGCGAACTGGCGCAGACACTTGGTGCAGCCTGTCCCGCGCCTCATGTCATCCATAATGATGTCGATATGGCCTGTCGGGGTGCCTTTCTTAACGGGCCGGGTGTGCTGCTGCTTTCCGGCACAGGGTCGATGGCCTGGGGGCAGGATGAGCAGGGGCGGACAGCCCGTGTAGGTGGCTGGGGCAGTCTCTTCGGTGATGAAGGAAGTGCCTACTGGATCGGGCGTCTGGCCCTTGCGCATCTGGCGCAGGTTCTGGATGGGCGCCTCCCTGACGAGACCGGCTTTCAGGCGCGTTTTGCAAGGATGCAGGGCTGGCCGGAGGAAACTACCGGGTGCACGAGTGCTCTTCAGGAATGGTATGCAGGGCTGCACGAGGCCCGACCGGCCGTGGCAGCCCTCACAGCAGGGCTGGGGCGACTGGCAGAGCAGGGGTGTATCGTCTCGCATGACCTGTTTGCGCAGGCGGCCGAGCACCTTGCGCGGCATGTTCATGCCCTGCGTCACAGGCTCGACGCGCCGCATCTGGCATGGAGCTATGCCGGGGGAACCATGCGCAGTCCTGTTCTGCGCGAGCGTATCACGCAGCAATGTGGCGTACCTGTCGCGCCGGGTTTGCCCCCCATAGGAGGAGCCGTGCTCGTTGCCGCACAGCTGGCGGGCTGGGTTACGGACAGCGCCTTTGTCGCGCGCCTGGGTGAGGCGCTGGAGGCTGCCGGGATCAGCTAGGGCGCTTCGGCAATTTCGCAGCCTCTATCGCGTAACAACGGTGACGACGTGATGGCAAGGCGTGCCTCGCCGGTCTAGGGTGGCGAGATCACGCACCGGAATGGAGCTTGCGATGCGCGTCGCGCTTGGACAATTCATCGTTTCGGCCCAATGGGAAGAAAACCTTGCCATAGCGAGCGGAATGATCGCGGAGGCCCGAGCGGGTGGCGCAAAGCTGCTTGTTCTGCCCGAAGGGATCCTGGCGCGCGATCCGGCAGACCCGGATCATGTTCTGCGCACGGCGCAGAAGCTGGATGGGCCGTTTGTGACCGGGTTGCTGGCGGTCACACAGGATATTACGGTCGCGTTTTGCGTGAACGTGCCTGATGGGGCAGGGCGGTTTCATAACACGCTCGTTGTCATGGCCGATGGTGCTATCCTGGCCTGCTACAGAAAGCTGCATCTCTACGATGCCTTCGCCATGCAGGAATCACGCCTGATTGCCCCCGGCCATGACCTGCCACCTGTTCTCGATATCGGTGGCGTGCGGATCGGGTTCATGACCTGCTATGATGTGCGCTTTCCGGAAATCGCGCGTCATCTGGCGCTCTCGGGTGCGGAGGCGATTGTTGTGCCTGCCGCGTGGTTGCGCGGGCCAGGCAAGGAGCGGCACTGGGAAATCATGCTGGCGGCCAGAGCGCTTGAAAACACCTGTTATGTGCTGGGGGCGGGCGAGTGCGGTCCGCAGAATATCGGCAACAGCATGGTGATCGACCCGCTTGGCGTGGTGGTGGCCGCGCAGGGCGCCCGACCGGGGTTGATCATGGCGACACTCGACCAGAGCCATGTGCAGGAGGTCAGGCGCATATTGCCCGTGCTCGAAAACCGGCGCTTCGCTGCGCCTGTTCTGCGCGACGATCTTTGAGAGTGCAGCGAAGATGCAAGGCGGGATCGCCTCTTTCTGGCGACAGTGCTGCCCTTGCAGCGCTCTCACGAAGCGGTGACCTCTCGCGAGCTTGAGTAAACCCGACCGGCTTTTTCATGTTTATCTCATGAATAACGTTAAACGGCACAGTAATTCTGTTGCTGATAACGGCTATATTGAGTTCGGGTGGTTAGGCTCAGACATCCCCCAAAGATGTCGCCATGCCGCCTGCTGAAAAGGTAGATAAAATGTCGGGAAACAAGGCAGCCCCTCCATTTCGCGAACGCTATGGCAATTTCATCGGCGGACAGTGGCGTGAGCCAGTTTCCGGCCAGTATGTCGATAATCACTCGCCAGTCGATGGCCGCGTGCTGTGCCAGGTTCCCCATTCCACCCCTGCTGATATCGATATGGCGCTCGATGCCGCCGAGCAGGCGCGTGAGTCCTGGGGCCGGACCTCGGTGGCTGACCGGGCGCTTCTTCTGCTTAAGGCAGCGGACCGTATGGAGGCCAATCTCGACCTCATTGCCCGTGCCGAAACCTGGGATAACGGCAAACCGGTGCGTGAGACGCTCAACGCCGATATTCCGCTGGCGATTGACCATTTCCGCTATTTTGCCGGGTGCATTCGGGCGCAGGAAGGTAGTCTGGGCGAGATCAACGACACCACCGTGGCCTATCATTTTCATGAGCCGCTGGGTGTTGTCGCGCAGATCATTCCCTGGAATTTCCCAATCCTGATGGCCGCATGGAAGCTGGCACCTGCGCTTGCCGCCGGTAACTGCGTGGTCATGAAGCCCGCCCAGACGACGCCCGCCAGTATTCTGGTGGTGATGGATATCATCGGTGATCTGTTTCCGCCGGGCGTGCTCAATATCGTCAATGGCAGCGGGCGCGATGTAGGGGATTACCTCGCGAAAAGCCCGCGCATCGCCAAAGTGGCCTTCACGGGTTCGACCGGCGTGGGCAAGACCATCGCTCATGCCGCGGCAGAAAACCTTATTCCTGCAACGCTCGAACTGGGTGGCAAATCTCCCAATATCTTCTTTGCCGACGTGATGGATCGTGATGATTCCTATCTCGACAAGGCCATTGAGGGTTTCGCCATGTTCGCGCTCAATCAGGGGCAGATCTGCTCCTGCCCGAGCCGTGCGCTGGTGCATGAATCCATCTATGAGCACTTTATGGAGAAAGTGCTGCCGCGCGTGCGGGCCATCAAACAGGGTGACCCGCTCGATCCCGCCACCATGATGGGGGCCCAGAACTCGCAGATGCAGCAGGACAAGATCCTGTCCTATATCGCTATCGGCAAGGAAGAAGGGGCCGAGCTTCTGACGGGCGGCAAGGCGGCAAAACTTGGCGGAACGCTGGATGACGGCTTTTACATCGAGCCGACTGTGTTCCGTGGCAATAACAAGATGCGTATTTTCCAGGAGGAGATCTTCGGCCCTGTTCTGGCAGTAACGACCTTCAAGACCGAGGAAGAAGCCCTGGCCATTGCCAATGACACTGAGTTCGGTCTGGGTGCGGGTGTATGGAGCCGCGACGCGAATACCTGCTACCGCATGGGGCGTGGGCTACAGGCCGGGCGCGTATGGGTGAATTGCTACCACGCCTATCCCGCCCACGCGGCCTTCGGTGGCTACAAGAAATCCGGTATTGGTCGCGAAACGCACAAGATGCTGCTCGACCACTACCAGCAAACCAAGAACCTGCTGGTGAGCTATAGCGAGACGAAGCTTGGTTTCTTCTGAGACGGGAGGGGAGAGGGCCGTTGCCCCTCTCCGTGGCACGGGGCGATCAACCCCGTGCCTGACCGTTTTACTTGGACGTGTCGTTATAAAATGCCGAGACGTCACGCGTGAGCGCGGCGCGGCTGGCAGGGCGGGTGTAGAGCATATGCCCGCCTTCATAGAGATGCAGCGCGATACGTTCGGCCCCGACTGGGATGTGGTCCTTGGTCCAGCGCGTAGTGCCGAACGGGCAGGCCATGTCGAAATAGCCATTGGCGATGAAGATATGCAGGCTGGGGTCGAGCGCCAGCATCTTGCGCAGGATGCCGACCTGATCGGTCAGTTGTGAGCCGGAGCTGGTGAATTTCCAGGCGCCGTTCACTTCCATGCTCAGCAAATCATAGGTGAGGTCGGTCTTGTAGCCGAGCTCATTGGCCAGATAGCCGCTATAGGCATTGCCATAAGCGCGACCGAAGCCGGACAGCGTCATTTCCGGGCTCTGGCCGTTTTCGATGCCATCGGCATACGGGTCAGGGATCGACTGGGTGAAGTCGTAAATGCCGTACAGGCGGCCATCGCGGCTGCGCACGTCATGCGCAAACGGGTTGGGCTCGCCCATTTCCTTGGTAATGACATCCACCGGCAGGCCGGTGCGGGCGGCTAGATCGGTATAGAATTTCTTCGCGTCATCGCCTTTGGGCGGGGCATTGGCGATGGTGGTCAGATACGGCCCGAGCGCATAGTGATAGGCCTCATCCACCGCCTGCGGCGTCAGCTTGCCGGTTTGCGACAGATGCGAGGCGATGAACGTCGGCAGCGCCATGGCCGAGGCCATCGGGTTGTTCGTGTTGTCCAGAAACTGCATCTGGATAGCGGGCGAGATCATCACGATGCCATTGACGATGAGGTTCTGCTGCTGCTGCAACGCATCAGCTACTTGTGCCGAGCGGATGCCGCCATAGCTCTCGCCCACCAGATAATGCGGCGAGGCCTGACGCCCGTTTTCACCCACCCAGAGCGCAATGGCCTTGGCGAAAGCCTCACCATCCTTGGTGACGCTGTAGAACTGCTCGGCAGCCTTTTTCGGGTCGGTCGGCTGCGAATAACCCGTACCCACGGCATCGATGAACACCATGTCGGTGGCGGGCAGCCAGCTATCCGGGTTGTCGGCCAGATGGGCGCGCGCGCCATCTTCCGGATGATCCGCCGGGAACTGCAGCACGCGCGGGCCAGCCGCACCGAGATTCAGATAGGCCGTGCCTGCGCCGGGGCCGCCATTGAAGAAGAACGACACCGGGCGCGTGTGGGCATTCGCCCCGTCCTTCGTATAGGCCACGTAGAAGACCTTGGCGGAGGGCTTGCCCTCCTTGTCACGCAGCGTGACCGTGCCCGCATGGGCAGTATAGGCAATGCTCTGCCCGCCTGCGGTCAGATGATGCTTGGTGATGGAATCCGCAGGCAGCAGCGCCGCCAATCCCTCCTTCGGCGCCTCGCTCTTGGCAGGCTCAGCTGCGTGGGCGGCGGGGAGGAGGGGCAGGGCGAAGCAGGCCGAAGCCAGCAACGCCGCAACAAGAGTCTTGCGCGACATGCAAAGTCCTTTCGAGTTTGGAACAGTATAACAATCTCGGAAGGGGGTGCAATGCGGGGAGGAGAGGATTAGGGCGCTGCCCCGAAGCCCGCCAAAGGGCCGTCATCCTTTGGAAATCCGTTACGGAGTGTTGGTTCCCGAGTGGCAGCTTTAGCCAGCATCTTAGGTATAGCTGCTTGGTAAAGCTCTCCGGACAGCAGGTATAAGCGCCACAATCTCTTGGTTGCCGAGTGGCGCAATAAGAATGAAGATATTTTCCGGATGTGTGGCCGCAAAAAAAACGGATATTAACATGCAGAAATGTTGGGATCCGACCTCTGATAAGGTCCTTTTCCTTGGGCCACTCACGCATATTGAAGCCATCTGGACTAACTCGCCCAAAGTGTCCCGACGTTTCTGTGAGACAGTGTAGATAAGAAAATGTAGTGTTCTTCGGAAACAACATTAAGCTCAGGGGTGGCGATTCGTGGAACGGAATACGTTGGATGAGTTGGCGCGGCGTCTGGACCTAGCTCGCAAGGGAGGTGGTATTCTGTTTTGCGGCGCCGGGTTTTCCGCGGATTGTCTAAATTTCAAGCCTGATGAAACGCTCGGCGCGGGTGCACAACTACTAGACATCTTTAACACTGCACTTAATCAGATCCCCCCATATAAAAACCTACAAAACGCTGCCGATGCACTTCATGGGAAGATTGCCGACAATGGCATGATGACGCTCCTGAAAGAACAATTCACGGTTTCGAACTCGACCGGCGATATGACCGATCTGTTGCGCTATCCCTGGCAAGTCGTCTACACGACAAATTACGATAATGCGCTCGAGATTGCGGCGCAGGCTGCACGCAGACAGGTCGATTCCCTCAACAACACCGATGACCCCAAAACGGCTACAGCAAATCTCGAGATTATCCATCTGCACGGCTATGTGTCGAAATGGGACATACATAACTTTCGCGAAAGCTGCGTACTTGGTGCCGAAAGTTACTCGAAGCTCACCCATGTAAAGAGCTGGCTTGAACGCTTCCGACGTGACATCGACCAAGCCCAAATAGTGGTTTTTGTCGGGTTCAATGCTGGCGATTTCCACCTCAACCAGGCGATCAACGATCTGACGGGTTTACGCGCCAAAGCCTTTTTCATCAATCGCCCGACCGCCAACGCCGACCCTGATATTGCAGCAGCTCAAATGCGGCTTGGCACCCCACTCTTCATTGGGAGGAGCGGGTTTGCCACCATCATCAAGCAGCTTTTAGCCAAGGAAGCACCGAGAGAGCCACACCTTGCCAGCTTCGTGAAGTATACACCGCCGAATCCCGCCACAACGGTTCCTACACAAGCAGAGATCGAGGACTTGTTTCTCTATGGTAAGATCGAGCCGTCACAACTTGCGCGGGACGCCTCCAACGATGTATCAGAGTACCACATACAACGCAGCGCCGTCCAACATACGCTTGACGCAATCGCAGGTGATATCCGCATCATACTCTATGATGGTTACGCTTGTGATGGCAAATCTATAGTTACAACCGATGTTGCTTATCACCTCTCGGGCGCGAGGCCTGTCTACTTACTGCGGCAGGCTTATGAGAATATACTTAACGAAGTTGCAGAAATTCTGAGCTATGTACCGAACGCCGCACTGATCATTGAGAACTGCTTTGATCTGCCGAGGGAACGGCTCGTGAGCATCGCACGTCAGTTTGATGGCCAGGGCGGCGTTCTGATATTAACAAGCCGGGCAGTTGCGCTAGATGCTAGCTCTGATAGCCTCAGGTCTCTCCTCAATTTCCGGAGTTTTCAAAAAATTACTCTGGCCACACTCTCTCAGGGTGAAGCGCGTGATCTGAGCGAACTGGTCGATCAAATCGCTGGATGGCGTGATTTTCATAAGCTTGATCAAGATGCACGGCTTCGTTTCATTAACGATACATGTCAGGCAAGCCTACCGCATTTTCTTTTGAAGTTACTTCGCTCGGATTACGTTGCTGGACGTTATCGGGAGGAGTTCAGTAAGCTATCTCTCAATAAAGATGAACGAGATGCGGTTATTGCTGCGCTGTATATAACTAATATTGGGGAAAATGTACCGCTCACTTTTCTGTCTAACATGATGGAAATAGACTATGGCGCGCTGATTGACAGGATAAATGTGAGGGCCGGTGATGGCGCTTTTCGCCTTCTCCGCCGAAACGCCGGAATTGTAGAAACCATACCCTCAATCGGGGCTCAGAATATTCTTCAGAATCTGTTCGACGACAAAGAAATAGTTGACACCATAGTATTTGTTCTTAAAAATCTTGCCTCAGTCAACCGAAATCATTTCGAGCAGCGTATGTTCGAGCAACTGATGCGTTTTTCTATTCTTTCTAAGGTCGTCGCTGATAGCGATGCGATTGAAAATTTCTTCGAACATAACAAGCAAAAATTGCAAATCCGACGAAGGCCACTTTTCTGGCTTCAGTGGCACATGGCCAAATGCGAGGTCGGCTCCTTTAATGACGCAGAAAAGTTTCTCAACCAGGGATATACGGAAGCCTCTGAAATCGAGCGCCGCACCAAGGGGACTTACGACCGTCGTCAACTCAACGACCGGCGCGCAAAATTCCTAATGATGCGAGCGGCACAAACCACTCGTGCAACAGCCGACCTGTTTAGAGATTTCAGAGAAGCAATTCTTCTTAATGATAAGGTTCTGCGCCAAAACGACCCGCAGCACTATCCTTTTGAAACTCTAGCAGAGATCGTGCGAACGTATAATCTGGTAAGTGTCCGCTTAGACAGTGGGCATAAAATCCAGATCAAAAGCTGGTTAGAGCCACTCGTGAACTATGGCCGTGAGCGAATTGGCGTGCTGCTACCCGGATATCAAAAGGGCAGGGCTCAATCGGCGATTAATAAGGCTGTCATACAATAGTGAGAGATCGAATAAAATATGGAGAAAGCATTTCGTCTGATTCTTCGAATAGAGACCGTTATAGATCATTTTCACTTGGTTGAATTCATGCGTTCGAACGGAATCTGCTCTCGAGTGATCTGAGATTTCCGTTGAGGGGTTCTTCTAAATAATTGCCACAACATGATAAGAACGCCCGCCTGGTCCAAGGCGGAGGGGATGCTTTCCCCCAAGCGGATGCAACGATATACTGCATTTATCGGGATGAAAGGGGCTTCTGCCCCTTTCCGGGGGGCGGGGCAGAGCCCCGCTTTCCTTTACTTTCCCTTTAAATTCGGTGCCAGCATGGTGCGCGGGTCAACCAGTCGGTCGAAATCGGCTTCGCTGACGGCGTTTAGGGCCAGGGCAGCCTCTTTCAGCGTGCAATCATGGTCCATGGCGTGATGCGCGACTTTTGAGGCCGTGTCGTAGCCGATGGTGGGGGCGAGGGCCGTCACCAGCATGACGGACTCCGCCACATAGCGCTCAATGCGGGCGAGATTCGGCTTGGTGCCTTCAATCAGGAAGGTGCGGAAATTCTCGCTGCCGTCATGCAGCAGGGTGATGCTCTGCATGATGTTCTGGATGATGAGTGGCTTATAGACGTTCATTTCCAGCAGGCCACCGGCGCCACCGAACCCAACCGCCACGTCATTGGCCATCACCTGCACGGCCAGCATGGCCAGCGCTTCGACCTGGGTCGGGTTAACCTTGCCGGGCATGATGGACGAGCCGGGCTCGTTCTCGGGCAGATGCAGCTCGGCAAAACCGGCGCGCGGGCCGCAGGAGAGCAGGCGGATATCGTTCGCGATTTTATAAAGCGCGCCTGCCGTGGTGCGCAGCGCGCCAGAGAAATGCACGAGTGCATCATGCGCGCCTTGCAGGGCGAATTTGTTTTCGCCGCTGATAAAGGCGGCATCGCTCAGGCGGGCAATTTCGGCGCAGGCACGACCGGCAAAGGGGGCATCGGTGTTGATGCCGGTGCCAAGTGCTGTGCCGCCAAGGGCGAGGGGGTAGAGACCCTTTTCGGCTTCCTGAAGGCGGGCGATGTTCTCGCGCAACATTCCGGCATAGCCGTGGAATTCCTGACCCAGCGTGACCGGCACGGCATCCTGCATATGGGTGCGGCCAATCTTGACGATGTCCTTCCATTCCTCGGCCTTGGCCTCGATGGATTCCGCCAGACGGGTCAGGGCCGGGATCAACCTGCGACGGCTGCCCAGCACGACGGCCACATGCATGGCGGTGGGGAAGTTGTCGTTGGAGGACTGCGACATGTTGACGTGGTCATTGGGATGAACCGGGCGCTTGCTGCCCAGAGCCTCGCCGGAAAGCTGGCAGGCGCGGTTCGAGATGACCTCGTTGATGTTCATGTTGAACTGGGTGCCAGAGCCGGTCATCCAGACATGAAGCGGGAACATGTCGGCGTGCTGACCGGTCAGGATTTCATCGCAGACTGTGGTGATCAGATTGTACTGCGTCTCACCCAGACGGCCGCTCTGATGGTTGGCGCTCGCACAGGCGCGCTTGACGATGGCATAGGCCTCGATCATCTCGCGCGGCATCAACTCGCGGCCGATGCTGAAATAATGAAGCGAGCGCTGCGTTTGCGCCCCCCAGAGCTTGTCGGCCTGGATTTCGATTTCGCCGAGGCCGTCGCTTTCAATGCGTGTATCGGTCATGTCAGATCTTCTCATAAGCACAATATTCGGGCGTCCAGACCAGAGACTGGATGCGTTCAAGCAATTCGTCATCGCTGAAAGAGGGGCAAACGCCATCTTCACGCGCCTGACGGGCGGCGGCTTCGGCCACGGCCAGAGCCACCTTGCGCAGCTGCGTGACGGGCGGCAGCAGATTGCCATCGGGGTTGCTGCGCAGCGGTGAAAGCGAAGCAAGCCCGCGGGCTGCGGCCATGAACATGGAATCCGTCACGCGGGTCGCGCCGGTGGCCAGCAGGCAGAGCCCGAGACCGGGGAAGATATAGGCGTTGTTGGTCTGGTCCACGCGATGGGTGCGGCCATGCAGGTCGAGCGGCGGAAAGGGGCTGCCCGTGCTGACCAGTGCGCGCTCATCCGACCAGGCCATGATGTCCTCGGGGGTCGCTTCGGAATGGGAGGTCGGGTTGGATAGGGGGAAGATGATCGGGCGTTTGCAGGTCTTGCTCATCTCGCGCACGATGGTCTCGGTAAACAGCCCCTTCACGCCGGACACGCCAATCAGGATGCTGGCCTTGCACTCGCGCATGACACTTTCGAAATCGGTGGGGCGGTCTTTCCAGTCCTTGCGGGCAAAAAGCGCCTGACCGTCGGTCAGCCCTTCGCGCCCGTCCAGCAACAGCCCGTCCTGATCGAGCATGTAGAAGCGGGCCAGCGCGTTTTCCTCGCTCGCGCCCTCGTCGAGCATGACCTGAAGCAGCAGCTTGGCAATGCCCACACCCGCCGAGCCCGCGCCCAGCATGACGATGGTCTCGTCCTTGAGCTTGCCGTCATGGGCCGCATTGGCGCTTAGAATGGCGGCAGTGGTGACGGCCGCCGTGCCCTGGATGTCATCATTGAAGGTGCAGAGCCGGTCGCGATAGCGCTCAAGAATGGGGGCCGCATTGGCGCCGCTGAAATCTTCCCAGTGCAGGGCCACATGGGGCCAGCGTGTCTGCACGGCGGTCACGAAACGCTCGATGAAGGCGTCATATTCTGCGCCGCGTACGCGCTCGTGACGCCAGCCGATATAGGCCGGGTTCTGCAGCAGATCCTGATTATTGGTGCCGGTATCGAGCACGATCGGCAGAGTCTGGTCAGGCGAGATACCCGCGCAGGTGGTGTAGAGCGACAGCTTGCCAATGGGGATACCCATGCCGCCTGCGCCCTGATCGCCCAGGCCAAGGATACGCTCACCGTCTGTGACGACAATCACACGCACATCGTCATAGGCCGGGTTGTCGAGGATATCTTCCATCGACTCGCGCTCGGGGTAGCTCAGGAACAGGCCGCGCGGACGACGCCAGATCTCGGAGAAACGCTGACAGGCTTCACCTACGGTGGGGGTATAGACCAGCGGCAGCATGGCATCGATCTTGCGGGTCAGCAGCGCGTAGAACAGCGTTTCGTTCGTATCCTGCAATTCGCGCAGATGCACATGGCGTGCAAAAGGCGAGGGCAGGGCATCGAGGAATTTCAGCGCCGCCTCAACCTGCTGGTCCAGCGTCTGGACGGCTTTGGGCAGGAGGCCATGCAGCTCGAAAGCGTCACGCTCCTCGCTGGAAAAGGCGAGGCCCTTGTTGAGGAAGGGATGGTTGAGCAGATCCTGCCCCGAGAGCGCAACAGACAGCGTTCTGGTCATGGGCTTGTCTCCGGAAAAAATGGTCGGGGCGGTTTCGCCAGAAATCGCGGGCAGGAAGAAAAACATATGCTGAGTCATGTGGCGAGCCCTGATAGAGCTAACGTGATCGCAGCGTTATTATCCCGGCATTGTTTTCCTGCCCCGCCCTCTGTGTTGTCGGTCCAATAGGGTGGCTGTTGCGCCGGGGTGGAATTACCGGTGCGTGATTAAGGGTGCGTGATTACTGGCGCGACGGTATGTCCGACCACAGGTCGACTTTCATGCCCGGTGGGCGCGTTGCGGTGTAAACCCCTCTCGCGACGGCGCGGGCCAGCACATCGGCGGCGATACTGCCCAGACGAGCCACCATCAGAGCCCGCCCTTCGTCCTTTATCGTGCGGCGCTGCGTTGAGAGTGCGAAGATCGTATCGCCATCGAAAGGCGAGTGGACGGGGTGAATGGCCCGGGCGAGCCCATCCTGTGCCATCATGGCAATGCGCTTGAGGTCGTCCTGGTCGAGGGTCGCATCCGTGGCGATGCTGGCCAGAGTCGTGTTGGCACGTGGGGCGGGGTCGAGTTTCGTGCCGGTCCAGTCATCGGGGGCGACGTTGGCGGAGGAGATTCCAAGGCCGCCAAACTCCTGCCCCTGCTCGAAAGGGGCGGCCCAGAACTGACGCTGGTGCGGAGGTGTCACGGCACCAAGGCTGTTGACGGCAACAAGGGCTGCAACTGTGATTCCATCGGCCGTGACCCAGGAGGCTGAACCAATACCCCCCTTGAGCCGGCCCGATGTCGCACCGTATCCCGCGCCAATTGTGCCAAGTTTGAGGTTGGGCTGCGCATCGCGCACGGCCTGCATACCGAGGGCCCGATAGGGTGGGGTTTCGCCCCAGTTCTTGTCTCCGCCATTATCAAGGTCATACAGGATGGCCGCTGGAACGATGGGTGAGACGGGCACACCCGCAACACGGCGCATGGCAAAGCCACGCCCCTGCGCGCCGAGCCATGCGGCCACCCCATCGGCAGCGGCCAGGCCGTAAACCGACCCGCCCGAGAGGGTGAGGGCATCGATGCGATGGACGAGATTCCAGCCATTCAGCGCGTCGGTTTCACGCGTGCCGGGACCGCCGCCGCGCACATCGACAGCACAGGGTACGGGCTGGTCCGGCAGAATGACGGTCACACCAGTGCGGCGCACGCTGTCCTGCGCCTGCCCGATCTTGAGGCCCGCAACATCGGCGAGTGTGTTGGATTGCCCCACATGGCCGTGTGACGCAGCGCGGGTCTTGCGTGTGCTCGCAAGCGCTGTCGCTGCCAGGCTGGCAAGGCAGAAAGCACGGCGTTTCATGGCGGGGGTCCTTCGGGCACATGCGGGTTCGGGCGGGCCAAACTAGAGCGATTACGCGCAAGGGAGCAATGAAGGACCTGCACTGGCCCGCAGTGAGTTAGCCAGCACCACAAGGCGGTGCGGCTTCCGGAGGAAACATCATCCAGCCTAAAAGAAAAAAGCGCCTTCGGTCCCGTAGGGGAGCGAGAGGCGCTTTCTCCGTTTCGCAACAGACCGGGTCCTGAAGGCTTCAGACAGGAAGCTGGTGGTGGTCAGCGTTCATGACCGCCGCCAGCCAAGGCCTGATTAAGCGCTCAGATGTAATGCTCGCTCAGCGGGGCAAAGCCGTTGAAGCCGGTGGAGCAGTAGGTGGTGACATAAGCGCCGGTGGTCAGCAGCTCGATACGGTCCCCCGAGTTCAGGGCGTGTGGCAGCTGAACGCGGTTCTTCTCATACATGATATCGACGCCATCGCAGCTCGGGCCGGCAACGACCGTCTCACCCGTGGGCAGACCGTCATGCGGGGTGCGGAAACGATAGCGGATGGCCTCGCCTTCGGTCTCGGCCAGACCGCCGAAACGACCGATATCGAGATAGACCCAGCGCGGATCGCTCTCCTTGCCACCACGACGGCTGACAAGCACGACTTCGGTCGAGACGACCCCGGCTTCAGCTACCATGAAGCGGCCGGGTTCAATCAGCATCTGCGGCAGGGCGTTGCCGAAATGCTCGGTCATGGCGCGACCAATGGCCAGACCGAACTGTTCGATCTCGGGAATGTCGTCGCGGTAACGCACGGGGAAGCCGCCACCGAGATTGACCATCTTGAGGTCGATGCCAGCCGCCGAGAGATCGGTGAACAGCATGGCAACCTTGGCAATCGCCGCCTCATAGGCAGCCGTGCTGGTCTGCTGGCTACCCACATGGAAGGATAGGCCATAGGGCTCGAGGCCGAGCTCGACCGACTTCAGCAGCAGATCCCTGGCGTGGTTGACCGTGGTGCCGAACTTGCGCGACAGCGGCCAGTCAGCGCCTTCATTTTCGACGGCAAGGCGGCAGAAAACGCGCGAGCCGGGGGCGTGTTCAGCCAGCTTCGCCAGCTCTTCCTCGCTGTCGAAAACGAACAGGTCGACGCCAAGACCGAACGCCTCGCGAATGGACGAGACCTTCTTGACGGTGTTGCCAAACGAAATCTGGCTGGGCTGTGCGCCAGCGGTAAGGCACTGGTGGATTTCACCAATGGAGGCCGCGTCGAAAGAGGAGCCCAGACGCACGAGGCGCTCAAGGATCGGGGCAGCCGGGTTGGCTTTGACGGCGTAATAGATCTGCGCAAGCGGCAGGGCATCACGCAGGGCATGATAGCGTGCCTCGACATGATCGACATCGACCACGAGGCAGGGGGTTGCCGGCTGCTGCTCGGCAAGATAGCGGACGATTTTCGGAGTCATGAGTCACTCCTCCCGAAATCCGCCCGGAACTGCACGGGCGGAATTGTTGCGAAACGGTCGAACGGACCGGCGATCAGGACGAGGCTGAGTGCTCATGAAAGTGAGCAGGATCAGCCCGATTGCCAGAACGCTTGACGTCGTTGCGTAACCTACAGAGGGCCAGTGGCACGTGCGTTGCTGCGTGCGGCGCATATGGGACCAAAGCCCCCCTGTTGCAACTAAAAAATGGGCCGGACTTGTATTTTTCACATGGGGGCCGCAGTTGTCGCGTTTCAACGTCGGTGGGCCTGCAACGTTTCTCGTGCCGGGGCGTCATTCCGACAGTAAATCTGTGCCGTGCGTCGGGTGACATATGCTGTGTTCATCAGGCGGAACGGGGCCGCATTGATAGAAGGAAGTATTAGTGGACGAGTCACCGACCCAGAAAACTCAGTTGTCGCGAGCTGCTGCAGAATCGGGCGGTGCCCTTGGGGAAGCACGTCCGACCGAGCTTGATACGACTGCAACGCACATTGCAGTCTCGGCCGGGCCCGCAGAGAATGCCTCGGCTGCGCAGGATGACGTTTCGGATGAGGCGCTTGGCCGCGAAGCACCTGGCACGGGTGCGCGTAGCCCTATCCATATGCCGCTGGGTGGATGGAAGCTGGTCATGCGCCAGACATTCAGCAATCTGGGTTCCAGCCAGACCAGTCTCTCGGCCGCAGGTTGCGCCTTCTACGCCACGCTCTCCCTGTTTCCGGCGATCTCGTCCCTGATTTCGGTCTATGGGCTGATCTTTGATCTGCAGACGGTCGAGCCGCAATTGAATGTGTTGCGCAATCTGCTTCCGCCGACCGCGTTTGACCTGATTGCTTCGCAGATTCACACACTTATCGCCCAGCCCCATTCGTCACTGACTGTCGGTCTGATATTTTCCACGGCCATAGCGTTATGGTCCGCATCAGCCAGCACCAAATCTGTGCTGTCGGCGCTCAATCTTGCCTATGATGTTCTGGAGACACGCGGTTTTTTCAGGTTTCAGTTTCTGGCCCTGGGCGTGACGTTTGGCGCCGTTGTCGGCGCGTGCATGACGCTCGCACTCATGGTGGCTTTCCCGGCGCTGATTGATTACCTGCCCGATCTGCTCAACCGGTTTGGTTTGCGCAACCTCCCGCCGGAAATCCTGTATCTCACTGATTATCTGATGAGCTACAGCACGCGTTATATCGTGCATTTTGGCGCACCGGCCCTGATGCTCCTGTTTGTCTTCATCGCCGTATCGCTGCTGTTCCGGTATGGGCCCTGCCGCGACAAGCCTGACTGGCGCTGGATTGTTCCTGGCTCGCTGATCGCCACTTTCCTGTGGGTACTGACGTCTCTGGCCTTCTCTTATTATGTCAGTCATTTTGCGAGTTATGGCTCGACCTATGGCCCCCTTGGTGCGGTGGCTGCCATCATGATGTGGTTCTTCGTGGGCACCTATGTCGTGTTGTTCGGGGCGGAGCTCAACGCAGGGCTTGAGGACCGGATGAAAGGTTTCAACCCCAAAGTCCCTGGCATCACCCGTGTACAGGAAGAAACGGAACCTGCAACGGCGCAAACCGAAGCCTGAGTGCAAGGCTCTGGTTCTGGCGGTACGAAAAAAGGCGTCAGGGATTCCTGACGCCTTCGCTGTTTCGATCTGTCGCCCTGCGGTGTAGAGCCGGCAGAGACCGGCCAGTTTTTCCCGGGGGTGATACGGACTTATTTGTGGTGGTGCCGAACGTGGTGCGGTGTGGCTGCCTTGGCTTCATGATGCGTCATGACAGGCGTTACGGCGTCCAGTGCCTGTGCATTGGTGTCGTCAGCTTCGGCTTCGGCGACTTCGATAGGTTCATCTTCCTTGATTGGAGATCCGGCAGGGATCGGTGCAATCTTCACATGTGCCGTGCCACTGCCCAGCATGCCAATTTCTGCGGCCGCTGCATGAGAGAGGTCGATGATGCGGCTATTGAAAGGGCCCCGATCATTGACCGTGACGATGACTGATCGCCCTGTATCCTCATTCTGTACAAGAACCTTTGACCCCATGGGCAGGGTCGGATGGGCTGCGGTCAGGGCATGACTGTCAAGGCGCTCACCGCTGCTGGTGCGGTGGCCGGCCAGACGTCGACCATACCAGCTTGCAACCCCGTGTTCCGACCAGGCCAGAACATTATGGCTCGCTAAGGCAATACGATGGGCGCGCTTGGCGAGGGCCAGGCGTACCGAGGAAGCCCAGGGCGCGTGATCCGGGGTGCCTTGGATAAGTTGTTCGGGCTGTGCATTTGCGGCGGCATGGGCTGCATGTTTCGGTGCGAGCACTGTGCAAAGCAGAGCGATACCGCCGATTCGGGCGCGGAGACGCATCTTGCAGCGTTCCGTGGAACTGAAAGCGAGTTTTCTGCTTTTGATTGATGTCACGACAGCGTACAGCCTTTTGCCCAGTTACTCCGAACGAACGATTGCCCCGACAAGCCGAGGCGGCGAACGACGTGTGTATCACAGACCGGCTCGATCACGAAATCCTGAGGCGGGGCAGGGCTCCTGTACCGCATCATCACCGTGAAACAGGTGCCTGTCTGTCTCCTTTGTGGCAAGTGAGCCTATAAACAGGGCAGGAATGAGGCGTAAACCGGCTCGGCGGTACGCTAAGGCTTTTATGCCCCATGCGAAAGTGCTACGGGCTCCTTTCATGATTCGCCCGATGATTGCCGTGCTCAACGGCCCCAACCTCAACATGCTTGGTATGCGCCAGCCGGAAATCTACGGTCATGCGACGCTGGACGACCTTGAACAGGTTTGTATCCAGGCAGCCGAGCAACTCGACGTCGCCATCGATTTTCGTCAGACGAATATCGAGGGTGAACTGGTTTCCTGGATCCAGGAATGCCGGGGAAGGGCGCGTGGCATCGTGATCAATCCAGCGGCCTATGGCCATACCTCCATCGCTCTGCTCGATGCGCTGCTGGCCACCGGTCTGCCGACGGTGGAGGTTCATATCTCCAATATCCATCGCCGCGATGCCTTTCGTCACCACACCTATACCTCCCAGGCCGCAATTGGCGTAATCTGCGGGTTTGGTGTGCGTGGCTATGCCATGGCATTGCGTGCACTCTATGACATGATTGAAGACGAGGACGAACGATGAGCCGTATGCTCGTGGACGCGGATGCCATCCGGGCATTGGCTGATATTCTGACCGAAACCGGACTGACCGAGATCGAGGTCGCGGAAAAGGACAGCCGCATTCGTGTGGCCCGCAATGCCGGTGGTCAGGTTGTGCACGCTATGGGCGCGGCCCCTGTTGCCGCAGCACCGGTTGCAGCGCCTGCTCCGGCTGCTGCGCCGGTCGATGCCGCAAGCCACCCCGGTGCCGTCAACAGCCCGATGGTCGGTATTGCCTATCTGGCGCCCGATCCATCGGCACCGCCCTTCGTGCAGGAAGGTCAGGCCGTGACAGCCGGTCAGACCCTGATGCTGATCGAGGCCATGAAGACCTTCAATCAGATCAAGGCGCCGCGTGGCGGCACATTGAAGCGTATCCTGGTTTCCAGCGGTGACCCGGTTGAATTCGGCGAAGCGCTCGCCATCATAGAATAAGCATTACTGACTGAGTCTGGGGCCTGATGTTTTCCAAGATCCTGATCGCCAATCGCGGCGAAATCGCGCTTCGCATCCTGCGCGCCTGCCGTGAACTGGGCATTGCAACGGTTGCCGTGCATTCCACGGCCGATGCCGATGCCATGCATGTCCGACTGGCGGATGAGGCGGTCTGCATCGGCCCGCCTTCGTCGCGCGAATCCTATCTGAACGTAGCGGCCATCCTCTCCGCAGCGACCATCACCGGGGCAGAAGCCATTCATCCGGGGTATGGCTTCCTGTCCGAGAATGCCGATTTTGCCGAGACGGTCGAGGAGCATGGCTTCGTGTTCATCGGCCCGACCGCCCATCATATCCGTACGATGGGTGACAAGATCATGGCCAAGACCACTATGCGTGAGCTTGGTGTGCCGCTTGTGCCTGGCTCTGATGGTGCCTTGCGCGATCTGGCAGCAGCGCGGGAAGTTGCCGCAAAGGTCGGCTATCCTGTGCTGATCAAGGCCGCCGCCGGTGGCGGTGGTCGCGGCATGAAGGTCGCTCAGACCGAGGATGAGATCGAGGAAGCCTGGTCGGTTGCTCGTACCGAGGCACGCGCAGCGTTTGGTAATGACGAGGTCTATCTCGAGAAATATCTCGACAAGCCGCGTCATATCGAGCTGCAGATCATGGCCGACACGCATGGCAATGTCGTGCATTTCGGCGAGCGTGACTGCTCGCTGCAGCGTCGCCACCAGAAGCTCCTGGAAGAGGCTGGCTCACCCGTTCTGACCGCCGAAGAGCGTGACGCGATTGGCGCCACCGCAACGTCAGCGTTGAAGAAGATGGGCTATCGCAATGCCGGTACGCTCGAATTCCTGTATCAGGACGGCCAGTTCTGCTTCATCGAGATGAATACGCGTCTGCAGGTCGAGCATCCGGTGACCGAGATGGTCTGCGATGTCGATCTGGTACGTGAGCAGATCCGTGTCGCGGCTGGCGAAGCCCTCGGTTACGAGCAGTCGGACATCACGTTCAGCGGTCATGCCATCGAGTGCCGCATCAATGCTGAAGACCCCGAGACGTTCATGCCTAACCCGGGCACGATCAAGGTGTTCCATGCACCAGGCGGGCTGGGTGTGCGCATCGATAGCGCCATCTATGCGGGTTATCGCGTGCCCCCTTACTACGACAGCATGATTGCCAAGCTCATTGTCCATGCGCCGACCCGTGCGGAAGCCATTGCCCGCATGATGCGTGCGCTGGATGAATGTGTGGTCGATGGCGTAAAAACGGTCATTCCGCTGCATCGCAAGATTCTGGCGGACCCGCAGTTCCAGAAGGGTGACTACACGATTCACTGGCTGGAAAAATTCGTCGACTCACTCAAGAAGTAAGAAGCGCAAGGAAAAGCCCCGATGTCGGTATGTGTTGAAACCTTTGTTCTCACCTGCCGCTCGGGCAGCGTTCCTCAGGTTGTCGCCGCGCTTGAGGCGCCACTTGTGGGGCGTGCCGGTTTCCTTGGATGCTGGACAACCGAACTGGGCATCCTGAATCAGGTTGTCGTCATGTTCGAGAAGCTGCCGGACGACATCGTGTGGCCCGGCTCTGATCACGGCGTGCAGGGCATTGTGCAGCAGGAATGGACGCTCCACGCTGGAACGTCCCCGCAGCCCGGCACGCATGGCGGTGCCTATGAATGGCGTCTCTATGATATCCTGGACGGGTGCGAGGCGCAGGTCGTCGGTCTGATGGAGGCCTCGACCCCCGCGCGGGCCGAAATCTCCCCCGCCTATGCCGTCATGACCGCCTCCCAGGGCGCATCACGCCTCCTTCACATCTGGCCCTATGCCGATCTCGCTGACCGTGCTGCCAAGCGGAAGCTGGCGGTGGAAAGTGGTGCATGGCCGCCAAAAAATATCCTGCCCCTGCTCGGCACCATGCAAAGCAGCATCCTGACGCCAGTGGCTTTCTCGCCGAGCCGTTAGCGGTAACGCCGTTGGGGCTTAACGCCCAGCGCGTCGGATGACCGAAGCGCGGGAAGGGATGTCGTTCCATCCTGGGCAGGGACCAACGGTGACGGGTCCGTTCGGCTGAGTGGCCAGATTGTTGCGCCAGCAAATCTCTCGAATCGCAGGGTACTTGCCAAGGGTACAGACCGGGTGTCGGTCAAATGCGCCCATTCCTTCGATCCGGCTTGTCCGGTCTCCTCTAGCACCGGGGGCGATATCGCTCTGCGAAAACATATCGCCCGACCGCCGGGATCAGGCTGTCTGCATGACCGGCGTCGGCAGGCCAGTATCCTGTCCCCCGCTCGAAGGTGGGAGACAGGATCGCAGTCAGTGCGGCAAAGCTTCCGCGGCGCCCGAGAAGCCCTCAGCCGCCATTGGGGTAATGGGCTGCTTTTGCAGCAGCCCGTTCAGGGTTTCCAACGCCTTGTCGAGTTGCTGGTCCTGACCGTTGAAGGTCGCGACCGGCATGTTCTCGACGGCAATGTCGGGCTCCACGCCGTGGTTCTCGACAAGCCAATGGCCCTTCATGTCGAAATAGGGATGCTGTGCAGTCCGGGGCAGGCCGTTATCGGCCAGACGGTCGGAGTCTGAAAGCCATACGCCCGCTCCGGCTGTGCGCATGCCAATCAACGGCCCGATGCCGAGCGCCTTCACGCCTTGCGAGAAGGTCTCGCCATCCGAGTAGGTGAATTCATCGCACAGAACAACGATATGCCCCCTGAAGGCCTGTTGCATGTTGCCTTGCGATGCCTTGCCGTGGTCGGACCAGAACATCCAGACCTTGCGTAACAGCTGCGAAAGCACCCAGGAATCGATATTGCCACCCAGATTGCGACGAACATCGATAATCAGCCCGTCCTTATCGGTCTGGGCATAGAAATCGCGCGTGAACGCTGCAATATCATCCGGGCCCATGGCGCGCAGGTGCAGGTAGCCTATCCGCCCGTGGCTGTCCTTTTCGACACGCGTGGCGCGCTCGCTTTCCCAGGCACGCAGACGCAGACTCATCTCCTGCTTGGCGGACACAGGCGTGACGATGGTCTGGAACTGCCTGTCCTTGCGTTTGAGCGTCAGAAGCACCTGCTTGCCCGCCTGATTGGCGAGCAACGAAGACAGATCCGGCAGGTCGGCCAGGCTTTGACCGTTGAGGGAGACAATCAGATCACCCGGCTGCGCATCGACATCCGGTGCCGCCAGCGGCGCGCGATCCTGCGGAAGATCCGGGTTGCCCGTGTAGATGCGATCAATCAGAAAGCCGCCCGGCTGGCGTGTCAGATGGGCACCAAGGCCGGCAATCAGGGTTTCATTGTCGCGGGTTGTGGTTTCGGCAGGGCGAAGCTGCGAGTGAAGCGCATTGAGTTCACCCATCATCTGGCCGAGCAGATCGTCCAGATCCGAGCGGTCACCTATGCGGGCCAGAAGCGGCCGGTAGCGTTCGCGAATACTGTTCCAGTCCACGCCATGCAGTGCAGGGTCATAAAAATGGTCACGATGCAGACGCCACGCATCGGTGAACATGTCCTGCCATTCCGCACCGGGGTCGATGCGCAGTCGCAGGCCGTCGAGACTGACCTGTGACTCCGGCCCTCCAGCATCACCCAGCGTCGCGCCTGCCGGGACAAGCTGGATCTTGGGTCGCTGCTTTTCCTTGCCGGAGACCAGCATGAGTGTCTTGCCGTCCGGTGTCAGGCTGAAATCCCTGAGATCTGCTGCAAAGACCTTGGGCTTGATCTCGTCACGGGTCACCTTGACGGAATACAGCGTCATTCCGTCGTTCTTGGCTGTCAGGTCGTCCGGCTTTCTTGCCAGCAGGTAGAGATAGTCAGGTGCGATCTCGATCTGGCTGTAATCCGCCGCCGGGACGGGCAGTTGATACAGGCGTGCGGCCAGACCGTCGGGGTCGAAAACCGGGGTCTTGGCGTTCGACGGCGCGGCTGGCTTCTCGGGGGGCTTGGTCGGGGCTGCCGGTTCGAGTTCATTGTGCGGTGCAAAGGGGAAACGCGCGCTCTTGTGCAGGGCCAGCGCGAAAATTCCCGTACGAGGCCCGAACACGGGTGCGGGGTTGCGATCCCCCCAGGGGCTGCCATTGCTCAGCTTGAAAAGCCTGTCGGACAGGAACCACAGGAAGTGACCATCCGGGCTGAAGCGCGGCGCATAGGAATCGTAGTCCGGCGTCGTGGCCCAGAGCGTGACCCCTGTTTCGAGAGGATAAAGTGCGATCTGGCGCCGGACATTATCCCCCCGCGCCCGTGTAAAGGCCAGCGCCCGGCCATCATGGGACCAGACCACCGACTCATAATCGCTCTGCCCGTCGAGACGAGCATCGTCGATGAGTTTGTCGGTGCGTGTCGCAACGTCCAGAACATACAGATGCCCGGCAAGATCGGTATGAGCGATATGGGTGCCATCGGGCGACACCCAGAGCCCGGTAGGCTCGCTCTTGCTGGCATGGGTCAGGGCCGTGCCTTCTGCTCCTCCCGTGGCCGGAAATGCCCAGAGCTCGGATTCCCCGCCCTTGTCACTGAATGCATAAAGCGTCTTGCTGTCAGGGGAGAGGCTGGCATGACGCAACCGTGTGCTCGCTGCGGTTGCCAGCGTGATGCGTCTTTGCGGCCCCGCGCTGGCGAGCGCCACGTGACCACGCAGGGTCAGGGCGACCTGCTTGCCGTTGGGCGCGAGATCGATATCGGTCAGATAGGGGAAAGGATTATCAAGCCACTGAGGCCGCCGCGCCGCATTGTCACTGATAACATCAACGGGAATGAGCGTCTCGGCGCCGGTATCGAGGTCGAAGTGATAGAGATCGGCTCCGCGCTGATAAACCACATCGTGGCCGCTCAGGCTGGCCTGTCTGATGCCGAAATCATCATGTTGCGTGAGCGGATGGCCATCCGTGCCATCCAGCGCATAGCTCCAGAGATTGTCGCGGCCGCTCTGGTCGCTGATGACGATCAGCCGGTCTTTCCAGAGCATCGGGCGGCGCAGATTGACGTTTTGCGGCCCCAGACGTTCGGCTTCACCGCCGCCCTTGAGGCGATAGCGCCAAAGTTGCGCCACAGCCCCGCCGCGATACAGCCTGAGGTGATCATGGGAGACGGCCGTGCCGAAACGGACAAAATAAAGCCATTGTCCGTCAGCGCTCAGGGCAGCGTCATTGGCATCGGCCAGAGGGTAGGTGCGCTTCGTGCCGCTTACGGGAAGGATCGCGCTTACCACGCGGCTCAGTCCCGGGCCCGTCGCGGGAGCAGAACTGTAAAGAATACCCGCCTTTCTGTCCCAGCCAATGGGCATGACATTCTGGTTCTCGAAGGTGACGCGCCTGGCCGTCCCCCCTTCGACCGGCATGGCATAGATTTCCTGCGGGCCGTCATAATTGGCCAGAAAGGCGACCTGCTTGCCATCCGGTGAGAGAATGGGATGCGGATCCGTGCCGATTGGTGCGGTCAGGCGCGTTGCGTTGCCGCCCTGCAAAGGGGCGCTCCACACCGATTGCTCGTCATCGAAAACAAGGGTCGTGCCTGACAGCGCGGGATCACGCAGATAGCCGGGCGCAGCCTGAGCCGGAGGCGAGGCAAGGCCAAGCAGGGTCAGGCTGGCAATAGCGGTACTGGCGAGAAGGGAGGAGAGACGCATGAACACCTTCTGGAGCAACGAAATTCTGTGATGCGGGAGCGTGGCGCGGAAGCCTCACCTCGACGGGGTTGCAAATAGAAACTGTGAAGTGTCCCCAAACGCAAGCCTTATGGCCTGTATCCGGGTGCAGAGAAGGAACGGTACGGCGCAGGAAACGGCATCGGGAGGGGCCTCAGCTGGTAGCGGCGCGTAATCCGCTCCCCGCCGCCAGGGGGCACAAAGGCAGTGCCAGCGCCAGAAAGGCGCCAAGTATGCTCAGCTCCACCCTGTTGCTCTGACCATTGGCCGCCGCATCGGCGGCGGCTGCGCCAAAGATCAGCACAGGTGAGGCGAGGGGCAGGGTCAGAAGCGGCAGCAGGATGCTGCCACGGCGCGCGCCCAGCACGAGCCCCGCCGCCATTCCCCCCAGAAGCGAAAGCAGCGCCGTGCCCGGCACGAGCCCGGCAAGCAGTGGCAGGATATCGCCCGGCGTGCCCCCCAGCATGAGTGTAAGAGGGCCGGCCGCAACGAGCAGGGGCACGCCGGTTGTCAGCCAGTGCGCGATGATCTTGGCAAGCGCCACCAGCGAAGGGGGCAGGCCCAGAAGCAGGAGGTGATCGAGGCCGCCATCATCAAGTTCGGCACCAAAAAGCCGGTCGAGCGGCAACAGGCTGGCCAGCAGCGCGCAGACCCAGATAATGCCTGGGGCCATGCGGTGAAGCAGAACCGGCGATGGTCCAAGCGCCAGCGGAAAGAGGCTGGCACAGAGCACGAAGAAAAGAACAGCCGCGAGCGTGTCGGCCCCAAAGCGCACGGCAAGAGACAGGTCGCGCCGGATGAGGGAGAGGAAAGCGCTCACCAGCATGGGTCACTCCCCTGAAAAGCCGTGGGAGTGAGAGCGAGGGTCATGGCATCGGTCAGGGGCAGGGGAACATGGGTTGTGGCGATGATCATGCCACCCTGGGCACGATGCCGGGC
This sequence comes from Asaia bogorensis, assembly GCF_900465345.1. Taxonomy (GTDB): domain Bacteria; phylum Pseudomonadota; class Alphaproteobacteria; order Acetobacterales; family Acetobacteraceae; genus Asaia; species Asaia bogorensis_A. The sequence goes on along the minus strand of NZ_UEGO01000033.1, from coordinate 36,404 downwards.
CATCACATGCCCGAGTGTTTCGACGGCATGTGCATCCAGCCCGAGGCTCGGTTCATCCAGCAACCAGAGGGGCGCATGGCGCAGAAGGAGGCGGGCGAAAGCGCCGCGTCTTTTCTGGCCTGCCGAAAGAAGGCGCGTCGGCAGATCAGCCAGCGTTGTCAGGCCAAGGAGGTCGAGAGCCTGATCCAGCGCTGCACCCTCGTCCCCTTTTGTTGTTCGTGTCCCAAATAACCCGGCCTCAAGGCTCAGGTTCTGACGCAGGGTAAGGGCAGGCTTGAGCGCATCCTGATGGCCGAGATACGCGATATCCAGAGCCTGTGTCGGATCGAGCCTGTCGGCTGACCTTGTCTCGCCATTCCAGGTGACCTGACCACCCTGTGCGGGGCAGAGTCCGGCCAGAAAACGGAGCAGGGTCGATTTGCCCGCACCGTTCGGACCCGTGAGCAGGATAGCCTCACCTGGCGCGAGCGACAGGCTGAGTCCATCCAGCACCAGACGATCGCCGCGTATCACGGTTACGTCATGCAAACTGAGCCAGGGCGCTGGAGGCGAGGGAAAACCTGACATTGTGCGGAAATAACATCTTCCTGAGAGAGTTTTATTCGACTCTGTGCGAATAAGGGTCGAGACTGTATAGAAGGCTCAGCCCTTGAGGGCCAGTTGACAAGGCAGGAGGACAAGCCATGAGAACCGTTGGACGGGATTCCCTGGGCGTGATGCGGGATCTGGAGGTTGATGGCCGAAAGTACCACATCTTCTCCCTGCCAGAGGCGGCGGCCAAGCTGGGCAATCTGTCCCGCCTGCCGGTCAGCCTCAAGGTTCTTCTCGAGAACGTTCTGCGTTTCGAGGACGGGCTGAGCTATCGCACTGAAGATGCGCAGGCCATTGTCGACTGGACGGCAAAGGGCCATTCGGATCAGGAAGTGCCCTTCAAACCGGCGCGTATCCTCATGCAGGATTTCACCGGCGTTCCGGCCGTGGTCGATCTCGCTGCCATGCGCGACGGCATCATTGCCCTTGATGGCGACCCGGAGAAGGTGAACCCGCTGGTGCCGGTCGATCTCGTGATCGATCACTCGGTCATGGTGGATGTCGCGGGCAGCGCCGATGCGCTGGAACGCAATGTCGAGATCGAGTTCGAGCGCAATGGCGAGCGTTATGCCTTCCTGCGCTGGGGCCAAGGCGCATTCGAGAACTTCCGCGTTGTGCCGCCTGGTGCGGGCATCTGCCATCAGGTCAATCTCGAATATCTGGCGCAGGCCGTCTGGACCGGAAAGGTCGATGGCAAGGACTACGCCTATCCCGATACGCTTTATGGTACGGACAGCCACACCACCATGGTGAATGGTATGGGCGTGCTCGGCTGGGGTGTGGGCGGCATCGAGGCCGAGGCTGCCATGCTCGGCCAGCCTATTGCCATGCTGATCCCGGATGTGATTGGCGTGCGTCTTGAGGGCGTTCTGCCTGAGGGCGCGACCGCGACCGATCTCGTGCTGACGATCACCGAAATGCTGCGCGCCGAGGGCGTGGTTGGTAAGTTCGTTGAGTTCTTCGGTCCTGCCCTTGATCATCTGCCCGTGGCTGATCGCTCGACCATCGCCAATATGGCGCCCGAATATGGCGCAACCTGCGGGTTCTTCCCGGTCGATGCGCTGACGCTGGATTATCTGCACCAGACAGGACGCGACGAGCATCGCATCCGTCTCACCGAGGCCTATCTGCGCGCCCAGGGCATGTTCCGCGATGCCGATACGCCTGAGCCTGTGTTCTCGAAGGTTCTGTCGCTCGATCTTTCGACCATCATCCCCTCACTGGCTGGCCCGAAGCGTCCGCAGGATCGCGTTGCGCTGACCAATGCGACGGCGGCTTTCGAGGAAGCTTTGACCACCACGCTGGGCGTAAAGCCTGACGACGTGCGCAAGCGCGCCATCGTGGCCGGGTCGGATTACGATATCGGTCATGGCGATGTGGTGATTGCCGCTATCACGTCCTGCACCAATACCTCCAATCCGGCGGTTCTGGTGGCGGCGGGTCTGGTGGCACGCAAGGCCCGTGCGCTCGGTCTCAAGCCCAAGCCCTGGGTCAAGACCTCGCTGGCACCCGGCTCGCAGGTGGTGACGGATTATCTCGACAAGGCCGGGCTCAGCGCCGATCTCGACGCGCTCGGCTTCGAGACGGTCGGTTATGGCTGTACCACCTGTATCGGCAATTCAGGTCCCATCGCCCAGCCGATCGTGGATGCGATCGAAGGCAATGGTCTGGTGGCGACGTCGGTGCTTTCGGGTAACCGTAACTTCGAAGGGCGCATCTCGCCCAACGTGCGCGCCAACTACCTCGCCAGCCCGCCGCTTGTTGTGGCCTATGCCCTACTTGGCACCCTGCGCAAGGACATCACGAAAGAGCCTCTCGGCATTTCGAAAGATGGCAAGGAAATCTTCCTGCGCGATATCTGGCCGAGCAATGAAGAGATCGCAGCGCTCATCAAGTCCTCCGTCACGCGTGAGAGCTTTGTCGAGCGTTATGGCAGCATCTCGAAGGGCACGAAGCAGTGGCAGGCTCTGGCCGTAGCCAGCGACGCCCGTACCTTCGCGTGGTCGGACAGCTCGACCTATATCCAGAAGCCGCCCTATTTCGAAGGGCTGACCAAGGAACCGGGCGAGACGCATGACATCGAAAATGCGCGTATTCTTGCACTGCTGGGCGACAACATCACGACCGACCACATCTCACCGGCAGGCGCCATCAAGCCGTCTTCCCCGGCGGGCAAGTTCCTGAGCGAGCATCAGGTGGCGGTTGCGGATTACAATTCCTACGGGTCGCGCCGTGGCAATGACCGCGTGATGGTGCGTGGCACCTTTGCCAATATCCGTATCCGCAACGAGATGCTTCCGGGCGTCGAGGGCGGCATGTCGAAATACCTGCCTGATGGCACGGTGGCGTCGATCTATGACGTGGCGCATCGCTATCAGCAGGATGGCACGCCTCTGGTCGTGATTGGCGGGCGTGAATACGGCATGGGCTCCTCGCGTGACTGGGCTGCCAAGGGCACGAATCTGCTGGGCATCAAGGCCGTGATTGCAGAGAGCTTCGAGCGTATCCATCGTTCCAATCTCGTGGGCATGGGCGTTCTGCCTCTGACGTTCCGTGAGGGCACGACGCGCAAGACGCTGGGGCTGGATGGCACTGAAACGATCTCACTGGGTGGGCTCGAGTCCATTACCCCGCGTATGACCGTACCCATGACCATCACCCGCGCCAGCGGCGAGACCGAGCAGGTCGAACTTCTTTGCCGCATCGATACGCTTGATGAAGTCGCCTATTACAGGCATGGAGGGATTCTCCCTTATGTGCTGCGCGGGATGACCGAAACTGACTGATCACGCCGAGACCGTTCTCGACGCCAGAAACATCACCAAGAGCTTTGGGCGACATGTCGTGCTGCACGACATGTCGCTTCGCGTTAGGCGTGGTGACCTGATTTCCATCATCGGGCCTTCGGGCTGCGGGAAATCGACCTTTCTCCGCTGTCTCAATTTTCTTGAGATACCCGATTCCGGAACGATCCGGATACGGGATATCGAAATCGACACGGTCGCCGGTCAGGGTTGGAACCGCGCCCAGGAGCGTCGTGCCCATAAGCTGCGTGCCCATGTCGGCATGGTTTTCCAGTCGTTCAACCTGTTTCCCCATCGCACGGTTCTGGACAATGTCATGCTGGCGCCACGGGCGGTTAAAGGCATGGCAACTGGCGATATCGCGCCGCTGGCGCGTGGTCTGCTGGCGAAGGTCGGGCTCGATGGTCTGGCTGACCGTTATCCCTCGACACTGTCTGGCGGTCAGCAGCAGCGTGCGGCCATTGCCCGCGCCCTGGCCATGAAACCGGCCATCATGCTCTATGACGAGCCGACCTCTGCGCTGGACCCCGAACTGGCAGAAGAAGTTTTGCAGGTCATGCGCAAACTGGACGAGGAGGGCATGACCCAGATCGTCGTGACGCACGATATGCGCTTTGCCCGTGCGGCGTCGAACCGCGTGCTGTATGTCGAGGGGGGCCGCATCATCGAAAGCGGCGATCCTGAAGAAGTCTTTGCGGCTCCCGAAGATGCCAGAACGCGCCGCTTCCTGAGGTCACTGCTGTGATGGCCCGCATCGTGTCAGGGCGGGTTCTAGCCGGCGCTCTGATGGGGGTGATGCTTCTGATCGGTGGCCGTTCTGTCCATGCCCAGACATCTTCACTCCCGCCAGTGATAAGCAATACGGCTTCATCGTCGGTTCTGAACTGGGCCTCGGATGGTGAGGCCAATGTTCCCTATGTCTTTCACGACCCGGCGGACACGGATCGTCTTGAGGGATTCGAGTTCGACATGGTGCAGGAGATCGCCCGGCGCCTGAAGCGTACACCGCATTTCGTGCAGAACGATTGGGACGGCCTGATACCCGGCCTCCAGCGCGGCATGTATGACATGGTGGTCGACGGCATCGAGATGACGCCCGACCATGTGAAGGCGGCGCTCTTCTCACGGCCTTACTATGTGACCGGCGATCGCATCGTCGTGCGTCGCGACCGTCAGGACCTCGCCAGTTTCGCGGCCCTCAAGGGGCATGTGGTCGGAACGATCAAGGAGACGCTGGCCGAACGGCTGTTGCAGAACGAGCCGAGCATTACCACACGTTCTTACGAAGAGGAGACCTATGCCTTTTCGGACCTGCGCAACGGGCGTCTGGATGCGCTGCTGCTCGACGGACCCATCGCGCTTTTCTATGCCGGGGTGACCGATGATCTGGTGATCGTTGGCGAGCCGGTGGGGCAGACCCGCTATGGCATTGCCTTCAAGCCGGGCAATGTCGCGCTTCACGATTCTGTCGATCGTGTGTTGGGCGACATGATGAGCGACGGGACGCTTCAGACCATTCTGCGGCGCTGGAATCTTTGGGCGCCAGAGATGGCAGCCATGACCGGCGACCATACGGTGCGTGAGGTGCCTCCTGTCGCATGGCTGCGCTATCGTGACGCCATGCGCAGTCAGCTTGGCTGGGTGGGGCTGTTCCATCGTTATCTCGGATTTTTGCCCATTATCGGAAAGGCGGCCGTGCTGACCCTTGTGGTGTCGGCTCTTTCCATGATCCTTGCCGTCAGTCTGGGGCTCGTGCTTGCCTTGTGTCGCCACTACGGCGCACGCCCCCTGCAATGGCTGAGCGGACTTTACATCGAGGTTGTGCGCGGCACGCCCCTGCTTATTCAGGTGCTCTTCATCTTCTATGGTCTGCCGGGCATAGGCATCAAACTGTCGCCTTTCTTCGCGGGCGTTCTGGCCTTGGGCCTGAACTATGCGGCCTATGAAGCCGAAAATTATCGGGCTGGCCTCTCCTCTGTGCCACGCGGGCAAATGGAGGCGGCAATTGCGCTCAACATGACGCGCGCCAAGGCTGTTCGGCTGGTGATCGTGCCGCAGGCTTTCCGCACGGTCCTGCCGGTCATGACCAACGACTTCATTGCCCTGCTCAAGGATTCTTCGCTGGTGAGTGTGATCACACTGACCGAGCTGACAAAGACCTATATCCGGCTTTCATCGACCTATTACGACTATATCGGTACAGGGCTTCTGATCGGTGCGGCCTATCTGCTGCTCGGACTGCCTTTCGTCCGTTTTGCCCGCCATGTGGAACGCCGACTGGGGCAGAGCCTCACACGCTCGGGACACCACTGAGAAGTCTGTTACAAAACTTCTGAGTCCGATGCAGAGCCAAGCGCGTCCTTCGCAGCAGGATCGTGAGCAGTGGGCATGAGGATGGCGAGAAGCCGCAAGATATTGGTGACGATGTTCTGACGCAGCAGGCGCTGTGTGAGCAAAGTGCTGCGGCTTGCAGCGCGTGAGCCAGCCTGCCTTCACAGCCTGTCGATACGCTGAGCGAGCAGGAGGGACGCAGCCAGTGCCTAGAACATGTCGAAAAAGGACGGGCCGTTTCCCCTTCGACCTATTCGCGAAGGCCTTTCACGCTCATGAGATAGTGCGGTTCATCGGGATGGCGATCATGTATCACGCCAGATCAAGTCGTACGAGGCATTGAGTACAACGAGCGGAGTGAGTGTTCGCTGAAGCCGCTTCCGCCCCGCCAACGCATACGATCATGATGGTGATGTCAGGGGTCGTTCAGAGGGGAGGGAAGCGCCCACAGGAGCGCGCTTCCCGGCCGTTCGGCCCATCATAAACCGGCCCATGCGCCCATCCCGCCTAAGGGGCAGCAGGGTCTTTGGCCAGCGCAGCGTCAGGAACTGTACCGCTATAGTCAGTGGTCATGCCATGACGCATGACTGGGACCCATTCTGCAAACCAGCTATCGACGTGTCGTACAAATTCGAGCGCGTCCGGTGCCCGGTTGATGAGACGTTTGTCCCAATAGGGGAGCGGGGCCCGCAGAACCACTGTGCCGGGGCGGGTCGGCGAGAGAAGGAGCGTTACGTTGGTGGAGCCCTTCGTGCTCTCACCGGCGCCGCTACTGTTGAGCCAGCTCGCAACAACGAACAGGGACGACATGGGAAAGCCCAACGTCGTCAGGCGTTTGAAGGCGAGCTGGATCAGTGGATCTGTGGATAAGATGCCGCTTGGCCCCAGATAGGCCGCCGTAAGATAAGCACATTCAGTCTTGCCATCAGGATGATCAGCCAGGATGGTGGAATGGTAGTTCCTGTCATCGTGACAGTGATTATAGGCATCCTCGATGATCTCGCGTGGCAGTTCCTGATTGGTCGTATTGGCAATCAGGACCCCTGTGACGATACCGCGATCGGTTCGCACGAGAACGTTGAGCGACATCATGCCGTTCAGCCCGTATTGGCCGCTCAGCACTGGGTGCCACACCCCGGCAGGCAAAGGCAGGCTATGGCCGCCAAACGGGATGGCGCCCGTAATGGCCGTCGCAATATCAGGTGTCACGAAGCGCTCGGGGTCGTTCAGGTCGGGACCTGCGCTGCCAGTGCTGTTGCCGCGCGTCTCGTCTGTTCCAGGGGGGGCATCAGGGTCTGACGGCGTCTTGCTGCCAAAAGAGGGCAGGTGACGGGTCAGAGCGTGCAGCCACCCGGTATGTTGCGAGACGAACGGTGTAGGAAAGATCAGGCCCAGCACCAGAAACAGGAATGTCGTGTAGAGAAAAAAGCGCCACGCAGGGGCACGGCGCCACAGGCGCGACGATGCAGACATCAGGAAATCAGACCAGAGATATCAAGGCGTAAGACGGGCATTGAGGGCTTGTTTCTCTTCAGCGATTTCAGCCACCACGCCGTTATCTGTCATGACCAGACGCACAAGCTTGGCGCCGTTCTGACGGGCGAGGATGAGACTTTCACTAACCATATCCTCAATCGATCTGACAAGATCACGTGCCGAGGCACCCGTTCCGAGCTTCTGCTGCCTTTGAAGCAACTGGAACAGAAGATGGGCGTCGATGCCGCCCGCTTCCACGTTAAGGCCGTATCCCTTGATCATGGCCTCGATTTCGAGAGCCGCGACACGGGCCAGATCGAGGCCGTGGAGACGACGGAAGACGAATATGCGGTCGAGGCGATTGAGAACCTCGGGGGCAAAGCCGGCCTTGCGCAGGGCTTCGGTGGACTCGGCACGCATCCGCTCGGCGTCGTCATGCAACCTGTCAGCGATCTCCGTGAGCTCTTCAGTCGCAATGTTCGACGTCAGCATGAAGATCGCACGCGTTGTCGAGATCTGTGCCCCTGTGGAGGCCTCGGTCACATGACCATCATTCCAGGCAGTGAGAAACTTCTTGAAGACGTCCGGATGGGCTTTCTCGATTTCATCGAGCAGCACGACCGCATCGGGTTTTTCCTGCAACCCCCCGGTGAGTTTGCCGAAGCTGTCTGACCCGACATAGCCCTTCGGGGAGCCAAACAGCTGCGTGGCTGCATGGGGGCTGGACATCTGGGTCATGTCAAAATGCAGTAGGGGGCGCTCCATCTGGCGCGCGATCTGCTTGGCAAGATAGGTCTTGCCTGTTCCGGGAGGGCCGGCCATCAGGAAGATACCGACCGGTTTGTTGCGCACATGCAGGGCAAGGCGCCGGCGAAGCTGCTGGGCAATATCCTCGCAAACCTGGTCTTGTCCGATAACACGGGCGCGCAGCGCTGCGGCAAGCTCCTCGGCGTCAATCGTTGTCTCGCGCTGTTCCTGCGCCATGAGGGCTTCAAGCATGTCGCGGTTGGTCAGTCTCGCCAGTGAGTCCATAAGAATACCTCTCCTTCTGCGAAGGCCTTTTCGGATCAGCTTTTCGGAATGTGTTTCAAAGAGAAGGCCGCTCAGTACCGCGATCGCCGAAATCCCGGCCAGAGGAAGGTAGGCCTCGCGCGCCCAGGAGAAAAAGCGCACGAACATACCCCCTGAGAGATGCAGGGCTACGGCAGCCTGAATGCTCGCCAGAAGCAGGAAGATAACCATCATGACAGGCATGAGACGGTTCAGGGCAGGAAGCAGGGCTTTCATTGCGCGATGACGTCCAGGGTAACCAGCTCCGAGGAGCTCAGTGTGGGGAGGTTATACATCCCGTAGACAGTCAACACGCTGGCGGCAAGCGTGTTGCCCGCAAGCATATGGATGGGTGAAATCGTCACTTCGCCGGCATGGTAAATCGGAATGGTGACGGCCTTGAGCGCAGGGCTCAGAGTGACGATCTGGGAGAACCCTCCCGTGTCGATCCTGACACTTGTTCCTGCCTTGCCGTCGATTTCAGCGATAGGCATCTGAACGAGCGAAATGTCCCGTCTCTTGTAAGCTGCAAGAATACGCGCCTGATCCTGGGCACTGTAGTTCGAATGGGCCAGTGCGAGCGCCGCTCGGCCTTCTGGAATCATGGGCAGGTCGGCCCCCATATGCGACGCCGTAGCAGGGGTTTGTGTTCCAGTGGGCGCCGCTGCAGATTCGGCAGTCGTCTGGTTCGTGCCCGAGTGACCAGAATGGGAAGGGTCAGCACCGAACTGATGCACCACCGCAAGGCCTGACAGAGCGAGCGCAGCGACAATAATGCAACCGCCAAGGCGCGAGATTCCTCGTCCCTTATGCGCAGCATCATCAGGGCGCATTTCCATCAATTGCGGGGCGGGATGCTCTTCATTGCTCATGTCCCGTAACGATGGCAGGGCCCGTCATTCCCTCGCAACCGTTACGGTAGTCCAATAATGTAAGCGTATGTAACGTTCGTGACTCGTCCGTTTCCTTCCGCGAGTCTTGCATCAACGGCCATCTTGGCCTAAATAGACCGTATTCCTTTCATCTTTCGTCTTATCGGGGGGTGGCCTTGACGGGCCGCCTTTTTTGTCTTGGCCAATGAAATTCCCAGCCTGAACGGTCTTGAAGCGCGTATCGCGCAGCAGATCGAGCCGACACTGACCGATCTCGGTTACGAGCTCGTGCGCCTGAGCGTGCTGGGCCGCGAGACGCCGACCATCCAGATCATGGCTGATCGCGCCGATGGGTCCCTTATCGGAATCGAGGATTGTGAGCAGATCAGCCACGCTGTCGGCGCCGTGCTGGATGTGGATGATCCGATCCCTGGCGCATGGACGCTTGAGGTTTCCTCTGCCGGAATCGATCGCCCGCTGACGCGCCTGAAGGACTGGGACCGTTTTGCGGGTCATCTGGTCAAGGCTGAGCTCGATCTGCCGCTCAATGGCCGCAAGCGTTTTTCGGGTATCATCACCGGAACGCGCGACGGTGCAGCCGTGATTCGTCTGGATGATGGCGAGGAAGCCGTTCTGCCCATCGACACGATCCGCAAGGCCCGTCTTGTGCTGACCGATGCGCTGATCGAGGCAAGTGCCGCGATGCTGGGCATTGCATCGGAGGATGAAGGGGCAGAAGAAGAGGAAGCACCGCGTCGCAAGACGCCGAAGCTTAATCCTGCCAAGCCGGGCAAGGGATCGCGGCCCGGACGAAAGACACACTGAAGTTAGCGTTACTGGGTTTTCCGCCTTTCCCGTTTCTGATGGTCCGCGCCGCACCGGCGCGCCGCATTTGAGGATTTCGTCTGATGGACACCTCCGTTACCCGTCCTGAGCTGCTTCTGGTGGCAGACGCTGTTTCGCGTGAAAAGAACATCGATCGTGAAGAAGTGCTGGAGGCGATGGAGCAGGCCATCCAGAAGGCCGGGCGCGCCAAGTACGGCCACGAAAAGGATATCCGCGCGACGATCGATCGCCGCTCCGGTGAGGTTCGTCTGTCACGCTGGACCGAAGTGGTCGAGACCGTGGAAAACGAGGACACCCAGATTCCTCTTGCTATTGCGGTGAAGTTCCAGCCTGAGATCAAGCTGGGCGAGCATCTGGTCGACCCGCTGCCGCCCATCGATTTCGGCCGTATCGCTGCCCAGACCGCCAAGCAGGTTATCGTGCAGCGTGTTCGCGAATATGAGCGCAAGAAGCAGTATAACGAGTTCAAGGATCGCGTGGGCGAGATCGTCAACGGCACGGTCAAGCGCACGGAATACGGCAACCTTATGGTCGAGATCGGTCATACGGAAGCGCTGCTCCGTCGTGACGAACTGATCCCCCGCGAGTCGTTCCGCAATTCCGATCGCGTGCGCGCCTACATCTATGACGTGCGTGACGAAACGCGTGGCCCGCAGATCTTCCTGAGCCGCACCCATCCTGCTTTCCTTGCCAAGCTGTTTGCGCAGGAAGTGCCGGAAATCTATGACGGCATCATCGAGATCAAGGCCGTGGCCCGTGATCCGGGATCGCGCGCCAAGATGGCCGTTGTCTCCAAGGATGCATCCATCGACCCGGTTGGTGCCTGCGTTGGTATGCGCGGCTCACGCGTTCAGGCTGTGGTGGCCGAGCTGCAGGGCGAGAAGATCGACATCATCCCCTGGAGCCCTCAGGCCGCAACCTTTGTGGTGAATGCTCTGGCTCCCGCAGAAGTGACCAAGGTGGTCATGGATGAGGAAGCCGGTCGCGTGGAAGTTGTCGTGCCGAACGAGCAGCTTTCGCTTGCCATCGGTCGTCGTGGTCAGAACGTGCGTCTGGCAAGCCAGCTTACACGCTGGGACATCGACATTCTGACCGAGGCTGAAGAATCCGAGCGTCGTCAGGAAGAATTCCGCAAGCGTACCCAGCTCTTCGTCGATGCGCTCGATGTCGATGACGTGATTGCTGGCCTGCTGGTGACCGAAGGTTTCCACACCATCGAAGAGCTGGCTTATGCCGATCCGGATGAGCTGCATGCCATCGAAGGCTTCGATGAGAGTGTGGCTGAAGAGTTGATGCGCCGTGCCGAGGAATTCCTTGTGCAGAAGGAGCAGGAGCTGGACGACAAGCGTCGGGGTCTTGGCGTTGAGGATTCGATTGCCGAGCTTGGCGTGTTTACCAACGCCAAGCTGGTGACGCTGGGTGAGAAGGGTGTGAAATCACTCGATGATCTGGCCGATCTTGCGGGCGATGAGCTTGTCGAAATGCTCGGCAGTGACAATATAGATGAAGACGCTGCCAATGAGATCATCATGGCAGCCCGTGCCCACTGGTTTGATGGTGAGCAGGCAGAAGCGGCCCCCGAGGAAGGGGAGGCTTCCGACGTCTGAGATCCAGCAAACGCAGGCACCGAGTCCCGACTCCGATATCGAGCTTGACCCGATCGAACTTGATGACGAGAAGGGGCCGCAGCGGCGCTGCATCGTGTCCCGCGAGAGCGGGAACCCTGAAGTCATGCTGCGTTTTGTCATCGCGCCCGATGGGACGGTCGTTCCCGATCTGGCGGCCAAGCTGCCGGGGCGGGGAATCTGGTTGAGTGCCAGACGGGATGTGCTAGAAACCGCGCGGACGCGTCACCTGTTCTCTCGGGCAGCGCGTCAGCCGGTAAAGGTGCCTGAAGATATTGCGCAGGTACTGGTTTCAGGAATAGAAGCGCGGCTGGTGCAGGGCCTTGGGCTCGCGCGTCGGGCCGGGCAGGCTCTCTGTGGGTTTGTTAAGTGTCGCGAATGGATTGCTGCCGGAAAAGCCGGCTTGGTGATCCAGGGATCGGGCGGAAGCCCGGATGAGTTGCGGCGTCTGATATCGGGAAACAGCAAGCTTCCGGTACTGACGTTACCGGCCCAGATGCTCGCGACGGCATTCGGGCGGGAACATGCGGTCTATGTTGTGATAGCGCCCGGTGCGCTGGCACAGCGTCTGATGGCTGAGCATGAACGATTTTTGGGGCTGACCGATGGGTTGGTTCCTGAGCCGCGCAACGGGCGGCTCGGACGGGAACAGGCAGGTATATGAGCGAAGGCAACGAACGGAACCAGGGCACTCAGGCTCAGGGCGGTCAGACAGATGGCCAGAATGTCCAGGATCAGGGCGCCCAGGCTCAGGGTGACCAGGGTAAGGGACGTCTGTCCCTGCGTCCGGGCGGGCGCACGGAAGTCGGGCGGACAGTGGACGCGGGCTCTGTGCGTCAGAGCTTCAGTCACGGCCGCTCCAAGGTGGTGCAGGTTGAGGTGCGCAAGAAGCGCGAGACCAATGAACGCAAGGACGGTCGCGGTGCCGCCGGTGGCCGTGGTGGCCGTGCCGGTGCAGGACGCGCACTGACTCCCGCGGAACTCGCCATCCGACAGCGCGTGCTCGAAGAGCAGCGCAAGGAAGCAGCACGCGAGGCGGCGCGTCTCGAAGAAGAGAAGATCCGTATCCTCTCCGCAGCCGAAGAGGCCAAGCGAGAGGAAGAGGCACGTGCCGAGGCAGCAGCCCGCGAGGTCGAAGCCCAGCGTGAAGCTGAAGAGCATGGCCGCCAGATGGCAGCTGCCGCTGAAGATCAGGCCAAGCAGGAAGCCCTTGAGGAGCAGCGCAAGGCGCGCGCCGCCGAGCGCGAGCGCGAGGAAGCCGCACGCCGTGCGCCGCTTGAGGCAACGGAGACGGCCCGCCGTACCGGTGGCGTGCAGCTTGCCGCCCCTATGGAGCGCCTGCGCCCGCTGGCCGAGCGCGCCGTCATGGCCCCGCGTCCTGTAACGCCCAAGCCCGCTCCTGCGGCGGCCGGTGCTGCAGCCGCAGCACCTCGCAATGAAACACTGCATCTGCGTCGCGGTGGCGCTGGTGGCGAAACCGAGGACGATCGTCGCGCTGGTCCGCGCCGTGCCCCGGCCGCGCCGCCGCGCCGTGGTGCGCCAGCTGCGCCCAAGAAGAGCGGTGATTCGCGTCGTTCGGGCCGTATCGACGTTCGTGCAGCCATTGAAGGTGATGACGACAAGACGCGTTCGCTCGCTTCGGTTCGTCGTCAGCGTGACCGCGAGCGCCGTCAGGCTGAGCTTGAGCGTCTCCGCGCCGATCAGGTCCGCGTGGTGCGTGACGTGATCCTGCCGGAATCCATTACGGTGGCCGAGCTCGCCAACCGTATGGCGCTGCGTCAGGCCGAAGTCGTCAAGGCGCTCATGAAGATGGGTGTGATGGCCACGGCCACGCAGCTGATCGACGCCGATACGGCCGAACTGGTCATCAGCGAATTCGGCCATCGTGTCCGTCGCGTTGCCGAGAGCGACGTGGAACTGGGCATCGAAGGTGTGGAAGATCGCGAGGAAGACCTCGTGACACGCGCTCCGGTCGTGACCGTCATGGGCCATGTCGACCACGGCAAGACCTCGCTGCTCGATGCGCTGCGCACAACCGACGTCGCCGCGGGCGAGGCCGGTGGCATTACCCAGCATATCGGCGCCTATCAGGTGACAGTGCCCAGCGGCGCGAAAATCACCTTCGTTGACACCCCGGGCCATGAGGCCTTCACCTCGATGCGCGCCCGTGGTGCTTCGGTCACCGACGTGGTTGTGCTGGTTGTGGCCGCAGATGACGGTGTGATGCCGCAGACGATCGAGGCCATCAAGCATGCCAAGGCTGCTGATGCGCCGATCATTGTGGCGATCAACAAGATGGACAAGCCGGGTGCAAATCCTGACCGCGTGCGTCAGGCCCTGCTGAGCCACGAAATCGTGGTGGAAGCTCTCGGCGGTGACGTGCAGGATGTCGAGGTTTCGGCGCTCAAGCGTACGGGTCTGGACAAGCTGGAAGAGGCCATTCTGCTCCAGGCAGAAGTACTCGACCTGAAGGCGAATCCGAACCGCGTGGCTGAAGGCTCGGTCATCGAAAGCCGTCTGGATCGCGGTCGCGGTCCGGTGGCAACGGTTCTGGTGCAGAAGGGCACACTCAATCGCTCCGACATCGTCGTGGCGGGTGCCGAGTGGGGTCGTGTTCGTGCCATGCTGGATGACAAGGGACGCCAGCTCAAGGAAGCCGGTCCGTCCATGCCGGTCGAACTTCTGGGTATCACGGGTGTTCCCGGTGCCGGCGAGCCCTTCGTGGTCGTCGAGAACGAGAACCGTGCCCGCGAGATCTGCGAGTTCCGTCAGCGCAAGCAGAAGGACAAGATGGCAGCCGGTCGTGCCGCAGCCCGCGGTACGCTTGACCAGATGCTGGCCCGTATCCAGGCGGGTGAGCAGAAGGAAGTGGCTCTGCTCATCAAGGCAGACGTGCAGGGCTCTGCCGAGGCTATCGAGGCTTCGGTGCTCAAGCTCGAGCATGAAGAAGTTCGTATCCGCGTGCTGAACGCCTCTGTCGGTCAGATCACCGAGAGCGACATCCAGCTGGCCAAGGCATCGAATGCCATCATCGTGGCCTTCAATGTCCGCGCCACCACGCAGGCTCGTGAAATGGCCCAGCGTGAGGATGTGGATATCCGCTACTACTCGATCATCTATCAGGTGACCGACGATGTGGAGCAGCTGGTCAAGGGCAAGGTTGCGCCCAAGCATCGCGAGAAGTTCCTCGGTTACGCCGAGATCCGTCAGGTCTTCAACATCACGAAGGTCGGCAAGGTCGCGGGTTGCTATGTCACCGAGGGCGTGGTCAAGCGTGGCTGTGGCGTGCGTCTGCTGCGTGACAACGTGGTGATCCATGAAGGCGAACTGAGCCAGCTCAAGCGCTTCAAGGATGACGTCAAGGAAGTGGCTCGCAACTATGAGTGCGGTCTCTCCTTCGCTGGCTACAACGACCTGCGCGAAGGCGACATGGTTGAGTGCTACGAGATGGAAGTGATCCCTGCATGAGGGGTTCGCGTTCCAAGGTGCCGGGCTTTTCAGGGCCCGGCGACGCCGGTGGCCCTTCACAGCGTCAGCTGAGAATGTCCGAAGAGGTCCGTCGTGTTCTTTCGGATCTCTTCGCCCGCACCGAGTTCCGTGATCCGGAACTTTCGGGCGTGCATGTGACGGTCACTGAAGTGCGTATCTCCCCCGATTTTCGCCACGCCACGGCTTTTGTCAGCCGTCTGGGGCGTAGCGATATCGAGGAAGTGCTGCCTGCGCTCAAGCGCGTGGCGCCGTTCCTGCGTACAGGACTTTCCAAGACCCTGCGCTCGCGCATCGTGCCGGAAATTCATTTCCAGCCCGATACCGCGCTCGAACATGCGATGGAAATGGATGCGCTGATGCGCACACCGGAAGTCCGTCGCGATCTTGATTCCGAAGACTGAGTGGAGCGACCCGTCATGGGACGCAAAAAAGGGCAGGATATCGACGGCTGGCTGGTCGTCGACAAGAGCCTGAAAGTCGGTTCGACCGATGTGGTGAACAAGGCACGCCGCCTGTTCGATGCCAAAAAGGCTGGACATGGCGGCACGCTGGACCCCTTGGCGACGGGCATTCTGCCGGTTGCTTTTGGTCAGGCTACCAAGACGATCCCCTATATCATGGATGCCACCAAGCGTTATCGCTTCACGCTGTTCCTTGGTGAGTCGCGCACAACCGATGACCGCGAGGGCGAGGTCGTGCTGACAAGCGAGCATCGCCCCAGTGATGCCGAACTGCGCGCGGCTCTTCCCGCGCTCATCGGTGATATCATGCAGGTGCCGCCGGTCTATTCGGCGCTCAAGGTGGATGGCGAGCGATCCTATGACCTCGCACGGGCCGGGCGACCGCCCGATCTGCCGCCCAGGCCTGCGCGCGTTGACTCCATCACGCTTATCGACCGTCCTGATCGTGACCATGCCGTGTTCGAGGTTCAGTCGGGCAAGGGCGTGTATATGCGCAGCCTTGCACGTGACATCGCTCTGGCCTGCGGGACAGTCGGGCATATTGCCGTATTGCGCAGGACCAAATGCGGCCCGTTTGACGAGACCCATGCGATAACACTGGACAAGCTGGTTCAAAATGACGACAAGGCCGATGCACTTTCAGCGCTTCTGCGCCCGGTCTCGACCGCGCTGGCCGACATCCCGGCTCTGGCCGTGACCGACGCAGAAGCACAGGCCTTGCGCTTTGGACAGAGTCTTTCTCTGGCCGATTGCGCCGCTCTGATGCTGACACCGCAGGAGGGTGACGTCCTGCAGGCCCAGGAGGGGGGGTGTCTTGTCGGTTTGTGCCGTGTCCAGGAGGGCCGTCTCAAGCCGATACGGATATTCGAGTCGTTTAAATACGGAGACAGAGATGTCGATTACAGCTGAACGCCGCACGGCGCTGATCGAAGAATTCAAGACCAACCCGACCGACACCGGGTCGCCGGAAGTGCAGGTTGCACTGCTGAGCGAGCGTATCGTCAACCTGACGGGCCATCTGCAGACGCACAAGAAGGACTTCCACTCACGTCGTGGTCTTCTGATGCTCGTTGGCCAGCGTCGTGGCCTGCTTGACTATCTCAAGCGCAAGGATCAGGGCCGCTACCAGACCCTTATCGAGCGTCTCGGCCTGCGCCGCTAATATGCTCGGGCGGAGGGTCATGCCTCCGCCGCCTCCCGTCGTCATTCCGGCGGCGGGATACCAGGCTTCGTCACTGAACGTTGAAGCTGGAGACAGAACCGGCCTTCGGCGTTTCAGGCCACATGGTGACATGCCGGTCCGATCCCGGCCTTTCTTGCCATGCCGTCCGAAACGCTGCCAGCCAGTCAGGGCCCGTTCCCTTCAGATCACCGCAACCGGTGCCAAAGCCCCCTAATCAGGACAGAATGATGTTCAACTACTTCCGCAAGGAAATCGACTGGGCCGGACGCCCGCTCGTTCTGGAAACCGGCAAGATTGCCCGTCAGGCTGATGGTGCGGTTGTCGCCACCTATGGCGATACGGTTGTGCTCTGCACCGCCGTTGGCGCCAAGTCGGTCAAGCCGGGCCAGGACTTCTTCCCGATGACCGTCAACTATCAGGAAAAGGCCTATGCAGCTGGCCGTATTCCTGGTGGCTTCTTCAAGCGTGAGGGCCGTCCGTCCGAGAGCGAGACCCTGATCTCGCGTCTGATCGACCGTCCGATCCGCCCGCTCTTCCCTGAGAACTTCCGCAATGAAGTGCAGGTCACGGCGACCGTTCTCAGCCATGACATGGAAAATGACCCCGCCCTGGTTGCGCTGATCGGCTGCTCGGCCGCGCTCACCCTTTCGGGTATTCCCTTCTATGGTCCGGTTGGCGTGGCGCGCGTGGCCCGCATCAATGACCAGCTTGTCATCAACCCGACCATTGCGGAGATGAAGGAGAGCGCGCTCGATCTCGTCGTCGCCGGGACGAGCGAAGGCGTGCTGATGGTTGAATCCGAAGCTTCCGAGCTTTCGGAAGAGATCATGCTCGAAGCCGTGACCGCTGGCCATGCAGCCTTCCAGCCCGTGATCGATGCGATCATCGATCTGGCCGAGCACGCCGCCAAGCAGCCCTGGGACCTCGAAGGCCCCACCAAGGAGCAGATCGCCCTGCGCAAGCGCGTGGAGAAGATCGGCACCAAGCTGATGGCCGATGCCTATAAGGAAAAGGCCAAGCAGGCACGCTACGAGAAGATCGCGACAGCCAAGGCGCGCATCATCGAAGGCCTGACCGAGGAAGGTCTGGACGTCGATATGGCCAAGCCGATGCTCAAGGAGCTTGAGGCCCAGGTCGTTCGCGGCGCCATCCTGAAGACCGGCATCCGTATCGATGGTCGCGACACCAAGACGGTGCGCCCGATCGTGTCCGAAGTCGGCATCCTGCCGCGCGCCCATGGCTCCTCGCTCTTCACGCGCGGTGAGACGCAGGCTCTGGTCGTTGCCACGCTGGGCACCACCCAGGACGAGCAGATCATCGACGCCCTTGAAGGCGAGTACCGCTCGAACTTCATGCTGCACTACAACTTCCCGCCCTATTCGGTTGGTGAGTGCGGTCGCATGGGAAGCCCGGGTCGTCGCGAGATCGGCCATGGCAAGCTGGCATGGCGTGCCCTGCATCCGCTCCTGCCTGGCAAGGACCGCTTCCCCTACACGGTGCGTATCGTTTCCGAAATCACCGAGAGCAACGGGTCGTCCTCGATGGCCACCGTTTGCGGTTCCTCGCTGGCGCTGATGGATGCCGGCGTGCCCTTGCCGCGCCCCGTTGCCGGTATCGCCATGGGCCTGATCAAGGAAGATCGTGGCTACGCCGTGCTGTCCGACATCCTGGGTGACGAAGATCACCTTGGTGACATGGACTTCAAGGTGGCCGGTACCGAATCCGGTATCACTGCGCTGCAGATGGATATCAAGATCACCTCGATCACGCCTGAAATCATGAAGGTGGCGCTCGAGCAGGCCCGTGACGGTCGTATCCACATCCTCGGCGAGATGGCCAAGGCGATCGATGAAGGTCGTGAGGGGGTCTCGCGCAATGCGCCGAAGATCACCACCATGAACATCGCCAAGGAGAAGATCCGCGATGTGATCGGTTCGGGTGGCAAGGTCATTCGTGAGATCGTCGAGTTCTCGGGTGCCAAGGTTGATATCAACGACGAAGGTGTCATCACCATCGCTGCCTCGAATGACGAGCAGGCCCAGAAGGCCATCTCGCGCATCGAAGGTATCGTGGCTGAGCCGGAAATCGGCCGTATCTACGATGGCAAGGTCGTCAAGACCGCCGATTTCGGTGCCTTCGTGAACTTCCTCGGGCCGCGCGACGGTCTGGTGCATATCTCCGAGCTGACCGATGGTCGCGTTGCCAAGACCACCGATGTCGTGAAGCAGGGCGATGCCGTGAAGGTGAAGGTTGTCGGTTTTGACGACCGCGGCAAGGTCAAGCTGTCGATGCGCGTTGTCGATCAGCAGACCGGCGCCGATATCTCGGAGAGCGTCGGTGCAAAGGCTGCTCGTCCGACCAGGCAGCGTGACGCTGACTGATCTCCCGTTTCAGGAGGAGGGCCATGAATGGGCCTCCTCCCTCGGAGTACAACACAGATTATGATGTCGATTGATACCGTCCGCATGGCTGGCCGGGAGGTTCTCCCCCTCGTTGAGGGTGGCAAGGGCGTCTCGGTTTCGACCGGTATATCAGCAGGCCACTGGGCTGCTGCTGGTGGCGTGGGCACTGTCTCTGCCGTCAATGCCGACAGCTATGATGCAGATGGCAACCGTATCCTCCAGATCTATTCGGGCCGTACGCGCCGTGAGCGTCATGAGGAACTGATCCGCTACGCGATCGAGGGCGGTATCACCCAGGTTCGCATTGCCCGCGAAATTGCAGGCAGCAAGGGCATGATCAACGCCAATCTCCTGTGGGAGATGGGCGGTGCCGAGCAGGTGATCGAGGGCATCCTCGAGGGTGCCCCCGGGATGATCGACGGGCTGACCTGCGGCGCAGGCATGCCGTATCGTCTGTCGGAAATTGCCGCACGTCACAAGGTGCATTATTATCCGATCGTCTCCTCGGCGCGCGCTTTCAACGCGCTGTGGAAGCGTTCGTATAGCAAGACATCCGAATTGCTGGGCGGCGTGGTTTATGAGGATCCCTGGCGGGCGGGCGGCCATAACGGGCTGTCGAACACCGAGAACCCGCTCAAGCCGGAAGACCCCTATCCTCGCGTTGCCGCGCTGCGCAAGTCCATGAACCAGTTCGGTCTCGAGACCGTGCCGATCATCATGGCCGGCGGTGTCTGGTGGCTCGAGGAATGGGCGCACTGGTTCAATAATCCCGAGATCGGCCCGATCGTATTCCAGTTCGGCACACGCCCGTTGCTGACACAGGAGAGCCCTATCCCTGATGCATGGAAGCGCCGCCTGCGCCGCCTGCATGAAGGCGATGTGTATCTCAATCGCTTCTCACCCACGGGCTTTTACTCATCGGCTGTGAACAACAGCTTCATGCAAAACCTGCGTGGGCGTTCCGAACGTCAGGTGGCCTATAGCAGCGAACCTGTGGGCGAGCATGATACCGCTCACGGGATCGGCGCGCGCAAGCGCGAGGTCTGGATGACTGCAACGGATCGCGAGCATGTTCTGGCGTGGGAAGCTGCGGGCTATACCGAGGCCATGCGTACGCCGGATTCGACACTCGTTTTCGTCACGCCTGAGGAAAGCCGCGTGATCGTGGCCGATCAGGTGGCCTGCATGGGCTGTCTTTCGGAATGTCGCTTCTCCAACTGGAGCCAGCGCGGCCCGAACTATACCAACGGGGCGAAGTCCGATCCGCGTTCCTTCTGCATCCAGAAGAGCCTGCAGGACATTGCTCATGCCGATGACAGCATGGGGATCGAGGCCGCCGACCTGTTGGTCGATCATAACCTGATGTTTGGTGGGACGAACGCATGGCGTTTCGGTTCCGATCCGTTCTATGCTGATGGCTTCACGCCGACAGTCGGTCAGCTTGTCGAACAGATCATGACGGGGCGCTGAGCCCCCTCAAACAGCGGAGGTGCGAAACGGCATGATGAAGGGCAAGACCCGGCTTTCTGCCTCTCGCCCTCTGGCTGCCTTTCTCACAACCTCCACAAACCATCTCGCGCGTTATGCCATCACGCTCACGCCCGAGCAGTTGAGCCTGTACGAAGGCGCGCGGGCGGGCCTTGTCACGGCGCTCGCCCTGACCCCCTCGCTCTTCTTCGATCAACCTGTTCTCGCCTGGATTGCCTTTGCCTGCTTCTGGGCCTGTCTGATTGATCCGGGCGGCCCCAATCGCGAGCGCTTTCAGGTTCTGGGCGGGTTCACGCTGGCTGGCACCCTTCTTGTGTTCGGGGTTTCCAGCCTGAGCCTGTTTGGTCCCTGGGCCACTGTGCCGCTTGTGGCGCTCATCGGGCTGGGTTGCGGTCTGGCGCGTATGTTCTCTCCGGCGGTCATGCAGCTTTGGGCGCTGGCCGGATGTGCCGCCGTTGCAGCCACCGGTTTTCCCTCGCCTCCGCGTCAGGCAGCGGAGATTGCGGGTCTGTTCTTCGCGGGGGGTGCCCTGGCGACGCTGTTCTGCCTGGTGCTTTGGCGGCAGCAGCCTTATGCCCCGGCGCGCCGCAGCCTGTCGGCAACGTTCTATATTCTCGATCTGATGGCGCGCGAGTTGTCAGCCGGCCGCCTGCGCGAGGCCGTGCATCGTCAGGCGGCGCGAAACGCGATCGAGCGTGCCAGAACCTTGCTGCTGATGCTCGATGCGCGTCATGGCAATATGCGCCTGCGTCGGCGCATGGAAGCGACACTCATGGCAGCCGAGCGCGTCTTTACCGCGTTGCTGGCGCTGGAGCATCTTTCGCAGAATGGGCCCTTATCGCCTGAGCTGCGCGTCCTCCTTGGCCGGCTCGGCATGGCCTGCCACGAGTGCATGCGACAGGTCGCGCGGCCTGAGCCCGATTTTCGTATTCTCGGGCAGCTTGCACAGCGCCTCGACAGGGAGTCGCGCAACGGTGGTGTGGTCAACGCCATGCCTGTCATCGCCTGCGCCGCGGCTTTCCAGCAAATGATCGCCGCGTTTTCGCGCCGCCATCGTGAGGAGAGTGAGGGGCAATCCGGGCGTGGTCGCGCTTTGACTCCTTTGATATGGCGCCACTCGCTTCGTCTTTCTCTGGCGCTCACCCTGACCCAGATCGTCTGTCTGTATGGCGGCGAAGGGTTTTCCTACTGGGCGCTGATCGCGGCACTGCTGGTCATGCAGCCAGCTGGCAACCTGACCATTGTGCGCAGCATGGAGCGTGTTGTGGGCAGTATCGGGGGCAGTCTGCTCGCGGCGCTTTGCGCTCTGGTGCTGCCGGGTAAAATCCCCCTCCTGATCGCAGCGGTTTTTCTCTCTCTCGCAGCGATTGCGACCCGGGCTGTCAATTACACCATGCTGGTATTTTTCCTGACCGGACTGGTGGTCGTTATTGCCGAGGCGCTGATGCCGGGGGGCGGCATCGTGTGGGCGCGCGTGCTGGACAATCTGATCGGCAGCGGGATCGCTCTGCTTTGCGTCCTGCTGCTCTGGCCCCAGCGCGGCGATTCCGACCGGGAGACGCTGGTCCGGCGTGCGATACTGGCCCATTGCCGTTATGCCAGCCTTGTTCTTTCGGGCGATACGGATCAGGGCCAGACCGACAAGGCGCAGCGTGAGGCCGGGATGACAACCATTGCTGCCGAGTTCTCTCGTGGGGGACTGCCTTTGTTCGGCGGGCTGGTGACGCAACTGCGCGATGGGGAGTCACGGGATGTGCAGGCCGTCCTGCGGGCGCTGCGTCGCCTGAGCGGCGAACTGACCCTCTATCGCTTCGATATGCAGAACGGGCTGCGAAGCCCTGACCTGCAGGAGGCGGAACGCTTCGAGCGGTGGGCGCAGGCGATCGCGTCGGAGGGAAAGTCCCGCGGTGCGAAGATCGCGCCGCAAGATGCCGAAAGGACGGGCCCTCTCGCCATGCAGGAAGTTCTGACCTGGCTCAATGACGAGACGGCTCTGATGCGGCTGGGGCAGAAGGCCGGGCTTCAGAGCAGGCTGGAAGGAGATGCCGCGCTATGATGCCGCCCTCGCCTGCCCGAAAATCAGAGCAGTGAGAAATCAGATCAGGCAGAGTTCGGACAGGCTGCGTCTGAGCGCCGGGGGGAGGTTCTCGATCCCCGTCGCTGCGGGTGACGAGCCCAGATCGATGGGCGCGTCCTCGGGCTTCAGATAACGCCAGCCCTGAAATGGCCGCATGGCGCGCGGCTGAACCGGAATGATCTCGTCAGTAACGAGGATATGAGTGCCCAGCTGACCATCAGGGCGCGTAAAGGCGCGGAACCCTACAATCGGCTGACGGCAGAGCACCAGCCCGCCCATCACCCTGAAAAGCGAGCCCTGCCCACTGATCTCCTCGGCCTGTTTGGGCATTGTGCGTGTGCGTATGACACCGCACCCCTCAACACGCTCGCCGCGCTGCATCCAGGCGGCGAGTTCATCGAAGGTCGTGCAACCGACGACCAGTTTGATCATGTGCAGCAAGGATCAGTGCTTTCCCATGAAGCCCTGAGCCCAGCCGGCATAGAGCTTCTTGAAGCGATCGACATCGATGGCCTGCACGATGCTGACCTTTCGAACGCCCATTGCCTTTGGTGCCAGGGCATCGGGCCAGACATAGGCGTGGCCATAGCCAATGCCCTTGCCGATCTCGACATCCATATAGGCGTCCTGCTTTCTGGTAACGAGGGAGGGATCGGCCACGATGGCGCTCGTGACTTCATCCCACATGGCCAGCGGGACATAGTAGCGCACGAGATAATCGGTGGCGGCCGAGCGATGATCCTTCGCAATGGCCTCGACCTCAGCCTTGCTGAGCACCACGTCATTGGAGACATTGGCGACAGAGGTGATATGGGCCCAGGGCGCGGTCAGGGTGATATGGGCGGCCTCGGGATCGAAAATCAGATTGAAATCCGATCCGTTATCGGCATTGCCGGTGACAGACATCATCGCCAGGTCAAGATAGCCGCCCATAAAGACAAGCTGCTTCGCCGTGCTCGCAAAGCTCGGATCCAGACGAATGGCCAAAGCCAGATTGGTCATCGGGCCAGCTTCGATGATCGTCACCTCATGGGGGTGAGCATGGACCTGCTGGATCATGAACAGCGCAGCAGGGATGCCCTGAGGCTGAAGCTCGGGTTTACCATCGGGGGTCGGGGCAACAGCGGGCTGCGTGTCAGGGGTCTTGTCCATAGACCCCATGCCACCCCAGGCGCCTTTCCAGGGCAGGCTGCCATATTGCTGCTCGCGCAGGCGGGTGAGCGCCACTGTGTTGATCAGGGGCTGGGTTGCCCCGTCATAAACCGGCACATCACGATGCCCCGAAATTTCCAGGAAGCGGCGGATACGCGCGCTTTCGGCATTTTCCCAGTCATCGCCCGCGACGACCGTCAGGCCAAGAACCTTCAGTTTCGGGTTGTTCAGCAGGGGAATAACGGATTGAATGTTCGAGCCGCCCGGCCCCAGATAGTCATT
Organism: Asaia bogorensis; assembly: GCF_900465345.1. Classification (GTDB taxonomy): domain Bacteria; phylum Pseudomonadota; class Alphaproteobacteria; order Acetobacterales; family Acetobacteraceae; genus Asaia; species Asaia bogorensis_A. The sequence continues at coordinate 12,275 of NZ_UEGO01000033.1, read as the reverse complement.
GTCGGCAATCACAAGCTCCGGACCGTTCCGGGTTTCGGCGGAGGCTGTGCCGATGGTGAGGGCGGCAAGCGCCAGACTGGCAAGGAAACAACGCATAGGCTGGTTTGACTCCGGAAAAGCGGGACGGTCCCCTGTGTCTCATACTGTGAGCAATAAAGTCTTAAGGGAAGGGGTGATGAACGTCATCTCGTGGCGTGCAGGGTGTTCATGCAGCCTGAACGATCACAAGGCTGAAGGGCGGTGATTTGCGGGTGATCAGAGGACCAGAGCACCCAGCAGGGCTTCGAGCCTCACACGACCTTCGTCCGTGGCAATGAGCCGGTTGTCCTGAAGGCTGAGATAATTTTCTTCCTGTGCCGCCTCGAAAATCATCGGGTCCACACACTCGGCCAGTTGGCGTCCTGTACGCGTTGCGAACCAGTCCAGATCAATCCCTTCGCGCAGGCGCAACCCCATCAGGAGCGCCTCACGTCCGCGTTCCTCGGATGACAGGGGCGTTTCCTCGGTCGACCCGCTTCCTCGCTGTTCGACACGGTCTGCCCAGATTTCCGGAGCGCGATGCCGTCTTGTTGCCAGAAGTGTGCTGTCGAGCGTCAGCCTGCCATGTGCGCCCGGCCCGATGCCGATATAATCCTGATAACGCCAGTAAGTGAGGTTGTGACGGCTCTCGGCACCGGGGCGGGCATAATTCGAAATTTCGTAATCCCGCATTCCGAAGAGACCTGCGATCTCGGCAGTCTTTTCATAAAGGCGAGCGGCTTCATCTCCCTCGGGCAGGGTGAACCGCCCCTGTCGATAGAGTGCCTCGAATTTCGTGCCCTGTTCGATGGTGAGCTGATAGAGGGACAGGTGATCGGAGGCGAGGGCAAGCGCCTCGCGCAGCTCTGTCTCCCAGGCGCTCAGGCTCTGGCCGGGGCGGGCATAGATCAGGTCGAAGGAAAGCCGCGGGAAGAGGGCGCGCGCTGTCTCCAACGCCTGCACGGCCTGTCCGGCCGAATGTTCACGGCCCAGAAAGCGCAGGGAGTCCTCGTTCAGGCTCTGGATGCCAAGCGATATCCGATTGACCCCCGCCTGAGCAAAGCCGGCAAGTTTCTCGCGCTCCACACTGGTTGGATTGGCTTCGAGGGTGATTTCCAGATCAGGCGCGGCGTCGAAATGGTGCAGGGCATCCTGAATGATCAGGGCGACAGTTTCAGGGTGCATGAGCGACGGTGTGCCGCCACCGAAAAAGATCGAGCGCAGGCTGCGCCGCCCCGTGCGGGCAGCATCATGGGCGAGCTCCTGACGCAGCGCCGCTGTGAAGCGATCATGCGGGATGACGTCGCGCACATGCGAGTTGAAGTCGCAATAGGGGCATTTGGCCAGACAGAAGGGCCAGTGCACATAGAGCGAGAGCGGCGGTGCTGCGCTCAGATTGCGATCCTCACACCAAGCTCGACCACACGATCAGGTGGAATACGGAAGAATTCGGTGCTGGGTACGGCATTGCGTACCATCAGCAGGAACAGCCACATGCGCCAGATCGAGAGCTTGGGCAGGGTGGAGCGCACGACGAGCTCACGCGAGACGAAATACGAGGCCTGAATGGCATCGAACTCAACCCCGGCCGCATTCAGTTCCTCAAGCGCCTTGGGGAGATTGGGCATTTCCATGAAGCCGTAACGCACGATCACACGATGAATATTCGGCGCCAGCTCCTGCACCATCGCACGATGGCCGCGCTCTGCTTCGGGCTGATCGAGGTTCTGCACCGTCACGAACAGGACGTGGTCGTGCAGCACCTTGTTATGCTTGAGATTATGCAGGAGGCAGGTGGGAACGGTATCGGGATTGGCTGTCAGGAACACGGCCATGCCGGGCACCCTGACGGTGCGTGATTGCGGCAGTCGCGCCAGAAAGGACGCCATGGGCAGTGAATCTGCCATCTGGCGGGTGCGGATCAGGCTGCGACCGCGCGCCCATGTGGTCATGAGAATAGTGGCCGAAACGCCGATGGCCAGAGGCACCCAGCCGCCATCGGGGATCTTCAGCACATTCGCCGCGAAGAAGGTGCCATCGCTGAGCAGGAAAAACCCGAAGACAAGACCTGCCAGAGGAGCGCTCCAGTTGAACACGCGACGGAACACCACCATGGCCAGAACGGCCGTGCACATGAAGGTGCCTGTCACGGCAATGCCGTAAGCCGCTGCCAGAGCCGAGGAAGAACGGAAAGAGAGAACGAGCAGGATCGACCCCAGGGCAAGCACCCAGTTGAACACGGGAAGATAGATCTGCGCTTCTTCCTCCGCGTTGGTGTGGGTGATGCGCATACGGGGCAGATAGCCCAGCTGGATAAGCTGACGGCATAGCGAGAAGCCGCCGGAAATGCCGGCCTGGCTGGCAATCACGGTTGCCATGGTGGCAAGGAGCAGAAGTGGAATCTGGGCCCAGCCGGGGGCCAGATGGTAAAACGGATTTTGCAGCGCTGCCGGGTTGCGCAGAAGCAGGGCACCCTGACCCAGATAATTCAGCGTCAGGGACGGCAGGACGAAAAACAGCCACGCATAGCGGATGGGTGTCCGACCGAAATGCCCCATATCGGCATAAAGCGCCTCGGCACCTGTCACGGAAAGAACGACAGAGCCCAGGGCGATGAAGGCCAGCCATCCGTGATAGAGCACGAACTGCGCGGCGTAATAAGGCGACAGCGCCATCAGGATATGGGGCGTCTGGGCGATGGAATGGATGCCCATGACGGCCAGCGTCAGAAACCAGACCATCATGATCGGACCAAAGGCACGACCGATCTTGCCGGTGCCAAGTGCCTGCGCGCTGAATAGGGCAATCAGGATGATGATCGCCACCGGTATGATGATGTGGGAGGCTGATGGCACCGAGACCTCGATACCTTCAATGGCCGAGAGAACCGAAACCGCTGGGGTGATGATGCCATCACCAAAGAAGAGGCAGGCCCCGCCAATACCTACAATGCCGAAGAACCAGCGATATCTGGGCGATTTGCAAACGCGCTGTGCCAGAGACATCAGCGCGATGATGCCGCCTTCGCCATCATGGTCGGCGCGCATGACAAGCATGACGTATTTGATGGTAACGACCAGCATGAGCGCCCAGAAGATGAGGCTCTCAATGCCCATGATCTCCCAGCTTTCCGCCGGATGACGGATCGAGCCGACGATCTGGACAGAGGCCTGAAAGGCGTAGAGCGGGCTGGTGCCGATATCACCATAAACCACCCCCAGAACGCCCAGAAGACCGGCCAGACCGACAGGGGCTTTCTTGTGCAGGCCGTCATTCGCGCCGAACTCGCGGATGGAGCCCTGCCCGTCGGTTGCGTTTCTGACAACGGACCCTGGTTCTGCGGTGGTGGAACCTGGCTGTCCGGCAGGCCTGTCTGTCATTTCTGTTCCATCTCATGGCAAGCGCGAGGCAAGCACGGGGGCAAATACGTTGCGTGATACACATAGATGTGAGCGATCACTGACATAAAGCCTGCCATACGATCATTCGTCCTGTCGCCGCAAGCATGGCGTAGCCGAAATCAGATTGTGGGACGGCTGCCGAAGATGGCGGTCCCAACGCGCACGAGTGTTGCGCCGTGAGCGATGGCGGTTTCGAAATCGGCTGACATGCCCATGGAGCACTCTGCGAGACCATGAGCCTGCGCCAGCTGCGCAAGGTATGCAAAATGGGGTGCTGGTTCTTCATCCTCGGGGGGGATGCACATCAGTCCCTTCACAACGTTGCCAAAACGCGACCTGCACAGCGTGATGAATGCATCGGCCTCCTCACGCGAGATACCCGATTTCTGAGGCTCATCACCTGTGTTGACTTGAACGAACAGGTCAGGCAGGCGGCCAAGTCGGTCACCTGCCCGGGCGATGGCATTGGCCAGACCAGGTCGATCGAGGGATTCAATGCAATCGGCCACGCGACATGCGTCCAGCGCCTTGTTGGTTTGCAGGCCACCGATGATGTGAAGGCGCAAATCAGGCCAGGTTTCGCGCAGGGCGGGGAACTTCTCCCTGGCTTCCTGAACGCGGTTTTCGCCGAACAGGCGTTGCCCGGCTCCAAGAGCCTGCTCGATGGCGGCAGCCGGATGAAATTTGCTGACGGCAACGAGCTGAACACTGTCCCTCGGGCGCTGGGCTGTCAGGCAAGCGGCATTGATACGCGCACGAATCCGGTCGAGACGGGAGGAGAGCGTGTCGTTTGTCATGGCCATATCCGCAAGTTATTGCTGTTAAGATGCACGAAGGGGTAGCGCGGCGCTTCGCGAAATGCCATTGGCAAGGCAATGTCCAAAGCACCTTCTCAGATTCCCGCCGATCCGACCCGCGATCTGGCTTTCGATATTGTCTGCGGTGTCGTCGAGCATCGACGTATGCTGGAGACGACGCTCGACCGCAGCCCGCTGACCGATCCGAGGGATCGTGCAAGCGCTCACCGGCTTGCGGCCACCGTGCTGCGGCATATGGGCAGCATGACCGAATTGCTGCAACCGCTCCTTCGTCGCGAGCCGCCTGCGCCCGTGCGCTGTGCGTTGCTGATGGGCGTGGCCCAGCTGCGTCATCTCGAGACCCCTCCTCATGCTGCCGTGGGTACGATCGTCTCCCTGCTGCGTCGTCGTGGGCTGGCGCCTTTCGCCGGGCTTGCCAATGCCGTGCTGCGTCGTGTGGCGCGCGATGGTGACGAGCTGGCCGAGGGCCTTGATGCCGATCGGCTTGATGTTCCGGCCTGGCTCTGGACGGCCTGGGGGCACCGGGCTCGCGATATCGCGGCCGGGCTGCATCGCGAGGCGCCGATCGACCTGACCCTGAAACCGGGCGCTATGGCGCCGGAAGGCGGGGAAATGATGCCTAATGGCAGTGTTCGTTTCGCACCGGGGACGCGGGTGACGGAGCTTGAAGGCTTCGAGGAAGGCGCGTTCTGGGTTCAGGATGCGGCTGCCACCATGCCAGCGCGACTGCTGAATATCTCGCCGGGACAGAGCGTTGTCGATCTTTGCGCGGCACCGGGTGGCAAGACAGCCCAGCTGGCTGTGGCCGGGGCCAAGGTCTATGCAGTCGAACGCGAGGAAACCCGCGCCAGGCGCCTCAAGCAGAATCTCGAGCGCCTAAGGCTCGATGCCGAAGTGGTTGTCGCCGATGCCCTGCAATGGCAGCCAGAAGAGAAAGTGGACGCGGTTCTGCTCGATGCGCCGTGCTCTGCGACGGGAACATTGCGCCGTCATCCGGACGTCCTGTGGGTGAAACGCCCGCGTGATGTGCTGGCGCTTGCGAAGGATCAGGATCGCCTGATCGATGCCGCTGGTGCCATGCTCAAGCCGGGCGGCATCCTGCTTTACGCTGTTTGCTCCCTTCAGGATGAGGAAGGTCCTCAGCGCGTGGCAGCAGCGGTCAAACGCGGCTGGGTGCTTGAGCCTTTTACGGCTGAAGAGCTCGCGACCATGCCCGAGGCACTCACAAAACAGGGAACATTCCGCACGCATCCCGGCATGTGGGCCGAGCAGGGCGGTATGGATGGCTTTTTCGCTGCAAGGCTGCGCAAGACGGCCTGAGATGGACCGGTCAGAGAGCGTCGCCCTTTCGGGCGGCGCCAGTTGAGTGGCCTGCTACGGAACGATCGACACAGAGAGAAGGTAGAACGATGCCCCAGTTGAAAACGCCCCTGATTGCACCGAGCATTCTCAGCGCCGATTTTGCGCGTATGGGCGAGGAAGTTGAAGCCGTGGTGCGCGATGGGGCCGACTGGCTGCATCTGGATGTGATGGACGGGCATTTCGTGCCCAACATGACATTCGGCCCTGGCATGGTGGCAGCACTGCGCAATCGTACCGACAGGCCCTTTGACGTGCATCTGATGATCGAACCGGCCGATGCCTTCATTGAGGCCTTCGCCAAGGCCGGTGCGGACCATATTCATGTCCATGTGGAAAATAACCCGCACGTGCATCGCACGCTTCAGCATATTCGCGCCCTCGGCAAGAAGCCCGGCATTGCCATCTGCCCCGGCACGCCGCCCGAAGCGCTCGAATATCTGCTCGATCTCGTCGACATCATTCTGGTCATGACTGTCAATCCTGGTTTCGGGGGGCAGAAGTTCCTGGAAAGCCAGGTCCCCAAGATTCGCAAGCTGCGCCAGATGGCTGACGCCACGGGACGGGATATTCGTATCGGCGTCGATGGCGGCATTGACTTGGCCACCGCGCCGCTTGCGACGGGTGCCGGTGCGGATATGATGGTCGCGGGGACTTCCATCTACGGTCAGGATGATTATGCTGCTGCAATCAATTCTTTGAGACAGGCGGGAAGCCTGTCCTGACATCCTGACCAAAAGGAGCTGATCGGTATGCTCGGACGCTGGGCGCGTGAGGCTCGTCTTTCATTTGCCCGACTGCCATCGAGCGTGCCGGGTCTTGCGCGTGCACCTGACAGGCCTGTGCACGCCATTCGCGATATCTGGCCCGGCAATGCCGATCATGGTGCCCTGCTTGTCAGTGGCACTGCACGTTTTGAAGGACGCCTTATCCCGCTGCGGGTCAATGACTGGGAATATGCCGATCTTGCCCCCGCGACCCGCGACTGGCTACAGGGGTTTACTTGGCTGCGTGATCTGCGTGCCCTCGGCAGCGATGAGGCGCGTCTTTATGCTCGTTCCATCGTCAGTAGCTGGCTCGACCAGCCGCCTATCGACCCTCTCGTCCTCAACGCGCCGGCAACAGGCGCGCGTCTGGCATCCTGGCTGGGTCATTTCGATTTCTTTGCCGCGTCGGCCAGTGAGGCGTTCAGACAGAGATTGATGGACCGGCTCCTGGTTGAAGGGCGCCTGGTCTCTATCATGTTGCCACTTGAGGCGCAGGAATGGCGGAATTTCACGGCCCTCAAGGGATTGCTGACCGTTGCAGCCGCCATACCGTCGCAAACTGGATTTCTCCAGCGTTTTCATCGCTATCTTGATCAGGAAATCACTCGCCAGATTCTTCCCGATGGTACCTTGCGCGAGCGCAGCCCCCTGGCCCAGATGGAGGCGACACGCGAACTGGCCGAGATAAGCGTTTTCATGCGTATGGCCCAGATGACGCCTTCAGAATCCGTTCAGAACGCCCTTGCGCGTCTGTGCCCGGTTTTGCGGGCCCTGCGGCATGGCGATGGGCGGCTGGCTCTGTTTCACGGAAGCAAGGAGGGGGATGATCGTCAGATTGACAGGATCATCCAGTATGGGGCGCGTCAGAGATTGCTGGCCTCCGCCATGCCTGACGGGGCGTTCTGGCGTATCAGCGCGGGCAAGGCGTTGCTTTTCATCGACGGTGGGGCGACGCCTGCGCCCGGATATGACAGGAATGCACATGCGGCGCCGCTCGCTATCGAGTTCTCCTATGCGCGGCAGCGGCTTTTCGTGAACTGTGGCGGGGCAATTACAGGTGTGTGGAAGCGGGCCCTGCGCCAGACGGCGGCCCATTCCTCTCTTGTTGTAGAAAACACCTCGTGCTGCGACATTGCCACGGATGGCACGATTACGCGTCGGCCCGCTCATGTCACATTCAACCATCAGAGCCAGGATGGCTCACACTGGATCGATGCACAGCATGATGGCTGGTATCCAGGTTTCGGCATTCACTGGCGCAGACGCCTTTATCTCGGCCCAACGGGTGAGGATCTGAGGGGTGAAGAGTGTGTGGAAGGCGAGCGCAGTGTGGCTTTTGCCTTGCGTTTTCATCTGCATCCAACCGTAAACGCCGAACTGGCACCTGATGGCGACGAGGTGTTGATGCATGCTGGAGGTATGATCTGGCGCTTTCGACAGGAAGGCGGTGGATTATCTCTGGAGAAGAGTGTCTATGCCGGTGGGGAGAAGCCGGTCTCCAGTCTCCAGATTGTGGTTCGCCCTGTGACATCGAGCACCGAAGACGAGGCAGTACCCGGGAAGGCTTCAGAGGATCGCGGTGTAGCCGATGCGGAGGCCCCGGTAAGCGCGGCAAGTGAAGATGTCCGTTCTTCTGAGGAGACCGCAAATCCTTCAGCGGAGGAGAGCGCAGGCTCGACAGTTTCAGGTTCAGCGCACGGACCAGAGAGCGCGGCTCTGGTCGGTGATGTGTCTCAACCTTCGGCTCCTGCGCAACTTTCCGAACAAAGAACGGTGCGCCAGGTCGTACACTGGGTGATGGAGCGCGTGCCAGAATGAGAAAACGCCGCTCATCCGGGAATCCCCAGCCCGGCAGTCGCGAGAAACTGCGTATTCTCGAAATCACCAATGTTGATTTCGCCATGAGGCAGTTTATCCACCCCCTCATGCGTGCCTTGCGCGATGCCGGCCACGACGTTGAAGGAGGCTGTGCCGAGGGAGAACACCTGTCGTCCGTCCGGGCTGACGGCTTTGTCGTGCATCCGCTGCCGATGGCGCGGTCCTATTCGCCGTTTGCGCAATGGCGCGCGCTCAAAGCCATCATCCGCCTCATCAGGCGCACCCGGCCAGACCTTGTGCATGGTCATATGCCAATCAGCGGTTTTCTGGCCCGTATGGCGGCCTGGTGGTGCGACGTACCTGTCATTGCCTATACCTGCCACGGCTACCTGTTCAATCAGCCCGGATCGTGGAGACGACGAGGGTTGTCTTTTGCCCTTGAGTGGCTGGCGGGGCAGGTAACTGACCGCTATATGACAGTCTCACAGGCCGAGGCACGCGATGCCCGCCGTCTGCGTATTCATCCCTGGCCAAAGGGCGTTGGTAATGGCCGTGATCCGCAGCTTTATCGTCCTGATGAGTCGGTGAGGCGGGAATGTCGTCAGGCGCTTGATCTTGATGATACGCAGATAGTGGTCATCGCGGTGTCTCGCATCGTGCGCCACAAGGGATATCCTGAATTGCTGCGCGCGATGGCCGCCGTGCCTGATGCCGTTCTCCTCATCGTGGGAGAGCGTCTCGCCTCCGATCACGGCGATAGCATGGCAGCCGAATTTGCGGAGGCTGCAAAAGTTCTGGGTAACCGGTTGCGCCTTCTTGGCTACCGGAGCGATACGTCCCGCCTGCTGGCCGCAGCCGATATCTTTGCCCTGCCCAGCCACTTCGAGGGGCTGCCCATGTCTGTGATCGAGGCCATGCTGAGTGGTCTGCCGGTAGTGGCAACCGATATACGTGGGCCGAATGAGCAGGTGGTGCACGGCGAGACCGGCTTTCTGGTGCCTCCCGGTCTGGCAGCACCCCTTGCCGATGCACTTGTTCAGCTGGTGAAAAACCCTGCGTTACGGACGATCATGGGGCAGGCTGGTCGGGCGCGCGCTGTGCAGCTTTATGATGAGAAGAAAGTTCTGGCCCGCGTGGTGGCATTGCTGAGCTGATCAGAGCCAGCCATTCTGCCTCGCGATGCGGCTTGCCTCGATACGGTTGCGAGCGCCGATTTTCTGGATGATGTCGGAAAAGCAGTTGCGCAGTGTGCCGGGCGTAAGCTCGAAGAATGTTGCGATCTGCTCGCTGGAGCGACCGGACTCAACCAGACGCAGGATTGCGCGATCGCGCGAGTTCAGCGGGTCATGGGCGGCATCCCAGACCTGTTGCGCAAGGGCTGGATCAATGGCGCGCCCTCCACGTCCAACATTACGCAAAGCACCGGCGAGTTCACTCAAGGGGGCATCCTTGAGAAGATAACCACGCACTCCGGCGTTGAGCGCCCGCTTCATATAGCCCGCCCGTGAGAATGTGGTGACGATGACAACAACACTCCTGGCTTTTTCGGCCTGGAGGGTTTCCGCCAGTTCAATGCCGCTCATTCCCGGCATTTCGATATCGGTCAGAAGAATGTCAGGTCGTTCGGCTCGTGTCAGCGCGAGCGCTTCAGGGCCATTGGCGGCTTTGCCCACGATTTCGAAATCGGGTTCCATCGACAGAAGCGCCTCAAAAGCGTCGCGCAACATGGCCTGGTCTTCAGCCAGGACGAGGCGCAGCTTTTGCCTCATTGCAGATCTCCAAGGGTGATGATGAGTGTCAGGCCATCGGGTCGGTGGGTGAAGACAAGCTTGCCATCGATCTAGGAAAGCCGCCTGCGCATCCCGGTTATACCATTCCCTTCACGAAATGATAACAAAATATTGCCGGATGTGGGGTGAGCCTTTCGGTCGGCGACAACAAGCTGCGTTGCCCCTGAGGCGAGCTGTCTGAATTCGATATGACAAGACCCGGCATGGGCGTGGCGCAGGATGTTTGTCAGGGCCTCGCGCAAGGTGAGTGCAAGCACAGCTTCTGCATGTGCAGGCATCAATTCCGGCCCGCCCCTGATTTCCGTCGTTATCCCGGCGTCACGCAGCGCCCTCACGCCCGATGCGAGTTCGTCGCCAAGCGATGCGATGCGCATATCCGAGACGACCAGGCGTGTTTCCGCCAGGGCGTCACGTGCCTTCTGACCAATCTCGTTGAGCTCGTTCTCTGCGTCATTGGGAGCATGAGGCAGGTGGCGGCGTGCCAGATCGGTCTTGAGAGCAATCAGTGTCAGGGACTGGCCAAGAGTGTCGTGCAGGTCTCTGGCCAGGCGCTCGCGCTCGGCCACCAATGTGAGCGAACGTATCTCCTCCTGTGCTGCAGCCAAGGCTTCGTTTCTTTGGTGGAGTTCCATCGAGAGGGTCATGGTGGCAAAGGTGCCGATGGCGACAATGATGGTGATCAGGCAGCCGATGAGATCCTGATAGGCAAACCAGGCCAATGCCGCGCATACGGTCAGAAGGGCGATCATCAGGCACAGGCCGAGCCGTCGGTTGTGGATTGCACCACATGTTGCGACGGCCGAGATGAAAAACACGCCCCAATAACCTTGGAACGGGATAAGCAATATTCCGATCACCGCATAGGTTACGGCACGAAACGCGATTGGCATGGCGAGCCTGCCCGGCATGAAAGGCAGGACAAGAAAAACGGTGGCACCGGCAATGAATGCGGCAATGCCAGCAAGAGTGGTCCCCTGAGCGAGCCAGGGGAGCGGGTAGAGAAGCAGATAAATGCCCGAGATGCTGCGGCGAAACACGATACGGGAGCGGGGGCCGAGGGTGGTAGGCATGACGGGGCCTTGGTCTGACGCGGGGAGGGAAGGTATGGAATCAGGCAATGGTACGGATTGGGGCCTCGGCGCCAGAAGAGCTGATCTGCCTGCTGCGCATAAGCCGACATAACGCACCCACCCAGCAGGCACTGGCTGTGCCGAGCCCGGCGACGACACTGTGAAGCGGTTGATTCAGGAAGAGAGAGGCCGCAGTCACAAAGAGAATGCCAACACCCGTATAGATATGCACAGGCTCATGCATGGCACGTCCCAGAGGCAGGTAGGAGGCGCCGATAACGAGGCCTGCGACAACAAGCATCAGGTCAGGCCGATGGACGGCCGACAGAACCATACCTGCCGCAACGAGAAGAACGACTCGCGCCCGACGCGTGCGGCGAGCCAGTTGATGATCGTGAACGATCTCGGGGTCATGATGTGTGATGTCTCTTCTGAGGAACCCCCAAGCCAGCGGCAGGGAGATTGAGACTGTGATGATCAGTCCATGAGACGGGGCAATTCCAAGGGCGGCAAGACCTCTCATACTCCAGAGCGCGGCAAACAGCAGTCCGGTGAGATCGGTCAGGGCGTAACGCCAAGGTCTTTGAGCGGGAGTGGTGGGCATGATGCATTCTCTCACTGTCGGGATATCGAACCTGAGGATCGCAAGGCTCTGACCTGTGCGACAGTGTGCAGCGTCATGCGGGAGAGATGACCTGAGATGACAACGGCTTCATGTTGGTCGGGAGGGGTCAACTCCCAACAATCGGGCGGTGCGAGTGGTGGGCCTGTCGGAGGCGATGATATCCGATTTCATGCAATAATATGTGGATACACAAGTAAAAAAATAACATAATATAAATATAGATGTTATTTATCATATAATTCTTCCTCGGAGTCCAGAAATGACGTCTAGAATTTTCTTCGATAGTGATGATATCGTCGTTCATTTCAACGAAGGTCGTTCCGATTGCGTTCTTGTAACGTTCATGGGCATTGGGCATGAGGGCTCTGTTGCAAACCTTCGGGACCGCCGAGCGGCATCGCACTTATTTTGGGATCAGGCCGCATCGGCGAAATGCTGATTGAGCATGTCCATGGCCTCGGTCATGGCCGTGGGGCCAATACCAAATGATCTTTCGATCAGACGCACCTCTCCCTTGATCCCTGGCTGCAGGCACCACGGCCGGGCCTGCCCTTTGCGTAGGGCGCGCATGACCTCGAAGCCCTTGATCGTGGCGTAGGCTGTGGCCAT
>NZ_UEGO01000035.1 GCF_900465345.1 Asaia bogorensis | reverse complement strand
GCGCTTCAGCGACCCTGTAGACAATGTTTGGGTCCTCCACCTGGGTTATCGCATCCCATCTTCAGGACGGTTAGAGCCACGGCGCCATCACGCCGCTCTGGACTCTGTGTTTGCTATGGCAGGGAGCACCTTTATTTTGCGGTGGAGACCGCCTGGTTTTTGCTTGCAGTATTTTTCAACGACAGTGCAAACTGCCGATGGAGACGTGTTGCCAAATCGACCGGATGCTTCCCGATATAGGACGTTGTCACGTTGGAAACTTACAAACAATATCAATCATCACGGTTCGATGTGTGACGCACTGTTGCCGCTGTACAACAGCATGACATATTTGCAGAGCTTTGCCGCGATACTCCTTCGCCTTTCGCCTGCAGGGATAATAGTGGAAGAGCGCTCCCACCCGGTTGCCTCACGCAATCGACCGGCGAAGACACTTGTGCCGCACCGTGTAGCGCAAGGAGACGACAGACAAACGGACATGATGTGCCAGATAACGGTACGCAAGCGATGGGATGTTATTGATGCCATTTCCCGAAAGGGTGACGACAAGAAGTTTCACCCCAACACGGTCATTGCGTCTCCTGCTTACCCTGACCGCTGGCACATTGGCTTTCGTCCCATCTCCTGTCTTGGCGTCCGAAAAGGTCACCGGGCAATCCAGTGCAGGTTCGCAAGACAAGCAGACATCCCATCCCTTGCGGGAGCAGGCTCAACTGCGGCAACAGCCACGCGAGGCAGTGCAATCGACAAGCGGAAAACATCGCCCGCCCCATTCCGTGCCCTCAAAACACGACGCGTTGGCTGTCGGCGCGGGGCAGAAAGCACCACCTGCAGAGATGATCTTCGTCACTGGCACACGCCTGACGCAATCGCGTCTGACCAATGTCATGGCTGGATCGTCACTGAGTGGCGAACAGATTGGCCGACGAGGCTATACCGATCTCGGGCTTGCCCTGCTGCGCGAAAACCCTGCCGTCAGCGTGCCTGACAATTCCTCACTCGGCACACAGAACATGTTTGGTGCCGGACAGTCCTTTGTGAGCCTGCTCAATCTGGGTTCACAGCGTACCCTTACTCTTGTCGATGGCATGCGCGTGGGCGGCGGGGCTACGGCTTCAATCTACGGTGTGGGATCGGGCTCGCAGGTTGACGTAAGCACGTTGCCGACCTCGCTCATCAAGTCGGTGGATACCCGTCTGGGCGGTGCTGGCGCAGCTTATGGCGCTGATGCTGTGGCTGGCGTGATCAACTATACGCTCGATGACCATTACAAGGGTGTTTCGCTTGACGGTCAGGGCGGCTGGACACAACAGCTCGACGCCGCCAGCCAGAAGATTGCGTTCAAGGCCGGCACCGGTTTCGATCACGACAAGGGGGGGCTGGTCTTCGATGTCGAATATCGCAATCAGGCCGGTATCGTCGCCAGTGATCGTCCGGATGTGTTCGGCGCCAACGCGGCTGTCTATCACCGGCCCGCACTGGGTGAAGCATCCCCTTACACCTATGTATTAAGCCCTGACCTGCGTTTCATTCAGGCATCGCTCACCGGTATGCCGTCCCTGACAGGCGCCTATGGCGACTTTCCCGTGTATGGCGGCAATTATGGTGCAACCTGGGCTGGGCTGGCGGCGTCCGGCATCGCAAATGCCAGTGGTATTCCCCTGACCTTCAGCCAGAACGGCCAGTCGCTCGTGCCGCTCAATGCAGGGACCTTGCTCAAGGGTGACACCGCTCAGGCCGTAGGGGGTGATGGTATCTCCCTGCGCAACTACAACCAGATCGTCACGCCAAATGACAAGCTCAACCTGACCTTGCTTGGCCATTACGATGTTGATCCGCACATCCACGCCCGCTGGCAAGGCTGGTACGCACGCGGCAGCGCCGAAAACCAGGTAGGTCAGGGAACATGGAGCAGCACGCTTTTCAACGATGCGCTGACGGCGAATAATGCCGGGCCCTATAGCAGCAGCTATTATCAATACGGTGTCACAACTGGCGCTTACGCCCTGAGCACCAGCAACCCGTTTCTGACAGGTGCCGAACAGAGCACGATCAAGCAGGCTCTGGCTGAAAACGGCCTGCCAACCGATACATTCTATCTCAACCGCCTCAATCAGGATCTCGATCAGGGCCTGTTTCGCACCACATCGCAGATGTTTCGTTTTCAAGGCGGGCTGAATGGCGATTTCCGGGCCTTCAACCGTCAGTTCAACTGGAAGCTGCAGGGCGAGTATACGCGCAATACCAATGCCACGACGGCCCCGTCGCTCGTTATTCCCAACCTTGTCAATGCGTTGAACGCTGTCACTGCTGCTGATGGCACGATCGAATGTGCTCCAGGCTACCAGAATGCCCCGATTGTCACGCGCAGCGCGGTATGTGCCCCGCTCAACCCGTTTGGCTACAACCAGATGACGCCGGCCGCGCGCGACTACGTCACAACGGAGTCACGCTCGACCAACCGCAACAAGCAACGCGATCTGCAGGCCGAAATCAGCTCGACCGTGGCGACCCTGCCAGCAGGGGCAATACGATGGGATCTGGGCTACGAACATCGACGCGAGGCCTATCATTTTGACCCCGGCGCCTATCTGCTTGGCTGGAAACAGGGCGATGGCAGCTATCTCCCCTACGGCAATAGCGCGTCGATCCCGTATACGGGCGGCGCCTATCATACGCATGAGGGCTTCGGCGAGCTCGATATCCCTTTGATCTCACCGGCAATGCACCTCCCGGGTGCCTATCATCTCTCCCTGACGGCCAATGGGCGCGTAACCTATAACAGTATCACCGGCACCTACTGGACCTATATGACCGGTGCGGCCTGGTGGCCCACACGCGATATTGGTCTGAGCGGCAATTATGCTGTATCGGTACGCAATCCCGGCATTGGCGAACTCTACTCCCCCCAATCCTCGACCTATCAGAACGGTGTCGATCCCTGTTCCGATACAGGCATTACGTCTGGCCCCAACCCGGCCCTGCGAGCCGCCAATTGCGCACGCGCCGGACTGCCTCAGAATTTTGTCTCGAACTTCAATTCCTACGGCGTCGAGGGTACAGCCGGGGGGAACCGGAATCTCTCCAATGAGCGTTCCAAAAGCTATACGGGCAGCCTTGAATTCAGGCCGCATTTCATGCGCGGGTTCGATGTCAAAGCCTCATTTGTGGATGTCAGAGTTGCTGATGCCATCACCTATCTGAGTGCCAATGATCTGCTCAACGCCTGCTACGACACCGGCATCTACCCGAATAATCGCTTCTGCTCGACATTCACCCGGGATTCATCGGGGCAGATTTCATCTTTCCGCTCCGGCTACTATAATATCGCCAGCTACGAAACCCAGGCACTTCAAACGACGATAGAGTACAACACCCCCCTCTCCCGTCTGGGTCTGCCCGAGAGCTCGGGGGCAATCGACCTTCGGGGCAACTACGTGCATTACGTCAAGAGCACGCGCAATTATGCCGGAAGCACCTATCTGCTTTCGGGTAATATTGCTGCGCCCAATGACAATTTCACGCTTAACACCACGTGGATACGTGGCCCCTTCAACGCCCAATGGCAGACCATCTGGTATGGCCCGAGCCTCGTGGCCCTTCAGGTGCCGACCACGCGCTATGAGGGCAACAAACGCCCGGCCTTCGCCTATTTCAATCTCTCACTCGACTATGCGGTGACCGAGCATTTCTCGACCAGCTTCGTGGTGAACAACATCACCAACGCCCTGCCACGCGATGCAGGCATCTATAGCGTGGGCCGTTATTACGAGGCGCTTATTGGTCGCGCCTTTCAGATGCGCATTGGCGCCCATTTCTGAACGCGATGCCCGCCGGTGGTTGTACTTGCGACCTCCGGCGCGCCAAGACCGTAAGCCCTTCGTCAGTTTTTGCGCCGTGCATCGACCCGGCTAAAAATCAGGGACAGCATCCAGGCCAGCACGAACAGCCCGATCACGATAAACCCGATCTGGTTGAAGCTGTCGCTGACAGAGGCCACCATGCCCCAGAACCGCCCTTCAAAACCGATCTGATCACCCAGCAGGCGCAGCGTTTCGATACTGCCAATCCCGACAGCCACGATCACCGAGATCAGGGTAATGATGATGTTATAGCGCAGCTTGCGCAACGGATCGACAAAGGCCCAGCGATAGGCCCCGAGCATGAGAACACCATCTGCCGTATCGACAAGGGCCATGCCCGCAGCGAACAGAGCAGGAAAGATCATGATCGCCGCAACCGAAACACCCCGGCTCGCCTGCGAGGCAGACAGCCCCAAAAGCGAAACCTCTGTCGCGGTATCGAAGCCGAGGCCGAACAGAAAGCCGAGCAGCACCATATGCCAGCTGCGCGAGACCAGTCTGAACAGCGGATAAAGCAGGCGTGACAGTAGCCCGCCCCGGTTCAGAAGCGCTTCTGGGTCGACCTCCTCGATCGCCCCGCCTGCCCGTATGTGACGCCAGGCGCGCCAGGCGCCGCGCAGGACGACAAAATTCGTGATGGCCAGGGCAAACAGGAAGCCCGCCGAGACAAGCGTGCTGGCAATGCCACCAATATCACGCCATGCGCCAAAACGATCCTGCATCGCCTGTGACAGCAGCGCCGTGCCCAGCGCCGCCAGCACAACAATCAGGGAATGACCAATGGCAAACCAGAACCCTGTCAGCAAGGGCTGACGCCCCATCTGGATGAACTTGCGCGTGACGTTGTCAATCGAGGCGATATGATCGGCATCGACAGCATGACGCAGGCCAAAACCATAAGCCAGCAGAGCATTGCCAAGCAGCAAGGGCCGATCGCGAAACATGACGAAGGTCCAGACCCAGAGCGCCATATTGGCCAGAAGCAGGCCAATCCCCAGCAGGGAAATGCGCCAGCGCAGCGACGGCGGAGACACCGGCAAGGTTTCAGCGCTCATCTCTGGCTCCCTCTGTGCCCGATCAAAGATCCCCGATGAGGAAGCAGTTCAGGCCTGACGGCATTTCGTGCACGTCGCAGCACGTCAGAAGGCAGGGTAAACTCGTTCACGAGAAGGGCTCTCCGCAACAACCGGATCATCCCGTCCGGTCTGGCCGTCAGACATGACAAGGGCAGGTCTCCTGGCTCACGGTTCATCGCTCCCCTGCCCCTTCCCGGATGACCTGCACCCAGTGGTTCCGGCAGGGCGCTCACCGCTCACAGTTGCGGGGACAGCTGCCGCCTCGCGCCCGATCCTTACAGGATCAGCCAGCCCGTCCGACATTCCCTTTTCACTCACTCGCGCAAGACCCTCGACGGGCTCGACCCTACCGTCTCAACCAGGCGAAAGCCAGCATTCAGCGGCCTCCCAGCGGGTGTTTCTTTCATGCCCGAACCGCACGTTTCAGGGGTTACCCAACCGATATTGCCACTCCCCTGCGGGAAACCATGCGCCTTTCCAGGCATTTGTTGGACCGTGACTTTGGTTCGGCCAAGCGCCGGACATCAGATAAACGGGAGCAGAAAACGATGAGCGCCTATCGTACGATCAACCCCGCCACAGGCAAAACCGAGCGCGAGTTCGATCTTCACACCAAGGCACAGGCCTTTGAAAAGCTCGAGGCTGCCCATGAATTCTACAGAAGTGACTGGCGTCACCGCAGCTTTGCCGAGCGCAAGGCCATCGTCAGCAAGGCGGCGCAGATCCTTGAGCAGAACAAGGAAAAATACGCCCGACTGGTTTCCATCGAAATGGGCAAGGTTCTGCCTGAGGCCATTGCCGAGACCGAACTCTCTGCGAAGATCCTCGCCTATTACGCCGAAAACGCCGAGAAATTCCTAGCCCCGCGTGATATCCCTGTCTCGGAAGGTCGTGCGACGGTTCTCAGCCAGTCTCTGGGTGTCATCTACTGCGTCGAACCCTGGAACTTCCCTTACTACCAGCTTGCACGCGTGGCAGGTCCCAACCTGATGGCCGGCAATGTCGTACTCGCTAAACACGCACCGGGTGTGCCGCAATGCGCCCTCGCCTTCGAAGCGCTGTTTCTTGAAGCCGGGGCACCCAAGGGAGCCTGGACCAATCTGTTCATCGACAATGATGTGTCAGAGGAACTGATTGCGCGCCCTGAAGTGCGTGGCGTGGCCCTGACCGGCAGTGAGCGTGCAGGCAGTGCTGTCGCCGCACAGGCTGGCAAGGCCCTGAAAAAGACCACGCTCGAACTTGGCGGCTCCGATCCGTTCATCGTGCTCGACGATGCCAATCTCGACGAGGTCATCCCCCGTGCCGTGGCAGGGCGCATGTCCAATAACGGTCAGGTTTGCACCGCCGCCAAGCGCATGATCGTTCATGAATCACTGGCCGACGAATTCGTGCGTCGCCTCTCCGACGCCTTGGCCGAATTCCGGTACGGTGATCCGCTGGAACAGGGTGTCACTCACGGCCCGATGAGCAGCGAAAACGCCATGAAGCTCGCACTGAGCCAGGTCGAAAAGGCAGTCGATCACGGGGCAAAACTTGTCACCGGCGGCAAGAGGCTCGATCGCGAGGGCTTTTTCATGCAGGCGGCCCTGCTGACGCATGTCACCAAGGATAACCCGGTTTTCTACGAAGAAATTTTCGGTCCCGCCGCCATTGTCTACCCGGTGGCCGATGACGACGCCGCAATCGCGCTTGCCAATGACTCTCCGTTCGGTCTGGGCGGTTCCGTTCATACGGCTTCGGTCGAGCGTGGTCGCAAGCTTGCCGAGCGCATCGAGACCGGCATGGTGTTCATCAATGATGTGACGGGCACCGCCCCGGAACTGCCATTTGGCGGGGTCAAGAATTCCGGCTATGGCCGCGAGCTTTCCTCCAACGGGATCGAGGAATTCGTCAATCACAAGCTGATCCGTTCAGCCTGATCGAAACCGGCCTGTCACGATCGTCCACCTGATCCGTGACAGGCCCTCAGGATGCCCTGTGCAAGGCCTTACGAAAGCCAATTCCTGACCTCACAAGCGCCGCGACACGCTTTGCCATGAAACTACGGCTCACGTTTTCGCGATGAACAGGGTGCAATGCACAGCCCGCGGCACTCGACCGCCGTCCGAAAAACGGAGCCTCATCATGACCGATTACGCAAAGCCCCCCTTTGATACCCCTCTTCAGGATCGCATCCCCGGACAGACCAAAGCCATGACGCCCCTCCCTGATCATGGTGAGGAGAGCTATGAGGGCTCAGGTCGCCTTGCGGGCAAGATTGCCCTCATTACAGGTGGCGATTCCGGCATTGGCCGTGCCGTCGCCATCGGGTTTGCGCGCGAAGGCGCCGACATCGCGCTTTCCTATCTTGACGAGGAAGCAGACGACGCCAGAGAAACAGCTGCCTGGATCGAAAAGGCGGGCCGCAAGGTGCTGCTCCTCCCCGGCGACCTGAAGTCACGCGAGATCTGCAAATCCGTGATTGACCAGACAGTCTCGACCTTCGGCCGGATCGACGTTCTAGTGAACAACGCCGCTTTCCAGATCGAACGCCTCACTCTTGAGGACATTTCGGAAGATGAGTGGGATGATACGTTTGCCACCAATATCGGCGCGACATTCCGTCTGACCCGCCACGCTGTTCCCCATATGAAGCGCGGCGCCTCGATCATTCATACCGTCTCGGTCAATGCAGACAGCCCCAAGCCGCGCCTGCTTGCTTATTCCGCCACCAAAGCCGCCATCCAGAATTTCAGCGGCGGACTTGCGCAGTTGCTTGGTGAAAAGGGTATCCGCTCCAACACCGTTGCTCCGGGCCCGATCTGGACACCGCTCATTCCTGCCACCATGCATGGCGACCACGTGCATGTCTTTGGCGAGGATACCCCGCTGGGCCGCCCGGGCCAGCCTGTCGAACTGATCGCGCCTTACGTGATGCTCGCCAGCGACGAAGCCAGCTATATCTCGGGTGCTACCATCGCCGTAACAGGCGGCACGCCTGTCATCTGAGGGATAGTGGGGCCTTGCCCCACGCCCCACCAAAGGGCCGTCGCCCTTTGGAAACCCCGGATGTTGGGGCTTTCTGAAGGGAAGTTCTGGTTTTGACTGAGGCAGGTCGCAAGATTACCGCTGCGCCGCAGTCCGGGCCAGAAACTCATGCTGTAGGCAGCTTCGCCTCGCTGACGGTTGCGATGGCGTCGCCGCTTCAAAACCCAGACAAATGAACTAGAGGGAGTTTCTCCCTTTTCAGGGAGCGGGGTAGCGCCAGGCGCCACCCTTTTCCTGCACTGATCCAACCGGAGATCAGCGATGGCCGTTGGTCAGCTCATCGGCGAGTGTTTTCTCGTTATAGACCACTCTGAGCGCGGTAATGATGGCGCTCGTATCGGTCGCGACAGCGCGGTTATTGCTGATGTCGTAATAGAGATCACCCGCAAGGCTCGGCAGATTACCATCGAAGATCAGGCCGACAGCCTTACCTTCGCGATTGATGACCGGAGAACCGGAGTTACCCCCCACAATGTCGTTGGTCGAAACGAAATCGAGATGCGTTGCCAGATCCAGATTGGCCTTCGCATCCAGCCAGCGCTTGGGCAGAGCAAAAGGCTCGCTGCCGGTGGCGTGACGATACATACCCGCAAAATCCGTGAAGGGCGCGACATCCGTGCCATTCTTGCGCCAGCCCTTGACGGTGCCATAGGACAGGCGGGGCGAGAACGTGGCGTCGGGATACAACGCATCGAGGCGATTTTCAGCCTTGGCCTGAGCGAAGCGCGCACGGGCAATATCGCCCTGAGCCTTGTGCAGCGGGGCGGAAACCTCGTCACGCATACGATCATGAAGTGACGCATAATCGGGATAAAGCTTGCGGGCAAAGACGATCAGCGGATCGGTCGAGGCTTCGATGGCCTTCAGACCCCCTTTCCACAGGGCGAGACGCTGCGCCGGATCAGACAGATGCGTCCCCTTGATGAGGCGCGCCGCCACGTCTTCCGGTGCATCATTGCCAAGGGCCAGATGGACAAGACTGTCATCAGCACCTGCCACCTGGCGCAGGCTGGTCAGGCTGAGAGCCAGCGAGGCGGTTTCAAGATCCGGATAGAAAGGCTCTTTCGCACCAAGGCTGGTCTCGATTTCACCGAGCTGGGCGTCATGGAAGCCCGCATGACGCTTGGCGTCAGGCTTGGCCCGCTCATGAGCCCCTTCCACCAGGGTCATGACGTCATCAAGGAAACCACGGAAGACCATACCGATGGCCAGATTGCGCGTGAACAGATCCTTCTCAAGCGCAACGGCCTTGTCCACCATGGCAAAAGGCTGGCCATAAGCAGCACGACGCGCCGGGTCAGCATCGATCCAGCGTTGCAGGGCGGCATCTTCCTTCTCACGTCGGCTCACGATATCGCCTGACTGAAGTGCCGCCTGAGTGCCGGAATAGGATTTCAGACCGTTCTGGATACCGAACAGCGTATTCTCCGCCTGCTTCGCGTGATCGGCGCTTTCACGGCTATATTGCCACAGCATCCCCTCACGCACGGAAAGCATGGCGATAATTGCCGGATTGGCGACATCACGCTGGAATGCAAGGGCTGCAGCAGGCAGCCCGCGCTGCGTGCGCCCTGGATTGCCGGAGGTAAAAACCAGATCATCCGCCTTGGGGCCGTTCGGATCGAACTGCAGGAACGGCGTGTTCACCGGCTTGCCGCCCTCATAGACGCGCAGCATCGACAGATCGATATCGTAACGGGGATAGTCGAAATTATCCGGATCACCGCCAAAGAAAGCGATCCCCTGCTCGGGGGCCATCACCACGCGCACATCGTTGTAGCGGCGGTAACGGTAAAGCGCGGTCTGCCCACCATGATAGAGGGAGACCATATCGCAGCGCCAATGCGCGTCGTCACCGCCCACGCAATCCTTGGTTAGCTTGCTTTCCACTTCCTGCAAGGCTGCCGAATAGGCGGCCCCCTGTTTGCCCTTGGTGGCTTCTGCTACAGGGGCAGACACGTCTTTCATGGTGTCGAGGCGATCGAGCTCCATACCAGGGCACTGACGCTCATCGGCAAGGTCCTTCGTGTAGAACCCGTCGCGGAAATAGTCGTGATCCTTGTCGGACAGCGCGGCAAGGCATGAATTGGCGCAGTGATGATTGGTCATGACCAGCCCGTTGCCTGACACGAAGGAAGCAGAGCATCCCTCGGCCAGACGTGCCGAGGATTGCACAACGTGCTGGATCCAGGCGGCATCTGGCTTGAAATGGTACGTCTTCTGCAAAGCAGCGTTGGGCAGATGATCGAATGTCCACATGCCCTCATCGGCGCGTGCCGTGTCCGCAAGCGTTACGGCCCCGAAAAGGGCCGATGAGAGGAAAAGCGATAGACGGGCACGGGTCATGGGCAGCAGCTCGGCTCTGGATGATGATATAATGTATCAATCCATAACATGCGCCAATTTGCAAATCGCAAAATCAGCGCGATGACCACGCCGCACTGTCCTGAAAGGTGATAGCCAGCGAATGACGGGGCGACCGCCTGTGACGCCACCTGAAATGCAGGCACCCAGGAATGCGCCCCGCTCAGGGGAAACAAGTTAATGGAGATGCGACCGGAATATGGCTCTTCCATGTCTTTGCGAGACCATGATCATTCTTATTGCGGGAGAGGCCCAGGGACCGGAACCGGCTTAATGACATCCGTGCTCCGTCTATAGACAGAGAGCACCCTGCGATGGGATCTGGGGGTCCAGCTGTAGATTCTGACATAATCCCGGGAGAGCGCCTCATACAGCGCGTTCCGCACTGTCTTGTTCTCCCCGGCAGCTTCCGGCTCCTGACTGATGATATAAGCGGGTTTCTGCGCGAGAACGGAGCGCAATTCCGCCAGAGGGTCCATTCCGGTAGCACCGGCCTCGCGCTGAAGACCGAAATGGGAAGGAAATGGATGCGACGTCAATCGGCAGTATGGCAAAGCATCATAAAGCTCGACAGGGCCGCTATAGACGAAGATACAACCGGATTTTCCATAATCCACGCTTTTCTCAAGCGTCAGGAAAAGCTCCTTCCCACCACTGGACCTCAGATGCTTCAAACTGCCCAACTGCGAGGCCATGATTCCGACAATGGCGATGAACCAGGCCAGATTGCGGCCGAGCTGATTGTAGAAGAGGGGGGCGACCTGAATGGAGAACGGGACGAGAATGGGAAGGATATAATGGATGTACCAGGTCCCGAAGATTGCGAATGCCCCAAACGCGACGGCCGACCACATAGTCAGGAATGAGACATAAGGCGCCTGCTGCTGCGAGAAATTTTTCCGGGAAAGGAAGTTCATGACCATGATCAAGAAAAACGGTGCCAGGAGACGTGAGATCTTGATCAACCTCTCTGCAATGATCTGATGACTTTCGGTCGATCTCAGAAAGACTGATGAGATGTTGGAAAATACCCATTCATGCCCATAGCCGATCGACACATAAAAAAGGACCGCAGCGACGGTAGGCAGGACTGCAAAAAAGATCCAGATAACAGAGTCGAGCATAACAGACCGGATGCCCGCACCGGATCTGATCTCCTTATATATCAAGAATAAACCGGCAAATATCCCTTCGAAAACAACTGTATATTTTATCTGGATTGCCACTCCGAACAGGAGCATGACCAGAACGCCGATATTTCTGCAGCGCTTTCGGTCGCTCCCCTCGAAATCACGCAGGTGATCCAGAATGAGACACATCGCACCAGCGACCAGGAGATTATAGAAAACAGGTGATTGGCCGCCTTCACCCTGCGCAAGGGTGGGCCAGATTTCATAAACAAGCGCCGCAACCAGTGCTCCACTGGCGGGAGCAATCTTCAACGCCATGCGACGTATCAGAAGCGCTGTGCCCCACAGGGCAAGCAGTGCCCCGATTTGATAGGCGATGACCCGATAGGCGCCAAAGAGATGAAAGACCGCATAAAGGAGAAACAACCCGATCGGTTTGCGATCCCAAAAATCGACGTAAGGCAGATGGCCCTGCAGAAGGCGCCCCCCGCCAAAGAGATAGAACTCCTCATCCCATTCAAGGATGGGATTCCCCAATGTCATGAACCGTATTGCAAAGGCCGCAAACAGCAGGAAGATATGCGGATAATATCCAGCAAGGGTTCTGATCGGTTGCTTCACGGGAACACCCCTTCGACTGACGTGATCACCTGAAGGCGTTTCGTATCTTTATTTCGACCAGAGCGAGGAAGAACTGGCCGATGACCCTTGGCGTCATCTTGCTTTCGCCATGGGCACGCTCCCGGAAAATCATGGGACACTCCTTGATCCGCAGTGATTTCGGGCTCGTCATGATGATCTCAAACAAGATCTTGAAGCCATGCCCGGTCAGACGAGGAGCCAGCGCCTCGAAATCCCGCTGCCGCATGAGAAAAAAGCCGCTCATCGGATCATTGATCGGGGCCGACGCCGACATGGCCACAAGATTGCCCAGACGGGAAATGGAACGACGCCAGAAGCCCGAAAGCCCTCCACTGTCGCCCCCCAGAACATGCCGACTGGCAACGGCGAGATCATAGTGATCATCCTGCACAGCAGCCAGCATAGGGAGAAGGCATGACTCATCGTGCTGAAGATCGCCATCCATGACCGCGACGAACGTTGCGGATGAGGATAATATCCCCTCGGTCACAGCTGACGACAAACCACGACGTCCAATACGGACGATGCCACGCACCCTTTGGTCCAGGGCAGCAATGTTTCGGACCGTATGGATCGTGCCATCTGGTGAATTGTCATCAACGAAAATGATTTCCCATGCGATGCCGCCGAGGGTTTTTTCCAGCGCATTGATGAGAGGCCTGACATTCTGTTCTTCACAGTAGCACGGTATTATTATGCTCAGGATTGGTGCTTCTGCCATTTTTTCCTCTGAAACTTCACCTCGATACTATCAAGACCAGGATCAGCTATACACCGGGTCTTTTGTAACAATTCTTGCCAGAACATGAGGCGGGCGGGCGATCGGGCTTACGTCTCACTGTCGGATTATCTTCCCCTGCGAAGCAGGAAGCATCCTGTAACAAATCGGTGATGACAGCCCGATGACCTTGAAAGCCCGCCACGCTGCATCTGAGAGGCAGAGGAGAGACTGCTGACGCGCCGTTACTCCATGATACCAGATCGAATGGTGGACACCACATGGTGCGGCATGACCAAGCCTTCAGCTGCTACGCTCCAGATCGGGACGCATGGTGCCGTATCATTGCCGTCAAACCACAAGGTCTTCGCTGCCACGCGCCAGATGGTGCGAAGAGGAATTCGCCAAGGCTTTCAGTACGCGAGCGCGCGATGAAAGGCCCCGATAAAATCGTCCAGTTGCAGCTTCACGGGTATCACCCTGACCCAATCCGAACCGAAAGTGCATGGATCCGGCGATGCCCCCGAATTCCGAGCCAGGCAAGGCTGCCAAACCCTGCCCCTCAGGCCTCGATGCTCGCAAACATTGAAACTGCATCCAGCCGACAGGCTTACGCCTTGAAGGCGTGTCACGACATGACATGACGCGTTCTTTCCCCGTATCTCCCGATCGCGTCCTCGTCGCCACCACATTTCCGCGCGCCTGCTTCGTTTGCATATATGCAATTGATCGGAAAACTTGATGATCATGGGCTGTCTCGGGGCCATTGCCTGTCGGATTGCCGAATTGGCTTGATGACAAGTTCATGACACAGCATGAAGCCATAACGCGTCTGCTTCATGCGCAATAACCAGAGCAATCCGATCGCGAACCGGAATAAAAATATATTTATAAAGTAGTGGCATACTTCCCGGCGTCCTGCGCTCCGCCCCCTCTGGCACTCGTGTGACAGACCGTCACCAGACAGGCGATAAAGATAACACGCAATGCAAAGGCTCTACCTTGGCCGCACAGCACCAGTCCATGTTATGGTTTATTGACACCTACTAAATTATAACAATTACTTGCGAGATACATACTTATAAAAATCATATTTCATGAATACAAATACGCCCATAATTCACTAACGATTTATGGAAATAGATAATAATATAATAGAAATATTTCGACATATTGCCACAAAAGCTTAACTTTACTCAGATGCCCCCGGTAACGCTTTTGCGACACGTTACATCCAAGACACGTGTCGGAGAGACCGGTGAAAAGACTTGCCCTGTTCCTCGTTGCAACGACTGCCTGCACGCCCTTCTTGAGCCGCGCCGCCGATGCCGCAAGCGCCACCGAGGCGCAGGACGTCGCACAGAAAAAAGCCGACAAGACCACGGCCCTGACGAAGAAAAACAAATTCGTCAAAAGCGCGGACGATGCCGAGCAGGTGGTCGTGACAGGCACGCGTGAAAGCCATGTAAAGGCCCGCCAGAGCATCAGCCCCGTCGTGGTGATCTCCTCCAAGACGCTGGAGCGCTCGGGCGAGCTGAACGTCGCCAATGCGCTGACGCGCACCTATCCCTCCATCACCATGAGCGCACGAGGGTCCAATACCAACTCGCTGGTATCATCCATCCAGATGCGTGGTCTGGGGCCGAACGAGACGCTGGTTCTAGTCGATGGCAAGCGCCGTCATTCCACCGCCAATATCGTGCAGAAGCCGGGGCCGCAATTTGCCTCGTCAGGCGTCGATCTGAACATGCTGGCTGGCAACATGATCGACCATATCGAGGTGCTCGAAGATGGCGCTGCCGCGATGTATGGCTCTGATGCCATCGCCGGTGTGGTCAATATCATCACCAAGAAAAAGGACCATGGCCTGAATCTCAGCGCACAGGGTGGCGCCAATGCCTATCTGGGCAGTGGTGAGCAATATCAGCTTGATGCCGATGGCGGGTTCAAGCTTGGCAGGGATGGTTATGTCCATCTGGGCGCGCAGTTTTATCACACCGAACATGCCATAGCCTGGGGGCCGGATCACGCCCTGCTGGGATACTGGCCGGCCGGCGCCGATACCAGGAACTATTTTGTGGGCGTCAAACCTGGATCGGAGAGCTGGCGTGGCCGCAAGACCGATTATCTGAGCACACCGCGCGAAACACGTGAGAATTTTGCACTTAATTTCGGCAAACCTCTCGCCGAAGGAATCGAATTATACGGTCAGGCCACGCTCGCCTACCGTCATGCCGATATGATGGCCTATAAATACCCCTATGTCGTCCCGGCTGCGGGGATCGAGGAGCTGCGCCCCATCACCGGCGATGACGAGCTGGATTATGCCGCCGAACTCGGGATCAAGGGCGAAAACCTGTTCGGCTTCGACTGGAATCTCTCGACCGTCTATGGCGGCGATAATTCGCGCATCAGCATTCGCGACAACGTCAATCTGGGCGAACTGGCCCGCACAGGTTACTCACCGAGCAAATTCTGGGACTACACCCAGAAAAATACGCAATGGACGAATAATCTCGACCTGCGTCGCGGCTTCAATATCTGGTCCATGCCGGTCAGTCTGGCTTTCGGCGGCGAACACCGCCTGGACTCCTATCAGATCATCTCCGGCAATCCTGAATCCTATCTCGATGGCGGTCCGGTGGAACATGCCGGTATTCCGCCGCAATCGGCAGGCACTTGGTATCGCAATATCTATTCGGCCTATGTCGATGCAACGTTCCGCCCCACACGCAAGCTCTCCATCGATGTCGCGGGTCGCTATGAATATTATACCGACACCGAGAACACCGAAAACGGCAAGCTTTCAGCGCGCTATGATTTCACCAGACGCTTCGCGCTGCGTGGCACCATCGCCAACGGGTTCCGCGCGCCAACACTTCAGGAATCGCATTTCAGCCGTCTGAATATCTTCGCCGGCACAGGCAGTGTCGGCGGTCAGCTGCCGGTGGAATCCGCAGCCGCCCGGTCGCTCGGTGCGCAGGGTCTGAAGCCGGAACGCTCGGTCAACGCCAGTGCCGGTTTCACCATGGAACCGGTGCGCGGCCTGCATGTCGAGGCCGATGTGTACCAGATCAATTTGCGTGACCGTATCGTACAGGGTGGTACGGTGCGCGGAGCGCAGGCACTCGAAGCAATACGGTCCTTCGGTTTCGATGTCTCTCCGACGGCCACCAATGCTGCAGCGTCTTCGGCTTATTTCCTCTCGAATGGTGCCAGCACGCGCACGCAGGGGCTGGACATCAAGGCCGATTATCTGGTGCGTATGCATGATTACGGCAATCTGGCTTTGACTGCCGCCTTCAATCTCAACCGCACACGCTTGCATCACAACGGCATTTCGACCATCGGCAAGCCGCTGCTGAACGAGCAGACCATCGCCTATATCACCACCGCCACACCGCGCAGCAAGATCATTCTCAACGCGCTGTGGACCATCGGCAAATGGGATGTGAATATCCGCCAAAGCCGTTATGGCGAAACCACCAACATGATGACCTATCAGGACTGGACCCCGGCCTCGGCAACCTGTGCCAGCGGTGGTGCCCTGCGCTACTCCAATTCCTGCTTCGGCCAGTTCAAGAACACCCCGCGCTGGCTGACCGATCTGGAGGTCGGTTACAAGATCACCTCGCGCGTCCATGCCTCGATTGGTGTGAATAACGTATTCAATGTCCGCCCCCGTCGTCTTCCGGGCAACCTCGTCCCGGCGGGTGGTTCGATGTACGACCAGTTCTCCAATCAGGTGCCCTTCACCGGCGGCTATTATTTCGGGCGCGTCAGCGCGAGCCTCTGACCGCACAGCGACAAGCCTCACATCGCAAATCGCCTGCTCAGGCCGGGAGTGGAAACGCTCCCGGCCTTTTTGCCGTATAGACCCCGCTTCCGCTTGCCTGCACCGCGCGCCTGCAAAGCGGGCTGGGGGGCCGGATTGACAGCCCTGCCCGATCTCCCGATCCTCCCATGCGGCAGAGCCTTCTGCCCCCGGATGGTGGAGGGAACCCGTCAAAGGCGCCCTCGGATGCCGGGTTCATCAGCAGGAGAGAGAGTTCATGTTCAGTCATATCACGATAGGCAGTGACGACCTCGAAGCCTCGAAAGCGTTTTACGACGCCGCTCTGGGCGCGCTTGGTTGTCCGCCGGGTGAGATCATGCCCCCGAACCGCCTGTTCTATACGCATGATGGTGGCAGGCTCATGATCACCACGCCGCTGAATGGCGAACCGGCAACCGGCGCCAATGGCGGAACGATCGGTTTCAAGGCGGACTCGCCCGAGGCTGTCGATGCCTGGCACAAGGCCGGTGTCGCGCATGGCGGCACCAGCATCGAAAATCCCCCCGGCCCGCGTGAATCCGCGATCGGCACGCTCTATCTCGCCTATCTGCGCGATCCCTACGGCAACAAGCTCTGCGCCCTTCACCGCATGGGCTGATCGGCCTCCTGCGCCGGAAACGACGCATCCTCCCGGCTGAAGAACCGCGCATAGAGCAGCGGCAGCACAAGCAGGGTCAGGAGGGTTGATGTGATCAGCCCTCCAATCACCACGCTCGCCAGAGGGCGCTCGACTTCGGCCCCGGCACTGCCGGAAAACGCCATGGGGAAAAAGCCGAGACTGGCAACCGAAGCCGTGGCCAGAACCGGGCGAAAGCGGGCTTTTGCCGCGGCAAAAGCCGCCTCGGCAGCGCCCATCCCCGTCAGGCGGTAATCACGTATCTGGCTGACCAGCACAACACCGTTGAGAATGGCCACCCCGAACAGCGCGATGAACCCGATTCCGGCGGCAATGCTGAATGGCAGCCCCCTGATGGCGAGGGCAAAAATACCCCCTGTGGCGGCAATCGGCAGGTTGATGAAAACCAGCAGCGCCGCCCGGGGTGAGCCCAGAGCGAGCACCAGAAAAACGAAGATCAGAACCAGAGCCACGGGCACAACCTGCGCGAGGCGCGTCATGGCCGAGTCCAGATTGCGGAACTGGCCCGCCCATTCGAGCCTGTAGCCCGGAGGCAGATGCAGCGATGCCCCGACCTTCGCTTGCGCAGCAAGAACGAATGATTTGACATCGCGCCCGCGCACATTCGCCTGCACGATCACACGACGGCGCAGACTGTCCCGGTCGATACGCGCCGTCGTTTCATCGACTGTGATATGCGCAACATCCTTGAGCAGAACCCAGCCGTGCCCATCCTCGCGCCTGATCTGCAACCCGCCGATACGGGCTGCACTGGCCACTGCACCGCCGGCAAAGCGGATCTGTGTCGGTATAAGGGCATTATCGATAATCACCGGCCGCCCGATATGACCACCTACCGCCTCGATGGTGGAGAGAATTTCCGGCACCGCAACGCCAAGACGCGCAGATGCATCGCGATTGATGTCGATATGAAGATACGCCACCGTCCCCTCACCCTGCTGGGCGACATCGGCAGCCCCCGGCACCGAGGCGATCACGCTTACAAGACGCGCGGCCAGCTTGTCGAGCATCGACAGATCATCGCCATAGACCGAAATAGCCAGCTGTGTACGCACACCCGACAACAGGTCGTCCATACGCATCTCGATCGGCTGGGTGAAGGAATAGGCCGCATCGGGAAGGTCATGACTGAGCTTGGCGCTCATGGCGCTCACGAGCTTCGACTGGGTCATCCCCGCACGCCACTGATGACGTGGCCTGAGGAACACAAAGCTGTCCGTCTCGTTCGTTCCCATCGGATCGGTCGGGATGGCGGCGGTACCGGTATTGCTCACCACGGTCTCGACTTCAGGGAAACTGCGCAGCAGGCGCTCTTCCTGCGTTGCTGATGCCAGAACAGTGGGCAGAGAGGCGCTTGGCAGGCGCATGGCATTGACCACCAGCGCCCCCTCCTCAAGCTGGGGCACGAATTCGCCGCCCAGCCGTGAGGCGAGCACGAGCGCGAGCAGGAAGATACAGGCTGTTCCCATGAAAACACTGCGTGTATGCGCAGCGCACCAGTCCAGAGCCGGCTCATAACGGCGCCTGAGATACTGGACGACACGCGTTTCGCGGTCCTGCGGCGCATGACGCATCAAAAGCGCAGAAAGGATCGGCACGACAGCAAAGCAGTAAATGAGCGAGGTCACGAGCCCCATGATGATGGTCTGCGCCATGGGTCTGAACATACGGCCCTCCACCCCCTGCAGGGTCAGGATGGGCAGATAGACCATGATAATCACGAAAATGGCGAAGCTGACCGGTCGCAGCACGGTGCACACGGTGTGAATGGCCAGTGAATCGAGGCTCTCCCCCGATCTGTTGCGGGCGCGCTCGACCATGAGATGCTCGACCACCACCAGCGAGCCATCCACTATCATACCGAAATCGATCGCGCCGAGGCTGAGCAGATTGGCCGAAATGCCAAAAACACGCATTCCGACAAAGGCCATGACGAGCGAGACAGGGATGACAGAAACAATCACCAGTGCGGCACGCCAGTTCCCCAGCACGACAAGCAGCGTCACAAAAACCAGACATGCCCCGAGAACGAGGTTTTCCTTGATGGTGCGTATGGTTTCATCGGTCAGGGTCGAGCGCCGGTAAAATGGCTTGAGCGTGACGCCCGGAGGCAGGGTCTGCTGGATGGCTGGCAACGCCGCGTCAATCGCATCGAGCGTCGCATTGGAACTGGCGCCCTTCTGCATGAGAACGACACCGTTGACGATTTCACCCCTGCCATCGCGCGTGACAGCGCCGAGGCGCAGGCGCGCCTCAAACGAGACGCGGCCCAGATCACGCAGGCGAATGGCCAACCCATTGGCCCCCATCGCCACAGGGATGGCCCCGAAATCGGCCAGCGAGCCAACGAGGGCGCGCCCCACAACCACCTGCTGCTCTGCCCCGCGTGAAATCCACCCCCCACCCGATGAGGCATTATTGCTTTCTATCGCGGCATAGATCCTGTCAAGCGCGATGTCATGGGCACGCAGGCGGGCCGGGTCGAGGGTCAGCGTATAGGTTTCTTCGGCCCCGCCATTGACATTCACATCAGCCACGCCCGGCAAGAGCCTTAACTGCGGCGCCACGGACCAGGTCATGAGCCTGTTGAGGTCGAGCGGCGAATAACGTCCGTCGCCATCGATCTGCATCTGCATGATCTCGCCCATGCCGGTGGCAAGTGGCCCCATCGCAACACTGACCGGCACGGCAATGGCCTCACGGGCCTTTTGCAGACGCTCATTGACGCGTGTCCGGTCGAGATCGAGATTGGAGGTATCGCTGAACTGCAGATAGACGACCGAAAGCCCCGTGCGCGAAACGGAGCGCAGATCGATCAGATCCGGCAGTCCCGTCAGGCTCGCTTCGAGCGGGAAGGTAATCTGCTTTTCCACTTCTTCCGTCGCAAGGCCCGGCGATGTGACCGAAACAAGCACCTGCTGGGGCGAGATATCAGGGACGGGCTCGACCGGCAGGCCCGGCACCACCATCAGCCCCGCCAGGACCAGCATCGCGCAAAGCGCGAGTACAGCAAGCTTGCTGCGCTGCAGAAATTCCCACATGACGCGCTCAGTCCGCTGTCATGGAAGAGAGCAGCGCCATTGATTTGAGCGTGAAACTGCCTTCGCCCACCAGCCTGTCGCCATCGTGCAAGGCCCCGCTCACAATGGCCTGCTCGTCGTCACGCGCCCTGACCTGCACGGAAACGGGCATGAAATGCGTGGCATCCTGCTGGACGAACACCACATCCTCACCATCAATCTGCTGAAGCGCTGCCACCGGCACACGCAGGCCCTGCGTCCCCTCGCCGGTCTGGAAAGACGCGTCGAGCATCATGCCCGGGCGCAGTGAAGAAGGTGGATGATCGAGCGTGCAGACCACGCGCACAAGTCCGGTGGCAGGATCGGCGAGCCCCGCCACGGTGGTAATCCGCGCCTCGATTACCCGTCCTTTTTCCTGACTGGCTGGGCGAAACCGCGCCTTGCCTCCGGGTGCCAACCCGGCAGCATCTTCGGGCGAGAGATCGGCGCTCAGCCAGAGGCGGGAGAGATCGACCACGGTCACGAGATTGTCGCCCGCATTGATATCGGCTGCGACAGAGGTGCGCACAGCCTGCACGACGCCATCGACCGGGCTGATCAGATCCGATGCCTCGTCCTGCACGATCCGCTCGGTTACGGAGGTGAATTCCTCCGTCTGCCTGTGTTCGAGCGTTGCAAGGTCTGCCTCTCGGGCTTTCACCAGTCCGCGCTGCTGTTCAAGCACCATCCGGCGTCGTTCAAGCTCCCCGCGTGAGACCGCACTCCCGACAAGCGCCGCACCGCGACGATAGAGCATCGTCGCCTCCGCCTCACCGGCACGCGCTGAAGCCAGGGCAGCATCGACCTGTTCACGCTGAAGCTGAAGCTCATGCAGGGAGTGATCGGTGTAGGAAATCAAGGCCTCGCCGCGTTTGACAGGCTGACCGGGCGTGACATGCACTGCCATGACCTTGCCTGCACCGGCTGCATGGATATCGATAACCCGGCTCGTATCGGCATCGACCCGTGCCATTGCCTGCACTGAAGGGAACACCTCGCCCTGTGACAGCGAGACGATCACGACATGCTCGTTGCGCTGCGCCTCCTCAGGCAGCGTGAAAACATGACGCCAGGACTCCGCTGCCCGCGCCGTGCCAGCGCAACACGATGAAACCGCGAGACCCGTCAGAACGACAGAGACCGCCAAAGTCCTGCGGCGCATCGAGGCGAGACATCTGATCATGCGACGCCCCTGTCAGAGATATTTAACGAGACGGGCAAATTCGCGCATGGCATCGTCGCGCCCGGTTCCGCCATCTTCCATCGCTTCAATCACGCAATGCTCGACATGGTCCTGAATCAGGGTACGCTTGGCATTGCGCAGGGTGTTTTCGACGGCCTGAATCTGCTGGGCCAGATCGGCGCAGCTTCGATCGGCCTCGATCATATCGAGGATCGTCGCCAGATGGCCGTGGGCCTGCTTGAGGCGAAGGGCGATTTTTCGATGATTCGGCGGGCTCATAAACGCCCTATACCCTAGGGGGGAGGGTATAGGAAAGAACGTTCAGACATCGAGCGTCACAATTGACGCCGGCGAAGGGCGATCCTTCCAGACTGCCTGGCATGATGGGTGCATTGCCTGCCCAAGCCCCATCATGCCCTGATAATCAGTCGCGCGTTTCGACAATCACGATTTCCGAAACGCTGGCTGCTTCGATTGTCACGAGAGCCTCGTCACGCAGCGCAGCCCCATCGCGTGGAGCGAGTTTCACGCGCGATCCGGGAGTGACGAGGGTGACATCGCCAGAGGCCAGAACGGCATAGCCCGACCAACCGGGCTCGAGCTGCCACTCAAGCGCGCTACCCTTCTCGATCGTCGCCGCCCGGACCCGTGCCGTAGCATTGATCCGCAGCGCATCGTCGTCACCTTCAACACCAGAGGCCAGCGTCACCAACCGATTGGCCCGCGCCTCGACCGGAAAGGGTCGTGTGCCCCACGAGGGCGCGTGACCACGCCGGTCGGGCTGGATCCAGATCTGAAAGAGCGTGGTGGTAATGGCCTCGAGATTGGCTTCGCTATGAACGATCCCCGTTCCGGCTGACATGACCTGTACCTGCCCTGCCTCGGTCCGGCCCTCGTTACCCAGCGAGTCACGGTGTGAAATGGCCCCCTGACGGACATAGGTGATGATCTCCATGTCCCGATGCGGATGAGACGGGAAACCGCTATCCGGTGCAATCTCGTCATCATTCCAGACGCGCAGCGCACCCCAGCCCATACGGGCAGGATCGTGATAACCGGCAAAGGAAAAATGATGCGAGGCCTTCAACCAGCCATGGTCGGCGTGGCCGATCGAAGCAAATGGACGGTAGTCGATCATGAGATAATCCTCCTGAGTGATGATCGACCATAGGCAATCGGGCATACGTCAATATATAGAAATAATGGCAACAAATCGGTTCCATTTCATGACACAACGCTTGCCTGACTTTGAGGCTCTGGCCATTTTTGCCCGTGTGGTCGAGCTCGGCTCCTTCAGTGCTGCAGCACAGGCTCTTGGCCTGTCGCGTCCCACCATTTCCAAGGCCATTGCACGTCTGGAACAGAGCACGGGCACCTATGTGCTGAACCGGACCTCACGCCAGCTCGCCCTGACTGAAACAGGACAGCGGGTACTGGCCCATGCCAACCGAATTCTCGGCGAGGGCGAGGCTGCCGAGGCCGAATTGCGCCAGGCCGTTCATCACCCGCATGGATTGTTGCGCCTTACCGCCCCGATTTCCTTTGGCCTTAATCATGTTGCGCCCCTGCTTCCGGATTTTCTGGCGCGCTATCCGGAAATACGCCTCGCCATGACCTATACGGATGCTCAGCTCGATCTGATTGGTGGCGGGTTTGATATCGCCATACGTATCGCAGCCCATGCCCCCTCATCGCTGCGTGCCCTGCATCTATGCCGTATTCCACTCTTCCTAGTGGCTGCGCCGGACTATCTCGCCCGACATGGTACGCCATCCCATCCCAGAGAACTCAGGCAACATGACGGCCTTGTCTATCTTGGCACGCAGTCATCCGCTGTGGTGCGCATGACCCGAGGTGAGGAAAACATTCAGGTCGAGCCACCGACAAGTCGGTACAGTTCGAACAACGCCGAAGCTTTCCTGCCCGTCCTCCGGGCCGGACTCGGTCTCGGCATATTCCCGGAATTCATGATTGCCCGCGATATGCAGACTGGCACATTGGTGAGGGTTTTACCGGAATGGACATTGCCGGAAACCGAACTCTGCCTGCTGACCCCTCCAGGCCGTTCGCACCCTGCACGGGTATCCGCCTTCCTTCACCAGATAGGCGGAGCGTTAAAACTGTCGCCTTGGCGTGAATCTGCATAATTTGACGAAAGACGGGGTAATAACTTATTAACCTTTCTGCTACGCTGGGCATGGGCATGTCCCGCAATAATAGAGACGAAAAAAAATGAACAGCGAAAGACCCAAAAAGATATCACCAAGTTTTGCTCTGACGAGACGAATTGCAATGCTCAGAAAGAGCCAAGGCATGAGCCAGCAGCAACTTGCCGATACATTGGGAGTATCGAGATCCGCTGTTGCTTTTTGGGAAACAGGACGCGTAGGTAGTCTCAGAAAGTATATACCGAAACTTGCCGACTTGTTTGGAGTCTCAACCGAAGCGTTTCTTACCGGCATGATCGAGGAAGACATTCCTGCCGTTCTGACGCCCGACGAAGATGATCTCCTGAGGCTTTATCGTCTGCTCAATCCGGAGATGAAGCTCACCGCCCAGAAATGGATGGAACGGCAGGTACACAAACAGAATGCATCCGAGAAAGCGACCGCCTGATGCAAGAGTAGCTTTCACGACTGTTGCGCATGGTTGGATGCGCAAATGTCCAGCCATCTCCTGCAAGAGCGACACAGGGCCAGATAACAGAGAAAATGCTGCCGTGTTGTACGCCTTCAGACAATCGGGCGCAGGATTTCAGGAAGCCTGTCATCCATGTCGCGACCACGAAACCGACGCTGATAGCCGGCATCATAAAGCGCGCTCTCCCTGAATACGCCCGGTTTGAGCGCCTTGCCGACGAGGACAAGCGCAGTTCGCACCTCAGGCTCAGCCGCCATGATCGAAACGATCGTTTCCAGGCTGCCCAGCACACAACGCTCCTCTGGCCAACTCGCCCTTGCCACAACTGCGACAGGACAGGTCGGGCCGTAGAATGGCAGCAGACGATCGACAATTTCATTCAGTCGATGCACCGCCAGATGAATGGCAAGTGTCGCGCCGGTTGCTGCGAAGGCTTCCAGAGTTTCCGCACCGGGCATGGCCGAAGCGCGTCCTGACAGACGGGTCAGCACTACGCTCTGCACGACACCTGGCACTGTCAACTCGCGCCCCAACGCGGCGGAGGCTGCGGCGAAAGCCGGTACACCTGGTGTCAGCGTATAGGCTATCCCCCGCCGCTCCAGCCGCACGATCTGTTCAGCCACGGCACTATAGAGCGAAAGATCGCCCGAATGGAGCCTCGCCACATCCTCTCCGGCCTCATGAGCTGCGACAAACAAGGCTTCGATCTCATCGAGACAAAGGGGCGCCGTATCGATCTGTCTGGTTTCAGGGCCGCAGAAAGCAAGGATCTCGGGCGGGATGATCGAGCCCGCGTAAAGACAAAGCGGTGCGCGTTCCAGAATGGCACGGCCCCGCAGCGTCATCAGATCAGCGGCTCCCGGCCCTGCACCGATAAAGTGAACGGTCACTGGCTCAGCGATCCTGCCTTGATGATGGCAAAGGCGCAGGTCACGCCGTCACCTGCAAGTCGCGCCCCCAGCAACTGGCTGTGAGGCCCCAGAACCGCCAGAGCGCAGCCTTCCGCGATGGAGCCGAATCCCATTGTCATACGGGCGCGTTCGGAGTGGGTCAGACAGCGCGGCTGGGCCGAGGCGAGAGACAGGAGATCGACCACCGTAACAGGCAATTTGAAAAGCTGGGCCACAGCCTGCACGGCGGCATGGTTCTGTCTGAACGGCGGAACGGCAAAACCATGCGGCAGGCCCCAGCGCTCGATAGCCAGCCTCACCACATCAATCATGGCCTCGGGGGATGCCTCGAGCCTGCAACCCAATCCTCCCATGATCATGGTTTGACAGCCTTGTACTGTGTGACCGTCATGGCCGGTCTGAATCCATGCATGGTCCCTATCGGTCCTAGACGCTCCATGCTGATGCGCGATAGCGCACCGCCCCATGCTTGAAAAGCCTCGAAAAGCCGTTGCTCGCCCTCAAGCGTGACAGCATTGGCCACCAGCCTGCCGCCGGAACGAAGCGCAGACCACGCATGGTCGAGCAATCCGGGCGTGCTGATACCGCCTCCGACAAACACGGCATCGGGCAATGGAAGATCAGACAGGGGCGCAGACAGGTCACGCTGTTCCACGTGAAGCTGATCAACACCCAGAGATTCTGCATTGCGGGCGATACGCGCACAACGCTCTGCGTTCCGTTCAATCGCGAAGCACTGGTTCGAGGGGTGGCGCAGCATCCACTCGATACCGATCGACCCCGATCCCGCCCCAAGATCCCACAACACCTGCCCCGGATGGGGAGCAAGGGCGCTGAGGGTGATCGCGCGTATTTCCTGCTTGGTGATCTGACCGTCATGCTCGAAAAAATGGTCAGGCAGACCGCAGGCCAGAGGCAGCAATGACGCGCTACTGCCGGCCACAATCTCGACCGCCATCATGTTGAGCCGCGCCACATCGCCGGGTGCACCTTCGCGAGCCCGGAACACCCGTTGTCGTTCTTCGGGTCCATCGAGCGCCTCGAGCAGATGGATCACGCTCTCGTCGCATCCCTTCTCATCCAGCCATACGGCCAGAGAGGCGGGCGTCGTCTCATCTGCCGAGAGGATGACAAGCCTTGCACCCGGCTGCAAATGGGGCAGAAGGCGGCTCATGGGCCGGCCGCAAAGCGAGACAAGGCCGACATCCTGTGCGGACCATCCCGTTCTGGAGCAAGCCAGGGTCAGGCAGGAGCGTGAGGGTATGACCTGAAGCCCATCAGGGCCAAACTGCGCAGCAATCTGCTTGCCAATCCCGAAGAAGAACGGATCACCCGAGGCCAGAACAACGACATTGCGTCCTTCATGACGCGCCAGGGCCTGCATGGCCTGCCCGTAGGGCGACGGCCATGTCTCGCGCAGCGCATGCCCCCTCCCCTCCACAAGCCTCAGATGCCGCTTTCCGCCGACCAGAACATCGGCCTCAAGAATTGCCCGTTGCGCCTTGCGTGAAAGCGCCTCAAACCCGTCCTCTCCCAGGCCGATGATCGTCAGCCAGCGTTTGGCGCCTGAACAGGGAGAGAGTGAGGGCAAGGAATGCATATCCTGATATTGGGGGGCACCACCGAGGCGCGCGAGCTCTGTCACGCGCTGGAGTCCCGGGGGAGAGATGATATCACGTTTTCTCTGGCGGGTGTCACGGCGTCGGCATTGCCGGTTCCGTCTCGTATGCGCATGGGAGGGTTTGGCGGCATCGCCGGGCTGAGCGCCTGGCTGACCCGCCATGAGGCTGACGTAGTAATTGATGCGACCCATCCGTTTGCTGCGCGCATGAGCCATCATGCCGTTGCGGCTACGAAGGCCTGTTCGCGCCCATTGCTGCGCCTCACCCGCCCGGCATGGCGAGCCGGACCAGGCGCGATATGGCGCCACGCGCCGAGTGTCAGCGCCGTGCCCGCCATGCTGGGAACGACGCCGCGCCGGGTTTTCCTGACGACAGGACGCAAGGATCTCGATCC
This sequence comes from Asaia bogorensis, assembly GCF_900465345.1. Lineage (GTDB taxonomy): Bacteria > Pseudomonadota > Alphaproteobacteria > Acetobacterales > Acetobacteraceae > Asaia > Asaia bogorensis_A. The sequence goes on along the minus strand of NZ_UEGO01000035.1, from coordinate 87,063 downwards.
ATTCAGACATACGCCGCATCATTACCTTCTGCGCAGTATCGATCCGCCAGGCGATGCGCTGCCAGACGGCGCGACGCTGCTGCTCGCACGCGGCCCCTTCCGGCTTGATGACGAACTCGCCCTGTTTCGCAAGCATCGCATCGATTGTCTTGTGACAAAAAATGCCGGTGCGGCGGCCACAGCCCCCAAGCTGGAGGCGGCCCGACAACTTGGTATCGAGGTCATCATGGTCGATCGCCCGCCTCTTCCGCCTGCCGAGGAAGTCGACACGGTCGAGGCCGCCATGACATGGCTGGAACGGATCAGGATTCGCGGCTCATAAGTCGGCGTAACCAGCGGCGATCCCGGCTTCAGGGCACGCGGCGCAACGTGTAGAGCCAGGGTGGGGCACCGGGGCGTTCGATCAGATGAGTGAAGGCGCAGCCAATCAGCACCAGCGTACTCATATCCGCATCCTCGCCCCTAGCCTGAGCCAGGGACACATGCAGGACATGCTCTCCGGGGCGGCCTATGGCGCGGGCAAACACAACATGTGTCTCCCCTGGCAGCACCCGACGCAACACCTCGAATCCCTGATCGAGCTGGCCAGGGCGCGCCATCGAACGGGGATTATAAAGGGCAATCACAAATCCGGCTTCGGCCGCAGCCTTCAGGCGGCGCGCCACGATATCCCAGGGCTTCAGATTGTCTGAGAGCGATATCACACAGAAATCGCCGCCAAGCGGTGCCCCGAGCCTCGCCGCCGCGGCGAGCACCGCACTGATGCCGGGTATGACGCGTATATCGATAGCACGCCAGGCAGGTGGCCCGCCTGCCACGGCCTCGAACACGGCGCTCGCCATGCCGAAAATGCCCGCGTCTCCGCCCGAGACGACCACAGGCACCCGCCCGCTCATCGCCAGATCGAGCGCATGACGGGCGCGATCGAGTTCCTCACGATTATCCGTCACATGGGGCGTTGCACGCTCCCCTGCCCCCAGCGCAAAAGCGCGGGTGACATAAAGCCCGTAACCGAGCACATCGGTTGCCGCAGCCAACGCCTCACGCGCCTCAGCCGTGATCTGACCCGCAGCACCGGGCCCAAGACCAACTATATACAGAACAGGCTTCATCGGGCCCGCTTTCGCCCCGGCACGAGGACCATGGAGAAATAAGGGGCTTTTTCCGGCGCCTGATCGAGCGGCAGGCAGACCTGCCCGGCTTGTGTGCCGCGTTCGACATACACCGCCTTCTCATGGCGTCCGCTTTGCTGCAAGGCCGCACGCACCTTCGCGAAATTGCGCCCGATCTTCATGATCACATGCGCATCACCCCGTGCGAGCCACGCGGAGAGACTGGCTTCATCGAGCGTTGCGGGCAATACACTGAGGATATCATCACCATGCACCATCGGCAGATGGGCGGCTGACCAGCAACCGCTCATCCCGGTAATGCCCGGCACGATCTCGCAGCGAAAATACGGGCTGAGGCGGTCAAACAGATACATGGCCGACCCGTACAGAAACGGGTCGCCTTCGCACAAAAGCGCAATCCGGCGCCCTTTCGCCAGCTCCCCTGATAATTTCTGGGCACAGCGGTCATAAAATGCGGCCATATCGACCAGATAACGCGGGTCCTCCACCGGCACAGCCGTGGTGAATGGGTAGTCGAAACGCAGTTCTTCTGCACCTGATGGCACATGATCACCCGCAATGACACGCGCGTGGCCCGGTTTGCCGCAAGCAGCGAACCACGCCACGACATCGGCGGCCTGAAGATAGCGTACCGCCTTGAGAGTCAGTAACTCCGGGTCACCCGGCCCCATGCCGAGAATCTGGCAAAGACCGGTCATTCGCTCTCGCTGGCCAGCGCGTTGACACAGGCAGCCGCCATGGCACTTCCGCCCTGCCTGCCCCGTACGATGGCCCAGGGAATTTCATCGAAGGCTGCCAGTGCCTCTTTGGACTCTGCGGCGCCAATGAAGCCGACCGGGATGCCGATAATGGCTGCAGGGCGCTTGCCGCCCTGCCGAATGAGTTCCAGCAGGCGAAACAGGGCTGTCGGTGCATTGCCGATCGCCACGACCGCGCCCTCCAGGTCGCTCCCCCAAAGATCGACCGCCGCCGCCGAGCGCGTGTTGCCGATAAATCTGGCCAGCTCCGGTGTCCGCATGTCACGCAAGGTACAGATGACCTGGTTATTGGCTGGCAACCGCGCACGCGTCACACCGTGAGCCACCATTTCCGAGTCACACAGGACAGGCTTTCCAGCCAGCAACGCGGTACGCGCCGCGGCGACAAAGCCGGGAGCGAAAGCGAGATTGCGGGTGATATCGATCATGCCGCAGGCATGAATGACCCTGACCGCAACGCGTGCCTCGTCATGACCATAAGCCGAAAGATCGGCCTCAGCCCTGATTGTCGCAAAGGACCGGGCATAGATCTCCGCGCCGTCGCGGATATAGTCGTAACTCTCTTCGGTCATGCGCTCCCCTCGGTCATGGGCCATCTCGTTTCTTCCTGTCATGCCCGACGCAAACGCCTTCGCACGTCCTCGATGTCAAGACCAGACTCGGCAGGTTGATCACAGACACTCCCCTGCCAGACAAGATCATATCCTTTTGGCCCCGCCACCAGAGTCACATCATGACTACCGCGCGAAGCACATCCCTTGGCGCATCCCGAGACATGGAGCCGTCTGCCACTTAGTTCAGTCACCAGCGACAGCGCGTCGCGTTGTGTTGGCGCATAGGCTTGTGCGCAGCGCCCCGCGCCCGGACAGGCGACGAGGTCCGCTCGCCTGTCCTGAGGGTCGGTTATCAGGTCATGGGCTGCAACGGGGCAATCGAGCACCAGCCCGCGCCAGGGTGTCAGCCGTATTGCTGCGCCGGCAGAAGCGATGGAGGCAAGAGTCTGGGCACTGATTTCACCCAGAACCGCCACAGCACCAAAACAGCCGGGCAGAAAGGGACCGAGCAAGGGCGGTATCGCCCCCCTGAATGGAGCTGCCCGATGCAATGCCCGATCTGCAACGGCCTGATGCGCAGAACGCTGGAGCGCCGCCAGCACTTCAGCGACCAGCTCTGCCCTGTCCGTCTGATGGCGCACGGCACCCTCATACAAAACCCACGCCCCCGCCTCGTGGCGCAGGGCCAGATCACCCCGCAGCGCCCCTGAGGGGACCAGTCCCCCCCCGTCGACAGCAAGGCTGAATTTCTCCGGCGGACGCCATAAGGACGGCAAATCCTGCATCGCCTGCGTGATTTCATGCGCGAGAGCCAAGGTGTCGTCAGCGCAATCGGGATCGAGACCAGCCAGAGGCGATGCAAACAGGATGCGGCGTCGCGCTTCCTGCTGTGGCGCCTCCATGCCCAAACCGCGCGCCACAGCATGCGACGTGAAATCGAGCGCCGCCTGATGATCGAGCCCCCGAAGCTGGAGGTTGCCGCGCAGGGTGAGCGTGAGGCGCGCATTGCCATGACGCGCGGCATAATCCGCCAGAAAAGCCGATTGCCCGGGGTTCAGTCCTGTGGGGTCCGGGGTGACACGCACCAGCCAGCCATCATGCGTTTGCATCGGGGCATGGAGGGCTGGACACCAGCCTTTGCGAATGGGGGCGGAACTCATGACCCGGTGATACCTCTCCTGACCGGGCAATGCGCATAAAAAAAGCTGCACGCCCGTCGGACATGCAGCTTTCATCGACTTCCAATGAACTGGCGGCCATGCAGGCGCCAGTTCGAGAGAGCCTTTGTCAGGGCAAGGTTGCTGGCGCCGCAGGGAGAGGCGGGGCCACAACCAGAGACTGGCTGCGCTGGACCAGCGTGCTGGGGCAAATGCCCAGCAGGATGGTGGCGCAGGCCAGCACAGTGATCAGTGCTGCATTGACCGGCGTAGGTGCCGTCAGCTCCGCGCGGGTCTCGCGATCTGCTGGCGCAGGCGTCAGCATGATCAGGATCAGGCGCAGATAGTAGAACAGACCGATCGTGCTGCTGGCGATCAGGACGAAGAGCAGAAGCGTGCGATGGGCCGAAACGCCCGCAGCCGCCACATAGAACTTCGCGAAGAAGCCGACTGCCGGGGGAATACCTGCCAGCGAAATCAGCATGATCGACATGGCCAGCGCAGCGGCAGGCCTGCGACGGAACAGCCCGTGCCATTCACGGATATCGGTACCCTGGGGCAGCACACCGTTCATGATGGCAAACACGCCAAGTGTCGAGATCGCATAGGCCGCAAGGTAGAAGGCAGCCGAAGCCACGCCAAACGGCCCCGGTGACAGGAAGGCCACCAGCAGATAGCCCACATGCGCGATGGACGACCCGGCGAGCAGGCGACGCAGATCCGTCTGCACCACGGCCATCAGGTTACCACCCAGCATGCTGAGCACGGCCACGATCAGGATCTCGTTCACCTGTGCGCTGGGCGCATAGAGATTGATGGCAGAGAAGTAGCGCAGCATGGCCGCAAAAAGCGCGATCTTGGATGTCACGGCGACCAGGGCCGCCACCGGTACGGACGTGCCTTCAAGCACATCGGCGAGCCAGAGATGGAACGGCACGGCAGACAGTTTGAAGAACATGCCTGACAGGATGAGGATAACCCCCATCACACCAATAATTGGCTCAGGAACATGGCTGAGATCGGGGGCTGCAAAGCGCAGCGATCCGGTCTCGGCGTAGATCAGCGCAAAACCGAACACCATCGTGGCCGATGCGACACCCGAGAGAAGCAGATACTTCATCGCGGCTTCACCGGCGTCGAGACGCTGGTTATGGAACGCAATCAGGCCAAGCAGAGCCAGGCTGAGCGTTTCGAGACCAAGGAAGAACGACACGAAATGAACCGCGCCGGTCATGGCCACGCCACCCAGTGTGGCCAGGGTAAGCAGCAGGAAATACTCGCTGTTCACACTCGGGTCAGCACTGATGGCGCCATGGCGCGACATCAGCACAATCGCCAGTGCGGAGAGGATGATCAGCGCACCGGCAAAAGAGGCCCATGTATCGGGGGCAAAAAGCGGGGTGGCACCCGTCATGACGAGCACGGTCGGCAGCATGATCGAGGCCAGCGATGCCAGAAGCACGATCACGCACAGAATGGCATCACGAACGACATGACGCCGCCAGGAGATGGCTGCGAGCTGCACCAAGCTTCCGAGGCACAGTACCAGCACCGCATTGGGGAGGAACGAGAAAGACATTACTGGGCCTGCTCCTGAGCGATGCTCACGACATGGGGGCTGGCCGGTGCCGACAGGTTGAGAACCGGCTGCGGATAGACGCCAAGCGCAAGGAGAAGAAGGGCTGCCACACCAAGGACAGCGAGATGCGGCATGGAAGGCGCACCAAGCGGTGCCACGGCATCGGTCTTTTTCGGACCATAGAATACGCGCAGCATCATAGTGAGCGAGTAGACCGACGACAGCACCAGACCAGCCGCTGCGAAGAACGTCATGGTATGGCTGACCTGCCATGTGCCCATGAGCACCAGGAACTCACCGACAAAGTTGCCCAGCCCCGGAAGGCCGAGCGAGGCCGCGGCGAAGAACATGGCCAATGCCGAGAACTGCGGCATGGCAGGCCAGAGCCCACCCATGCGCGACATGTCACGCGTCCCCAGACGATCTTCCAGAAGCCCTGCGATCACGAACAGAGCGCCCGTGCTGAGACCATGCGCCACCATCTGGGCGATGGCACCCTCCATACCGATGCGTGTGCCCGAGAACACACCCAGCAGGATGAAGCCAAGATGGCTGATGGAGGAATAGGCGATGAGGCGCTTGATATCGTCCTGCGCCACGGCAAGCCATGCGCAGTACAGGATACCGACCACGCCAAGCGTCATGGCGATGGGTGCGAGATGCGCCGCAGCGCCGGGGAAGAGCATGACCACGAAGCGGATCAGGCCATAGCCACCTGTCTTTGCCAGAACACCCGAAAGCAAGATGCTCGCAGCGGCAGGCGATGCCGCATAGGTGTCTGGTAGCCACGAATGGAAAGGCACCATAGGCAGCTTGACCGCAAAAGCGATGAAGAAGCCAAGCATCAGCACCGGGGCGATGGGCGCAATGAGCGCCGTCTGCGACAGGGCAAAGTAGTCGAACGTAATGACGCCGGTGCGCTGGGCGTTGACGATGACGAGGCCAAGAATGGCCAGCAGCATCAGCAGGCCACTTCCCTGCGTGAACAGGAAGAACTTCAGCGCAGCGCGCTGGCGCCCTGCATCACCCCAGATCAGGATAACCCCGAAGAGCGGCAGGAGCATCAGCTCCCAGAAGAAGAAGAACAGGAACAGGTCGGTCGCCATGAAGACGCCGTTGATCCCGGCCACCGTTGCCAGCAGCAGGAAGTGAAACAGGCCGGCGCGATCTGCCACGTTGCGTGCGCTGAGCAGCGCGCAAGGCAGGGAGATCAGCGCGTTGAGCCACAGCATGACGAGGCTCAGACCGTCAATGTCGAGCCGGACATTGATGCCCAGCATCGGCACCCAGGCCATGGAGAAATGGCCAAGCCATCCCCCGGCACTGGCACCGCCTGACAACGCGCTGAGTGTGACCTGCGCGAGCAGGATCACCATCAGCACAAGCGTGATGAGCGAGGAAACCGACGCCGCGCGCGAGGCGCCGCGCAGCCCGACAAGCCAGGCTGCGAGACCCCCGATGAAGGGGATCAGAACAAGAGCGGGAAGTGCCAACATCATCATACCGCCAGACAAAGAGCTGCAACCGTTCCTGCTGCGATCCAGCCGGCATAGCGACGCACCTGGCCGCTCTGCAGCTTCGCAACAGCGTATCCACCGCCCTGGGTCAGGGCTGCAACCAGATCATAGAAACGATCGATGAAATCACGACGGTTCAGATGGGCAAGCACCATGAACGGCCGTACGAAAACCCAGTCATACAGCGTGTCGAAACCCCAGTCGGCGCGCAGCGTCGAAATGGCAGGGCTTTCGGCAGCAACCGGTGCTTCACCTTTCGGGCGCCACAGCGTCCAGGCGATGGTCACGCCGGCAATCGGCACGAGAGAGCCGAGAATGAGCAGGCTGGTATTGTGCTCTTCAGGCAGGGCACCGAGCACGGGGGAAAGAAGATTGGAGAAGATATGCACGTGTGCGATGGCATCCGGCATTTCCATCCAGCCACCCGCAATGGCGAGTACGGACAGGATCCCCATGGGCAGGGCCATGGCGATGCCCGACTTGCCATGTGCATGGGTGCGATGACCGCCCCAGAACACGATGAACACGCAGCGGAAGATATAGATGGAGGTCAGGAAGGCACCAAACAGCGCACCGGCCCAGAAGATCGGGCTCAAATCATAGGCGCTGCCCAGAATGAGCTCTTTCGAGAAGTAACCGGCGGTGATCAGCGGCAGACCTGCCAGCGCAGCCGAACCAATCAGGAAGGCTACAAACACCCAGGGCATGTCCTTGCGCAGACCACCCATCTTGAAGATGTCCTGCTCGTGATGGACGCGCAGGATGATCGAACCAGCCGCCATGAAGAGCAGAGCCTTGAAGAAGGCATGCGTGACGAGATGGAACATGGCGGCATGCCAGGCGCCGCAACCGAGCGCGAGGTACATGTAGCCGAGCTGGCTCATGGTGGAATAGGCGAGGATGCGCTTGATGTCGGTCTGGACCAGAGCGCTGCCCGCAGCGAGCAGAATGGTCACGAAACCCACAATGGCGCAGGCGAACATCGCCAGCGGCGTGAGAACGAACAGACCATGCAGACGCGCCAGAAGATAGACACCCGCCGTGACCATGGTCGCAGCATGAATGAGCGCCGAGACTGGCGTCGGGCCAGCCATGGCGTCAGGCAACCAGGTCTGGAGTGGCACCTGGGCCGATTTGGCCATTGCACCACCCAGCAGCAGGAACATGCCCAGTGTCAGCGTACGCGGCGCGGCATGGGGGCCGACGGCCAGAAGCGTCGGGATGTCCAGCGAGCCAACGGCTGTTGCCATCAGCAGCATACCCAGCAGGAACAATGCATCGCCCACACGCGTAACCACAAAGGCCTTGCGTGCGGCGATGGCATTGGCCTGCTCGCCATACCAGAAGCCGATAAGCAGATAGGAGCAAAGGCCCACGCCTTCCCACCCGATGAACACGCCCAGCAGATCCGATGCCAGCACCAGCAGAAGCATGGAGGCAACGAACAGGGTCATGTAGGTGAAGAAACGCGCGATGTCCTCGTCGTCATACATGTAGGCACAGGCATAGACGAGAATGAGGAAGCCGACGCAGGACACGACCAGCATCATGACCAGCGAAAGCCGGTCGAGCGTGAGCGCGATCTGGGCATTGAAGGAGCCGACATTCATCCAGTTCCACAGCACGACGTGCAGCGAACCAAGCGAGTCCGGACCGGAAAGGAAGCTATAGGCCGAAATGACGGCGAAAAGCGCACAAAGCCCCATACCGGCGCCGACGAGAAGCGTCGTCGCCCGTGCGGGAAGCTTGCCCCCGGTCAGCATCAGGATGATGGAGACCGCCAGGGGGCAGAAAATGACAAGCGGAAGCAGCATGGCCACGAGACTAACCCCCCAGACGATTGCCGGTATCGGCATCTAGCGTGGAGCGTCCGGCTGCATGCATGCGCAGGATGATGGCCAGGCCAACTGCAGATTCCGCAGCAGCGAAGGCGACCACCATGATGAACATGACCTGACCATCTGCCATATGCCAGCGATTGCCCGCCGCGATGAACGCGAGACAAGCGGCATTGAGCATGATTTCGGTCGACATCAGCATGAAGAGCAGGTTGCGGCGTACAAGGACGCCCAACGCTCCGAGTGAAAAGAGTATGACGGCGACAATGAGCGCGCCATTGGGATCGGCAGCAGTCATATCAGGATTTCCCTCCGATCCGGCGGCCGATGTGATAGGCGCTCACGAGCCCTGCCAGAAGCAGGAACGAGGAGAGCTCGACGGTCAGGATATAGGGGCCATAAAGCGTCAGGCCGACCGCCTTGGGGCCGATCGGCGCGCCAACGGTGCCCACCGCCATGGTGTTGTGGCTCACGCCATAGACCAGCAGACCCATCAGCAGCAGCGAAATCACGCTGGGGCCAATCCAGGCGCCACCGGCAAACCAGCCTTTTTCACGGAGCTGGTCGGGCTGGCCCAGATTGATCATCATGACCACGAACACGAACAGGACCATGATCGCGCCGGCATAGACGATGATTTCGAGCATGGCGGCAAAAGGCGCGCCCAGCTCTTCAAACATGCAGGCAAGCGCCAGAAGCGACACGACAAGGTAAAGCAGGCCGTGAACGGGGATGGTGCGGGTAATCGCCAACGCGGTCGCGCCGATGGCGATCAGCCCATAGAGTTCAAGCATGATATTCATGATCAGGGCATCAGTGCATGAATGTCGATAGGCTTGGCTTCATTTTCGGCTTCACCTTTGTTCTTGCCCGGGATCTTGAGCCCCGACACATTATAGAAGCTGTAATCATGTACCTTGCCGGGTCCGCTGATCAGGAGGTCTTCCTTCTCGTAAACCAGGTTCTGGCGCACATATTCGCTCATCTCGAAATCGGGCGTGAGCTGAATGGCGTAGGTCGGGCAGGCTTCCTCACAGAAACCGCAGAAGATGCAGCGTGAGAAATTGATCTGGAAGAATTCCGGATACCAGCGCCCTTCCTTCTCGCCTTTCTGCAGGCTGATGCAATCCACCGGGCAGGCCGCGGCGCACAGATTACAGGCCACGCAGCGCTCTTCGCCGCTCGGATCGCGGGTAAGGACGATACGACCGCGATAGCGGGGGGACAGGTACGGTTTGACGTCCGGATACTGCACCGTTTCATTGCGATGAAACATGTGCAGGAACGTCATCCATATGGTGCGGAGAATACCAAGCATGGCGCGCCCCCTCTCAGACGCCCGCGCGCAGCAGAACGACCGCGCCGGTGACCAGAATGTTAAGAAGAGACAGCGGCAGCAGCACCTTCCAGCCGAAGGACATCAGCTGGTCGTAACGAGGACGGGGCAGTGCTGCGCGCAGCAGGATATAGAAGCAGATCAGCAGGAAAACCTTGATCGCAAACCACAGGAAAGGCGGCAGGAACGGGCCATGCCAGCCACCGAGGTAAAGCGTGGTGATCAGGGCCGAGCTGAGCGCGACACCGGCATATTCGGCAAGGTAGAACATGCCGAATTTCATGCCCGAATACTCGGTATGGAAGCCTGCGCCGATTTCGTTTTCACCTTCCGGGAAGTCGAAAGGCAGACGATGCGTTTCGGCAATACCGGCAAGCAGGAAGATCACGGCACCCAGGCATTGCGGGATGATGAACCAGCAATGGGTCTGGGCTTCCACGATGTCGCGAATGCTGAACGAACCGGCCGCCATGACAACGCCCATGACTGACAGGCCCATGAACACTTCATAGGAGATCATCTGGGCGGCGGCACGCATGCCACCAAGCAGGGCGTATTTGTTGTTAGACGACCACCCGGCGAGAACCACCGAATAGACGCCAAGGCCCAGCATGCCGAAGATGAAGAGCAGGCCGACATTCAGCTCACCCGCCACACCCCAGATGGGGGTGATGGGCACGACGCCGAAGCAGAGCAGAACGGCCAGAAAGCCGATGATCGGCGCAACAAGAAAGACCGGCTTGTCCGCAAAAGGCGGAATCCAGTCCTGCTTGAACAGCATCTTCATCGCATCGGCGATAACCTGAAACAGGCCGAACGGGCCGACGCGGTTAGGGCCGGGGCGATCCTGGAACACGCCAAGCAGGCGGCGCTCCAGCATGGTCGAGACCGCTGCGACGCCGAGAACGCCAAAGACGGTCACGACGATCACAAGAATAGGCCACACGATGGGCATCATACCGCGCTCTCCGTTCCAATACGCTCGGCAGGCGCCATGATTTCAAGAGAAACCCAGCCCGGTGCCGACCAGGAGCGGGACACCATATGCGGCGGGCATGTGGCGACACCTTCGGGAAGAGAAGAGTCAGAGACGGCATCGACCGTGAACACTTCGCCATTCAGCGACAGACGAACCTGAGCACCCGTGGCCACGGTACCGCCGATACGCACCACTGCGGGGGCGGCGCGCTCAGCAATCGGCTGGGCCATCATGCTCATTTCATCCGTGCCGAATACGCGGGCTTCCGGCAGAAGCATGAACTGACCGGCACGCGGGGCGAAAGCCGACGGCACGTCCATGGCATAGGAGCCTGCCGCATTGGCTACCCCTTCCACCAGACGCACGCCGCAATCACCACCGCGCATCTTGCCACCAATTTCCTGCTGGAAGCGGTTCAGCGACTGCTCGGAGTTCCAGCCGGGCACCTGATAGAACGGCACGAGCGTGCCGGGCATGTCGGTGCTGTAGGAGCCTTCCATCGTGGAATGCAGCGGGGTGTCGGGCGAGCTCGGCGGCGGAATGTCGCGCACGCTGATATTGGCGCGAATGGCCGTGCGTCCGCTGACCCGATGCGTCTGGCTGCGGAGCGGCGTGCCTTCGAGCTCGTAGTCCGAACCCGGTGCCGCCTCGGGGATACGGGCGAAGACCGGCATCGTCGTGGCAATCTCGGCAATCAGATCGTCCAGCTTGCCCCAGGGCTGCACATGGCTGAGGCCAGCCGCCTGCGCCATATCGGCAATCCAGCGCCAACCGGCCTGAAGCGGGGCGTCGGGATAGACCACCTGGAAGAAGCGCTGGGCGCGGCCCTCAGCACTGACCAGTGTGCCGTCCGTCTCGGAATAGGCTGCCGAGGGGAAGGTAACCTGAGAGCGAATAGCCGTCGGGGTGACCGAATGATCGAGCACCACGAGATTGGCCGCACTTCCCACCAGCGCCTCGAACTGCGCACCATCGAGGCGGCGGCTCAGATCGTTTTCGAGAACGATCAGTGTGGCATCGGCGGCGCGGGCAGCGATCTCGTCGAGCGAGAGCCCGTCCATCAGCGCGAGGCCCATGGAGTTGGCTTCCGGCAGGACGAAGCTGATGAGCGGCGTCTTGCCCTTGGCAGCCAGAGCAGAGGCGATGTTGGCCGTTGCCTGGAGCAGGGCAGCCGAAGCGTATTGCAGGCCCGAAACCAGCAGGGGCTTCTCGGCAGCCAGCAGGGCTTCAGCAATGAGCGAAGCGGAAGCCGCCTCGGCTTCGGTCAGACCAGCCACATCGGGAGCCGAAGCGTCGATACGATGTGCAATGGCAAAGCCAAGACGCGCAGCATCTTCCGGCATGGCGCGGATGGCGTCCTGCGCGAAACCGTCCAGATCGGTCACGGTGGGCGACACCACGAAGAGCGGCGAGATCGTGTCCTGACCCAGCGTACGCACCGAGGCGTCCATCCAGTGAGGGACACGGGCCTGATCGGCAGCCTTGTTGAAGGCCGTACGCTTGATCTGGCGCAGCGCCAGGCTCATGCGCGGCGAAGTTGCCGAGACATCCTCACCCAGGATCAGCGCGCCGTCAGCGGTTTCCATCTCATGCATGGTAGCGATGCGCGCCGGACCAGTGGCCAAAAGCGACGCTGCCAGCTTGACCAGGCTATGCTGCGGCTCGGCCATACCGGTCGAGAAATTCTCGGCACCGACGAGTTTGCGCAGGGCGTAGTTGGATTCCAGCGACGCGCGCGGTGAGCCGATGCCCACCAGCTTGCCCGAAGCCGCGATCTTGCCGAAATGATCCAGCGCGGCCTGGGCCGGCACCGGCGTCATGTCGCCATTGATCACGTAACCTGCCGAACGCAGGCGTGTGGGGGCATTGACCCAGCCATGACCGAAGCGACCGCGATCGCACAGGAAGTAACGGTTCACCTCATCATTATAGCGGTTGAGCGTGCGGCGAACCTTGCCGGCGCGCTCATTGATGATGGTGTTGCAGCCTGTTGCGCAGTTGGAGCAGACAGACGGTGCACCGCGCATGTCCCATTTGCGGCTGTACATCTTCGAAAACGGCTTGTCGGTGAACACGCCGGTCGGGCAGACCTCGATGAGGTTACCCGAGAAGGGACTTTCCAGCGTGCCGCTCTCATGACGGCCGAAATAGACGTTGTTGTGCGAGGCAAACACGCCGAGATCCTGGCCGCCCGCATAATCGCGATAGAAGCGCACACAACGATAGCAGGCGATGCAGCGGTTCATTTCGTGCTTCACGAAAGGACCGAGTTCCTGATTGTTGTGGGTGCGCTTGTCGAAGCGATAGCGACGCTCGCGATGACCGGTCATCACGGTCATGTCCTGAAGGTGACATTCGCCACCTTCTTCACAGACCGGGCAGTCATGCGGGTGGTTCGTCATCAGCCACTCGACCACTTCGCCGCGGAATTCCTTGGCTTCGGGGTCTTCAACCGAGATGATCGCGCCTTCAGTCACCGGCGTCATGCAGGCCATGACGATACGACCGCGTGTGTCGTCGGCATTGGCATATTGCTTGACGGCGCACTGGCGGCATGCACCGACAGACCCGAGTTCCGGGTGCCAGCAGAAATAGGGCAGGTCTTCCCCTGCCTCGAGACAGGCCTGCAGAAGGTTCACGTCTGAACGTGCTTCAACCTCGCGGCCGTCGATTACGATTTTTGCCATCGGGCCGTTCCTCCTACGCCGCCTGCCCTGCGGCGCCGCTCTCTGCGGTACCGGAGGTGGGCTTGCTAACCATTCGCTGGAAATCCTCGGCGAACATCTTCAGGCCGCTGGCCAGAGGCGCAATCGCACCCGGCGCATGGGCGCAGAAGGTGCGCCCCATCGGGCCGATCAGGCGGGCCGCGTCATGGAGGCGATCAATATCCTCCGGCGTGCCGCGCCCTTCCTCAATGGCAATCAGAAGACGCTCGACCCAGGGCAGGCCGTCACGACAGGGCGTGCACCAGCCACAGGATTCCTGCGCAAAGAAATGCTCGAGATTGCGGATCATCCCGATCGGGCTGGTCTTGTCATCGAGCAAGATGGCCAGACCCGTACCAAGGCGGCTACCCGCCTTTTCCGGCGTCGGATAGTCCATGATGATATCAGCATGCTCGGCCCCGAGGAACGCGGTCGAGGCACCACCGGGCAGGAAGGCGCGCAGCTTGTAGCCGTCCTGCATGCCGCCGGCACATTCGTTCAGGATCACGCCAAGCGACGTGCCCAGCGGCAGTTCGAACACGCCCGGACGCTTGGCGCGACCGCTGACACCGTAAAGCTTGGTGCCACCATCGACGCAGGCGCTCAGCCCCAGATACCATTCCGTGCCATTGGCAAGAATATGCGGGATGTTGCTGAAGGTCTCGATGTTGTTCACGACCGTCGGCGCGCCCCACAGACCACCGATCTGCGGGAAAGGCGGCTTGGCGCGCGGGTTGGCGCGACGGCCTTCCAGCGCCGTGATCAGGGCCGTTTCCTCACCGCAGATATAGCGACCGGCGGAGGGATGGACGTGAAGATCGAAATCGAAGCCTGAGCCGAGAATGTTCTCGCCAAGGAACCCGGCCTCACGCGCCTGGATGACCGCCTGCTGAAGGCGCTCCAGACCCAGATGGTACTCACCGCGCAGGAAGATGATGCCGTGCCGTGCCTGGATGGCATAGGCCGAGATGATCATGCCTTCGATAAGCTGGAGCGGGTTGCCCTCGACAAGGATACGATCCTTGAAGGTGCCCGGCTCCATTTCGTCACCATTGGCGACGATGTATTTCAGGCGGTCCTTGGAGGATTCCTTGGGAACGAAGCTCCATTTCATGCCGGTGCTGAACCCGGCGCCGCCGCGTCCGCGCAGCTTGGAATCCGTCACCTCGGTGATGATTTCCGCGGGGCTCATGCCGAGGGCGCGGCGCAGACCGCGCCAGCCACCCTTCTTGTCGTAGCCAGCCGGATCGAGCGGCGTCTCGCGATTGACGAGCGCCAGAAGCGGCTGCTTTTCGGGGTTGAGACCAGTCATCACTTCTTCCTCGCCCGAATGTCGTCGATGATCCCGTCGATATCTTCCGGACGGACAGGACCGAACAGGTCCTTGCCGACCAGCATGGCCGGCGCATGGTCGCAGTGACCAAGGCAGACGATGGGCAGAACGGTGAATTCACCATCCGGCGTCGTCTCGCCCATTTTCACGCCCAGCTTCTTGCAAAGGCGCTCGCGTGTCTGTTCCGCACCCATGATGTAGCAGGACACGGAGTCACAGAGCATGACCACGTTCTTGCCGACCGACTTGCGGAACAGCAGGTTGAAATAGGTGGCAATCCCGTCCAGATCGGCCTGGGACATGCCCAGGATCCGTGCCGTATGGGCAAGATGGGCGTCATTGATCCAGCCGAAGCGTTCCTGCACCAGACGCAGCGCCTCAATGGCGGCGCCGCGCGGGTGATGCTCATGGGCCGCCATGTCGATGAACGTATCGACGAGATCCTTGGGGAGTTCGGCGTCCTGCGCCGTAAGTTCAGCGGTCGACATCGGCCATCACAAAATCGATGCTTCCGATGATCGCAATCAGATCGGCAATCATGGTGCCGCGTGACAGCATCGGAAGCTGTTGCAGATGAATGAACGACGGTGTGCGGATGCGCGTCCGGTAGGACATCGTGCCGCCATCGCTCACAAGGTAATACTGGTTCAGGCCCTTGGTCGCCTCGATGCAGGAGCGCACTTCGCCCTGCGGAATGACCGGCCCCCAGCTGACGCCCACGAAGTGATGGATGAGCGTTTCGATGTCATGCATCGTGCGCGGCTTCGGCGGCGGCATGGCCAGCGGATGCTCGGCCTTGTAGGCCCCGCCCGGCATGTTATCGAGGCAGTAGCGAATGATGCGCAGGCTCTGGCGGATCTCTTCGATATGCACCGCAGCGCGGTCATAGCAATCGCCATTGACGGCGGTCGGGATATCGAAGTCGATCTGGTCGTAGCCCGAATAGGGCGCCTTGCGACGGTAATCCCATTCCAGACCCGTGGCGCGCAGCCCCGGCCCTGTCACGCCCCAATCCACGGCCTCTTCGGTCGTGTAGACGCCTACGCCCTTCGTACGGGCTTTGAAGATCGGGTTCTTCATGACGAGTTCGTTGTACTCGTCCAGACGCTTGGGCAGATAATCGAGGAAGGCGCGAACCTCGCCATCCCAGCCCTGCGGCAGATCCATCGCCACGCCGCCAATGCGGAAGAAGGCCGGATGCATGCGGAAGCCGCAGATCTTTTCGATGATCTCGAAAACGCGCTCGCGATCGGTGAAGATGTAGAAGACCGGCGAGAGCTGACCCAGATCCTGCACCATGGTTCCGTAGAACACGAGATGGCTGGAAATACGGAAGAACTCGGCCAGCATGATGCGAATGAGCTGAGCGCGCGGCGGCACGGTGATGCCTGCCAGCTTTTCGACACCCATCACATAGGGGAAGTTGTTCATCACCCCGCCGACATAGTCGATACGGTCGGTATAGGGGATGTAGCTGTGCCAGGTCTGGCGCTCGGCCATTTTCTCGGCACCGCGATGATGGAACCCGATATCGGGCACCGCATCGACAATGAACTCACCCTCAAGCTGCAGCACGACGCGGAACACGCCATGCACCGAAGGATGGTTCGGGCCAAGGTTGAGGAACATGAAGTCGCTATTGTCGGAATGACGCTTCATGCCCCAGGATTCGGGGTCGAACTTCAGCGCTTCCTGCTCGTCGAAAACCTGGTCTTCCGAGAGCGTGTAGGGCGGACGCTCGGTCGCGCGGGCGTAATGGTCCTTGCGCAGGGGATGCCCGACCCAGGTCGGCGGCGTCAGGATGCGCGAGAGATGCGGATGCCCCTCGAACACGACACCGAAAAGATCCCATGCCTCACGTTCGAGCCAGTTCGAATTCGGCCAGATATCGGTGATGGAGGCGATATTGGCGTCATCGACTGCAAGCGGGACCTTGAAGCGCACTTCATCGATCGGCCCGTCGAAGGACTGGATGTGGTAGATGACCGTGAAGTCGGATGCCGGCAGATTGTCACGATGGATACGCTGGCGCTCGTCCACACAGGTCAGGTCGAGCAGCATGCGCAGCGCGCCACCGGCCTTGACCGCCTGAAGCACGGCACGGATCTGGCCACGCGAGACCCAGAAAGTCGGCACGCCATCACGCGTGGCTTCTTCCATCATGATCATGTGCGGCGGGAAAGCGGCGACCGAGGCCCCCATGCTGCCCGTGCCCATGCCTGCTGCGCGGCTGTTGTCGAAAACTTCGCTCATGGCTGCAGGTTCCTCAGATCGTGTCGGGCGTACGCAGCTTGGTGACCGCCATGCGCTCTTCACGCTTGAGGTCGCGCATGCTGGCAGGCGTCACCTTGGTCACGCCCTGATCACCCACCATCCAGCTGAGCGGACGGCGCTGCTTGCCGATGGAGTCCTGCAGCAGCATCAGCCCCTCAAGCAAGGCATCGGGGCGCGGCGGACAGCCCGGCACATACACATCGACGGGAAGGAAGCTGTCGACACCCTGCACGACGCTGTAGATGTCATACATGCCGCCCGAATTGGCACAGGAGCCCATGGAGATGACCCAGCGCGGCTCAAGCATCTGGTCGTACAGATACTTCACGATGGGGGCCATCTTGCGGAACACGGTGCCCGCAATCACGATCAGGTCGGCTTCACGCGGGGTGGCGCGCAGCACTTCGGAACCGAAGCGCGCAATGTCGTAACGGCTCGTGAAAGCCGTCGCCATTTCCACGTAGCAGCAGGACAGACCGAAATTGAACGGCCAGACCGAGTTCTTCTGCCCCCAGGAAATGAAATCCTGAAGCTTGCCCACGACAAGATTACGGCGCACGTCCTCGTGCGCCAGGAGTTCCTCAGGGGATTGCAGACGGGGCTCGCCGACGGCGGAGGTAAGAGTCCAAGTCATCGTTATACGACCTCGCGCTCGGGGATTTTGACAAGTTCAACAGGGGAATTGGGCGGTACCTTGACCGGCATGCGGCGGTGCTTGGGGCCCCATTCAAGGGCACCACTGCGCCAGAGATAGACCAGGGCGAGCGTCAGAAAGACGACAAAGGTCACAACCGAGATGAAGGCAGCCCAACCAGCTTCGACCACCACGGGAGCCCATGAGTAGATGAACACGCCTTCCACGTCGAAAATAACGAAGAAGACGGCGAGCAGATAATACTGCACCGGCAGGCGGATACGCGCCGAGCCGGTGGAGAGAATACCCGATTCATAAGGAAGGCTCATGGAGCGACCGCGCGCCGCACCAACACGACGAGGGCCGAGAGCAGCTGACAGCGCCACCACGATGCAAAGGAAAATGACCGTAAAGGCCACGTAGATCGCTAAAGCATGATCTGCGAGAAACTGAGACACTGGCGCAACCACCTATTCCCGACGGGACCAAAGGCCTGCGTGCCATCACGGCGTGTAACACCGGTCTGGAACTAAAAAGCCAGTGGTCGTGAGGTTTTTTTCTGCGCCATTGCCTAGCATCACATCAAGTCCCTGCCTATCACCTGAAGGGGAGCACACGAACCCGTGATTATTAGTATTTAAACAGTCCTGTTTTTGTTGATATTGATTATCAACTCCTTGCCCGTCATCGCGGTCCTGCCGCGATGACTTGTTGATACTTATTCTTAACTTCCCGCTACCTGCCGTGACAGGGCCTGGTCGAGATATTGTCCTGCCCTGATGAGCGCCAGATGCGTGAAAGCCTGAGGAAAATTGCCCAGATGCTCGCCAGCCGGACCGATTTCCTCCGAAAAAAGCCCGACGTGGTTGGCGTATGAAAGGGTCTTGTCAAACAGGAACCGGGCCATCAGCAGGTCTCCGGAACGGGCGAGACATTCGATGTACCAGAACGAGCACATCGTAAAAGTTCCCTCCCGGCCTTCCAGCCCATCCTCATTATCACCTTCGGCCACATGATAGCGGAAGACATGGCTGTCATCGAGCAACTGCTCGCCCACGGCCTTGAGCGTTGCCATCCATCGTGGGTCATGATCACCGATGAAACCCATGAGCGGCATGAGCAGACAGGATGCATCGATTGCAGTACCGCCCTTGTACTGTACGTAATACTGAAGCTGATCACTCCAGAAATTATTCTGCACGTCCATGTAAATAGCGTTCCGCTCACGCACCCATACAGCGATCCGGGCTGGCAGACCACGCTCTTCCGACATCCTGATGGCACGATCGAGGGCCACCCAGCACATGATACGTGAGAACAGGAAGTGCTTCTTGCCGCCACGGACCTCCCATATACTCTCATCAGGCTGGTTCCAGGCAGTACAGAGCCAGTCAATACCTTCTGCGATTGACTCCCATGCCTTCCAGCTGATCCGTTCGCAGTGACGATCGGCGTGATACACGGCGTCCATCATCTCACCGATGATGTCGAGTTGCAGCTGATCCTCCGCCCCATTGCCGATACGCACGGGACGCGAGTCCCTGAAGCCGCGGAAATGCGTCAGGTCGGTTTCAGGCACGAAGGCCTTGCCATCGATCGCATACATGACCTTCAACCGCGCCTCACCCGGCTGGGCGTCCAGTCGGCGCTCATGCAGCCAGCGGATGAAGGCGGTGGCCTCCTCCGTATGGCCCGTTTTCATGAAGGCATAGACCATGAAGGACGAATCACGGATCCAGCAATAACGGTAATCCCAGTTACGCACCCCGCCCGGATCTTCAGGCAGGCCGAAGGTCGGCGCCGCAACCATTGACCCGTATTCGGCTGAGGTCAGCAGCTTGAGGGCGAGGGTCGAGCGCGTGATGTGATCATGCCAGCGCCCGTGATACTTGGCGCGCGCCACCCAGTCGGTCCAGTAATTGGCCGTTGCCTTGAAGGCATTGGATGTCCAGTGGTCCTCAAGACAGAGATTTTCGTCCGTCGTCACGCTGTCGAGCATGAAAATGGCCGTCTCGTTCAGTTCGAGCACGAATTCGGCGCAGGCATCATCGCCGATGATCGTCATGGGTATGGTCGAGCTGATACGCAGGCTCGGCAGGTCGGGTCGCTCAGGCTCGAACAGGATCACCCGGTCACTCAGGGCACGGGCCTTATGGCCAACACGGGCATAGTCGAACCGGGGGGCGCAATGCAGCCTGAAGCGAAGCGTCCCGCGAACAGCTTTCACACGCCTTATCACCCGCTGCTCAGGATAATCAGGGGCCAGCGTCATGAAGTCGGAGATTTCACTCACGCCCTCCGGTGACAGAACGCGTGTCAGCAGGACATTCGTATCCGGCACATAGAACTGCCGGAAACGCCCGCCTTCGAGAACGGGCGCCAGCTCGAAGAACCCCGCGCTGGGCTCAAGCAGGGAGGCAAAGACGCTCGGGCTGTCAAAACGCGGCCAGCACATGAAATCGATCGATCCGTTCAGCGCGACAAGCGCTGTCGTGCGCAGATCGCCAATCACGGCATGATTCTCAATTGCCATACTCATTCGCAGTTCTTTCGACCCGAGGCTGGTGAAACCCTATGTGAAACAGGAATATGAACAAGGCGCCATCCCGACCAGGGATGACCCCCGCCCCCGCAAAGCCGACCAATAGCATCTGGCCGGCCGGAACAATGACCACGCGGGAAGGAGAGGCCCGACGTCAATCAGGCCACCGGAAGCCACTGACGCCCATCGCGGGCAAGCAGGGCATCCGCCTCGGCCGGTCCCTGTGACCCCGCTTCATAGAGGCAGGGCTTGACGGGAGTGGTTGCGACATCATCAATCGCCGCCCAGGCGGCCTCAATGGTGCCCGCGCTCTGGAAAAGCATCTGGTTGCCCGCCATGCAGTCATGCAGCAGCGCCTCGTAGCCGACATTCGGCGCCTTCGGGAAAAACGAGTCGTAGAGAAAACTGCTGGTCACCGGGGCAATCACCTCTTCCAGTCCGGGCTGCTTGGCATCAAACCCCATGGAGACACCCCGTACAGGATCGAGAAGAAAGCGGATGACATTGCCTGTGCGCGGGTCGTTCATGTCCTGATTGAAAAGCGCATAAGGCGGCTTTTTAAAGACAATGTTGATCTCGGTGCGTCGGGCCTTCATGCGTTTGCCCGTGCGCAGATAAAACGGCACCCCACCCCAGCGCCAGTTATCGATATCCAGTCGCATGGCAACGTAGGTTTCTGTCTGGCTATCGGTCGCAACACCCGGTTCGCTGCGATAGGCCGCGACGGGTGATCCGGCAATCTCACCTGCCCCGTATTGGCCAGTCACGTAATCCTGCGCGCGCACTGGGCGTATGGCTTCCAGCAATCGCGTTTTTTCCTGTCGTATGGCCTCAGCGGCCAGAGAGGATGGTGGCTCCATTGCAATGAGGCTGAGCAGGACGAACAGATGGTTGGGCACCATGTCGCGTAGAGCGCCTGTGTGCTCGTAGAAGGCGCCCCGGCTTTCAACGCCAATCGTCTCGGCAGCCGTGATCTGCACATGGTCGATATACTCACGGCGCCAGATAGGCTCGAACAGGACGTTGGAGAAGCGCGCGACAAGGATACCCTGATTGGCTTCCTTGCCCATGAAATGATCGATGCGATAGATCTGGCTTTCATGGGCCTGCCGACGCAGGGTTTCATCGAGTGCCCTGGCCGATGCCAGATCGTGGCCGAAAGGCTTCTCGATCACGATACGCCTGAACCCCGCCTTCTCCGCAAGGAGCCCCGCCTCACCCAGAGCGGTTGCAATCGGCGCAAAGAAGCGGGCCGCAACCGCGCAATAGAAAATGGCGCTGTCCCCACCAAGGGTTTCCGACAGGGTGGTGAAAAGCTCCGGCCGGGTAAAGTCGCCCGCTATATATTGTGCATTATGGGTCACCCTGTCCCATGCCGCACGATCGAGATGAGGGCATGAAAACTCGGCAGAGGGATCTTTTGCATCCTGCTCTGCCAGGGCAAAATGACGATCGGCCCAGTCCTGGGCCTTTTGCTCGTCGCGATCAATCGCGATGATCTGGAACCCGGCTGGAAGGGCGTCTGCCACAGCCAGATCATAGAGCGACGTGAGAAGCAGGCGGCGAGTCAGATCGCCCCCGGCTCCGAAAATGACCAGCTTGCAGGGTTGAGAGGCGGAAGTTTGCCCGAGAACATTCTGAAGCTGGTCAGCAGGGCTCGTCATGGTACTTCTCCATCCTTCTCAATGAGCAGGATGGAAAAGCTTACAGAGCCCTAATAGATCGCCTAATTATTTTCTTAAGTTCAAACAATAACGTGATCAGCCATGACGGGGACTGTCTTCGCCCAATTGCCGGATCGTGGCGTCTTCGGGCTTGTCTTGCGGGAACTGCACCTGCCAGCCGCCGCCCAACGCATTGTAAAGACGCGCCAGATTGCTTGCGATGGTGGTCGTGCTGTCAGCCAGCTGCAACTGTGCCGAAAGCAGGTCGCGCTGCGCCGAAAGTACGTTGAGGTAGGTTGTCAGACCGCTGCGATACTGCTCCTGCGACAGCTTGAGCGCGCGTTGGCCCGCCCCGACCGCTGCCTGCAGCCCATCGCGCCGGCGTTGCTCGTCACGATAGGCGACGAGCGCGTTATCCACATCGCGCCATGCACCCAGCACCGTCTGCCGATAGGTAATGGCCGCTGCCTTTTGGGCATAACGGTTAAGCATCAACTGCCCACGCAGTCGCCCACCCTGAAAGATCGGCAGTGAAATGGACGGACCGAGATTCCAGGCGCGTGCGTTCCAAAAACCGAGATCGCGGAACGAAAGCGATTGCAGACCGAAATCGGCGCTGATGGTGATCTTCGGATAGAACTCGGCTTCCGCCTCGGCCACATTGGCCACAGCCGCATGAAGCTGGGCCTCGGCCTGACGGATATCGGGACGACGCTGGGCCAGCTCGGCCGGCACACCGACCGGCACGCGCGGCGGCACAACCGGTATGCCCGCCGTACGGGTCAGTTCATCGTTCAGCGTACCGGGCGGCGACCCCAGAAGCAGGCTGATGGCGTTGATCTGCTGCGCAATACGCTGCTCGATCTGCGCGATCTGGGCCGTGGTGGAGTCAAGCTGGCTTTCCGCACTGGTCACGTCCAGTTCGGTGACGAGCCCGGTTTTCTGACGCTCCCTGGCAAGGGCGAGCGTCTGGGCCTGTGTGTCACGATTGGCCTGGGTGATACGAAGCTGTTCCTGCAACCCACGCAGGGTCAGGTAGTCATTCGCCATATCGGCCTGCTGGGCAATAAGGACGCCGCGGCGCTCCTCATCGGTTGCCTGCAGATCAGCCTTGGCGGCCTCGTACTGACGCGCCACGCGCCCCCAGATATCGAGCTCGTAAGAGGCGTCGATGGAATATTTCCACTGGTTCAGAACAGGGATCGTGGCAGACCCCACGCTCTGGTCGAGAAGCGTGGCATTCTGTTGACCCAGCGCCGTCGCATTATCCTTGGCGACACCGGAAAGGATGCGCTGCAGCGATTTGGTGCTGTACTGCGAGCGTGTGTAGGACCCGCTGGCAGAAAGCCCGGGAAAGCGCTCCGCACCAGCCATCAGCAGCTGGGCACGGCTCTGCGCCAGCTGTGCCGTGGCACGCTGGATATCGAGGTTCTGGGTCGCCAGTCGCGTTTCGAGCGAGGTCAGGGTCGGATCGTTGAAGATCTTCCACCAGTTGACATCGGGCGCGTCCGGCGTGGTCAGGCTTCCCTTCTGGCCAGCATGGGCATGCATGTCATACTGGGTTGGCGACCACAGGTCAGGCTTCTGGTATTTTGGCCCGACGCAGCCCGGCAGCGAAAGGACCACGGCAAGGGAAGCACCGCACAGCATGAGCGCACGCGGGGAACGGCCAGTCTTCAAGTCATGGCTCCGGGAAATCATGAAACGGGTCATCAATGGGCACCTCCGGCCGGGCCTTTCTTGGCCACCGGGGACAACAGGAAGCAGAAGGGCACGACAAAGAACGCCATGATGCCAATCACCATGAACGTCTGGTTGTAGGCCACCATCGACACCTGCTGCATGAAACTCTGATAATAGCTGTGTACGGCATATTGATGCGCGGCCGACTGGGTCAGACCGGCATCGGTCGCCACCTTCTGCACAGTGTTGAGGTAATCCTGTCCGTTGGCATTATAGTCGGACGACCAATGCGCCATCAGGCTCTGACGCACCTGCTTGGTTTCTGTAATCGCTGCCGTGGCGAGCGAGATTGCCAGAGAGCCCACATAGTTACGCGACATGCTGAACATGGCCGAAGCATCGGAGTTCAGCTCCTTGGGCAGGGTCGAATAGGCAATTGTCGAAATGGGCACGAACAGGAAGGCCAGAGCCGACGTCTGGAAGATACGATATTCCACCAGATGGGCATAACTCGTGGTCGGCACGAGCTGCGCCGAATAGAACATGGCCAGCCCCATCAGGAAGAAGCCGAACGCGATCAGATTGCGCACCTGAACGAAGCCCATCAGCTTGCCCACAATCGGGATAAGACAGATGATCACAGCCCCGCCCGGTGCGAGCACCTCACCCGAGATCGTGGCCGTATAGCCAAGGACCTGCTGGGCAAATTGGGGCACGATAATGGCTGAGGCGTAAAGCAGACCACCCACCATCGCCATCAGGAACGTCCCAACAGCAAAATTGCGATCCTTGAAGATGGCAAGGTTGAGCAGCGGGTTCTTGGCGCGCAGCAGCCAGATCACAGCACCCACCACCCCGGCTACGCCAAGCGCCGCCATGATGATGATGAAGTTCGAGCCAAACCAGTCATCATCCTCACCGCGATCGGCCATGACTTCGAGGCAGCCAAGACCGAGCGAGATCAGGCAGATGCCGATGACATCGACCTTTTCGCGCTTCTGCTTCTCCCATGGCGGGTCCTCCACAAGCGCCGAAACGCCGATGAGGGTCAGGATACCGAAAGGCACGTTGACGTAGAAAATCCAGCGCCAGGAATAGTTATCGACCAGATAACCACCAAGCAGCGGGCCGAGAATGGGGGCGACGATGGTGGCAATGGCGGTCAGACCGAAAGCCGCACCGCGCTTTTCAGGCGGGAATGTATCCAGAATGATGGATTGCTGGTTTGGCTGAAGCCCGCCCCCGAAGAAACCCTGCATCAGGCGGAAAACGATCAGCATGGGCAGGCTTGTCGATAGTCCACAAAGGAACGACGACACCGTGAACATGGCGATGCAGATCAGGAAGTAGCGCTTGCGCCCCAGAAGCTTGCCGAACCATGCCGAGATCGTCAGCACGATACCGTTTGCCACCAGATAGGAGGTGAGCGCCCAGGTGGCATCGTCATAGGAACTGCCGAGCGCGCCCGAAATGTGCGGGAGCGCCACATTGATGATGGTGGTGTCGAGCACCTCCATGAAGGCGCCCAGCGTCACAACCACTGCAATCAACCAGGGGTTGGCTTTGGGCTTCCAGTCGGCATGGTTGTTTTCGCTGGACGCGTCGCTCATTGGACGGTCACCGTCGGCACGACAGAGACGCCAAGCGGCAGCGGCACATTGGGGTCGAGCCCGCTATCGATCAGGATCTTGACCGGGACGCGCTGGACGATCTTCACGAAGTTGCCCGTCGCATTTTCGGGCGGAAAGGCGCTGAACGCGGCACCCGCACCGAGCTGGATGGAATCCACATGGCCGTGCAGGGTCAGGTTGGGGTAGGCATCGACCTCGATCTCGACCTTCTGGCCGGGACGCATCTTCTGGATCTGCGTTTCCTTGTAGTTCGCAACAACCCAGACTTCAGGCTCGACTACAGAGAACAGCTTCTGACCGGTCTGGACGAAATCGCCCTGCTCGACATTACGCTGCGAGATCCAGCCATCATGCGGTGCGCGCACTTCGGTCCAGCCGTAATTCAGCTGTGCCTGAACAAGATCAGCCTCGGCCGCCTTGAGGGCAGCGTTCTGCTGCTTCATCGTGGCTTCCTGGTTTTCGATGTTCGGCTTGACCGGGGTGGCCTGCTGCAATTCACCTTCAGCGCGCATGACCTCGGCATGAGCCTGGTCGAGCGCGGCCTTCGAGTAATCGATATCCTGCTGCGTGGTCGCAGCGCGGGACACGCTGTGCTGGCGACGATAATCCGTCTCGGCCTTGAAAAGCTGGGCCTGCGCCGAAGCAAGAGCGCCCTTGGCCGCAATCAGGCGACCGGGGAAGTTCTGCTTGGCAACCATCACCATCTGCGTGGCAGCGGCAAAATTGGCTTGGGCCTGTGCAATGCTGGCTTCAGCCTTGTGCAATGAGGCGATGTAGTCGCGGTCATCGATCTTGACCAGAAGCTGCCCGGCATGGACGAACTGATTGTCATTCACCAGAAGCTGGGTGACATAGCCGTTCACATGAGGCGCAATCGAAACCTTGCGTCCTGTCGTATAGGCATCATCCGTCTCGATCTGGTTGCGTGTCAGCAGCCAGTAGGCGATCCAGACGATCACCACGACAACGACAACAGCAATCAGAATGATACGCAAAAGGGGGCTGCGTTTCTTGCCCCCGTTTTTCTTGTCCTGCTTACCGTTTTTATCGTCATCACCCTGCGATGCGCGATTATCCTGCTCGTCGCCCTGCGCCATGTGCATCCTCTCGGCGTTGCCCCGCCCTTGCGCGCAGCAACTCAGTTTTTGGCTCTGTAATCCCGAATTCTCATCGCCTGAGCTGAAAATGACCGTTCGGTTCGGTCATGGACTAGCATAGGTCTCTGGGGCCTTCAATCATCTGTTTCAGACAGTGTCTGGGGCCTTCCTCACCACCGCCATGCCTGAATTCCTAAGCTCTGCGACATCCTGCCACGCCCCGGCTTACGCCTTCGTTACGCGCCAGAGACCAGGCGTTACTTGCCTATCCGGCACATCACGATGGCCTAAAGCCAACAACCCATCAGATCATCGCGAAGTTGCCCACTTAGGTCTCATCGTGCACGACACCGCCGTTTCTGTTACGCAAAAGACACAACACATGCGGGGATGTATTTGCCTTTGGCCCGGTTCCGCCCCATCTGAGGACCTGATGCCGGACTCGGCGTATCTGAAATATCGTGGCTGTCAGGGTTCCTTGGGGGGCGTATATGGGTGATCTGCTGGATATCGAGACCGCCGAGCGTCTGATTGGTGAAACGCTTGTGCCGTTTCCTGTCGAGGCTGTGCCTCTCGCTCAATGTACCGGGCGCGTACTTCGCCAGGACGTTCAGGCCGAGCGTGCGCTCCCGCCTTATGATCGCGTCATTCTCGATGGCATTGCCGTGCGCTGGCAGGCGCAGAACCGGATTTTCAGGCTGGCCGCGACGCAACCTGCCGGGCATCCTCCCCTCACCCTGCCCCCTCAGCCTGTGCCAGCAGACGCAGGGTCGTTTGTCGCGCCCTGCATCGCCGTCATGACAGGATCTGTTCTACCGACCGGCGCTGACACGGTCATCCCGCGTGAGCATTACAGCGTGGAGAACGACCTGATCACCCTGCACGCTTCAGCTCACCTGCAAACCGGACAGCATATCCATCGTCGGGGTGCGGATTGCGTCGCGGGCGACATCCTGCTGCGCGCAGGCATCAGCCTTTCCCCACCCGATCTGGCCGTGCTGGCCGCCAATGGAGTCAGCCATCCCCTCGTCGCGCAGATTCCCTCGGTCGCCATCATCTCGACAGGCGACGAGCTTGCAGCCCCTGATGCGCCTGTTGCAGACTGGCAGATACGCCGCTCGAATGAATATGCCATAGCCGCCTCACTTGCCCGCAATGGCTTCACCCGGCAGAGCTTTGCGGTGTTACCCGATGATCTGGCAACGCTGACCGATCAGCTCGGCGCGCTCCTGGCGGAACAGGATGTTCTGGTCATCAGCGGGGGCGTATCGATGGGGCAGTTCGATTTCGTCCCGCAGGCCCTCTCAGCGCTGGGCGTGCGCAATATATTCTATAAGGTGGCCCAGCGCCCTGGCAAACCATTCTGGTTCGGCGTCTCGCCCGCAGGCAAGCCGGTCTTTGCTTTGCCGGGTAATCCTGTCTCGGCCCTCGCCTGTTGCAGTCGCCATGTCGTGCCTGCCCTGCTGCGTGCCCAGGGGTTTTCGGTAACTCCTCGCCCTGTCCGGCTGGGGGCCTCGCTGGCACCGCTGGCCAACATGACCCGACTTGTTCCCACCCAGCTCGTTCAGGACGACACCGGCATGGTCATTGCGATACCGCGCCCCATGCCGACCTCAGGTGATTTCAACCGGCTTGGCGCAACGCAGGGGCTGATCAGCCTGCCCCCCGGCGAAGCGACATTGGATATCGGCTCGGTTGTGCTGTTCCATGACTGGTGAGGCGTCACAGACCAGCGCACCACGCGACCGGCTCGGACGCCCCTGGCATGATCTGCGCATCTCGGTCATGGACCGGTGCAATTTCCGCTGCCCTTATTGTATGCCGGAATCGGTCTTTCATGACGATTTCGCCTTTCTCGCCCCTGACGCTCGTCTGAGTTTCGAGGCGATCGAGCGCGTGGCCCGCGTGGCCTCATGGTTTGGTGTCAGCAAGCTGCGCCTGACGGGTGGCGAACCGCTTTTACGGCCCGATCTTTCCCTTCTTGTGAGACGGCTCGTGGCAATCGAGGGCATTGATGATGTCGCGCTTACCACAAACGCGGTTCTGCTCGAACGCCATCTCGACGCGCTGCATGACGCCGGGCTGACACGCCTGACCATCAGTCTGGACAGTCTTGACCCGGCAATATTCAGCCGCATGAGCGGCGGTCGCGCCGTGGTCGAGACCGTTCTGGCGGCCATCGACAAGGCTGCACAACGGGGTTTTCCCGGCGGTATCAAGATCAATACCGTCTTGCAGCGCGATGTGAACGAGAGCGAAATCCTGCCGCTCGTTGCCCGCTTCCGCCATACCGGCATTACGCTGCGTTTCATCGAATACATGGATGTTGGCACGCGCAACCACTGGTCGCAGAGTGCCGTCGTCCCCTCGGCGGTGGTCCTTGAGCGTATTGCCACCCGCTGGCCGGTTGAGGCCATCGCCCCCCGCTACAGGGGGGAAGTCGCCCGTCGATACCGCTTTACCGATGGCGCAGGTGAGATCGGTTTCATCTCTTCGGTCACGGCACCCTTCTGTGGTGATTGCTCTCGTGCGCGGCTGTCATCGGATGGGCAGATCTTCACCTGCCTCTTTGCCACAAAAGGTACGGATCTCCGGGCCGCGCTGACAGATGAGTCGGATGAGGCCCTGCGTGCGGCCCTGCGCGGCATCTGGCATGAGCGCAGCGATCGTTATAGTGAAATGCGTCATCCTGCACCGGTGCAGCCAGCGCCCCCGGAAGACGGACACGGGACGGGCCGGACGGGCGACCGGAAAATAGAAATGTATTATATCGGAGGCTGATGTGACATCGCTGACCCATGTGGATGAAAAAGGCGAACGGCCCCGTATGGTCGAGATCGGTGACAAGACAGTCACCCGCCGCGAGGCCCATGCCCAGGCACGTCTGCGCTTTCCCCCGGAAGTCGCCAATACCCTGGCTGATGCCGGTTACATGACCAGCAAGGGCGCGGTACTCACCGTGGCGCAGCTTGCCGGTATCATGGGAACGAAAGCGACATCACAGCTTATTCCACTCTGTCATCCGCTTTCGCTCACGGGCTGCAAGGTGGACATCACGATCGAGGGTCATGATGCCGTGATCGATTGCCGGGTGAAATGTGAAGGCAAGACCGGTGTGGAGATGGAAGCACTCACGGGTGCCACGGTCGCCGCCCTGACGCTTTACGATATGTGCAAGGCGCTCAGCCATGACATGGTCATTCACGAGGTGCGCCTGATGGGAAAGAGCGGTGGCAAGCGTGATTTCAGCCACGAACCCGGCCACGGGTCCGGCCATGTCTGAAGCCGCCACCCTGACCGGACCGGCCTGCGTGACGCTGGAATATTTCGCGCAGCTGCGCGATGAGGCCGGCTGCCCGACTGAAACCGTCACCACAGAAGCGGCCACGCTTGCAGCGCTTTACGACGAATGTTCTGCCCGGCACGGCTTCAGCCTCCCCCGGATGCGGCTTCGCGTGGCCGTCAATGCCGCCTTCACGCCATGGGAGCACAGGCCCGCCAATGGCGACCATATCGTGTTCATCCCACCAGTTTCGGGGGGTTGACCATGTTCCTTCTGACCGAAACCCCGATCGAGCCAGACAGCGTCGCCCGCGCCTTGCGGCGCAACGAGGCGGGCGGTTACTGCAGTTTCGAGGGATGGGTGCGCAATCATAGCGAGGGACAAGCTGTGCTTGGCCTCGATTATCAGGCCTATCGCCCCCTGGCAGAGGCGGAGGCGGCGCTCATCCTGCAGGAGGCGGAAAGCCGGTTCGATATCGTGGCCGTCTCGGCCATTCATCGTATCGGCAGTCTCGGGCTCGGGGATATGGCGGTATGGATCGGGGTTTCAGCCGCCCATCGTGATGCGGCCTTCGTCGCCTGCCGCTATGTGATCGACGAGATCAAGCGACGTGTGCCCATCTGGAAACGTGAGCGCTATGCCGATGGCCATTCCGAGTGGATTGCCTGCCACGACACCGAGCCCTCACCCGAGCTGTGATCGGTGTGCCTCAGACGAGGCGCCACCCGACAATAAAGAGCACCGCTGCCAGAACGGAGCGTTGTACGCGCTCATTGACCTGCCCCACGCACAGGCTGCCGAGCACGATGCCGGGGATCGAGCCGCAAAGCAGCGAGACCAGCATCGGGATCTTGACCGCCCCCAGATACCAGTGCCCCATGCCCGCAATCAGGGTGAGCGGTACGGCATGGGCGATATCCGACCCCACGAGGCGTGCCGTGCTGAGCGAGGGGTAGAGCAGGATCAGCACAGTCATGCCGATCGCCCCTGCGCCCACAGAAGACAGGGTGACCATCACACCAAGCACGGCGCCAAGCACCACGGTGAGCGCCGCCGCTGCGCCGGAGGAGAGCTCGCCCGCATGGCGATGGGACCAGGCCTGCAGCTCCTTGCGAAAAAACACGCTGGGCGCCGTAATGAGCAGGGCCACGCCAAGAGCTGTCGAGACCAGACGCGTCGTGTCGTGAGACGGGCTGCCATACCAGTGCAGAAACAGCAGTGAGACCAGCGTTGCAGGCAGACTGCCGGCCAGCATGCGGAACACGACACGCCATTCCACCGCGCCGCGATGACCATGCACCAAGGTGCCCACCGATTTGGTGATGGCTGCATAAAGCAGATCCGTGCCCACGGCAGCCTGGGGATGCACCTTGAACAGCAGAATCAGCAACGGTGTCATGAGGGAGCCGCCGCCCACACCGGTCATGCCAACCAGAAAGCCCACACCGAGACCGGAGAGCACGTAGAGATAATTGAGGTCGACAAGCAGTGACATGAACGGGCCTTGAAGCACGAAGCGATGGAAGAGACGGGACTAGGCCATATTTCCGGGCAACAATCAACGTTGATAGTGGTTTGAATTTAATAAACGAATTTGTATCGTTGTTTACAGCCAGAAGCCGGCGCTGTGCCTTGCCTTATCCGGTCGCGATGACGATAGTGAGGGCCTTCTCAGCTACAGACCGGAAAGATCATGCTCGATATCCAGATCCAGGCCCCTTTTCCAATCCTGCAGGGCAAGGGCGCCCCGGAATCGGAGCAGACCCTCGTCCTGCTGACTGGCCCCGAGTTCGATGTGGCTGATGGCCCATTCTCGCATCTCGATGCCGCAACGGGCGGGGCGTTGCGCCGGGCTGTTGCCATCTCGCGCTTCAAGGGGCAACGCGACCAGAGCTGTGTCCTGCTTGCCCCCTGTGCGGCGCTGGCCCGAATCGTCCTGATCGGCTGCGGTCCCGAGGACGAGCTTGATATTCCGACGATGGAGGCCGCAGGCGGACAGGCCGCACGTGCCGTTCGTGACACCACCCATGCGGATCTTGCTTTTGCGGGACGCTGCGCAGAATTCGCCGCCCATGCTGCCTATGGCGCCGCACTGGGCCGCTACAGCTTCGACCTGTATCATACCGACGAAGCGGAAAACGCACCGCAGCTTCAGCGCCTGCATCTGGGCGTCGCCGAGATCGACGCTGTGCGTGAAGCCTGGGAGAGCCTGAAGGCTGTCGCGGCAGGCGTGTTCCGCGCCCGTGATCTGGTCAGTGAGCCGCCCAACATTCTGAACCCGCCCGAATTTGCCCGTCGTATCGAGACATTGCGCGATCTCGGGGTCGAGGTGGAAATTCTCAATGCCGCAGAGTTGCGCGAACTAGGCTTTGGCGCCTTGCTGGGCGTGGCGCAGGGTAGCGATCAGGAAGCCCGCGTGGCCATCATGCGCTATCGGGGTTCGGACGAGGCACCGCTTGCCTTCATCGGCAAGGGCGTGACTTTCGATTCAGGCGGCATCTCCATCAAGCCGGCTGCCGGTATGGATGAAATGAAAACCGATATGGGCGGCGCAGCCGCCGTTGTCGGTGCGCTCGAAGCCGTGGCACGACGCAAGGCAGACGTCCATGTGATCGGCGTGGTGGGACTGGTCGAGAACATGCTCTCGGGCAATGCCCAGCGCCCCGGCGATGTCGTGCGCAGCTATGCTGGCAAGACCATCGAAGTACTCAATACCGATGCGGAGGGGCGTCTGGTTCTCGCCGATGTTCTGGCTTACGCCAAGGCGCGTTTTGCGCCGCGTCTGATGGTCGATCTGGCCACGCTGACCGGTGCCATTGTGGTCAGCCTCGGCCATGTGC
This sequence comes from Asaia bogorensis, assembly GCF_900465345.1. Taxonomy (GTDB): domain Bacteria; phylum Pseudomonadota; class Alphaproteobacteria; order Acetobacterales; family Acetobacteraceae; genus Asaia; species Asaia bogorensis_A. Next base: position 54,526 of record NZ_UEGO01000035.1, on the reverse strand, counting down.
GTGCTGGGCTGTTCAGCAATGACGACGCGCTGGCCAACGCAGTTTTCGAGGCTGGTGAAACCACGGGTGAGGCCGTCTGGCGCATGCCGATGGGCAAGGCCTATGACCGGCAATTGCGCTCGGACATCGCCGATATGAAGAATATCACGGGCCGCCCTGGCAGTTCGATCACGGCCGCGCAATTCCTGGCGCGTTTCGTGGGTGACACACCCTGGGCGCATCTCGATATCGCAGGCGTGGCGTGGCGCAGCGACGCGGCACCGCAATGCCCCAAGGGCGCAACCGGGTTTGGCGTGCGTCTGCTGGACGCGCTCGTGCGTCATCATGAAGAGGCAGACAACAAGGCCTCATGAGCGATATCGGCTTCTATCATCTGACGCGCACGACGCTGGAAGACGCCTTGCCGCCGCTATTGGGCCGCACGCTCGAAGCGGGGCAGCGTGCCGTCATCCGGTGTAGCGACGCGGCACAGGTAAAGGCACTGGACGAGGCTCTCTGGAAGGCGAAATCACCCCTCTGGCTGCCTCATGGCAGCCAGCGCATGGGGTTTGGGCCGCGTCAGCCCATCTGGCTGACCAGGGGAGACGATGTCCCCAACGGCGCGCGCTTCCTCTTCCTGCTCGATGGCGGTGTCGAGGACGGGCTGGAAACGTTCGAGCGTATCTTCACCCTGTTCGACGGCAATGATCCGGAGGCTGTTGCGAGGGCTCGGGCACGCTGGAGCCTTGTCAAAAAGGCCGGTCATAATCTGGCCTACTGGCAGCAGCAGGAGCGCGGCTGGCAGAAAGCGGGATAGGCCCGCGACCCGACCAGACACGAAACGTTTCGCTTGTCACAAGAGAGTTAACCTCTCGATCCTCTCCCCCAATTGGCCGTTCATGCTCCTGATAAAGGGCCATGTGACATGCCTTTCCGGCTGTTGCCCGCCCGCATAAGAAGGGGAACAGCCATGTCACTCAATGGAAAAGTCGCCCTCGTTACCGGCGCCGCTCAGGGCATTGGTCGCGGTATTGCGCTCAGGCTGGCGCGCGATGGCGCCGATATCGCTCTGGTGGATCTCAATACGGATCGGCTTGCACAGGTTCGTCGTGAGGTCCAGGCGCTGGGACGCAAGGCCAGTGCTTCGGCGGCCGATGTAAGCCAGCGCGATGCCGTCTATGCCGCCATTGATCACGCGGAAGCGGAACTGGGCGGTCTTGACATCATGATCAACAATGCGGGTATCGCGCAGGTGAACCCGATTGCCGATGTAGCGCCTGAGGAAGTCGAGCGTATTCTGCGTATCAACATCCAGGGCGTTCTCTGGGGTATCCAGGCTGCCGCGGCCAAGTTCAAGGCACGAGGCCAAAAGGGCAAGATCATCAATGCCTCGTCCATTGCCGGGCATGACGGTTTTGCGATGCTGGGTGTGTATTCCGCCACCAAATTTGCCGTACGCGGCCTCACACAGGCCGCCGCCAAGGAATATGCCAGCGCCGGCATCACGGTAAATGCCTACTGCCCCGGCATTGTCGGCACCGATATGTGGGTCGAAATCGACGAACGGTTCTCCGAACTGACCGGCGCAGAGAAGGGCCGCACCTACGAGAAGTTCGTTGAAGGCATCGCGCTGGGCCGTGCCCAGACGCCGGACGATGTGGCGGCCCTCGTCTCCTTCCTGTCAGGTGACGATTCAGACTACATCACAGGTCAGTCGATCCTGACAGATGGCGGCATCGTCTATCGCTGATCATCCCGGCCGTCAGCCCGGTCACACATCTGGCTGACGGTTCAGAGTCTTGGGGCGCCACGTTGGTCAGGCGAGGCCGGATCAACACTCCGGCAGATTCACCGCAAGGCCGCCAAGCGACGTTTCCTTGTAACGCTGGTTCATGTCGCGACCGGTTTCCGCCATCGTGCGAATGACCTGATCCAGCGACACAAGATGGGCTCCGTCACCATTCAGGGCGAGTGAAGCTGCATTCACCGCCTTGACCGCACCAAAGGCATTACGCTCGATACAGGGTATCTGAACCAGACCGGCGACCGGATCGCATGTCATGCCCAGATGATGTTCCATCCCGATCTCGGCAGCATCCTCGATCTGCTCGGGGGTCCCTCCCAGAGCGGCTGTCAATCCCGCTGCTGCCATGGATGACGCAACGCCCACTTCTCCCTGACAACCGACCTCTGCGCCGGAAATCGAGGCATTGAGTTTGAACAGTCCACCAATAGCCGAGGCGGTCAGCAAGAATTCCCGCATCGCCGGGATCGTGTCTGCCGACGCCAGCGGCGCGCAATAGTCACGGTAATAACGCAGGACCGAGGGTATGATGCCAGCTGCACCATTTGTCGGGGCCGTCACGACACGCCCACCTGCCGCGTTTTCCTCATTCACCGCGATGGCAAACAGGCTGATCCAGTCCATGATGGCATGGGCCGACCGCATATTACCACGTTCATGGGCGCAGAGTTTTTCATGAAGGGCGGGGGCGCGACGCCGTACCCTGAGCCTGCCGGGCAGGATACCCTTTTGCACGATACCGCGCTCGATACAGGCCATCATGACAGCGATGATCTCGTCGAGATACTGCTCGACTTCCGAGCGTGGCCGCAGGGCACATTCATTGGCCATGACAAGCTCCGCGATACTCAGCCCATGGATGCGTGCCTGTTCCAGCAATTCCGCGCCGCTGGTAAAGGGATAAGGCACATCAGGCTGAGAGTAGCCTGCGGCCTCCGTCACACTTTCAGAGACAATAAATCCCCCACCAACCGAGCAGAAACGGGCAGATTCCAGCACGATGCCTTCTGCCGAGAGCGCCTCGAATTGCAGGGTATTCGGATGGACCGGTGGCACGGTCTCCCGATCAAGGACAAGATCATGATCGGGATCGAACGGGATGAACCAGTCACCCCATCCGACATGCTTCGTTCGAATGACGCGCTCCACGATTCCATCTGCCTGATCGGGGTCGATCGTCTGGGGCAGTTCACCACACAGACCCAGAATGACAGCCTTGTCAGTTGCATGACCCTTGGCCGTCCAGGCGAGAGAGCCATAAAGTGTGACGCGTAGTCGCACGATCCTGGACAGAGAGCCCATATGACCAGTTTCTGCCAGCCCGATAGCAAAGCGCTGCGCTGCGCGCATGGGACCAACCGTGTGAGAGGATGAGGGACCGATACCTATCTTGAAAAGGTCAAAAAGGCTGATCATTAATGTCTCAGGGCTCGCTCATCGTGAGGTCTATGGCGGTTCGGCAGTCCGGTAGCTCGAAAATCTGCCGCGTGACAGGTTCAGACACTATTTCAATCAGGCCCCATATCGCGGGGTGCAAGAAACAGGTCACTGGTCCACCATAGATGGTTTCGCCGCGTCAACCATAGCGCCTGGGGTTCGGTCCAAAAAAGACAGCCGCATCATGCATGCGATCCCAGATCCCAGTCCTTTTCGTGGCAGCAACGCGCAGGCTGTTTCGACCATGCAATGTATGGCGCGAGACTGTCCGCCGATATCACATGCCGCGAGCCATGTTGTGTCAATGCGAACCATGCGGCACGGGAAAAACATGAGCCTGACCAAGTGGCTGCCTCCCACAACGCGCGAGATCGGCGACAACCTCTATATCGACGCCCAGATGGGCTGCAATATCCTCCACTGAACTTGCTTCAAGCCATTGCAGGAGCGACAGGTCGTGATAGTGGTCTGACGGAAATATTTCGAGCATTCTTATCGCGCGACCGTCTTCATTACTGATGAGATGCCCCTCGCCACGCGGAATATGGGCCATCATGCCCGGTCGAAGGGCTGTGCTATGCTGGCCACCCCCTTTGGGAAACCGGGTAAGCTGACCTGCTCCATCCAGGCATATCTGCCATACGGATGTATTGAGATGCCAGTGCAGGTCGGTGCGGCAGCCTGGCTCGATCTCGACCAGTGCCGCCGAGAGCGCGTCAGGGTCGCTGAATGCGTCAGCCTCGACAACCCTGAGACTTCCCCAGCAGGTTCGCTGCGCTTCCTGTTTCAGAAGGCAATGATGCAATCCGGGGCTGATCATCTTCGCGTCGAGACAGGAATCCGGCCAGGTGCCAGCATCCCTCTCCGTCTCGCGCCCTCCCGTAAAGGCGACGATACTGGCCTGCTCTGAGCCAATGCAGTGAAACCAGGCATTGGCCGCGGCAGGAACGCTCCATACATCACCCTCAGCCAGCGTTTCACTATGAATCGCCGCCTTTGCGTGGTGTCTCATATTGAGCGTGGCGCACCCGGCTATGACCATGCCCCAGCCTTTCGCAGGGCAGGCAGTTGCTGCGCCATCCGTCGCGTCACCCAGGGAATGATGACTGATGCGGACGCCCTGTATACCGAAAGGCGCAATCCGCTCGGACCAGGACCACCCTTCCTCCTGCTGCACGACCGGACAGTGCGTCAAACGGCGTGTCTTCGTCCTGAGAGCCGGCGTGGCATCGCTTGCTGCACGTCGAACGGCGAACAATCCCGCACCGCCCATCGGGGCAACGCCAAGAAAGCGCTGAAAAACGGTACGGTCGAAAGACGCCATGACCGGCCTCCTCTCCAGGAACGCAGGGATTTTGCGTGGGGCGGTGCGTGTCTCCCCGTCAGACTAACGCCAAAGTAGAAAAAGGCCGCATGAAATCACGAATTCGTGATTATTCTTTACCCAAGGCAGATGAACGCTGATGACGCTGTGGCGCTTGGAATCGCAGGATAAACAGGAGTTTCCAATGCAAACTGTCCGCTTTGACAGTGGTGACGTGGTCCCCGCGCTAGGAATGGGAAGCTGGAATATTGGCGACTCGACGGCGCATAGAGCCGAGGAAATTGCGAGCCTGCACAGCGGTCTCGACCAGGGTCTTCGGGTGATTGACACCGCCGAGATGTATGGGAGCGGACGCTCCGAACATCTTGTTGGAGAAGCCATCGCCGACCGGCGATCCGACGTCTTCCTTGTCAGCAAGGTTCTGCCTTCAAATGCCACCCGTGAGGGGACAATCAGAAGCTGTGAGGCATCCCTCAAAAGACTGGGAACGGGTTTCCTCGACCTTTATCTCCTGCATTGGCGGGGTGGCGTTCCCCTCGCGGAAACTGTCGAGGCCTTTGAGACGCTCGTCAGCCGGGGCCTTATCAGGCATTGGGGTGTCTCGAACTTCGATACAGAGGATATGCATGAGCTCGAAGACACCTCGTCAGGATGCGCCGCCAATCAGATTCTCTATAATCTTGATGCACGCGGCGTCGATTTCGACCTGATCGAGCATAATAGCGCGGGCAGGGTTGTAACCATGGCCTATTCCCCGCTGGGACAGGGAGGCGAACTCCTGAATGCGCCTGTTCTCGCAGAAATTGCCAGAGAGCACGAGACCCGGTCCGGTCCTGCAACACCTGCACAGATCGCGCTGGCGTGGACCTTGCGAAAGCCCGGAATCCTCTCGATTCCCAAGGCGGGCACACGCCGGCATATGCAGGAAAATATCGCTGCCCTTTCAATCACCCTGCGTGAAGAGGACATGACGCGGCTGAACGATTATTTTCCTTCGCCAAAGCATAAAATGCCCCTTGAGATGATATGACGACTGTCATCATCAGGCCCTGAACAATACGATTTAACACTTTGTTTTGTATTCGATGCACAGATGATATATTTATGAAATAAACTACCATCACCGCTGTATTGGAAAGCAGATCCAGATGACACATGAAGAATTCGACAAATTCATGGCTGTACATCCCGACCTGGTCGAGCAGTTTCAGAGAGATCGCCGGATCTGGGTATCGCATATCCCCAGCATCCAGCTTCGCAGCTTCACAGAACATCTTGGCAAGCTGGTCGGGTGCCGTCTGCTTTCGACCCAGATCGAGCCTGAACTCGAATCCGTCATCTATGATCCCGAGGCTTTTGGCAATTCGGACAATGAATTGCTCGATCTCGCTCACAGGCGTGCGGGGGAGTCGATGTATATCTGATCCAGTCAGCGCCACCGGGGAGGCGCTTTCCATTCCGGGTCCAAGGTACGATACGTGTTGGGGCAGGAATACGGCTCTGTCGGTTTACTTCTCTGAGACGCGAGAGCTGATACCTCAGACGCCGGGAATCACGTGATCAGACGATTGGGCGAGGCATCAAACTGGTTTAAGAAGAAGGCCCTCAACGCCCCTTCCTGTCAGGATCCCCCCTGCTCGCATCCACCATCCTTGTCCTGCTGTCTGCATGTATCGTCCTGAGGCTGACGATACAGAATGTTCATGATACCCGCATGGCAATCTTGCGCACGGCTCTGCTTGCGCTCCAGATCGCCCTGGGATGTTGGGCTGCCATCGGCGCGTACGACACCCGGCTAGGGCCGTTGGCGCTCAATCCTCTCGCCGCCTGCTGGATTGTTCTGTGGAGCCTGGAGCAGATCTCGCCCGAACGTGCATGTGGCCCATTTGGTGACGCCTGCGGCGCGATAGGTCTCCTCTGTCACAATCAGGCCCTCGCCCTGATCTGCTTCATGCCATGCCTGATTGAGAACCAGGGGCGCCTGCCCTTCCGTCACCGGACAGCGGCAAACCGCAGCGATCCTCATGCCCATATTGTCCTTCCCAGCGGACAGCGCGGAGAACCTGCTGGAAAATGGTGGTCCGGCGCATGGCAGACAGGCCTTCTGGCCCCCGCCGCCTGCTGTCTCGCCGCCACAGCCCTGTTCGCACAGCCTGTAAAAGGGGGCATCCTTTCCTCGGTGACTTCCGGCGCGGCCGCCATCGTGCAGCCGCTGGAGACCGTATCATCGAGCCCGCTTGTTCCGTTCGCCGCGTTGGCTCTCCTGCCTGCTTTCGCCGCAACACCTGTTCTCGCCTATTCTCTGCTCGTCCCAGCCCTGCTCGCACAAGGTGGCATGTTCTGGCCTGTCAGCCTTGTCCTGATCGGGGGAAGCCTATCCCTCTTTCTTCCTCTCTCCCGAGCATTATCCTTCTGGCCTCTCTTCCTGCTGGGAATTGCGCTGAGCGCCCGCGCTGGTGGCCTCGCTGATTGTGCACTTGCAGGGAGTGAAGCCTTCATCCTTGCCCTCGCCCTGCAAGGGCTGAAAGGCAGGGCTTGTTTTCTGCAAGCTCCGCTGCCACCTCTGGCGGGCTTTCTGCCCTTCTGGCTCGGTTTGCATGCGATCAATGGATTGACCGGCCTCTCGCCTGCATGGACGGCCGGCGGCATGATCCTCAGCCTGACACTCGGTGTCGTCATGGTCAGGGCATGGCTCGCCTCATGGCAGACCGTTTCCCGGATATGTCGATCAGACCTCGCAGGATCCCCCGGCAGGAACAATCCTGCGCCAGGCAACAATGCCGAGGCTGCAGTCTCTTTCGGGGTTCGGGGAATTCCCTCACTCACTCTCGGACTGTGCCTGTCCGTATGCCCGGGGTTGCTTATCGGCTTCCTGCACGCTGCCATACTGATCGTCGCCGGCGTTCCCCAGGATTTCTGGCGTAGTTGGCCGGTATGGTCAGTTGCCGGAGGTGATGGCGCCTTCTGGTATCCGGCGCTGGTCTTTCTCATACCGGCTCTCATTGCGCCGGCCTTCATCACCCACCTCCCCTCGCTATCGGCACCCATACCTGACTGGCCATCTTCCGCGCTTCGGGTCCGCCTTCCATGGAGCACGCGACGACTGCTTGCCTCGATACGTCGGCGCATCACCCTGACCCGCCATGTCCTGCTACGCCAGAGCAGAGCCGGTGGCACCACACCCGGGTCTGCGGGTCTGCTGCCACTTCGACCCGACCTGTTCATCACGCGCCACGCCCTGGTGCTCTGGCTGTTGCTTATCGCCGTTGCATTATCGTGGATGGGGTGGACGGCATGATCGTTCCAGTCGCCCTGCAGCTATGCGTCCTGCTGGGCCAGATTCTGAGTCTGGCCCTGCTCGCGCCATTCCTGACCGATCTGCAATGCATTGTAGAACGCATCATGGCGGGGCGTCATGGCCCTTGGCCCGGCTGGAGATGGCGACAACTGCGCGGCGGATGGCGACAGAATACGCCGATCTCATCACTATCCTGGATGGGGCTGTGTGCCACACTGCTCGCAGGGCTGAGCCTTCCTTTTGCCTCCACCCAGATACCCTTTCACTTTCTCTCGGAGCCTCTGGCCTGCGGGCTGTTGCTGATCATCTCGAGCGCAACAGTCTGGGCGCAGGCCCTGACCCACGCGCCGACGCGCATGATACAGCTTCGACTGACCAGCTCGGTTGGTGCCCTGGGACATGATCTGCTTTTTCTGGTCTCCCTTCTTACCCTGACAGGCACTCTGATCACCGTCGGGCTACCGGGTTCGGCAACGATCACCGGGTTGTTGCAACAGCGTCTCCTTCAGCCAGCTCCTGCCCTGATGGGTGGCCTGGTGTTCATCGCCGGAGCCTTGCTGCTGATTCTCAACCGCCGGCTTTTGTCACAGTCTTGGCATGAAATGCTGATATCCGGCGCCGAAGGACGCCATCGCAGTCTGCTGCGGTACCAGCACGATCTTTCAGCAATGTGCTGGTATCTGCTGGTCGCTGACCTGATCTGGCCGGACTCGATCGCCACAGCGACAACGCCTCCTGGTCAACTGGCCCTGCTCTGGTGTCTGGCCGCCCCGGTCAAACTGGGGCTTCTGGTAATTCTTGCCACAGCCTGGCGCATGATACGTCCCTTGCCGTCGGCAAGGCTGGCTCTCGTATTGAGTGGCGCAGCCATCTTGCTGGTTGTCGCCGGGAGACTTGCAGCGTGATTGTTCTCCTGGGTCTGACCCTACTCATCGCGCTGGCGGCTATTGGCCGGGATGCGCGTATTCTGCCATTTCATGGCACCTGCGCTGCGGCATGCGTTTCGGGCATCGGGCATGGTGCCCCCGCTCTTGCAGCTCTTGCCTTGCTACCAGTGCTCAACGGGGTCGGACTCATCACGTTGCGTCGTCATGCCGCCTTGCGCTCGGGTGAACCACGAGAGCGACGCGCAGCCCAGCAGGCTGCGGGTCTTGCTGTCTGCGCGGCAATCATTCTCGTACTTTTGACGGCGCTGGTGGCGACGCCCGGCATACCGGTACTGATCTGCATCGGTATAGTCCTGGCCGGATTATGCGGAGCCTCCCTGGCCGCACCTCTCTTGCAACTGGTCGCCCTGCTCTGCACGCTCAATGGCCTGCTTCTATTGGGCGGCTACAGGCATAGCTGGCCGCTGGTGCTTGGTACAACGCTTGTCTGGATCGGGCTCCTCTCATTGGGCAGCTGGCTTATGCCGCGCCTCGCATGGCATCGTATGGATGGGGCAGGTCATGGCTGAGACCCTTCATCAGCTTGCCCGCTTCTTGGTGCCAGCATGGCCGCTTCTGGCGGCGTGTCTCCTGGCTTTGCTGCCGCGAGCGCAGGCCATGCGCTCGGCCCGGCATTTCGCTCTCATCGGACTGGCACTCACGGTTTGCCTGACCGCGCTCCTTCCGGGGCAGGATCTGCTGACACGCTGGGGATGTCTGCTGGCGGGCACCGCGCCCGCTCTGGCGCTGGGCAAGGGTCAGACACGCCTGACCCTGTGTCTCGATTTCATCTCAGGCAGCATCATCACCCTGGCCCTTTGCGCCCATGACGTTCTGACCGTGGTATGCCTGACAGCCTGCGCGGCACTCATCCTGGCCTATCGGGAAACCCTAGCAACCACACGCGCGCGCCAGGCCTGGGACTCGATGCGCATGCGTCTCGCAGGGCTGATCCTCGCGCTGCTGGGAACCAGCCTGACAACCATGAGCCCTGACCTCGCCATATCGCGTCTGGGTGACCTTTTTCTGGCAGTCGGTCTGTGCCTTCTGGCAGGGCTCGGTACGACCCTCCCTTCACGAAGCCTCATGCCGGATGAAAGGCACGACACACGCACATTGCGGCCCGAACGTGTCGCGGCCCTGCCCGACATGCTTTTATGCCTGAGCGCTGTGTCGCTCATGCTTCGTCTGCCCAGCCGTGAGGTTACACATGTGGTGCTACTGCTGGCTGGTCTGACGGGGCTATGGCTTTGCGTTCTGTCACGTCAGGGCGGCTCAAGACCACTGGTGGCCCTTGCTACGGTCGCCACAGCCTTGCCCATAGGGCCGATCCCCTCGCTGCTGCTCCTCAGTTCGGGAATGGCTCTTGCTGCCGAGCCGGATATCCCGGAATCCATGCGACGCTGGATCACGAGCAGCCTTCCTCCGTGGCCGGGTTTTGCAGCAGGATGCATGATTGTGGCGGGTCTTGATGCCGTTGGGGTCATATCGGCCCTGCTTGTCCTTGCAGCTCTGGGACTGACAGCCAGTCGGGCCTCATTCGAGTGGCGCCTGCCGGCAAACTGGCGCGACCGGACGCTTGTCCTTGCTCTGCTCGGCCTCGGTCTGGCTACACCATTCGCACTTGGCCTCGTACACCAGTCCAGTCGGGTCTGGGCTCTTTCCTGGAGTGCCCCATGAGCATGATCGCCCTCATCAGGGCCGGCGAGCGCCTGACACCCAATCATTACAGCCTTGATGAGACGCAGTGGCGTGAGATGATTGCAGCGGCACCCGGCTGGTTCATCGCCCATTGGTGCGATGACCTGCGTGCCTATGCACTCTTCCTCGACCAAGAGACACCGCTTGTGGTCAGTACGGAGCTGATCGACGGGCGTTATTTCGCCCTGTCGGCGGCTCTGCCTTGCGCCTCCTGGCCCGAACGCATCGCGCAGGATCTTTGGGGTTGCCTTCCCCTTGGAGCAATCGACAACGAGCCCGCGCTGGACCGGGGCGGCTGGGCAAGCATTGCCCCTTTATCCGCACGATCCGTCCCTGCTTCCATCTCACCGGATCACACTCCGCCCTCACTGGCATTCGCGCAGAGTTTGCATGCCGATATGGCTCCCTTCATCTGGGGACGTGGCAAGGTCATGCCGGGTGCCGCACATATCGGCCTGATGCATCACTTCAAGGGACAGAAACCAGAAGCGGCACTGGGTTTGATCGGGCGCAGCAACGCAGCGGCTTTTGTTGCCGCCCCTCTGGCCTATTCACGTGCCATCGAGAACGCCCTGGGCATCGTTCCCGATGACGGGATACGTGATGCCCGCACGATCCTCCTGGAGATCGAGCGTATCATGGTTCATTGCCGCGATATCGCCCAGATGGCACAGCTGACGGGCTTTGCCCTTCTGGCCACTCATGCCAGTCTTGCTGAGGATCTCTGTGCAGGGCTATGCGCCCATCACGGGACCAGCCGCCGCCTGACCGACATGATCACGCCACAAGGCATTTCAGCAGGGGTTGATATCTGCGGCCTTGCTCATGCCATCCATGATGCCCTGATGCCGCGCCTGCCTGTCATCGAGGGGTTGCATTTCCAGATGGCGGAGACGCTGGAGGGACTTGGAACGATACCCCCAGCCCGTGCCCAGGCCCTGTGCCTCGGTGGGCTGGTCGGTCGGGCTTCGGGACGTTCATTCGACCTGCGCCAGCTCGAAGATGACATGCGCCACGTTCCCGGCCGGGCAGGCTCGCGCCTTGGTGGCGATGGCTGGGCCAGACAATGCCTGCGCCTTGATGAGATACGTGACTCGCTCAGACGCATTGACCGCATCGCCGCTGATTTCGGCGTGCCTTTGCCCTCACCGGCAGCGGACACATCCGGGTCCGGGGAGGGTATTGGCGCTGTCGAGGGCCCTCATGGCGATATCTGGTGCTGGGTGCGCCTCAAGGAGTCACGCCTTGCCGGGATCATGCTGCGTGATCCTGCCCTTGCCACGCTGGGTTCTCTCCCCGCGCTGATGCATGATGTCTGGGAGGACAGGCTCGTTCTGGCGTCGCTGGGCTTCGATCCTGCCGGAGCCGAGCAGTAATATCCGATCAGAAGCTTACTCCGGCCCAGCAGCAATAAGCCTCAAGCCTCGATAACAACCCTGCTTTGCGTCTCGCCCCCGGCATGACCTGGGGCGTTTTCGGGCGTGGTCTCTTTGATAGGCTTGATCGCGGGTGACGCTGGCTTGAGCGGATCGGCCGGTGGACGCAGGGAGCTCGCCACGGCGCGCCACAGACGCGTCACGAACATCACAAAGCTGCTGAGAGCGGTCGCATAGCAGGCACCAGCCAGCGAAAAATGGCGCGTGAGACCATAAAGCACGGGAAAATAGGCCAGTGTGATCCAGGTACGATTGGCCATGAGAAAGCCGATCTGACCCATGACCGTCAGCAAGGGTTCGAGCGGCACGACCAGAAGGGTAAGCACGGCAGAAACGAGCATGATCGAGATGTAATAGGTGGTGCCATGCAGATGAATATGCAGCATCAGCGAGAAAATTCGCCCACCGAAGAATGCCGCCACCAGAAGGAGCGCGATAGATACAGCGCAGAGGATGCCGAATATCTTCCATGTCAGGCGCTTGAGACCGCTCCAATCCTGCCGGTCACGCATCTTGACCAGCTCGGGATAAAGCACAGGCGAAAGCATCTGCGCCGGTGTGACGATCCCGTCGGCAATCTGACGGCAGATCCTGAATACAGCGGCCTCGGCAGAGCCGAGTAACGACCCCACGACCAGCGTGCTGATATGGCCGGACACTGCCCCGAGGGTCTGATTGATGCTTGTCGAGCGGGTGAAGGCCCACATACCCGGCAATTGCCAGCGCCATTGCCCGAGCACATCACGCCAGCGCAGACGCAGGCCGATTTTCCGACGCAGGGTCGAAAGCGCAAAATACAGGAACAGGCCATAATCCATCAGCACGGCCCCGGCCCAGACCAGAACGAAAAAGCCGAGATCAAGATGAAGCCCATAGCCGACAGCCGTGCCCGCCGTCCGGAAAATGGCCGTACAGGTATCGCTAACCGGCACGAGATGGAAACGCTCCGTCAGGCGCAGAACGCCATTGCTCCACCCAGTATACATGAACGGACAGATCAGCGCGTAGCCATAGGCCAGGAACGTCACCCAGTGCGACCATCGCGCCACATGCGCGTAAAACGTGACGCTGATCACCCCGATACAGACCGCCACCACCGCGGAAATCAGATCGAGCCTGATACAGAACCCGATGATCTGGCGCAGAAGAACCAGGTCGCGTCTGGCGTAAGGGTCATTTCCATAGCGGATGAGCGTCTGCCATGACTGCATGCGCGAGAAGGTCGAGGCCATGATGCCCAGAGAATGGATCAGGATCAGCAGGCCGAACGACGCCAGCCCCAGTGCCCGCACGGCAAAAGCGATATAGGCAAAACTGCATATGGCCGTCGCAATGCGCCCCAATGTCAGGAAGCTGACATTATGGAAGATCCGTCTGGCGGCAGAGGGGTGGGTCGACATGCAGGGGTTTTGAACGTCCGGCCATGAAATGGGAAGGGAGGGGTCGAAAAAACTTGCGGGTTTCGCTTATCAATCCCTGACTGCCTTGCGCGAAATGCGTGAGAAACCATCTGATGAGACACAGGGCTCTCCGTCAAAGGCGAGTTTGTTCTTTTCACCCCTGACGTTTCGGGTGCCACTTCAACAGGGCCGCTTTCGCGTCGGCCCCACCAGCGAGGTCCCATGTCCCTGCCCCTGAGCCCGGCACCCTTCCCCCCCACCATGGCCGTTCAGGCTGATCCCGCAAGGTTTTCCGCGCTGAAACTTGTTGCCCTGAATGCTACGCTGGCTGAATCGCTGGGCTTTTCCCCCGCATGGCTCGAAACTCCCGAGGGTGTCGATTTTCTTGGAGGGCAGACACGGCCCGACGGTATTGCCCCTGTGGCACAGGCCTATGCCGGCCATCAATTCGGCCAGTTCGTGCCGCAACTGGGCGATGGGCGCGCCCATTTGCTCGGGGTTGCAGCCGACCGGCAAGGCCGTGTTTTCGATGTTCAGCTCAAAGGCTCCGGCCCCACGCCATTCTCCCGGCGTGGCGACGGGTTGGCCGCCATCGGGCCGGTCTTGCGCGAATATCTCGTCAGTGAGGCCATGACCGCGCTCGGCGTTCCAACGACCCGCGCCCTTGCGGCTGTCCTGACCGGCGAGACTGTCTGGCGTGATCGCCCCCTGCCGGGTGCCATTCTCACACGGGTTGCTGCAAGCCATCTACGTGTCGGTACATTCCAGTATTTCGCTGCACGGCAGGACAATGAGGCGCTGCGCTTTCTTTGTAATCTGGCAATCACGCGCCATTATCCGCACGCAGCCACAGCCGAAAATCCTGTAAGAGCTCTCTACGAAAATGTGGTCGCGGCTCAGGCAAGGCTGATCGCCCAGTGGATGAGTCTCGGGTTTGTGCACGGCGTGATGAACACTGACAACATGGCCATTTCGGGAGAGACGATCGATTACGGTCCCTGTGCCTTTCTCGATGTCTACAGCCAGAACAAGGTATTCAGCTCCATCGACCGTAACGGTCGCTACGCCTATGCCAACCAGCCAAAACTCGCAGGCTGGAATCTGGCCCGCCTCGCCGAAACCCTGCTTCCCTTCTTCGATGCGGACGAAGCGCGTTCCCTGGCCTGGGCACAGGAGACACTGGGCACGTTTGCCACGCTCTACGAAAATGCATGGCTCGAAAGAATGCGTTCGAAATTCGGGCTCACAACATGCGAACCGGATGACAAGGGTCTGATCGAGCGTTTTCTGGCGATCCTGGAGCAGGACAAACTGGATTGGACACTGAGTTTCCGACGCCTGACCCGCCGCGAGTTATTATGCGATGCACAGAACTCACCAGGCATGACGCAATGGCTGCAGGACTGGGACGCACGTTGCACACGGGAAGGCGTATCCACCATTGTCCGTGAAAATGCCATGCGCCAGATCAACCCCGCAGTCATTCCGCGCAATCATCGGATTGCCGAGGCGATAGACGCTGCGGAGAGCGGTGATTTATCGGTATTCCACACCCTTCTCTCCCGACTGGAACGCCCCTTCGTTGACGATGTCATCTATGAAACCCCACCGCGTCCAGAGGAAGTCGTGCAGGCGACATTCTGCGGTACATAAACCCCGCTTCTTCAAAGGGGGGATGACTGACTCAGACGCATCACAAGATGGTGCCCCAATTTGCCGTAGTAATTGCGCGCCGGTCATCTCCGGTCCGGCTCGACACCCGTATTGGAACTCGAAAGTCGAGCGATATTGTGAAGCTCACCATCCTGACGCTACAGGACCGAAGGCGATACGTTGCGGATCCGCAACGGAGTGACTCATGACCTTGATGCGTAAGCATTGGTTCTATCCCTATATCGTCATGTCCTACATCGCTGTGTTTCTGTGGCTCTCAGGTTTTCAGAATTCCCCAGTGAAGGCGGCCCACCAGACGCTCATCGGTACGACGTGGATAAGCACGCTCGTCCTTGCTTGCTGGGTGTGCTATCGCCCCCCCCCACGCTCATGCGTGGCCTTGTGCGCAGCCTTGCCCTTGGAGGTTCTGGCTTATGGATAGCGCGCCATACACTGCCCAGCTTCGATGAGGGTACAACCCCTCATATCGGGTGGGTCCGCTTCATCAGCGTCGGCCTCGCCGTTCTGTGCGAAAGCACCGTCCTGATTGCTGCTATGCGACTTGTATTCGGCAAAACTGGCGATCCAGACAAGCTGAAGGATCTTGGATTACCGCCTCTTGTCGTCAGGGCCATGCTTGCAGAAGCTCGTTTCTAACGCTGGGTCTGGCACGCTCTGACCGGGCCAAGATGATCAGGAAAGGAATAACAAACCGGTTCTTTCACTGTTGACGCTGACTGTCGTTTTTGTCCGCTTCAAAAGCATTTCATTGTAACATAATGACCGTAACAAGCGGCATTCGGTGTAAACCGGACCGGCTCGCTGCGGAAAATATTTGTACCATGCGCACCCATCACTGAATTGAGGAGCCTCGTGTCCCCTCGAAGTTGATGCAAGGTCATGGGGCCATCATGCGCCATTACCGCGAGGCATCCGGACTTATGAGTCAAACGGGTCGCTCCTGCGCCTGAAACCGATTGCCAAACGGTTGAACAGGTTCATCAGTCCGACAGCGATGGTCAGGTCCACAATTTCCTTCTCAGAGAACACCTCGGAAAGCGTGCAAAATTCGGCGTCAGGAATGACCGTCTCTCGCACGCAGGTGACACTCTCCGCCCAGGCAAGGCCGCACATTCGCGCGCGCTGAATGTTACCTCCACCTCACGCCATGCCTGAAGCACACCGAGTTTACGTGGGGAAACGCCCTTTTCGAGCAGGGTTTTCGTATGGAGATCGAGACAATAGGCGCAGCCATTGATCTGTGAAATGCGCAGATAGATCAACTCGACCAGAAGCGCATCGAGTCCCGAACGGGCAATGTAGCGATAGACGTCACCCAATGCCCTGACACCCTGCGGGGCAATCGCTTCATAATCCAGACGCTGCGGCATGTTTTTGTCTCCCGGTGGTGATGTGTCCCGATGTTCCTCCCATGGGTCCTGCCCCATCGGACAGGACGAAGAATGATGTTTTCAGCTGGACCTCCCATCTTGGTACACGCGAAGAACAGGTTTCTGGTCCTGTCGTCGCAGGGCGGATAGACCCAAGAACCATCACACTTCTTCTCTCGCCTTGCGGTGCCCAAGCGATGCAAATTCTTCATATCGATTGCAGCCCTCGCCCTGACGGGCAAAGCCGGATCATTTCGGCGGCTATCGTGACGCGTCTCCGCGCGCTCGAACCCGATGCTGCCATTGTCTGGCGCGATATCAGTGCTCTGCCGATGCCCGATGCACCCTACGCTGCACTTCTGGCACACCCTGATGATGTGACGCCCCCTGCTGCGCAGGGATCGATTACCCTGTCAGAAACACTCATCAGGGAAATCGAGGCTGCCGATATTCTGGTGCTGGGTACGCCCGTGCATAATTTCACGGTTCCCGCTTCCCTGAAGTCCTGGCTGGACCATGTTGTGCGCGCGAACCGGACGGTTGCGCTAAGTGCTCAAGGCAAGAAGGGCCTGCTGACGGACCGGCCTGTACTTGTGAGTGTCGCAGCAGGTGGCGTCATCCTCGGCGAAGATGCCCAGCAGCCCGATTTTTTTACTCCGTATCTCAGGGCAGTTCTCGGCTGTATCGGACTTCATGACCTGCATATTGTTTCGGTTCAGGGTACGGCATTCTGCGATGCCTCCGCGAAGGCCGCGGCCCTGAAGAACGCCCTGTCAACGCTTTCACCTGTCCTTTCCGCCTGCACCACATCCAAGTCGTCACGCGAAATCCCGGCGCCACATGTCTGAGACGGGCTCCCAGGCATGACCGCACCCACGGCCCCGCTCGCGGGACTCACACTCGACAGGCAGAGCACGCGGACCCTGAGCGAGCAGATCGCAGGGCATATCGAAAGTGCCATACGCTCTGGCGCCTTGCCCGAAGGCAGTCGCCTGCCGTCCTGGCGTGATCTGGCGACGCAACTTGGCGTCGCCCGTGGGACCGTGCGTGCGGCCTATGATCGCCTGATCGATCGCGATCTGCTTTATACTGCCGGGGCAGCCGGAACACGCATAGCCTCCCGACCGGAATGGCCAGGCCGAATGAAACAGGCCGATACGGACAATCCACCGATGTCTGCTGCGGCATCGCGCCTGGATGACGAGACCGGTTACGGGTCTCTTGCCCTTTTCCGGCAGAGGGATACAAGGCCACTATCATTCCAGATGGGTGTCCCCGCGCATGACGTGTTTCCTGCCACGCTCTGGGCGCGTCTGCATCGGCAGGCTGTGCAGGCTTCTGCGCTCAATACAGGCGTCATGGACCCGCGCGGCCTGCCGGAATTACGGACCGCACTGGCTTCTCACCTTGCTCTGGCCCGCGGGCTGGATTGCAGCCCTGATCAGATCCTGATTACGACGGGATTTCGCAGTGGGCTTGCCATGGTCCTGCGTGCCATTGATTGCGCAGGCAAACAGGCCTGGGTGGAAGATCCGGGCTTTCCCATCACGCGTATGGCGCTCGAAAGTGCCGGTGTGCACCCTGTGCCGATTGCTGTGGATGACGAAGGACTGGATGTCGCGCAGGGGCAAGCCACCGCTCCCGGTGCAGCATTCGCGCTTGTTACCCCTGGTCAGCAGGCACCCATGGGGGTTTCGCTCAGCGCAGCGCGTCGCCGTGCCTTGCTGCACTGGGCGCGGCTAAGCAATGGCTGGATTATCGAAGACGATTATCTGGCTGAACTGCATCTGGACGGCCGCTCGCCCCCGGCCCTGGCCTCGGGTGAGCATGCTGATCGTGTGATCCATATCGGCACATTCAGCAAGACACTTGCCCCTATGGTCGGGCTCGGCTTTGTCGTGGCGCCGCCCAGCTTGCTCAAACGCCTGACCGAAACCGCTTGGTGGCTGGCCACCCCGCCCAATAACGCGGTGCAGATTGCCGTGACGCGGTTCATGCGCGAAGGGCATTATTTCCGACATCTGCGACGCACGCGCGAAGCCTATACCCAACGGCGTGACCTGCTGCACCAGACATTGCGGCATTGCCGGGCGCCCGTGGCCCATGATGCGGGGCTGTCCGTCATCCTGCCACTCCCCTCGGGCTATGATGATGCGCGGCTGGCGCAGCAGGCGCGGGCAGCGTCCCTCGGGATTACGCCACTCTCGGCGTGGTTCGCCAAGGGGTCACGCGCCCGGTCAGGCGTGTTGCTGGGCGTGGCCAATATACGCCCCGAGCAGGTCGAGGCCGATTGTCAGACACTCCTGAGCCTTATGGGCACGGGGCCCTGACAGGGACACACGCCCCGCTTCCCTGCGCCCCCACTACCCACGCACCCTACCCTTTTCAATTTCAGGACAAGGACGATCAACCATGCCCGGCTTCCGACGCGGCCTTCTGGCTCTTCCCTTTCTATTTCCGATCTGGGGGTCCAGTCAGGCGCGAGCCGACACAGCGCCTGCTCCTGACTCAGCAGCTTTCATTGCCGAAGACCCGGCCCTGTCGAAAATGGTTGGCCGCGCCATTCCGGCTTTGCAATGGCAAACGCTGGACGGGCAGACGCTGGATCTCGCGGCACTGACCCGCAAGGGGCCTGTCTATCTCAAGCTCTGGGCGACCTATTGTATTCCCTGTCGCGCCCAGATGCCCGGCTTCGAGGCGCTTTATCAGCGCTACAGGACACGCATGAGCGTCATTGCCGTCGATATCGGCTTTGGGGAAAACCGGGACAAGGTTGCCGCTTTTATCAAAAAGACCGGACTGACGATGCCGGTCGTGATAGATGACGGCAAGCTGAGCGACTGGCTGCAGATTCGTGCCACTCCCCTGCATGTGTTGATCGACCGCGATGGACGACTGACCTATCTCGGCCATCAGGATGGCCCAGCCCTCGATGCAGCGCTTGAGCGGGTATCGGCCAGACCACGCACAGCGGGTGAGATCCACTTCGCCGACATCACCCCCACACCACCGCTGACCACCGGGGAACGGGTTCCCGAGATCACACTAAGCGATACGACAGGTGCCACGGTGCCTCTGCG
This sequence comes from Asaia bogorensis, assembly GCF_900465345.1. Classification (GTDB taxonomy): domain Bacteria; phylum Pseudomonadota; class Alphaproteobacteria; order Acetobacterales; family Acetobacteraceae; genus Asaia; species Asaia bogorensis_A. The sequence continues at coordinate 35,097 of NZ_UEGO01000035.1, read as the reverse complement.
CCAGTCTGGCGCGACCAGAAGCCACAAACCGCAGATTGTCCTGTTCACGGCGCCCTGGTGCGAAAGCTATCTCGCCACGATGGACCCGCCGACCGCCCGCGCTTGCGTCAACACACGTCGCGTGGCGCAAAAACTCGTCGGGCACATCGCAGCAGACTGGGTTGTCGTGGGGGCAAGGCTCTGGACAGAGCCTGCAGACATGGGCCCGTTCCAGACCCTTTACGGCCCCGGATTCCACGTGCTGCTTGATCGGGATAATCTCGCTTTCACGCGGTTTGGCGTACGTCAGATCCCGGCCATGGCACTCATTACGAAAGACGGCCGCCTGTCACGGATGATCGACGGATCGGACCCCGATCTGGCCTTGCAGATCAAGGCATTTGCGCGACAGGAACAATAAGCCTGCCCCCTGATGGCTGCTGGACGCCCCGGAAGCATCTGCGCTTTCAGGCTGAGAGTTGTTGCAGCCAAACAACCCCCTGTGGGCCAGAATCAAGACGCTATGGTCACCAGTGTTCAGGATTCTGGTGATCAGGTGAGCGTCTTTCCACCTTTCCTGACGGCGTCCCAATCCAGATCGAAACGTGCCAGATATTTGCGCAACCGGTCTGCATCATTGCGGCTCGAACGCTGCGTACGAGAGACAGAGAACAGGGTTCGCCCTGCGTCAGACAGGCTGGACGACATGCGGCATATCCGCACGACCGTGGCCAACTGAACGCGATCGAACATATCGATTGCGGCCGGATCCGGAACGATATCGGCCAGCATGGCCATATCGTCTGTGGGAACAGAACCCGCAGCATCCTGCCTTGCGGGACGCCAGCGCGCCGACAGCTCTGCAATTTCCTCGTCGATCATGGGTACCGTGATGCGACCGCGTTCGGCCAGCGTGCATAGCCTGAGCAATGAGTCCGACAGATCGCGATAATTGCCCGACCAGGCCGCATCGATCGATGTCGCAAAACGCATATAGCGCGCCCGTGCGCCCGGAACGAACCCGGTTTTGGTTCCTGAACGGCGTTCGGCTGCGTCAAGCGCGTGATCAAACGCCGCTTCAATATCTGCAAGACGTTCCCGCAAGGACGGCAGACGTATGATCCAGGGAAAAACGGACTCCATGCCCGCCCCGTCCCGCGCGGTCGCAATCAGGCTGAACTGTGCATCCAGATCGGTCTCGCCACCCAGCGGACGGTAGCGTTTTGCCACCACCGCGCGAAGAAGAGTTTCGCGCAGGGCCTGTGGCACATTTTCCATGCCGTCGATCAGGAGCGTGCCACGATGGGCCTGTGCCAGAAACCCTGCCCGTTCGGTCCCGGCCGCACTGCCGAGGCCTCGTTTCTGACCCAGAAGCAACGCGGTGCCATCCTGCGTGGCAAGCAGACTGCCATCCACCCGAACGAGCGGTCCGCGCAGCAAACGGCGCTGAATACGCAGATCATGAATATTGGCCGCAAGCGTGCTCTTGCCGCAGCCCGCCGGGCCGGTAATCAGGATGGGGGCATCTGACCTCAGGGCTATCTGCTCAAGCCGCCCGATCAGGCGATCAATCGCGGGGTCGGCACCCGAAATACCGCTACGCAGCAAGGTGGAATGTTCGGCAGAGGCGATCTCGAAGCGATGCCTGATCGCGTCATATCGTGCGAGATCGAGATCGATGAGTGTTAGGCGCCCGTTGGGTCCCGTATCGGGACGCGGGGGCTCCATCTGGATAAGGCGCGCCGGGACGTAACGACTTTCTGTGAGCAGATACCAGCAGATCTGCGCGACATGCGTGCCTGTTGTCAGATGGACGAAGTAACGCTCCCGGTCCTCATCGAAACCGTAGGCGAGAGCAAAGTCATAAAGCTTGGCATAGACCTCCTCCAGATCCCAGGGATTGTCGAAATCAAGCACGGTCAGACGCACTTCGGTATCCGGCGAAATGGCCGCAATGTCACGGGCAACGTGGTGGGCCAGTGCCTCGGCATATCCGGGATAGAGCAGTTCGAAGCGATCGACCGGCAGGGAATCATGGCCGCAAAGCCTGGCGCTTGGCTGCCATGACCCGACTCCGCGTGTGCGATCAATTTTGACGCCAAGCAGACCGATAACCACGTTTCTCATGAGACGATTATTCCAGATAAAAGACGATACGCATAGATCAGAACCGGAAAGGTCGATTTAACAAGAAGCCAGGTTTTCTCTATCTATATCAATGCCTTATCCTGAAAATCGAGTTTTCTTCCGGCCAAACCTGCTGCCATTCATGCTTGAGCCAGATGCAAGCGACGAAAAGAAAGGACATGGCCATGAGCGCGCCTGTAGAGATCGACGGCAAAATTCTGATTGAATGGGGCCACACACCCGGGCCCGCGTTTGGCGCAGCGCTTGAGCAGGCACGCGCATTGGCAGCAGAAGGGCGTGATGAGGCCGCCATACGCGCTGCCGTGGCTCCGGCGCCATTACCGCCCAAACTTCCGCTTCAGGACGCCGATACAGTACCGCTTCATGTTTCGCTGGATGCCGAAACACCCGATGAGGCGCTCAACCGTGAGCGTGTCATCGAGACGATGCGAACGCTGATGCGCACACCCACGGTGACAGCGGCAGCCATCATGCCCGATGCCTGCCCGGCGGGGCCGCTCGGCACTATTCCGGTCGGCGGCATTGTCAGCACGCGCAATGCCATCCATCCCGGCATGCATTCACCCGATATCTGCTGCTCGGTGATGATGACGGATCTGGGCATGGTCGATCCTGTGGCTGTGCTTGATGCGGCCTCCGGGGTTACGCATTTCGGTGCGGGCGGGCGCGATCAGGGGCGACGCTTCACGCTCTCGCTCGATCTGCTTGATGCGTTCAGGGCCAATCCTTTCCTCAGCCACCAGAAAATGCTGCACACGGCGCAGTCCCATATGGGTACGCAGGGGGATGGCAATCACTTCCTGTTTGTGGGGCGGTCCCGTGCGACAGGTCATACCGCCATCGTGACGCATCACGGGTCACGCGGGCCAGGTGCCCAGCTCTACCGTGCCGGTGTGGAGGTCGCTGAACGCTGGAGGCGTCGCCTGTCGCCCGAGACATCGCGGCAGAATGCCTGGATCCCTGCAGATAGTGATGAAGGGCGCGATTACTGGGAGGCGCTCCAGATCATACGCCGCTGGACCAAGGCTAACCATAACGCCATTCATCAGGCGGTAACGGAAAGCTTGCGCGCTACGCCGGCAGAGCGTTTCTGGAACGAGCATAATTTCGTGTTTGAGCGCGACGGGCTGTACCATCACGGCAAGGGGGCGACCCCGGCCTGGGGCAGCTATGCCAGCGATGCGACAGGCAAGGTGCTGATCCCGCTCAACATGGCCGAGCCGGTTCTGGTCGCACGGGGGCGCGATGCTGGTCACGCCCTGGGCTTTGCGCCCCATGGTGCGGGCCGTAACATGTCGCGCACCGAGCATCGCCGCCGCATGGGTGATGCAACCCCGGAAGCGCTGCTTGCCGCCGAGACACAGGGGCTGGATGTCCGGTTTTTCGGGGGGAGGATCGACGTATCCGAGCTCCCATCGAGCTACAAACGGGCTTCAAGTGTCGTTGAGCAGATCGGGCGTTATGATCTGGCGGATATCGAGGATTATATCGATCCTGTCGGCTGCATCATGGCCGGTGATATGGCGCCGCCCTGGCTGAATGGCCACCGCTCGGGTCGTCGGAACTAGCGCGACCTGGTGCCGGCTATCCTGCAGGCACGGCACCGCAGAATATCACCCCTGACGACAGCCTCCCGGTCGGTATGGCCGGTATGGAACGACCAGCAACTCTGGCTCCGCACGGGCCGGCGAAGAGGCGCTCATACCATTCGCACCCCCCCTCGGACGAGAGGTGATGGATCAGGCCAGACCCACGCGCTTGCGCAGTTTGCGCAGTTCGCGTCCGGCCTCGATCATGAGGCCATGCGGCGACAGAACTGTTCGCTTGATATCGAACAGCGTGACATCGCCTGCCGCAGACAGGGTGTGCATGCCTTCATCATAGGGTGCGTAAACCGGCGGTATGGGCAAGGCTGGCCCGCTGCGGGTTACAACGCGCTCGGTGGTGAGCACATCGAACCAGAGGGGGCGGATGGCGCCACCATAGGTATGAGCGCAATCCTGAACCGGCAGCATGAGCTTTCCATCAATCATGACCGGCGTGCCTCCCGCCCGCGCGCTGGAAGGATCGAGGCGTATCGGGTTCTGACCATGACGCGTCCAGGGGCCCGTCAGGCTTTGGGCATAGGCGACATGCAGACGGCTTGGGGCTTTCTTGGCGGCTTCGACAGGGGTGTAGATCATCCACCAGAGATCGTCATGGAAGCAGAGCGTGGCATCAACCGCGACTTCACCACCCAGATCGATCTGGCAGACGGGTTCCCATTGATCGGGGAAGCACGTGGCACGATAAAGTGTCTGTGTGCCCGAGCGATGCGCCTCGGGGAGCATCCAGAACGCGCCCTCTGCCTCGATGATCTGCGGGTAGGAAAGATGCCAGGGTTCACGCAGCACGATCTGCTGGCTGAGAAGCCGATACTCTAGGTCGTAGATGAGCACCTCAATCTCGCCAATGCGGTTGCGGTAGTCATAGATCTCGACAAAGACGTGCAGCCTGCCCTCGTACCACACCCCGAACGGGTCGGCACGAAACTGGAAGTCACGCGGCATGTCCGGCAGAAAGTGGCAGGGAATATCTGTCCAGTCGGGGTTTTCGAGCAACGTTGCGAGCGGGGCCTGCAAGATGCCGGTTCGCCAGATATCCTTGCGCAAGCTCATGTGATGTCTCTCCGGTAATCAATACGCCACCCGACCAGACCGCAACGGGGCGGGTGGCCTGTCAGGGGGTGTCAGCAGACAGAAACAGGCAGGATTGCCCGGAAGGTATCCACGCTCGCTGCTGCATTGAAGGCTTGTCCAGCGTCACCCCGGACGGCCATGAAGGCACCGCCTGCCTCGAAGCGGCAGGCGCAGAAACATGGTGTGGTGTGGCCTAGCGCAGATCGACGCGAATACGCCCCTTGGGGCTGGAACCATCGGTCTTGGCCTCAATCTGGACCTGATTGGGCGGTGCGCCCGATGCCACGATCTGATCCGCCACATCCTTGCCGTCCTGCTCGGTCAGTGTCTCGATCGATTTCACCTGCGCTGCCGGACTACCTGTCTCGGGGGAGAGCACGGTGACCACAAACAGAAGGTCGGGCTTGCGTGACAAAGCGAGCTTCGTACTGCGTGAGACAGCTGGTGCCCATTCCGCCTTGGGTGTGCCTGCAACAATCTGCAGGAAGGGTGCGGGCGCGGGCTTGCCCGGAGGCGCAGGCGGATAATGGGGCTTGGGTGGCTTGCCCGCATTGGGGTTGAACAGCCTTTGATCGGGCGGGGTACAGGCCGTGAGCGCCCCCGAGACGAGGCACAAACCGGCGATCGCCAAAGACCGAAATTTCAGGAAACCACAATTTGAAGCATTCGTCATCGTCATGACCTAAAGAACTTGCAGGAAGACCGCACACAAGCAAGAGAGCGGGAACAGAAAGACCAGTTTTCACGAAAATATCGATAAGATTTTTGGTAGCCCCCTCTCGTCTCGTCTTCCAAGGGTGCTATGGTTTCATCTCTTATAACGAAACCGCCTACTGGCCGGGAGACTACAATGGCTGTGAAAATCGCGATCAACGGTTTTGGACGTATCGGACGTCTGGTGCTGCGTGGCATCATTGAAAGCGGACGTACGGATGTCGTGCCGGTCGCCATCAATGACCTCGGCTCGGTTGAAGAAAACGCCCATCTGCTGGCTTATGACAGCGTTCATGGCCGTTTCCCCGGCACGGTTCGCGTTGATGGCAGCAACCTGATCATCGAAGCCAATGGCCGCACCTATGGCCCCATCCGTGTTTCCGCCGAGCGCGACCCGACCAAGGTGCCGTTCGAAGGCGTCGACGTGGCCATGGAATGTACCGGCCTGTTCACCAGCAAGGAAAAGGCTTCGGCCCTGATCAAGGCTGGCGCACGCAAGGTCCTGATTTCCGCTCCGGGCACCGATGTCGATGCCACCATCGTCTATGGCGTGAACAATGCCATGCTGACGAAGGACATGACGGTCATCTCCAACGCATCCTGCACGACCAACTGCCTGGCACCGGTTGCCAAGGTGCTGGACGAGGCCTTCGGCATCGAATGCGGCTACATGGTGACCATCCACTCCTACACCGGTGACCAGCGCACGGTGGACACCCACCACCGCGACCCGCGCCGCGCCCGCGCTGCCGCCCTGAACATGATCCCGACCTCGACGGGCGCTGCCAAGGCCATCGGCCTGGTTTTGCCGCACCTCAAGGGGCGTCTGGATGGCACCTCGATCCGCGTGCCGACGCCGAATGTCTCGGTCGTCTCGCTCGACTTCATCCCGAGCCGCGCACCGGGTTCCGTCCAGGCCATCAACGACGCCCTGCGCGCCGCTGCCGAAGGCCCGCTGAAGGGCGTTCTGGACTACAACGAAGCCCCGCTGGTGAGCACGGACTTCAACCACTCCTATGCCTCCTCCACCTTCGATGCCACGCAGACGGCCGTGATCGATGGCGGCAAGATGGTGCGCATCTGCTCGTGGTACGACAATGAATGGGGCTTCTCGAACCGCATGTCCGACACGGCAGCGCTTTTCGGCAGCCTGTAAGCAACAAGAAACCGGGAGAAAGAGCATGGCCAGTTTCCATACGCTCGATGACCTGTCTCCTGAGGGAAAGCGCGTCCTTTTGCGCGCTGACCTCAACGTGCCGGTGCGTGATGGCGCCATCACGGACACGACGCGTATTGATCGCGTCATTCCCACCATCTGCGAGCTGGCCGACAAGGGCGCGCGCGTGATCATCCTGAGCCATTTCGACCGCCCCAAGGGCCAGGTCGTGCCCAGCATGTCACTCGCCCCTGTTGCCGAAATGCTGGAGTCAAAAATCCAGCACAAGGTGCATTTCGTGTCCGACTGCGTTGGACCGAAAGCGGAAGAAGCCGTTGCCAATCTTAAGGATGGCGAAGTCTGCGTTCTCGAAAACACCCGCTTCCATGCCGGTGAGGAAAAGAACGATCCAGCTTTTACAGACATGCTGGCCCGTCTGGGCGATGTGTATGTCAATGACGCTTTCTCGGCGGCCCATCGCGCTCATGCCTCGACCGAAGGTCTGGCCCATCATCTGCCGGCCTATGCCGGTCGCCTGATGGAAGCGGAGCTGAACGCCCTGACCGCAGCGCTCGAACTGCCTGAGCGCCCTGTCGGTGCGCTTGTTGGCGGCGCGAAGATCTCCACCAAGCTCGATCTCATCGGGAACGTACTGGGCAAGGTCGATGTGCTGTTCATTGGCGGCGCCATGGCGAACACCTTCCTTGCGGCGCAGGGCGTCGCTGTTGGCAAGTCGCTTCAGGAAGCCGACATGCATGAGACAGCACGCAAGATCATGGCACAGGCCAATGACGGCAAGTGCGAGATCATCCTGCCGGTCGACGCCGTGATCGCCCGCGAATTCCGCGAGGGTGCCCCTTCGGAAGTCTGTGACATCCATGCCGTCCCGGCCGATGCCATGATTCTCGATGCTGGCCCTAAGACGATCGCGCTGATCAACGCCAAGCTCGAGGGTCTCAAGACCCTTGTCTGGAATGGTCCGCTCGGCGCCTTCGAGATCAAGCCTTTCGATACGGCCACGGTTTCTGTCGCCCGCAAGGCGGCTGAACTGACCAAGGCAGGCAAGCTCAAGACCATCGCCGGTGGTGGCGATACCGTCTCGGCGCTGCGCCATGCCGGGGCTGCCGACCAGATGAGCTATGTCTCGACAGCCGGCGGTGCCTTCCTCGAATGGCTGGAGGGCAAGCTTCTGCCCGGTATTGCAGTGCTCACCGACGCTGCTCACAACGCTTTCCCGATCTGATCGGGAACAGCTTACCCGCCGGGTTGCATCACGTTTGATGACAGCGTGATACAATCGGCGGGTTTCGGTTGCATAAGATTTTCTGACCTGGATACAGTCACGTCAGCCGGTAATCGAGTCCGGTATTTTCGTGAAATACTGCACCAACGGAAAGAGGATCGCGCTGTTGCGTTTCTGTTCTGCCTTGATACTCGGCCTTGTGAGTTGCGCCTCCATCGCCCCGCTTCATGCAGCGGAAACCGGTGTAGCAGGACAATTTGCGCCGCCTGACGCCTCCCCGGCCCAACCCGGCAATGGACCCGCCCCCGACAATGCGGCGACGCCCGGAGCCGAGACGCAAAAAACACCCAGCCATGTGCGGTCCCTCCGCTCAGGCCTCAACACGGTTTCGGCTTTCTCACTGGAGCCAGAAACAGCAGACGCCCCCCTGATCAGACAGGCCTCGCTGACCGTCAGGGCGCAGGCACCGGCATCGCATGACGGCTTTACCGAAGCACCCTTGCCCGATGACTCGCTCGACGCCCCCAAAGAGCGTGTCGGGGATGACGATACGAAGCTGCGCCCTGATTTCTTCCAGCGTAACCATCATCAGGTTGGCGATGCATTGGCCGGTGGCGCGGGTGCCAACGACCAGAGACGCGGGCATGGCTCGATGGCCGCGGGCGTTGCCGTCGCAATCCCCATGGACTGAACCCGACCGCAGGGCCGTCACGCAGGCTAGAACCCTGCCACCAGATTGAAATCGCAGAACACGCCCCGATCGCCGCGACTGGCTGCGCGGCGCAGACGCCAGCCTGCGTCGACCGTCATGTTGAGATGCCGATTGATCTTGCTGTTCAGATCGGCCCCGATACTGGAAAGCGTTACCACACGAGGCCCGATACCGGCCGGATGAACCTGTGAATTATCACCCCAATCCCAGAAAGCGCCGAGCGTATTGGTGTCTTCCAACGCGCTGAACCCCGTCCATTTGCCAAGCGAGAAGCCCTTGGTATTGATCTCCTCGCTGAACATCAGGCCACGACTGCCGAAGGACGTGTTGACGTAATAGCCACGCACCGTGCCCATACCGCCAATCATCAGCTGCTCGCTATACAGCAGGTTATGGGTCGCGCCCTGCCACGCGGCACGCGTATTGGCCTTGAACCCCCAGGGAAGCGATAAGGCGCGCTTCAGGGTCAGGCGGTCATAGACGTAATTCGGCTTGGCGTTAGGGAAGATCGTCTCATACCAGCCCCGCTTGTTATAGGCTGAAATGCCGGGCGGCCCGTAAACGATCTGGTTGTTGATCTCGGTCTTACCCAGAGGGTCCTGCAGCGATCCCATGAATCCGGCGACAAACTGGTTGGTCTCGGCATTGGCCAGAATGAGTGGCACAGCCGCGCTGAACTGGTCCGAGATGGTCGATTTCCAGTCAAAACCAAGCTGTGTCGTGCCATCAAGGCCGAACAACGTACCAAGGGCGATATGGGGCAACATATGCTGCCAGCGCAGAGATGCCTGACCTGAAATACCCTTATTGGTAAGGGGCTGATCGGCCACCGGATAAGAGACTGAGTAACTTCCGAATACCAGCAGGGCATCGCGGGAAGTCAACGGAATTTCCCAGCTGCCATTATGCCCCGTGAAACGCCCCGAGACACTGCGCTGCAACTGATAGGTAAGGATATGCCCCAGATTGAAGGCATTGCCCCATGATATGCCAAGATCCCAGTTCACGCGGCCCAGCGTGGGATCGAGCTGGTTGTTGTAGGCCCCGTAAACATAGAGCGGCAGGCGATCGGCAACCTTCAGGTCGACATCCGTCAAACCCGGCGCGGCACCGGGGCGGTAGACCATATCAACGGTCCGGAACGGGTTGCTGTTGACCCAGCTCAGATCGGTCTGCAGGCTATCCAGCGAGAGTGTCTGACCTGTTTGCAGCCCGCTCTGGTTGCGAATGGTGCGGTCGAAAAACCAGCGATTGCCGACGACCCGTATCGCACCGATGCGATATTCGAGGACATCGATATGCAAGATGCCCTGATGGATCTTCTGGGGCGGTACGCTGACCGTCACGAAGGCATGACCCCTGGCGCGATAATACCCGACCACGGCATCGATAAGCGCCTGCATCTGCCCGAAGCGCAGAGCCTGCCCGATGAACGGCGTCATGATGGCTGTGAAATCAGGAGAGCGGAGGATATCGAGCCCGGTAGTGGTCAGGGAGGAGCGCCCGTCCTGTTCGCTGATACGCCCTGCAGGCTGGATGATGAGTGCACGAAGCTGGGGCAGCACCAGGCGGTCCGACTGCAAGGCAACGGGCGCGAGATCGTGTGTTCTGCTCGCAGGTGCTGACAGATCCGGAAGATTTGCGCTGCGGCTGGCTGCGCCGGAATGAAAGACCGTCTGAGCCTGCGCCAAGGGGGAATTGGCCATAAAGATGACGGCGCAGCAGAGAGCACCGGCCCTGACGAGTCTGACCGCGAAGGGCGTGCATCCTGCCCTCTCCTGTCCCGAATGACCCGAAGCGTGCCCGCGCAGCCCCTTCATGGTCTGGCTTCCTGCCGGGTGGATGCAGCAGCCCGGTCGTCCTTTGCAACCGGTGCAAGGCGCGGCTCTGCATGGTCGGGGCGTTCTGTCGTCAGCAGCACATCGCCATCTGGCAAGGCGACGGCATGATTGGCCTGTCGCATACCATCGCGATTACCCGCCAGAGCAAACACATTACCCCCGGCTGAAGCGAGCGAGGCCGCGGCATCATGAATCATGGCCGCCTTACTCGCGCCATGATGACGGCATGGCTCGGGCAGCACATACACGCCTGCGGGGCCAAAAGAGGCGTTCATGGTGGCCTGCGGACGTATCCCGCTATTACCTGCCCATTCGTCATGGTTACGAGCTGTTTTCAGGGGGGCGGCCTGATCCGTCACACCAATCATGACAGCCTCGTCCTTGCGGGCGCCAATCCCTGCGCCGGCACTTCCCCTCAGGGCCGGTTCGGATGGCGCACCGCCCGCAACGAACTGGCCGGATGCTACGTTGTCTGGCGCCGGGCAGCCGCCAGACACAGCCTGTCCGTCAGGCCCGATCAATGTGCCGGCAGGAGTGACGCGATAGGTCTCGCCATTCAGTCCGACCTCTGCCTTGACGGGAGAGGGCCGATTGCCAACGACGCTATCGAGCGTGCCATTGGCCGAGGCCGAAGCACGCGCACCGGGAGCAAAACCGCCCGCCGATTGTGCTCCCTCCGCCCGCTGCGCGTGGCACGGGTTTACCCCTGCGCCAAGCAGCATGATGCCGGGGAGAACAACAGGAAGCGATGACCGCCAGAGACGGCGAAGAGCATGAGGGCGACGCATGTTAACCGGGCAGGAAGACGAGGAAGGGTTCAGTATATCACCAAACCGTGATCAGTGCTGCTCGTTCCGGGTTTTTCTTCCGCCGCCCCCTGCCCCGGACCCGTAACAAACAGGCCGGATAACGGGAATACAGGTCTCTAAGCCTGCTCGGTCAGGCCATGACTCAGGCATGGCCCGCCCGGTGACAAGGCCAGATCAGAAGCTGACGCCAGCCTGCAGGAAGGCATAGCGGCCGACAATGAGGCTGCCATACTGATAGATATTGGTGTTGGTGGCCGCATCCATGACGAAGGGCGGCTTCTTGTCGAGCAGGTTGCTGACGCCCGCCTGGAAGTTCCAGCGGTTGAGGCGATAGCCCAGCGTGATGTCATGTGTGAAGATACCGGGGGTCTTGTACTGTCCGGCTGTCTTGGCCGTCAGATCGGTCACACCGTTATTCCACACCATGCCGCCGATATAGCGCATCATGTAGGTGAAGCTGAAATCGTCATGCTGCCAGGTCGCCTGGGCATAATCGCTTACGCGTGGCTGGCCGCTTCCACCGGCATAGAACAGACGGCCAGTGTAGTTGTACCACTTACCATTGGGTACGTTCTGCTGCAGGTAGCTGACAAGCTGCTGCATGTTGTTCGACACGGTGAGGCTGTCATGGGGCGTCAGACGCACATGATAGTCGAGATCGAAATCAATGCCGCTGGTGCGGATTCCGCCCAGATTCTGATAGAATGCGTTGACCGAAGTCAGCTGCTGCGAGGAAGAGCGCGCAGCGATAGCGCCGCAATTGCTGGTATCTGCACCGGTATAGCACTGGTCGAGAATATACTGCGTGCCCAGCGTGCTGATCGTGTTGTTGAGCGAATAATGCCAATACGTGACCGAGGCAGAGAGACCCGGTACCCAGCGCGGCGTGACAACCGTGCCGACCGTATAGGTACGACCACTCTCAGGCTGCAGCTTGGCGTTGCCGCCGGAAACCGTCGGAACCTGCCCCGTGTTCTGCGGAACGAAAGTCGCCGTATTGATCCCTTCGCTTGCGCAACGGGCCTGAACAGCGGCGGCCTGTACGCCGTAACTGGAAACGGCACTGCAGGGATCGTAAGCTGACGGGTAGCCGAGGCTCTGACCGCCATAGAGCTCATAGACGTTGGGCTGACGGTAAGACGTTCCGAGCGTCGCACGGAAACGGATATCGCGCACCGGGGCCCAGTTGATCGAGACCTTCCAGTTCTTGGTCGATCCGAAGGTATTGTAGTCTGACCAGCGGCCCTGACCGTCAATGGTCAGATCCTTGGCAAGAAAGGCGTTCTGAAGCAGCGGGATCTGACCTTCGGCATAGACTTCGTTCACATTGAATCCACCGCCGCTATAGCTTGAGGCATTGCCCGTGGAATCACCGCTCACAACGATCGGGTCGGGCGCGCTGCTCAGCTGCTCGCTGCGATGCTCCATGCCAAAGGCGATACCGACATTGCCGCCATGCTCGTAGGGCATCTTGACGACGCTGCTGTTATTGATGCGCAGGTTGAAATCGCGCAGCTGATATTCAGCATGATCGTGCTGTGTGAACTTGCCATAGGCGGCAGCCTCGGGTGAAAGCGGCGCAAGCGGATTGGACAGGACGCAGCCTGGCTGGCTGGTGCAGACGGTCGGGTCATACACAATCTTGCTGCCCGGATTGGTGGGGTCGAGCTGACGCACACCGGTCATCTGCAGCAGATGACGATAATTGCCCATGTTCTGCGTGTTGGCGGTCCAGCGGCTCTGGCCGTATGTCATGGACGCATCATATTCCCAGCCACGCCAGATCTTGCCCTTGGCACCACCGATAACGGTCCAGGTGTCGGTCGCGTAATCCATCTTGCGCGGACCGAGATCATTCATACGACGCGACATGATCGCGTCACGTCCCCAGATATTATAGGGGCTCCCTGCCGGGATGGTCCAGGACGACAGCAGCGGAGACGGCTTGATACCACCGGAAACCGGGGCTGCAGCCATCTGCCGTGCCGTTGTCGTATGGCTGTACCGCACATTGGCATAGGGCTTGAAATGGCTGTCCACATCGTAATGGGCATCGCCGGACAGGGCTGAATTCTGGTTATAATTCTGCACCATCGTGTCTTTGGCAAAATTATACCGGTCGGCATTGCTGTAGCGATGAAAAGTGCCATCCCCATTCGAGACCAGATTGGTTCCTGTGCGCGGGTCGGTCACACGGCCAGCCGGAATGATGGAGGAGCCATAGAGCGGTGTGCCGGTCACCGGGTTGCTCTGCTGCGGGTTGGCCGCCCAGGCACGGTCCTGGCTCATGATGCCGCCAGATGTATTATACTGGCCAAAAAGGGTGACGTTGCCCTTGCCGTGATCGAAGTTGAAACCCTTCATGGCGGAAAGCAGGCCCGTCTTGGCATCGCCGTATTGCGAGATCCCGCCACGCATGGTGATGGTCGCCTTGGTGACGTCATGACGCAGCTTGATGTTGATCACGCCGGAGACGGCATCCGCACCGTAAAGCTCGGAGCCGCCATCCTTGAGCATTTCGACGCTGGCGATTTCCTCGATGGGGATCGTGTTCAGATCGACGCAGGATGTGGCCGCGTTAATTGCCGTGCGCTTGCCGTCAATCAGGATGAGCACTCGCTTGGAGCCGAAATTGCGGATATCGGTGCAGCTCACACCACCACCGCCATTGGTCTGCTGGTTGGGCGTGCCCGACGAACCGACCGAGGGGAGGCGCTGGAGATAGTCACCCAGCGAAACAGCCGAAGTCTGCTGGATCTGTTTGGCAGTCACGATCTGAACGGGGTTGGCCGAGCTGTTGTTCGAGCTGCGCAGATACGATCCCGTTACCATGATCGTTTCTGATTTGGGCGTGGCCTGTTTGGTCTTGACCAGGGTCTTTTTCTTGGTGGCGGTTGCATCCATCGGCACAGTGGCCGCCATGGCTGCCGAGGTGGATAGTCCGGCCACTGCCGTAAACGTCAAAAGGAAAGATCTGCGCAGGCTCAACGCCATAGGTCACACGCTCCACACGTAACGTAATTCATCTGAAACGTAACGCTGTCATAACGAGGAGCTGGCGCGTGCGACGAAATATTTCTTCTTTGTGTCGAACTTTAAAAATAAATTGAATCAGCCTCATTTCGTTATCCGATCGTTAATCGGCTTATTGGCATCCAGTTTTTCGTTGCGAAAATGACACGTTTTGGAGGAAAGCCTCGCAAAAAAGATCATCCGAGGCGCTCATTTCGGCATGAGGACGACATCAGGCATGAGGCGTGAATCGCCTTCGGAGCGGCAGTGCCCCTGCCCCCGGAATCCGGCTATGTCAGGTGCGAGACGGCACGGCTGTCAGTGTTGCACGACAGGCGCCTGCTCAGGCTCGTGATGGCCGATACAGACCCTCACCTATGAAAAGCCATGCCGGAATGGTGTCGGTCGCGTAGCCATCACAAGCCACGCATGGACAAGCCAGATTACTGGCTCAATCCTGAGCTTCGTCGATCAGATGGCTGGTCAGATCGGCACCGCTCCCGCCCACGAGACCGCGCGCATATTCCTGTGCCGAAAAGGGACGCAGATCCTCGACCTGCTCACCCACGCCCACCAGATGCACTGGAAGTTTGAAGGCGTCAGCCAGTGCGACAACGATACCACCCCGTGCGGAGCCATCGAGCTTGGTCACGATCAGACCCGTTACATTCACGAGTTCACGGAAAACACGCACCTGCTCCATTGCATTCTGTCCGGTCGTGGCATCGAGCACCAGCAACACTGAATGAGGGGCGGTTTCGTCGAACTTCTTCATGACGCGGATGATCTTGGCGAGCTCTTCCATCAGCGCGCCCTTGTTGTGCAGACGCCCTGCCGTGTCGACGAACAGCAGGTCGGTTCCTGATTCACGCGCCTGCTTGATGCCTTCATAGGCGAGACCTGCGGCATCCCCACCCGGCTTGCCCGCAATGACAGGCGCGCCGGTACGCTCACCCCAGACCTGCAACTGCTCGACAGCAGCGGCACGGAAAGTGTCACCCGCCACCATCATGACCGAGCGTCCCTGATCCCGGAACCATTTGGCCATCTTGCCGATGGTCGTGGTCTTGCCCACGCCATTGACGCCCACCACGAGCACGACATGCGGCTTGTGCTCGGTCTTGAGCTCGAAGGGCTGGGCCACAGGTTCGAGCACGCGGGCGATTTCGGTGGCCAGAGCCTCCTGAATTTCCTCGGTCGTGACATTGCGACCAAAACGCGACGTGCGGAACTCCTCGATCACACGCCCGGCCACTGCGGGGCCGAGATCGGCTGCAATCAGCTCGTCCTCGAGTTCCTCCAGCGCTGTCTCGTCGAGATAGCGATGGGTGAGAGCAGCATTCAGCTTCTGCGTCGAGCGCGTCAGCCCCTGTTTCAGACGTGAGAAAAATCCGGCCATGTCAGTTGATCTCTGCTACCAGCCCTGCTTCGTCAAGGGTTCGGGCGACAAGGGTGAGGCGTGTGCCACGAACTGCCTGCCCACGCGACAGACGCACCGGCACGAAATGGGCCGAGTGGCCCCTGGTTGCACCCTCCATCAGGACATCGAGAGGGCGCCCCATCATACCGCGCCAATAGGCCTGCCGATTGGCCTCGCCTGCCTCACGCAGGGCCGCCGCACGCGCCTGACGTTTTGCATTAGGGACGCTGGGCATACGGGCCGCCGGTGTGCCTGGGCGCTCGCTATAGGGAAAGACGTGCAGAT
Organism: Asaia bogorensis; assembly: GCF_900465345.1. Lineage (GTDB taxonomy): Bacteria > Pseudomonadota > Alphaproteobacteria > Acetobacterales > Acetobacteraceae > Asaia > Asaia bogorensis_A. The sequence continues at coordinate 19,100 of NZ_UEGO01000035.1, read as the reverse complement.
AGGGCAGTTCATGACGCACGACAAAATCGAGCGTCTCCTGCGCCTGAGCCTCGGTTTCTGTCGGGAATCCGGCAATCAGATCGGCCCCGATCGCGATATCGGGGCGCAGGCGCCGCGCCCGCGTGATCAGATCGGCAGCATCCTGCACCGAATGGCGACGCTTCATGCGCTTGAGCACCATATCGCTCGCTGCCTGTAGCGAGAGATGCAGATGCGGCAGAAAGCGGGGCTCCTCAGCCAGCAGATACCACAGATCGGCATCGACCGAGGCCGGATCGAGCGAGGACAGGCGCAGTCGGGGCAGTTCCGGCACGGCTGACAGCACGTCACGGCAAAGCGTGCCCAGTGCATGCGTGCCATCGAGATCCCGCCCCCAGGAGGCGATATCGACACCCGTCAGAACAATTTCATGATGGCCCGCCTCGACCAGCGCCCGGGCGCGGGCGATCACATCCCGGGTGGGCACCGAACGCGAGCGGCCGCGCCCATACGGGATGATGCAGAATGTGCAGCGATGGTCGCAGCCCTGCTGCACCTGAAGCAGGGCACGCACATGCCCGCCCGTTTCGACCACGGGGGAAGCGGGAGCGGGTGTAACCTGCATGATGTCAGCAACAGCCCCCTGCTGCTTAAGCGCGGTTTCCGACCAGCTGGCGGCCTCGAGCTTTTCGGTATTGCCCATTACGTGCGACACGCCGGGCAGGCTGGCCCAGTCCTGCGGGGCGATCTGGGCCGCACAGCCTGTCACCACAATACGCTTGCCGGGGTCATCACGATGGGCACGTCTGATAGCCTGACGCGCCTGACGTTCAGCACTTGTCGTCACCGCGCAGGTATTGACCACCACGACATCCGGCAAATGGCCGGTCAGGGCCTGCATACGCTCGCTTTCATGCAGGTTGAGGCGGCAGCCGAAGGTCAGAAGACGGGCATCGCTCATCCGTCATGCGTCCCGAGCGGATAAAGCCCCTCGAAAACATGGGTCGCCGGGCCGATCATGAGGACATGACCGTCTGCCTCGCGCCAATGGATACGCAGCGCACCGCCGTCCATTTCCACCTGGCACTCCCGGTCCAGAAGGCCGCGACGCACACCATTGACCACGGCAGCACAGGCTCCGGACCCGCAGGCCAGTGTCAGTCCGGCGCCACGCTCCCACACGCGCAGCCGAATGAAATCACGGGAGACGATCTCGGCGCAGCCGATATTGGCGCGTTCCGGAAAGAGCGCATCGCGCTCCAGCGCGGCGCCCTCGCGGTCCGCACGGTCCATCCCGTCAAAGAAGGTCGCATGCGGATTACCCATCGAGCAGGCCGCAGGGCTGCCCGGCAGGGGCAGTTCGACGGTATCCATCGCCTGCGACAGGGGGACACGCTGCCAATCCAGCGCGGGCACACCCATATCCACCCCGATTTCGCCCTCGGGCGTAATGAAACTCGGCAGCAATCCCGCGCTTGTCTGCAATACCGGCGCATTGCCAATAAGAGCAGCGACACAGCGTGAGGCATTGCCGCACGCCCCTGCTTCGGATCCATCAGGATTGTAGAAACGCACCCGGATATCGGCTCCATCGCGATCTGGCGCATCGAGCAGCACAAGCTGGTCACACCCGACGCCAAAGCGACGGTCACAGAGCCTGGACATGGTATGTAATGTGGCGTCGAAACGCTCGCGGCGCCTGTCGATAATGACGAAGTCATTGCCGAGGCCCTGCATCTTATGGAACCGGATCATCATATGGGCAGTTATAGTGGGTCCGGGCCGCCACGGCACGGGAAACCTCCGGTTTCTTGACGTAAATTTTCAAAGCCGACGCATCGCCCGTTGCGATGCAGGATAACCGACCCATGTTCATCGCCTCCTACGACACCCCCGCCACTGCACGCCATATCCGCCTTATCTGGTCGTGCCTTGATATGAGCCGGGAGGCGCTTGAAAACTGCCTGACACAACTGCCCACCGGATGCAGCCTGCTCGTTCGTGATGACATGATCGACTGGATGCATGGTCATGCCGCGCAGCATAATCTGCTGCGCCAGGGCCCTGGTGGCATTGAACGGCTAAGGCCCGATGGCAGCGTGGCTGAGACCATGACGCTCTATGAGCACTGCCTTCCATCGCAGATTGTCGACCACCCGGCCCGCTCCGTTGTGGCACTGGACATCGTGCTCAAGGACAGCACGGAAGAGGCATGGGACGAAACCGAAACCCTGATTGATCAGGGGCTCCCCTCGCAGGTGGCAGCCTCGGCGCTTGTTGGCACCGCGCAGGAAGTCGCGCAGCGCCTCAATGACTATCGCAAGCTTGGGCTGTTTGATGTCATCCTCACGGCGCCCCCATCCCGTGCGCCCTATCGCGAAGTGAGTGAGGCGCTGCAGCCGCTCCTGCGCCAGCAGGCCATACCGGTGGACCGTCACGCCCGCATTGCCGGGATTTCCGATGGTCCGTTTGAGTGGCACGGCGCAGCGCTCTGAACCCGGCCTTACATCGCCTGAGCGGGAAGCGCGCGTAAAGAGGCTGTCTGTCTTGACATGTGCCTGTCTTGACGTGTGCTTTTCATGGCGTCATCCCTGCGCGGGTTCTCGCAATGCCGCGAGCACGCCAGAGCAGAGACAGGCAGGACTGGTCCGATGACTGATACCCCGTCAGGGCTGCACCCGGCAGCCTTCACCCGCGCCAATAACGACCCCGACCGCAGTTTCTATGCTGGTCGTGGCGATTCAACGCAGATGGATGCGGGCGCCCGCACCGCGGTCACGGCCCTTTACCAGACCGCGCTTCCTGCCACGGGTGTCATACTCGACCTCATGGCCGGGACGATGAGTCACCTCCCTGCGGAGGCGCAACTTGAAACTGTGCTTGGGCTGGATGTGAACGGCAAGGCCCTTGAGGCCAATATCGCCCTGACACGACGGATCGAGCAGGATCTGAACGAAACACCGGCACTCGACCTGCCTGACGATACGCTCGATGCCGTGTGTCTGTGCGACGGGTTTGCCTATCTGACAAATCCGCTGGCCGTGCTGGAGGAGGTCAACCGCGTACTGCGACCCGGCGCGCCATTCATCATTACCTTCTCCGACAATTTCATCGCGCAGAAAGCCGTGGCCCTGTGGCAGGCTCTTGAGCCCGCCGACCGCACCCGTCTTGTCACGCTCTTGCTCGACAAGGCAGGTTTTGGTGATCTGGACACCGGAGAGGTCGTGCCCCCCGAGGACCTTACGGCGTGGAATGATACCGTCCATGCCGTGATTGGCCGCAAGAAACTCGCGGCCTGATCGGCTGCGTTCGACTTCATGTCAGAGGCCGGCCTTCGGGTAGGCCCGGAAAATAGGCGGCGTTCAGATATCCATCTGATCAAAGCCGCCAAGGGCTACTGGCATGACCTCACGCAGAAGGGTGACTGATTTCTCGAGCCCTTCCACTGCATCGAGCAATGGATCCTCATGCTCGATGGACAGCCAGCCATCATAGCCCACCATGCGCAGGCGATAGCAGAATTGACGCCACCATAGCGTGTCATGGCCGTAGCCAAGCGTGAGATACGACCAGGCACGTGCAGAGGGCAGACCCAGCGGGCCGTTTTCGAGATTCGATGTCACCCCCCGCCTCGCCTCATTGAAACCGGCATCCTTGGCGTGGACATGGAAAATGGCGTCACCCAGCGCATCGATAGCGGCGATCGGGTCCGCCCCCATCCAGAACATGTGTGACGGGTCGAGATTGGCCCCGATCATCGGGTCGAGCGCTTCGCGCAGGCGCAGGAAATTGGGAACGTTATAGGCCCATTGTCCGCCATGCAGTTCGAGCGCAATGCGCGTGATACCGTGATCAGGCGCCATACGCAGGATACGTTCCCAATAGGGCAGCAAACGCTCGCGCAACTGCCATTCCTTGGCGACCTGGCCTTCGGGCGGCCATGAACTCACCACCCAGTTGGGCAAACGGTCCCCCTCCTGCCCTTCCGGCAGGCCCGACATGGTACAGATCGTGCCGATACCAAGATCACCCGCCAGCCGGATCGTCTCCTCAAGATCCTGACCCTGACGCGTATCCACCGGGTGGAGAGGGTTGCCGTTGACGTTCAGGGCGATGATTTCGAGATCGCGCTGCTCGAAAGCACGCAGAAAACGCCGACGCGCTTCGGCGCTTTGCCTGAGTTCCATGAGATCGACATGCGGCGCCGGTGACCACCCGCCTGTATTGACCTCCACGCCCGACACGCCGAGCGCAACGGCCTGATCCAGCATGGCTTCGAAAGAAAGTTTGCCGAGACTGTCGGAAACGAAACCGATCTTCATGGCGTGACGACCCTTTCAGTGTGACGGGACTGGTGGAATGGCCCGCATGAGAGAATTTATATTCTCTTCTTACACCCGAATCGGAACATATATTCGTTATGAAATGATCATTTGGCTGTGATCGACTAACATTCCATCTAATGCCCTCCGGGCAATCCGGTCCTGTGGCGCAGATTACTGCCCGGTCGCACGGGCCAGTTGCAGGCAGCGCCTGAAGTGCCGGTCATTCAGCCAGTCCTGATTGCCCTGCCATTCGTGCCGCACCACGAGCAAGCTCCCGAGCACCTCGGCATAAGCCGGACATTCCGTGTCGTCCGCCGATGCCGCATGCTGGTGAATAGCGCTGATGGCGCTTTCTATCCGCGACGTGAACACGGCCGCCTCGACACCGGGGCCACGAAGCCAATGGGGACCGAGCCCAGTAAAGAACTGCGTAAGAATGTCGCGCAGTGCCGCAGGAAGTGCAGATCGCGCCGCAACACCACGCAGGAAAAGCAGGTTACGCCCAAGGGTCATGGTGGAGAGCAGACCATGCAGGTTGAGCTCCATGAACGGCGTGAGCGAGGCGCCTGCATAACGGATGACACGTTCCATGCCTTGGGTAATGAGCCCGATCCAGCGATTCTCGGCCGGCAGAAACCGCGGCGTCGCACAGATACGCTGCAATCCATGCAGGGCACGTCGTCGCAACAGGGCACATACCTGATAGATATTGAATGGCAGGATACAACGGAACACAAGCACCCCTGCCCCAAGCCCGAGCAGCAGGGCGATCGTGGCATTGAACCAGGTAAGCTCATTCATGCGCATATGGTTATCGAGACCAATCAGCGCGGGCAGGAAGGTATTATATGACCCCGCCGCGGTGGCAGTGGCTGGGTTGCGTGCCGCAAGCCCACCGATGAACATCAAAGGGGCCAGAGCTACGATCAGGGCCTCGAACCCCGTCCCGGTGGGAATAAGGAAGAATACCGGCAGGATGGAAGCCAGAGCGGCGAGACAGGCACCGTAGAAAAAGCGGTTGCTGACGAGCACGGTATTATCGGTGGTGGCAAACCGCCCCACCACCACAGCGATGAACGAGATAAACGCTGCCCCCTGTGGCCAGGCCGTGACCTCCCATACCAGTCCGGCCAGACAGATGGCAGCGGCAGAGCGCATGGCGTTATGGAATGCCGCATGAAAATGCAGCACGCGTCGCAGCCGATACCGCGCAGGAGTCGTGGCTTCGGTCGGACGGGCCTCGAAATAGATCAGCAGCGTGCGATATTCCTCCAGAATCAGGCGCATACCCTGAAGGATGATCGCGTCATCGGGGTTGAACCCTTCTCCCGGATGATCGGTCGCGCCAGCTTCGTCATGCAGGATGTCGCAGCGCGCAGCGAGCGCCTCGAGATCCCGACGCAGCGCCAGAAGCGTGTCAGCATCGTCCAGCCTTGCCGGTACGTTGCGGACAAAACGCGCCACCTCGGCCAGCCCCGCTCTGGCGCGTTCGGAAAGGACAAGCTGTGTGGAAAGTCGCGCCTGCATCCCCAATGCACGCGAGACGAGTCGCGACAGGATGCCGATCGTGGCATAGGCACAGGCGATTGCATGGTCACTGCGCCCAACCTCAACCACGGTAAATTCGAGTTGCTCGTTAAGACTGAGTGTTCGGCTGAACACGGCACGTATCGCCGCCTCGGGCGGCGGGGCGCCATCAAGCACATCACCGATGACCTTTGAGGCGGCCCCTATGGCCTCGATCAGCCAGCCGCGCATGGTACGTCTGGCCTTGACCGCCAGAGACGCCGAAAAGACCAGCCCCGCCACCATCTCGCACACGACACCCAGAAAAATATAGGTGCCGCGCGCCATGGCGATTTCAAACACATGATCGGGCGCGTTCAGGGCGCCGGTTGCAATAATGGCGCAGGTATAGGCCGCCAGCACAAAGGCATAGGCGCGGAAATTCTGGCACAGCGTCGCCAGCCCCGTGCAGAGCCCGGCCCAGAGTGCCAGCGCAGGAATGAACAGCCACGGAGCCTGGGGAAACGCCGAAACCAGCCCCACCGCGCCTGCCATGCCCAGCACGGTGCCGACCAGACGCCACCGACCCTTGGAGAGGCTCTCGCCACGTGAGCCCTGCGCCGTGATCCATACGGTCATGGCGGCCCATTGCGGTTCGCCCAGTTCCATCCAGAACGCGATTCCGAGCGCGACGAGCGAGGCGATAGTGTTGCGCAAGGCGAATTCGAACGCATTGCCGCTGGGGGCAAAAAGCCATTTCAAAGGCCATTGCTGCGCGTGCAGACTCAGAAACGCACCCTTTTGACGGGAGAAGAACGCGACGATCATGCGTGGCGTCTTACCCGAATTTAACGGTTTGTGTGGCAGCAATCGCTTCAATTTGGCGCGCATGTCCCATATATTGGGAGTGTGCCGAGTCAGGTTCCCGCAGAAGCGTTTTCAGCACGGGTGCCGTTTAATCCTAGATTTCAGCTCGCATATTCTTTATTGACCGCCTTCCTTACGCCGCGAGCCATGCTCGAACAGCGCATTCCTGTCTCGGCGTTCTCTCTTCGCACGATCCTGATTGAGTCCGAACCGCATGCCCTTTCCCGATACCGTACCGTCTCTAAGCCGCGCTCTGGCGGCACGCGGTTATGAAACACCGACCGCCGTGCAGGAAGCCGTTCTGCAGCCAGGCCTTGAGACACGGGATCTCCTCGTTTCCGCACAGACAGGATCGGGCAAGACGGTTGCTTTCGGTCTCGCCTTTGCCCCGACCCTCATTCCCGAGGGCAGTGAGCGCCTTCCGCCTGCCAACAGCCCGCTTGCTCTGGTGGTTGCACCAACGCGCGAACTGGCCCTGCAGGTGCAGACCGAACTTCAGTGGCTTTATGCCGAGACCGGTGCGCGTATCGTCAGCTGCATTGGCGGCACGGATGCCCGTCGCGAAGCCCGCAACCTGTCAAACGGTGCCCATATCGTTGTGGGGACGCCGGGCCGCCTGTGCGATCATCTGTCGCGCGGTGCCCTGAACCTGTCCGATCTGCGCGTGGTCGTGCTGGACGAAGCCGACGAGATGCTCGATCTGGGCTTTCGCGACGAGCTGGAGCAACTTCTGGATGCCGCGCCGGTCGAACGCCGCACGCTGCTTTTCTCGGCGACCATTGCCAAGGAAATCGCCAATCTGGCGCGCCGCTTCCAGAAAAACGCCGAGCGCATCAACACGGTCTCCACGTCCAAGCAGCATGATGATATCACGTATAAATGCGTGCTGACAGCGCCGAATGACATTGGTCGCGGTGTCGTCAATGTGCTGCGTTATTACGAGAGCCCGACCGCCATGCTGTTCTGCAACACCCGCGCCATGGTCGCGCAGGTGCAGGCAGCGCTGGTCGAGCGTGGCTTTGCCTCGGTCGCCATCTCCGGCGAAATGGGCCAGAACGAGCGTTCGCGCGCCATCGAAGCCCTGCGTTCGGGTGTGGCACGCGTTTGCGTGGCAACCGACGTGGCCGCACGTGGCATCGACATTCCGGCACTTTCACTCGTGATCCATGCCAATATGCCGAGCGAGGCAGCAACATTGCTGCACCGTTCGGGCCGTACGGGCCGTGCAGGCCGCAAGGGCACCTGCGTGGTCATGGTGCCTGTCAGCCAGCGTCGCAAGGCTGAGCGCCTGCTCTCCTTTGCCAAGATCAGCAATGCCGAGTGGGAAAGCGTCCCTTCGGCCGATGCCATCCTTGAGCAGGACGCCAAGCGCCTGATGGAAGACGAGACGCTTTTCGCGCCGTCGCAGGCCAATGAAGATGCCCTGGCATCGCAGCTGGCAAATGCACATGACGCGCATCAGCTCGCAACGGCCCTCGTGCGCCTGTACAAGAGCCGCCTGCCGAGCGTCGAGTCGATCCGTCCGGTCAGCGTCGACGCCCCTGCCCGTGGCATGCGCGACGATCGTGCACCCCGCGAGTTCACAGGCCGGGTGGACCGTATGGGCGGTGAGTGGTTCAGCCTCGCCATTGGTCGTACCGAACGTGCCGACCCGAAATGGCTTGTCCCCCTCATCTGCCGCCTGGGTGGTGTGACCAAGAGCGAGATCGGTGCGATCCATATCGACACGGATCACACACTCTTCGAGATTGCCCCTGACAGCGCCGAGCGTTTCCGCTCCTGCGTTGCCGGTGCCGATGCGGATGAAGCCAAGATCGAGCCGGCTTCCGCCCCGACTGGCCCTTCTGCCCCGCCGCGCGGCCCGCGCCGCCCGCGTGAGGGTGGCTTTGCTCCCCGTGGCAAGGGTGGCTTCCGCGGTGGTGACCGTGGCGGCGATCGCGGTGGCGACAGAGGTGAGCGTGGTGGTGACAGGGGTGATCGCGGCGACCGCCCTTCATTCCGCAAGGGCAACTCGGTCGGCAACGGCAAGGGCTCGTCGCGCAAGCGCTATTGATCGGATAAGAAGCGTTCGTCCGGGCGGTTGTGCCACCGGGCGACGGCTCTCGCGATCTGACGGGATTCTGTCCCGCTGCACCCCGCCTTGTGCGGGGTGTTTTGCGTTCAGGGGCCTGATTTTGCACCCATGATTTGAGGTAACTTCGTTGTTGCAATTAAATTGCAACAACATTTACTGACTCCACACCAATAGAGAGAGTCATTCTCAACTTCGATACTTCAATACTGAACAACGTTATTTCTATTGCACCCGCTTCTTTTCCATGCTTGAACAGCGTCACACAGCCTGCGGGGAGTGGCCATGCGCCCCTTCTGCGTGCAGGACAGAAAAAGGAGCCAACCATGCTTAAAGATCCGAAGGTTATCGAGCATCTGAACATCCAGCTCACCAATGAGCTGACGGCCATCAACCAGTATTTCCTTCATGCCCGCACCCTGAATCACTGGGGCGTCACCAAGCTGGGCAAGAAGGAATATGACGAATCCATCGAAGAGATGCGTCATGCCGACTGGCTGATCGAGCGCATCCTGTATCTGGGTGGCCTGCCGAACGTGCAGCGTCTGAACCAGATCCTGGTGGGTGAGAGCGTTGAGGAAATCCTCGCCTGCGATCTCAAGCTGGAAGAAAAGGCGCTGGCCGATCTGCGCGAAGGCATCGCCTATTGCGAAAGCGTGCGCGATTACGTGTCACGCGATCTGCTGATCCGTATCCTCGCGAACGAGGAAGAGCATGAGGATTTCATCGACCGTCAGTTCGATCTGATCAAGCAGGTCGGTATCCAGCGCTACATCACGCTGAACTCCTCGCCGGCTCCCGACCAGACCGCCGAGTAAGACAGAACCGGACATCCTGCCCCGGGCTTGCCCGCGCAGGACCCCGAAAACAAAAAACCCGTCAGCGTAGGCTGGCGGGTTTTTTCATGGCCGGTCGGATGTCCGGCCCCTATGGGCAGATCAGCAAGCCTGCCGACATGACGGTACGTCACCATGGCCCGGTGCGGGCGCCCTCACTCAGGCGTAAGCGGCGTTGCCTGCACCCTGATCGACTGTGTTGAAGGCCATCGCGGCTTCGTTCCTTTCGCGCAGCAGGCTACGCAGGGCACATACCACGCCGGGCACGCAATTGCCGCACTGGGCCTTGCACCCCTTGGAGGCATAGACCTCGCGCGCGCGCGAGGCCCCTCTGTTTACGGCATCAGCGATATCATGATTGGTCAGGGCGTTACACGAACAGACGATCATCAGCCATTCCACTTCAGAACGGCGCGACCCTAACAGCGTTTGAGAATAATTCTCAATGATAAATTGCGAGTGATTCTTAAAAAACATGTCATAGCAGTGTCAGACCCTGCCGGTTCAGCTCAGGAGGCGACCGATCACACGGGCCGTGTAATCCACCACAGGCACGATCCGCCCGTAATTGAGCCGTGTCGGGCCAATCACCCCGATGGCACCGACAATGCGATTCGTCTCGTTGCGCGCCGGTGCCACGACCATCGATACGCCCGACATGCCAAAAAACCCGCTCTCGGCACCGATATAGATCCGTACACCGTCCGATTCCTGCGCCAGCTGAAGCAGGCGCAGCATCGTTTCCTGCGCCTCCAGCCGCTCAAAGAGCATCTGGATGGTCGTGAGTTTCTCGATTTCGGTGATGTCGGTCAGCAGATTGCCCTGCCCGCGCAGATAGAGCGTGCCATGCTGCTCATCCCACATCGCAAGGCCGCTCTCGATCACGCTGGTCGCCAGCACATCCAGATCAGAGCGGTTCTGCTGCAAATTCTCCAAGACGCGCTGGCGCAAGGCACTCAGTGTCACATCGCCAAGCAGGGAGTTAAGATAATTGCCTGCCTCGACAAGGGCTGATGGCGGCAGACCCGGTGGCGTTTCAATCACGCGGTTCTCGACCTGACCATCAGCGGCCACAAGGATCACCAGAGCCTTGCCCGGACCAAGCGCGACAAATTCTATATGCTTGAGGGCGCCATCGCCCTTGGGGGCCAGAACCAGACCGGCTGCTGCCGAAAGCCCTGAAAGCATGGAAGAAGCCTCAGCCAGCGTCTCCTGCATGGATCGCCCCTTGAGCGCCAGACGCCCGGCAATCTGGGCGCGCTCCAGTTCATCGAGCGCGCCGAACTGCAACAGGCCATCCACGAATAGTCGCACGCCTTTCTCGGTGGGCAGGCGACCCGCCGAGACATGGGGGCTGAACAGCAATCCGGCCTGGGTCAGCTCCGCCATGACATTGCGTATGGTCGCGGGAGAGAGCGAGGGCGTCAGGCGCTGGGCAAGCGTCTTGCTGGCCACGGGATCACCCGTCTCCATGTACTGTTCGACAATCTCGCGCAGCACATTCGCCGACCGGGCATCCATGCCACCCGGCAGGTTTGAGAGATCGATCATGCCCTGCCCCTTTTCCCAACGCGCCAGCTGACTTCCTGTCACCGTCCCGAGCGACTAGACCTGTCACGACGTGTCCTGTCCATCCGCTTCGGAGTCGTGCCGATGACCCGCGTTGCAGCCTTATATATCCATCCTGTCAAAAGCCTGCACCGGGTTGATATGACGGCACTCGAACTCGACCCCTGGGGGCCGCGTGGCGACCGACGCTGGCTCGTGGTCGCGCCAGACGGCCGCTTCATGACGCAGCGCCAGCATCCGGCCATGGCACGCATCCTGACGGCGTTAAACGGTGAGACACTTCACCTGACCGTTAGCGACGGCTCGGCGCTGAGGATCGATCCGCCTGCCCCTCAGGCACCCGCAATGACAGTGAGCGTCTGGAAAGATCATGCCATTGCGGCACGGGATGCCGGAGACGAGGCAGCGGCATGGCTGAGCGCTATTCTCGGCACGACGTGCAGGCTCGTGCATATGGCCGACCCGGCCCATGCCAGACCAACCGAGTTTGGCAGTGTGAGCTTTGCAGACGGGTTTCCCCTGCTTGTTACCAACACGGCGTCACTCGAGGACCTCAACGCCCGTCTCGATCAGCCCGTGCCGATGGAGCGTTTCAGGCCCAATATCGTCATCGAGACCGATCAGCCCTGGGCTGAGGATGAATGGCGCTCCATCCGGATCGGTACAGTTGAACTCGACCTGGTCAAACCCTGCAGCCGCTGCATCGTCACCACCATCGATCAGGAGAGCGGGACGATTCCTGTTCCGCGCGAGCCACTCAAGACCATGACCGGGTTTCGCCACCGTCCCGGTGGAGTCATGTTCGGCCAGAATGCGGTCATCCGCCACGCAGGGACCATCCGCCTTGGCGATGCGGTTGAACTGATCGGCTGAGCGGGTCGGCCAGGCACGACGCCGTGTCCGATTATGCAACCGCCTGACCTTCATCGTGGGGCGCGTGCCTTGCGCAATGCCTTGAGCGATGGCGGTAACGGCAGGGTCCCGGACGGGGCTGACCCGCATGATTCCGACTTGTCATTCGGCTTTGTCATTCAGGGCCCCAGGCGCTAAAGCTGCACCCGACCGCATCTCTGCGCTTGAAACGAGGAAAACGCTCCATGTCCAGCACCCGCCCTTCAGGCCGCAAGGCCGACGAGAACCGCGTCGTCTCCATCGAGCCGGGTTTTGCCCGCCATGCCGAGGGCTCCGTGCTGATCCGCGTGGGTGGCACCGAGGTTCTTTGTGCAGCCTCGATCGAAAACCGCGTGCCGCCTTTCCTGCGTGGTCAGGGCCAGGGCTGGATTACCGCGGAATACGGCATGCTGCCGCGCGCGACGCATACCCGTGGCAACCGTGAAGCGGCCAAGGGCAAGCAGTCGGGCCGCACGCAGGAAATCCAGCGCCTTATCGGCCGCGCTTTGCGCGCCTGTGTGGATTTGCGTGCTTTGGGTGAGATGACCATCACGCTCGATTGCGACGTGCTCAACGCCGATGGTGGCACGCGCTGCGCCGCCATCACAGGCGCCTGGGTGGCCCTTGCCATTGCTCTCGACAAGCAGATCAAGGCTGGCGTGCTCAAGCGCTCGCCCCTGCGTGCGCAGGTGGCTGCGGTCTCTTGCGGTCTGACCGATGCCGGCGCTGTGCTCGATCTCGATTACATCGAAGACAGCTCAGCCCAGGCCGATACGAATTTCGTTCTGACCAGCGAAGGCGGCATTGTCGAAATTCAGGGCACGGCAGAAGACGCACCGTTCAGCGAAAGCGAATTCGCGTCGCTGATGACGCTTGCGAAGCTGGGCACGTCGCGCCTGTTCGTTGCCCAGCGCGAGGCGCTTGAGAGCGTGACAAACAGCAGCGCTGCAAACGGAAAAACGGCGTGAGCAGCGCGGCGCCAGCCGACATGACCGCGCCCGGCCAGCGGGTTCTCAGGCGGGGCGAGCGCGTTGTGCTCGCCAGCCACAACAAGGGCAAGCTGGCTGAATTCCGGGTTCTGCTGGCCGATAGCGGCATCGAGATCGTCTCGGCGGCGGAGCTCTCCCTGCCCGAGCCGGAAGAGACGGCTGACAGTTTCGAGGGCAATGCCGCCATCAAGGCACTGGCTGCAGCGCGCGCGACGGGGATGCCTGCCCTGTCTGATGATTCCGGGTTCTGCGTCAGTGCCCTTCAAGGGCGTCCCGGCGTCTATTCAGCCCGCTGGGCCGGCCCGGGTGGTGACATGCAGGTGGCCATGCAGCGCGTTCATGACGAAATGAACGGGGCGTCCGATCGCTCAGCCTCCTTCGTGGCTGTGCTCTGCGTTGCCTGGCCGGATGGTGTGACGCGCTTTGCGGAAGGTCGTTGCGAGGGAGCGGTCTGCTGGCCGCCACGCGGCGCGCAGGGCCATGGTTACGACCCGATTTTCATCCCCGAAGGTGATTGCCGCAGTTTTGCCGAACTCTCGGCGGAAGAAAAGAACGCGACCAGCCATAGAGGTCGTGCGTTGGCCCGGTTTCTGGAGACCTGCGTTGCGCCCGATGGCGACTGAATTCCAAAAGGAGTACCCGTCATGAAGAAAGGCTTGTTCCTTTTTCCGGCCTGCGCCCTTGCCTCCTTCGTGGCGGCAGCCCATGCGGCGCCCATTTTCGATCCAACCGGCTTTGACCTGCGTGAGACAAGAGCCTTCAGCATGTCGGTCCTGCCCGCCAGTGCACTGGGACAGGCCAAGGCAGAATCTCCCTATCGCCTGACGCCCGACGGAATTGCCCTGACCAGCCCGGCGCGCAAGCCAACTGCCTATCATGCGCGCCAGCCCCGGACGGAATTCTCGGAATCCCGCCCCTGGCGTGTCCGTGATGCCGAGGCCTTGCTCGACGCAACACTCCATATTGATCGCTTTCCCAAGCGCGGCAATGTGGTGCTCGCGGAACTGACCACGGATGAGGATGCCGCACCGATCCTGCGTATTCTCGTTGATGGCGATCGTCTGGTGCTTCATGGTCAGGTCGAAAACATCCCGGAAAACGGCGTCGTTCTCGGAACAATGGATGATACGCATACGACTCATATCGTGGTGCATACCCGCCCTGACGGAACAGTCATGGTGGGGACAAATGGCACGGCAAGCGAATTCCGCCTGTTTCCCAAGGCCACGGGTATCCCGGTGATGTTCAGAACAGGGGCGCATGTCGTGAACGATATTGGCACCACGCCTGATGAGGTCGAGATCACGCTCACTGGCCTGAGCGTCCACCATGGCGCCGCGCAATCAGGCCTTCGCTCGTAAGACCACAATCCCGAATACCACGAAGACAACACCGGTCAGGCGGTTGAACGCCCGCCTGACCGGCCGACGCATCAGGAAGCGTGAAAGCGACCTTCCACCCAGCCCATACAGGGTAAGCCATAATCCGTCAGAGACCAGATAGGTCGCGACCAGTATGCCGAACTGGGGCAGAACCGGTTGATGATGGTCGATGAATTGCGGAAAGAATGCGGCCGCAAAAAGCAGCAATTTGGGATTGCTGATACCGACAAGAAACCCTGTGCGATACAGCATCCAGACACTGACACGCTGCAACTGCCCGATACCCGCCCCGGGTGATTCGGACATATCGCTGGCGCGCCATGCCTTGATACCGAGATAGACAAGGTAAGCTGCACCGGCATAGCGAATGACGTCGAACAGCCGGGGCATGGCGACCAGTATCGCGCCTATACCCATGACGGACAAAACCAGGGCCAGCAGCAGCGCAGTGACACACCCCGCCATGGCGGCAGTGCTGCGGCGGAACCCCACCTGAACACTACGCCCAAGCGCATGCATCATGTTCGGCCCTGGTGTCGCCGAAATGAAAAACACCGTGACAACGAAAAGCCACCAGGTTTGCAGGGTCATCCAAGGTACCATTTCACGCTGAAGAACTGTGCGAGCAGCAAAGATAGCCGATAACACGCGGTCACCAAGCGCAAAGATCACCTTGCAGCAATCGAACAGCCCTGCCTCGCCTGCCCGTGCACATCCGGAAGCCGGCATGACCCTTCAGGCAGCAGAGACGCCCCCATACAGAGCGGGGGCTCCTATCCGTGCGATCTGACGGATCCAGGCTCCAAAACAGCCGCGATCCCTTTACCCTTCGAGCGACTGAAGCTCGAAGAGCCGTCGATAGATACCCCCTTCGCGCCGCACCAGCTCCGCATGGGAGCCATCTTCCTTCAATGTGCCCTTGCTGAAGACGAGGATACGGTCCAGTTCCATGACCGTAGACAACCGATGCGCCACCACAATCACCGTGCGGCCGGCCATCAGGCGATGCATGGCGTCCTGCACCAGCACTTCGGACTCGGAATCGAGGCTGGACGTTGCCTCATCAAAAATCAGCAGTGGCGCATCAGCCAGAAACGCGCGGGCAATTGCCACGCGCTGACGCTCACCGCCAGACAGCTTGACCCCACGCTCACCGACCAGCGTGGCATAGCCTTCCGGCAGGCGTTCGATAAAGGCGCTGGCATTGGCCAGTTGCGCGGCATGCTCGATTTCGGCCTGCGTCGCCCCCGGCCGGGCATAGGCAATATTTTCCGCAAGCGAGCGATGGAACAGCATCGGCTCCTGTGGAACAATCGCGATATGGGCCCGCAATGAGTCCTGCGTGACATCGCGCACATCGACGCCATCAATCAGCACCCTGCCCGCACTGGTGTCATACAAGCGCTGAATGAGCTTGGTGAAGGTCGTCTTGCCCGACCCGCTTGGCCCGACAAGGGCAACACGCGAACCGGGTGCAATCGAGACATCAAGATCGCGATAGAGCGGCGTGTCCTGCCCGGGATACTGGAATGTCACATCCTCGAAACGCACGTGCCCTTGGGTGAAAGCCGCCTTTTCGGCCCCCTTGCGGTCCTGCACGCCCGGTGCCTCATCAAAAATCGCGACCAGTTCTTCCATCTCGTTGACAGAGCGCTGGACCTGGCTGACCTGCTGACCCAGATCACGCAGATAGCCCTGCACCAGAAACACCATGGTCAGCACATAGGCCACATCGCCGGGTCCGGCCTTGCCTTGCCACCATTGCCAGACGATCAACGCCACCAGAAGCATACGCATGACCAGCGAGGCAAAGCCCTGCAGATTGGCGCTGTTGGTCCCCCTGATCCAGGTCCGCGCTGTACGCCCGCTCCAGGCGCGCAACACGCGGTCCAGCCGGCGTTCCTCGCGATGTTCGGCGCCGAAAGCCTTGACCACGGCATTGCAGGTCACAGCATCCGCGATGGCCGCGCCCACTTTCGTATCCCAGCGATTGGCCGCACGCGCCGATGGCGCCACGTAGCGCAGTGTCAGCACCACGGAGAGCCAGGTGAACAGCACAACAGAAAGTGCCAGCACGGCCCCCATGAACGGAGAGTGCCATGCCAGAACAAGCGTGGTGCCGGTCAATACCAGCACCTCCGGGGCGATCAGCAGCAGCAAGGTGTCGTCGAGTGTGTCGATGGCCCACATGCCGCGGGTCAGTTTGCGTACGGTGGACCCTGCAAAATTATTGGCATGCCAGTCGGTCGAAAAGCGCTGTACGCGCGCAAAGCCCTGGGACAGGGCGCGCTGCATGATGGCAAGGCTGAGATGGGTGATGCCTAGATAGGAGGAGCGCCGCCCGAGAAGCCCCACCAACCCAAGCGCGATCAGCCCACCCACCATGAACAGCGCATCATTGCGCAAGGCCATTTGAGCGGCGTCGTGAGGGGCACCGCCGGTATGGCTGGAGATATCGGTTACCAATCGGCCCGACAGGACCGGCGTCGCCACATCGGCGATGGTGGCGAGCGCAATACCCAGTACGGTGCGTGTCAGGAAGGCCGGATGCTCAAGCCATCGGCGCATGACAAAGCGCACGATATCGACAAAGGCGATATCACGTTTCTGGCGGGTAGTCTGGTCGGTGTCGGACACGAAAGAAAGCTCCTCCGCCTGACGATCGACCGGGCGGGCATACTGGAAGTCTGGTGCGGGAAGCGCTTATTGTGGGGTGTCGATCGCCCTTATGCAACATGATGAAATGGTTCTGATGTCTCTTCCCTCGGCCAAAAGACCCATGACTCGTGTTCAGGCCCGCCAGTTCATCACCGCTCTGGCCGAATCCATGCCCGATGCCGAAAGCGAGCTGGTCTACACCGACGCCTTTTCGCTTCTCGTGGCCGTTGTGCTCTCGGCGCAGGCGACGGATAAATCGGTCAACAAGGTCACGATCGGCCTGTTCCGTGACGCACCGGATGCAGAGGCCATGGTAGCGCTGGGCGAAGAAGGCATCGCTGCACATATCCGCACCATCGGACTGTGGCGTGCGAAGGCGAAGAACGTGCTCAGGCTATCCGAGCAGCTTCTCGCCCTGCATGGCGGGGCGGTCCCCTCGGATCGGGCCGCGCTGGAGGCTTTGGCAGGCGTCGGGCGCAAGACCGCGAGCGTGGTGCTGAACGTGATGTTTGGCGAGAGCGCCATGGCCGTGGACACGCATATCTTCCGGCTTGGCAACCGTACCGGTCTGGCGCCTGGCAAGACGACACGCGCCGTTGAAGAAGGGCTGATCAAACGCATCCCGCCTGACATGCTGCGCCCCTCACATCACTGGCTGATCCTGCATGGGCGTTATGTGTGCAAGGCACGCAGCCCCGAATGCGGAGTCTGTGTTGCCTACACGCCTTGCCTTTTCCCGCTCAAGAACCAGATCAGAAATGGCATCAGAAACAAAGGAGAGACTGCATGAGCACCTATATCGTCTTTACCCGCGAAGAGACGCTCGACCAGAACGAGCTCGACACTTATTTCTCTCTCGTTGCCGAGACATTCGAAGGTCATCCCATCAAGCCGATCGTGGCTTATGGCGCACAGAAATCTCTCGAGGGTGATGAGCCCGAGGGCATAGTCATTGTGGAATTCCCCGACAAGGCATCGGCGCTGGCCTGGTATGATGGCGATGCCTATCGCAAGGTGCGCGAGCATCGCTTTGCCGGAGCAAGGTATCGCGCCACCCTGGTTGAGGGCGTATAACACCCACGCGGTGCAAGGCTTTCAGGCTGCATTCTGACAGCCTGAGAGAGTCTAATTTCCGCTCAGCGCCGGAATGGCCCCCATTGCCTTCAGATCCCATCGGATCTGGAACGGCTCGGTACCCTTGTAGGCACCAACATGAACATGGGGGTTGCGCGCGAACCCGTTATTGCTGTCAAGCGCCACGACATCGCCCGCTTTTACATGATCGCCCTTCTTTACCCTGATATCGCCAATATGGGCATAGATCACGTTCATGCCATCTGCTCTGGTGAACATGATGACGCTGGCTGGGGGTTTACCCATTTCGCCCGGACTATTGGTCACCGGATTCATGTGGATATAGGTCACGATTGAGTCGAAAGGCGCATGCACGGTCTTGTGCCAGCCATACCAGTCCTCATTCTTTTCTCCGAGCCCGCGATAGAGCTTGTTATAGCCGTGCGTGGCGTCAGCCGCCCCCCCTACGATCATGCAATCAGTTCCAAGCGCATCACCCGTACCGAAGAGCTGCCCCACAGGATGCTCCGTGCAGGCGAATGGCTCGTGGAAGAGTGGCGCAAGCGTCACCTGATGGATTGGACTTGCAGGCGATGCTTTCTCCCCCAACCCGGGTGGGAGGCCCATCGCCTGTAACTGCTGATGCCAGGCATCGGGTTGCATTTTATCTACCGGTGCGGCGCGCCCGTTCGACAAGCCGATCAGCAACCCGACCATTATCATGCCAAGACCATTCAACGTGGCCATGATGCCTCTCTCGCTCATACAGGTCTCTCTCCCTTTCCAGTCAAAAACAGGCAGTCATTCTGGGACCGGATGAGCAGGCTAGCCCTATACAATACGATATCGCAATGGTTCAGCGTAATGCCTCTGGTCCAACGCGACCCGGGAGGTAAACCATGGTTTTGTGCATGACATAATGTGAGAAGCTGGACGAAGGGCGTGCGTTCACG
>NZ_UEGO01000037.1 GCF_900465345.1 Asaia bogorensis | reverse complement strand
CGGCTGGGGTGGTTATGGCGGCTGGGGCGGTGGCTTTGGCGGATTTCCGCCCAGCTATTACAATACGACCTGTCAGACGACTTTCGAGCTAACCAATAGTCGTGTGGTCGGCTGGACCATGCGTGGAGATGGATGCTGAACCTTATGTTGCCCACTGAAACAAGAACAATAAGAACACGAATGTTGGGCGGGGCGCTGGTGGCTCTCGCTCTTGCCGGGTGCGAGAGCAGGGCTGCCCAGGACCCTCTGTATATCAAGGGTTCACTCTCCGCTGTGCAGATGCCGGCTGTGAGTAGTAGTCACATGTACCACGCCTCGACCAAGAGCGAGACGTCGAGTCCGGTTGCCTATCAGGAACCCCCGACTTTCTCGTTCAGCGACAGGCCGCTGCTGGACAACATATCGGCGTCACTGGAACTGGCCGACTACCGCAAGGCCCTGCGTCAATCGGCCATGTTCGCCCGACTGGGCCGGAACGGCCCCTTTACGGTGTTCGCTATCCCCAACGAGCCCTTTGAACGCTATGCAGCGCAGGTGCCGGGTGGGTTGATGAACCCGCAAAACGCGACGACCCTGCGACAGATACTTGGTTACACGATCGTACGAGGTAACTGGTCACCAGCCAGACTGAATGCCACGATGACACGTCTGAAGAGTGACCGCATCGCGCTGAAGACACTTGGCGGAGATGCGCTCACCGTGCAGCGCGACGCGTCGAGCGGGCAATTCACGCTTGTGAATCTGACCGGTCGTGTGGCCCGACTCTGGCTTAATGGCGCCCCGCAGTCCAACGGGACGCTTTATATCACCCAGGATATTCTTCCGCCGCGCGGCTGACGATATCGCTCAGTCTTGCCCCGGCTTCGTCGGCATCGACGAAGCTCAGGGGGACGGCGAGAAAATCGACATTGGCCTTGAACATGGCGATTGCCTGTTCTTTTGTCTCAATGTCCTCGGCGATGACCGGCAACTCCATCATCTGTGACCACCATGCGGCCAGATCAGGCGCATTGGGGGCTATGGCGATATAGTCAGCGCCCAGTTCGCCTGCGCTCATGGCCTCGTCACGGCTTGTGCCACAATAGACGCCAAGTTGCAGGTCGCGCCCCAGCTCTTCACGGGCAGTCAGGCATTGGGCCGGGCTGCTGGTGAGGTGCACGCCGTCGCAACCCAGCTCATGCGCCAGAGCCGGAAGGTCTGTAAGGATCAGGGCCGTGCCGCTGGCCTGCACGGTCTCGCGAATGGCATGCACACAGCTTCTGGCACGGGTCTCATCGGTTGTGGACAGACGCAGGGCGGCGGGGGTCCAGCGTTCAAGCACTTTCGCCAGATCGGCCAGCTCACGTGACGGGTCGAAATCCGGCATTGTGACCAGATAGAGTTCGCAAGGCAGCATGGTGGCAATCCGTCCGATAGGGCGCTCAGGACTCTGGCGCGAGATAGTGGTGAAGCTGTCCAATCCGGTAAGCGTTATAAGGCGGCCTGCCAAGAGCGAGTGCAGCGGGGCGTGTTGTCAGAATATGGCCACCGCACCGCCGTGCAATATCGCGCACGGTCTCGATGGAGGGGGCATCTGCCGTGCATACCACCCATTTCTGTCCCTCCCGCAGGGCGCAGGCAGCAAGTGAGGCAGCGTAACCAGCATCGAAAATCGTGGGTACGGCAAGGCCTTCGGTCAAGGCGCACCACCACGGAAACCCCATGATGGGCCCAAGGCCCTCACCGGATATGACGGCATAGGGGGCGCTGGAACCCGACTGGCTGAGCAGCGGGAGAAGCGAGCCATCCGAGAGAGCGACAATCCTGCGGGGAAGGTGTTGCACCGGCTTCATGCTTGACCTTGTGACATTATGAGAGCTTCTCTAGCACAAGCGGAAACCCGGTGTGGATGATGAGGCCATTTTGACGGATCAGACCGATAGCGCCACAGAACAGGCAAGACCTGAGGACCGGATCGAGCAGGCGCTCGATCGCATTGCCTATGCTCTGCATCATCCGAAGGCGAACGCGCCCGAGCCCATGGACTGGCAGCCTCTTGCAGCCAATATCGAAGCGCTTCGGCTGCGGGTTCGGGACATGATCGAGTATCTGGCTGATGAGGAGGCTGTCTGATCATGGCACAGGTTTCCATTCGACTTAACGGCTATTCCTATACAATTGGCTGCAAGGATGGCGAGGAACGCTATCTTCAGGAGCTGGCCAGGCAGGTTGAGCGGCGTATCGATCGTGTGCGCGGGCTCGGCACGCAGGGTGGCGAGTCATGGACCCTCGTCATGGCGGCGCTGTTCATGGCGGATGAACTGCATGACCTGGCCAAGGAAATTCTGCCAACCACCACGAATGAGCGCGTCCAGCGTGCCGAGCGCATCATTGCCGAGAATGAATCGCGCGAGCAGAAGCTTAATTTGCTGGCGGAGCGGGCCGAAGGCATTGCAGCCGAGCTGGAGAGTGCCTAGTTAGTGTCGGGTGGGACTGCCCGGTACGTCAGGCAACTCAACCCCTGGGCCGATAAGCACTTCCTTAGGGAGCTGGCTCTGTCGTGATCGTGGTCATGATATCTGGCGCCCACCTGCGTGAGCAGGTCCGGGAGGGCTGAAAGACCGACGGCCATGGTGGTTCCACACATGAATATCGATCAAGAAAAGCAGGATCTGCGCCGCATCATGCGACAGCGCCGGATCGAACGTCCCATCTCCCCCGCTGAAAACACCGCTCTCAACAATAATCTTGCCGTGCAGATTCTGGCTGAGCCAGATCTGGGCCGGGTCGGTTGCGTCTGGCCCCTCCCTGGTGAGGCAGACCTGCGGGCCTTGTGCCATCTGCTCTCTACCGCCGGGCGGCATGTGCTGCTGCCTGAGACAACGCCCAAGGGAGAGTCTCTGCTGTTTCGACGGTGGAGGCCGGATTGCGAGATGGTGGCGGGGCGCTTTGGAACACACCATCCCGATGGCGATTACGATCGCCCTGATCTCGTGCTGGTGCCGCTGCTGGCGTTTGATCGGACATTCAATCGCCTTGGCTATGGGGGCGGATATTACGACCGTACTCTCGATGCCTTGAAATGCAGGGCCTTTGGCTTTGCGCTGTCATGGCAGGAAGTGGCTTCGGTGCCCGTGGGCGCGCATGACGAGCCCCTCGACCGGATCGTGACGGAGCGGGAAATTATCAGACAACAGGCCGGGGAAGGCAAAGCAGGGTGAGACTACTTTTTCTTGGGGATATTGTGGGGCGCTCGGGCCGTGAGGCCGTCATGGCGTGTCTGCCGGCGTGGCGTGAAACCCTGAAGCTCGATGTTGTGGTGGTGAATGGCGAAAACGCCTCGCATGGCTTCGGGCTCTCCTCTGCCATAGCCACCGATCTGTTCAAGGCCGGGGTCGATGTGATCACGCTGGGAAACCATGCCTGGGACAAGAAGGAGCTGCTGCGCGAAATCGACTCGGAGCCGCGTATCATTCGGCCGCTGAACTTCCCGCCGGGCACGCCGGGGCAGGGGTCCTTCGTGATCGTGCTCCCCAACGGGCGCAAGGTGCTCGTGATCAATGTCATGGGGCGTCTTTTCATGGACCCGCTCGATGATCCTTTCCGGGCCGTCACGGAGTGCTTGTCGCGTCACAAGCTTGGCATGACCGCCCATGCCATCATCGTGGATCTGCATGCCGAGACAGGAAGCGAGAAAATGGCGTTTGGCCATTACCTCGATGGCAAGGTCTCGCTTGTGGTGGGTACGCATACTCATGTGCCGACGGCTGATTATCGCATCCTCTCGAAGGGGACGGCTTACCAGACCGATGCAGGCATGTGCGGCGACTATGACAGTGTGATTGGCATGGGCAAGGAAGCCTCGCTTTATCGCTTCGTACGCAAGCTGCCGGGTGAGCGCCTGCAACCGGCCGAGGGTGAGGCGACCGTGTGTGGGGTATTTGTTGAGACGGATGACCGGACGGGTTTGGCGGTGAGGATTGAGGCGGTTCGCGTTGGTGGTCATTTGAGTCCTGCGTTTCCAGTGGTGTGAGTTTTTTTCGTTTTTTTTGGACTTTTTTGGTTTGGATTGGTGTGTGTGGGGGGAGGGGAATCGGGTGTGGCCCATGTCTGGCGTGGGTTTTGGGGGATTTGAGGAAGTGTTTGACAACCCCCCCTGGTTTCCGTAAAAGCCCGTTCACCGCAGCGGAACACGCCGCGGTGACTGCCTGGAAGACTGAGTAAGATCAGTGGGTTAGGTAGGGTTCTTTGAAAATTGAATAGGTTATGGAAGGGATATGTTGGCGGCGCTTTGGTGTTGTCTGAACCAGTGGTTCTGATGAT
>NZ_UEGO01000039.1 GCF_900465345.1 Asaia bogorensis | reverse complement strand
GGGCCGGGAGAGGGTCTAACTCGCGTTCGAGAAGTGGGAGAACGCGACGGGCCTCGGCAATAGCAGCGGCTGACGGCTTTGCCTGCGTCGTACTGCCAAGCACCAAGCCCGGAGCAACATCGCCTCGGCGCAAGCGGGCGTTACGCTCGGCATCCGTTTCGCGCCTGCCGAAGAACCCGCCAGAGTGCGAGCCGATCACTGCCTGCAATTCGGGGCTGATCACGATCGCCGGGCGGCGATCAGACGTGGTGAGGTTGTTCATCGCTGCATCTCCCCCATGCCTTGGCGTGCGAGCCATTCGGCCTCCATGCGGTCGGCCTGTTGTGCGAGAATGGATTTTGGTCGCTCACGTGGGACGGACGCTGTTTTGCCCCCGCGCTCGCTGTCCCTGCGGCACCAGTTGCGAAACGTGGCGTCCCAGTCGAGCTTGACGCCCTTTGCGCCGGCAACCGCGCGCCAGTAGTCGCAGAAAGCTTCGGCCACCTTGTTCGGGTCGCAGCCATTCGAACGGGCGAACTGCTGGAGATCGTCAGACGGCCACCAGGTATCCGGCAGTCTGCAGCCCTTGGGAGCTTTCGGCTCGGAATATCCCACAACCCGGACGGCTGGCTTTTCGTCAGGCGCGGAAGCGCTGACAGACTCTGAACGTAGTGAAGAGTCTATATCTGCTTCTGCTTCTGCTTCTTGGTGTTTAAGGGGGGTGGTTAACCCATCTTCGTTATGGGGGTTAACCCCTGCCTTAAGCCCACGCTTAACCCCTGTTGTTCGCTTGGGGTTAAGCCCCCCGGTTAAGGTCGGATTGCCCCCCATCTTGCCATTTGCTGAAGCCTCATCGGAAATGGCCTTATCCCTGACCATGCGCCGATTGAAGATTACGCCATCTTCCGATCTGCTAAATGCCCCCGCTTCCTCAAGCTCAGACAGGCATGAGGTCAGCTCATCAATGCTTGCGCCGCACACGGCAGCAAGTTGTCGCTCGGTCGGCTGGCGCCCGTTGACGAGCAAATGGCCGCACGGCTCTGCATCGAACATGATTGCCAGGAGGTCCATCCAGATGCCTCGTGCGGCTGGCGAGCACATGCGCAATGCTGGATCACGCTGCCAGTCCTGCCACCACCATTTTGTCCATCGTCTTGCAGTGCTCATCCCACCACCTCGCGAATGGTCACGACTGTCCGCTGTTCGGCGCGCTTGCACTTGATGCCGATCACCTCGATTTCGGCGTACTGCGGGGCGTCATCGATGATGAAGCCGAGGCCGCGCTTGTTCTTCGTGCGCTGACGAGCGCCTTCCGTGCGGACGTTGAGCAGCGCGGGCGTCGTCAGGCAGTCCAGCAGCCGCTTGGCAGAGCCCCAGAGGTTGTCCTTGTCTGGGGTGCCGACAGAGTGCCGCTCCACTATGACCTTGGCGCGCTTAAAAGGCTCAGGCGGGCGCAGGTGAAGCGCCGCTGCCACGACCTGCCTGCGGAGTTGGTTCTTTTGCTTCGCCGTTGTGGAGTGGCTAAACCCGGTCGTTCTGTTCACGAGCGGGAAGGGCGCGGGGAGGGTGAAGGTTATTTCTCGCATGGCGCAAACCTCCCGGCCCGGTCCCGCTCCCGTTTCAGGGCGCGGATCTCGGCTTTGAGGGTGGCGATTTCCTTATCCTTGGCGGCCATCAGGGCCAGCGTGCGGGCAGGTTCAGCCTTGGCCTCCCATAGCAGGACGCGCAGGCGCCCAATCTCGGCTTCTAGGCGGCGGGCGTAGGGCGTGCGGTATATTTTCAGCATCGAAGCGTCTCCATATCGATATTACCGTGCTCAACAGCGAACGTGATCGCCCACACCCATGGATTTTCTGCCCATGCGTCAACGCCGCTGATTTCACGCCAAATTTGCTCAAACCATCCACGGGGATCGCCGCTTTGATAGCTCGGGTCTGGGCAGCCTTCTGCTATCGCGTCCTGCTCACTAATTTCGTGCAGCTTGTGCGCACGGATATCGGTTACGGCTAATGTCAAGCGGCTCGCCCAGCGCGGCATGAAAAGCGAGGGCGCGCGCGGCATTTCAGCAAGTATCTCGGGGTCGGCTTCCGTCGCGAAATACACAACGGCATCTGCACTTATATCGGTGGGCTTTTTCTTCGGGATCGGCGCTGGACGGCAATAACGGTAATCGTTTATTCCCCACGTCTCCCGTACCCAGAAACGATCACCAGGAACGCAGGGGGCTTTACCAATATAAGGCCCGCAACGGTCGTCTTCCGACCACCAGTTCCAATCCAATGTCATACCACGGGGATTTTCTCGAGTTATTCGACCCCCGCAATATGCATCAATATAGGGATGTGGATGCTTCTGATGATGATTGGGGTGTACGCCGCCCGCATAGGCGGCGGGTTGGGCTTTCATCACGCGACGCGTCTGCGTCTTGCGCCCATCCAAAATCGCGCGAACCATGGAAGCATTGAATAGAATTCCCCTATCGGTCATGGCTCAACCCATCCCCAGCGCGCGACGATATGTGTCGAGAATTGTTTCCGCTTCTTCCACCTTCGCCGGGTCTTGCTTGCGCAGCTTGACGATTTGCCTGACTGCCGGAATGTCAAATCCCGCACTCTTCAATTCCGAATAAATATCCTTGATATCGTTAGAGAGAGCTGCACGCTCGGCCTCCAGTCTCTCAATTCTTTCAATGCCGGAACGCAGTCGTTCGACAGAAATCCCGCCCACGTTCTCGCTGGTGTGGCCTGTCATGTCGGTATCGCTCATCGGTTCTGCCCCTTCATGGGAACGAGGTATTTTTCAGTGCGGACGAAATAGCCAAGCGCGTTGAAAACCCGATCCGGAATGTCGCCGGGGCTTCCGTTGAGCGCCTGAGAAATATCTGACTGAGACAGGCCAATCTTGCGAGCCAAGGCGCGCTGACCGCCCGCCATTTCCACGGCGTCCACGATTATTGATTGCGAATTTGCAATCGGTGTGAGGGTGGTCATTTGCGCTCCTTCAGCTCTCTGCGAGCTTCATCGAGCAACACTTTGAACCGGGCGATTTCAGCGTGAGCTACAGCGGCCCATGCATCCCAGTCTTTCCAGACGATCCGCAGAAACGTCAGTCGGTATGAAGGTGGAGGGCCTGCATCTCTTCCGATGCCAAACCGACCGACCTTGATTTTGAACCAAGGCATAATTCTTGCTCCCGCGCCGCACGGCGCTCAGCAACGAGGCGTTCAACCTCGTCCGCTATGGATGAACACGAGGCCATCAGTTCGATCAGTGCTTCCGCATCGGGAGCATTGGCGCCTGACAGCCAATTCTTTGCGGCTCGTGGCGTCTTGTTCGCAGCACGAGCCAGGTATTCGGCTGCAGACCGGAAAGGGCGGAACTCGCGCGCTATGGCCTGCAGGAGTGAATCTCGAATTGAGACGGCTGCAGCACTCATTGGCCGCGCGCTCGCTGGAAAGGACCGATTTCGGTCCATTTGAGACTGAAATAGGTCCGAGAGA
>NZ_UEGO01000041.1 GCF_900465345.1 Asaia bogorensis | reverse complement strand
GCCACGGTCAGACGCCGTCGTCGCCGACTGCCAGGCATTTCGATCAGGACCTCATTGCGGGATTTGGCGACATCGATGGCGACGAGGACAGCAGTCATTGGTGTAGTATCGGATCTGGTCACGGCCGGTTGTCTCCTCTGTGTGGCTGGACACCATCACTATGGAGACATGTCGCCTGGTCATGGCCGCCGATCTGGCCTTAAGGCCAGATCGGCATTACCGATGCCGACGCTTCCTGATGTGCTACGGTACGGAGTTCACATCCCATGCCATCCTGAAATGGGCGGATGAGATGAAGGTTGAATGGCACTATATCGCCCCCGGGAAACCGCAACAGAACGGCTTTGTCGAAAGTTTCAACGGCCGGTTGAGGGATGAATGCCTCAACGAGACGCTGTTCACGTCTCTCAGCCATGCCCGACAGGTTCTGGCTGACTGGCGGGAAGACTACAATACGGTGCGCCCCCATTCCCAGCTGGGTGGCAGGACACCGGATCAGGTCGCCAGACAAGTGTCTCGGGGGCATGCCCCCGAGACACTTGTCATCCCATCAAACCAAAGCCATAAAAAACGGGAACTCTCCTTTTGAGTGGATACAAAAAAGGGGGCACGTCATGCCTGGTATCATGGAATGTGAACTCTGATATCGATGGTATCTGACTTATCAGATAAGGGAGAGCGCGCCATGTTTCCAGTCACAGGGTCACAAAAGGATGGAAATCATGGTGGATACAGAAAGCGGGTCTGATCGGTACGATGCCTGGGTGTGGAACGGCCCCGGATATCCAGATCGGTTGCACCGTGTGGAGAAACAGGTTGGACCGGTAGGCGCTGGTGACATCATCGTCGCCAACACCATGGCAGCTTTCAATCCCGTGGATTGGAAAATCATCCGGCAGGGACACCCCGCCTGGAAGGCAGGTCATGTGCCCGGTGTTGACGGCGTAGGCCGGATTGTCGCGGTCGGGGCCGGTGTCACACTGCCTGTCGGGCTGCGTGTCGCCTATCATCAGGGGCTGGGAAGGGACGGAAGTTTCGCGCAGCGCACCGTGTTGAACGCAGCCGGCGCGCTGCCAGTGCCGGATGGACTGAGTGATGAACAGGCCGCCAGTGTGCCCTGTCCTGGCCTTACCGCCTGGCAGGCGATCGGGAAGGTGCCCGCGTTACCGGATCGCGATGTTCTGGTGACGGGCGCGGGAGGATCGGTTTCGCTTATTCTGGCGCAACTGGCCGTCAAGCGGGGCTGGCGCGTCTGGGTGACGGCAGGGCCTGCTCACCATGACCATTTGCTGGGACTGGGGATATCCGGCGCCTTCGATTACCGCGACGACTCATGGCGCACGAAACTTGCCGCGGCACTTGGTCCACGGCGCCTGTTCGCAGCGTTTGACACCACCAGCGGCACCTATGCCCATACGCTGGCTGATCTGATTGGCTATAATGGCCATCTGGTCTGTATCCAGGACCGGATCGAAACCGCACCGCTTCCGGCTTTCACGACAGCGGTGTCCCTTCATGAAGTCGCGCTTAACGCCATTCATGAGTATGGAACAGCGGCAGACTGGCGCGACTGGCGCAGCGCGGGAACTAAACTGTTGGAAGCTGTCCGGGTCGGCGCTCTGGATCTTCAGCCCACGGTTATGACCTCCTTTGATGACCTGCCGCGTAACCTGTTATCTTTCATGCAGGCGAAGTTGAAGGGGAAAATCCTGGTGAACATCCCCGGTGATCAGAGCTGATCCCACGGCGGGATCGCCTGAAAGGTTCTGACCAGCGTATCCACACTTGCCCGTAGCCGGAGGAAGAGCGTTCGGGATTACCAGGCGAGGTGGTAAGTCTCCTGTTGTATTCCTCGTGAGGCTTCCCGAATTCATAGAAACTGCGTCTTTTAAGAAGGATCTGTCATGCCCAGCCTGTTTGAGCCGATTGAACTGGGAAGCATTTACGCCAAAAACAGAATTCTCATGGCGCCGCTGACACGCGGCCGGGGCACCCGTGAGCATGTGCCCACCCTCATCATGGCTGAATATTACGCGCAACGGGCTGGAGCCGGTCTGATCATCTCGGAGGCGACCGGTATCAGCCGCGAAGGTCTTGGCTGGCCGTATGCGCCGGGTCTGTGGTCGCAGGAACAGGTAGAAGCCTGGAAGCCCATCACCGCCGCAGTTCACGCCAAGGGCGGAAAGATCGTGGCCCAGCTCTGGCACATGGGTCGCATGGTGCATTCCAGCGTGACGGGCCAGCAGCCTGTCTCCTGTTCGGCGACAAAAGCACCTGAAGCGCTCCATACATATGACGGCAAGCAGGCTCCCGAAACTGCCCACCCTCTCACCAGGGAGGATATTGCCCGCATCCTGAACGACTATGAAAACGCTGCTAGAAATGCTCTTCAGGCAGGCTTTGACGGTGTGCAGATTCATGCCGCCAACGGTTATCTGATCGACGAATTCCTGCGGGACGGCACCAATCATCGTTCCGACGAATATGGCGGCTCGCCGGAAAACCGCATCCGCTTCCTGCGTGAAGTCACGGAACGCGTGATCGCAACGATTGGCGCGGACAAAACGTCAGTACGACTATCCCCTAATGGCGATACGCAGGGCTGCATCGACAGCCATCCCGAGCAGGTTTTTGTGCCGGCAGCAAAGCTGCTGAACGATCTCGACATCGCTTTTCTTGAACTGCGCGAACCCGGGCCGAATGGCACGTTCGGCAAGACCGATCAGCCCAAGCTTCATGGCCCGATCCGAGAAGTGTTTAAAAAACCGCTGGTTCTGAATCAGGACTACACACGCGATGAAGCGATCGAGACAGTCGCAACCGGTGTCGCGGACGCCATTTCATTCGGCCGTCCATTCATCGCCAATCCGGATCTGGTGCATCGTCTGGAAGACAATCTCCCCCTGAACAAGGATGATATCCGCACCTGGTACTCGCAAGGCGCAGAAGGCTATACCGATTATCCACTGGCTTGCTGACATCCTATTTTTCCCGCAAGTTTCTTCCAGTGGAAGGAACTTGCACTTTAAATATAGAAATATTTGGACGCCGATTTTATACTTATCGTTGATTGAGAGAAATCACCTGAATATTTCTACTCCCTGTCATGAATGTGAACACTGCGAAAGGCTGTTTTGGGTAACCTTGTCCCGACAGTCGACTGCCTGTTTCCCCCCCCCCCTTTTCTTCCTCTCGAATTAGGTTCGTATTAAACAGACTATAGTCATATTGGGACAATCCGGAGCCACGGTGTATCAAGGGCTGCATGGTGGTTTTTCCGGGAGGGTTCAAACAGGATAAAGCGGTCTTTGCTTGGTCTTCCCCAGATAATGTCCTTTATCAGGGGAGGTGAGCAGGATGCAATTACCTTGTGTTTTGCATAATGTAATTGCATAATTAAGTCTCTGACCTTAGATCAGGAGGCTATGATGCCCCGGACCAGTTCCCATCCGAAAGGGGAGAACTTCAACTTCCGGATTGACCCGGCACTGAAGGCGGCGTTCACGGCGGCAACCCGTGCGGATGAACGGCCTGCGGCTGAAGTGCTGCGGGATTTCATGCGCGCTTATGTCGCGCGGCGAGAGCAGCGTGCTTTCGAGACGGAAGCGCGGCGGCAATCCCGTGAAGTGGCGGCGCTGGCTTGTGATCCGGCGAGTAATGAAGCTCAGGTATTGCGCGAGCTGGACGCGCTCTTCGAGGAGGACGATTTCCAGGATGAGTGGACGGCGTGAAACGCGGTGATCTGGTGACGATCGCCGTCAATGGTGATTATGGCAAACCGCGTCCGGCCCTTGTCATACAGGCTGACGCCTTTTCTGACCTGCCGGCCGTGACTGTGTTGCGGTTGACCAGCACCGTGCAGGACTGGCCTTTGTTCCGGATTTCGGTTGTACCCAGCACGACGAACGGCTTGCGTCGCTTATCGCAGGTGATGATTGATCGGGCGGTGTCCTTACCACAGGAAAAAATCGGTCCGGTTTTCGGACATCTGGAGGTCTCGTCTTTGCGTCAGGTCGATCAGGCTTTGTCAGTCTTTCTCGGTCTGTCGGCCGGCCGCCTTCCATGATCGCGTGCGATCTGGACAAAAAGGCGGATGCGATAGCTGGAAATTATCCTGTCCGATAGAGGGTCGTTAAACGGACTCATGTTGAGAGGTGGCGCAACTCACGGAAAACAGCCACCCACCGAGTCTCATATGAATGGTACCATATAAATTGCAGTCATGGGGCCTTATACGTTACAGTCTGATTCATGACGCACACACTGATTGGCTACGCCCGCTGCTCGACGGACAAGCAGGATCTCGCCGCCCAGCAGGACGCTCTGCTCAAACTCGGCGTCGCGGCTGATCGGATCTACACTGACAAGGGATTCACCGGGACGAACCGGGACCGGCCCGGTCTCGACCAGGCGCTGGCGGCGGTGCGTAACGGCGACACGCTGGTCGTGCCAAAGCTCGACCGGCTCGCCCGGTCCGTGCCCGATGCACGTGCGATCGGAGACAGCCTGGCCGCTCGTGGCGTGAAGCTCCAACTCGGTGCCAGTGTCCACGATCCGTCCGATCCGATGGGAAAGCTGTTTTTCAACATTCTTGCTACCTTCGCCGAATTTGAAGCGGACCTCATTAAACTTCGAACCCGTGAAGGGATGGCGATCGCGCGCGCCAAGGGCAAGCTACGCGGGAAAAAGCCCAAGCTGTCCGATCGGCAGCAGAAGGAACTTCGCCGCATGTACGATACCGGCGACTATTCCATCAGTGACCTGGCTGATCTGTTTTCCATCTCGCGACCAACCGTTTATCGGACACTCAGGCGTCAGCCTGTTACGTCCGTAATGGCAGCATGACCTGCGGAAAACGTAACCGTCCAGCGCAGCGCCCGCTTGCTCCCATACGAGCCAGGCATGCTGCTGCTCTTACATGCCAATTAGCGCTGCAACTCAGTGCCATTTATCGCTGATATCTACAATACACCGTGGCTCTGGGCAGACACAGCCTACCGCTCAAAAGCCAATGAGGACTTCATGGAAAAGGAGGGCTTTGTCTCGAAGGTTCACAGGAAAAAGCCGCATCTCAAGCCCATGCCCCGCCACATCCAGCGGTCCAACGTAGGGAAGTCGGTGATCCGATCCCGCGTCGAGCACGTCTTTGCCGATCAGAAATCGCAGACGGGTCTGTTCGTCCGGACCGTGGGTATCACCCGGGCCACCATGAGGATCGGCCTGGCCAATATCGTCTACAACATGCGGCGCTTTCTGTTCCTGGAGAGGTTGAACGCAAGCGCGTAGCCATCCAGCGGATGACAGCCCCCGATCTGCTCAAAGCGAAGGTCGAAAGCCACCCCGGGAGCCGTCAATCACCACGACAAAAGCCTTAAATCAGGACCCACGCGCGCCAATCAACGGTTCTTCGATCCCTCCACGTGTTTCATGTGCTTTCGTCCTATGAGATAAGTTCGACTGTTCGGTCGCGGGAAGCGGATTGGCAGATGACCACCATTTAACAATCATATCGCGGCCGGCCATCGATCGAGTGTCATTTTGCAGATGGAGAGCAGTTGGTTGATCGTAGCGCCGTCGCGCGCCTGAACGGACATGCCTTCCATGACCGTATTGATGAATTTGCCTAGCACGGCCGGATCGGCATTGGCCGCAAGCTCGCCCTGCGCGGCGCCGCGATGCAGACGCTCGATCAGGAGGGCCTCCGCCGCGATACGTTTTTCGCGCAGCAGGCATTCGATGGCGGCAGACGCTGGCGAAACGGCTGCCGCTGCCGAATACATGAAGCAGCCGGCGGGCGTTCCAGGTTCCGAAAACGATGACGCCGCTCGTTCCAGCAGGCCTTTGACGGCCTCAAAGGTGGACAACGCCGGATCGTTGATGGGTGCATAGAGGTGGACGCTGAACGTCGCGGCGTAGCGCTCGATCACCGCCGCGAACAGCCCCGCCTTGTTGTCAAACGCCGCATAAAGACTGGCGGCGGCGACGCCAGTCTCCGCCACCAGATCGGCCATCGATGTCGCCTCGTAGCCGCGCTGCCAGAACAGCCGCACCGCCTTGTCGAGCGCTGCGTTAGTGTCGAACACACGAGGGCGACCTGCGCCGCGACGGGCTTTCGTCTCAGTCATGTCTCGCGCCCGATATGGAATGATCGATAAATAATAGCTTGAAGCTGGTGGCCCATACCGATACTGAACGATCATTCAATATTCAAGGAGTGGCCCATGAGCCGCATCGTTCGAATCCACGAATATGGCGACGCCAGTGTCCTCAAGATTGAAGATTTGGCAGTGCCCGCGCCCGCGGCCGACGAGGTGCAGATCGCGGTCAAGGCGATAGGCATAAACCGCGCCGAGGTGATGTTCCGCAACCATGCCTACCTTCAGGAAGCCGAGTTCCCGAGCCGCCTTGGCTATGAGGCTGCCGGCACCGTCGTTAAGATCGGCGCGGACGTGACCGGGTTTGCGGAAGGCGAGGCCGTCAGCGTCATCCCCCCGCTCGACATCGCGCGCTGGGGCACCTATGGCGAGGTCGCCAACGTGCCTGCCCGCCTTGTCGTAAAGCATCCGGCCGCGCTGTCGTTCGAGGAAGCGGCGGCCGTGTGGATGCAGTATGTCACCGCTTGGGGCGCGCTGGTGGAGCAGGCGAAGCTCGGCGAGGGCGATTTCGTCATCGTCACCGCTGCTTCCAGTAGCGTCGGCCTTGCTGCCTTCCAGATTGCGCGGATGGTCGGCGCGACGGTAATCGCGACGACGCGTACCGGAGCCAAGCGCCAGGCCCTGATCGATGCCGGTGCACATCATGTCGTCGCGACCGAGGAAGAGGATCTGGTGGCGAGGGTGATGGAGATAACCGATGGTGCAGGTGCGCGCGTGGTGCTCGACCCGGTCGGAGGCCCGTCGTTCGAGCCGCTGACCGCGAGCATGGCGCGCGGCGGCATCCTGCTCGAATATGGCGCGCTCAGCGGCGAGCCGACACCGTTCCCGTTGTTCTCCGTGCTGGGCAAGAGCCTTACGCTCAAGGGTTATCTCTACAGTGAGATCGTCTCGGACGACGCCGCCCTTGATCGCGCCAAGGCCTTCATCGTGGCGGGTCTGGAATCGGGCGCGCTCAAGCCGCGGATCGCGCGCACTTTCCCGCTCGACGCCATTCAGGACGCGCACCGCTTCCTCGAATCGAACGACCAGATCGGCAAGGTCGTCGTTACGGTCTGACCGGCAAACCTGGGGAGCAAGCGATGGCTCCCCCTCCCAGATACATGATCGGACCCTCAGCCCATGCCGTGGTTGCTTGCGGCGCAGGCTTGAGAGCATGACCGGAACCTCGCCCGATGAGAGAAACGCCCGTCTCAGTGCAGGATTGAAACTCCCCCCCTGTATAGTATGCTGAAGCGATTTCTCGGGAAAACGCGATGCCACATTCATCAGAGGACAAAAAGCGAGCCATCACACGCTTGCGGCGTATCAAGGGTCAGGCGGACGCTCTGGAACGCGCGATCGAAGCCGGGGCCGATTGCGCTCCCCTGCTGCAGCAAATTGTCGCCATGCGTGGCGCGACAAACGGGCTGATGGCGGAAGTGATGGAGAGTCACCTCAGGGAAACATTCGGTTCCGGCGCAGATCCGGCCCTCAAAAGCGAGGGCAGCGATCACGATGACGGCGTGGAGGGCGTAATGAAGATTCTGCGTACTTATCTTAAATGACGATTTCAGGCTCATTTTCTTGCCCGTGCTCTCTCGCACTTAGAAGCCAGCCCCTGCTGCCTTCTCTGGTTTGAGATCCTCGGTAGGACACCTCTTGTATACTGTCAGGGAGTATGACAAAGATACTCCCTGACAGTATGAGAACGTCGACGAATTTGCGATGGTGCAACGGCCTCGCACCGGCAATCAGTTTCCATCAACGAGGGTATCCCAACATGAAATCTCGCGCCGCTGTAGCCTTCGAGCCGGGCAAGCCACTCGAAATCGTCGAAATCGATGTCGCTCCACCCCGGAAGGGCGAAGTGCTCATCCGGGTGACGCACACCGGCGTGTGCCACACCGATGCGTACACGCTGGCGGGCAGTGATCCGGAGGGCGTTTTCCCGGTGGTTCTAGGCCACGAGGGCGCGGGCATCGTTGTCGAGGTCGGTGAGGGCGTCACCAGCGTCAGGCCGGGCGATCATGTGATTCCGCTCTACACAGCCGAGTGCGGTAAGTGCGATTTCTGCGTGTCGGGCAAGACCAACCTGTGCGTCGCTGTCCGCGAAACGCAGGGCAAGGGTTTGATGCCCGATGGCACCACCCGCTTCTCGTACAATGGCCAGCCCCTTTATCATTACATGGGCTGTTCAACCTTCAGTGAATATACTGTCGTCGCCGAAGTCTCGCTCGCCAAGATCAATCCCGAGGCTAACCCCGAACATGTCTGTCTGCTGGGCTGCGGCGTCACGACCGGCATCGGCGCAGTCCACAATACCGCCAAGGTCCAGCCTGGAGACTCGGTCGCCGTGTTCGGCCTTGGCGGGATCGGCCTCGCGGCAATTCAGGGCGCGCGCCAGGCGAAGGCGGGTCGCATCATCGCCATCGACACCAATCCGTCCAAGTTCGAGCTGGCACGCCAGTTCGGTGCGACCGAGTGCATCAACCCCAGGGACCATGACAAGCCCATCCAGCAAGTGCTGATCGAGATGACGGGATGGGGCATCGATCATACCTTCGAGTGCATCGGCAACGTCAATGTCATGCGCGCCGCTCTTGAATCAGCGCACCGTGGTTGGGGTCAGTCGATCGTGATTGGCGTTGCCGGCGCGGGCGAAGAAATCTCCACCCGTCCATTCCAGCTCGTTACGGGCCGCGTCTGGAAGGGGTCCGCTTTCGGCGGCGTCAAGGGACGTACACAGCTCCCCGGCATGGTCGAGGACGCCATGAGAGGTGATATCGATCTGGCCCCGTTCGTTACCCACACCATGGGTTTGGAGGAGATCAACGAGGCGTTCGACCTGATGCACGAAGGTAAGTCGATCCGCACGGTCATTCACTACTGACCCGCCGATCCAAAGCGCCTCTGGCAACACCAGACATCGAGGAAGTTCCGGATGACCACTCCGGTTATCTCGGGTGACGGCATTTTCTTCCCCCTCTTCCTCGACGCCGCCAACGTCGACCGTTCAGTCGCGTTCTAAGACGCGGCGCCAGACGCTCGGATTGACAGGCCAGCCGTCATCATGGCCCGACCCTGGCCATGATGAAGCGCGCTCTGGCAACTGGGCAACGCGTCGCGATGCGGTAACAACCGCCGAAGTGCAGTCGTTACACGCCGATAGCGGCACGGACCAGGCCCGCCTGGCCCAGGTGCTTACCAGCGGAGTGTGTGTGGCCTCGTCGCGCGACCTAACGGAAAAATGGTTTTGTCGTAACCTTTGTTTAATGCTGGAAAAATATTTCAAAGGTTCCGAACATCGAGCCAGCCTGGCCGTTGGATGTATTGAGTCGGAAACGCATTGATCCGTTACCCCGACCGTAATGAACCACGGGCCGCACGGGCGGATATGGCAGGAAGACTGAATTGAAGGACAAGGATATACACGCGACGACGCCCGCCACCGATCATGGGCATGCCGGACCGCCCGCTTGCGTGCAGGTTCGCGGCGCGCGCCAGAATAACCTAAAAAATGTGGACGTCGATGTACCGCGTGACGCCTTCGTGGTGTTCACCGGCATATCGGGCTCGGGCAAGTCATCGCTCGCGTTCGGCACCCTTTATGCCGAAGCCCAGCGGCGTTATCTGGAATCGGTTGCGCCCTATGCCCGTCGCCTTATCGACCAGGCCGGCGTGCCGGAGGTCGACACGATCGACGGATTGCCGCCTGAACTGCAACGCGCTCAACGCGGCAACACGATCTACATCCTCGACGAGCCAACTTCGGGGCTTCACCCCTCAGATGCCGACCGGCTGATGCAACACCTGCAGGGCCTCGTCGACGCCGGCAATACGGTCGTGGTCGTCGAACATGACATGCGCGCCATCAGGCAGGTGGACTGGGTCATCGATCTGGGACCGGGGGCTGGGGAAGATGGCGGCCGTATCGTTGCCAGCGGCGTCCCTTTCTTCGTTGCGGAAGCAGAAGGCAGTCTCACCGCCCCCTATCTCAAAGCGGCGCTGTAGGTCATAAACCTGGCCGAACGCACGTTCGATCAGGCGTATCTCAACCGCACGCACGCTGAAATGGGTCGCATCTGGAAGCGGGAGCCGGCGAGGTGTCACCGCGGTTGACGCGGCTTGTTGGGGATTGAGTCCTCGGAAGTGCGCCGTTTTCGTCTGATACGCGGCGTAGCGGACAGCCAATCGCCGGCCATCCGCTACGCCTGTTTTGTGTGGACCTTCACCAGGGAGCGCGCCCTCACATGGTTCGTCGAAACCGTCCCGTATTAATTCGCGGCCGCGGGCCCAGCGCCGGCACCTTCCGCGATTTGCTCAACGAGTTTGGCACAGAAGGCGGGTAAATCGTCGGGGTCGCGGCTGGTAACAAGGCCGTTGTCGACCACGACTTCCTCATCGGTCCATGTAGCGCCGGCGTTCTCGATATCGACCTTCAGCGTCGGGTAGGACGTCAAGGTGCGACCCTTAAGCACGCCCGCCTCGATCAATGTCCAGGGTGCATGGCATATCGCGGCTACCGGTTTTTTCTGATCGAAAAAAGCCCGGATGAAATCAATTGCCTCGGCGCTGCCGCGCAGCTTGTCGGCACCGACCGTTCCTCCGGGCACAACTAGTCCGTCGAAATCGTCGGCTTTGACATCGGAAAACGTCTTGTCGATAGTATAGCTGCCGCCCTCGTCAAGGTCGCTATTGACTGTGCGAGCCACGCCCGCTTCAAAACTGACCACGGTCACTTTGCCGCCAGCCTCCTCGATAGCTTGCTTGGGCTTCGAGAATTCTGGCTCTTCCGTCCCGCGGGGCGCGATCAGAACGGCAACTGATTTGCCCTCTAACGTCATAATCTATTCCCTATTCCGTTGAAGACTAAGGTCAGGCGGTCGGCTTAAGCACGACCTTTGTCCATCCATCATCGCGCGCATCGAAATGCTTGTAGGCGTCTGGCGCCTGATCGAGCGGCAGTCGGTGCGAGATGATTTGAGCAGGATTGGCCCGGCCATGCTTAATGAGGTTCATTAGCCGCCGGTTATAATGCTTTACATTACATTGCCCGGTGCCGATCTTCTGCCCCTTGAACCAAAAGTTGCCGAAGTCGAACGCAATCTTGCCTTCCTTCTGGAGATCGTCGGGCGCATTCGGGTCTTCCGGGATAAACACGCCGACGACGCCGATGCCGCCGGTGGCCTTCGTGCTTTTGACGAGGCAGTTCATCGTGTAATTGCTGCGCTCCTTGCCGTGGCGATCGCAACACTGATACCCTACCGCCTCGACCCCACGGTCGGTCCCGACGCCGCCGGTCGCGTCAAGGATCTGCCGGGCGGGATCGCCCTTGCGCATGTCGATCGGAATCGCGCCCATCGCCTCGGCCAGTTTCAAACGGTCGTCGTGAGAATCAACCACGAATATCTGAGAGGCACCGCGAATTTCGGCTGAGTGCGCGGCCATCAAACCGACCGGACCAGCCCCATAGATCGCGATACTCTCACCAGGCAAGAAACCCGACAACTCGACGCCATGCCAACCCGTCGGAAAGATGTCGGAGAGCATGACATAGTCATCCTCCTTCTCCTCAGCGTCCTCGGGCAGCTTCAGGCAATTGAAGTCGGCATAAGGTACGCGCATCATCTCGGCCTGACCGCCTTGCCACGGCCCCATCTCGGCAAAGCCATACGCTGCGCCGGCGGTTCCAGGATTGGTCGTGAGGCAAAAACCAGTCAGACCGCGTTCGCAATTTTCGCAGAACCCGCAACCGACGTTGAACGGCATGCAGACGCGATCGCCCCTCTTGATACGATCTACGGCAGCGCCGACTTCGATGACCTCGCCAAGGTTTTCGTGACCGAAGACCCTGCCCTTCTCAAAGCTGGTACGGCCCTCGTACATGTGAAGGTCGGACCCGCAAATGTTGGTCGTGGTCAGCCGGATGATAACATCGGTCGGCTTTTCGATCTTGGGATCATCGATGGTATTGACGGAAACGTCTTTTGGCCCGTTGTACACGACAGCTTTCACGGGTCTTCTCCTTTTGTAGCTCTGCTCTGGGCGTCATCAAATCGAGAGCTTGCTGATGATCCGGACCAGCGCAAAGGCGCATAGCATCGCATCTTTCCAACCGATGTCTGTCTCCTAAACCGCCTGATGCCTGAGCGGTTCCTTCCCGTTCGGCAGTTCTCGGATCGATTTACGGCGGCTTTTCGATTGCCTGGGCCAGGACGATCTAAAAAAGCGGCAGATTGATGACCTCAAGAAGTTCCTGCGAAACCAACGGCGCCATGATAACGCAACACATCAACGCCGACTTATCAGCAGCAGCATCAAAAGGCAGGATAAGCGCAAAAGACAAAGCCATCCACTATCACGGATGGCCTGTCGTATTCTTCTATTTAGTTCCAGAGCCGGCCGGGCCGTCCATTCCCGACGGCAGGCGACCCTAACCGTGCAGTCGTACGGCAGCTTGGTGTGCCGACCGCTCCGCTATTTCGCGGCCAGCAGGGTGAACTTGTGAATCTGCGGCGGTTCCGAGAACAGTTCTTCCGCCTTCTCCATCAGCGCGGCGGCAACCTTGCCGTCAAGATGGGCCTGCCGATCCTCCTCTGTGTCGAACGTATCGAAGATCGCGTACGCACCGGGACCTTCCTCGATCGCATACCAGGTCAGAGTGCCCGGCTCGGCTTGAACGAGCGGCAATGCCGAGGTCAGGAAATTGGCGACATCGCTCTCTTTACCGGGTTTGGCCTTCAGTGGCACGTACAGCGCGAGTTTGGGCATTATCGACTCCTCAAGTTAAACGGACAGATATCATTCGGCAGAGTAACGGACAAGCGGGCCGGTACGTTCCCCATGAGGCGGAGCACACGCGGCCCCGCCTCCTCGTCGAAATCAGAACTGCTGTGCGGTCGGCCGGATGACGATCGCGTTGACGTCAACGTCATCAGGTTGTTCGACAGCGAACGCGATAGCACGCGCCACCGATGCCGCTGGGATGGCCTGTTTGTAGAAGTCTAGCACCGTCTCGGCTGCCGTGCCAGACGTCGTGAACTTCAAATCGCTTTCGACGGCTCCGGGCTCGATCGACGTGACACGGACCTTTTCACCCACCTCGTGGCGCAAGCCCTCGCTGATCGCGCTGACCGCGAACTTGGTACCGGAGTAGACCGTGCCGCCTGGTGCGAAGACCTTGATACCGGCGACCGAGCTCAGGTTGATGATGTGGCCGCTGCCCTGCTCGAGAAAGCCGGGAAGGGCCGCCGCGATGCCGTAGAGCGTACCCTTCAGATTGACGTCGATCATCTGGTCCCACTCGTCGGTGTTGACCTCGGCCATCGGACGGATCGGCATCAGCCCTGCGTTGTTGATCAGCACGTCGAGGCGGCCGAAGTCGGCAATGATTGCGGAGACGACGGACTGGACCGCCGCCTTGTCGGTGACGTCGAGCGCGTAGCTACGTGCCGTGCCGCCGTTTGCGGCGATGTCCGCGACGACCTCGTCGAGCTTGTCCTTGCGCCGCGCGGCGATGGCCACCTTTGCGCCGCGTTCCGCGAGAAGCCGCGCGGTTTCTGCGCCGATGCCGGTGCTGCCGCCGGTAATGAGAATGACCTTGCCTTCGATACCCTTGGTCACGACTGTATCCCTTCAAGTCAGTTATTGATTTTTCGCCGGATCGCGGCCCCGCGCCAGCGGTAGCCGCGTGGATGAACGAGGCCCATAAGGCCCAGGCGAAGCGCAGGTGCCAACAGGCCGATCATCCGCAGCTCCTCTATGTAGAACGGTTGTGCCAGCAGCGCCGACCCCACCCATTCTTTAAGCTTGCCCATGGCACCACCCTCAGGTCGCCGAGACGGGGTTGAGGACGAACGCGCCGCGCTCGGC
Organism: Asaia bogorensis; assembly: GCF_900465345.1. GTDB lineage: Bacteria > Pseudomonadota > Alphaproteobacteria > Acetobacterales > Acetobacteraceae > Asaia > Asaia bogorensis_A. The sequence goes on along the minus strand of NZ_UEGO01000041.1, from coordinate 3,698 downwards.
CAGATCGCCGATCTGAGAAAGATAGTTCTGGAAGTGGGGCGTCGCGCGGTGGGCGGCAACCGCATCCGCGTCCGCGTACAGCTCGTCGAGCACGAAACGGTTCGGATCGCTCTGGTCCTGCCAGAGATCGTAGCGCAGGTTGCCCGGCTCGGCTCGGCTCGGCTCCAGCATGGCGTCGAGCAGAGCGCGCAGGCGGTCGACGGTATCCACACGGGCGGTGAGGACGGCGACGATCTTCACGTTGGCGGTCATGGCACCGTTCCTTGTCTTGGCTATATCCGAGGGAGGGCGCACCCTTAGCGCCCCGCCGGTCATCCTGGTACTCACGCAGCGGCGCGATCAAGGGCTTCGATCAACGCGTCGGCCATGGCCCGGTCCGACGCCGGATTCTGACCCGTGATCAGTTCCCGGTCCACGACGACATTCGAAGCGAAGTTCTTGTCGGTGACAGAGACGTCGCCACCGGCCGACCGCAGCGCCTTTTCCATGTCGAAGTAGAGCTCGCCCTTCAGCACTCGCTCCTCAGCGATCTTCTCCTCGCTCGCCGAAAAAACGGTCATGCGGTAGCCCGCGTAGATCCAGTCTCGCGCCAGGTCGGCCGCCCCGGCGTCATCGCCTTCCTCCAGCGCCTTGCGGAAGGCCGAAGCATCGTCGAGCGCAGCGACAACGACCACCGGTCCGTGGCAGAGGAGCGCGGTCGGCTTGGCCGCCGCGTGGAAGTGACGAAGGATCGTGCTTGCTCATGTGGCACCACTCGGCTGGGAGCATATTGGCCTGACAGGTGATTATCTTTGGGACGAAATCGGGCAGCCACGAGATAATTTCAGGCCTCTTCGGTTGCAATCCGGTTCCTAAAATCCTTAGCGTACGTTTTCGAACAGTCTCTCACCGCCCCCCTAGATCGGGCAGAGCGTCGCAAGGTCATGAGGCTGGCTCAGGCCCGTGAAATTGACGCCATTCTGGTGACGGAGCTGTCCCGCTGGGGGCGCTCGACCATTGATCTCATCTCCACGCTTCAGGAACTGGAGAGTTATCGTGTTTCCCTGATCGCCATGACGGGGATGATGTTCGACCTGGCGACGCCACATGGGCGGATGCTGGCGACGGTTCTGGCCGGGATTGCAGAGTTCGAGCGGGATCTGATCAGTGAGCGGGTGAAGTCTGGTCTGGCTGCTGCCAGGGCACGCGGGAAGGTTCTCGGCCGACAGAAAGGGGAGCGGCCGAAGTCTGACCGTCTGGCTCCGAAGGTTCTGGCGCTGGTGGCGGAAAAGCGGAGTTATCGGTGGATCGCCCGTGAGCTGGGGATCAGCAAGAACACTGTAGCTGCCATTGTGCAGAGAGAAAGATAGCGTGTCATCATGTTTTTATGTTAACACAAAAACATGATGACATTTTATAGGTGCTATCAGCACCGGTCTGAGGCATACAAAATGTTTGGTTCGATTAAATAGTCGGTTTTTTGAGGAAGACATTGAGTTATCAAAATAACATGGTAATGGGTTAATGTGTTAACACGGAAACATGGTGGCATGAAAACAATCGCGATCATTAGTCAGAAGGGAGGCGCTGGGAAGACGACGCTTGCCCTACACTTGGCTACTAGTGCCAGTGCCGCTGGATACGTTTCTCTGATCCTCGATACCGATCCGCAGGCGACTGCAAGTTCATGGAAAGCGTGGCGGGGGGATGTCGAGCCTGATGTGGTGGATTGTGCGGCTCATGCCCTGTTATCAAAAAAGCTGGAGCAAGCGTCCGAACTGGGTGCAGAACTATCGATAATAGATACCCCTCCACATGCCGATATTATGGCGCGTGAGGCGTGTCGTGTCGCTGATTTCTTGTTAATTCCATGCAGACCACGTGCTTTCGATATGGACGCTGTCAGAACAACGGCAGAACTCGTGCGAGCCAGTGGTAAGCCTGCCTTCGTAATCTTTACTGCGGGCCCTCCTCGTGCGCCCCAAGTTTATAAGGAGGCGGCTGAGGTCGTGGCGCAGTTTGGTATCCCTGTTGCTTCTGTTGTTTTGCCAGAGCGTGCAGTTTTTCATCATAGCGTTGGTTCCGGTCGTACCGCGCAGGAAACGGAGCCTGAAAGCAAGGCTGCTGCTGATATAGCACTGTTGTGGAATTGGGTGTGTGATCAAGTTAACATGCCATCACACAAACAAGATGACACAAAAACGCGTTAGCACTTTTCTAAGTTAAGGATATACGGCATGAGTCGGTTTGCTGGTCTCAAAAAGACAGTCGCGCCATCGGTTGTGGAACCGGCTGCGCAAACGGTGGTAGAGAAAGGCCGCCCACGTAATCCGAGAGAAGGTAAGCGGGCTGTGGTGGGGTATTTTTCTCCAGCAGTTAGCAAGGGGCTACACCAACTTGCGCTTGATACCGATACAACTATTCAGGGTTTGATCGGGGAGGCCATTGATGACTTGATGCGTAAGCACGGTCGTCATCCTTTTGGAGAGCGCTGACTATCTATGTAGATAGATTATGCCTGCGTATTTGTACAATTAGGGTTGACCACGCTTAGCAAACCACGTCTCGCAGAATTTGATGAAATGCCGCTCAGGGTTCTTCGGAGCGATCTCGTTATCACCCAGCCACATGCGCCATTCTCTTTCGAGATGATGCACATCCCACCCTGGCGCGATGTTTCGAGCGTCCCCGTAAATATCAGGATCAAGCACACCCATCCAAGCCTCGGTTGCTGGCTCGGCAGCTTTCATTGTGCCGCGATTGATGAATGTTACCATGTCTTTCTGAGGATCGAATTCGACACGGTAATCCGGTAGATGATCGCTTGCAGCAAGGTTTTTTATCATCTGTCGGAATAATTTTTCTGGGCTTTGAGAGCCTGATTTTTTCAGTAGGATCTCAAGAGAGGCTTTCCATACCACTTGTTGACCGCAATGTTTGCGGGCTAGTTCGTAAACGCGTCGTTCCAGCGGTTTGCGTAGCCGGAAATAATCACGATGCAGTGTCAGAACATCATTACTCTTAATTGCATTAAAGACCCAATCCGACAGCTTGATCTCGCAATGCAACAGGCGACCGTCGAGGCCAAGTTTGCGGCGGATGGATGAAGCGTCGATCAGGCCAAAACCGTCTACCTGTTCTTCGTCGCCTGTGACAATGTTAGTGCGGATACGTGTGCCTTCAAGGCGGTCGAGGGCTTCGATAAGGGCTTTGTAGTCCTTACCTGCCGTACCGCGATTGGTGAAAATGAGTAAGTCACGGCTGCTGATCCGTACCCGTTGCGATACTTTTTCTCCGGCCTTTAGTTTCGCCATAATCTGCGAAATACAGTAGATCAGAATATCTTTATCGTAGATTGTAGCAAGGCCCTTCACGCTTGGCGTGATTTCCAGCCATTGCCCGTTATGTTCATAGCGACGAACGGAAGTCTCGGGTTTTTTCGATAAGGAATAGAACGGATGCTCCATTTGCGGCATCACGTCCTTAAGCACGGCATCTGCCACGTCGCAGATGAATAAGTCATGCTGCGGATGACGCTCCGGCAGGAGGGCCTCATGGACAACAGGCAGATTCGGGGTTTCAGATACCATATCTCAAGTTCGGGGTTTTACATACTTGCGTCAAGTGATTCGGGGTTTTAAATACCGAATACCGAGATTCGGGGTTTTAAATACCGAGATTCGGGGTTTTAAATACCGAGATTCGGGGTTTTAAATACC
>NZ_UEGO01000043.1 GCF_900465345.1 Asaia bogorensis | reverse complement strand
GCAGCCTGAAGCGGGGCAGGATCATTGATGATCGGGATAAGCGAGCCATTCACGCCATCCACAATCTCCTCGGACTGTCCTCCGGGGGCGGTGGAGATTACCCAGACGTCACGTGAGAGAGCCTCACGAACAGTCAGACCGTAGCTTTCGCGCCATTGCGAAGGGAAAAGAAGCACATCAACCTGATCGTAGAAATCATCCAGCCCAGCCTGATTATAGGCAGGAACGGTCCTGATCGTGCCTTTGACCGACACTGTTTTCAAATCCTGCCTTGGCGAGTGGGCCAAGAAGTGCCTCTACCACGATTGTAGCCCCGCCAAATGAACGCGGCGCCATGAACACATTGACCTGAAGAATACGGGGTGCCTTGTGTCCGAAAGACGGCGGCCTTCCAAAAACCGGTTCCGCCTGCTGGGTCAGAATCCGCTCCGGGGCGTAAAGATCCAGCGCAGTTGCTCTTGCGGTCTCTCCCATACGCTCACGCAGCGCAGGATCATGGGCCAAGGTAAGAAGTGCATCGCGCCATTCCTCGGCACTACGCGCAAGCATACCGTTCTCTCCGGTCCTGATAACGCGCT